>JBFLZJ010000015.1:0-115767 GCA_040755875.1 Pseudomonadota bacterium | reverse complement strand
GACCACGCTCTGCCACCTGCTTGACCGCCGCAATCTTGAATTCCTCTGTGTACCGCTTTCCGCTCATGCCTTCTCCTTGTGCCCAACATTATGGCTCAGGAGTGTCTACGATAGTCGTGGCGATTCATCTGAAAAAAGGACGGCGCCCGCTCCACTAGCAAGTTGCAAGGTTCGTCCGGCGGGATCTCACGCAAGCATTTCCATGCGAATTCTCTCAGCACATGGTATGCCCGGATCCATTCAGCGAGACTTGCCCCGTGCACCACCTCTCTCAGCTCGGCGGAGAAGAACTGGAGCGACGTCAGGTAGCACGACCGTATTTCGTGTTGGGAGCGAAAGACATCGAAGGGCAGTTCGCGTGTCCCGGACCGCACCTGGTCATCCTGCAATCGGTCTGCCGAACGTGCAACCCTGAATGCGCGCAGTCGGGATAAAGACACGCGGAAAGCTCGGACCAGTTCACTCCACCGTGCATCGAGCACCAGGTTTTTCGTATCGATTTTGAGCGCTCCGGCTTCCCAGAACGAACGAAATTCATGGAACATCTGCCATTTGCTGGATTGTTCAAAATGCGCGGTCGCGTTGCCAAAGTCTTCGAACGTAGCGATTGGAAGGATGGCTACGTCCGTGGCTTGCCGCATCAGTTGTTTCAGGACTTCACCAAAGTATTCCAAGAAATAGTCCCAACCAGCGAGCGCATCAAACGAGCTTTGATATTGCGCGGCATCCCAGTTATCCATTTCGATTGTCAAAGGAAGGTCCTGGCAGATAGGAATGCCAAGGCGAATCCGCTGAACACTTTCCAGTGCTAAGAGGGTATGCAGGAACTCGCTCGCGGGCGTCATGAATGTCGAAGAGATGCTTCCTATTTCGGCGAGGAGCGCATTTTCAACCGTACAGAGGAGATCAGCCTCCTCCGCCGTGCGTTTAAAAACGGGATCGTCGTGCGCATGCAGAGCATCTCGTATCCGGTTGTCCCTGTAGGCACGCTCACGCCGTACTCGCTGGGCCAGCACTGCAGCAACCTCACTCCCCGGAGCGGTTTTGAGAATGTCTTCCAGAATGGATTCAAGGCAGCGATTCATTTTCATGGACCGTCACCAGCGGACTTTCGCCAACGTTTGCTAAAGGCGGGATATTGTCACGATATGCCAGGCAATATCTTGATCTTGAGCAAAACCGAATGCGGCTAAGGACATTAGCGCCGCCCCTTCGTGCGCCGCTCTCCTCACGAGATACGGTGCATTCCGCGCTCCCTGTCCTTGGTGGCGAATTGATGGCTGCCAACGTGGTGTGGCTGTCGAAATCGCCTTCCTATCTGCGCCAGAATAAGTTTAGTAGGAAATTTCCTGCTTACACTGCCTGCTGGACTCACTCGCCAAGGCGGCCGCGTGCCGCTTTCCGCCTCCATGAACAGCACCTGCGCGCGATGGAGCGGCCGCTACCTGGCCGCGACCCACTGGTTCATTCCCGCCGCCCTGCAGCAGCAGGCGGCGACGCTGACGCGCGCCGAGAACGTCGTCAACGCGGCCCTGCTGGCCGCCACCGCCGGGCCCTTCTATGCGCTGGCCTATTACCTGCTGGGCTTCGGGGCGGCCGCCACCGAGATCCTGCTGTGCTGCGCCTTCATGCTCACCTCGCCGCTGCTGCTGCGCGCCAGCGGCAGTATCTGCGCGGCGCGCGAACTGTTCCTGTGCGCGCTGTTCTTCAATTTCACCTGGCTCAGCTATAACCTGGGCGGCATCAGCGCGCCGACCGCCAGCTGGCTGATTACCGGCCCGCTGGTCGCGGCCTTCCTCGGCGGCATCTGGAGCGCGCTGTTCTGGCTGGCGATGAGCTGCGGCGCGGCGAGCTTCATCTATGCGCTGGCGGCGGCCGGCCATCCGCTCCCGAACCACCCGGTCACCGACATGGCGCTGCTCTACCTGGTCTGCCACCTCGGCCTGTTCGTCGTGGTGCTGGCCTTCGCGCTGCTGTTCGAGCTGACCAAGACCCAGGGCTTCGTGAAGCTCGAGCAGGCGCTCGGCACCATCAACGAGCTGGCGATCCGCGACGAGCTGACGGGCGTGCACAACCGCCGCTACCTGATCAGCCTGATCGAGCGCGAGAAGGAACGCAGCGACCGCAACAGCCGCGCCTTCTGCCTCTGCCTGCTCGACATCGACTTCTTCAAGCGCATCAACGACACCTATGGCCACAGCGCCGGCGACACGGTGCTGCGCGCCTTCGCCCAGACGGTGCAGGAGCAGGTGCGCGGCAGCGACTGTTTCGGGCGCTACGGCGGCGAGGAGTTCCTCCTGATGCTGCCTGAGACGCCGGCGGTCGACGCCCTGGTGCTGGCCGAGCGGGTGCGGGTCGCGATCGAGAAGCTGCGCTGCATGGACGGCCCGAGCGAGATCGCGCTGACCGTCTCGATCGGGGTCGCCGAGTACAGGATGGGCGAAAGCATCGGCGGCGCCATCGGGCGCGCAGACGAGGCGCTCTACCTGGCCAAGTCGAGCGGGCGCAACCGGGTGGTGTGCCACGGGCAGGGCGATGCGCTGGTCGCGGCGGCGCTGCGCGATGGCGCGCCGGGCGACAATCTCGCCGCGCGCGACCTGGGCGCCAGCGTCGGCCGCCTGCTCGACGGCGCCCATTGCGACCAACTCACCGGCCTGCTCAACCGCCGCCTGCTGCGCGACCGGCTGCGCCACGCCATGGACCGCGCCGACCGCAACCGGCGCCTGGTCGCGCTGCTGCTCCTGAATATCAACAAATTCAAGGAGGTCAACGATGCCCTCGGCTTCGAGGCGGGCGACGCGCTGCTGGTGCAGGCCGGCGGCATCCTGCGCGGCTGCCTGCGCGACTGCGACACCGTGGCGCGCTGGAGCGGCGACGAGTTCGTGGCGCTGCTGGAAGACCTGGGCAGCGAAGCCGACGCGCGCCAGGTCGCCGAGAAGATCCTCGACCGCTTCGGCCTGCCGCTGGCGGCCGCCGGGCGCGAGTGCTTCATCACGCTCTCGGTCGGCGTGGCGCTGTATCCGGCCGAGGACTGCGACCTCGACGCGCTGCTCAAGCGCGCCGACATCGCCATGCGCAGCGCGCGCGCCTGGGGCGAGAACAGCGTGCAGCTGTATTCGAGCACGGCCTGCGCGCCGCAAAGCGAGCGGCTGACGCTGAAGAACGGGCTGCGCGAGGCCCTCACGCGCGGCCAGCTCTTCCTCGAATACCAGCCCCAGGTCGACCTGGCGACGCGCCGCATCGTCGGCGTCGAAGCGCTGCTGCGCTGGCAGCATCCGGTCTATGGGCGCATCGATCCGGGCCGCTTCATTCCGCTGGCCGAGGAGACAGGGATGATCGTGCCGATCGGCGACTGGGTGCTGCGCACCGCCTGCGCCCAGAACCGCGCCTGGCGCGACGCCGGGCTGTCCGGCGTGAAGACGGCGGTGAACCTGTCGGCGCGCCAGTTGCGCACGCCCAGCATCGCCGCGCGCGTGCTGGAGATCGTCGAGGCGACGGGGCTGCCCGACGGCTGCCTCGAACTCGAGATCACCGAGGGCGTGCTGATCGACGACCTGGAGGGCAACCGCCGGGTCATGAGCGAGCTGCGCGCGGCCGGCGTGCTGGTGTCGATCGACGACTTCGGCACCGGCTACTCGAGCCTGAACTACCTGTCCGAGCTGCCGGTCGACATCCTCAAGATGGACGGGCTGTTCGTGCGCCGCCTCGGCCAGAGCGCGCGCACCCGTCCATACGCGATCGCCGAAGCGATCGTCGCCATGGCGCACAGCCTGGACCTGAAGGTCATCGCCGAGTGCGTCGAGACCGGCGAACAGCTGGCCGACCTGGGCGCCATGGGCTGCGACCTCGCCCAGGGCTACCTGTTCCACCGTCCGCTGCCGCCCGAGCAACTGGCGGCGCTGCTGGCCGGCCAGGCCGAACCGCTTGGCGCGCCGGTGCCGGCCTGAATCCACCTTTCCATCGAGGAGCACATCGTGCACGAAGAAACGCTTCACTTCGCGCGGACCGACGATATCGCCGAACTCGCCAGTTGCGGCGCGCTGCGCGGCAATGTCGCCCAGTTCGCGCAGCCGCGCGGCCCAGACCTGATTCGCCGCACCGAGGCGCTCGACGCCTGGTGCGCGCTGCGCGCCGGCCACGGGGTCTGGCAATATGCGCGCGCGGTCGACGGCGCGCCCGGACCCGAGGCCCAGGTCAGGGAGGAGGGCGGCGCCGGCGGCGGTCCGGACGCCGCGCCGGGCGTCAACTTCGCCTCGCAGGATTACCTGTCGCTCGCCTCGCACCCCGCGGTGCGGGAGGCGGCGCTGCGCGCGCTGGCCGACTGCGGCCCGCACAGCGCCGGCTCGGCTGTCCTGATGGGGAACAACCACCTCTCGCTGGCGCTCGAGAAGGCGCTCGGCGCCTTGCTGCATGCCGAGCACGTGACCCTGTTCCCGACCGGCTGGGGCGCCGCCTTCGGCGTGGTCACGGCGCTGGTCGGCCAGCGCGACTACGTGGTGGTCGACCAGCTCGCCCATGCCTCGCTGCGCCAGGGCGCCGCCGCCGCGACGCGCAACGTCGCGCTGCACCGCCACCTCGACACCGGCCACGTGCGCGAGCTGCTCGCGGCGATCCGCGCGCGCGACACCGAGAACGGGATCCTGGTCGTCACCGAAGGCCTGTTCAGCATGGACGCCGACGCCCCCGACCTGCCGCTGATGCAGCACCTGTGCCGCGAGTACGGCGCGACCTTGCTGGTCGACGTCGCCCATGACCTCGGCGCCCTCGGCCCGAACGGCGCCGGCAGCATCGGCGCCCAGGCCATGCTGGGCAAGATCGACATCGTGATGGGCGCGTTCTCGAAGACTTTTGCCTCCAACGGCGGCTTCGTGGCCTGCGCCTCGCGCGCGGTGAAGCGCCAGCTGCAGTTGTTCGCGGGGCCGCACCTGTTCTCGAACGCGCTCTCGCCGGTGCAGGCGGCCGCCGTGCTCGAGGCGCTGCGCATCGTCACGGGAAGCGAAGGGGAGGGACTGCGCGCGGCCCTGTTGCGCAATGCGCTGGCCCTGCGCGCCCACCTGGCGGAGACCGGCATGCGCTGCCTCGGCGCGCCCTCGGCCATCGTGCCGGTCTGGATCGGCAGCGAGCCCGTGGCCCGTCTCGCCGGACGCACGCTGGCGCGCGCCAACGTGCACGTGAATGCGGTCGAGTTCCCCGGGGTGCCGCTGGGCGCGGCGCGGCTGCGCCTGCAGGTCATGGCGGCGCACCGCCCCGAGCAGCTGCGGCATGGCGCGCGCCTGGTGGGCGCGGCGGTGAACGGCGCCGGCGCGGCGCTCGGCGTGGAGCCGGCGCGCGGGCCCTGGCGCGGGGAGCGTTCCCGTGGCTGAGGCGATGGAGCCCGGAGGGGCAACCCTGCTGCACAGTCTCCAGGAGCGCGCCAGGCACAGTCCCGGCCGCATCGCCTATACCTTCCTGCACGAGAATGGCGCGGCCCTGGACGTCTCCTACGCCCAACTGGCCGAGCGCGTGGCCGCCCTGGCGGCGACGCTGTCGGAACGCGCCGGTCCGGGCGAGCGCGCGCTGCTGCTGTATCCGGCGGGCCTGGACTTCGTGACGGCCTTCCTCGCCTGCCTGGCCGCCGGCCTGGTCGCGGTGCCGGCCGCGCCCGCGCACCGGCGCCGGGACGGCGAACGCCTGGCGGCGCTGCTGGCCGACGCCCGGCCTGGCATCGTGCTCGCGGCGCCGGACAACGAAGCGCCAACGCGCGCGGCGCTGACACGCGCCGGCTGCGGCCTGCCGCTGTTGTGCGCTCCCGGCCCGGCCCGGCCCGCCGCGCTGCCGCTGCCGTCGGGCGCCGCGCTGGCCTTCCTGCAGTACACCTCCGGCTCGACGGCGCAGCCGAAAGGGGTGGAGATCACGCATGCGAACATGGTCGCCAACATCGGGGCGATCGGACAGGCCTTCGGCTTCGGCCCGGACACCGTGATGGTGAGTTGGCTGCCGCCCTTCCACGACATGGGGCTGATCGGCAGCGTGGCCGCGCCGCTGGCGCTGGGCTTTCGTTCGGTGCTGATGTCGCCCGGCGCCTTCCTGCGCCGCCCGGCGCTGTGGCTGGAGGCGGTCACGCGTTACCGCGCCACCTGCACCGGGGCGCCCAACTTCGCCTGGGACCTGTGCGCGCGCCGGATGAGCGCCGAGCAGGCTGCGCGCCTCGACTTGTCCAGTCTCGAGGTGCTCTACAACGGGGCCGAGCCGGTGCGCGCCGCCACGCTGGAGCGTTTCATGCGCGCCTTCGGCGGCAGCGGACTGCGCCGCAGCGCGCTGTTTCCCTGCTACGGCATGGCGGAAGCGACCCTGCTGGTGGCCGGCGGACCGCTGGGGCGCGGCCCGCGCGTCCTGATGCTGGATGCCGGCGCACTCGAACGGCGGCAGGTGCGCGCGGCGGCGCCGGGCGACGCCATGGCGCGCCCTGTCGTCAGTTGCGGCCCGCTGGCCCCCGGCGTCATGGTCGCGGTGACCGACCCGGAGAGTGGCGAGCGGCTCGGGGCCGGGCGCGTGGGCGAGATCTGGATCGCCGGTCCGGCCGTCGCGCGCGGCTACCACGGACGCGCGCAGGAGAGCGCCCAGGTGTTCGGCGCCCGGATCGCGGGCGGCGCGGGCGCCGGCGCGGCGCCGGCTTTCCTGCGCAGCGGCGACCTCGGCTTCGTCCACGAGGGGGAGCTCTTCATTACCGGACGCCGCAAGGACGTCATCATTCTCCATGGCCGCAACCTGTATGCGCAGGATGTGGAAGAGCTGGTCGAGCGCGCGGCGGGCATGCTCGCGCCGAACAGCTGCGCCGCCTTCGGTATCGAGGGCGCCGATGGCGAGCGCCTGGCGGTGGTGGTCGAGGCCAGCCGGCTTCTCGCCCGCAGCGGCGAGCTCGAGGAGCTGGGCGGGCGCATCCGCAGCGCGGTGGCGGCGGGCCTCGGGGTGCCGCTGCATACGCTGCTGTTCGCGGCGCCGGGGGCCTTCCCGCGCACGACCAGCGGCAAGGTCCAGCGCGGACGCTGCAAGGCCCTGCTGGCGGACGGCGCCCTGCAACTGGTGCGCGCCCGCCCGCACGCCGACCTGGCGGCCAGCAGCGCGCGGGCCGACAACCTGATCGGCTGGCTGCGCCAGTACGGCGCGCGGCGCATCCATTCCGCGCTCGACGACGAGCGGCGCGCGCTGGCCCCGCACCTGGTGCTCGACCTCGGCAACCGGGGCCTGTTCGGCCTGCAGGCGCCGGGCGCCCTGGGCGGGCAGGGGCTGTCCACCGTCGACCTGGTGCGGGTGATGACGCAACTGGCGGCGCTCGACCTGACCCTGGCCACGGTGGTCGGCGTGCACAACGGCCTCGGCCTGCGCCCGCTGCTGCGCTTCGGCTCGCCCGCGCTGCGCGCGCAGTGGGGCCCGGTGCTGTCCACGGGCCGCCAGCTGGCCGCGTTTGCGCTGAGCGAGCCGCAGGCCGGATCGAATCCGCGCGCGATCGGCACCCGGGCCGTGCGGGTCGAGGGCGGCTGGCGCCTCAGCGGCGAAAAGCACCTGATCGGCCTGGCCTCCTGGTCGGGCGTCCTGAACGTATTCGCCCGCGCCTTCGACGGCGCGGGCAGGGCGCTCGGCACCGTCGCGCTGCTGGTGCCGGAAGACGCCCCGGGGCTGGTCCAGGGGCCGGAGGCGCTGACCATGGGCATGCGCGCCATGGTGCAGAACGCGGTGCGTTTCGACGAGGTGTTCGTGGCCGACGCCCAGGTGCTGGGCGTGCCGGGCGCCGGCATGGAGGTCGCGCAGGACGCGATGGCCTTTGCGCGCCTGGGCATCGGCGCCCTGTGCATCGGCGCCATGCAGCGCTGCGCCCAACTGATGGCGCGCTATGCCCAGCGCCGCGAGATCGCGGGCGGACGCCTGCTGGACAATGCCGTCACCGCCCTGCGCCTGCACGAACTGGCTTGCGCGATCGAGGCGGCCGAGGCCCTGGTGGCGAGCCTGGCGCGCGCCGCCGACAACGGCGTGGACTTGCCGCAGGATGCCTGCAGCGCCTGCAAGTGCGTGCTGTCGGAACTGCTGTGGGAAGCGGCCGACGGTTTGATGCAGATGCTCGGCGGGCGCGGCTACCTGGAGAACAACGTCGCGCCGCGCCTGCTGCGCGACGCGCGCGTGCTGCGCATCCTCGAAGGGCCGAGCGAGACCCTGTATGCCCACCTGGGCGCGCTGGTGCGCACGCCCGGCAATGCGTTCGCGCGCTGCATCGCCGAGCAGTTCGGCGCCCCGGCCCTGGGCGCCGGGCTGGCGCGCCTGCCCGCCGCCGGCGCCGGCCAGTGGCAGGACTGGCGCAACGGCGAGTTCGCCGCCTGGACGCTGCTGGCCGCTGCCGCGAAGGGCGAGGCGGCCAGTTGGGCTGCACGCAGGCTGGACGCGCTGCGCCGGGCTATCCTCGCCGAGCAGGCGGCCGTGCGCGCTTGCCCTCCGGGCGCGGTGCTGGCGGCGCGCGTGGCCGGTTATGCGCTCGCGATCGGCGACGTCGAGCAGGCCCTGCCCGGCGAGGAACACCGCCTCGACCCGCTGCTGCGCCGCGAAGCGCCGCAAGCCCTGCGCGCGCCGGCGGCGCCTGTGGTCCGCGCGCTTCCCGACCCAGCCCCGGCCCCGGCCCCGGCAGCGGCGCCGGCTTCGGCTTCGGCTTCGGCTTCGGCTTCGGTAGAGCTGGTGCATGCCTGCGTGCTCAAGTGGTTGCGCGAGGGGGCGGGCGAGCCGCAGGACATGGGACACCAGTCGACCGGGTCGCTGCGTTGCCTGCCCGCGGTCGAGGTCGGGATCGACACGCCCTTCGGCGACCTGGGCATCGATTCGCTGGCCTCGGTGCCGCTGGCGCTCGAGCTGGAGGCGGCGAGCGGCGTGCGCATCGGCGCCGAACTGCTCTACGACTACCCGACTGTGCGCGAACTGGCGGCCTATATCGATGCCCAGCGCGAGGCCCAGGCCAACGTCCAGCACGACGGCCAGCGGGCGGGCCAGGAGCCGCGCCCGGCAGCCGGGACAGGCTGATGGCGGATGGGGGCGCTGCGAAGCCGGCGCGAACGGCGTCCGGGGTGGCGCACTCGCGACGGCCGGTGTCGCGGGGCGGGCAGGGCGGGGTAAAATAGCTGCTTTACCATTTCGCTTTTCACCATGACCGTCCGTACCCGTTTTGCCCCGAGCCCGACCGGCTATCTCCACCTCGGCGGCGCGCGCACCGCGCTGTACTCCTGGGCCTATGCCCGCCATTTCGGCGGCACCTTCATCCTGCGCATCGAGGACACCGACCTCGAACGCTCGACGCCGGAAGCGGTCCAGGCCATCCTGGACGGCATGCAGTGGCTGGGCCTGTCGCACGACGAGGGTCCGTTCTACCAGATGCAGCGCATGGACCGCTACCGCGAGGTGATCAAGGGCATGCTCGAAGCCGGCACCGCCTACCTGTGCTATTGCTCGCCGGAAGAAGTCGAAGCGATGCGCGAGCGCATGCGCGCTCTAGGGGAAAAGCCGCGCTACGACGGCACCTGGCGCCCGGAACCGGGCAAGACCCTGCCGCCGGTGCCCGAGGGCGTCAAGCCGGTGGTGCGCTTCAAGAATCCGCTCGACGGCGAAGTCACCTGGAACGACGTGGTGAAGGGACCGATCACGATCGCCAACAAGGAACTCGACGACCTGATCATCGCCCGTCCGGACGGCACCCCGACCTACAACTTCTGCGTCTCGGTCGACGACTGGGACATGAAGATCACCCACGTGCTGCGCGGCGACGACCACGTGAACAACACCCCGCGCCAGATCAACATCCTGCGCGCCCTCGGCGCCGAGCTGCCGCAATACGGCCACCTGCCGATGATCCTGGGCCCGGACGGCCAGAAACTGTCGAAGCGCCACGGCGCGGTAAGCGTGATGCAGTACCCGGAGCAGGGCTATCTGCCTGAAGCCATGCTGAACTACCTGGCGCGCCTGGGCTGGAGCCACGGCGACGACGAGATCTTCTCGATGGAGCAGTTCACCGAGTGGTTCAACCTCGAGCACCTGACCGCCTCGGCGGCCCAGTTCAACCCGGAAAAGCTGGCCTGGCTGAACAACCATTACATCAAGCAGGCCGACAACGAGCGCCTGGCAAGCCTGGTGCGTCCGAAGATGGAAGAGCAGGGTGCGCGTTTTGAGGGCGCTCCGGCGTTGCCCACCGTGCTGGCGCTGCTGAAGGAACGCGCCAACACCATCAACGAACTGGCCGATGCGGCGATGCTGTTCTACCGCCAGCCGCAGCCGGATGCGGCCCTGCTGGCCCAGCACCTGACCGACGCCGTGCGACCCGCGCTGGGCACGTTTGCCGAGCGTTGCCGGACGGTCGAGTGGAACAAGGCAGCCCTCGCCGCCATGCTCAAGGAAGTGCTGGCTGCGCACGGCCTGAAGATGCCGCAGATCGCCATGCCGCTGCGCCTGCTCGTCACCGGCCAGCTGCAGACCCCGGCGATCGACGCCGTGCTGGAACTGTTCGGCCGCGAAACCGTACTGGCGCGCGTAAACAAAGGTTTGTGAGAAGACGCAAATCGCTATTTGCGAAATGCAAGAACCTCGCTATAATGCTCGCACTTCAGCAGCACACGGTAACACAGCAGCACAGTGAGTACAGTGAAACGGGGGTATAGCTCAGCTGGGAGAGCGCTTGCATGGCATGCAAGAGGTCAGCGGTTCGATCCCGCTTACCTCCACCAACTCTGAAGTGCAGTACGGTAGTTCCAGGGTCCCCATCGTCTAGAGGCCTAGGACATCACCCTTTCACGGTGAGTACCGGGGTTCGAATCCCCGTGGGGACGCCAAGGATTTTGGCGGAAGTTTGCCAAAAAGCTGCGCCAGCGGCAGCAGTAGTAGAAGTAAAAGCAGTATGTTATAATGTTGTTTTCCCGTAGGGGGTATAGCTCAGCTGGGAGAGCGCTTGCATGGCATGCAAGAGGTCAGCGGTTCGATCCCGCTTACCTCCACCACGTAGGAAAAACAACGCGCAGAGATGCGATAACATGCAGTCCAGGGTCCCCATCGTCTAGAGGCCTAGGACATCACCCTTTCACGGTGAGTACCGGGGTTCGAATCCCCGTGGGGACGCCAAGAATTTGGTAAGTGCAGTAAAGTAGTAACGGAACAGTTTTAGGTCCCCATCGTCTAGAGGCCTAGGACATCACCCTTTCACGGTGAGTACCGGGGTTCGAATCCCCGTGGGGACGCCAGACATGGCAGTAGAAAGCAAAAAGCCGCTGAACGCGGCTTTTTGCTTTTTTGCGTTGGCGAGGCACGCATGCTCCTGCGCTACGGCTACAGCTACAGCTACAGCTACAGCTACAGCTACAGCTACAGCTACAGCTACAGCTACAGCTACAGCTACAGCTACAGCTACAGCTACAGCTACCGCTCCCACGCTCCCGCCGGTTTTTCTCGTCCTCCTGTCCTGTTTCGCCTCCCGCGGGGGCGCAGCGCGTGCGCTTGGGACTTCTCGCTCTCAATAAACACACAACCAGCAAACGCCGGCCCGGTCAGCCTTGCCGCCGTGCCGGCGCGCGTACTCACCAGCGCGGCGGCGGCAAGCCTCCCAGCGCAATGCCGGGAGGCACAAATCCGAAGCCGAAGGATTGCAGCGCCAGCGGCGACGGATGGAAGAACTGCGTGCCGGCGTAGGCGGGCATGCTTTCGCCATTGCCGGCGCCGGCCATGCCGCCATACATCGCCGGCCAGCCCGCCGCCTGGCCCGGCATCAGCGGCAGCCCGAGTGCGGCGAGCGCATCGGGCATGCCGGCGCCGGTGCGGGTCATGTCGCCCAGGCTGACGCGGCGGGCGCTGAGGCGGATGATCTGGAACAGGCGCTCGACGCGTTCCGGCGAGCGGGGCGCGCCCTGGAACTCGGGGCGATGCGCCAGGATCAGCGCCGCCAGGCCGGTGACGTGCGGCGCCGCCATCGAGGTGCCGTCCCAGGCCGCGAAATTATTCGGCGGTACCGACGAGACGATGGCAACCCCCGGCGCGACGACATCGATCTGCGGGCCGAAGCAGCTGAACTTGGCGGTGAAATAGCCTTCGGCGTCGGCATCGACGTTCACCGTCTCCATGTGATAGCTGTCGGCCGGGAACTCGCCGAGCTTGCCGAGTGCGCTCACCGCCAGCACGTTCGGCGAAGCCGCCGGGTATTGCACCGGTCCGCCCGAATTGCCGGCCGCGGCGATGCAGGCGACGCCGGCGCGTTTCGCGCGCACGATCTGGCGCTCGAGCGCTTCCGAGGGCGCGCCGCCGCCCAGGCTCAGGTTGACGACGTCGATCTGGTGCTCGATGCAGTACTCCAAGGCCTCGATCAGCTGGCTGATCTGCCCGCCCGGGAACAGCTTGCAGGCATGGACTTCCGCATCCGGCGCAAAGCCGCGTATGCCCCAGGCCGGGTCGGCTGCCGCGATCACGCCCGCGCAGTGCGAACCGTGGCCGAGCGTGTCCTGGGTCCAGGTGCCGGGGTCGGACTGCTTGTTGATGATGTCGAAGCCGGCGCGGATACGGTTCAGGTTGCCGTGCGTGGTGGCCGCGCCCGAATCGATGACGGCGATCTTGATGCCCTGGCCGCGGAATTGCGGCGGCAGCGCATCCAGGCGCATGGCGCGCGCGCCCCAGCCCATCGCGTTCTGGCGCGGGAAGCCCTGCAGCGAAGGCCAGTCGGCCAGCGCGCGCAGCATCACGACGTTGGGCTGGTCGAGGCTGATGTCGGGGTCGCGCTGGTAGAAGCTCCAGTGGTCGGTGCGCGGCTTGACGTAGAGGCCGCTGATCGAATGCGTGTCCTCGCCGTACAGGCGCACGCGCGCTTCGCCGGCCCCATCGGTGATGGCTGCGGCCGGCAGCATGCCGCCGAACAGGGACACTTCGGCGTCCGGCAACGGCGTCCCGTCCTTGCCGACGACGGCGATCGTCACCTCGACGGAGGGGCCGGTGTACGGGGTCAGCGAAGAGACGAGGTCGCGGCGGCGCAGCATCGGGTCGAGCAGATGCAGGTGCTGGTCGCGTTCGACGAGCAGGCGGCCGCCGCCGCGCTGGTGCAGTTCGCCGGCCTGCTGGTCGGTCATGCGCGCCACCAGGATGCCTTCGGCAGCGCCGTCCAGGCCCGCTGTCGCCATGGCGCTGCGCGCGCCCACGGTGTCGACGACTTCGATGTCGGGACTGGCGCGCAGCGCCTGCTCGATGGTGGACAGCGACAGCGGCGTCAGGCCCCCGAAGGCCATCGGCCCCAGCGCAGCCACCGGCTGGCGCGGTGCGACGAGGTACTTCTTCTTGCGCTCGGCGACCGTGCGGCCGCGCACTTCCTGTGCGGCGCCGGCGCCGCCGTCCTGGGCCTGGCCGGACCGGTCCTGCGGTTCGCCGGCGCCGCCTTGGGCAGGTTTTGGCATGTTCGTTTCCTTTCGATTGCGCTGGGCCGGCGCGCGTCAGAACAGCGACAGCGGGCGGTCCGGCTCGATCATCAGTTGGTTGAGGGTGCGTTGCTTGAGCTTTTCGACGGTCGCCGGATCGGTCTCGACGACGACGGTGTGCGGCGGACCGGCGCTCGGGCCGATCGTGTCGACCAGGCGCACGGCCGGGTCGTTGCGGATGCTGTCGATGAAACTGGCGAGGGCGCCGTCGTCGCCAGCGGCGCGCACGATATAGCGGTTGTTTCCTTCGGAGCCGGGACTCGGCATGTGCATGTCCTCCTTCGATCCTTTGAACCTCCCGCCCAGAGAGTTTGTGAAGAGAAACGCCATGGCGGCCTTGCATTGCCTCGCCGTACGCTCGCACTGTCTTCGGCGACGCGTCGGGCGGCGGCATTCCTTGTCCTGGCGTGTTCTTCGCCAACCCGAAGGGCGGGAAGAAAGCGCCGGCCCGAGGCCGGCGGATGGGTACTTGTTCAGTGGACGGTCTGCTGGCCGCCCAGCTGTGCCTGTTGCGCCTGCTGTGCGTAGGCGCTCCATGGATCGGCCGCGAACGGCAGCATGCTGCCGATCTGGCCGGCGATGCCGCCGATGGTGCTGCCGAGCTGCTGGTTACCCAGCTGGCTGCCGATGAAGCTGCCGACCGGCTGGGCGTACTGGCCGATCATGTTGGTCAGCCAGCTTTGCGGCGCTAATTGGGCCTGACCTTGGCCCTGGCCTTGCTGTGGCTGCTGGGCAGCCATCTGCTGCATCTGCTGCTGCAGCTGCTGTTGCAGCTGGACGGCGCGCTGTTGCAGTTGCTGCAATACCTGCTGCAGTTGCTGCTGCTGGGCCTGGATCTGCTGCAGTTGCTGCACCAGCGGATGGCGCTGCGCGGCGCCGCCCTGGGCATCGGCGCTGAAGGGCAGCAGGCTGGCCAGGCCGCCCAGGCCGGTGCCGATGATGCCGCCCAGGGCGGGATTGTTGGTGACGTCGCCGATCAGGCTGCCCGCCGGCTTGGCGAGCTGGCCCACCAGGCCGCTGAAGAAGCCACCCTGCGGGGTGAGCTGGCCCATCTGCGCTTGTTGCTGTTGTTGTTGCAGCTGCTGCAGTTGCTGCAGTTGCTGCAGTTGTTGCAGTTGCTGGGGTTGCAACTGCTGCTGGCCGCCATAGGCGCTGTTCGGGTCGGCGCCGAAAGGCAGCAGGCCGCCGCCGATGGTGCCGGCCAGTTCGCCGATGCGGCTGCCCAGGTTCGGGTTGCCGAACAGGCCGCCGATGCCGCGGCCGATGGCGCTGCCGACCGGTGCGCCAAACATGCCGCCGAACAGCGATTGCGGTGCAATCGCGGGTTGACCATATCCGAATTGTTGGAATTCATTCATGCTCGACTCCTTGGTTTTGGATTGCGGCTGCCGGCAACAGTACCGGCGCTCGGCACGTCGTAGCGTGCCCGCTGATATCGATTCCCCTTACGCACCTGCTGCAAGCGGCCGCGTACGTGGCGTGCGCACACCGGTAAGGTCGGTGCGCGAACGGAGGGCAGGGCGGCGGATCGATGTCCCGCCTTCCCTGCAGGTAGGCGTTGGACTAGGGGCCTTCCGCGAAGTTTGAGTGGATATGCGGGCATGTCCGTATCCCGATTTGCAGTTTGCGCTTGCGCAGAGAACTAGGAATCAGTGCGAGGAACCGTCCGCCGCGGGCCCCGCGACAGCGCCGCCGCGCGGCAAGTTGACCGCACGAAATCGGTTAGAATGGCGCGATTTCCGCTGCACACCTGCGCCGCACACCTCCTCATCGAACATGGCTTCCACTCCAGACAGCACCTTGACGCTGACCATCTTCTGCAAGGTCGTCGACAACTATGGCGACATCGGCATCTGCTGGCGCCTGGCGCGCCAGTTGCAGCGCGAACACGGCGTGGCCGTCACGCTCTGGGTCGACGACCTGGCGAGTTTCCGCCGCATCTGTCCCGAGGTCGTCCTGGACTGCGAACGCCAGGTGGTGCAGGGCGTCGCCGTGCGACACTGGCGCGGCCAGGAGGGCGTGTACACGCCGGACCAGGTCGACGACATCGTCATCGAGTTCTTCGCCTGCGATATCCCGCCCGGCTACGTCGAGGCGATGGCCCGGCGCGAACCGCGCCCGGTCTGGCTGAACTACGAGGGCCTGAGCGCCGAGGAGTGGGTCGAAGGCTGCCATCGCCTGCCCTCGATGCACCCGCGGCTGAAATTGACCAAGCATTTCTTCTTCCCGGGCTTTACCGCGAAGACCGGCGGCCTGCTGCGCGAGCGCGATCTCGGCGCCGAGCGCGCCGCCTTCCAGTCCGATCCGGAGCAAGTCGCCGCCTTCCTGCGCCGGCTGGGGCTGAGCGAAGAGGAGATCGCGGCCTTCAAGGTGTCGCTGTTCTGCTATCCGTTCGCACCGGTGGCGGCGCTGCTCGAAGCCTGGCAGGGAAACGGGGAGGCGATCACCTGCCTGGTGCCCGAGGGTGTCGCGGTGGAGGCGGTGCAGGCATTCCTGGCGGCGCCGGCGCGCGCCGGCGCGAGCGCCACGCGCGGCGCGCTCACGCTGCGGGTGCTGCCTTTCGTCCCCCAGCCCGACTACGACCGCCTGTTATGGGCCTGCGACCTGAACTTCGTGCGCGGCGAGGATTCCTGGGTGCGCGCGCAATGGGCCGGCAAGCCCTTCATTTGGCACATCTATTTCCAGGAAGAGAACCTGCACCACAAGAAACTGCGGGCCTTCCTCGACCGTTATGCGGCGGGTCTTCCCAGCCTGAAGACCTTCTCGCTGCACTGGAACGGCGCCGGTGCCGGCGATGGGCAGGCACAGGCCCAGGCGCAGGACTGGGCGGCATTGTGGTCGGACCTGAAAAACGAACTGCCGGGCGCTGCCGCAAGGACCGCCGCATGGGAGGCGCAAATGTTGGAAAACGGTGACCTGGCCAGCAATCTGCTGGCCTTCGCCCGGTCACTTCGTTAGGCGCGGCGCACATTACATGGTATGATGCTCTGTTACTGCAACCCCTTTTATCGATCATAATCCATATGAAACCCGCAAAAGAAATCCGTGTTGGCAACATCATCATGGTTGATGAGAAGCCTTTTATCGTGCTGCGTTCCGATGTCAACGGCTCGAGCCGCACGGGCTTCACCTACAAGTGGAAGATGAAGAATCTTCTGACCAATGCTCCGCTGGAAAACGTGTTCCGCGGCGACGACAAGTTCGACGTCGTCGTGCTGGACAAGAAGCCGGTGACCTACTCGTACTTCGCCGATCCGCTGTACGTCTTCATGGATGAAGAGTACAACCAGTACGAAATCGAAGAAGAAAACCTGGGCGACGCGCTGGCCTACCTGAAAGACGGTATGGAATGCGAAGCCGTGTTCTACGACGGCAAGGCCATCTCGGTCGAACTGCCGACCATCATCGCCCGCCAGGTCGTGTACACCGAGCCGGCAGTCAAGGGCAACACCTCGGGCAACGTCCTGAAGGAAGCCCGTATCGAGAACGCGATCGAAGCCCACCAGCACACCGTCCAGGTGCCGCTGTTCGTCAGCAACGACGACGTCATCGAAATCGACACCCGCACCAACGAATACAAGAAGATCGTTCGTAACTGATCGAGCGCTTGTCAGTCGTCAAAGCGAGAAAAACGCTGCCCATCGGCAGCGTTTTTTTTCGCCCCTACGCCCCGTAGGGGAAAACCGTGTCGCCCGGCAAGCGCTGCTATGCTATTGCTTTCTTTTAAATAGGGGAGACGGCATGGATCGCAGGGATTTCGTTCGACTCGGGATGGCGGCCGGCGCGCTCGCGGGGGCCGCGGCGCCGGCAGCGGCGGTGGCGCCGAAAGCGCGGCCGCGCGCCGAGGCCGACATCCTGGAGGCCGGGGTAAGGGAGCAGCAGGCGGCGATGGCGGCCGGCAAGCTGACTTCGCAGGCGCTGGTGCAGCGCTACCTGGCGCGCATTGCCGCCATCGACAAGGCCGGCCCGCGCCTGAATTCGGTGATCGAAACCAATCCCGACGCCCTCAAGATCGCAGCCGAGCTCGACCGTGAACGCGCGAGCGGCAAGCTGCGCGGACCGCTGCACGGCATTCCCGTCCTGTTGAAGGACAACATCGCGACCGGCGACCGCATGTGCACCACCGCCGGTTCGCTGGCGCTGGACGGCGTGCGCGCCCGCCGCGACGCTTTCGTGGCCGGGCGCCTGCGCGCCGCCGGCGCCGTCATCATCGGCAAGACCAACTTGTCGGAGTGGGCGAACATGCGCTCGACCCATTCCGTCTCGGGCTGGAGCGCGCGCGGCGGCCAGACCCTGAACCCCTACGCGCTCGACCGCAACCCCAGCGGCTCGAGTTCCGGCTCGGGCACGGCGATCGCCGCCAGCCTGGCGACCCTGGCGGTCGGCACCGAGACCGACGGCTCGATCGTCTCGCCGGCGTCGAGCTGCGGCGTCGTCGGCGTCAAGCCCACGCTGGGCCTGGTCAGCCGCAGCGGCATCATCCCGATCGCCCACTCCCAGGACACCGCGGGACCGATGACGCGCAGCGTCGCGGACGCGGCCCTGATGCTGGCGGCGATGACCGGCGTCGACGCCGAGGATGCGGCCACAAAGGAAAGCGCCGGCAAGGTTGGCGACTACGCGGCGGCGCTGCGCCCCGACGGACTGCGCGGCAAGCGCCTCGGCGTCGCCCGTAATTTCTTTGGCGGCAGCACCGCCGTCGACGAGATCATCGAACAGGAGCTGGCCATCCTCAAGGCCCAGGGCGCGATCCTGGTCGACGTCACGGTGCCGAACACCGACAAGTACGGCGAGTCCGAAGTCGAGGTGCTGCTGAGCGAGTTCCGCCCCGACCTCGAAGCATGGCTGGCCGGCTATGCCCCGCATGCCTCGGTCAAGACCATGGCCGACGTGATCGCCTTCAACGAGAAGAATGCGAAGCGCGAGATGCCGTATTTTGGCCAGGAGCACCTGATCGCGGCCCAGGCCAGGCGCGGACTGGACGCGCCCGCCTACCGCGAGGCGCTGGCCAACAACCTGCGTTATTCGCGCGAGGAGGGGATCGACCGCATCCTGCGCGAGGAGCGCCTCGACGCCCTGGTCGCGCCGACCGGCGGCGTGGCCTGGCTGACCGACTACATCAACGGCGACCATTACGGCATGAGCTTCTCGTCGCCGGCCGCGGTGGCGGGCTATCCGCACATCACGGTCCCGGCCGGCCAGGCCCACGGCCTGCCGGTCGGCCTGTCCTTCGTCGGCACGGCCTATACCGAAGCCAGCCTGATCGGCATGGCCTATGCCTACGAGCAGGCATCGCGGCGACGCCGCGCGCCGAGCTTCCCGGCGTCGGTCAACATCAAGGCATAAGAAGGGCGTAACGGGGAACGGTTCAGCCCGGCGGAATCCCGGCTGAACCTGGCGCTCAGCCTTTCTTCGCGCGCTCGAAGGCCGGTCCCCACAGCGGATGGCCTTGCTCGCCCGGTTCGAGGCTGAAGTCCGGATCGATCTTCAGCGCCTTCTCGAAGGCCTGCTGGCACTGCTTGGGGCGGGAGGTGACGCAATAGCTGAAGGCGATGTACTTGAGCGCCGTGGTGCGCGTGCGCAGCGGCGCCCCGCTGCGGATGTCGCTCGAGTTCAGGCGCTTGATGGCGCCGTTGAAGTCGCCCTCGTTGTAGAGCCGGATGCCTTCGCGCAGCGCCACCTGGTCGCGGCCCGGGGCCGCCTCGCTGCGCGACTCGGCGCGCGGCCGGCTTTCGCTGCGCGGTTCAGGCTTTGAATCGGCCTTGGGGTGGTCGCGCTCGGGCTTGCGTTCGAACAGCGGCGCCAGTTCCGCGCAACCGGCCAGCAGGCCGGCGCCGAGGAACGAGCACAGCAAGCGGCGGTGGAGGAAACGCTTCATTGCTACCTGCCTCCTTCGGCCTGGGCCGTGAAATCGTGTTCGATGGTGGCGCTCTCGGCGCCGCCGGAAGTCACCGTCATCACGTGCTCCGCGAAGTTCGGGTTGACGATCCGGATCGTGTGCTGGCCCTGGCCCAGGGTCAGCCGCTTGACCGGCGGGCTGACGCCGCGGTCGACGCCATTGACGTAGACGATGCCCCAGGGCTTGATCAGCAATTTATACGTGGTGCCGTTGACGACCGCGTCGACCTGGCGGCCGGCGGCCGCTGCCGGACCCTGGGCCGCCGTCGCGTGCGCGGCGACCGGCAGGGCCGCGGCCCCAGCCGCGTCGGCGGCCGTGGCGAGGGCGCCTGCAGGGGCGGCGCCGTCCGGTGGCGTGGCGGCGGCCGTGTTCCCGGCCTGCGTGGCGGGCGCGACGACGGTTTCGCCGGGGGCCAGGCCGCGGGCGGCCTGTTCCTGCGGCGGCAGGGACAGGGCCACCATGTCGGCGGAGTTGTCCTGGTTCAGGTGGGTGTAGAGCGCGCCGCCCGCGGCGAGCAGCACCACGGCGGCGCCGGCGATCATGGCCCAGCGTTCCAGGCCGCTCCTGGCGCGCGGCGCCGGCGCCTGAGCGGGGCTGTGCGCGTGCATTTGCGTCTGCGCGGCGGCGGCCTGGGGCGCCGGATGGGACGACGGCTTCAGCGGCGTGGCGGCAAGGGCAGGGCGGCTCAATGTCGTCTGTTCCGGCTCCGGATGCCGCGCCGGCTCGGCGGCGAAGGCAGGCGCCTCCTGCTCCGGGGGCTGGACCGGCGCTTCCGGGATACGCTCTTCGGGAGTCGGCACGGCGTACAGCCCGACCGAAGCCTGCCCGTCCAGACTCGCCGTGGCGCCGGCCTGGACCGGCACAGGCTCGGCCATCGTCTCGTCCTCGATACCCAGCATTGCGCGCAATTCGCCGATGCGCTTCGGGCGCAGGCGCTGGTTCGGGCCGAGGCAGCGGTCGATGGTGTGGGTCAGCTGGTCGCTGTAGTCGTCGTAGAGGCGGGGGCCGAGCGGGCCTTCGGGCGGCAGTTCCGCGCTGATGGCATAGTGGATCACCAGGGCCAGCGCGTACAGGTCGGCGGCGAGATGCGCGTCGCCAGCCTGGCCCGGCGTGCCTTCGGTGTCGGGCGGGGACAGCAGCAGGGCTTCGCCGCTGTCCAGCATGACGATGCTGTCCGGTGTGATCGGGCGGTGCGGCGCGCCGCTCGCGTACTGCTGCTCGAGCGATTGCAGGACCTGGCGCAGGAGCTGGCGGCACCACGCTTCGGTGACGAGCGCTGGGCTGTGCTCGACGATATCGCGGACCGTGCGTCCGTCCGCGAACGGGGTGTAGATGGCTGTGCTGTGACTGGTCATTTTGCTAATCGTTTATTTTTAGCAAAACTATGCCAGATTTGGGGCGAGCGTGTCGCTTTCGACTCAACCGTGCGCGCCCATGGCCGACCTGGCGGCATGGGGGCGCACGGTTTCTCTTCTTATTACACCTCGAGGAAGCGCATCTTGAAGCTGCGGCCCTTGAAGCTGCCGAATTCCGGCCCGAGGCGGTTGCCGGCGTTCAGGCGGCGGTAGGCTTGCTCGGCCACGCTGCGTTCGAGCGCGACATAGGTCTGGAACTCCGTCACGTTGATCTTGCCGACCTGGTCCTTGACGAGGCCGGCGTCGCCGGTCAGGGCGCCCAGTACATCGCCGGGACGCAGCTTGTCCTTCTTGCCGCCGGAGATGACGAGGGTCACCATCGGCGCCGCCAGTGTTGTCAGCTCAGCGTGCGCATCGTCGTCGCCGAGCTCGGCGAGCGGGTGCCAGGCGACCGGGGCATTCTGGTATTCCTCGATCAGGCGCACCCATTTCTTTTCGTTCGGCGCGCACAGCGACAGGGCCAGGCCGGTCTCGTCGCCGCGGCCGGTGCGGCCGATGCGGTGCACGTGGACTTCGGCATCCTTGGAAACGTCGACGTTGATCACGGCTTCCAGGTTGGCGATGTCGAGGCCGCGCGCGGCGACGTCGGTTGCCACCAGCACCGAGCAGCTGCGGTTGGCGAACAGCACCAGGATCTCGTCGCGTTCGCGCTGCTCGAGTTCGCCGTACAGGGCGAGGGCCGAGAAGCCCTGCTCGCGCAGGGAATCGGCCAGCTCGCGGCAGTGCGCCTTGGTGTTGCAGAAGGCCAGGGTCGAGACCGGACGGAAGTGGCGCAGCAGGCGGGCGACGGCTGCGTCGCGTTCGCCGAAGTCGACTTCATAGAAACGTTGCTCGATCTTCGAATCGTCGTGCTGGCTTTCGACCACCACTTCCAGCGGGTCGCGCAGGAAGCCGGCGGTGGCGTGGCGGATGTCGTCCGGGTAGGTCGCCGAGAACAGCAGGGTCTGGCGGCGCTCGGGGCAGGCCCGGACGATGTTCGCGATCTCGTCATAGAAGCCCATGTCGGTCATGCGGTCGGCTTCGTCGAGCACCAGGGTCTGCACGCGCGACAAATCGAGCGTGCCGCGGCCCAGGTGGTCGCGGATGCGGCCCGGGGTGCCGACCACGATGTGGGCGCCATGCTCGAGCGAGGCGATCTGCGGACGCATGGCGATGCCGCCGGTCAGCGTGAGCACCTTGACGTTGCCGACGCCGCGCGCCAGGCGGCGCAGTTCGCCCGCCACCTGGTCGGCCAGTTCGCGCGTCGGGCACAGCACCAGGCCCTGGACCGCGAACCAGGCTGGATTGAGCTTGTGCAGGATGCCGATGCCGAAGGCCGCGGTCTTGCCGCTGCCGGTGGCGGCCTGGGCGATCAGGTCGCGGCCCGCCAATACGGCGGGCAGGCTCTCGGCCTGGATCGGCGTCATCGCGCGATAGCCGAGGACGTCGAGGTTGGACAGGAATTGCGGCGCGAGCGCCAGCGTAGAGAAGGGAGTGTGCATGGTTTCCGGCTTTATACCGGAGTCGCCGGCGCCCAGACCGGCAGGCCGGTCAAATCGAGGTTATCGTCGCGGCGCCAGACAGGCAGGCCGGTGGTGTCGGTTTCTTCGAGCAGGGTAAGCTGCTCCTGTTTCATGGCGGCGCGGCGAGGACGGGGTGTGCGCTTGGGCTCAGCATTGGGAACGACAGCGGGAGCGATCAATGGTGCGGCCGGTTCGAAACCCGGCAGGTCGATCGTCGCGTTGTCTTTCTTGTCTCTCATCTGGCTCAACTGGATTACAGTGTGGCTGCCCCAGAAAACAAAAGCCCGGCTGCAAGAGTCGGGCTCGTTTTTTACTGATTGGTGCTAAGTGTTTGGTTGCGGGGACAGGATTTGAACCTGTGACCTTCGGGTTATGAGCCCGACGAGCTGCCAGACTGCTCCACCCCGCGTCTGAGGTAAGCATTGTACCGCGTCTGGCGGCCTGACGCAAATCGAACCGACGATGGCCCTTCGACTGCTCCTTATGCGACGTGCAAACGCCACAGCGAGGTCACCTCGAGCGAGCGCGCCGCGTGCAGCGGATCCTCGGCATCGAAGGCCTTGCCATGCGTCGGACGCACGTCGTGGCGCCCGGCCACCGCCAGTCCCGCCGCCGCGATCCAGCCCAGCAGCTGCTCGCGCGAGCGCAGGCCCAGGTGCTCGGCCAGGTCGGACAGGATCAGCCAGCCTTCGCCGCCGGGCGCCAGGTGGGCCTTGAGGCCACCCAGGAAGCCGCGCAGCATGCGGCTGTCCGGATCGTAGATCGCGTATTCGATGGCCGAACTCGGTTTGCCCGGCAGCCAGGGCGGATTGCAGACCACGACATCGGCCTGGCCTTCCGGGAACAGGTCGGCCTTGACGATCTCGACCTGCCTGGACAGGCCCAGGCGTTCGACGTTCTCGCGCGCGCAGCCGAGCGCGCGCTCGTCCATGTCGGTCGCGACCACGCGCGGCAGCCCGCGGCGCGCCAGCACGCACGACAGCACGCCGGTGCCGGCGCCGATGTCGAAGGCCAGCTTCGCTCCGGGCGGCAGGGGCGCCTGCGCCACCAGCTCGACGTATTCGCCGCGCACCGGCGAGAACACGCCGTACCAGGGATGGATGCGCTCGTCCAGCGCCGGGATGGGCACGCCCTTGCGGCGCCACTCGTGCGCCCCGATCAGGCCGAGCAGCTCGCGCAGCGAAGCCACGCAGGGTTCGCTGGACGGGCCCCAGGCTTCCAGGCAGGCTTCCTTCACCTCGGGCGCACGGCGCAGCGGGATCGTATAGTCGGCATCGAAGGGGATCAGCAGCATGGCCAGGGTGCGGGCGCGCTGCAGCTGGGCCAGGCGATGGCGGTGGAACTGCTCGGTCGGCGTGGCCGGCGTCTTGCTTGCCTTGGCGCGCTTTGCACGTGACCCCTTGTGGTCGATGCGGCGCGCCAGCGCCTGCACCAGCTGGCGCGCGTTCTGGAAGTCGCCGCGCCAGAGCAGGGCGGTGCCGTCCAGCGCCAGGCGGTAGGCCGTGTCGGCGGCCAGGGTGTCGTCGGCGATCACGACCTTCTTCGGCGCCGGCCAGCCGCTCTCGGAACGCCACAGCGCCGAGCGCTGCTCGCCGTTTTCGACCCATTCGATGCGCGTCATGGTCTTAATGGTGGTGATGCCAGTTGGTGCCGTTCGAATCGAGGAAGGACTTCACTGCGTCCGCGTTGCCGGTCGCGTGCAGCTTGACTTCGCCGCAGCCGCAGATGCCCTGGTAGGGCTGGATGTGCGAGCAGGCCGAGACCTTCTGCAGGTAGACGGTGACGGGCTTGGCGCACTTGGCGCATTTGAAGGTGAGGGTGCGGGCGGGTTTCATGGTGTGCGAGCGTGTGGAGTGCAAAGCGCGCATTGTACAAGGATGGCGGGTATCGGGCAGATCGGGCGTTCACGACGGGTTCGCCGGGGACAAGGTCCAGTTGCCGGCACGGCGGGAACCCGGGCCCTGTGGAATCAGTCGACGATCTCCACCTCGGCGTCGAGCCAGACGCTTGGCCTGGCTTTCAGCACCGACGCAGGATTCGGGTTCAGGCTGAAATGCATCAGCTTCGGCGTACCGCTCACCCGAATCTCGGCTCGCGAATCCGCCAGCGGTTGTGGACCGCACAAGTCTGCACAGCCAGGAGCGGCGTCGGGAGGAGTGACGTCGACGCCTGCGGTCGCAAAGGCGCCGCGGCTTTTCGACACTGCCTTCGCACCCCACACGGATACGCCCAGACTCTCTCCATTCCTGGGCATGCTGCACCCCGCGATCTCCGCGGCGTTGAAGGAAGCGGGATTGTCCTGATCGGCATAGACGGGAATCTTGCCGCTGACCTTGCAGAGCGTGGTGATCTTGGTGACCACACCATTCTTTGCTTCGATCAGACGCACCGTGACAGTCATGTCGGCCTGGCGCAGCAGCGGCGCCAGCGGCGGCGGTGGCGGGATGGCCAGTGCCGGCGAGGCGCTGGCCAGCAGCGCCATGGCCAATAAACCGTTCCGGAACTGGCTGCGTGCAAGCGCAGTTGAGCGCCTGCCGTGCGCGCCAGGGTATTCAATGTTCTTTGCCATCGCCAGGCACCTGAAGTGGATAAACCGAAAGTAGCATGGTAAATCAGAAAGCCCGGATGCGGTCCATTCCAGAGGCCCGGTCAGCTTCATGACCTCGGCGTCATGCCGGGCGCCTTCACTGCTTCGGAACCGGAAAACCGTATTCTCACGGCTGTGCTATCGTCGTTCCCAGACTTTCGTGAGCGAATCGGGCGCGCGCCCCTTGCGTCCATTCGAGCGCGATGGCCGGCAACGAAGGAGAACAGATGAAGCGTTTCAAAGACAAAACCGTCCTCGTCACCGGCGCCGCTTCCGGCATCGGCCTGGCGGCCGCCCGCCGCTTCCTGGATGAAGGCGCCCGCGTCGTGATGCTCGATATCGACGAAGCCAGCCTCAGGCAAGCTGCCGCCGAACTCCCGCAGGAGCGCGTTCTGCTGCAGGTCGGCGATACCGCCGACAAGAACACCGCAAGCACGGCCGTCAAGGCGGCTGTCGAGCGCTTCGGCGGGCTCCATGTCCTGGTCAACAACGCCGGCGTGGCAACCGAGGGCGACATCATGCGGACGAGCGAAGAAGACTTCGCACGCGTCATGGCGGTCAATGTCGCCGGCTACTTCCACATGGCCAAGGCGGCGATGCCCGAACTGGTGAAGACACGCGGGTCCATCGTCATGACCTCTTCGGTATCGGGGCTGGGCGGCGACTGGAACCTGTTCGCCTACAACACCTCGAAGGGCGCCGTCAGCAACATGGTGCGCGCGATGGCGATGGATGCGGGCAAGGATGGCGTGCGGGTCAACGCGGTCAATCCGAGCTTCACGGACACGGGAATGACCCAGGACATGGTGAGCGATCCGGAACTGGTCGCCAAGTTCAGGGAGCGCATGCCGCTCGGCGCACCCGAGGACGCGGAGGGCGTCGCCGCGGCGATGGCCTTCCTGGCCAGCGAGGATGCGCGCCTGGTCACGGGCGTCAACCTGCCGGTGGATGCCGGCTTGATGGCCTCGAACGGCCAGCCGCCCCAGTAGGCATCCGTTGCGCCCGGCTGGATCGCGGCCTGGCCTGCGCTCACACGCCCACGCTGACCGCGCTGCTCCCGCCGCCGCTTGGCCGCACCTGGATCTTGGCCGCGATCCGCTCGGTCATCTCGTGCACGTGCGAGATCACGCCGACCTTGCGGCCCATAGCCTGCAGGGAGTCGAGCGCGTCCATGGCCACGCCCAGGGTGGCGCTGTCGAGCGAGCCGAAGCCCTCGTCGATGAACAGCGACTCCACCCGCACCCGGTTCGAGGACAGCGAAGCCAGGCCCAGGGCCAGCGCCAGCGAGACCAGGAAGGACTCGCCGCCCGAGAGCGAATTGACCGAGCGGATCTCGCCGCCCATGTCGTGGTCGCGCACCAGCAACGCCAGCGAGGGCGCCCCGGCATTGTCGACGCGCTCCAGGCGGTAGCGCTTGGCCAGTTGAGACAGGTGGCTGTTGGCGTAGCCGAGCAGGACTTCCAGCGTGAACTGCTGGGCGTAGTTGCGGAACTTCTTGCCGTCGGCCGAGCCGATCAGCTCGGCCAGCTTGCCCCAGCGCGCCTCGATCGCCTGCTGGCGCTCGATATCAAGCAGCATGGCTTGCGCCTTGACCCGGCGCTCCTCGTCCTGGGCCACCTGCAGGCGCAGCCGGGTGGCCTGCTCGTGCGCGACCTGGCGCTCGTCCAGCGCCTCCTGCAGCGCGCTTGCCACCGCCTCGATTTCCCGCGCCGCCGCCTGCGGATCGGCGCTTTCCTCGTGCAGCAGACGCTGTTTGCCGCGCTCGGCCAGCACGGCGGTGGCCCTGGCGACGGCGCCGTCGAGTTCCGACAAGGCCGCGCGTTCGGCCGCGATCCACTGCGCGCCGACCTGGAGCAGGCTGGCCAGCGCCGCCTGGTTCTCGATCGGTTCCAGGTCGGCGTGGTGGGCCGCATAATCGTCGAGCCAGTCGGCCAGGCGCGTGGCCGCGTCGCGCGCCTCGTCCTGCAGGCTGGCGATGCGTTCGCCGGTCTGGGTCAGGCCGGTGCGGATGCGCGTTTCGCCTTGCGCCGCGTCGTTGGCGGCAAGCTGGCGCGCGGCCAGGGCGTCGCGCGCGCCGGCGAGCTGGCGGCGCATGGCTTGTTCGACCTCCTGCGCCGCGCGGCCCTCGAACAAGGCGGCGCGCTCGCGGCGCCGTTCGGCCAGCGCCGCCTCGCTGCGCGCAAAGGCTTCCACGGCGGCTTCGGCGGCCCTGGCGGCGTGATCGAAACGCAGGCCGGCGTCGCGTCCGGCGGCTTCGAGCTCGGCCAGGGCGGCGCGGTGCTGGGCCAGTTGCGCCGACTGCGCCTGCCAGGCCGCCACCTCGGCGGCGCGTTCGCGGTGGCAGGCGCCGGGATCGGCGCGCCAACCGTCCTGCCAGCCATCGCCGCAGGAGTCGCTCATCACCGGATCGAGTTCGGCCAGCAGGCCGGCGAGCAGGGCGGCGTCGCGGTCAAGCTGCTCGGCAAGCGACTGGCGCGCGTGGCCGGCGTCCAGGTGCGCGGTGCGGGTGGCTTGGGCCAGGTCCTGCAGGCGCTTGTGCTCGGCGTTGGCGGCGTCGAAAGCCGCCTGGGCCGCGTCGCGGGCCTGGGCGGCATGGCGGGCCGACTGCTGGCGCGCATCGATCGCGCGCAGGGCTTCGCGCACCTCGCGCAGCTGGGCGGCGAACCAGTCGGCGCGCTGGGCCTCGACCGGGGCTTCAGGCGCCAGCGGATGCGCGTTCCAGGCCTGCTCGAGCACGTCGGCGTCGTCCAGCAGGCCGCCGTGCTCCTCGAGCAGGGCCTCCAGGCGTTCGCTTGCTGCCGCCAGCTCGGCGCGGCGCGTGGCCTGGCTGGACAGGTTGGCGCGCACCTCGGCGCGCTGCCGTTCGACCTGTTCGCGCAGGACGTCGAGCACGGCGCGCAGGCGCACATCCGGGTGGGCATAGGGGTGTTCCGCGCTGCCGCAGACCGGGCAGGGTTCGCCCTCGCTCAACCTGGCGCGCAGGTCCTCGACCTTCGCCGCGCAGGCCAGTTCGGCCGCGCTCAGGGCCGCTTCGGCCTGGGCGGTGGCGGCGGAGAGCGCCGGGGCGGCGTCGCTCGCCGCGGCCAGCGCGGCCTCGGCGGCCGCACGTGCCGCCGCGCTGCGCGTGCGTTCGGCCTCGATGCGCTGCAGGCGCTGACGGGCGGCCGCCAGTCCCTGCCAGATTTTTTCGCCGGCGGCCAGGGCGTCGCGCCGGCCTTCCAGGGCGTCGCGCTCGTCGAGCAGGGCGCCGACGTCGAACTGGGCCAGCGCCTGCTGCGCTTCCTGGCGCGCGGCCTCGAGCCGGGTGATGCGCGCCGCGGCCGCCTCGACCGCTTCGGCGGCGGCGGCCGCGCGGGCGGCGTCGTCGACCAGGGCGCGTTCGGCCTGGGCCAGGCGCGCGCTGCCGGCACGCGCAAGCCGGGCCGCCTCTTCGGCCTTGCCGAACAGTCTGTCCCACTGCGGCCATTGGGCGGCCAGCGCTTCCAGGCGGCGGTTGTTCTCGATCCAGGCGGCGCTGCGCGCTTCGGCCGCGCGGGTCGTTTCCAACTGCCGGTTGGCCTGGGCCAGCGCGGCCTGGGCCTGGGCCGATTGGGCCACGGCCTCGTCGCGCTGCTGGGTGACCTTCTGGTGGGCTTCACGCAGCGTGGCGATGGTGGCGTCGAGCGCCTTGGCCGCGTCCAGCTGCGGGGCGGCTTCCAGTTGCGCCGCCTCCAGGGCCTGGACGGCGTCCTGGGCCGCCTGCACCTCGACCACGCTCTGGCGCGCGGCTTCCTGCACACGCTGCAGTTCGCGCTGGCCGTTGGCCAGCGCCGCCTCGGCGTCGACGCGTTCCTTTTCCAGGCGCGCGAGTTCCGCCATCAGCGGACGCGCGGCCTGGACCTCGTCCAGCGTCGCCAGGCGGATGCGGCGTTCGCCGGCGGTCTCGAGTTGAGCGCGCGCTTCGGCCAGCGCGGCCTGCGCTTCGGCTTCGCCGCGGCGCAGCTTCTCGCGTTCCTGGTGCCAGCGCAGCTGGGTTTCCAGCAGGGCGCGCTTCACGTCCGCGGCTTGCAGGGCCTCTTCGGCGGCCGCATGCGCGCTATCGAGTTCGGCGCGTGCTTCCTGGGCCAGCGGGGCCTGGTCGGCCAGGCGCGCGGTCAGGCGGCGCACGGCTTCCTGTTCGAGCTTGTAGCGCTCAAAGGCGCGCTTGGAGATTTCGCTGTAGACGGCGCTGCCGGTCAGGGTTTCGAGCAGCTCGCCGCGCTCGTTCTCGTCGGTCTTGAGGAAAGCCGAGAACTCGTTCTGGGCCAGCAGCACCGAGCGCGTGAACTGCTCAAAAGAAAGGCCGACGCGCTGGGCGATTTCCTGCGCCGCCTCGGTCTTGGTCGCGCCCAGCGGCGCCATCTCGGGCAGGCGGTGCAGGGTCATGTTCGGCGGCTGCAGCAGGCCGCCGACCCTGTTGCGCGAGCGGCGCACGCTCCAGCGCGCGCGGTAGCGCAGGCCGTCGTTGCCGACGAAATCGACCTCGGCATAGCCCTCGGCCGTCCCGCGCCGCAGCAGGTTGCGCGGATCGAAAGTGGAGACGGTTTCGCCGCCCGCGTCCGGCAGGCTGCCCGCGCCGCGGCCGCCGCTGCGCGGCAGGCGCGGCGTGTTGCCGTAGAGCGCCAGGCAGAGGGCGTCGAGCAGGGTGCTCTTGCCCGCGCCGGTCGGGCCGCTGATGGCGAACAGGCCGGAGGATGCCAAGGGTTCGGCTTCGAAGTCGACGTTGAAGTCGCCGGCCAGGGACGCCAGGTTGCGGCCGGCGATGCGCAGGATCCTCATGCGCCCTCCTTGCCGTCGTCCAACATTAGTTCGGCAAAAGCAGACAATTGTTCGTCCGGCGCGTCCTCGCCGAAGCGTTGTTGCCACAGGCGGCGGAAGATGTCGTCGGGTTTCAGCTCGGCCAACTGGTCGAGCGTGAGCGCGTCGGCTTCATCAAGCGCGCCGACGCTTTTCCGGGTCGGCTCGATCTTCGCCAGGCGCACGGGTTTGCCGGCAATGACCGCTTCGATCTGGGCGCGCAGGCCGGGCTCGGGACCGTCGAGCAGCACGCGCACCTCCAGATAGGGGTGGCATGCCGGCGGCAGCTCATGGTCGAGCTCGAGCGCTTCGAGCGCGGCCAGGACCTCGGGCAGGGGCGCGGGTTTGGCCGGCACGCGCAGCAGCTCGACCGCGCGCGGCACGTGGATGGGCGTGACTTCCTTTGCCACGGCGCCGTCGAGGTCGATGCGCAGCACCTGATGCTGGTAGGCCACCTCCGCGAAGGACATGGGCAAGGGGCTGCCGCAGTAACGCAGGTGTTCCTTCTTGCCGACGCGCTGGGCCAGGTGCAGGTGGCCCAGGGCCGCATAGGCGATCTCGGGCGCGAACATGGAGGCGGGCAGGGCCTCGGTGCCACCGATGACGATGCGCCGCTCGGAGTCGTTCGAGGACTGGCCGTCGACCATGTGGCAGTGGCCCATGGCCAGGATGGCCTGGCCTTCGCCGCGGCGGCTGCGCGCCAGTTCGAAGGCCTGCCGGTAGAGCTCGGCGATGCCGTTCAGGTAGGCGTCGCCCTCGACTTCCACGCGCGGCACGTCGCCCGGGCGCAGGAAGGGAATGCCCAGGCACCAGGCCTTCACCTCGCCGGCGCGGTCGCGCAGCGGCACGATCAGGCGTTCGAGGTCGATGGCGCCGTCGCTGGCGCGCACCACGTTCCCGATCACGACCGTTCCATGGGCTTCGAGCAGCGGCCCCGGCGCTTCCAGGCGGCCCGGGGAATCGTGGTTGCCGGCGATGACGACGATCTGCAGGTGGGGCGTGCGCGCCTTGGCCCGCTGCAGGAAGCCGTAGAGCTGGCGCTGGGCGGCGGACGAAGGATTGGTGTTGTCAAAGATATCGCCGGCAATCAGCAGCGCATCGACCTCTTCGCTCACGATGGTATCGAGCAGCCAGTCGAGGAAGCACTGGTGTTCGTAGGTCCGGTCGTAATTGTGCAGGGTCTGGCCGAGGTGCCAGTCGGAAGTGTGCAACAGCCGCATGGGGAGAAGGGAGTGGGGAAGTCGGGAATCGGCTGAACTATAGCGCAGCTGCAGTCAAGCTTCAAAACGCCGTTCAAAAAATTTCCCCGCGACCGAGGCAGTTGTTGCCGAAACCTTATTAGAATATTTACATGAGCGAATTGTACCTATCCATCAACGGCGCGCGCGCCCTCCACCTGGCGGCCCAGGGGCTCCTGCAGCCGCGCCGCCGCAAGGCCGTGAAAGACGATGTCCTGGACGCCATCCGGCGCATGGAGATGTTGCAGATCGACACCATCAACGTGGTCGCCCGCAGTCCTTATCTCGTCCTGTGGAGCCGGCTGGGCGATTACCAGCCCGAGTGGCTGGACGAACTGCTGGCCGAGGGGAAACTCTTCGAGTACTGGGCCCACGAAGCCTGTTTCCTGCCGATCGAGGACTACGGCCTCTACCGCCACCGCATGCTCGACCCGGCGGCCATGGGATGGAAATATTCCGCCACCTGGATGCGCGAGCGCGCCGGCGAGGTGGCGGCGCTGCTGGCCCATATCCGCAGCAGGGGACCGGTGCGCTCCTCGGATTTCGAGCGCAGCGACGGCAAGGCGGGCGGCTGGTGGGAGTGGAAGCCCGAGAAGCGCTCGCTCGAGGTATTGTTCACCTCGGGCGAGCTGATGATCGCGCGGCGTCACAACTTCCAGCGTGTCTACGACCTGGCCGAGCGCGTCCTGCCCGGCTGGGACGACGCGCGCATGCCGGCCTTGGCCGAGGTGCGGCGCACCTTCGCCCTGCGCACGGTCCGGGCGCTCGGGCTGGCACGCGCCGGCTGGATTCCCGATTACCACCGTACCCGCCGGCCCCATGTCGATCCGGAGGCGCTGGTGGAGGAGGGCCTGCTGCTGCGCGCCCGCGTCGAGGGCTGGAAGGACCCGGTTTACATCCACCCCGAGCACGCGGACCTGGCGCGCCAGGCCTCGGAAGGGCGGCTAGCGCCCACGCTCACCACCATCCTGTCGCCCTTCGACCCGGTGGTCTGGGACCGGCGCCGCGCCCTGGAGCTGTTCGGCTTCGACTACCGGCTAGAGTGCTATACGCCCGCGCCGAAGCGCCGCTACGGCTATTTCACGCTGCCCATCCTGCGCCGCGGCGCGCTCATCGGACGCATCGACGCCAAGGCCCACCGCCGCGCCGGCGTCTTCGAAGTGAAGGCCGCGCTGTTCGAGCCGGGCCTGCGCGTGAGCGATGCGCTGGTGCGCGAGGTCGCGGCGGCCCTGCAGCGCTGCGCGCGCTGGCACGCCTGCGCCGAGGTGAGCATCGTCCGCGCCGAGCCGGAGGCGCTTGGCGCGCGGCTGGCGCAGGCGCTGGCCGCACCGCCGGCACAGGTTGCCGCATGAGCCTGCCCAGCGCCCCGCGCCAGGTCGTCGATGCCGGCGGCCGGCCCCTGTTCGGGCGCTACCAGGGCGCCACCGGCGCGCCGGCCTGGGCCGACCTGGCGCCGCCCCATGCGCGCGGGGCGCTCTGGCGCCGCCTGCACCACAAGCGCTGGCATTTCGTCTCGCTCGTGACCGACGAGCTGTTCGTGGGGCTGACGGTCATCGACATCGGCTGGAGCAACAGCAGCTTCGCCTACGCCTTCGACCGCGGGCGCGGCGAGATTGTCGAGGCGTTCTCGCCCGTCGGCCTGCCTGGCGTGACGGCCTTCGTCGGCGCGACCGTCGGCGAGGGCGCCTGGTTCGCGATGCCGGGACGGCGCATCGCCATCGAGGCCGACGGCGACGACGGCCACCGGCTGCGCCTGCGCGCCGGCCGCTTCCGGATCGAGGCCGAATATGGCGGCAGCGCCGGGCCGCGCCTGCTGGCGGTCGGTCCCGTCAGGGATGGCGGCGCCGTGCACACCACCCAGAAGTCGCCCGGCCTGGCGCTCGCCGGCTGGGCCGAGGCCGGTGGACGGCGTTACCGGCTGGACGGCGGCGTGGCCAGCTTCGATTACTCGAACGGCCTGCTCGGACGCCGCACGGGCTGGCGCTGGATCTCGGCGCACACGCCGGCGCTGGGCTTCAACCTGCAAAGCGGTTATTTCGGGGATGCCGAGAATGCGCTCTGGACCGGGGGGCAACTGGTCCCGCTCGGGGCGGTCCACATCGCGGTCGACGCCGGCGGCGCCTGGACCATGGCGACCGACGACGGCCTGCTCGACCTGCGCTTCAGTCCCGAGGGCACGCGCCGCGACGACAAGAACCTGTTGCTGGCCGGCAGCCGCCTGACCCAGCACGTGGGCCGCTTCGACGGCTGGGTCAAGGCCGCGCCCGATGCGCCGGCGCGCCCGGTTTCCGGCCTGACAGGACTGGCCGAGGACTACAGTGCGCGTTGGTAAACAACCACAGGTGCGGCAAGCCGGGGCTCCCGCCGCGGTTGACAGGACTTGCCGAACTGACCAAGCCAAGTTTGCGGCAGATCAAACGCCATACAAGGTCGGCTCCTTAAACTACTAGTTCCTTCAGGCTGAAGTGAAGAAAAAAACAATCCCCCAGCCTGTTCATAACCAGTAAGTCCAGCCAGGCCGCTTGTTCCCCGCCACTTCCCGCGCGGAGCATGGGCGTGCGCTTGGACGCCGAGAGGAGACCGAATGCTTACCGCGACCTACACGCTCGTTGCGCTGTCCGTCGAACAAACGAACATGCGCGTCAGCCTGCACGCCGTGCAGCAGCTCGTCCAGAAAAGCTATTCGCGCCAGACCGCGCTCACAAGCGGCCAGGCCGACTACGTGTGCGACACGCTGCGCAGTCTCTACGAGCAATGTCATCGCCGCAAGCTCGACAAATTCCTGCTGCCGGCGTTGCGCCGCGCCAGCAGCGGCGCCGCCGCGCTCGTGGCCGAGCTCGACCAGCTCAGCCGCAATGCGGTCGAGGCGCTGGGCACGGCCGAGCGTCTGTCGCAGGGCGGCATCGACAACGAGGAGCGCGTCGAAGCCTTCTGCACCGCCATGGAACGCTTCTGCGCGGCGCTGACCCAGCGTTTCGAGCGCGAGGAGCTCGAGCTGTTCCCGGTGGCGCGCGCCGCGATCGCGGGCGAAACCTGGTTCGCGATGGCGCACCAGATGCTGGCCTACGACGCCTGGCGCCAGGAGCACCGCGGCAAGCTGGACGCCCCGCCGGCAAGCCGTCCGGGGCGCGCGGATCATGCGCATCGACAAGGTCCGCCGGTGTCCTACATGCACTAGCGCGGTCGAGGTGGCAGGCTGCGCCGCGTGGCCGGCGGGCACGATCGGCATGCGCGGCGCGCTGCCCCGGCGCGCACCTGTCGGGTGCGCCCGAAAAAGCCGCCATCGTTCTTTGTTATGATGGGGGTTTTGGAAGTGCGATTTCATCATGTTCGAATTCCTATTCAAGCGCCAGGGCGAGAAACCCGGCAATTCGCCGTCCGCGGCGGCAGCCAAGCCTGCCGACAAGGGCGCGAAGGGCGCGGCCGACGCGCCGGCCGGGCAGGGCGCCGCCCAGCAGCATCCGGTCCAGCCGAAGCCGGCCCAGCAGGGGCGTGAGCAGCAGGCCGAACAGTTGCGCCAGCTCGACGGCGATGAAACCCGCGCCGTGGAATTCATCCTCCATTCCGATTTCTCCGAACTGCGCCTGGCCGCCGCCGAGCATGTGCAGAGCCGCGCCGCGCTCGAGCGCGTGCATGGCGCCATGCGCAACCTCGACCGCCGCGTCGCCAAGCTGATGCAATCGCGCCTGGACGCGATCCGTCACCACGACGCCGAACTGGCGCGCGGCCAGGCCACCCTGGCCCAGGCGCGCAGCCTGCTGCAGGACGCCTTGCTGACCCCCAATCATGTCGCAGAGCTCGACCGTAGATGGTCGGTCATCGCCGCCCCCGAGCTGGCCGACGAGTTCGCCGCTCTGCGCGCCCAGCTGGGCGCCCGCCTGGAGGCCCAGGTGGGGCTGCAGCGCGCCATGATCGACCGCCTGGCCGCGCTGCGCGCCCTGGAAACGGCCAACCTGAACGCCGCCGAGCTGGCGGCGCAACTGGACCGGATGGCCCAGGAACAGGACGCCGCCCTGGGCTCGCCCGAGCAGGCGTCGCTGCCGCGCAGCCTGGCGTCCGAATTCGCCGCCGAACTGGCGCGCCTGCGCGCCGGCCTGGCTATGCTGGAACAGGCCCAGGCCGCCTTCGCCGCGCGCGAGGCGGCGCTGGCCGAGTGGCAGGCCCAGCCGGTGGCCGAATTGCACGTCGACAAGCTGCGCCAGGCCTGGCTGAAGTTGCCGGCGCTGCCGCAGGGCGCCGCCGCCACGGCGCTGCAGGAACGTTTCGATGCCTGGCTGGCGAGCCTGCCGCAGCCGGAGCGCCAGCCCAAGCCCGCGCCGCGCGAGACGCCGGTGTCCCCGGCCGTGCAGGCCGCGACCCGGGCCGCGAAGCCCGCGCCGAAGGGCGCCGACCAGGGCTTCATCGACACCATGGACGCGCTGGAGGCGGCCTTGCAGCAGGGTTCGCTGGGCACCGCCGCCGAACTCGACAAGACGCTGAAGGACACCAAGGGCAAGGGCATGCGCCTGACCGCCGCCCAGGCCGAGCGCCTGAACCACCTGCGCGCCGAACTGAAGCGGCTGTCCGACTGGGCGCGCTGGGGCGGCAATGTCTCGCGCGAGGAACTGATCAAGACGGTCGAGGCGCTGAGCACCCAGAACCTGTCGATGGCCGAGCTGGCCAAGAAGGTCGGCAGCATGCGCGAGCGCTGGAAGGCGCTCGACAGCCTGTCCGGCGCCGCGCCGAAGAGCCTGTGGGAACGCTTCGACAACGCCTGCACCACGGCCTATGCGCCGGCCGCGGCCCATTTCAAGCACCTGGCCGACGAACGCCACGCCAACGCGGCGCGCGGCGAGGCGCTGGTGGCGGAGGCCAATGCCGAGATCGCGCGCCTGGAGTCGGGCGAAGCCGACTGGAAGCACGTGGCCGGCACCGTGCAGCGCCTGCGCCTGGCCTGGAGCCACCTGGGCGCGATCGACCGCAAGGACAAGAAGCGTCTCGACCAGCAGTTCGCCGCCGCGCTCACCACGCTGCAGGGCCCGCTGGAAGAGCAGCGCAAGGCCGAGATGACGGGCCGCGAGGAACTCATCGACGAAGTCGCCGCCATCGACCCGCACGACCGCCATGCGGTCGATCGCCTGCGCGACATCCAGGCGCGCTGGCAGGAGCATGCGCGCGCGCTGCCGCTGGAACGCAAGGCCGAGCAGGCGCTGTGGCAGCGCTTCCGCGCCGCCTGCGACGAGCTGTTCGCCCGCCGCAAGGAAAGCGCCCACGCGCTCGATGCCGAGCGCCGCGCCCACGAGGCGGCCAAGGAAGCGATCACCGCCCGCCTGGAAGCGGCCGCGCCCGAGGCCACCCCGGCCACCGCCGGCAAGCTGCTGCGCGAGGCGGCGGCCGAATGGCATGCCATCGGCCCGGTGCCGCGTGCGCACGAGGCGCGCGTGGAAAAGCGTTACCACGAGGCCGTGGCCAAGGTCCAGCACCATGCCGACGTGGCGCGCCGCGCCGCCGGGCTGGCGCTGGCCAGCGCCCTGCGCGACAAGCTGCGCGCCTGCCAGGAGCTCGAGGATTCGCTGGCCCAGCCCGGCCAGCACGTATCGAGCGCCGACTGGCGCAAGCGCTGGGCGGCATTGCTGCCGGCCGGCGGCGAATATGACCCGGTGCTCGACGCGCGCTTCGACGCCGCGCTGAGCGCCCTGGAGGGCGACCGCGAAGGCTATGCGCGCCTGCTCGAAACCAACCGCGCCACCCTGCTGCAGGAATTGCTGCGCCAGGAAGTGGCAAGCGGCATCGACAGCGGCGCCGAGTTCGCGCGCGAGCGCCTCAAGCTCCAGGTCGAGGCCCTGCAGTCGACCCTGAAGGCGGGCGAGAAGCCGGCCCATAAAGGAGCGGGCCTGCGCCAGCTGTGCGCCTTGCCGGCGCTGGTCGACGAGCGCACCGCGCTGCGCATCGAGCAGCTCATCATGCGCACCGCAAGGGAGGGCAAATGAGCCGGGTGAGGGTGCAGGCCGGGGACTTCGACCTCGGCCAGGAATTGGCGCGCCTGCGCGAGGGCGACGCCCGCGTCGGCGCCGTGGTCAGTTTTGTCGGCACTGTGCGCGACATGAACGACGGCTCGTCCGTCTCCGAGATGGAGCTGGAACACTATCCGGGCATGACGGAAAAGGCGCTGGAAGACATCGTCGAGCAGGCGAAAGCGCGCTGGCCGCTCTACAACGCGCTGGTGATCCACCGCGTCGGCCCGCTCGCGCCGCTGGAGCAGATCGTGCTGGTCGCCGTCAGCGCCGCCCACCGTGGCGAGGCCTTTGCCGCCTGCGAATTCATCATCGACTACCTGAAGACCGACGCCCCCTTCTGGAAGAAGGAGCAGACGCCCGAGGGCGCGCGCTGGGTCGATGCGCGCCTCTCGGACGACAGCGCCAAGGCCAAGTGGAAGACCGCATGAGGACCCGGGCTTGAGCTGGCTCGCGGTGGGGGCGGGCGCCGCCATCGGCGCCTGGCTGCGCTGGGGGCTGGGCCTGTGGCTGACCAACGTGCACGCCCACGTCCAGGCCGGCACGCTGGCGGCCAACCTCATCGGGGGCTACCTGATCGGGATCGCGCTCGGCTTCTTTTCGCATCATCCCGGGCTGAGTCCGGAGTGGCGCCTGTTTGTCGTCACCGGCTTCCTCGGCGGCCTGACCACCTTCTCCAGTTTTTCGGGCGAATCGGTGGCGCTGATGCAGCGCGGCGCGTACGGCTGGGCGCTGGCGCACACGCTGCTGCACCTGGGCGGGTCGATCCTGCTGTGCATCGCAGGGTTTGCGACCTGGCGTGCGCTGCGGGGCTGACTGCGAGACTGACTGTTCTTGCGCAAGGACGGCGGGCCATCCTGCGGGCAAAGTTTCGGCTGGACAACAACCGGAGCCAGCCATGACCAATGCCTACCGCCCGACCGCCGCCTTTGTCGGCGCTTCCTGGGGCGCCCTGCTGATCGGCGCGATCGCGTACCTGATCGGTTTGTGGAACGCCCAGATGCAACTCAACGAAAAAGGGTACTACGTGACCCTGCTCATGTACGGCCTGTTTGCCGCCGTCTCGCTGCAAAAGACCGTGCGCGACCGCAGCGAGGGCATTCCCGTCACCAACCTGTATGCCGGCCTGTGCTGGGTGTCGCTGCTGGCGGCCGTGCTGCTGTTGACGGTCGGCCTCTGGAACGCCACGCTCGAGCGCAGCGAGAAGGGCTTTTATGCCATGTCTTTCCTGCTGAGCCTGTTTGCCGTGGTCGCGGTGCAGAAGAACGTACGCGACGTCGGCGCCATTCCCGCCGCGCCTGGCGTGCGTCCCGGCGAGGTTTCTGCTGGATAAAGATACGGGAGGCGGCCAACGCCGCCTCCCGCGACAGGTGCAGGCTGTTCACCAGCCTCATCCATGCGCCGCATCCCCCTTGCTGCGCCACAGCGAATACCCGATGCCGGCAGCGATCAGCACGGCGGTGACCGCCAGCGACAGGCTGGCCGGCACCTTCCCGCCGAACACGAAGTCGCCCAGGAAGATCTTCGAGCCGATGAACACCAGCACCGCCGCCAGCGAGTACTTCAGGTAGCGGAAGCGCTGCACCACGTCCGCCAGCGCGAAGTACAGGGCGCGCAGGCCCAGCACCGCGAAGATGTTCGAGGTGTAGACGATGAAGGGGTCGCTGGTGATCGCGAAGATCGCCGGCACGCTGTCGACGGCGAAGACGACGTCGGTGAACTCGACCATGAGGAGCGCCAGCAGCAGCGGCGTCGCATACCAGAGCCTGCGCCCGGGCTGCGAAGGATGGGGCAGGCGCACCACGAAGTCGTGGCCGTGCGTGCCGTCGGTCACGCGCAGGTGGCGCCGCAGCCAGGCGAGCAGGGCGCTGTCGCGCACCTGGTTCGGGTTCTCGGCCACGAACAGCATCTTGATGCCGGTGACGACCAGGATGGCGCCGAAGATGTACAGCACCCAGTAGTAGCTGGCCACCAGCGCCGAGCCGGCGCCGATCATGACGCCGCGGGTGACGATCACGCCCAGGATGCCCCAGAACAGCACGCGGTGCTGGTAGAGCGGCGGGATCGCGAGCGTCGCGAAGATCAGCGAGATCACGAAGATGTTGTCGAGCGAGAGGCTCTTCTCGATCAGGAAGCCGGTATAGAACTCCAGCGCCTTCTCGCTGCCGAAGCCGTGCCAGACCCAGAGCCCGAAGGCCAGGCCCGCGGTCAGGTAGAGCGCCGAGAGTTTCAGGCTCTCGCGCACGCCGATGACGTGGTCATCGCGGTTCAGGACCCCCAGGTCGAAGGCCAGCAGCAGGACGACGATCGCCAGGAACACCAGCCACATCCATACCGGTGCGCCCAGGAGCCTGTCCCAGCAGGTGCGGGGAAGCGGATGGCGATGCATGGCAAGCGCGGGCAAGGCGCGAGGAGGCAGCATGGTGGGCCATGCAACGACGAGCAACGCCGCCCCCGCTTGTCAGGCGCGCCAGCGGCGACTCGGACCTGCTGGGGCAGGCTCTTTAGACGACACTCAGGAAGTCCATGGCGTCAGCCCTCCGTCACGGCCCCGATGTCTGCCGGCGTCGACCACTTGCGCTGGGCGCGCTGCAGCAGCAGGTGCTCGCGGCTGTCGATCAGGCGGTCGGCGTGGACGATGTCGAGCATGGCCTTCAGGACGTGCATGCGCAGCAGCGGATCGGCGACCTCGTCGAGCAGGCGGTCGAGCATGGCGTTGTCGATCTCGATGTCCGCGCGGTCGTGGCGCCGGGCCGTCTCGAGCAGGTCCTCGCACAGCGTCATGACCGCGTCGTCGAAGGTGTCGGCGTCGACGCCCAGCCGCTCCAGGATGGCGCTGTGCTCCAGCGCCTTGATTTCCGACGGCGCCATATGGCCGTCCACGATCATGGACAACGCCAGCAGGCGGCAGACGGCGTCGGGACTATCGGTTGCACAGAGTCGCATGGTTTCCTCGCTTTGGGTGGTGGTGATGGAGTCCAGCTTAGGCGAGCGGGATCAAATGAAAAACCGATGATTTCTTGAGGAATGTTCAGGTTTTTTCGAAGTATTGCGGTTTGTCTCGCGCGCTTGCGTTGCCGATCTTGAAAACCACACCCGCATCCCTATTTTCTTCTCAGTCAAAGAACACTCACTAGGGAGCAACACCATGCGGCAAGATAAATTGACGACCAAGCTCCAGGAAGCACTGGCGGATGCCCAGAGCCTGGCGGTCGGCAACGACAACCAGTACATCGAAGCGGTCCACCTGCTCACCGCCCTGTTGAACCAGGACGACGGCGGCGCGCGTTCGCTCTTGCAGCGCGCCGGCGTGAATGTCGGCGGGCTGACCAATGCCTTGAAGAGCGCGCTCGAGCGCTCGCCCAAGGTCTCCGGCACCGGCGGCGAAGTGCTGCCGGGCCGCGAACTGATGGCCCTCCTGAACCTGGCGGACCGCGAATCGCAGAAGCGCGGCGACCAGTTCCTGTCCAGCGAAATGGTGCTGCTGGCGCTGGCCGAGGACAAGTCCGACGCCGGCCGCCTGGCGCGCGAACACGGCCTGACCCGCAAGGCGCTCGAGTCCGCGATTTCCGCGGTGCGCGGCGGAGAAACCGTGAATTCGCAGGACGCCGAAGGCCAGCGCGAGGCGCTGAAGAAATACACGCTGGACCTGACCGAGCGCGCCCGCCTGGGCAAGCTCGACCCCGTGATCGGCCGCGACGACGAGATCCGCCGCGCGATCCAGGTGCTGCAGCGCCGCACCAAGAACAACCCGGTGTTGATCGGCGAACCTGGCGTCGGCAAGACCGCCATCGTCGAGGGCCTGGCCCAGCGCATCGTGAACGGCGAAGTGCCCGATTCCCTCAAGGGCAAGCGCGTGCTCTCGCTCGACATGGCGGCGCTGCTGGCCGGGGCGAAATACCGCGGCGAATTCGAGGAGCGCCTGAAATCCGTGCTGAAGGAGCTGGCCCAGGACGAGGGCCAGACCATCGTCTTCATCGACGAGATCCACACCATGGTCGGCGCCGGCAAGGCCGAAGGCGCGATGGACGCCGGCAACATGCTGAAACCCGCGCTGGCGAGGGGCGAACTGCACTGCGTGGGCGCGACCACGCTCGACGAGTACCGCAAGTACGTCGAGAAGGACGCCGCGCTCGAGCGCCGCTTCCAGAAGATCATGGTCGACGAGCCGAGCGTGGAGGCGACGATCGCCATCCTGCGCGGCCTGCAGGAGAAGTACGAGCTGCACCACAAGGTCGAGATCACCGACCCGGCCATCATCGCCGCGGCCGAGCTGTCGCACCGCTACATCAGCGACCGCCTCCTGCCCGACAAGGCGATCGACCTGATCGACGAGGCGGCATCCAAGATCAAGATCGAGATCGACTCCAAGCCGGAAGTCATGGACAGGCTCGAACGCCGCCTGATCCAGTTGAAGATCGAGCGCGAAGCCGTGAAGAAGGAAACCGACGAGGCCTCGCTGCGCCGCCTCGAGCTGCTCGACGAGGAGATCGCGCGGCTGGAGCGCGAGTACAACGACTACGAGGAGATCCTCAAGTCGGAAAAGGCGGCGGTGCAGGGCACCACCCACATCAAGGAAGAGATCGAGCGCATCCGCCACCAGATGGAGGAAGCCAAGCGCCAGTCGAACTGGCAGAAGGTCTCGGAACTACAGTATGGCCGCCTGCCGGAGCTCGAAGCCCAGCTCAAGCACGCCGAGGAAGCGGCCAGCCAGGCCGACGGCGACGGCAACGCGCAACCGAAGCTGCTGCGCACGCAGGTGGGCGCCGAGGAAATCGCCGAGGTGGTCTCGCGCGCCACCGGCATCCCGGTCTCGCGCATGATGCAGGGCGAGCGCGACAAGCTGCTGCACATCGAAGAGAAGCTGCATGAGCGCGTGGTCGGCCAGGACGAGGCGATCGAGGCCGTGTCGGATGCGATCCGGCGCTCGCGCGCCGGCCTGTCGGACCCGAACCGTCCTTACGGCTCCTTCATGTTCCTGGGCCCGACCGGCGTCGGCAAGACGGAATTGTGCAAGGCCTTGGCCGCCTTCCTCTTCGATACCGAGGAAGCCCTGATCCGCATCGACATGAGCGAATTCATGGAGAAGCATTCGGTCGCCCGCCTGATCGGGGCGCCGCCGGGCTATGTCGGCTACGAGGAGGGCGGTTACCTGACCGAGGCGGTGCGGCGCAAGCCCTACAGCGTCATCCTGCTGGATGAAATCGAGAAGGCGCACCCGGACGTCTTCAACGTGCTGCTCCAGGCGCTCGACGACGGCCGCATGACCGATGGCCAGGGCCGCACGGTGGACTTCAAGAACACCGTGATCGTGATGACCTCGAACCTGGGTTCGAACAAGATCCAGTCGATGGACACCGACGAGCCGGCGGTGGTGAAGCTGGCGGTGATGGCCGAGGTGCGCGGACACTTCCGTCCCGAGTTCATCAACCGCATCGACGAGATCGTGGTCTTCCACGCCCTGGACGAACGCAACATCGGCGCGATCGCCAAGATCCAGCTGCGCAACCTCGAGGCGCGCCTGGAGAAGATGGAAATGGCGCTCGACATCGACGACGAGGCCCTGCAGAAGATCGCCGAGGCCGGCTTCGATCCGGTGTATGGCGCGCGCCCGCTCAAGCGCGCGATCCAGCAGCAGATCGAGAACCCGCTGTCGAAGGCCATCCTGTCGGGCAAGTTCGGGCCGAAGGACACCATTCCGGTGCGCGTGCGCGGCGGGCAGCTGGTGTTCGGCGAAGAGCCGCAGGTCGAGCTGGCGAAGTAAGCCGGTTTTATCCTGAAGCAAAGGGCGCAGCGATGCGCCCTTTTTTACTTGTACAGAGCAGTTCGCTCGGTTAGTCTCGGCATTCTCTTGCCCACATGAAAGGAAGCTATGTCCAGGCTCGAAAAAACGGATGGTTTATTGCGGCGGTAAGCAGTGTCACCGCGGTCCTGACCATCTTGTTATTGCACGGTGCGGCGCTGTGGCCGGCGCGCGGTGTGGCGCAGTGGGTCGTCTACTTCTTCTGCTTCGCGGGAATCTGGCGCTGCATCTCCTTCCTGGGCTGGCTGATCGTTCTGGTTGCCGCGCCCTCGAGCAAGGTCTTGAACCGAGGCCCTGAACCGGGGCGCTGAGCTGGCTTGGCGTACAGCGCCGGCAAGCGGAAAGGGCCAAGGCCAGCAAGGTCACGCACTTTTGACTACACTGGCTGCTGTCTTGATTTCCGGGAAACATAAAATGACAAGCAGCCTGCGCCAGGACGCCCGCGTCATCGCCCTGGTCGGCACCTCGCACGGGGTGTCGCACTTCTATCACCTGATCCTGGCCGGGCTGTTTCCCTGGCTGAAGGAAGCCTTCGCGCTGTCGTATTCCGAACTCGGCTTCCTGATGACGGTGTTCTTCGTCGTCTCCGGCATCGGCCAGGCCTTGTCGGGCTTCATCGTCGACCGCGTCGGCGCGCGCCGGGTGCTGTTCACCGGCCAGGCCCTGCTGGGCGTCGGGGCGCTGGTGCTGGCGTCGGCGCCGAGCTATGCGGTGCTGCTGCTGGGCTCTTTTGTCGCCGGCTGCGGCAACGCCGTGTTCCACCCGGCCGGCTATACCTTGCTGAACCATGGCGTGTCGAAGGAGCGGCTGGCCTATGCCTTCTCGGTGCACGGCATCTCCGGCAACATCGGCTGGGCGACGGCGCCGATCTTCCTGGCCGGCGTGGCCACCCTGTCGAGCTGGCGCACGGCGCTGCTGGCGGCCAGCGCGATTCCTTTCCTGATGCTGCTGGTCCTGTTCCTGAACCGCGCCGTGCTGCCGAACCAGGCGACGCTCGCCAAGCCGGGGCAGGAGGGCGGCTCGTTTGCCTTCCTGCGCCTGCCGCCGGTGTGGATGTGCTTCGGCTTCTTCTTCCTGACCTCGGTCGCGCTGGGCGGCATCCAGGCCTTCTCCTCGACCAGCCTGGTGGCGCTGTACGGCATTTCGCTGCCGACCGCCGCGACCGCCTACACCACCTTCATGCTGTCCTCGGCGGCCGGCATGGTGGCCGGCGGCTTCCTGGCGGCGCGCGCCCACAACCACGACCGCACGATCACCTTCGCCTTCCTGTTCGCGGCGGCCATGGCGCTGCTGCTGGCAGCAAGCGTGGTGCCGGGGCCGCTGGTGGTGGTCGTGATGGGGGCGATCGGCCTGGCCACCGGCGTCGCCGGTCCCTCGCGCGACCTCCTGATCCGCGCCGCCGCGCCGCCGAACGCCACCGGGCGCGTGTTCGGCGTGGTCTATTCCGGCCTGGATACCGGCATGTCGGTCGGCCCGCTGCTGTTCGGCGCGCTGATGGACGGCGGTCATCCGGCCGCGGTCTTCATCGGCGTGGCCCTGTTCCAGACGCTGGCCATCGCCACCGCGGTGGGGGCGGGAAATGCGCGCCGCACCGTTCCCCAGAAAGCCTGAGCCTACGCCCCAGGGTTTGCCGCCAGCATCAAAAACGCGTACTTCGGTGCGCGTTTTTTGTTTCCGCCCGGGTGGGCTCGGCCGCGCATGCCTGCCGTGCTGCCGTTGCCTGCGCTGTACGGTCAGCAGGCGAAGCGCCCGGTTCATGCCTCTACGCAATCTTCTCCACGATATCGCCGGTATGCTGTTTTGTTGATAAACGCCACTGGATTTCATGATGCGGAAAGCTCCCTCCATAACGTGAAACGCTGTGCTGCGCGTGCGGCGCATTGTCCTTCCATTTTAAGAAACTTCTTTTCGTATCATGGAATGGCGGTCGCAAGCCTTTGAATAAAAAGAAGAAAAAAATCTTTTGATGTCTTATATAAGAGTTGTTGTGCTGTGCACAAACAGGACTATCATTTGTTTAACGGATTTCGCTTCGCAGCTCAGCACTATTTCAGTTCTACTTAATCAGGAGAAACAATATGGCAACTCGTGAACAGCAGATCACCGCACTGCAGAATGACTGGGACAGCAACCCGCGTTGGAAAGGCGTCGTGCGCAACTACACCGCCGCCGACGTGGTGCGCCTGCGCGGTTCGGTCCAGGTCGAGCACACGCTGGCCAAGCGCGGCGCCGAAAAGCTGTGGGATCTCGTCAACAACGAACCTTTCGTCAACGCCCTGGGCGCGCTGACCGGCAACCAGGCCATGCAGCAGGTGAAGGCCGGCCTGAAGGCGATCTACCTGTCGGGCTGGCAGGTCGCGGGCGACGCCAACCTGGCCGGCGAAATGTATCCTGACCAATCGCTCTACCCGGCCAACTCGGTGCCGATGGTCGTGCGCCGCATCAACAACACCTTCATGCGCGCCGACCAGATCCAATGGTCGGAAGGCAAGGACGACATCGATTACTTCGCGCCCATCGTGGCCGACGCCGAAGCCGGTTTCGGCGGCGTGCTGAACGCTTTCGAACTGATGAAGTCCATGATCGAAGCGGGCGCCGCCGGCGTGCACTTCGAAGACCAGCTCGCTTCCGTCAAGAAGTGCGGCCACATGGGCGGCAAGGTGCTGGTGCCGACCCGCGAAGCCGTCGAGAAGCTGACCGCCGCACGCCTGGCGGCCGACGTGATGGGCACCTCGACCCTGGTCGTGGCCCGTACCGACGCCGAAGCGGCCGACCTGCTGACTTCGGACATCGACCCCAACGACCAGCCTTTCTGCACCGGCGAGCGCACCGTCGAAGGCTTCTACAAGACCCGTCCGGGCATCGAGCAGGCCATTTCGCGCGGCCTGGCGTATGCGCCGTTCGCGGATCTCGTCTGGTGCGAGACCGGCAAGCCTGACCTGGAGTTCGCGCGCAAGTTCGCCGAAGCCATCCACGCCAAGTTCCCGGGCAAGCTGCTGGCCTATAACTGCTCGCCGTCCTTCAACTGGAAGAAGAACCTGGACGATGCGACCATCGCCAAGTTCCAGAAGGAGCTGGGCGCGATGGGCTACAAGTTCCAGTTCATCACCCTGGCCGGCTTCCACGCCCTGAACTACGGCATGTTCAACCTGGCCCACGGCTATGCGCGCCGCCAGATGTCGGCCTTCGTGGAACTGCAGGAAGCCGAGTTCGCGGCGGCCGAGAAGGGCTTCACCGCGGTCAAGCACCAGCGCGAAGTCGGCACCGGCTACTTCGACGCGGTGACCCAGACCATCCAGCAGAACCAGAGCTCGACCACCGCGCTGCACGGCTCGACCGAAGACGAACAGTTCTTCGACGAGAAGAAGGTCGCATAAGCAGGCCGCATAAGCAGGCCGCATCAGCCGGTCCACGACACACCTCCAGAGTTGCCGCAGCGCCCAGCCGGGCCTGCGGCTTTTTTTCGTTTGGGCGGCGAATTTGGGCGCCCGGCTTTTCTAGGCGATAATGACGCCTGTTATCGCCGTTCGTCCGAACGGCGCTTTGATTTTAGGATTCCCAGTTTATGTTGAGCTACCGCCACGCCTTCCACGCGGGTAACCATGCCGACGTCCTCAAGCATTTCGTCCAGGTGCAACTGCACCTGTACATGAACCAGAAGGACACGGCCTATACCTATATCGACACCCACTCGGGGGCCGGCGTGTATGCGCTCGACAGTACCCAGGCCACCAAGAACGCCGAGTTCGACACCGGCATCGGCCCGTTGTGGAATCGCAGCGACGTGCCGGCGCCGCTGGCCGAATACCTGGACCTGGTGAAGGCCATGAACCCGAGCGGCAAGATGCGCTACTACCCGGGCTCGCCCTATGTCGCCGACAAGATGACGCGCCTGGACGACCGCCTGCGCCTGTTCGAGCTGCATCCGGCCGACAGCAAGATCCTCGCCGATAATTTCCGCAAGGCCGAGGCCCACCGCGCCGAACAGGGCGAGCGCGCCCGCGGCCGCCGCGTCATCATCGAGCGCGGCGATGGCTTCGCGAGCCTGAAGGCCCTGCTGCCGCCGCCGTCGCGCCGCGCGCTGGTGCTGATCGACCCGCCCTACGAGGTCAAGGACGACTACCGCAAGGTGCGCGACGCCCTGGACGAGGCCCTGGGCCGCTTCCCGAGCGGTATCTACGCGGTCTGGTATCCGGTGCTGCAGCGCATGGAGTCGCGCCAGTTCGCCGACAAGCTCAAGCGCCTGCCGGCCAAGGAGTGGCTGCACGTCACCCTGACCGTGTCGACGCCGGGACCAGACGGTTTCGGCCTGCACAGCAGCGGCATGTTCATCCTGAACCCGCCGTATACGCTCGAGCCCCTGCTGCGCGAGACCATGCCCTACCTGGTGCAGGTGCTGGGCAAGGACGCGGGCGCCAGCTTCGTCATCGAACGCGGCACCCAGGTGACGGGCGCGGCGGCCGCGCGCACCGGCGCCACGGGCGGGGCCCGCATGCCGGTCGGTAACGCAAGGCGCGCCAGCCCGCTGTCGGGTACGGGCAGCCTGCGCCTGCCGGGCCAGGCCATGCCGACCCGCGCGGCGGAAGGGCCGGCCGAAGGCGGCCGCCAGAACAGTCCGGCGGGCGCCAAGCCGGCCGGCCCGAGCCGCGCCAAGCGCTTCTCGCGTCCGCAAGGCGAGGGTGGCGGCGCAGGCGCACAGGAGCGCGGCGACGCGCGGCCGGTGTCGCGCCGCGGCGACAGCGCCCAGGATCGTCCGGATGAGCGCTTCGATCCTTCGCGCGGCAACAAGCAGCCGCGCTATGCCGACCAGCGTCCCGCAGGTCCGCGCAATGCGCCGCGCGGAGCGGGTGGAGCGGCCGGCGAGGGCGCGCGCCCGGGCCGGCCGGCGGGCGGTCGTCCGCGTGGCGGCAACCGGGGCTGATACGCCCCGAGGGCGACTCAATCAGTCGATGTGATGGCGGCGCCCGTCGGCGCCGCCTTGCCGCCCTGGTTCGCGCCGGGCGCGCCCGCAGCGCGATGCGCCTGCGGCCTTGCGCTGCGCCGGTCCTGGCTGCCGGGTCCTGGCTTTGCTGCCCGCCGCGTACGCCTGGCGGCGCGCGTTTCGATGTAAAAATGTAAAGACTCGCGTTATGGTGTATATTCGGCGAGGGTATGCGCACGTGCGCACCCTTTGCTGCGCCTGCCGCGCCGCAAAAGTTTCCAGGAGTGTTACATGCATGCCGAAGCAACGGCAGTTTCATCCATGCCGTCTGACGAATTTTTCCTGGCGCGCCAGCCTATCCTCGGGCGCGACCAGCACCTGGTTGCCTTCGAGCTGCTGTTTCGCGCCGCGGGCGAGCACGAGGACGCTCGCCTGACCGACGGCGCCGCCGCGACCGCGGCTGTCATTTCCCACGCGTCACAACTTGGCCTGGAGCAAGTGGTCGGCGAGCAATTGGCGTTTGTCAATGTCGACGAAGTCGTACTCATGAGCGATTTCGTCCGATTTCTGCCGCCTCGTAAGGTTATCCTCGAAATCCTCGAAACCGTCAAGCCGACAGAGCAGTTGTTGGCCCGGGTGGCCGAGCTGAAGCAACTCGGCTTCAAGTTCGCGCTCGACGACGTGGTCGACCATACCGAGGAGGTCGACAAGCTGCTCAGCCTGGTCGACGTGGTGAAGATCGATCTCAAGGGCGTGCACGGCCAGGCGCTGGCGCCGCTGGCGGCCTCGCTGCGTGCGGCCGACAAGAAACTGCTGGCGGAAAAGGTCGAAACGGTCGAGGAATTCAACCGCTGCCTGGAGCTCGGCTTCGAGTACTTCCAGGGCTATTATTTTGCCCGTCCGGTGATCCTCAGCGGCCGCAAGATCGCGCCCTCCGAGATGGTGATCCTGCGCCTGCTGGAACTGCTCAATGCCGACGCCGATGCCTCGGCGATCGAGACGGCGGTCAAGCGCGACGCCCTGACCAGCCTGAACCTGCTGCGCCTGGTGAACAGCCGCGCGGCCGGCAGCGGGCGGCGCATCGAATCGGTCAGCGAGGCCGTCACCAAGCTGGGCCGCAAGCAATTGCGGCGCTGGCTGCAGATCCTGCTCTACGCCACGGGCGCGCCGGTCGAACTGAATTCGCCGCTGCTGCAACTGGCGACCACGCGCGGCAAGCTGCTCGAGCTGATGTCGCTGCAGGTGCATCCGGACAATGTGGTCTGCGCCGAGCGCGCCTTCACCGTGGGCATCATGTCGCTGGCCGACGCGCTGTTCTCGATGCCGATGGCCGACATCCTCGAGAACGTCGAGCTGGCCGACGACGTGCGCGCCGCGCTGCTGCACCGCGAGGGGACCTTCGGGGCGATGCTGGACGTGGTCGAGCGGCTCGAGAAAGCCGACACCGGCAAGCAGTTCACGGCCGCGCTGCGCCGGCTGGGGTTGACGTCGAAGCAGGTCCGCGATATCGAGCTGGAAGCCTTCGATTGGGTGCGCGAGCTGGCTTACGAGGCGGCCTGAGCGTTGGCTGGCCTTCGGTCGTGCGGCGTCGCGTTGGCGATCGAAGGCCGGGTGTTGCTTTTCGTAGGGTGGACGCGGCCGGCGTAGGCACCTGTGTCCACGCGGTACGGCGCATGCGCGTCGCGAACGCAGCATTGAATCGCTCCCGTCGACGACTCGACGGGCAGTGCCTCTGAGCGGCCGGTAATACCGCGTGGGCTCAAGAGCCCACCCTACGAAACCCGCGGCAAGATCGCCCTTCGCGACATCGGCATCGCTGGCAATCACCGCGTGGGCCTAGGCGCCCACCCTACGCAACCCGGCTCTCGCCAGGGTTTCTCTTATTGTCCCAGGAACAGGAACACCGTCGGCTTCTTGTGGAAGTCCGGCGCCTTGCCGGCCGCCAGCTGCGCCTTCCACTTCGCCGCCGTCAGGGTGCGCACCGATTCGGTCGGCAACGACAGGTCCGTCGCCACGCACACCAGCGTGTTCGGCTGCAGGCCGGCGGCCAGGGCTTCCAGCATCTGCCCGTTGCGATACGGCGTCTCGATCAGCAGTTGCGTCTGTTTTTCGCCCCGCGAGCGCGCTTCCAGTTCGCGGATGCGCTTGGCGCGCGCCGCGGCATCGGTCGGGAGGTAGCCGTTGAAGGCGAAGCTCTGGCCGTTCAGGCCGCTCGCCATGACGGCCAGCAGCAGCGAGGAGGGGCCGACCAGCGGACGCACCGCGATCCCGTGCTGGTGGGCCAGCCGCACCAGGTCGGCGCCTGGATCGGCCACCGCCGGCACGCCGGCTTCCGACACCAGGCCGGCATCATCGCCCGCCAGCAGCGGTTCGAGCAGGGCCGAGAGGGCCGCGGGCGGGGTGTTCACGTTCAGCTCGGCAATGCGGATTTCCTGCAGCGGGCGCGCCAGCGGATGGTCGATCGCGACCAGTTTCAGGAAGGCGCGCGCGGTCTTGGCGTTTTCGGCCACGAAATAGCCGAGTTGCGAGGTGATCGCCTGGACCTGGCCGGGCAGGACGTGGTTCAGGGCGCCGGGCTGGGCGTCGGTCGGGCCGAGGGTGTTCGGGATCAGGAAGAGGGTACCGGGCATATTCTCGAAAACTAGGGGTTAAACGCCGAAGAAAGGCATGCCGGCGCGGCGCAGCATGCCGGTCAGGGCGATCAGGGGCAGGCCGGTGAGGGCGGTGGGGTCGCTGGAGTCGATGCGTTCGAGCAGGGCGATGCCCAGGCCCTCGTTCTTGGCGCTGCCGGCGCAATCGTAGGGCTGCTCGATACGCAGGTAGGCGTCGAGCTCGGCGTCCGGCAGGTCGCGGAAACGCACGAAGACCTGGACGTTCTCCACCTGGGCCGCGGCGGCCGGGTCGGCAACGCGGCCGTCCCACAGGCACAGCGCCGTATGGAACACGACCTCGCGCCCGCGCATCTTCTGCAACTGGGCCAGGGCGTTCGCATGGTCGCCGGGCTTGCCGATCTGTTCGCCGTCGAGCGTGGCGACCTGGTCCGAGCCGATCACGAGCGCGCCCGGCTGCAGGGCGGCCACGGCCTGGGCCTTGGTGCGCGCCAGGCGCAGCGCGGTTTCCTCGGGCGCTTCGCCGGGCAGCGGCGTCTCGTCGACGTGGGGTGCGATCGCCTCGAAATGCAGGTGCAGGCGCGAGAGCAGGTCGCGGCGGTAGGCGGAGCTGGACGCGAGGATGAGGCGCGGCGGGACGGAACTTGGTATCATGGCGGCCTGGGTCGAGGATTCATAAGTAAAACAGATAGATAACGCGTCCCGGCAAGCCAAGCTTATAAATCATGGCGCGCTCGATCAGGCTGGCGGGCGCATCGGCAACAGGCGAGGGCGCAGCGGCCAAAAAAACGCGTAAGTCTTTGACTGTGCGGGGACAAGCCTGTTATTATCGCAGGTTTTCCGGGGACGTTTTCTGCAATGAGCGCTTTTGTCATCGACGCCTTTGAATTCTGCCGCAACAATGGCTATCGCGAAGGGGTGACGCCGGTTGCGGAAATGACGCGTCTGGCCGCCGAGTGCGCCGACGCCAGCGGCGAGATCGCCTGGGCTATCCAGGGCGGCACGACCCCGCAGGGCTACCCGACGATGACCCTGTCCGTGTCGGGTCCCGTCCAGCTGGTGTGCCAGCGCTGCCTGACCCCGTTCGGCTACCGTATCGATTCGTCCACCCAGCTGGTGCTCGGTCGCGACGACGAGGAAGCCGACCAGATCGAGGAAATCCTCGACGATGAAAGCATCGACGTGATCGTCGGCAGCCGCGAATGCGACATCCGCCAGCTGCTGGAAGACGAAGCCCTGCTGGCCCTGCCGCAGGCGCCGAAACACGAGCAGTGCCCAGACACCAGTCTGCTGGACACGCTGAAGTCCGAAAAGGTCTCGCCCTTCGCCGGCTTGAAGAACCTGAAATCCGAATAAAGAATCAAGTAGTAGCAGTTGTAGTACAGAACGTGTCAAACGCGTGCACAGTCGAGTATGTCAGGGCAGCGTTTCATACAGAGTCGGCAATCGAAGGATTGCCGGTGGGATACTCGATGCGCATGTTTTTTGCAAATCGAATGTGTTAGAATTTTAGAACTTTAGTATTAGGAGTCATCATGGCAGTTCAGCAGAATAAGAAGTCCCCATCGAAGCGCGGTATGCACCGTTCGCACGATTTCCTGGTTGCCCCTAACCTGGCAGTCGAGCCGACCACCGGTGAAACCCACCTGCGTCACCACATCAGCCCGAACGGCTTCTACCGTGGTCGCAAAGTCCTGAAGACCAAGAACGACGAGTAATCGCCGTCTTGCTTTTCTGTACCATGAAAGCGGTGCAACGTATCTCAAGTGCGTGGCGCCGCTTTTTCTTTATCCCCGGCCGCATCATCCGCACCGTCATTTCCACGGTTGCCGTCTCGGGCTGGCGTTCTGCCGGCGAGCGCATGCATCCAGCCGCCCGCCCCCTGTGAGCCGCGGTTCGTACCTCCAAAATGACAATTAAAATTTCCATCGACTGCATGGGCGGAGACCACGGTCCCTCCGTTACGATCCCTGCAGCCCTATCGTTCCTGAAACAGCAGCCCGAAGCCGAACTCATCCTGGTCGGCCTCGAAGACGTGCTGCGCACGGAACTGAAGAAACACCACGCCGACGCCAACCCGCGCCTGACGATCAAGCACGCCTCCGAAGTGGTGGCGATGGACGATCCGGTCGAGGTGGCCCTGCGTCGCAAAAAAGATTCCTCGATGCGCGTCGCGGTCGAGCTGGTCAAGGACGGCACGGCGAACGCCTGCGTCTCGGCCGGCAACACCGGCGCGCTGATGGCCGTGTCGCGCTATGTCCTGAAGACCATGGCCGGCGTCGACCGTCCGGCGATCTGCTCGATCCTGCCGAACCAGAAGAACGGCCCGACCTACATGCTCGACCTCGGCGCCAACGTCGACTGCGAGCCGCACCACCTGCACCAGTTCGCGATCATGGGCTCGGTGCTGTTCTCGGCGATGGAAGGCGTGAAGCGCCCGACCATCGGCCTGCTCAACGTGGGCACCGAAGAGATCAAGGGCAACGAGGTGGTCAAGAATACCGCCACCCTGCTGCGCGCCGACCACGAGCGCGGCTCGCTCAACTTCTACGGCAATGTCGAAGGCAACGACATCTTCAAGGGCACGACCGACGTCGTGGTCTGCGACGGTTTCGTCGGCAACGTCACCCTGAAGGCGATCGAGGGCCTGTCGCGCTTCGTGAAATCCGTCTTCAAGCAGAACGTGCTGTCGATGATGGGCGCGGTGCTCGCGCGTGGCGCCTTGAAGAAGCTCAACCCGGAGCGCTACAACGGCGCCAGCCTGCTAGGCCTGAAGGGCCTGGTGTTCAAGAGCCACGGCGGCGCGAATGCGTATGCCTTCGAGTGGGCGATCAAACGCGCCTTCGACGCGGCGAAATATAATGTACAAGAGCAATTGTCGGCGATGATAGCCGAACTGATGCCAGATACGCCTGACGCGTCGCGCCAGGTTTGATTTCACGGAACAAGGGTGGAGACACAATGACTGTGTACAGCAAAATCATCGGCACCGGCAGCTACCTGCCGGCGCGCAGGGTCAGCAACGACGAGCTGGCGGCGCAACTGGCCGCCAAGGGCATCGAGACCTCGGACGAGTGGATCAGTTCGCGCAGCGGCATCTCCGCGCGCCACTACGCCGAGCCCGAGCAGAAGGCCTCGGACCTCGCGGTCGAGGCGGCCCGGCGCGCGCTCGAGATGGCCGGCAAGACGCCGATGGACATCGACATGGTGATCGTGGCCAGCTCCACCCCGGATTTCCCGGGCAGCTTCCCGAGCACCGCCTGCATCGTCCAGCGCAAGCTCGGCATGGCCAACCACAGCGCGGCCTTCGACGTGCAGGCCGTCTGCAGCGGCTTCGTCTACGCGCTGTCGACCGCCGACGCCTTCATCAAGTCGGGCATGCACAAGACCGTGCTGGTGGTCGGCGCGGAAGTGTTTTCGCGCATCCTGAATTTCGAGGACCGCACCACCTGCGTGCTGTTCGGCGACGGCGCCGGCGCGGTGGTCGTGACCGCCTCCGAAGAGCCGGGCATCCTGGCGGCCAAGCTGCACGCCGACGGCACCCATGCCGACATCCTCTCGGTCAAGGGCGTCCCCGAGGGCGGCCCGACGGCGGCCAACGGCGGCTTCCTGCACATGGACGGCCAGGCCGTCTTCAAGCTGGCCGTCACCGTGCTGGAAGAGGTGGCCAGCGAGGTGCTGGACGCGGCCCGCATGCAGGCCTCGGATGTCGACTGGCTGATCCCGCACCAGGCCAACATCCGCATCATGAAGAGCACCGCCAAGAAACTCGGCCTGCCGATCGAGCGCATGGTCGTCACCGTCGACGAACATGGCAATACCTCGGCCGCCTCGATTCCGCTGGCGCTCGACATCGCCGTGCGCGACGGCCGCATCAAGCCGGGCGACAACATCCTGATGGAAGGCGTCGGCGGCGGCTTCACCTGGGGCGCGATCCTCGCCCGCATGTAAATGCAAGCACGCGCATGAGCGCGCTCAAGTGCGCAAGTCAGCACGCAAGTAATACGTAAAGGACTAGAAGAAGATGAGCAAATTCGCATTCCTGTTCACCGGCCAGGGCGCGCAAGCGGTCGGCATGCTGAACGGCTTCGCCGGCAACCCGGTCGTCGAACAGACCGTGGCCGAGGCTTCCGATGCCCTCGGCATGGACATCGGCAAACTGATCGCCGAAGGCCCGAAGGAAGAACTCGACCTCACCACCAACACCCAGCCGGTCATGCTGACCGCGGCTGTCGCCGTCTACCGCGCCTGGATCGCCGCCGGCGGTCCTCAGCCCGCCGTCGTCGCCGGCCACAGCCTGGGCGAATACTCGGCCCTGGTCGCCGCCGGCGTGATCGACTTCAAGGACGCGGTCCCGCTGGTGCGCTTCCGCGCCCAAGCGATGCAGGAAGCGGTCCCGGTCGGGCAGGGCGGCATGGCCGTCGTGCTGGGTCTCTCGGCCGACGACGTGCGCGCCGTCTGCCTCGAAGCCGCCCAGGGCGAAGTCGTCGAAGCCGTGAACTTCAACGAGCCGACCCAGATCGTGATCGCCGGCCACACGGCCGCCATCGACCGCGCCTGCGAGATCGCCAAGGCCAAGGGCGCCAAGCGCGCCATGAAGCTGGCGGTCTCGGCGCCTTTCCACTCGTCGCTGCTCAAGCCGGCATCGGATCGCCTGCGCGACTACATGGCCAAGCTCACTTTCAACGCGCCGCGTATCGATTTGATCAACAACGTCGATGTCGCTATCCTGAACGATCCGGAAGCAATCAAGGACGCCCTGGTGCGCCAGGCCGCCGGCCCGGTGCGCTGGGTCGAGACCATGCAGAAGATGGCCGCCGGCGGCATCACCCAGGTCATCGAATGCGCCCCGAGCAAGACCCTGATCGGCATGGCCAAGCGCATCGACCCGGTGCTGGCCGGCGAAGCCCTGGTCGACCAGGCCGCGCTCGAGCGCGTGCTCGACGCTGTCAAAAGCGCCTGAACCAATTCGCATTAGATAAGGACAAGAACCAGATGAATCTGCAGAACCAAGTCGCCCTCGTCACCGGCGCATCGCGCGGCATCGGCAAGGCCATCGCCCTCGAGCTGGCCCGCCAGGGCGCGAAAGTCGTCGGCACCGCCACCAGCGAAGCCGGCGCCGAAGCGATCACCGCTTACCTCGCCGAATTCGGCGGCAAGGGCGTGGTCCTGAACGTTACCGACGCCGAGCGTTGCAGCGCCGTCGTCGACGAAGTGCAAAAGACTTTCGGCAGCCTTTCCATCCTCGTGAACAATGCCGGCATCACCCAGGACAACCTGGCCATGCGCATGAAGGACGAGGAGTGGGACAGCGTCATCACGACCAACCTGACCGCCGTCGGCCGCCTGTCGCGCCTGGTCCTGCGCGGCATGATGAAGGCAAAGCACGGCCGCATCATCAACATCACCTCGGTGGTGGGCGCCTCGGGCAACCCGGGCCAGATGAACTACGCCGCCGCCAAGGCCGGCGTGGCCGGCATGACCCGCGCCCTGGCGCGCGAGATCGGCAGCCGCAACATCACCGTCAACTGCGTGGCGCCGGGCTTCATCGATACCGACATGACCAAGGCGCTGGGCGAAGGCCAGCACGAGGCGCTGCTCACCCAGATCCCGCTGGGCCGCCTGGGCCAGCCGGAAGACATCGCCCACGCGGTGGCTTTCCTGGCCGGTCCGACCGCCGCCTATATCACCGGCACCGAGCTGCACGTGAACGGCGGCATGTACATGAATTGATGCGGAAAGGGTTGGGCAGGGGCGAATTCGATCGTTGCCCCGTTCTGAATCCCGGCGAATTCTCATCTTTTAGCAGGAGTTTCGGCTGAATTAGCGTCAGACGCCGAAAATAGTTTTTCGGCGCGCAAACCTGATAAAATGCGCGCACTTTCCGCAACACATACCTAATGGAGCCATAACATGTCGGATATCGAACAACGCGTTAAAAAAATCGTCGCTGAGCAACTGGGTGTTGCAGAAGCCGACATCAAAATCGAGTCCTCGTTCGTTGACGACCTCGGCGCTGATTCCCTGGACACCGTTGAACTGGTGATGGCCCTGGAAGACGAGTTCGAAATGGAAATCCCTGACGAGCAGGCTGAGAAGATCACCACCGTCAAGCAGGCTATCGACTACGCAACCGCGCACGTCAAGGCCTAAGCTGTTTTTAGTTTTCGGGAGAATCGCTTGAGTCGTTCACGCAACCGCCGCGTCGTCATCACCGGCCTGGGCTGCGTTTCACCCATCGGCAACACCGTTGCCGAAGCGTGGAGCGCGGCGCTGGCAGGCAAGTCAGGCATTGCCAACATCACCAAGTTCAATGCCGAGCCGTTTTCGACCCGTTTTGCGGGTGAAGTGAAGAACTTCAACGTCGAAGACTACCTGCCGGGCAAGGAAGGCCGTCACATGGATACCTTTATCCATTACGGCATGGCCGCCGGCATCCAGGCCCTGCAGGACTCGGGCCTGCAGGTCACCGAGGAAAACGCCGACCGCATCGGCGCGCTCGTCGGTTCGGGCATCGGCGGCCTGCCGATGATCGAAGCGACCAAGGAAGAGTATGACGGCCGCGGTCCGCGCCGCATCTCGCCGTTCTTCGTGCCGGCATCGATCATCAACATGATCTCGGGCGACCTCTCGATCAAATTCGGGTTGCGTGGGCCGAACCTGGCCATCGTGACCGCCTGCACCACCGGCCTGCACTGCATCGGCGCGGCGGGCCGCCTGATCGAGTATGGCGACGCCGACGTGATGATCGCCGGCGGCGCCGAGTCGACCATTTCGCCGCTGGGCCTGGGCGGTTTCGCCTCGGCGCGCGCACTGTCTTCGCGCAACGACGATCCGGCCACGGCGTCGCGTCCATGGGACCGCGACCGCGACGGCTTCGTGCTGGGCGAGGGCGCAGGCGTCCTGGTGCTGGAAGAATACGAGCACGCCAAGGCGCGCGGCGCGAGGATCTACGCCGAGCTGCTCGGCTTCGGCATGAGCGCGGATGCGAATCACATCACCGCGCCGGTCGAAGACGGCAGTGGCGCGAGCCGCTGCATGGTCTCGGCACTGGCGAACGCCGGCCTGAACGCCGACCAGGTGGATTACATCAACGCGCACGGCACCTCGACGCCGCTGGGCGACCTGGCCGAAGTCCAGGGCATCAAGCGCACCTTTGGCGACCACGCCAGGAAGCTGGTGGTCAACTCGACCAAGTCGATGACCGGCCACCTGCTGGGCGGCGCCGGCGGCCTGGAATCGGTGTTCACGGTGCTGGCGATCCACAACCAGGTCTCGCCACCGACCATCAACCTCTTCAACCAGGATCCGGCCTGCGATCTCGACTTCGTCGCCAACACCGCGCGCGACATGACGATCAACTACGCCGTGAAGAACAACTTTGGCTTCGGCGGTACCAACGGTACCCTGATCTTCGGCAAAGTTTGAACCTGTCCCGCCCGGCTCTGTCTAACAGAGTCGGGCGCCTGACCCTGCCGCACCCCGCGCGCGGCAGGCGTTCCGCATCACCTTCCTCTCTCATGACTGCGATCGCCATCAGCGCGTTCGTTGCACCTTCACGCCGTCTGCGTCTTGCGCTGGGTGGGGCTGCGCTCGTCCATCTCGGCGCGGCCGTCCACATTGCCGCCGTGGCGCCGGAGCGCCTGGCTTTTGCCTTCTCCTGCGCACTCTTTTTCCTGCTCGCAGCCGCGTTCTTGCTGCACGGATGCGCCAGCCTGACAAAGACGCACCAGATTGATGTATCTGGAACCGGCACGGTGCGCCTGACGGTACAACAGAAGGTGGGAGCCGGCACTGCAGTCGACGCCGCCGCCGCCGTAAGGCTGTTGCCTGGAAGCCTGTTCTGGCCGCAGTTGATGCTGTTGCGGCTGGGCGATACGGGCGGCAGGCAATGGGTCGTGCCGGTACTGCGCGATAGCCTGGCTCCCGATGAATATCGCGCTTTGCGGGTCGCGTTCGGCACCTTGTGTGGGCGAACTGTTACATCGGAAAGCGCCTCCGAAATACTTTGAACTTATTGCAGCCGGCCAACTCTTAGAATGAGAGGATGTTCGAGAAACCGTAGCGAGCGGAAGGAATGGCGGTAGAGGAGCGCAGCCGTACAAACGTACGGCGAGCACCGCAGACCGCCAGTCCGACGCGCAGTAGGTTTATCGAGCATCCTCGGCTTGCCGCAGTCTATGGGACACGGTCAGTGACGACAGAACGCGAGGGTGATCAACTGCTGGTCGAACGCGTCCAGGCCGGTGACCGGCAGGCGTTCGATTTGTTGGTGGCGAAGTATCAGCGTCGGCTGATGCGGCTGGTGTCGCGCCTCGTGCACGACCCCGCCGAAGCCGAAGACGTGGTGCAGGAAACGTTCATCAAGGCGTTTCGCGCATTGCGCCATTTCCGCGGCGAGTCGGCGTTTTATACCTGGCTGTATCGAATAGGCATCAACACGGCAAAGAATTTTCTCGTCACACAGGGCAGGCGCGCGCCGACCTCGACCGAGGCAGATACGGAACGTGCTGAAGCGTTTGACGATGCGGACAGTTTGCGCGACATTAACACACCGGAATCGGTGTTGGCGAGCAAGCAGATCGCTTATACGGTCAATGCGGCGATGGAGGCGCTACCGCTGGAATTGCGGACAGCGATTGTTCTACGCGAAATTGAGGGTTTGAGCTACGAGGAAATCTCCGAAGTGATGGCGTGCCCGATCGGCACGGTGCGCAGCCGCATATTCCGGGCGCGCGAAGTCATCGCCGAAAAATTGAAGCCCCTGCTCGATTTTCCGGGTGATAAACGTCGGTAGGTAGCGATGATCGCACCAATACCCTGCACAACTTTTTGATCACACGGCTACCGTGATGGAACTACCGATGGACACCAACAAAAAAAACCGCGAACACATTTCCGCCTTGTGCGACGACGCCTTGCCGAGCGGCGACCTGGAACTGGCCGGCGCGGCCTTGCGCACGGCGGACGGCGAACAAGCGTGGGAAGTGTATCACCTCATCGGCGATATGCTGCGCACGGCTGAATCGCCCCAGCTCTCGAGCGGATTCTCCGCCCGGCTGGCCGCGCGCCTGGCCGCCGAGCCGCTGCATCCGCGGCGCAGCACGGCGGGCGAAGGCGAGCTGGCCACGCCGATGGCGCTGGCGGCTTCCTCGCCGTCCACCTGAAACGCCATGTCTCCTCCCGTTCCGGATTCTCGCTCCGGAGCGGTGCGCGCGAGCGCGCGCGACGGTCCGCTCCACCCAGGGGCGCCCTTTCTCTCCCCGGCGAGGTTCGCGCAGGGATGCGCGACAAGGGCCAGGTTTTTGGCTTACCATAACGTCAATTCCTGACCTGACCCTTGATTCCCATGACAAGCAAAACTGTGAGCGTCGTCCTGTCGGCACTGCTGGTTGCGTGTGCCGGTCTGTCCCTGCCCGGCGCGGCCCGCGCCGCCGCCCCCGTACCGACCCCTGTCGTGACCGGCCTGCCCGATTTTTCCGACCTGATCGAGAAGGCCGGGCCGGCGGTGGTCAACATCCGCACCACCGAGCGCGTGCGCCTGGGGCAGGGCGGTCCGGGCGAGGAGGAAATGCAGGAATTCCTGCGCCGCTTCTTCGGCCAGCCCATCCCGCGCCGCCGCTCGCCCCAGCAGGGTCAGGAAGAGCAGGTCGAGCGCGGCGTCGGCTCCGGCTTCATCATCTCGGACGACGGCTTCGTGCTGACCAATGCCCACGTGGTGGAGGGGGCGGACGAGGTCACGGTCACGCTGACCGACCGCCGCGAGTTCAAGGCCAAGGTGCTGGGCGCCGACCGCCGCTCCGACGTCGCCCTGTTGAAGGTGGCGGCCGCCAACCTGCCTTACCTGCGCACCGGCGACTCGAGCAAGATCCGCGTCGGCGAATGGGTGATCGCGATCGGCTCGCCCTTCAACCTCGACAACACCGTCACCGCGGGCATCATCTCGGCAAAGTCGCGCGACACCGGCGACTACCTGCCGCTGATCCAGAGCGATGTCGCGGTCAATCCGGGCAACTCGGGCGGGCCCCTGATCAACATGCGCGGCGAAGTCATCGGCATCAATTCGCAAATCGCCACGCTGTCCGGCGCCTACAATGGCATCTCCTTCGCCGTGCCGATCGACGAAGTGATGCGCGTGGCCGACCAGCTCAAGAAGACCGGCCGCGTCACCCGTGGCCGCTTGGGCGTGCAGATCAGCGAGGTCACGCGCGACGTCGCCGAGTCGCTCGGCCTGGGCAAGGCGCGCGGCGCCGAGGTCTCGATGGTCGAGCCGGGCGGTCCGGCGGAGAAGGGCGGCATCAAGGTCGGCGACATCATCCTGCGCTTCAACGGCCAGCCGATCGAGACCACGCGCGACCTGCCGCGCCTGGTCGGCGCCACCAAGGTCGGCACCAAGGCCACCGTCACCGTCTGGCGCCGCGGCGCCCAGCTCGACGTCCCGGTCACCATCGTCGAACTGGAAGACGAGAAGACCGCCGCCAGCAAGCCGCAGTCGAACAAGCCGGCCCCGGGGCCGGCGCCGAACGCCCTCGGCCTGCACGTCTCGAACCTGAGCGCCGAACAGCGCCGCGAGCTGCGCATCGAGGGCGGCGTGCTGGTCGATTCGAGCGAGGGCAGGGCGGCCACCGCGGGCGTGCGCGCCGGCGACCTGATCCTGCAGATGAACAACGTCGAGATCAAGGACGCGGCCCAGTTCAACGCCCTGGCCGGCAAGCTCGATCCGAAGAAGAGTGTGGCGGTGCTGGTGCGGCGCGAGAACATCACGCAATACCTCGTCATCAAGCCGGCGGCCACCCGGTGACCGCGCAGTGATCAAGTTCACGCTTTATTCGCGCAGCTGGTGCCACCTGTGCGAAGACATGCTGGCGGCGCTGCGCAAGCTGGAAACGTCCGGGCGGCCCTTCGAGATCGACGTCGTCGACGTCGATGCCGACCCGGCGCTGGTCGAACGCTTCGACGAGCTGGTGCCGGTGCTGTACGGCGACCTGGCCGAGCCGGAGCTGTGCCACTACTTCCTCGACGAGGCGGCGGTCAGCCGCTACCTGGAGCGCTTCCAGTCGATGGCGATGGGAATGTGAGGCGAGCGTGCGCCAGTTCACGCGGCTTCGACCGTAGGGTGGGGGCATAAATGCCCCCGGCATTTATGACCCCACCCTACGGTTTGCGCCGCCGGCTTCGGTGCATGGTTCGGCCGTCCTGCCGACGAGAGCCGATTTCCCTCAGAAACCGGGCTTTCTACCCTGAAATCCGGTAAAATGCCTGGTTTGGAAAAGCTTCTGTCGATTGCACATCAGCTTCTCACGTTGCGATAAGGCGCTCGCCTGGGGACGGACCAGTCCGCATGGGGCGCTTTTTTTGTATTGCGCATGCATCTTGCGGCGCCGGTTGCCCCCTGGCTGCCGGCCTCGCCCTTTTTGGTTTTGAGCTTTGTTAATGAACAACATACGTAACTTCTCCATCATTGCCCACATCGACCACGGCAAATCGACCCTGGCCGACCGCATCATCCAGTTGTGCGGCGGCCTGTCGGACCGCGAAATGGACGCGCAGGTGCTCGACTCGATGGACCTGGAGCGCGAGCGCGGCATTACCATCAAGGCGCAGACCGCTGCCCTGCAGTACAAGGCGCGCGACGGCCAGACCTACAACCTGAACCTGATCGATACCCCGGGCCACGTCGACTTCAGCTATGAAGTCTCGCGCTCGCTGTCGGCCTGCGAAGGCGCGCTGCTGGTGGTCGACGCTTCCCAGGGCGTGGAAGCCCAGACCGTCGCCAACTGCTACACCGCGCTCGACCTCGGCGTGGAAGTGGTGCCGATCCTGAACAAGATCGACCTGCCGCATGCCGATCCCGAGAACGCCAAGAAGGAAATCGAGGACGTGATCGGCATCGACGCGTCGGAAGCGACCACCTGCTCGGCCAAGACCGGTCTCGGCGTGGAAGACGTGCTCGAAGACCTGATCAAGCGTGTGCCGCCGCCCAAGGGCGATCCGGAAGCGCCGCTGCAGGCGCTGATCGTCGACTCCTGGTACGACCCCTATGTTGGCGTCGTGATGCTGGTGCGCGTGGTCAACGGCACCCTGCGTCCGAAGGACAAGATCCTCCTGATGGCGACCGGCTCCCAGCAGCTCGTCGAGAACATCGGCATCTTCACGCCGCGTTCGGTCTCGCTGCCGGAACTGTCGGCGGGCCAGGTGGGCTTCATCATCGCCGGCATCAAGGAGCTGACCGCCGCCAAGGTGGGCGACACCGTGACCCTGGCGAACAAGCCGGCGCCGGCGCCGCTGCCGGGCTTCAAGGAAGTCCAGCCCCAGGTCTTCGCCGGCCTGTTCCCGGTCGAGGCCAACCAGTACGACGCCCTGCGCGACTCGCTGGAAAAGCTGAAGCTGAACGACGCCGCCCTGATGTACGAGCCGGAAGTGTCGCAGGCGCTGGGCTTCGGCTTCCGCTGCGGCTTCCTGGGCCTGCTGCACATGGAAATCGTGCAGGAGCGCCTGGAGCGCGAATTCGACATGGACCTGATCACGACGGCGCCGACCGTGGTGTACGAGGTCGAGATGCGCGACGGAACCATGATTCGCGTCGACAACCCGTCGAAGATGCCGGAGCCGTCGAAGATCAACGAAATCCGCGAGCCCATCGTCACCGTCAACCTCTACATGCCGCAGGAATACGTGGGCTCGGTGATGACGCTGTGTAACGGCAAGCGCGGCGTGCAGATGGACATGGCCTACCACGGCCGCCAGGTGAAGCTGGTCTACGAGATCCCGATGGCCGAGATCGTGCTCGACTTCTTCGACCGCCTGAAGTCGACCTCGCGCGGCTATGCCTCGATGGACTACGAGTTCAAGGAAAACCGGGCTGCCGACGTGGTCAAGGTCGACATGCTGATCAACAGCGAGAAGGTCGACGCGCTGGCGATCATCGTGCACCGCGCCAATGCGCCTTACCGCGGCCGCCAGGTCGCCGCCAAGATGCGCGAACTGATTCCGCGCCAGATGTTCGATGTGGCGATCCAGGCCGCGATCGGCGCGACCATCATCTCGCGCGAGAACGTCAAGGCGATGCGCAAGAACGTCCTGGCCAAGTGCTACGGCGGCGACATCAGCCGCAAGAAGAAACTGCTTGAGAAACAAAAAGCCGGTAAGAAACGCATGAAACAGGTTGGCTCGGTGGAGATTCCACAGGAAGCCTTCCTCGCCATCCTTCAAGTGGAAGATAAATGAACCTGCAACCGATCCTGGGGAACTTCGCGCTCATCCTGTTCGTGGCCATGGTGGTCACGGGCATCATCTGGTGTCTCGACACCTTCGTATTGGCCAAGAAGCGCCGCGCCGCGGCCGACGCCGCCCTGGCCGAATACGACGCCCGCAACGCCAAGCTGCAGGCGGAAGGCATCAAGGTCGACAGCAACGGCAACCGCGCCGCGATCGAACAGGCGCATTTGCGCCAGCCGACCTGGGTCGAGTACTCGGGCAGCTTCTTCCCCGTGATCGCGCTGGTGTTCATCCTGCGTTCCTTCCTGTGGGAGCCGTTCAAGATCCCGTCGAGCTCGATGGTGCCGACCCTGCTGGTGGGCGACCTCATCCTCGTGAACAAGTACACCTATGGTATCCGCCTGCCGATCATCAACAAGAAGATCATCGAGCTGAACGACCCGCAGCGCGGCGACGTCATGGTGTTCAAGTATCCGAAGGATATGAGCCAGGATTACATCAAGCGCGTCATTGGTGTGCCCGGTGATAAAATCACCTACGAGAACAAGCGCCTGACGGTGAACGGCAAGCCGGTGGAATACACTCCGCTGGACGACTACCTCGACGACGAGCGGCCGGTGTACCACAAGCAGTTCATCGAAAAGCTGCCCGGCAGCGAGCACCGCATCCTGAACACCGAGCCGGCGCGCTCGTTCAACCTGGACAGCGTGGAGAACTTCCCGCACCGCGAAGCCTGCGACTATTCGTACGACAAATTTACCTGTATCGTACCGGAAGGCAACTACTTCATGATGGGCGACAACCGCGACAACAGCGCGGACAGCCGCTACTGGGGTTTTGTGCCGGACAAAAATATCGTCGGCAAGGCCTTCCTGGTGTGGATGAACTTCGGTGATCCGAAGCGCATCGGCGGCATCAAGTAAGGCTGTCGCAATTGCGTGCGTGAAGGAGGCAGGATGCAGGAGCGCAATGGAGTTTTCCTGGGCAGGCAGCGGGGCATCTCGCTCACTGGCCTGATCCTGGGATTGGTCGTCATCGGGCTGGCCGCCGTGGTCGCCATCAAGGTGATCCCGTCGTGGCTGGAATACCGCTCGATCAAGGACGGCATCGTTCGTGTCAAGGAGGAGGGCGGCAGCGTGGCCGAGATGCAGAAGGCATTCGACAAGTTTGCCGACATCAACAACGTGACCTCCCTGCGCGGCCGCGACCTCGTCATTACCAAGGATGGCGGCGAGCCTGAAATCAGTTTCGCCTACCAGAAACGCATCGAGTTCACCGACAAGGCCAGCATCGTCATCGATTACGACGGCACCACCGACCCCAGCGGCGTGGTCGCTGCCAGCGCGGAATGATGGTCGCCGCACGCCGGCAGCCTTGAAGGAAAGAACACGGTAGTAAGATGGAATCCGGGAGCTGCCTGCGCGGCGTCCCGGATTCTGGCTTTTATTCAATACGCCGACCTGAACAACGAAAATATCGACAATGAATCTTCAGTTATTGCAAACTCGCCTAGGTTACACGTTTCGGGACAGTGGCCTCCTGCAGCAGGCCCTGACCCATCGTAGCCACAGCAGCTTGCATAACGAGCGCCTCGAATTCCTGGGCGATTCGATCCTGAACTGCGTGGTCGCCTCGATCCTGTACGAGCGTTTCAACAGCCTCGACGAGGGCGACCTCTCGCGCCTGCGCGCCAACCTGGTCAAGCAGCAGTCGCTCTACGAGATCGCCCAGAAGCTCGAGCTGTCGCAGTTCCTGCGCCTGGGCGAGGGCGAGCTGAAGTCGGGGGGCTTCCGCCGTCCGTCGATCCTGGCCGACACCCTCGAGGCCCTGCTCGGCGCGATCTTCCTCGACGCCGGCTTCGATGCCGCGCGCGACGTCATCCGCGCCTTCTATATTCCGCTGCTGGACTCGGTCGACCCGCGCACCCTGGGCAAGGACGCCAAGACCCTGCTGCAGGAATTCCTGCAAAGCCGCAAGATTTCCCTGCCGACCTATAACGTGATCGCCACCCATGGCGCCGCCCACAGCCAGGAGTTCGAGATCGAATGCCTGGTGCCCAAGCTCGGCATCCAGGTCTTCGGACGCGGCGGCAGCCGCCGTGCCGGCGAGCAGGCCGCCGCGCGCGCCGCCCTCGACATGGCCGAGCAGGCGCTGCGCAAGACGCCGGCCTCCGGGCGCAAACCCAAGCCGCGTGCCGCCCAGTTGAAGCTGGCCGGCATCGCCACCATCCAGGGCGAAGGCGCCGACGACGGCGCCTCCACCAAACAAGCATGATTGAACCAGCAATGAACACCGACACCCCCAACGACGACGCCGGCAAGACCGAAGGCGCCCCAGAGAACTTCCGCTGCGGCTATATCGCCATTGTCGGCCGCCCGAACGTCGGCAAGTCGACGCTGATGAACGTGCTGATCGGCGCCAAGGTCTCGATCACCTCGCGCAAGGCCCAGACCACGCGCCACCGCATCACCGGCATCCAGACCCATGACGACGCCCAGTACATCTACGTCGATACGCCGGGCTTCCAGACCCGTCATGCGAACGCGCTGAACAAGACGCTGAACAAGACGGTCTCGAACACCCTGACGGCGTCCGACGTCGTGCTCTTCATCGTCGAGGCCGGCAGCTTCGGCCCGGCCGACCAGCAGGTGCTCGACCTGCTGCCGAAGAACGTGCCGGTGATCCTGGTGATCAACAAGTCCGACCGCATGAAGGACAAGGCGACCCTGATGCCTTTCGCCCAGAAGGTGGCCGCCCTGCGCGACTTCACCGCCATCGTGCCGGTCTCGGCCAAACTGCGTTTCCAGGTCGACGCCCTCGAGCGCGAGATCCGCAATCACCTGCCGGAAAACCCGCCGATCTTCGGGCCGGACGATATCACCGACCGCAGCGAGAAATTCCTCGCCGCCGAGATCGTGCGCGAGAAGGTGTTCCGCCTGCTGGGCGACGAACTGCCTTACACCAGCACCGTCGTCATTGAACAGTTCCAGCAGGAAGGCAACCTGCGCCGCATCTTCGCCGCCATCCTGGTCGAGCGCGACACCCATAAATCGATGATCATCGGTAACAAGGGCGCGCGCCTGAAGGAAATCTCGACCCAGTCGCGCCTCGACATGGAAAAGCTGTTCGGCGGCCCCGTGTACCTGGAGATCTGGGTCAAGGTCAAATCCGGCTGGGCCGACAACGAAGCGGGCCTGCGCGCCTACGGTTACGAGTAAGCGCCTCCGGTGCGTCCCCCACGCATGACGAGCTTCGACAACACCGATTCCGCCGCTCCCGCCCCGGCTCCGGAACTGCCGGAAGGCGAGGTGCGGCTACCCGAGATGCGGCCACCCGAGGGGCGGCCACCCGAGGGGCGGCTATCCGAAGTGGGGGCCCCCGAGGCAGGGCTGACCGAGCTGCCGCCGGCCGACGCGCCGCGGGACGGGGCGCAGCCGGCCCAGGCCGCGGCGGACCCGCCGGCGGTTCCGCTGCCGATGACCGAGATGCGGGTCGCGGAAGTCGCCGCTCCCTATGCGCCCGCGCCCCCGGCGCCCCTGCGCCGCAGCCGTACGCCCGTGCGCGACACGCGTGTCACCGGCCAGCCGGCCTTCGTGCTGCACAGCTATCCCTACAAGGAAACCAGCCTCATCGTCGACCTGTTCACGCGCGACCATGGCCGCATCGCGGTCGTGGCCAAGGGCGCGAAACGGCCGCTCTCGAAGCTGCGCGGGGTCTTGCAGACCTTCCAGCCGCTGTCAGTGTCCTGGAGCGGCAAGTCCGAGCTGCGCACCTTGATCGATGCCGAGTGGGTCGGCGGCATGCTGCCACTGGAGCGCACGGCCCTGCTGTGCGGCTTCTACCTGAACGAATTGCTGGTCAAGCTGCTGGCGCGCGACGACGCCCACCGGGCCCTGTTCGACCACTACGTGTCCACCCTCAACGAACTGGCGCACGACGAACCCGCACAAATCGTCTTGCGAAAATTCGAAAGGGCCTTACTTAAGGAAACAGGCGTCGCGGCCGACCTCGGCCGCTCGACGACGACGCGCGAAGCGGTCGAAGCGGGTCTCAGCTATGTGGTCGATCCGGAACGCGGCGCGCGCGAAGCGCGGGTCTCCGATGTCTGGCCCGTGGTGTCCGGCAAGACCCTGCTCGACATGGAGCGCGAGGATTATGCCGACCCGGCAACCCTGGCCCAGAGCAAGCAACTGATGCGCTTCCTGCTGGCGCACCACCTGGGCGGCGCGCCGCTCAACACCCGGCAGATTTTGATTGATTTGATGCAGTTATAAGAAAAGAGCACAAATGAGCTTCCTCGAACCCGTCGGCCCCGTCATCGACCTGGGCGTGAATATCGACCACATCGCCACCGTGCGCAATGCGCGCGGCACCGTCTATCCGGACCCGTTGCGCGCCGCGCTGCTGGCCGAGCAGGCCGGCGCCGACCTGATCACGCTGCACCTGCGCGAGGACCGCCGCCACATCAAGGATGCCGACGTGCTGGCGATCCGCCCGCAACTGGCCACGCGCATGAACCTGGAAGCGGCGGTCACGAAAGAGATGATCGATTTCGCCTGCCAGGTGAAGCCCCAGGACGTCTGCCTGGTGCCCGAGCGGCGCGAGGAAGTGACGACCGAGGGCGGGCTGGACGTGATCCGCTACTTCAACGAAGTCGAGGCCGCCGTGAAGCAGCTGAAAGGCGAGGGCATCCGCGTCTCGCTCTTCATCGACGCCGACGAGGCCCAGATCGAAGCCGCCGCGAAGACCGGCGCCACCGTGATCGAACTGCACACCGGCCGCTATGCCGAAGCCGAAGGGCTTGACGTTGCGCGCGAGATCGAGCGCATCAAGGTCGGCGTCGCCGCCGGCGTGAAGCACGGCCTGGTGGTCAACGCCGGCCACGGCCTGCACTACACCAACGTGCAGCCGATCGCGGCCATCAAGGACATCGCGGAACTGAACATCGGCCACGCCATCGTCGCCCATGCGCTGTTCGCGGGCTGGGAAAATGCGGTGCGCGAGATGAAGGCGATCATGGTCGCGGCGCGTCTTGGCGTGAGCCTGGGGGCACGATGATCTACGGAATCGGCACCGACATCGTCCAGATCTCGCGTGTCGAGGCGGCGCTCGCACGCAGCGGCGAGCGCTTCGCCGAAAAGATCCTGGGTCCGCAAGAACTCGAGAAATACCATGCGCGCCGCGCGCGCAGCGAAGTGCGCGGCCTGCGTTTCCTGGCCACGCGCTTTTCGGCCAAGGAAGCGTTTTCGAAAGCCATCGGCCTGGGCATGCGCATGCCCATGACCTGGCGTTCGGCGCAGATGCTCAACGACCCGAGCGGCAAGCCGGTCATCGTGTGCAGCGGCGCCTTGGAAGAATTCATGCGCAACAACCGATTGACCGCCCAGGTGACGATCAGCGACGAAGCCGATTACGGCGTCGCCTTCGTGATCGTCACCCGCGACGAGCAGACCTGAACACCCAAGCAAGCGATACGCCAGTGACCAAGGAAGTGCCATCCCCCGAACTGCCGGAGAGCCCGGCGCCAGCCCAGCCCGTCGCGGACCGGGTCGCGGAAGCGCCGGTGACCTACGTCGCCGCCAGCGGCGCGGCCTTACCCGCGCCGCATCCGGTCGAGGCCAAGCCGGCGCGCTCGCGCGGCGCCAAGGCCAAGCCTGACGCGGCGCCGGCGGCGCGCTCGCGCCCCGATTCCCGGCAAGCCGTGAAGGAAGAGCTGACGGCGACCCTGAAGGAGGATGCCGGCGGACCCGTGCAGCCCAGCGCCGACGCGCGCGAGCAGGTGCTGGCCACCGTCGCCAAGCTGCCCGGCCTGCCGGGCGTGTACCGCTACTTCGACGCCAACGGGAACGTGCTCTACGTCGGCAAGGCGCGCAATCTCAAGAACCGCGTGTCGAGCTATTTCCAGAAAAACCTGTCGAGCCCGCGCATCGCCATGATGGTGTCGCAGATCGCGCATCTGGAAACGACGGTCACCCACAGCGAAGCCGAAGCCCTGATCCTGGAAAACAACCTGATCAAGGCGCTCAAGCCCCGCTACAACATCCTGTTCCGCGACGACAAGTCCTATCCCTACCTGAAGATCACGGGCGGCGACTTTCCGCGCATGGCGTATTACCGGGGCGCCCTGGACAAGAAGAGCCAGTACTTCGGACCTTTTCCGAGCGCCTGGGCGGTCAAGGAGTCGATCCAGATCCTGCAGAAGGTCTTCATGCTGCGCACCTGCGAGGACAGCGTGTATGCCAACCGCACGCGGCCCTGCCTGCTGCACCAGATCGGACGCTGCAGCGGCCCCTGCGTGAACCTGATCGACAAGGAGGAGTACCGCGTCGACGTCGAGAACGCCGCGAAGTTCCTGCGCGGGCGCCAGACCGAGGTCATGGAAGACCTGCAGAACAAGATGCACGGCTTTGCCGAGAAGCTGATGTTCGAGCAGGCGGCGGGCGTGCGCAACCAGATCCAGTCGCTCTCGCGCGTGCTGCACCAGCAGAGCATGGAAACGACCGGCGACGCCGACGTCGACATCATCGCCGTGGTGGTGCAGGGCGGACGCGCCTGCGTCAACCTGGCCATGGTGCGCGGTGGACGCCACCTGGGCGACCGCGCCTACTTCCCGACCCAGGTCGGCGAGGCGATCGCCGAGCAGTCGATCGAATGCGAAGTGCTGGCCGCCTTCCTGGTCCAGCATTACACCGACAAATTTATTCCGGGCACCCTGATCCTGAACATCGAGTTCGACCAGCCGGAACTGATGATGGCCCTGACCGAGCAATGCGGGCACCGGATCAACCTGATCTTCCAGCCCCAGGGGCAGCGCCGCCAATGGCTTGAGCTCGCTCAAAAGGGGGCGGAGATTTCCCTGGCGCGGCTGTTGTCTGAACAAGGGTCGCAGCAGTCGCGCACTCGCGCCCTGGCTGAAACGTTGTCGCTGGACGCGACCGACCTCGAGTCCCTGCGCATCGAGTGTTTCGACATCAGCCACACGGCGGGCGAAGCGACCCAGGCATCCTGCGTCGTCTTCCATCACCACGCGATGCAGAACTCGGAATACCGGCGCTTCAACATCAACGGCATCACGCCGGGCGACGATTATGCCGCCATGCGGCAGGTGCTCACGCGCCGCTACGAAAAGGTCGCCAGCGGCGATGGCGTCATGCCGGATGTCGTGCTGGTCGACGGCGGCAAGGGCCAGGTCGAGATGGCGCGCCAGGTGTTTTCCGAGCTCGGCCTCGACATCGGCCTGATCGTCGGCGTGGCGAAAGGCGAGGGGCGCAGGGTCGGCCTGGAAACGCTGATCTTCGCCGACGGCCGCGCGCCCCAGGAGCTCGGCAAGGAATCGGCCGCGCTGATGCTGGTCGCGCTGATCCGCGACGAAGCCCACCGCTTCGCCATCACCGGCATGCGCGCCAAGCGCGCCAAGGCGCGCCAGGCCTCGCGGCTGGAAGAGATCGAAGGCATCGGCGCCAAGCGCCGCCAGCGCCTGCTGGCCCGCTTCGGCGGCCTGCGCGGCGTGATCGACGCCAGCGTCGAAGACCTGTGCCAGGTCGAAGGGATCTCGACGGCGCTGGCGGAAGAGATTTACCGGCAGCTGCACTGAGCGGTCCGCGGCTTCCGTAGGGTGGGCGGCTGCACCCGTTTTGGCTGAGTACACGCGGCCGGTGCGCCGCCCACGCGTCCAGGCGGCTCCGGCGCGGTCGCGTCGCCTCATCCACTGTTTGAACGCGCGGCCGGCATCTGGCAGGCATCCAGGCGGCTCCGGCTCGGTCGCATCGCTTCATCCACGGTTGAACGCGTGGGCGGCGCGGCGGCCAACGTCTGGCAGGCACTCGGGTAGAGCCGCCCACCCTACGTGAAGCACAGGCTCCGCGGCCTCGGGCCGCAGGGTGGACGGCTCCACCGAAGAGCATGTGTAGTGGCCGCAGGTATGCCGTGCACGCGTTTTACCAGTGTTTTCGTAGGGTGGGCTCTTGAGCCCACGCGGTACGACAGGTGATCATTCGCGGCTGTTCGCGGAGCGCCCGAGGCCTGCCAAATCCTTGCAGCATGCCGCTCCTGCTTCGCTCGTTTGTTCGACCGATCACCCGTGGTACGGCGTGGGCGCGAGAGCCCACCCTACGAAAAGCCACCCCGACGCGCGTCGGGCCAGGCGTTACTGCCGAGCTCAACTAGTCCAATTTGCAATACCCATGTAGACTAGCGGCGCACGCTTTTTTAACGGTAAGCCAGTTCGCGCCTTTTATGCCTTTTAACATCCCGATTCTCCTGACCTGGTTACGTGTAGCACTCATCCCCCTGGTTGTCGGCGTCTACTACCTTCCCGAGCACTGGCTTACCCGTCCCGAGCAGAACCTGGCGGCGACGCTCGTGTTCATCATCGCGGCGGTCACCGACTGGTTCGACGGTTTCCTGGCGCGGCGCTGGAACGAGACCTCGGCGTTCGGCGCCTTCCTCGATCCGGTCGCGGACAAGCTGATGGTGGCCGGCGCCTTGCTGATGCTGATCCAGCTCCAGCGTGTCGACGCCGTCATCGCCTTCATCATCATCGGACGCGAGATCACGATCTCGGCGCTGCGCGAATGGATGGCCGAGATCGGCGCCCGCAAGTCGGTCGCGGTCAGCTCGCTGGGCAAGGTGAAGACGGCCGCCCAGATGGCCGCAATCCCGATGCTGCTCTTCCACGAGACCCTGCTCGGCATCGATATGCAGTACTGGGGCAAGATCCTGCTGTGGGTCGCGGGCGTATTGACGGTGTGGTCGATGTTCTACTACCTGCGCCGCGCCTGGCCGCTGATCAAGGAAAAAAGCGGGAACATGTAAGATTACTTCTTCGTCATCCTTGACGTACGGATCAGATAGTCTATAATGCCTGCCTGTTGCGAACGACATCGCAGCAAACGAAAGACAAAGCGGGAGTAGCTCAGTTGGTAGAGCGCAACCTTGCCAAGGTTGAGGTCGAGAGTTCGAGACTCTTCTCCCGCTCCAAAGTTTGCGATGATGTTGAAGCGATAAACAGTAGTAACAAGTTGTCTTGGAAGTTGAAACAATTTCTGCGATAATGCGTGACTCCAGAACGCGGGAGTAGCTCAGTTGGTAGAGCGCAACCTTGCCAAGGTTGAGGTCGAGAGTTCGAGACTCTTCTCCCGCTCCAGTTTGGGGCATCGGTAGGTCAGTAGTAGCAAGTGGCGTAGTAGTACACTCCGTGCGGGAGTAGCTCAGTTGGTAGAGCGCAACCTTGCCAAGGTTGAGGTCGAGAGTTCGAGACTCTTCTCCCGCTCCATAAAGCGAGTGTCGTTAGCAGGACTCCTAAGCGGGAGTAGCTCAGTTGGTAGAGCGCAACCTTGCCAAGGTTGAGGTCGAGAGTTCGAGACTCTTCTCCCGCTCCAGAATTCAGAGAAGACATTGCTTCTCATGTTGATTTGGCTCCATAACCCGCCAGCTCAGCAGTCTTACCATATACTCTGGCGAGGTAGCAAAGCGGTTATGCAGCGGCCTGCAAAGCCGTCTAGACGGGTTCGACTCCCGTCCTCGCCTCCAGAATAAAAGAAGTTCAGAAAATAGCCCAACGTCGTTTGGGCTATTTTCATTCTGGATCAGTTCAAGATCTCCAACATGAACACCCGTCGCGACATCACCATCCTCAAGGACGCCTGCGCGCTCACGCTGCGTGTCTGGCGCCAGGCCTCTCCCTTTTTCTTCAGCATCGAGCTCTGGCTGATGGTGCTGGTCGCCGGCGCCACCGTCGGCGGCCTGTTCCTCGCCGTCCTGCACGATGCGCGCAGCCTGCTGGCCTTCGGCTTTGCGATCGGCTACATCGCGCTGCGCTCGGTCCTGCACGTCAGGCGCATCCTGAGTTGGCCGTTCATCTGATGGCTCCGGGCCGGAAGGGAAGCGCGGCCCGGGGCAGGCGGCGAAGCGGCGGACGCCGTCCCGGCATGGACGACCGCTCCCCCGCTTGATCTTCCTCATCGCACGGCTGGCTCAGCCGTCGTACTATGAAGTCTGGCGAGGTAGCAAAGCGGTCATGCAACGGCCTGCAAAGCCGGTCAGACGTGGTTCGACTCCCGTCCTCGCCTCCAGAACACGAGCAAACGTTCAACACATCGCCGGCAACAGCCGGCGATGTGTTTTTCCGCCTGTCCCTTTACTCCGCCTGTCCCTTCACTCCGCCTTTCCTTTTATTCCGCCTGTCCCTTTTTCCGCCTTGCCCTTCTTTCGGCTCCCTGTTTCGTTTCTCCGGTTCCCGATACCGGACGGCTGAACTTGCGGGACATTGCTATGCTTCTCCTGCAAGGGCGCCAGGCGGCCCGGTCTTGCTGGCCGGGCGCGGCGCACGGGCCGCGTCGCCTTGCCGATCCGGGAGAAACAGATGTTCGAAGCCGTCGAAGTACAGGTCAGGAGCTATGTCGAGTGGTTGCGCCTGCTGGTCGAGGCGCTCGGGGCCGTGGTGATCGCCGCCGGCCTGGTGCTGGTCGTGCTGTCGCTGGCGCGCCACCTGTGGTCCGGGGGCGGCGGCAGCTTCACGCCGATACGCCTGGCCTTCGCGCGCTACCTCACGCTGGCGCTGGAGCTGCAGCTCGCCGCCGACATCCTCTCGACGGCGGTGGCGCCGACCTGGGACCGGATCGGCAAGCTGGCCGCGATCGCGGTGATCCGCACCACCCTCAACTACTTCCTCAGCAAGGAAATCAAGGAAGAAAGCGCGGGAGAGGAGGCGGCGCGTGCGCGCCGCCAGGCCAGCAGCGGTGGATGAGGCGGCGCGTCCCGCATGGGGTAAGATGGCATGTTTCGCACAGTCTCCGCCGCCGGCCCCTATGGAATTTCGCCAGATTCATTATTTTATTTCTCTGTACGAAGAGGGGACGGTCACCCGCGCCGCGCTGCGGCTGAACATCGTGCAGCCTGCCCTGAGCATGCAGATCAGCAAACTCGAAGAGCACCTCGGCCAGAAGCTCTTCGAGCGCACCAAGCAGGGCATGGTGCCGACCGCCGCCGCGCGCCAGATGTACCGCCTGTTCCTGCCCATCATGCGCGACTTTTCGAATGCCCAGGCGCAGATGCTGAGCAGCGAAGGGGCGATCCGCGGCCATGTGAACATCGGCCTGATCGCCTCGATCACGGAAGGCGTGCTGGTCGACACGCTGAGCGAATTCTCGAACAAGTACCCGGAAGTCGGCGTCTCGGTCAGCGATGGCTATACCAGCACCCTGACCGACTGGGTCGCCGGCGGACGCCTGGACGCGGCCATCGTCAACAAGCCGCGCCGTCCGCTGGCCCTCGATGTCGAGCACATCGTCGACGAGGAAATGGTCCTGATCACGGGCCCGGCTTTCGCGCCCAGCCTGCCGGCCACGCTGACGCTGCGACAGTTGCCTTCGCTCGGCCTGGCCCTCGTGCTGCCGACCCGTGGCCACGGCCTGCGCAGCAATATCGACAGTTTCGCGGAGAGCGAAAACATCGAGCTGACGCCGAAGTTCGAGATCGATTCGCTGGTGGCGACCGTGAAGCTGGTCGAACAGACCCAGGTCGCCACCATCGTGCCGCGCGTGGCCGTGCACCGCCAGCTCGCCAGCGGCAGCTTGCGCGCCCATCCGATCGCTTCGCCGCGCCTGGTGCGCCGGGTGGTGAGCGTCTCGCACCCGCGCCGGCCGCTGAATCCGGCCACGCGCCTGTTCATTTCCATGCTGGCGGCAAACATGCGCCTGCGCACGCCCGGCGGGCAGCAGGGCGAGGAACAGAAGGCGGAAAGCGAATAAGGAAGGCCTGCTCCCTGCCGCAGCGGCGGCCGGGAGCAGGCCGGGAGCATTCAGCGCGGGCCGGGCTCAGACCAGCCCGGCGTTGCGATAGATGTGCTTCGTCTCGAGGAAGTCGGCCAGGCCTTCGTAGCCGTGCAGGCGGCCGATGCCGCTGCGCCGGTAGCCGCCCGTTTCGGCCTCGGCGAACAGGCGGTTGTGGTCGTTGATCCAGACCGTGCCGTTGCGCAGGGCGCGCGCCAGGCGCATGCCGCGGTCGCCGTCGGCGGTCCAGACGCTGGCCGACAAGCCGAACACCGTGTTGTTGGCGCGCGCGACCGCTTCCTTCTCGTCCTCGAATTTCTCCAGCACCAGGAAGGGGCCGAAGATCTCTTCCTGCGCGAAGAAGGCGTTGGCGTCGCCGTGCGCGACCAGGGTCGGGCTCAGGAAGTGGCCGGCGGCCAGCTTGCCGGCGCCGCGTGCGCCGCGCAGCACGACCTCGTCGCACATGTCGAGCGCGCGCTCGACGTCGCTGGCGACCCGGTCCAGCGACTGGGCATCGATCAGCGGCCCCATCCCCGCACCCGGGGTGTCGCCGGGGGCCACCACGATGGCCGCCAGGGCCGCCTTCAGGTCGCGCTTCATCTCCTCGTAGCGCGAGGCATGCACCAGCACCCGCCGCGCGGCCGTGCACTGCTGGCCGGAGATGATCGTGGCCGCGGTCGCCAGGCGCTGCGCCACGTTCTGGATATCGGCGTCCGGGAACACCAGGCAGCTCGACTTCCCGCCCAGCTCCAGCGACAGCTTCTTCATGGTCGGCGCGGCCGCCGCCATGATGCGCTGGCCGGTCTGGTTCGAGCCGGTGAAGCTGAGCACGTCGACGTCAACGGAGGCCACCAGTTCCTGCGCCACCTCGCTGCCCCGTTCCAGCACCAGGTTCAGCACGCCGCGCGGCAGGGACTCGATCGCCGCCAGCTCGCGCAGGACCTCGGCGGTGATCTGGGCGGTCTGGTGGGCCGGCTTGATCACCGTGGTGCAGCCGGCCGCCAGCGCCGGCGCCAGCGAACGGATCAGCAGGACGACCGGCGCATTCCAGGGAATGATCAGGCCGGCCACGCCGGCCGCCTCGCGCAGGGTCGCCGAATAGGCGCCCGGTTCGACTTCCATGAAGTGGCCCGGCATGTGGCGCGTCAGGCCCGCGTAGTAGCGGATCTCGGAAATGGCGGCCGCCATCTCGCCGCGCGACTGCGCCAGCACCTTGCCGTTTTCCTGGGTCAGCAGGGCGGCCAGCTCCTGGCGCTTCTCCAGCCGGTCCGCCCATTGCCACAGCACCATCTGGCGCAGGCGCGCGTCGTGCGCCCAGAGCGAAGTCTCGAAAGCCTCGCGCGCGGCGGCGATCGCCATCCGCGCGTCTTGCGCGCCGCTGGCGGCATGGCTGCCGATGACGCTGCCGTCGGCCGGATTGCGGCTCTCGCCCGTGGCGCCGCCGGCGGCGCCCTGCCACTGGCCGTCGATGTAGTTGAGTGCGTTCAGCGTGCTCATGCCGGTCCCTCAGGTGCCGTTGAACACCGGCGCGCGCTTGGCGTGGAAGGCCTCGACGCCCTCGCGGAAGTCGTTCGAGGAGCGCAGGCGGCTGTAGCAGTGGCCTTCCAGTTCGATCGCGACCGACAGCGGCGAATCCTCGGTGTCGTTGAGCAGCTTCTTGGCGGTGCGCTGGGCCAGCGGCGAGAAGAAGCGCAGCTCGTCGACCAGGCGGTCGGTGGCCGCTTCCAGCTCTGCGTCCGGCACGATCTCGGTGGCCACGCCCCAGTCGTAGGCCTGCTGGCCGGGGATGCGGCGCGAGCGCATCACGATGTCCTTGGTGCGGGTGATGCCGACCATCTTCTGCAGGCGCGCCGAGCCGCCCGAGCCCGGGATTTGGCCCAGCTTCTGCTCGGGCAGGGCGTAGAAGGTGGTGTCGGTGACGATGCGGAAGTCGCAGGCCAGCGAGATCTCGAAGCCGACGCCGAAGCAGAAGCCGCGGTTGGCGGCGATCACGGGTTTACTGCAGCGGGTCGGCGCCGCGATGTTCCAGGCCAGTTTCGACACGTGCTCGGGCGAGGCTTCCAGGAAGCCCCTGATGTCGCCGCCGCTGGAGAAATGCTGGCCCTCGGCGCGCAGCACGATCACGCGCACCCGCTCGTCGGCGTCGAGCGCCTCGAACACCAGGCGCAGCTGCTCGCGCTGGGGCATGGTGATGATGTTGAACTGGCCGTTCGAGAGCACGATGTCGGCGCGCTGGCGGTCGGCGTCGATCTCGACGCGGAAATTGACGAGGTTCTCGAGCAGGCTGTGGGCGGGGTGGTTCAGTTGGGTCATGCTGTTCTCCTGGATGTTATTCAGATGTTATGGCGATGTTATCGGGATGTGATTGCGGGCTTGTCAGATGCTGGGTTGTTCGTTGTCGCCTGCCTTGTTCATGCCTTCCCAGCGGCGCACCAGGCCGTCATGGGGCAGGTCGAACAGGTCGAGCAGGCGGCCGACCGTGTGGTTGACCATGTCGTCGAGCGAGTCCGGGCGCGTGTAGAAGGCCGGCACCGGCGGGAAGATGATGCCGCCCATTTCGGTCACCGCCGTCATGTTGCGCAGGTGGGCCAGGTTCAGCGGCGTCTCGCGCGCCACCAGCACCAGCCGGCGCCGCTCCTTGAGCATGACGTCGGCCGCGCGCGCGACCAGGTTGTCGGCCAGGCCGTGGGCGATGCTGGCCAGGGTCTTCATCGAGCAGGGCGCGACCACCATGCCGGCCGAGCGGAAGGAGCCGCTGGCAATCGTGGCGCCGATGTCCTTGACGTTGTGGACCACGTCGGCGAGCGCCTCGATGTCGCGGCGCCCCATGTCGAGCTCCTGCTGGGCCGTCATCACGCCCGAGCTCGATATCACCAGGTGCGATTCGCAGGTCTTGGCGGCGCGCAGGGCTTCGAGCAGGCGCACGCCGTAGACGGCGCCGCTGGCGCCGGTGATGGCGACGACCAGGCGCGGCTTGTTCATGGGCGCACCGTGGCTTGCTGCCAGTCGACCGCGGCGCCGCGCACGACTTCCTGCTCGAGGTCGACTTCAAGCTCGCCGGGAATGCGCACCTTGGTGAAGACATGGCCGCGGTAGGCCACCGGCCTGGTCGCATCCAGTCCCATCTTGGCGCCGATGCCCTGCAGGTGGGGCGGCGGCACCTCGTCGCCATGGCCGACCGTGGTGGACGGGTCGAGCACCGAGCCCTGGGCGCCGGCGATGACGACCAGGTCGCGGTCGGCCTGGAAGCGGGTGGCCACGGCCCACTCGACCTGCTGCGGATCGTGCACGTCGACGTCCTCGTCGACCACGATGACCTGCTTGATGTCGTAGTGGGCGCCGAAGGCGCCGAGGATGACGTTCTTCGGCTCGCCCTCGCGCTGTTTCCTGAACTTCACGAACAGGTGGTAGCGGCCGACGCCGCCGACCGACAGGTGCACGTCGAGCACGCCCGGGAAGCTGCGCTGCAGGTGGGCCAGCATGGTCGCTTCGCGCGGGATCGAGCCGAGCAGCAGGTGCTCCATCTCGGCCGGCACGATGGTGTGGTAGATCGGGTTGTTGCGGTGGGTGACGGCTTCCACCACGATCACCTCGCGGTTTTCCTGGGCGCTGTAATACTTCGGGAATTCGCCGAAGGGGCCCTCAGGTTCGCGCACCTTCGGCAGCAGCTTGCCCTCGATGACGATCTCGGCATGCGCCGGCACCCGCACCTCGCTGGTCAGGCATTTGGTGACCGGCAGCGGCGCGCCGTGCAGGGCGCCGGCGATCTCCAGTTCGTCGTAGTCGATCGGGGTGATCGCCTGCGAAGCCAGCAGGGTCAGCGGGTCGGCGCCGATCACCACCGCCACGTCGAGCGGCTGGTCCTGGGCTTCGGCGGCCTTGTAGAAGGCCAGCAGGTGGCGCGGCAGCATCAGGATCGCCATGCGGTCCTTGCCGTGCACCTGGATGCGGTTGATCGAGACGTTCTGCACGCCGGTGACCGGATTGCGGGCGATCACCAGGCCGGCCGTGATGTAGGGACCGTTGTCGTGTTCGCTGTGGGTCGGGATCGGCAGCAGGGCGTGCAGGTCGCTGGTTTCATCCTCGCCGAACCTGCGCACGACTTGCTGGCAGGGTGCGCTGCCGGCGTCCACCTCGCGCCAGGGCAGGGGATGGTCGGCGGCATGGCGGAAGGCCGCCAGCAGGCCGGCCTGCTCGACGCCCATCGCCTCGGCGATCCAGGCGCGGCGCGACACGAAGCCGGACACCACGGGAATCGCGTGGCCGCCGGGCTTCGGGAAGTAGGCGGCCTGGCTGCCGTCGAGGCGCTTGGCGATCGCGGCCAGGCGGTGCTCGAGCGGCACGCCCTCGCGGATCACGGCCAGGCGCCCGCTCGCTTCGAGGTGGGCCAGCCACTGGCGCAGGTCGCGCGCCTTGCCGTTCGGGGTGGCGTCGGTCTTCATTGGATGCTTCTCTCTTTCTGGTTGTCCGCGTTCTGCTGTTGGTTCTGCTGGTCCTGGCCGGCCGCCGGCAGGACCTCGTATTCGCCCGCCACCAGCTTGCGGCGCAGGATCTTGCCGACCGGGGACTTCGGAATCTCGCGCACGAAGACGTATTCGCGCGGGCGCTTGAAGTTCAGCAGGTCCGAATGCTGGCAGTATTCGTTCAGCGCATCCGGGCTGACCTCGCCGCGCGTCTTCACGAAGGCCACCACCTTCTGGCCCCAGCGCTCGTCGCGCAGGCCGGCCACCGCGACCTCGTCGACCGCGGGATGCAGGGACAGCACCGACTCGATGTCGACCGGCGAGATGTTCTCGCCGCCGCTGATGATCATGTCGTCCACGCGCCCGGTGACGAAGAGGTCGCCGTCGGCGTCGATGTAGCCGGTGTCGCCGGTGAAGTACCAGCCGCCGCGGATCGATTTCGCATCGGCGTCGGGCCGGTTCCAGTAGCCCTCGAAGGCTTCGTCGCCCTGCAGGTCGCAGATGATCTGGCCTTCCTCGCCCGGCGCAACCCGGCCTTCCGGCGTTTCGGCCGCGAGCGGCACCACGCGGATGCGGGTGTTGATGCCGGCGCGCCCGGCGCTGCCGGCCTTGCGCGTGGCGTCCTGGTCGATCGCGAAGGTGTACACCTCGGACGAGCCGTAATGGTTCACGAAGAGCTCGGGCCGGAAGGTCTCGGTCAGGCGCTTGAGCAGGCCGTCCGGCATCGGCGCGCCCGCGAAGCCCAGCTTGGTCACCGAGGAAATGTCGACCGTCCTGCCGGCGGCGAGCTGCTTTTCGCGCCAGGCCAGCATGTCGTGGTAGAGCGTCGGCACCAGATACAGGTTGGTCACGCGCTCCTGCCCGATGTAGCCGAAGGCGGCGGCGCAGTCGAACTTCGGCACGCAGACGAACAGGCCGTCGACCAGGGCCATCGCCAGCAGCGAGCGCACGCCCATCGTGTGATACAGCGGCATTACGCCCAGGGTGCGTTCGCCGCGCCGGTAGAGGTTCTGGGCGACGTGGCCGAGGGCGGCCGCGCGCTCGGTGCGGTGGCGCCGCGGCACGCCCTTGGGCTTGCCGGTGGTGCCCGAGGTGTAGAGCATCAGCGAGATGTCGTCGCTGGCGGCCTGCAGGATGGGGCTGGCGGGCGCCTCCTTCGCCAGGTCGGCGAAACCGAGCGTGCCGCCGGCCGCGCCGCCGACGGCGATGCGCGGCAGGGACTGGGCGGCCGGGCTGCCGGCCACGGCGTCGGCGCTGACGGCCTCGAAGACGACGGCTTTCGCCTGCGAGTCGGTCGCGCAGTACTCGACCTCCTCGGGCTTGGCGCGCCAGTTCAGCGGGGTGGCGATCACGCCCAGGAACTGGCAGGCCCAGTGCAGGGTCGCCATCTCGATCCGGTTCTGCAGGACGATCAACAGGTGGTCGCCGCGCCCCAGGCCCAGCGCGGCCAGGCCGGCCGCCGTGCGCTGGATGCGCTCGTACCACTCGGTATAGGTCAGGCGCTCGTCGCCGTCGACCACCGCCGGCGCATGCGGGCTGCGCTCGACGCTTTGCAGGAATGTGCGTCCAAGGTCCAGCACGATGTTCTCCTCCTTATGATCTCGAATGTGTTCTGTTATGCGTTCACCAAGCGGGCCTGCTCGGCCGGCCCGACCTCGGCATGGCCGCCGGTGTCGGGCGCGAGCCCGGCCCCGTGCGGGACGCCGCGCCGCTCGGCCGCCGTCTCCAGCACGGCCTTGACGATGTTGGTGTAGCCGGTGCAGCGGCACAGGTGGCCCGAGAGCATCTCGCGCACCTCGGCCTCCGTCGGATCCGGCTTGCGGCGCAGGTAGTCGCTGCAGGACATCAGGATCCCGGCGGTGCAGAAGCCGCACTGCAGCGCGTGGTTGCGGCGGAAGGCCTGCTGCAGGTCGGACAGCTCGTCCTGGCCCCGGTTCAGGCCTTCGACGGTGTCGACCTGGCAGCCTTCCGCCTGCACCGCCAGCGTCATGCAGGAGCGTCCCGCCACGCCATCGATGTTCACGGTGCAGGCGCCGCAGACGCCGTGCTCGCAGCCGACGTGGGTGCCGGTCGCGCCCAGCTCGTGGCGCAGGAAATCCGAGAGCAGGGTGCGCGGCTCACAGGCGCCGGTGCGGCGCTGGCCGTTCAGGACCAGCTCGATGCGTACGAGGCCGTCTTTTCGGTAGGTCTTCATGGGTTTGCCTTATGAGTTGCCTGTTCGATCGCGGCGCGGCCGAGATGGCGCACCAGTTGCCGCCTGAACCTGGCCGAGGCGTGGTGGTCGTCCTTCGCTCCCAGCTCCCAGGCGAAATCGTTGATGGCGGCGTCGAGGTCGGCGCCGCCGATGTGGCTCCAGCTGCGCAGGCGCGGCCGGTCCGAGTCCCCGCCCACGGCCAGGCGGATGCTGTCCGGGCCGACCACGGCCGCCACCGCGCAGATCGCGAAGTCGCCGTGGCGCCCCGAGAACTCGTCGAAGGCGTAGCGCAGGCCTTGGCGGGCCAGCGGGTAGCGCACTTCCTCGACCAGCTCGTCGGGGGCGCGCGCCGTCATCAGCATGCCCTGGAAAAAATCCTCGGCCGCGACCACGCGGCGGCCGCGGCGGCTGCGCAGCACCACCTCGCCGTCCAGGGCCAGCAGGGCCAGCGGCAGCTCGGCGCTCGGATCGGCGTGGGCGACCGAGCCGCAGACGGTGCCGCGGTTGCGGATCTGGAAGTGCGAGATGTGGGGGAAGGCCTGGGCCAGCAGCGGCACCTCCCGGGCCAGCGTGGCGCGCCACTCGACGCTGCCCTGGGTCGCGGCGGCGCCGATCGCCAGGTGGCTGTCGGTGGTGCGGACGTAGTTCAGGTCCGGCACGCGCGAGATGTCGATCAGGACGCTGGGCTGGGCCAGGCGCAGGTTCAGCACCGCCATCAGCGACTGGCCGCCAGCCAGGATGCGCGCGTCCTCGCCGGCGTCATGCAGCAGGGCGACGGCCTCCTCGGCGCTGTCGGGGCGGGCGTAGTCGAATGCTTGCGGTTTCATCGTTTCACTCCAAACAGGGCCAGCAGGCGCTGCCACAGGCCGGGTTTCGGGGCAGGCTGGCCTGCGGACGCTGCTGCGGACGCTGCTGCGGACGCTGACGCAGCGCCGGCTGCGCCCTTGCCGCCGGCTTCCTTCCCGAGCTGCTCGAACAACTGGTTCAGCACGATCTTTGCCGCGCCCTCCAGCATGCGGCTGCCGACCGCGGCGACCTTGCCCGACACCTGCGCCGCGTAGTCGTAGCGCAGCAGGGTGCCTGCGCCTTGCGCTTCGAGCGTGACCAGGCCGCTGCCGCTGGCGCTGCCCACCGAGGACAGGCCGGAGCCCGCCAGGCGCAGGCTGCGCGGCGGATCGAGCTCGGACAGGGCGACCTCGGCGGAATAGCGCGCCTTGATCATGCCCACGCCCACGGTGACGTCGGCGCGGTAGCGGTTTTCTCCGGCCGGCTCCAGCGCATTGCAGCCGGGGATGACCTTGGCCAGGGCCTGCGGGTCGAGCAGCACCCGGAACACGGCCTCCGGCGCGGCGTCGAGCACGACCTCGCCGCGCGCGGCCAGGGCCTTGCCGCCCTTGGCCGGCTTCGCGTTCGCGCTCTGCGCGGCATGGGCGCCGGCCGGCGAGTCCGCGGCCAGCGGCGCATAGTCGGGCGCGGCCGGCGCGATCTTCGCGTGCTTCGAGGGCGGCGGTTCCTCGTCCCCGATCAATGCCATCACCTTCGAGGGCGTCAGCGGCAGCGCGATGTCGGCCACGCCGAGCGCATCGGCCACGGCGTTGCCGATGCAGGGCGGCGTGCTCATGTTGTTGCCTTCGCCCAGGCCCTTGGCGCCCAGCGGGGTGAAGGGAGAAGGCGTTTCCAGGTGGATGATCTGGGGTTCCGGCACCTCGCAGGTGGTCGGCACCAGGTAGTCGGCGAAGGTGCCGGACTGGAAGCTGCCGTCCTCGCCGTAGCGGAGTTCCTCCATCAGCGCCGCGCCCAGGCCCTGGGCGAAAGCGCCGCGGATCTGGCCGTCGGCCAGCGCCGGGTTCAGGATCTTGCCGGCGTCGTGGGTCGTGATGTAGCGGTCGATGGTGACGCGGCCGGTGTGGCGGTCGACCTCGACGCCGCAGGCGTCGAACGCGAAGCCGTAGGCGGCCGAGGTGTTCACGCGGTCCTGCTCGTCCGGCGCGCCCAGTTCGGGCGCGGTCCAGAAGGCGGTCTCGCGCAGGCCCGGCTCGACGCCTGCCGGCAGCAGGGCCGGCGCCCAGTGCGGGCTGGCGGCCATGCGCAGGAAGGGTAGCGACCTGCCCGGATCGCCATGGACGTGCACCTTGCCCTCCGCGAAGACGACCTCGCCTGCGGTGACGCCGAGCTGGGGGGCGGCGATCGCGGCCAGCTTGTCGCGCAGCTTGACGGCCGCCAGGTGGACGGTGCCGGCCACGGCGCCGGCGAAGCGGCTCGAGTAATTACCGGCGGCGACGGACCAGGCATCCTTTTGCGTATCGAATTCGACGTTCACCGCGACGCCGTCGGGCACGATGCCGAAGACGTCGGCGACGACCTGGGCGCAGACGGTGCGGTGGCCCTGGCCGGCCGGCGCCGAGGCGATCGTGACGTTGACGCCGCCGAGCGGATCGATGGCGACGCTGGCCGAGGCGATCGCGCCGTTCTTCGGCCCGGCCTTGGCGCGCGCCTCCTTCGGCAGCACGGTGGTGATGTAGCCCATGTTCGAGATCGAGGGCTCGACGATGGCGGCAAAGCCGATGCCGTACAGGCGTCCTTCGGCGCGGGCGCGCTCGCGCTTCGCGTACAGCTCGGCCAGGCGGCCTTCGCTCTCGAGCAGTTCCAGCGCGCGCTGGTAGTTGCCCGAATCGATCAGGGCGCCGGCCGCCGCATGGTAGGGGAAGGCGTCGGCCGGGATGAAGTTGCGGCGGTAGAGTTCGAGCTGGTCGATCTTCAGTTCCACCGCAATGCGCTGCATCAGGCGCTCGAGCGCGAAATAGACCTGGGGGCCGCCGAAGCCGCGCACCAGGCCGGCCGGGGTCTTGTTGGTCAGGACCACGCGGTTGCGCACCGCCAGGTTCGGAATCGCGTAGGCGCCGGTCAGGCAGCCGTGCATGCGGTAGAAGGTGGCCGGCTCGGGTGCGCGCAGGTAGCCGCCGCAATCGTCGAACTGGTCGTAGTCCAGCGCCGTGATGCGGCCGTCGGCGTCCACCGCCGCGCGGATGGTCGAGAGGCGATTGGTGGCCGAGGTCAGGCCGGACAGGTGTTCGAGGCGGTCCTCGACCCATTTGACGGGCGCGCCGGCCTTGCGCGAGGCCAGGCACATCAGCACCGCGTACTGGAACACGGCGTGTTTGACGCCGAAGCTGCCGCCGGAATCGCGGAAGGTGCGGTGGCGCAGCTTGTGGCCGGGCACGCGCAGGGCCAGGGCCATCACGGTGTGCAGCGAGAACGGGCCCATGAAATTCGAGGCCACGTCATAGCCTTCCTCTTCCGAGAGCCAGTCGGCCACGACCACCGCGCCCTCGATCGGGGTGCAGGAATTGCGCGGGTAACGCACCGTGAGTTCGACCGTGTGCGCCGCATGCGCGAACGCCGTCTCCGGGTCGCCGTAGCGGAAGCTGCGGTCGCTGACCACGTTGCTGCCGACGCCTTCGTGCAGCACCGGCGCATCTGGCAGGATCGCTTCGTCGATCGAGGTCACCGGATCGAGCTGGGTATAGTCGACCGTGACGAGGTCGGCCGCATCCTCGGCCAGGTAGCGGTTCTCGGCGATGACCACGGCCACCGGCTCGCCGACATAGCGCACGCGGTCCACGGCCAGCGCCCACATCTCCATCGGCGCCTTGACGCCGACCACGAAGGGCTTGGACCAGGCCTGGATGTCGCGGTCGGTGAGCACCGCGCGCACGCCGGGAGCGGCTTCGGCGCGGGCGGTGTCGACGCCGTTGACGACGGCGTGGGCGTGGGGCGAGCGCACCACGACCGCCTGCAGGGTGCCAGGCTTGACGCCGACGTCGTCGCCGTACTGGCCGCGGCCCACCAGCAGCGAGGCGTCCTCGATCCGCTGCATCGGACGGCCGAGGAAGGGCTGCTGCAGGGAAGGCTGCTGCGGCTGCTCGGTACGGTGGTGAATCTTCATTTCCATGCTTTCAAACCTCCCTGCGGCGCTGCTTGTTTGCTCGATTTCAGTATAAGGATGGCCACGCATCACGACAAATAATGTTTAATGAATCTATCCATCAGAAATCGTGATGCATGGGGCGCAATCCGGTTTTTTGCCGTGCGCCTGGCTTATTCCTGCCTGGCGGCGTCGCGCGTTTCGATGCCGAGCGCGCGCTTTTCTTCCTCGCCCATCCCGGCGTGGCCGCTGCCGTGGAACAGGGTGCGCCACAGGCCTTTCTTCAGGTCGCTGGTGCCGAACAGGGCGTCGCAGATCGGGAAGGTCAGGTTGAAATTGCGGGTCGCCATCAGTTCCGGGTGGTGGTGGATCACGTGCATGCGCCGCACCGTGTTCACCAGCGGCAGGCGGTCGAGAAAAGGACTGTCGACCACGTGCGAGGCGGTATGCAGGGCCTCGTACATCAGGAAGTAGGCGGCCATGGTCAGCATCGCGATGTAGCCGGCGTTGGCCGACCATAACCAGCCCACCAGCAGCGCCGGCGGCAGCGCCGCCAGCACGAACATCACCGGGGCGAAGGGCGGGAACAGCAGGGCCCGCCATTCGCGCTGGCCTTCGTACTCCAGGGTCACGTGGGTGAAGAACTGGTGGTGCACCGCGCAATGCCGCTTGTAGACGGCATTGAAGTACTTGCTGGGGCGGTGCAGCAGGTAGCGGTGCGCCGCCCATTCGGCCCAGTTCCCGAACAGGAAGATCGGCAGCACGATCATCCACTCCTGCCAGCGCGCGTTCTCGATCTGCAGCGCGCAGTACGCGATCACGCCGCCGGTGAACAGCAGGGTGAAGCCGAGGTGCATCTCGCCCCGGTACCAGGACGGCGTCGCGGCGACGTAGTCCTGGCGGAAGCGGTGGGAGCGTTCATGGATCTTCTGGTCTTTCGCATGCATGGCTGTCTCCTCCACGTTGATTTCTGTCGATACGTGCGATGCTCAGTGCTGCTCGGCCGGTTCGTCCAGCTTGCCGATGGTCTCGGGCACGACCAGGGCGCCGATCAGGAACAGCACGCTGATCCCGGTCAGGAACAGGGCCAGCGACATCGGCACGTCGGCCGGCATCGGCGAGGCGAGCGAGACGAAGGTCGGCAGCACGCCGCCGATGGCAAAGCCGATGTTCCAGGACAGGCCGGTGCCGGTGGCGCGGATCGTGGTCGGGAAGCGCTCGTTCAGGAAGATCAGGATCGGCGCATAGCCCATGCTGCCCAGCATGCTGAAGACGATCACGTAGAAGCCCAGGGTCACGGCGTCGGTCACGCCCGGCATCAGCAGCGCAATGGCCGGCAACAGGATCAGGCGCAGCACGCCGACCCAGACGAAGGTCTTCTTGCGGCCGATGAGGGTGCTCAGGTGGCCGGTGGCGATCGAGGCGACGATCACGCCGATACTGGCCAGCATCAGGATGAAGCCCGCGGTTTCGGCCGGGGTGCCGTTGACCACCTTCAGGTAGGTCGGCAGGAAGCCTGAGGTCAGGTAGTAGCCGGCGCCGCCGCCGATGGTCAGCAGCAGGTTGACCAGCAGGACGTTGCGGTACTGGCCGCTGAACAGGGTGCGGACCGGGTTGGCCATCGGGGCGCTTGCCGCCTTGCTGCGGGCCTTGGCTTCCTGCAGCTTCTTGAACATCGGCGATTCTTCGAGCTTGCTGAAGATGGTGATGCCCAGCACCGCGCTGATGATGCCGGTGAAGAACATCCAGCGCCAGCCCCATTCCTCGAACTGCTCGCCCGGGAAGGCCGCCGACAGCCCGTAATAGGCGATCGAGGCGAACAGGGCGCCCAGGCCCGCGCCGCCGCCGCCGATCAGGCCGGAGACGGCGCCGCGCCAGCGCGGGGCCACCGACTCGGTGCCGATGGTGTGGGTCGCGGCCACCACGCCGCCCACGAACACGCCCTGGATCAGGCGCAGGATGATGAACAGGATGGGCGCGGCGATGCCGATGCTGGCGACCGTCGGCAGCAGGCCGAAGGCGGCCGTGGAGACGCCGACGCCGATCATCGAGGCGATCATGGCCGCCTTGCGGCCTTTGCGGTCGGCGTAGGAGCCGAACAGGGCCGAGCCGAGCGGGCGCATCAGGAGGGTGACGCCGAACGAGGCGTAGACCGCCGCCAGCGACAGCATCGCGTGTTCGGACGGGAAGAAGAGTTTGCCGATGATCGGCGCCACGAACAGCAGGATGAAGAGGTCGTACAGGTCGAGCGACCAGCCGATACACGAGGCGACCACTGCCCTGAGTGTATGGCGGTTGTTGTCCCGCTCTGTGATGAGGGTTTGGTTGGTGAGCACAGCCATTTTCGTCTCCTAGGTATGTATGACTTCCGACGCCTGCGGCGCCATGGATTTGCTGCTGGAACTGCTATCGGACTCGCGGCTGGGGGAGTGTCAGCCGCCTTCGGCCAGCGCGCTCCGGCGCGGGCTGTGGCCGGCGCGGCGCGCCGCGAGGATGGCGTCGGAGATCTTCTCGGCCATCATGATCGTCGGGATATTGGTGTTCGCCGAAGGCAGGCGCGGCATCAGCGAGGCGTCGACCACGCGCAGGCCCGGCACGCCGTGCACCCGGCCGGCGCCGTCGGTGACGGCATCGCGCTCGCTCGCCGGGCCCATGCGGCAGGTGCCGCTGGCATGCCAGACGCCGAACACGCTCCTGCGGATGAAGTCATGCAGGGCCGCCTCGTCGGCCAGCAGGGCGCTCATGCGCTGGCCGCCGGTGACGAAGCGCTCGACGATCCAGCGCCGCAGCGGCGCCGGGACGTCCAGCGCGGCGCCCAGCACCCGGGTCAGCAGGGCATTGGCCGGGGTATGGCGGCTGAGCGCCTTGACGCGCTTCGAGAAGGCGGCCGGGAAGAAGTCGCCGGCGTGGCGGTGCAGTTCGCTGCCCTGGACCACCTCGGCCAGGCGGCGCACGCCGACGGCCATGCGCCGCAGGTCGCGTTCGTCGGACAGGAGATTGAGTTCGACCTCGGGCGGCAGCCCCGGGTCGCGCGAAGCGATGCGGACCTGGCCGCGCGAGTAGGGCCGGTTACACCACAGGAAGAACAGGCCGAGGCGGTTGCCCAGTGCATGCCAGGCGGCGCGGGTCGCGCTCGACAGGTACATGTCGGACGCTTCGCAGCCGTCCACATTGGACGAGAATCGGGCGGCGGTCATGCTGGCGCGGCGGCGCGACAGCGGCATCCGGAATTCCGGGTCGAGGAAATGGCAGAAGGTCAGGGCCGGATGGTCCTGCAGGTTGCGCCCGACGCCAGGCAGGTCGGCGACGACGCGGATGCCCAGCGCGGTGAGCAGGGCGGCGTCGCCGATGCCCGCGTGCTGCAGCAGGGCGGGCGACTGCAGGGCGCCGGCCGAGACGATCACTTCGCCGGCATCGAAGCGCACCCGTGTGCCGGCCGCGTCGATCACGTTCACGCCGCGCGCGGCGCCGCCCTCGATCAGCAGGCGTTCGACCCGCATCCCGGCCAGGATCGTCAGGTTGGGACGGGCGCGGGTGGCCGCGTCGAGGTAGCCGACCGCGGTCGAGACGCGGCGGTCGTCGATGTTCGAGAAGGCGGCAGGGAACAGTCCGTCGCCGAATTCGCCGTTCTGGTCGGCCAGGTAGTCCAGGCCCGTGCGTTTCAGGCCATCGGCGAAGACGTGGCAGAAGCGCGGCCAGTCGGCGGGCCCGATGCGGCGGATCGGCACCGGCCCGGCGTTGCCGTGCAGGGGAGACGCACCGAAGTCGAGGTCGCGTTCGAGCTTGCGGAACCAGGGCAGCACCTCGTTCCAGCTCCAGCCGGCCGCGCCGCCTTCGGCCCAGGCGTCGTAGTCGCGCGGCAGGCCGCGGTTCGCGGCCTGGACGTTGATGCTCGAGCCGCCGCCCATGACCCGGCCCTGTTCGTAGACCTTCAGCGGCGAGCCGGCGGTGGCGCGGGCCTGCAGCGCCGGCCAGATGTAGCGGTCGCCGCAGAACAGCGGCATCGGGTAGCTGTCGAGGATCTCGCCCGGCACCGCGCCGGGCGGGGTGTCGGCGCCGGCTTCGATCAGGGCGACGCGCACGCCGGGATCGGCGGACAGGCGGTTGGCCAGCACACAGCCTGCCGAGCCTCCGCCCACGATGAGGTAGTCGTATCGTTCCTGCGCCGTCTCCACGTGCGTCTCCTTCCATGTCTGGTGCAGGGACGGCGCCGTCATGCTGCCATGCCGCTGCTTATATGACAGAAGGGTAACGCGGAACGGCCATCTGTTCTAATAATGTTTGTTTATGTGTAATATCAATTAATCTGATGGATCACGGCAGGGTCTGGTCGTCGTCTCCACGTGCTCAGGAGTGCTCGACGATGAAGCGGCCCGCCTCGGCAATGACGCGCCCGGCGGCTTCGCGGTAAGGCGAATGCCCGCACCCCGGCAGGATCAGCAGTTGCGTCTGCGGCGCAAGGCGCGCGATCCCGCGCACCTGTTCGAGCGTGCCGTATTCGTCGTCCTCGCCCTGGATCGCGAGCAGGGGCACGCGGATGCGGGCGACTTCCTCGCGGATGTCCCAGGCAGCGAACGCCGGGTCCAGCCAGGCATCGTTCCAGCCCCAAAAGGCCGAGTCGACGTCGAGGTGATGGCGCGCCAGCCGTTCGCGCAAGGCGCCTTCGAGGAATGCGCTGCGTGCCTGGCGGATCGCGGCCAGGCCGATGTCCTCGACCATGATGTGCGGCGCCATCACCACGATCCCGCTCAGAGTGTCATCGTGATGCGCGCCGTGCAGCAGCGCGATCGAGGCGCCGTCGCTGTGCCCGAACAGCCAGGGACGTTCGATGCCCAGTTGCGCCAGCAGCGCCGGCAGCACTTCCCAGGCCTGCTGGTGCATGAAGTCGAAGGGCAGGGGTTCGTCCAGCGGGCGCGGCGTGGAGCGGCCGTAGCCATAGCGCGAGTACACCAGCCCGCGCAGGCCATGGGCGCGGCAGAAGCGCTCGGGAAAATCCTTCCAGAGCGCCACCGAGCCCAGGCCTTCGTGCAGGAAGACGACGGTCGGGTAGCGCGAGTCGGGCAGGCCGACCCAGGCAATTTCGTGGCGCAGGGTGCGGCCGCGCCAGGCGACGTCGGCAAAGTCGGAAGGCAGGTCGGGCGGGGAAGTCGGCATGGCTGGAAGCGGATGGGTTGGCAGGAGCGCGCCGGCAAGTCCGGCAGGCCGGGATGCGGGGCATTCTAGCATGGCGAACCGGCACGGTTGCCGAATCGGATACCTTGCATAATTCAGATACCGACCGGTATAATTCGCGCCCGCTTTTCCTGCCTGTTCGTGCAATCGTCCCCCATGAGCCCTTCCATCCGTCTGCGCCCCGGCGTGTCCGCCTGCCTGTCTGCCTGCCTGTCTGCCTGCCTGTTTGTCTTGAGCGCCTGCACGGCCGGCCCCGACTTTCGCCGGCCCGACACGCCGGCCGCCCTGGCCTCGTTCGCGTCGGCCGATGTTGCCCAGCCGAGCAAGACGGTCGAAGCAGCGCTCGACCCATCCTGGTGGGCGCTGTTCAAGGACCCCGTCCTGGTCGACCTCGAACGCGAAGCGATCGCCGCCAATCTCGACCTGCAGGCCGCCGCGGCGCGCGTCGCGCAAAGCCGCGCCGCGCTGCAGGTGAGCGGCGCCAGCCTGCTGCCGAGCGTGGGCGCCGGCGCCTCCTACACGCGCCAGCGCGCCAGCGAGAAGGGTACGAATGCGCTGGCCGGGAAGACCGCGTCCTCGCCCTTCAGCCTGTCGCAGGCCGGCTTCGACGCCGGCTGGGAGCTCGACCTCTGGGGCCGCGCGAGCCGCCTGCAGGAGGGCGCCGCCGCCCAGGTCGAGGCCGCGCACCACGACGCCGCCGCGATGCGGGTCTCGATGACGGCCGAGGTGGCGCGCGTCTACCTGGAGCTGCGCGGCGCGCAGAACGATTTGCGCGTGGCCCGCTCGAACGCCGAGATCGCGGCCAAGAGCCTGCACGTGGCCGAACGCCGCCGCGCCCAGGGCGTGGCCACCGAGTTCGACACCTCGGTCTCGAAGGCCCAGCTGGCCAGCTTCGAGGCCGCCATTCCCGAGCTGGAAGGGCGCCGCGACGCGCTCATGAACGCGCTGGCGCTGCTGCTGGCGAAACCGCCGCGCGCGCTCGACGCCCGCTTGTCCCCGGCTGCCGAGCTGCCCGGCCTGCCGGCAGAGGTCCCGGTGGGCCTGCCCTCGGAACTGGCGCACCGCCGCCCCGACATCCTGCGCGCCGAAGCCCGGTTGCACGCGGCGACCGCGGCGATCGGCGTGGCGAAGGCCGATTTCTATCCGAGCATCAGCCTGAACGGCAGCTTCGGCTTCGAGGCCCTGTCGTTGTCGAACCTGGGCGACTGGGGCGCGCGCCAGTTCGCGCTCGGCCCGGTGCTGCACCTGCCGGTCTTCGAGGGCGGGCGCCTGGCCGGCAACCTGGCCCTGACCGAGGCGCGCCAGCAGGAAGCCGCGATCGCCTTCCAGAAGACGGTGCTGGCCGCCTGGCATGAAGTCGACGACGCCTTGTCGGGCTACCGCCGGGTGCAGCAGCGCGCCGAGCGGCTGGACGTCGCCGTGCTGGAAAACCGCAAGGCGCTGGTCCACGCCGAGCGCCGCTATGCCCAGGGCGCCGCCGACTATCTCACCGTGCTGGTGACCCAGCAGCGCCTGCTCGACAGCGAGAACGCCGCTTCGCGCGGGCGCACCGAGATGGCGCTGGCCATGGTCGCGCTGTACAAGGCGCTCGGTGGTGGCTGGGAGCCGTCGGGAGCCGGGCAATAATGGCGGCGCACGGTTTGTCCGCGGCCCCGGCGGCCCCGGCCGGCATGCCGCCGCCTGCTTCACCTGCCGCACCGGCGGCCCCGCCGGCGGTCCACCCTTTCGGTCCGCGCCTGCTCACCGGCGTCTTCGGCGTCTTCGTTGCCGCCATGATGTCCGGCCTGAACAGCCGCATCGGCGGCCTGGCCCTGGCCGACATCCGCACCGCCTTCGGCATGGGCGTGGACGACGGCAGCTGGATCAACAGCCTGTACGCGGCCTTCGAGCTGGCGGCGATGCCGTTCTCGGCCTGGTTCGCCGTGACCTTCTCGTTCCGCCGTTACCACCTGGCGGTGGTGGCAGGCTTCGCCTTGTTCGGCATCCTCACCCCGCTGGCGCCGAACGTGACCGTGCTGCTGGCGCTGCGCTGCCTGCAGGGCTTCTTCGGCGGCCTGCTCATCCCGGTGCTGATGGCCGCGGCGCTACGCTTCTTCCCGCTGCCGCTGCGCCTGTACGGCCTGGCGCTGTACGCGATGACCGCGACCTTCGCGCCGAACGTCGCGACCTGGCTGTCCGCCGCCTGGACCGATGGGCTGCACATGTGGCAGTTGCTGTTCTGGCAGACCGTGCCGCTGGCGCTGTTCTCGCTGTGGGCCGTGGCCTGGGGCATTCCCCAGGACCCGGTGCGCCTGGAGCGCTTCAGGCAGATCGACCTGCCCGGTCTCGTCGCGGGCCTGGCGGGCCTGGTCATGATCGGCATCGGCCTGACCCAGGGCGAGCGCCTGGACTGGTTCAACAGCCCCCTGGTGTGCTGGCTGTTCGGCGCGGGAGGAGGGCTGATGGCGATCTTCCTGGTCTGCGAATGGTTCCACCCCATGCCCTTCATCAAGCTGCAACTGCTGGGCCGGCGCAACCTCGGCCTGGGTTTCACGGTCTTCGTCGGCCTGCTCGTCGTGCTGCTGTCGAGCTCCCTGCTGCCGGCGAACTACCTCGGCCACGCCTGGCATTTCCGCACGCCGCAATTGGCCGTGATCGGGCTGGAAGTCGGCCTGCCGCAGTTCGTGCTCGGGCCGGCGGTGTCCTGGCTGCTCTATAAGAAATGGATCGATGCGCGCTACGTGTTCGCGGCCGGCCTGCTGCTGATCGCGTCGGCCTGCCTGGCCGGGTCGCGCATTACGCCCAACTGGATGGCCGACCAGTTCGTGCTGGCCCAGGCGCTGCAGGCCTTCGGCCAGCCGATGGCCGTGATCTCGCTGCTGTTCCTGGCCACCAGTGTGGTGCAGCCGATGGAAGGGCCGCAAGTCTCGGGCATCGTCAACGCCCTGCGCGTGCTCGGCACCCTGGTCGGCAGCGCCGTGGTCGGCCGCCTGCTGGCGCTGCGCGAAGCCATGCATGCCAACGTGCTGCTCGACCAGGCCGCGAATGCGCGGCGCCTGGCCGGCGCACTGGCGCCCGACGCCCTGGCCGGCGTGGCGCAGCGTGTCTCGCACCAGGCTTTCGTGCTCTCGATCGCCGACAGCTATCTCGTGCTCGGCGTGCTGGCGCTGCTGCTGGTGCCGCTGGTGCTCTCGCTCCAGTACATCGCGCCGCCGGCCCTGCCTCCCAAGCACAACTAAGAACAAAGAATCACCAAGAACCATACCGACATCATCAAGGAAAACCATGTCGCTACCAAAAACCGCAAAAATCACCGTTGCCGTGCTGCTCGCCGCCGTGCTGGTCGGCAGCGCCTATTCGTACAGTTACGGTGGGGGCCATGGCCCGCGCCAGAGCACCGACGACGCCTATATCACGGCCGACTACACCCTGGTCGCGCCCAAGGTCGCGGGCAACGTCGCCGAGGTCCTGGTCGAGGACCACCAGGCGGTGAAGAAGGGCCAGCTGCTGGCGCGGATCGACGACCGCGACTACCTGGTGGCGGTGGACATGGCGAAGGCCGACCTGGCCCAGGCCGAGGCGGACCTGGCGCGCCTGCGCGCCGCCATCGCCCAGCAGGGCAGCGCCATCGAGCGCGCCGCCGCCGCGATCGCCGCCGGCAACGCGACCCTGAAGTTCGCGCAGGCGAACGAAGCGCGTTACCGCGACCTGTCTTCCGACGGTTCGGCCACCCTGCAGGACCGCCAGCAGGCCGAGTCGCAGGCCGAAGCGGCCGCCGCCCAGCACAAGGCCGACGTCGCGGCGCTGTCCAGCGCGCGCCAGCAGGTCGGGATCCTGGAGGCCCAGGTGGCCCAGGGCGAAGCCCAGGTGGCGCGCAGCAAGGCCGCGCTCGAAGCGGCGCAATTGCGCCTCTCGTACACGCGGATCCATGCGCCGATCGACGGCGTGGTCGGCCAGCGCACCGTGCGCGTCGGCGCCTATGCCCAGGTCGGCGCGGCCATGCTGGCCATCGTGCCGCTGCAGTCGGCCTATGTCGAGGCCAACTTCCGCGAGACCCAGCTGGCGGGCATGCGCGTCGGCCAGGCGGTCGACATCGCGGTCGACATGCTGCCCGGTACGACCTTGCACGGCCATGTCGCCAGCCTGGCGCCGGCCAGCAGTGTTTCCTTTTCTCCCATTGCACCGGATAATGCGACCGGCAATTTCACGAAAGTGGTGCAGCGCCTGCCGGTGAAGATCCTGATCGATCCGGGCCAGGATGCGGCGCGCCTGCTGAAGGTCGGCATGTCGGTGACGCCGACCGTGATGCTGGAGGGCGGCGCGCACTGACTTCCGGCTGCCGCTTCCGCGATCCCGGCGCCAGCGCCGGCTTGAAGAGAACAGAGGACCATGACCGAACGCGACGCCGCCAACAAGGAACAACCCGTGCCCAGCCGGCCCGCCCGCCTGACGCGCGAGCAGAGCCGGGCCCAGACCCGCGAGCGCCTGCTGGCCTCGGCCGCCGTCGTGTTCGCGCGCGAGGGCTATGCCGGCGCCTCGGTCGACCGTATCGCGGAAGAGGCGGGGTACTCGAAGGGCGCGCTGTACTCCAACTTCGCGTCCAAGGACGAGCTGTTCTTCGAACTGTTCGACTACTACGCCGGCGGCCAGGCCGACGAGCTGTGCCGGCGCCTGGATGCGGCTTCAGGCGCGGACGAGGCGATCGCTACCGTCTGCGCCTGGGCCAGTGGGCTGCAGCACGAGCCCGACCTGCGCCTGCTGGTGCTGGACCTGACGCGCCTGGCGCGCAACGACGCCGCCTTGAGCGAGCGCCACCGGCGCCTGTTCGACGAACAGTGGAAGGCGGTCGGCTCGCGCCTGGCGAAGATCTTCCCGGAAGGACGCTCGCCGGTCGCGCCGCTGGTGCTGGGGGCGCTGGTGATGGAACTCACCTACGGCAACGCGATGCAGCTGCACGCGGAGCTGCGCGCGGGGGACCTGATCGGGGTCGCCCTGCGCGCCTTGCGCGACGCGCACCGGGACCAGGCCGCACCATGATCCTGAAGACCGCACTGCTGTTCGTCGCCACCGCCATCGCCGAGATCGTCGGCTGCTTTCTTCCCTATCTGTGGCTGCGCAAGGGCGGTCCGACCTGGCTGCTGCTGCCGGCCGCCGCCAGCCTGGCGCTCTTTGTCTGGCTGCTGACCCTGCATCCGGCGGCGAGCGGACGGGTGTACGCGGCCTACGGCGGCGTGTACGTCGCCACCGCCCTGGTCTGGCTGCGCTTCGTCGACGGCGTCAAGCTGTCGACCCTGGACTGGGCCGGCGCGGCGATCGCCCTGTGCGGCATGGCGATCATCGTCTCGGGCTGGAGCCGGCAGGGCTGAAGCCCCGGGGCAGCTCCGGCTCCCTTCCTTCGCACCGTCCGCGTTCGCGGTCCTTGCGGCGCCGTCGTGCGCCGTCCCGTTTTCTGCGTTCCCACTCCGCTTGCGCATGCGGCCCGCTTGGCCGTCGCTAATGATTTTGAATTCTCATCTTTTAATGATACTGAATTCTCATTATAATTAGCTCAGCCGAACCCGGCCTGACCAACAAGAACCCCTTGCCATCCGATAAGGAACCGCACCATGCCTCACTTCGCCTGCAAACGCACGCCGCTCACGCTGTCCCTCATGCTGGCCTTCGGCCCCCTGGCCGCGCATGCCCAGACCGACAGTGCCCGCCTCCACGCCGATCCGGACAGCATCCCGACGGTGGTGATCTCGGCCAGCGCGCTGGGCGTGCTGAGCGACGACATGGTGACGCCCGTGACCTCGCTCGGCGGCGGGGAACTGGTGCGCGCCCGCGAATCCACGCTGGGCGAAACCCTGGGCAGCCAGCCCGGCATCACCTCCAGCCACTTCGGCGCCGGCGCCAGCCGCCCGGTGATCCGCGGCATGGACGGCCCGCGCGTGAAGATCCTGTCCGACGGCGCGGAAATCCAGGACGCCTCGACCATCAGCCCCGACCACGCGGTGGCGTTCGAGCCGGTCCTGGCCGAGCGCATCGAAGTACTGCGCGGCCCGTCGGCGCTGGCCTATGGCGGCGGGGCGGTGGGCGGCGTGGTCAACATCCTGGACCGCAAGATCCCGACCGCGATGCCGGAAAAGCCGATCGAAGGCTCGATGGAACTGCGCGCCAATACGGTGGCGCGCGAGAAGACCGGCGCCTTCGAGCTGACCGGCGGCGCGGGCAACGTGGCGATCCACGCCGAGGGCGTCAAGCGCGATGCGAAAGCCTACCGTGTCGGCAGCGGCTGGGAAGAGGGCGGGCGCGTGGCCGGCAGCTTCAAGAAAACGGAAACCGGCAGCGTCGGCCTGTCCTGGATCGGCGAGCGCGGCTACCTCGGCGCGGCCTTTACCAAGGAAAGCACCGAGTACGGCATTCCGGGCCACCACCACGAATTCGGCTCCTGCCACCCGCACGGCGACCACCTGCATTGCGGCGGCCACGAGGAAGAAGAAGGACACGATGACCACGACCACGACCATGAGCACGAGGAAGGCGAGGCGGCGCCGGTCGTGAAGCTCGACAGCGAACGCTGGGACATCCGCGGCGACTACCGCGAGCCGCTGCCCGGCTTCAGCAAGCTGCGCGTGCGCGCCTCGATCACCGACTACCGCCACGACGAGCTCGAGGACGGCGTCGTGGCCACCAGCTTTTTCAACAAGGCCCACGACGGCCGCGTCGAGCTGGAGCACAAGCCCCTGGCCGGCTGGCGCGGCGTGATCGGCGCCCAGACCAGCTCGCGCGACTTCAGCACGGTCGGCGACGAGGCCTATGTGCCGTCCACCGTCACGAAGAAGCACGGCGTCTTCGTCACCGAGGAATACAAGTTCCAGGATTGGCGCTTCGAGGCCGCCGCCCGCCACGAGTGGCAGGACATCGAGGTGGACAGCGACACCCGCCGCGACACGGATGCCCGCGCCACCTCGCTGGCGGCGGGCGCGGTCTGGAAGTTCAGCCCGCAGTACTCGCTGCGCGCCTCGCTCTCGCGCAGCCACCGCCTGCCGACCGCCGAGGAGCTGTATGCCGACGGCGTGCACCTGGCGACCAGCACCTACGAGATCGGCAACCAGGACCTCACGAAAGAGACCTCGAACAACCTCGACCTCACCCTGCGCAAGTTCGCGGGCGCCACCACCTTCTCGCTCAGCGCCTTCCATAACCGCGTGAAGAACTACATCTACGCCAATACCCTGGATAACCACGAAGGCTTCCAGCTGGTCGAATACGCCCAGCGCGACGCCACCTTCACCGGCCTGGAAGGCGAGGTGCGGCGCAAGCTCTCGCCGGTCTTCAGCGCGACCGTCTTCGGCGACATGGTGCGCGCCCGCTTCGAGGACGGCGCCAACCGCAACATCCCGCGCATCCCGCCGCACCGCTTCGGCGCGAAGTTCAACGCCGACTGGCAGTCCTGGCACGGCATGGTGGAGCTGGTGCGTGTCGGCCGCCAGGACGATGTGGCGCAGTACGACGGCGAGACCGGCGGCTACAACATGCTCAACATCGGCACCCACTACACGACCCGCATCGGCAACGTGCCGGCCCAGTTCTATGCGCGCGTGAACAACCTGACGAACGAACTGGCCTACAGCCACACCTCCTTCATCAAGAACGCGGCGCCGCTGCCCGGCCGTAACCTGACGGCGGGCCTGCGCCTGATCTTCTGATCCGCATGACGTGAAGCATGGCGCGCCGCCCCGGGACGGCGCGCCATGCATTTTCTGGAGACTTACATGAAAAACCTGATCAGGCTCGGCGACTATGCGGGCATCGCCGCGTCCATGCTCTGCCTCGTCCACTGCGTGGCGGCGCCCCTGCTGGTGCTGGCTTTCCCGGTGCTGGGCCTGGGCGGGCACGACCATGCCTTCCACGACATGCTGCTCGCCGCGGTGACGCTGCCGGTGCTGCTCGCCCTGCTGCCGGGCTACCTGGCGCACCGCGATCCGGTCGTGCTGCCGCTCGGGCTGCTGGGCCTGGCCTGCTTCCTGGCGGCCGTCTTCTTCGTCGGCCCGCGCTACGGGCAGGGGGCGGAAACGGCGCTGGCGATCGCGAGCAGCGTGCTGCTGGTGGGGGCGCACCTGCGCAACCATCGCGGTTGCAGGCGCTGCGCGGCGGCCAAGGGCGACGGCAAGCCGGCGCACTGATCGTTGACAAGGTGGGCACGGGGCGCCCACCCTACGGCGCTATCAATCGTAGGGTGGGCGCCCCGTGCCCACCATGCATTCAAAAAGCCGAGGAACGAGCAGACAGCTTCAACGGCACTGGCTGCACAAGCCGTACAGCGTCAGCTCGTGCGACTCGAGCACGAAGCCCTCGGGCGTGAGCTTCTTCATGTCGCCCGGGCAGGCGTGCACTTCATACACCTTGTCGCAGGCGCGGCAGTGGAAGTGGTGATGGTGCTCGTGTCCGGCGATCTCGTAGCGGTCGCCCCCGCCCGGCAGCGACACGGCCGCGATGTCGCCCGACTCGAGCATGGCCTTGATGTTGCGGTAGATGGTGGCCATGCCGATGCCCGGCACCACGCCCTGGGCGTGTTCCAGGATTTCCTGCGGTGAGAGCGGGCGTCCGGCAGCGGCGATGCACTCCTGGATGGCCTTGCGCTGTCGTGTGTTACGTTCCATTCAATCGATCCTTCGGCCGGCGGCATGAGCAAGGCGGTATTATCGCGCGATTCGCCTCCGGCCGGTACTGCGCGGCCCGCCGGCGCAACAGGACCCCTGCCTGCGGGTCCTCACGCCCTGGCGCGCCAGACCACCCGGTTGCGCCCGTCCTGCTTGGCCTTGTACAGATGCGCGTCCGCCGCCTCGAACAGGGCGCAGGCCGACTCGCCGCCGGCCGGATCGAAGGTGGCGCCGCCGATGCTGGCGGTGATGCAGGGCGCCGCGCTCGAGCCGGCGTGGGCGATCGCCAGCAGGGCGACCGCTTCGCGGATCGTGTTGGCCACGTGGATGGCCTGGGCGGCGTCGGTGCCGGGCATCAGCAGCACCAGCTCTTCGCCGCCGTAGCGCGCGGCCAGGTCGGCCGGGCGCCGCATGTGCGAACTGGCGGCGCGGGAGACCGCGCGCAGCGCACGGTCTCCCGCCGGGTGCCCGTAGAGGTCGTTGAACTGCTTGAAGCAGTCGATGTCGAGCAGGGCCAGCGACAACGGCTCGCCGGTGCGGCGCGCGCGCTGCCACTCGACCGCGTAGACCTCGTCGAAGCGACGGCGGTTGGCCAGCTCGGTCAGGCCGTCGACGTTGGCCAGGTGTTCGAGCATGCGGCGCTGGCGCACCAGCTGCAGGTGCAGGGCCACGCGCGCCAGCACGACGGTGGCGTTGAAGGGCTTGGCGATGTAGTCCGAGGCGCCCATCTTCAGGCCCGCGGCCTCGTCCTCGGGACGGTCCAGCCCCGAGATGAAGATCACCGAGACGTGTTCGGTGGCGGGCGCGGCGCGCAGGCGGCGCAGGACTTCGTAGCCGCTCATGTCGGGCATCATGACGTCGAGCAGCACCAGGTCGGGCACGTGGCGCGCGGCACGGGCCAGGGCCTGGGCGCCGTCCTTCGCCAGCAGCACCGTGTACTCGGGCTGCAGCAGCTCGCACAGGACGTCGCGGTTGATGGCGTCGTCGTCGGCGACCAGGACTTTCTGCGGTTCCAGGCTCATGCCGGCTCCTCCAGATCCAGGCCCAGCCGCTGCGCCAGTTGCGCCAGCGGCGCCAGCGCGGCCTGGTATTCCAGGTCCTCCACCGCGGCATGGATCAGGCCGAGCAGCGCCGCGTGCTCCGGGCCCGGCAGCAGGGCCTGCAGTTCGCAAGCGGCGTCGCGGGCGCGCGCATCGTCCTCGACCAGCCAGGATTCGAGCCGCCTGATCAGGGTCGGCAGCGCCGGCAGCGAGGCAGGCGCCTGCGTGTCCGGACGCGGCGCGCGCGGGCTGACCAGTTCGCCGAAGCCCTCCAGTACCGTGTCGAGCGCAAGGGTCAGCGGCGGGACCAGGGCCGCCGCCGCGTCGGCGTCACCGGCGCGCAGCTTTTCTTCCACCAGGGCGGCCTGGCTCGAGAGCGCGTGCGCCCCGACATAGGCGGCGCTCGACTTCAGGTTGTGCGCCAGCGCCTGGACGGGCGCGTGCTCGCCGGCCGCCAGCGCGTCGGCCAGCTGGCGCGGGGCCTGGCGGTATTCCTGCACGAAGCTGCGCACGCGCTTGAGCAGGCGCGCCTGCTGGCCGTTGACCCCGGCCAGGGCCAGGTCCCAGTCGACGCCCCCGATGGCCGGCAGCACCACGAGGTCGAGCGGCGCGGCCAGCTCGGGGTGAGGCAGCGGCGCGCCGGCATTGATGCGGCCAGCCAGGCGTTCCGGGGCAATCCAGGTGAGCAGGGCGCGCAGCAGCTGTTCCGGGTCGATCGGCTTGGTGATGTGGTCGTTCATGCCGGCCGCCAGGCTCTTGTCGCGGTCGCCCGCCATCGCGTGCGCGGTCATCGCCACGATCGGCAGCGCGCGCAGGCGCTCGATGGCGCGGATGCGGCGCGTGGCCGTGAGGCCGTCCATCTCGCGCATCTGGATGTCCATCAGCACCAGGTCGTAGTCGCGCTCCTGCACCATGCGCAGGGCCTCGAGCCCGTGCACGGCGACGTCGACCTGCACCGGCGCCGCGGCCAGGAAGTCGAGCGCCACCTCGCGGTTGTTGGTGTTGTCCTCGACCAGCAGGATGCGCGCGCCGCGCAGCCTGGCCAGCTCGCGCGCGCCGGTGTCCACGCGCGCCGGCGCGTTCGCCTGCGCCAGCTCCGGACGCAGCACCTGCAGCAGGCTGTGGTAGAGCAGGGCCGGACCGACCGGCTTGTTCAGGAAGCCGTGCAGCGGCAGCTGGCCCTCCTGCTGCTGCACCGCCTCGCGGGTGCAGGCGCTGACCATCAGGATCGCCGGCGGCGCCGCCAGCTCGGCCTGGGCGTGGATGCGGCGGATCGTCTCGACCCCGTCCCAGCCCGGCATCATGTAGTCCATCAGCACGACCTGGTAAGGGGCGCCGCGCGCGGCGGTCCCGGTCAGCATTTCGAGCGCCTGTTCGCCCGAGGCGACCGCGTGCGCCGTCACGCCGAAGGCGTCGAGCATCTCGACCAGCGCCTCGCGCGCGGTCTCGCTGTCGTCCACCACCAGCACGCGCACTGCCTGCAGCGGCGCGCCGGGCGCGGCCACGGCGCCGGTTTCCTCGCCGAGGCCCAGTTTCACCGTGAAGCGGAAGCTGCTGCCCACGCCCGGCGTGCTGGTGACGCCGATGCCGCCTTCCATCAGTTCGACCAGCTGCTTGGAGATCGACAGGCCCAGGCCGGTGCCGCCATACCTGCGCGTGATCGAGCCGTCGGCCTGGCTGAAGGACTGGAACAGCTGCGCCAGCTGGGCCTCGTCCATGCCGATGCCGGTGTCGCTGACGGAAAAGCGCAGGGTGACGGCGTCCGGACCGCGCGCCGCCACCTCGACCGCGACCACGATCTCGCCGCGCTCGGTGAACTTGACCGCGTTGTTGGTCAGGTTGATCAGGACCTGGCCCAGGCGCAGCGGGTCACCCACCAGGCGCGCGGGCACGCCGCGTCCGACCCGGAACACCAGTTCGACGCGGCGGGCGTCGGTCTTGATGGCGGTCAGGTTCGACAGGTGCTCGAGCAGCTCGTTCAGGTCGAAGGGAACGCGTTCGAGCGTCATCTTGCCGGCCTCGATCTTGGAGAAGTCGAGGATGTCGTTGACGATGCCCAGCAAGTGCTCGCCTGCGCCCAGGATCTTGCCGAGGTAGTTGCGCAGCTTCGGGTCAGGATCGGCCTTCAGGGCCAGGCGGCTCATGCCGATGATGGCGTTCATCGGGGTGCGGATCTCGTGGCTCATGTTGGCCAGGAAGTCCGACTTCATGCGCGTGGCCGCTTCCGCGCGCAGCATCGCGTTCTGGATCGCCTTGGTGCGCAGTCCCAGGATGCGCATGAAGATCAGCATGTCGATCGCATTCCCGAACTGCAGCGCGTGCATGGTCCAGAAGTTCGCCGGCAGGGCGCCGTTGATCGTCTGGCTCAGCACCAGCGAACTGGAGAAGCTGATGCTCCAGCCGACCAGGAAGTAGATGCCGACCGGGTCGCCGCGGCGCGCGCGCATGAAGGCGCCCGGCATCCCGAGCAGCATCGGCATGATGCCGAGGGTGGAAACGATGGCGACCAGCATGTCGACACCGATCAGGCCGAAGCCGTAGGCCAGCGCCGCGATCACGCACAGCGCCGCGCCGCTCTTCATCAGGCGGCTGAAGGTGCGGTCCACGCCGGGCCGCGCCAGCGCCTGCTCCACGAAGAGATAGGCGCCGCAGGAGGCGGTCAGCGCGAACAGGCCGCCGGCGTGGATGTTGAGCCAGGCGTGGTCGCCCCAGAAGTACTGGCTGCCCAGGCCGAAGAATTCGGCCGAGAACAGCGAGGTGCCGGCGACCAGCAGCGCGAACTTGGCGAACAGCGGCTCGCGCAGGTTGAACCACTGGGCCAGGCCGTAGAGCAGCAGGCACAGCGACAGGCCGGCCAGCAGCCCCTGCAGCATCTGCTCGCCGACGGCGTTGTGATAGAACCCGGTCGGCTGCGAGAAGCGGATCGGCAGGATCATGGCGCCCGTGTTCTCGATGCGCAGGTAGAGGTCGTAGCGTTGGCCGGGAACCAGGTCGAGCAGCAGCGCCGGCGTGCGCGTGCTGCGCGCGGCGGCGTCGGCCGGCTGCAGGTTGCCGGCCAGGCCGTGCTGGCGCACGCGGCCGTCGGCCGTGAGGAACATCTCGACGCGGTTGAGCACGGCGTAGTCGATGTCCATGATCCAGTGGCCGACACTGCCCGCGGGGACCGTGAACGGGATGCGCAGCCACAGCACCTCCTTGTGCACGCCCAGCGTGGCGTAGGCCAGTTTCGGCGGCGCGAACTGCGCGCCGCGCGTCAGCACGTCGTCGATGTCGAGCCGGCCGCCGGGGTCGGCCAGGGTGGTGACGGCGGGCCAGGCCTCGAGGACGCCGACGCGGTCGTCGAGCACCAGGGGCGCCGCCGTGGCCGCGGTGGCTGCGGAAGGCGCCAGCGCGAGAACGGCAAGGAGCGCCAGGACGAAGGCTGCGCAGGCCGTACGCAGGAAGGACAGGCCGGGCGGCACGCGCGCCATCACGCGGCCTCGCGTTCTTCGTGCATCGCCGGGCGCGCCGCGGCCGGCGCGGCTGGACGCAGGCGCTGCTCGATCGCGTTCATCCACTTCGGCGCCCGCGGATCGAGGTCCCAGCCATGCACCGCATGGTCGACCTGGTTCAGCAGCGCGGTTGGCAGCTTGAGCGGCCGGGTCTGGTCCATCAAGAGCTTGACCGTGAGCCGGTAGCCGAGGATGCGGGTGCACAAGCGCGAGATCGAGAAGCCCGGGTGCAGCCGGCGGCCGAGCAGGTCGATGCCGCGCACGGCCAGCATCGCCAGGACGAACAGGGCCTGCGAGACGATCGCCACGGGGCCGTCCAGGCCGAGCTCGCGGGCGTTGCGGCGGCCGCACAGGTAGCGCGTCAGCAGCACCGGGAAGGGTTTCAGCAGGCGCGCCGGGATCTCGTCCTGCATCGCGCGCATCAGGGCCGCGGCCAGGGCCGGGCGCGGGTCCGGCCGTCCGTAAGGCAGGCCGCCGGGTGCGGCGGCGGCGTCGCGCCCGCGCGCCTGCAGCCGCTCGAACAGGGCGGCCGCCTCAATCATGGTCTCGGCCAGCAGTGCCCGGTCGATGCCGAGCAGGTGGCCGACCACGTTCCAGCCGTGCAGGTAGGCCGCTTCCTCGCCGGGCGTGAGCGCCAGGCCCAGGCGGCGCAGGGCGCGCAGGAACACGTAGTGGAAGGTCAGCAGGGTGTAGGCCAGTTCTTCCTGGTTGCAGGGCAGGCCGTGCTGCCGCAGGTCCCAGCCGCGCGCGTACAGGGTCTGGTGCAGGCCCGGCCCTTCGGGCGCGAGCGGCGCGAGCAGGGCCGCCGGCTCGCCGGCCGCCATGGCCGCCGCCGGGTGGCCGCGCAGGATGAGGTGGCGGATGGTGGCGTGGATCAGGCGCACCTTCAGCACCTGGGCGACGCCGCCGGCATCCGGCGCGGTGAGGCCGCCGCGCAGCATCACCGGGAAGATCATCGCGGCCGTCGAGCGCACCCGGTAGTCGGTGTGCTGTTCGAGCTGACCGGCCGTGTGCAGCACGCTGGCCAGGTCGACCGGCACGTAGCACTCGGGCAGGCTGGCGCAGAACAGCAGGGTGCAGGAGAGCACGCTCATCCCGACGAACACCTCCTCGGCCTGGCCGATGCGCGTGGCGTCCGCCCACGCCGGGAGCGCGCGCGCCGCGCGCACGAAGTCCTCGAGCGCGGCGGCGATATGCGCCGGGGTGGCGGCGCCGGCGCGCCAGCCGGCCAGGGCGCCATTCGTGTCCCAGGAGGCGATCTCGCGGTTGACGATGCCGATCGCGTCCCAGCGGTCGGGGGCGCCGTCCAGGATGCGGGCGATGGCGTCGTCGGCCAGCGGGTCGGCGCGGTAGCGCGGATCGAGCGAATCGGGCGAATCGGGACGCGCGAGCGCGCCGGCCGGATCGAGCATGACGCCCATCATGCCTCCCGGGCGACGACGGCCAGGCCCGCGGCGGCGGCAACGGGAACGGTCGGAGCCACCGGGACGGCGGCGCCGGCCGGCGCCTGCCAGCGGCTCCAGCCGAACAGGGCGGTGAGCAGCGGGATGCCCATCGCGAACAGGGCGATGGTGCGGGTTTCCACCGGCACGCCCAGGCAGGCCTGGAACACCATGTTGCCGCCGTAGATCGCCAGCGGCACGACGGTGTGGGCGCGGGTAAACGCAGGCGCGCCGCCACCCGCCGGGCGCGGCGGATGGCGGCGCAGGCTGAGGCGGAACAGGAAGACGATGGTGAACGAGACGAACATCCAGCCGACGAAGCCCTGCAGGGTCTCGCCGAACCACCAGCCGTCCGGCTTGTGCATGATCCAGGCCTTGAGCTTGAACACCAGGTAGGGGTCGGCGCCGAGGTCGTAGGCGGTGACGATCATCGCCGCCAGGAAGGACTGGGTCAGGGTCTGGCCGAGCGGCGTGGCGCCGTCGACCGGGGTCTGCCAGACCATCAGGTTGGAGAGGACGTAGGCGATGTAGGTGAGCGCGAACCACATCAGCGGGATCACGAAGGGCACGCTGCCCACGGTCGGGCCGAGCACGTCGGTATAGGTGTAGTCGCCGAAGAACCAGCCGTATTGCGAGCCGAGCTCCTCGGCGCCCCAGCCGAGGGTGACGGCGATCAGGACGAAATGCAGCGCCGCGCGCGCACCGAGCAAGTGGATGGCGCTGCTCCAGCAGCAGGCAAACATCGCCAGCGAACCGATGATCAGGAGCCGCGTGGTGTCGCCCAGTCCGCGCGTCGCGAGGACCGCGAGAGACAGGGCAAGCAGGATGAAGGTGATGCGGGGAAGCTGGCGCTGCAACGACTTCATGACATGATCCTTTGATGGTTGGAGAGTGATCAGAAGCGGTAGTCCATGCGCACGGCGAGGGCGCGCGGTTCGCTCGGCACGGTCATGCCGAAGCTGTCGATGGTGATCGGCGCGACCTTGTCCTCGAGGTTACGCACGCGCAGCAGCACGCTCCAGGGCGAACCCTGGGGCGCATAGCCCAGCGTCAGGTCGGTCTCGCTGCGGCCCGGCACGCGGTAGCGCAGCAGCTGGCTCGGCACGCCGATCTGGTAGTCGCTGGAGACGCGCGAGAAGACGCCGGCCGTGAGGGTGCCGCCGGCGACGGCGAAGCCCTGTTCGGCGCCGAGGGTCAGGACGGCGCTCGGCGCCCGGTCGAGCTTGTCGCCCGCCCAGGAATGCCCGTCGACAGGGCTGTAGGACACGTAGTGGGCATCCATCAAGGCGACCGTCGCCGACAGCCGGGTGCGCGAGGCCGGCTTGACCATGCCTTCGATCTCCAGGCCCTTGACGCTGGCCGCGCCGGCATTGCCGGTGACGAAGCGCGGCACGCCCTGCACCAGCGCCACGCCGGACAATTGCAGGTTGCTGTAGTCGTAGCGGTAGGCGGCCAGGTTCAGGCTGGCGCGGTTCGCCCAGAAGCGGCTCTTCATGCCCAGTTCATACGACTTGAGCGTTTCCGGACGGTAGACCAGGGTGTCCTCGGGCACGGCCAGCGCCTGCGGGCACTCGAAGCCGAGCGCGCGCGCGCCCGCCAGGCAGCCGTCGTTGAAGCCGCCCGACTTGTAGCCGGTGGCCACCGCGCCATAGAACAGGGTGGAGGGGCCGGCGTCGAATTCGGCGCCGAGGCGCCAGGTGGTCTTGGCGTTGTCCAGCGCGGCGGCGTTGAGCATCGCCAGGTCGGTGGCCGGATTGAACGCCGGTCCGGCCTGCAGGTTGGTCGAGCCGACGCGCGACTTCTCGTCCTCGGTGCGGCGGGCGCCGGCGGTCAGGCGCAGGGTGTCCGTCACGCGCCAGGTGGCCTGGCCGAACACGGCGCGGCTCTTCGACACCACGGGACCGGCCGGGAATACGTAATACGGCGGCAGGCCGATCGGCTCCAGGTCGCGGAAGGTGGCCAGCTGCCTCATGTCCTCGCGGAACCAGTAGACGCCGGCCTGGGCCGACACCGGGCCGCGGTCGTCGGTGGCGAGGCGCAGTTCGTGCGAATCCTGCTCGTATTCGCCCTCGAAGAACTGGCGCACGCCCAGCGCGAAGCCCGGCACGATGCGATAGTAATAATTGACCAGGAAGTCGTGGTCGAACTGGCGGCGCGCGCCCAGGTAGTGCAGGGTCGCCGGGCCAAGCTTCCATTCGAGCTGGGCCGACAGGCCTTGCGTGTCGCGGCGGCTGTGGCCCTGCTCGGGCACGGTGTTCGGCGGCACGAAGGCGTTCGTGAGGCGGGCGTCGGTGCCGGCATCGTAGGGCACCGGGTTGCCGGTCTCGACGCCGCGGTAGAAATTCGTGTCCGGGACGATCACGTCGTTGTTGTCGTGCTGGACCGTGCGGTCGTAGCGCAGCAGCAGGGAGGCGTCGCTGCCGATCCGCAGCCTGGCCGAGAGGCGCGCGGCGCGGTCGTCGCGGTCCAGGCCGAGTTCGTGCGGCGTGCCCTGGGCGTTGTGCAGCAGGCTGTCGCGGCGGTTCACGGCCACCGCGGCGCGCAGCGCCAGCGCATCGTTTACCGGGACGTTGAGCATGCCGTCGGCCTTGCGGCTGTGGTGGCTGCCGAGCTCGACGCCGACGGCGCCCTCGAGCCTGTCGCCGGGCTGGTGCGAGATCACGTTGACGACGCCGGCCGTGGTGTTGCGGCCGTACAGCGTGCCCTGCGGGCCGCGCAGCACCTCGACGCGGTCGACGTCGAGGAAGTCGAGGTTCTGGCTGTGCGGACGGGCGATATACACGCCGTCGAGCATGAAGGCGGCCGAGGGCTCGCCTTTCTCGGTGGCGTCGGCATTGCTGACGCCGCGGATGGTGATTCTCAGGCCATCGGCGGCCGCATCCAGGTGCACGCCCGGCAGGCGGGCGGCGAGGTCGGATGGGCGACTCAAGCCGGATTTGGCCAATGCGGCGCCGCTGACCACGGACAGGGCCACCGGCGTCTTCGATTCCGGCGCGGCGGTGCGCTGCGCGGTGACGACAACTTCCTGGATCTGGCCGTCGTCGACGGCCGGTGCTACCTGCGCCTGCGCGCCACCCCAGGCCAGGCCCGAGATGGCGGCAGCCAGCAGCGTAAGGTTCGAACGAACCTGACGGTTGGACATGCTTTCCCCTAGTTTCTGTTTCTGTTATTGCATCCGGTGCTTGCGCCCGGCCTCGCCGCGTGTGTTTTATGGCAACACATCATTCGGCTGAGTATGCGCCTCGCAGTCTATCAGGACATGTAACTGGGAAACAGAAATTTTGAACCTTGACGTACGGAAACGACAACCGCATGCGCCGTCCAGTGCGAAAACATGAGCAGGCCCGATGCTTTCTAGACAAGCCGGTAGCGCGCGCGGTAGGGCTGGAAGCCGACGTGCCGTTTGAACTGCCGCAGCCCATGCTGGGCGCCGAACCAGGTGTCGTACATGAACCAGTTCACCCGGCGCGCTTCGATGAGGCTGCAAATGATGCTCGACAGCAGCAGGTACATGATGCCGTCGTTGTTCTTGTAGCCCATCAATTGGTCGGTCGCGACAAAATTGCCGTAGAGGGCAATATTGCAGTAGGCCGCCAGCCGGCCTTCGGCATCGAAGACGCCGTGGCACTCGCAGTGGGGCTCGCTCGGAAAAGAAGTCCTGCGCATCAGGTAGGACGCGTCCATGGGCCGGCCCTGGCGTTCCGGGGACGAGGTGTGGATGGCGTGGATTTCGTCGAGGTGTTCGTTACGGTCGATGCGCCGCAGCCGGTAGCCGCGCGCGGCCGCCTTGCGGCTCTGGTGGCCGGCATGGCCGTGGTGGCGCACGGTGTGGAGATAGGCCGCGGGGTTGTCGAAACGGCTGAGGTCGATCAGGGCGGCGCCCATGGCCTTGTTGCCGAACACCTTGTAGCGCGGATGGGGGCGCGTGAAGTTGGCGTACACATCGGGAATGGCCGCCGGATTCAGACGGCGCTCGAAACACAGTTGGGCCACCGGAAGGCGAGCCAGTTCAAGGGCGAAGTTCGCGGCTTTCATCAGTTTTGCTAATGGTGCGGGCGTTTGCATAAGCTCACCTCATACTGTTGGGGTGGAAGAGGGGGCCTGTCCGCCTGCAACCGGGGCTGGCGAGGCGGCGGGACCGTGCGCATATGAAGCAAAGCCATCCCTAGCTGGGTACTTGCATACTGTGCCCGGCTGTTTTCGCCGGTTCGACATTGACTTGTACGAGTATGTCAAGTTGGAACGTCATATAACTGAACAGTTCCGCAACGACGGATGATCTCGCACAAACCGCGTGTGGGGGCGGGCCGTAAGCTGGGTCGCATTCCCTGTCCGGACGCCTTTCATGGAAGCGAACACACAGCCGACCGATCGCAGCATCGCGTTCCCCTTCCGCGGGACTGGCCCCTGGCCGGCCGCCGCCGCGTGGGCGGGAGGGCGGCCGTGAGCGCGGCCGCGCCTGCCGTGCCGCGCGTGAGCGTGCTGGTGCCGACCTTCGAGCAGGCCGCTTTCCTGCCGCGCGCGCTGGACAGCCTGCTGGCCCAGACCCTGGCCGACTGGGAAGCCATCGTCATCGACGACGGCAGCATGGACGACACCCGCGAGGTGCTCGCGCCCTGGCTCGACGACCCGCGCCTGCGGCTGGCCGCGAACACGCGCAACGAGGGCCTGGGCCGCGCCCTGAACATCGGCCTGGACATGGCGCGCGCACCCCTGGTCGCCTACCTGCCGAGCGACGACCTGTACTACCGCGCGCACCTGGCCGGGCTGGCCGCGCTGCTGGAGGGCGACGACGGCGCGGTGCTGGCGGTGGCGGGCATGCGCCACCACTACAACCGCGAGAGCGCGGGCGCCTTGCCCGGACTATGGCCGCAGCTGGTGCAGTGCATGCACCGGCGCTGCGCGCTGCGCTGGATCGAACGCGCCGAACTCGAATCCGACGACCTGGACCGCCTGTTCTGGACCCGCCTGCGCGCGCGCGGACGCGTCGTCCAGGGCGGCGCCGTCAGCTGCGAATGGGTCGACCATCCCGACCAGCGCCACAAGCTGATGCAGGAACCCGAGGGCGGCCTCAACCCTTTCCGCCAGCGCTACCGCGTGAGCGGGCCGCTGCGCTTTCACTCGTCGAAGGGCAATGCCGTCGACGAAGCGGCGCAGTACCGGACGGTGCGGGCGCAGGCGGGCGCACCTGAGGCAGGCGGCCTGAAGATCCTGCTGGTCGGGGAGCTGGCCTACAATGCCGACCGCGTGCTGGCGCTGGCCGGGCAGGGGCACGCCCTGTACGGCCTCTGGATGCGCCGCCCCTACTGGTACAACACGGTCGGGCCGCTGCCTTTCGGCCAGGTCGAAGACCTGCCGTATCCCGGCTGGCGCGAGGCGGTCGCGCGCCTGCAGCCCGACATCATCTATGGCCTCCTGAACTGGCAGGCCGTGCCCTTCGCGCACGAGGTGATGCTGGCCACGCCCGGCATTCCCTTCGCCTGGCATTTCAAGGAGGGCCCCTTCATCTGCCTCGAGAAGGGGACCTGGCCGCTGCTGGTCGACCTCTACCGCCGCGCCGACGGGCGCATCTTCAGCAGCCCGGAGATGCGCGACTGGTTCGACACGGTCGTCCCCGGCCTGTCGCGCACGCGTCCCTCGCACGTGCTCGACGGCGACCTGCCGCGCCAGGCCTGGTTCGCGGGCGAGCACACGGCCCTGCTGTCGGCCGGCGGGCACGCGCTCCACACCGTGGTGCCGGGCCGCCCGATCGGCCTGCATCCACACACGGTGGCCGCGCTGGCGGAGCAGGATTTGCACCTGCACTTCTATGGCGACTACACCCAGGGACAGTGGCGCGACTGGATAGACAGGACGCGCGCGCTGGCGCCGCGCCACCTGCACCTGCATCCGAACGTCGACCAGGACCGCTGGGTGGCCGAATTCTCGCGCTACGACGCCGGCTGGCTGCACGCCTTCGAGAGCGCCAACGGCGGCGAGCTGCGGCGCGCCAACTGGGACGACCTGAACTATCCGGCGCGCCTGGCCACCCTGGCCGCGGGCGGCCTGCCGATGATCCAGCGCGAGAATGGCGGCGCGATCGTCGCCACCCAGGCCCTGGCGGAAAAGCTGGGCATCGGCGTGTTCTACCGGACCATCCCGGAACTGGCGGAACGGCTGCGCGACCGCCAGGCATTGGGCGCCACGCGCGCGCGGGTGCTGGCCGCGCGCGGGGAATTCTGTTTCGACACCCACGCGCCGGCGCTGGTCGACTTCTTCCGCAGGGTGATCGCGAGCGGCGGCGCGGGGAGCCGGAAGCCCGCCTAGGGTGGGCCTGACCATGCGAGGCGGGCCACCAAAAAAACGGCGCGAGCCTTTGCGCTCGCGCCGCCGCCGGCAATCACCGCCACACACGGTGGCGCCGGCTCAGTACGACATTGGCACCCGCAGCATCAGCGTCACGTCCGGCGTGTCGCGGGTGAGGCCCGCGCCGACCGCCACGCTGAGCGTCTTCTTGTCGCTCAGGCGGTAGGAATAGCCGATCAGGAGCGTGCCGAGCTGGGTGCGCACCGAGCCCGGCACGGCGCGGCCGGCCTGCTTGGTGCGGCCGACGGAGTTGTGGTCGTAGCCGACGCTGAACGAGGCCTTGTCGTTCAGCGCCAGGCCCATGCCGAAATTGAAGCCGAACACGCCGCCCGGCGCGACTTCGCCCAGCGGCTCCTTCTCGCCGCCCAGCACGGTGCGCTCCACATTGCCGCGCTTGAAATTGTGCAGGTAGCTGAAGCTGCCGAAGAATACCGCCGGGTCGGACGGGAACAGCCAGGTCAGGCTGGGCTGGAGCGAATAGAAGCCCGAGCCGGTCGGCAGTTCCAGCGGCAGGCCACTGCCGGTGACGTTCTCGCCGATGCAGCGGCGCGTGCAGTCGGTGATGACTTCGAAGGGGTCCTTGCCGGTGCGCGACTTGAAGCGCAGCCCGCCGATGAAGAAGGGCTTGTCGACGCCGCCGTCGTTGAGCTGGTAGCGGGCCGCCAGTTCGACGTCGCCCACGGCGTGGCCGCTGGTCTCGAAAGCGCGTTCGACCGCGGTGCCGGTGAAGACTTCGCGGCTGACGGTGGCGTCGCTGCGGTAGACATAGGGCAGCTTGGCCTCGACCTCGAAGCGGTTGGTGAGACCGCGGCGCAGGGTGACGCTGGCGGTGGTCGTGTTGCGCTTGACTTCGCGCACGTCGACCAGGCCGATCAGGAGGGCCGGGATGACCGTGTAGCCGACCAGGGCCACGCGGTTGCTCGAGGAGTAGCCGTACTGGATGGCCGGCTCGAACACGTACTTGCCGCGCGGCGTGAGCACGCCCGGCTGCTCGAAGATCGGCGCCACCTCGGGCGTGCGGCTTTCCGGCGCGCGGCCGACGGCGGCGGTGCCGGTGTTCGCGCCAGCGGCGTTCGCCGGCGCGCCGGCCGGCGCCGCCGGCTGGGCGGGACGCGCGGGCTGGGCCGGCTGCTGCGCGACCTGTTGCGTCGCTTGCTGGCCATTGCGCTGGCCGTTCTGCGGCGCATTGGGCTGCGGGTTCCGCGGCGCGGCCTGTGCGGCGCTGGCCTGGCCGCCGGCGCCGCGCAGCAGGTCCAGGTCGCTTGCCGGCACGGGGACGCTGAGGCCGGCCGCCAGCGGCGAGGCCGCCGCCGCGTTGGCCGGCCCCATGCCGGCGCCGCGCGTGGCCTCGAGCTGGTCCAGGCCGACAGGCTGGGGCGCCGGCGGGAGCTGAGCCTGGCGCGCGCTGCGCACATCGCGCTCGAGCTCATCGATGCGCGCGCGCTGGGCCTCGAGCTGCTGGCGCATCGCCTTGACCTGTTCCACCAACTCATCGACGGACTGCGCCTGCGCCGGAGAAGCGCAAAAGGCCGCGCTCACGGCGAGCGCGCCGACACACAGTGCCGGGAATTTCTGCATAAATCGCTCCATGTTCGAAACGCCGTCAGCGGGGCGCGACGGCTGTTGACAAAGCATTATTCAATCCCTCGGCGAAATTGAGCGCACGTAACATCCCGGCCGTGTTGACGGTGGCGTTGATCGTCGTCTGGTTGTTGATCAACTGGTCGTTCAGGGTGTTCTGGATGATGGTGCCGCCCAGCAGGGAGGTGTTGGCGTCGCCGCGCAGGGCGCTGGCCACGCCGTTCTGGATCAGGCGCAGTTCGCCCAGCGCTTCGCTCGACACCAGCCCATTGCCCTGGGCCAGCTTGCCGATGTCGCCCAGCTGCAGTTCGCTGCGCTCGACGACGTGGCCGTTGATGGTGACCATGCGCTCGATGCCGAGCGTGACCGTGAGGCCCTCGGCCACCAGGAAGCCGCCGCGCGCCTCGGCCAGGGCTTCGCTGCCGACGGCGTTGGCGGCGTTGAACAGGGAGAGCGAAGCATCGCCCGCCGGTGGATCGCCCGCGGCCTGGGCGCCGGGCAGGGCCAGCAGGAGAGACAAGGCAAGGGGTAGCCGCATGGTGGTGTTCCTCAAAAATCGCCAGGACCGAATTTCGGCAGGGTGTAGGTGGTGTCGATGGCGCGGTTCACGCCTTCGCCGAGCGGGGCGCGCGGGGCGCTGCGCCAGTCGGCGGCCAGGTTGAACGCGGGGGTGTTCGGCCCCTCATGGATCACGAACAGGATGCGGTTGGCCCACATCTCCTCGAAGCGCGCGCGGGCGATGCTGCGCGTGCCGCGCGAGGGATCGCCCAGCAGGATGCGGCCATCCTCGGCGCCCTTCACGACCACGAAGTGGTGGTAGCCCTTGTCGGAAATGAGCACGATCGCGGGCAGCTTCGCTTCGATCAGTTTGTCGAGCGGGAGCTGGAAGCCGTTGGCGGTATAGCCGCGGCTTTTCAGGAAGCGCTGCATGTCGAGCAGAGAGAAGCCTTCGCGGCGGATCTTCTGCTGGTCGCCGCTGAGGAACATGGCCTGGAAGGCGTCCTGTTCGCTGGTCGGCGCCCCGTAATGGTGGGTCAGCAGCGTGGCCAGCGCGGCTGAGCCGCAGCTGAAGTCGTATTGCTGGCGCAGCGTGGCCTGGAAGCGCAGGTCCTTCATGCTCTTGACCGGCATGCCCACGCGCATGCCGCTGGGCAGGCCCATCTCGGCCGCGCCGGCGCTGGAGGCGCCCAGCAGCAGGGCCATGGCGCACAGGACGGTGGATGGATTCATTGGAACTGCAGGTTGATGACGGTGGCGTTCTGGATCAGTACGTTGGCGCCGCTGTTCTGGATCACGACGGGAATGCCCGACATGTTGGCGAACGAACCGGCGTCGATGGTGTTCGATCCGGTGTTGACGTTGACGGCGCTGTTGTTGGCGACGTCGCCGTTGAGCTTGGTGTCGTTCACGACCGTGTCGGCCTTGCCGCGCTCGTGCTCGAGGCGTTCGAGGTCGACGGCGGCGACGGATTCCCCACCGATGTGCGGCGTCGCCTCGACGTCGGCCGGCAGGGCAAAGGCCTGGGCGATGTCGTCGAGCGCCGGCACGCCGGCGAGGTCCCGCGCGTCCAGCAGGGCCGGTTCGGCGGCCCGGGCCTGGCCCGCCAGGGCGGCGAAGGCGAGGGCGCCGGCGAGGGCGCAGGCCCGGCGCATCGGCGCGTTTGCAAAAATCGTGTTCATCGTTTCTCCTGAGCCCCGGACCTGCCGCACCGTTGTCCGGTGCGGCAGGTCCAGGTTTGCTTTCCTACGGTTGCTTTACGTCGATTGCCTTGCTTCGCTTGATCGACAGCGCGGCGATTACGGACCGACGGCCAGGTTCGACTGGACGTTGACGCTTTGCTGGATCAGGGAGGAGAAGCCGTTGTTCTGGCTGATCACCATCACGCCTGCCGCCGACTGGCCGACGCTGTTCATGGTGTTCGACATGTCGAAGGTGCCCGCGGTGACGGTGTTGGTGCCGCCGTTGCCGCCGGTGGCCGTGCCGCCCGCGCCGCCGGTGCCGGTGCCCGCGGTGTTGGTGCCGCCTGCGCCGCCCATGCCGCCGGTGCCGGTGCCGCCGGTGCCGCCCGCGCCGCCGTTGCCCGCCGTCGCGGCGCCCGAGGTCGAGGTGCCGCCGGTGGCCGAGCCGGTGGTGCCGGAGCCGCCCGCCGCGCCCGAACCCGAGGTGTTCGAGGCCAGGCCGGTGCTGCCGCCGGCGCCGCCGGCGCCGCCGGACGCGCCGCTGCCCGCGGTCGAGCTGCCGCCCGAGCCCGCGCCGCCGGTGCCGCCGGTG
>JBFLZJ010000014.1:0-129618 GCA_040755875.1 Pseudomonadota bacterium | reverse complement strand
ACTTTGCGCCGATGATAGTGCTGCAACCAGTGTGAAAGTAGGTTATCGTCAGGCTAGTTATATGAAAAACCCCGCAGAGTGATCTCTGCGGGGTTTTTTGCTTTGGGCCTGTCCTTTTCCACGCCCGGTTTTCGCTTCACGCCGCGAGCCCGGCAAGCGGAGAGACGGCGTGGACACAGGTGTCCACCCTACAAAGTCCGCTTACGCGCCGCATGGGCGCAAGCCGTACAATAAACGCATGCGCATTCTCATCGTCGAAGACCATCCCGATATCCTCGCCAACCTGTACGGCTTCCTGGAACCGAAAGGCCATGTGCTGGACTCGGCGCGCAATGGCTATGCGGGTTTGGCGCTCGCCTCGGAGAACGACTACGACGTGATCGTGCTCGATATCGGCTTGCCCGGCCTGAACGGCATCGAGCTGTGCCAGAAGCTGCGCAGCGACCTGTCGATCCGCACGCCGGTCTTGATGCTCACCGCGCGTGACAGCCTGAGCGACAAGGTCGCCGGATTCGACAGCGGCGCCGACGATTACCTGGTCAAACCCTTTTCGCTGGTCGAGCTCGACGTGCGCCTGAAAGCCCTGGTGCGCCGCTCCGAAGGCATGCACGCGGTCAGCAACAAGATGCGTTTCGGCGACCTGGTGTTCGATCCGGATACCCAGGAGGCCACGCGCGAAGGGCTCCCGATCACGCTGACCAAGACCGGCTACACCCTGCTGCGCGCCTTGATGGCCGCGGCGCCGCGCATCGTGCCGCGCGAAACGCTCGAGCACGCGGTCTGGGGCGAGGACCGCCCCGACAGCGACGCGCTGCGCACCCATATCCACGCGCTGCGCCAGGCGATCGACAAACCGTTTTCCCATGCCATGCTGCGCACCGTCGCCGGCGTCGGCTATCGTCTGGTGCTCTCCGATGCGGCCGGCTGAATCCCTGCGCCGGCGCATCGTCGTCGCCTTCGTCTCCTTCAGCGTCGTGCTGTCGCTGTTCATCGGCGTCATCGCGGCGGTGGCGGTCGAGGGCATCGAGGTGCACCTGGTCGACAATCGGCTGGCCGAAGCGGCCAGGTGGGCTTCGCCGCGCCAGGCCGCGGGCCTGCACGTCGACATGCCGGCCGGCCTGCGCTTCCACCGCGGCAGCGATATCCCGCAATCGCTGCGCAACCTGCCCGAAGGCGTCTCCGAAGTCGAGGTCGACGGCGTCGGCCTGCATGTCCTGACCGGCGCCGACGCGGCCGGTCCCTACATCGTGGTCGACCATGAAAGCGATTACGAGAAGGTCGAACTGGTCGTGTATTCGATGTTCGCCTCGACGCTGGCCGGCATCATGCTGTTTGCCGCGATACTCGGGGGCTTCCTGGCCCGCCGCATCGTCAGCCCGATCAGCGAACTGGCCGATGCGGTCGCGCGCGGCAGCAGCGCGCTGCCGCTCACGGAGCGTGCGGACGAGCTCGGCATCCTGGCGCGCGCGCTGCAGGCCCATACCGCCGAGCTGCGCGCCTTCCTCGACCGCGAACGCTTCTTCACGGGCGACGTCAGCCACGAGCTGCGCAGCCCACTCACCGTGATCATGGGCGCGGCCGAGATCCTGCTGGCCAATGCCGACAGCGAAACCATGCGCGCACCGGCCGAGCGTATCTACCGCGCTGCGCACGAGGCCGCCGAATGCGTCACGGTCCTGCTGCTGCTCGCGCGTTCGCCCGAGCTCGGCCGCCTGCCGCCGGTCCAGGTCGATGCGATCGCCGCGCGCGAGACCGAGCGCTATCGTCCCCTGGTCGCGCGCAAGCAGGTGACCCTGCGCTATCACGAGGGCCATGCGTTTGCCGTGCAGGCGCCCGCCGAGCTGGTCGCCGCCGCCATCGGCAACCTGGTGCGCAATGCCTGCCAGTACACCGAAGCGGGCGAAGTCAGCGTCGTCCTGGAGGACAGGCAAGTGGTCGTCGAGGACACCGGGCCGGGCCTGCCGGCCGCCGTGCGCGACACGCTGCGCCAGCCCGGCGCGGCGCCGAACGGCGTGCCCTCGACCGGCTCGGCCGGGACCGGACTCGGCCTGTCCCTGGTGCGCCGGATTGGCGAATACCTCGGCGCCACGCTGCGCTACGAGGCGCGCGCCGGCGGCGGCAGCCGGTTTACGCTCGTTTTTCCCGAGCCATGCAACGACGAGCAACGCAACACCTGCTTGTCAGGCGCGTCAGCAACGACGCATTCCCTGCTCGGATAGGTTCGACGAAACTTCACGCAATCTTAACGCCGCGCTGACCGGCGCCTGACGCCGTGTTTTTTATCCTTGAGTTCCAGTGGCCGATCCAGGCCGCCCGGTTTTCACGGATACGAGTTTGGACAAGTTCTTCGCACGGCGCATCAGCGCACCCCTTCTTACCCTGGCGGTCGCGACCTTGCTTGCCGCCGCCGGCAACCTGAAATTCTGGTCGACCCTGACGGCCGCCGCGGGCGGGCTGTCGCTCTCGCACCTGCCGCTCCTGGCCGGGGCCTTCCTCATCATCGTCCTGTTCTTCAACGCCTGCCTGACGCTGGCGAGCTTCCGTTTCGTCGCCAAGCCGGTGCTGATCCTGCTGGTGCTCATGGCCTCGGCGGCCAGCTATTTCATCGCCGCCTATGGGATCGTGATCGACCGCGCCATGATCCAGAATGTGTTCGAAACCGACGTGCGCGAGGCGACCGAACTGTTCAGCTGGCATCTGGTGCTGACCGTGGGCCTGCTCGGCTTGCTGCCGTCCATCTGGATTGCCCGCGCCGAGATCCGCTTTCCGCAAGGCCTGCGCGGCCTGCTCGGCAGGGCGGGGATCGCCGGCGGCTCACTGCTGCTTGCGGGGCTGCTGCTGATGATCTTCTTTAAAAGCCTGGCGCCGGCGCTGCGCGAGCATCGTGAACTGCGTCTGCTCCTGACGCCGACGAACACCATCCAGGCCCTGCACGGCTACCTGCGCAGCAAGTGGAGCACGCCGGTCGTGGTCGCCCCGCTGGGACGCGACGCCATGAAAGGCGCGGCCTGGCGCGGCCAGGCGCGCCGCACGGTGACCGTCATCGTGGTCGGCGAGACCGCGCGCGCCATGAACTTTTCGCTCAACGGCTACAAGCGCGAGACCAATCCGCTGCTGGCCCGCGAGCAGGGCCTGATCAATTTTTCGAACGTGTCGTCCTGCGGCACGGCGACAGCGGTATCGGTCCCCTGCGTGTTTTCCGCCCTTGGCCATGAGCGGTATTCCGAATCCAGGGCTGGCAGCCAGGAAGGCCTCCTCGATGTGCTGGCCCATGCCGGCTTCGGCGTCCTGTGGCGCGACAACAATTCCGGCTGCAAGGGTGTCTGCGCGCGCGTGGACTATGAAGACCTGTCGCAGCCCGGCCCGAACGCCCGCTTCTGCGCGGGCGACGAGTGCTACGACGAGCGCCTGCTCGACGGCTTGCCCGAGCTGATCCGCAAGAGTACGAAGGACCTGGTCATCGTGCTGCACCAGAAGGGCAGCCACGGCCCGGCCTACGCCAGGCGCTATCCCCAGGGCTTCGGCCGCTTCGGCCCGGTGTGCGACAGCAATGAGTTCGAGAAGTGCTCGCGCGACGCGATCGTGGCCGCCTATGACAACACGATTTTGTACACCGACTATTTCCTCAGCAAGACAATCGACCTGCTGCGCGAGACTGCCGCCAACGAAGGCGTGGACACGGCGATGCTGTATCTCTCCGACCACGGCGAGTCGCTCGGCGAGAACAATCTCTACCTGCACGGCGCGCCCTACCTGTTCGCGCCCGCCGAGCAGACCAGGGTGCCGATGATGCTGTGGATGTCGGACCACTTCAGCGAGCGCTTCCACATCGACCGCACCTGCCTGATGGCCCGCCGCGCCGAGCCGCTGTCGCACGACAACGTGTTCCATTCGGTGCTGGGCCTGCTCGACGTGAACACCGCCGTGCTCAATCCCAAGCTCGACCTGTTCCACGCCTGCACCCGGGGTAGCTGAGTGCGCGCCCCCGATTCGAACGCCGTGCCGGTGCTGATTGGCGCGCGGCAGGCATGGCGCGTCGCCGCCGTGCTGCTCATCACTGCCGGCTTCATCTTCTGGCTGGGACGGTGCACCGACATCGATCTGATGCTGGCCGATGCGCTCTACGATCCCGGCATGCACGCCTTTCCCTGGCGTCATGCCTGGCTGACGGAAACCTTCAGCCACGTCATCCTGAAAGAACTGCTGAGCGCGGCCGCTGTTGGCGTCATCCTGGTGGCCATGCTCGACACCTGGCGTCCACGCCGCACGCGTGACGGGCTGGCGCGCCTGCGCCTGCGTGTCGTCGCCCTGTCGGCGCTCTTCGTGCCGCTCGTGATCAGCACGCTCAAGCAGGCCAGCGTCGCGCATTGCCCATGGGACCTGGCACGCTATGGGGGCACCGAGCCCTACTTGCGCCTGTTCGACGCCTTGCCGTTCGGGGTGCAGGCCGGCCATTGCCTGCCGGCCGGACATGCATCGAGTGCGTTGTGGCTGGTGTCCCTCTGCGTGTATTGGATGCCGCTGCGGTTCCGTGCGGCGCGCGGCGTGGCAGCGGCTGGACTCGCTTTCGGCGGCGCGGTCGGCTGGATGCAGCAATTGCGCGGCGCCCATTTCCTGACCCACACCCTGTGGTCGACCTGGATTGCCTGCGCCATCGTGCTTGCTCTCGTCCTCGTCCTGCAATGGCGACCGCTGCGGCGTCTGCGCCAGCTGCTTGCACGGGAAAATCCCGCCGACGAGCCCGCCTGAGGGCGTTATCAGACTTGCTATACTCGGCGCTTTTCTGAGGAGGAACCGTGAAGCGCTTTGTTTTGTTGACCTTGGCCGCCTCGTGCGCCGGATGGGCGTCGGCCGCCGCAACGCCCGAGGCGGCATCCGCGGCATTGTGGCGCGGACTCAGCCATGCACCCGGTGTGGCCGCCGACACCGAGGCGCTGGGCCGGCTGTTTCACCCGGACAGCGTGGTGATCGGCGCGCGCTACCGCGGCGACGCGCCCACGCTCTCCATCGACAAGGCCAGCGACTTCATCGCCCGGCTGCGCCCGGCGCGCCCCGGCGGCTTTTACGAATGCGAAGTGGCGCGCGAAGTGAAGCGGCAGGACCGGTTTGCCACCGTCTACAGTGTCGTCGAAAGCCGCACCGATCCCAAGGCGGCCAAGGCCGATTTCGTCGGCGTGAACAGTATCGGGCTCTACCAGAGCGAGGACGGCTGGAAGATCGTTTCGCTCTATTACCACGTCGGCAAATCCGATGCGCCCGTGCCGCTCGAGGGCGGCCGTTCCGGCGTCTGCCTGGGAGACGGCGCCTGAATCCCTTGTGAGGGATCAGCGCGAACGGGAGCCGAATATTTCATCATGGAATTTTCCTCACCACGGAGACTTCCATGTCGAGCACCCTGGACCAGGCTGGCCTGAGCGAGAAACTGATGACCCCGATGAACAGCATCCTGAGCAAGCACGCCCAGACGATCCAGCCCTTGCTGGGCGGTAGCGGTACGGCGGCGCGCGCCGCGCTGCAGAACGACGAGGCGGTGCGCAAGGTCGCCACCTTCTGCTACCCGCTGCTGCCCGGCCTGCTGCGCCTGGCGGTGAAGGAGCCGGTGTTCGTGAATTTTGTGATGAACAACCGCGAACGCGTGCTGGCCACGCTGGTCGGCAGGGAGTGAGCAGCGCCGGTCGGCCCCGGCAAGCCCTCAGGCTTGCTGGGCCACCGGCTCGGCCTCGGCCGCCTTTTCCCGTCCGCGGCTGATGCTGTCGCCGTCCTCGCGGCGCAGGCGCCAGAAGATGACCGCCGACAGGACGGTCAAGGCTGCCAGGAAATCGAAGGCGTGGTGCAGGGCGCCGGTCACCAGCACCTGGTTGGTCTGGGGGACGCGGCCAAGGAACCAGGCCGTGACCAGCGAGCCGGCGGCCAGGCCAAAGCTCATCGACAACTGCTGGAAGGAACTGGAGATCGTGCTGGCCATGCTCGAATCCTTGGTGTCGATGTCGGCATAGGCCAGCGTGTTCATGCTGGAAAACTGCAGCGAATTGAAGAAGCCCTGCATCAGGCTGATGCAGACGATGGCCGCCAGCGGAGTGCCTGGTCCGACCAGGCCGAAGAGGAAGATGGTGACGCCGATGCACAGGGTATTGGCCACCAGCACCTGGCGGTAGCCGAAGCGCGCCAGTACTTTGGGCGCGATCAGTTTCATGCCCATGGCCGCGGCGGCCGAAGGCATCATCAGGAGGCCCGACTGCCAGGCCGGCAGTCCCAGGCCCAACTGGTAGAGCAGCGGCAGCAGGAAGGGCAGGCCGCCGACGCCCAGGCGCGTCACGAAGCCGCCGACCACGGAAATCCGGAAGGTGCGCACTTTCAACAGCGTCAGGCGCAGCAGCGGAAACTTGATGCGGCTGGCATGCCAGGCGTAGGTGGCGAGCAGGGCAATCGACAGCGCCAGCAGCAGGCTCATGGTGACGCCGCTGAGGCTGTGCTCGCCGAAGACTTCCAGCAGCCAGGACAGGATCGCGGTCCCGGTGCTGAACAGGATCAGTCCCGGCACGTCGAGCGGGCGGCGTTCGTCGCCGTGATAATCCGGCATGTGCCGGTACACCAGGTACATAGCGATCAGTCCGAACGGCACGTTGATGAAGAAAATCGCGCGCCAGGAAGTCCAGTGCACGATCAGGCCGCCGACGGTCGGACCCAGCAGGGGACCGATGAGCGCGGGAATGATGACGAAGTTCATCGCTCCCAGCAATTCGGATTTCGGGAAGGTGCGCACGATGGCCAGGCGGCCGACCGGCATCATCATCGCCCCGCCCAGGCCCTGGAGCAGGCGGGCGGCGGTCATCATCTCGGCATTGACCGACAGGCCGCAGAGGACCGACGACAGGGTGAAGATGCCGATGGCGATGAGGAAGACGCGGCGCGTGCCGAAGCGGTCGGCCATCCAGCCGCTCACGGGAATGCCGACGGCCAGGCCCAGAATGTAGCTGGTGACGACCGACTTCAGGCTCAGCGGGGTGACGCCGAGGCTGGCCGCGATGCTCGGAACGGCGGTGTTGACGACCGTGGCGTCGAGCTGCTCCATGAACAGGGCAGTGGCGACCAGCCATGGCAGGTATTTCTTGACGGTGGAACTATCCAATCGGCCCTCATCCGGTCCGGCGCAGCGGGGCGCGCGCCTGTCCGGAATTGTCACATAAATCAGGAAACGCCGATTTCAACCGGGCGTTCCTGAACAGGACCAGGCAACTTAGAACTGGTAGCGGGCCTGGGCCACCAGGAAGTTCACGCCGCTGTTGGGCTTCTTGATGCTGGCGTTCGAGTAATGCTGGATCTTCAGGCCGAAGTCCCACTTGTCGCGGGTGACGTAGCCGACGCCGAGGTGGTCGCCGAACTGGAAGGCGGTCGAGAGGCGGTTGTCGGAGTTGTTGTACAGTTCTGACATCAGGTTGGCGCCGATGCCGCCTTCGACGTACCAGCCGAGCTTGTCGTCGCGCTGGTAGCGCAGGACCGGGGTGACGCCGATCACGCCGATGTTCTGGTGCTGACCCGGCACGTTCTGATAGGCCGAGCCGCGCCAGTAGGCGGCGGACAGGTCCCAGTAACCGCCCAGGTGGCGGCCGTTCGAGGAGAACCACTGTTTGTCCCAGTTCGACTGGATGGCGACGCGGCCCATGCGTACTTTGGAGCCGGTGCCGGCTTCGAAGCTGATCGAGTCGACCCAGCCATTGTCGGCGGCAAATGCCTGGCTGGCGCTCATCAGGGCAAACACTGCGAGGGCGCTGCCGATTTTTTTGATAGAGACCATAATTGCTTTCATGAATATGCGCCAGTCCACGCTGGCGAATGCTGAATATTGTACTGGCACGGACAAAAACGCGTAGCCAGCCCCTTCAAAAATTGTCAAGGAGCCGCATGAGTCATTTAACGATCGCATTCCTGGGTATTGGCCTGATGGGACAACCCATGGCCGCCCGCCTGGCTGACGCCGGCTTTGCGCTGCATGCATGGAACCGTACCACGGCCAAGGCGCGCACGATTGCCGAGCATGGCGCGCTCCCCTGCGATTCGGTTGAGCAGGCGGTGCGAGGCGCCGCGATTGTCGTTTCGATGCTGGAAGCCGGACCGGCGGTCGACGAAACGATCACCGCGGCGCTGCCGGCGATGGCGCCGGGCACACTCTGGATCGACATGAGCTCGACCCGCCACGACGAGGCCCTGGCCTTCCACGCGCGCCTGGAAGCGCAGGGCATGCGCTTCCTCGACGCGCCGGTCTCGGGCGGCGTACCGGGCGCGCAAAGCGGCACGCTGGCGATCATGGCCAGCGGCAGCCTGCGCGACTTCGAATTCGCCCTGCCGCTGTTCGCCGTGCTGGGCAGCGCGCGCCTGGTCGGACCGGCCGGCAGCGGGCAGGTGGCGAAACTGTGCAACCAGCTGATCGTGGGCGCGACGATCAACGTCGTGGCCGAGGCCTTGCTGCTGGCCCAGGCCGCCGGCGCCGACCCGGCCGCGGTGCGCGAGGCGATCCGCGGCGGTTTCGCGGGCAGCCGCATCCTCGAGCTGCACGGGCAGCGCATGCTGGACCGGAACTTCGTGCCCGGCGGGCAGGTGAAGAGCCAAGTGAAGGACATGCGCAACGTGCTCGCCGCCGCGGCCGAGGCCGGGCTGGCGCTGCCGCTGACCTCGGCGGCGACCCGCAGCTACGAGGCGATCGAGGCCGAGCTGGGCGGGGCGGACCATTCCGCGGCGTTGCTGGCGCTGGAGCGGATCAATCCGGGAATCCGGCTGGGGGAGGGGGAGGATCGCTTGCCGTGAGTGGTGGCGTAGCGTGATGATCGTTCGCTTCACGCAGCCGGCGCAGGCGAGGGAGGTTTCGCGGTGCGCACAGGTAGGACCGCGTGGGCACGAGTGCCCACCCTACAACGGAAGCGAACCGTAGGGTGGGCACTCGTGCCCACGCCGTCTCACCGATTGAAATGCGGCGAAGCCGGCCGCAGTCATAACGCAGAACCGTAGGGTGGACACCTGTGTCCACGCGGTCTCACCGGTTGAAATGCGGCGAAGCTGGTGAATGTCCTTCATGCGGCCGTTCGTCAGCCGCTTGAACGCGTGGGCGGGAGACCCGCCCACCCTACGCCCCGCCCGGCAACTACAACGGCGACGAACCGTAGGGTGGACACCTGTGTCCACGCGGTCTCACCGGTTGAAATGCGGCGAAGCTGGTGAATGTCCTTCATGCGGCCGTTCGTCAGCCGCTTGAACGCGTGGGCGGGAGACCCGCCCACCCTACGCCCCGCCGGCAACTACAACGGCGACGAACCGTAGGGTGGACACCTGTGTCCACGCGGTCTTACCGGTTGAAATGCGGCGAAGCTGGTGAATGCCCTGTGCGGCCGTTCGTCAGCCGCTTGAACGCGTGGGCGGGAGACCCGCCCACCCTACGTCCCTTCGGCCAGCGTTACAGTCGCTCACCCCACCGGCAGACTCATCTCCACCAGCCTGGCCCAGAAGCTGGCGCCGATCGGCAGCAGCTGGTCGTTGAAGTCATACGAGCCATTGTGCAGTTGGCAAGGACCCAAGCCGTGGCCGCCGGCGCGGTGCTCGCCGTCGCCGTTGCCGATGAAGACATAGCAGCCCGGCTTGGCCTGCAGCATGAAGGCGAAATCCTCGGCGCCCATGGTCGGCTCGACCTTGGTGTTGACCTTGTTATCGCCAACCACCGCGCGCATCGCCTCGACCGCGAAGGCGGTCTGCTCGGGATGGTTGATCAGCGGCGGATAATTGCGCTTGAAGCCGAAGTCGACGCTGGCGTTGAAGCCGGTCGCCACGCCCTTCGCAATCTCTTCCATGCGCCGCTCGATCAGGTCGAGCACCCCGGTCGAGAAGGTGCGCACGGTGCCGATGAGGACCGCCTCGTCGGGAATCACGTTGGTCGCGCTGCCGGCGTGGATTTGCGTGATCGACAACACCGCCGTTTCCAGCGGATTCTTTTCGCGAGAAATGATCGTCTGCCAGCTCTGGGCGATCTGCACCGCCACCATCACCGGATCGATGCCGCGGTGCGGCTGGGCCGCGTGCGCCCCTTTACCCTTCACGACGACGCGGAACTCGTTACTGGAAGCCATCATCGGCCCCGGGATCACGCCGAAGCTGCCCGCCGGCAGGCCCGGCCAGTTGTGCATGCCGTACACGGCCTCCATCGGGAACTGCTCGAACAAGCCGTCCTCGATCATCTTGCGCGCGCCGGCGCCGCCTTCCTCGGCGGGTTGGAAAATCAGGTAGACCGTGCCGTCGAAGTTGCGATGGCGCGACAAATAGTGGGCTGCACCCAACAGCATCGCGGTATGACCGTCGTGGCCGCATGCATGCATCTTGCCGGGGTGGCGCGACGCATGGTCAAATGTGTTGAGCTCCTGCATGGGCAGCGCGTCCATGTCGGCGCGCAGGCCGATCGCGCGGTTCGAGGTGCCGTTCTTGATGATGCCGACGACGCCGGTCACGCCGAGCCCGCGCACGACGGGAATGCCCCATTCGGTCAGGCGCGCGGCAACCACGTCCGACGTGCGTTGTTCTTCGTAGCACAGTTCCGGGTGGGCGTGAATGTCGCGCCGGATTTGCTCCAGTTCGGTCTGGAAAGCGAGGATAGGTTCCACGAGTCTCATCTTGTTCTCCCTAGCAGCATGCAATCAATGCAAGTGTCGGAACTATTGTAGCCCTTGTCACCATGTGAAATCCAGCCCGGGCAAAAGCCGCCGGGCCGGTCCGCAACGAAGCCAGCCGGAATCGGATAAAGTATTGGTTTCTCGACGTTTTTTTCCTGGAACTGATTCAGAATGAGCATCACCCAAGTCCGCGCCGCCTGCCCCCACGACTGCCCAGATACCTGTGCCCTGCTCGTCACCGTCGAGGATGGCGTGGCGACCGCGGTGCGCGGTGACCCGGAGCATCCGACCACCGCCGGCGTGCTGTGCACCAAGGTGTCGCGCTACGTCGAGCGCACCTATTCGCCGGACCGCGTGCTCCATCCGATGCGCCGCGTCGGCAGGAAGGGTGAAGGAAAATTCGAACAGATCAGCTGGGACGAAGCGCTCGACGAGATTGCGTCGCGGCTCGGCCAGATCGCCGCCCGCGACCCGCAGGCCATCCTGCCGTACAGCTATTGCGGCACCATGGGCCTGGTGCAGGGCGAAGCGATGTCCATGCGCTTCTTCAACAAACTGGGCGCCTCGCTGCTCGACCGCACCATCTGCGCCACCGCCGGCTTCACGGGCTACAAGTACACCATCGGCGGCTCGATCGGCACCGACATGGAGCAGTTCCAGGATGCCAAGCTCATCATCATCTGGGGCGGCAACCCGATCGCCTCGAACCTGCACTTCTGGATGCGCGCCCAGGAAGCCAAGCGCCGCGGCGCGACATTGATCGCGATCGATCCCTACCGCTCGCTGACGGCCGAGAAATGCCACCAGCACATTGCCCTGTTGCCGGGGACGGACGCCGCGCTGGCGCTGGGCCTGATGCACGTATTGATCAAGGAAGACCTGCTCGACCACGACTACATCGCCGATCACACCTTGGGCTTCGAGGAGCTGAAACAGCGCGCGCTCGAGTGGACGCCCGAGCGCACCGCCGAGACCTGCGGCATCACGGTTCAGGAAGTCGTGGACCTGGCGCGCCTGTACGGCGAAACGGCGAAACGCGGCGAGCCGGTGGCGATCCGCTGCAACTACGGCGTGCAGCGCGCCAAGGGTGGCGGCATGGCCGTGCGCAACATGAGCTGTCTGCCGGCCCTGGTCGGCGCCTGGCGCCATGCGGCCGGCGGCATCCAGCTCTCGACCTCGGGCTCCTTCCCGGCCAACCGCGTCGGCCTGCAGCGGCCGGACCTGCTGGCCGGCCGCAAGCCGCGCACCATCAACATGACCACCATCGGCGACGACCTGTTGAGGGAAGCGTCGCCCGAGTTCGGCCCGAAGGTTGAAGCCGTGATCGTCTACAACGCCAACCCGCTGGCGATCGCGCCGGACTCGCGCAAGGTGCAGCAGGGCTTCGAACGCGAAGACCTGTTCACGGTCGTGCTGGAACACTTCCGCACCGACAGCGCCGATTACGCCGACATCCTGTTGCCGGCCACGACCCAGCTCGAGCACGTCGACGCCCACCTGGCCTATGGCCACCTGTACATGCTGGCGAATAACGCGGCGATCGCGCCGCTGGGCGAAGCCAAGCCGAACACCGAGATTTTCCGCCTGCTGGCCGCGCGCATGGGCTTCGTCGACCCCTGCTTCCAGGAATCCGACGAGGAACTGGCCGCCCAGGCGTTCGACAAGACCCACGAGCGGGCGATCCACTTCGACTGGGAGTCGCTCAAGCAGAAGGGCTGGCAGAAGCTGAACATGCCGGACGCCCCGTTTGCCGAGGGCGGTTTCCCGACCCCGTCCGGTAAGTGCGAGTTTTATTCGAGCGCGATGGCGGCGGACGGACTCGATCCGGTCCCCAGCTATATCGCACCGTATGAATCCGCGGCGTCGAACCCCTTGTTGGCGAAGAAATATCCGCTGGCGATGATTTCTCCACCGGCACGGAACTTCCTCAATTCAACCTTTGTCAATGTACAGAGCTTGCGTGCAACCGAGGGCGAGCCGCACCTCGACATCCACCCGAACGACGCCGCCGCGCGCGGCATCGCCCACGGTGACATGGCACGTATTTTTAACGACCGCGGCTCTTTCGTTGCCAAGGCGCGCGTGACCGAGAAAGCGCGACCGGGCCTCGTGGTGGGCTTGTCGATCTGGTGGAAGAAGCTGGCCAGCGACGGCAAGAACGCCAATGAAGTTACCAGCCAGCGCCTGACGGACATGGGCAGGGCGCCCACTTTCTACGACACCCTGGTGCAGGTCGAAAAGGCCACGCCTCCGCACGGACATGAAACTACGCTCTAGACTTCCCCGATTTTTCCGGCACGCGCTGATCGCAGGCGCGGCCGCCGGAATGCTTGCCAGTTGTTCTACTCTGAATTACTACACCCAGGCGGCGCAAGGCCAGCTTGAACTCCTCTCCGATGCAAGGCCGATCGACGACTGGTTGGCCGATCCCAATACCAACACCTCGCTGCGCCACCGCCTCGAAACGGCGCGCCAGATCCGCCTGTTCGCGGTCCAGAAGATGGGCCTGCCGGACAACGGCAGCTACAAGAACTACGCCGACCTGAAGCGCAAGTACGTGCTGTGGAACGTGGTCGCCACGCCCGAGCTGTCCCTGAAGCCCCTGCAATGGTGCTTCCCGGTGGCCGGGTGCGTGAACTACCGCGGCTACTACAGCAAGGACGACGCCCAGGCCTACGCGAAGGAACTGCGCGCCCAGGGCCGCGACGTCGAGGTCGGCGGCGTGAGCGCCTACTCGACCCTCGGCTGGTTCAGCGACCCGCTGATTTCCACCTTCATCAACTATCCGGACGCGGAACTGGCGCGCCTGATCTTCCACGAGCTGGCGCACCAGGTGGTCTATGTGCCGGGCGACTCGCGCTTCAACGAGTCCTTCGCCAGCGCGGTGGAAGAAGCCGGCGTCGAGATGTGGCTGGAGAAGTTCGGCAACCCGGCCATGCGCGAGGCGTATGAACGCTACTCCACACGCCGCAAGGATTTCCTCAGCCTGCTGCTGAAGTACCGCCGCGAACTCGAGCGCACCTATGCCGCGCCCATCGGCGACGAGGACAAGCGCATCGCCAAGGCGAGATTGTTCCTGGCGCTGAAGGACGAGTACCAGGTCCTGAAGGCCAACTGGGGCGGCTATGCCGGCTACGACCGCTTCTTCGCCGAGCCGTTGTCGAACGCCCACCTGGCCTCGATCGCGACCTACAACGACTACGTTCCCGCCTTCCGCGCGCTGCTGCGAAAGGAAAAGGATTTCCGCAGTTTCTACCGCCAGGTCAACAAGATGGCCAAGCTCGACAAGTCGGACCGCACGGCCGCGCTGAAGGTGCTCGATGTCACCGCGCCCCATGCGCCGGTCATGGTGCAGCGCAGCACCAGCGCCATGCCGTAAGACCGCGCGTAGAGTCCCTGTTCCAATTAAGGCAAAAGCGCTTGCGCGCAAGCGCGCTGCCCGATAGCATCATATGCGGCAATAGCAAAGGCATAAGCACGCACGTTCGGTTTGCAAATATTATTTGATAATGTGAACTGAACGACAACGATACTATTGGAGACAGGGGCATCTGATGGACAAAATTTGGCTGAAGTCATATCCGGCTGGCGTGCCAGCTGAAATCAACCCGGATCAGTACCGATCCCTCGTCCACATGCTGGAAGAGTCCTTCCAGAAGTACGCGCAAAACAACGCGTACGTCTGCATGGACAAGTTCCTGACCTACGCCGAACTCGACGCCTGCTCGAAGAAGCTGGCCGCCTGGCTGCAAAGCCGTGGCATGGCCAAGGGCGCGCGCGTCGCGGTGATGATGCCGAATGTGCTGCAGTATCCAATCGCGATCGCCGCGATCCTGCGCGCCGGCTACACCGTCGTCAACGTCAATCCCCTCTACACCGCCCGCGAACTCGAGCACCAGCTGAAGGACTCGGGCAGCGAAGCGATCATCGTGCTCGAGAACTTCGCGCACACGCTCGAGCAGGTGTACAAGAACACCTCGGTGCGCCACATCGTGGTCGCCAGCATGGGCGAGCTGCTCGGCGGCGCCAAGGGCATGCTGGTCAACTTCGTGGTCCGCAACGTCAAGAAGATGGTGCCGGACTTCGCCCTGCCGAACATGGTGCGCTTCAAGGATGCGCTGGCCCAGGGCGCCAAGATGCCGTTTACCGCGCCCGAATTGAGCTCCGCCGACGTCGCCTTCCTGCAGTACACCGGCGGCACCACCGGCGTCTCGAAGGGCGCCACGCTGACCCATCGCAACATCATCGCCAACGTGCTGCAGACCGAGGCCTGGGCCCAGCCGGCGCTGACCCAGCCGCCGGTGGTCGAGTTCCCGACCATTGTCTGCGCGCTGCCGCTGTACCACATCTTCGCGCTGACGGCCTGCGCGATGTGGGGCATGCGCGTCGGCGGCCTGAACATCCTGATCCCGAACCCGCGCGACATCCCGGGCTTCATCAAGGAACTGGGCAAGTACAAGATCACCATGCTGCCGGCCGTGAACACGCTGTACAACGCACTGGTCAACCACCCGGATTTCGCCAGCCTCGATTTCTCCAGCCTGAAGACCGCGAACGGCGGCGGCATGGCTGTGCAACAGGCGGTTAATGACAAGTGGAAACAAGTAACTGGCAAGAGTATCATTGAGGGTTATGGCCTGTCGGAAACTTCGCCGGTGGCCACCTGCAACCGTGCCGATGAGCAGGGCTTCACCGGCACCATCGGCCTGCCGGTGCCCTCGACCGATATCGCGATCCTGGACGACGACGGCAACGTGCTGCCGATCGGCCAGACCGGCGAGATCGGCATCCGTGGCCCGCAGGTGATGGCCGGCTACTGGAACCGTCCGGACGAGACCGCCAAGGTCATGACCGCCGACGGCTTCTTCCGCTCGGGCGACGTCGGCATCATGGACGAGCGCGGCTACGTGAAGATCGTCGACCGCAAGAAGGACATGATCCTGGTGTCGGGCTTTAACGTCTACCCGAACGAACTGGAAGGCGTGATCGCCAGCCACCCCGGCGTGCTCGAGTGCGCGGTGGTGGGCGTGCCGGACGAGCATTCCGGCGAAGCGGTGAAGGTGTTCGTGGTGCGCAAGGACCCGAACCTGACCGAACAGGCGCTGATGGACTACTGCAAGACCCAGTTCACCGGCTACAAGAAACCGAAGTACATCGAATTCCGCGACGAACTGCCGAAGACCAACGTCGGCAAGATCCTGCGGCGGGCCCTGCGCGACGAGCAGCAACAGAAGCAGAAGCAGGCAGCCTGACGTAGCAAGCGGCGCGAGTTCGGCCGGCAAAGCCGCCCGTGATCCGGGCGGCTTTGCATTTAATTGAACACACCAAGTTTAGAAGGCGAGGCAACAGATGGACAAGTTTTGGCTCAAGTCGTACCAGGCGGGCGTGGCGGCGGAGATCGACCCGACGCAGTACCGCTCCCTGACCCATTTGCTGGAAGAATCCTTCCGCAAGTACGCTGACCAGAAGGCCTTCGCCTGCATGGACAAGGTCATCACCTACGGCGACCTCGACCGCATGTCGCAGCAGATGGCGGCCTGGCTGCAAAGCCGCGGCCTGCAGCCGGGCGCGCGCGTGGCGATCATGCTGCCGAACGTCCTGCAATACCCGGTCGCGATGGCGGCCGCCCTGCGCGGCGGCTACACCATCGTCAACGTCAATCCGCTCTACACCCCGCGCGAACTGCAGCACCAGCTCAACGACTCGGGCGCCGAGGTGCTGGTGGTGCTGGAGAACTTCGCCCACACCGTCGAGCAGGTGATCGCCAACACCCCGGTCAAGCACGTCGTGGTCGGCACCATGGGCGACCTGCTGGGCGGCGTGAAGGGCGCGATCGTCAACTTTGTCGTGCGCAACGTCAAGAAGATGGTGCCGGCCTGGTCGCTGCCTGGCCACACCGGTTTCAAGAAGATGCTGGCCGAGGGCGCCCGCCTGACGTTCAAGCCGGTCAAGCTGGGCCACGACGACATCGCCTTCCTGCAATACACCGGCGGCACCACGGGCGTCTCGAAGGGCGCCGTCCTGCTGCACAAGAACGTGCTGGCCAACGTGCTGCAGAACGAAGCCTGGTTCGGTCCTTCGCTGTCGAACGCCCCGGCCGGCAAGCAGCTCGAATTCATGTGCGCGCTGCCGCTGTACCACATCTACGCGCTGACCGTCTGCGCCTTGCTCGGCATGCGCCTGGGCGCGATGAACGTCCTGATCCCGAACCCGCGCGACATGGACGGCTTCATCAAGGAGCTGGGCAAGTACAAGATCAACGTCTTCCCGGCCGTGAACACCCTGTACAACGGCCTGGTCAACCAGCCGGCCTTCGCCAGCCTGGACCACTCCACTTACCTGGTCTGCCCGGGCGGCGGCATGGCCGTGCAGCAGGCGGTGGCGGATAAATGGCTGAAGCTGACCGGCACCCCGATCGTCGAAGGCTACGGCCTGTCCGAGACCTCGCCGGTGGTCACCGCCAACCGCTGCGACATCAGCGACTTCACCGGCACCATCGGCCTGCCGCTGCCGTCGACCGAAGTGCTGATCCTCGATGAGGCGAACAATCCGGTCCCGTTCGGCCAGTCCGGCGAGATTGCCGTGCGCGGCCCGCAGGTGATGGCGGGCTACTGGAAGCGCGACGACGAGACGGCGAAAGTCATGACCGCCGACGGCTTCCTGAAGACCGGCGACATCGGCATCATGGACGAGAAGGGCTATACCCGCATCGTCGACCGCAAGAAGGACATGATCATCGTCTCGGGCTTCAACGTCTACCCGAACGAAGTCGAGAACGTGGTCGCCTCGCATCCGGGCGTGCTGGAAGTGGCCTGCGTCGGCGTGCCGGACAAGCACTCGGGCGAAGCCGTCAAACTGTACGTCGTCAAGAAGGACCCGAAGCTGACCGCCGAGGACCTGCTGCACTTCTGCAAGGATGAACTGACCGGCTACAAGCGCCCGCGCCACATCGAGTTCCGCGACACGCTGCCGAAGACGAACGTCGGCAAGATCCTGCGCCGCGAGCTGCGGGACGAGAAGCAGACGGCTTAAGCAATATCATGAGAGAAAAGCCGGCATCACCGCCTTGTGCGGAATGCCGGTTTTTTTCGCCCGCGGCTGTGATGACCGTAGGGTGGGGCCATTGAGGCCAGTGGCCTCAATGGCGTGCCCACGCGAAAGCTTGATCAGTGTCGGCGCGCGGTTGGTCGCGAATGGCGCCTACCTCCGGCAGCGACAAATGCGCCTAGCCAGCGTTTCCATCATGGTGAGCGCATCGAGCGAAAAGCGGCGGCCACGGACTGCGGCCAGGCACGTAACGCGTGGGCACGCAGTGCCTACGCCGGCCGCGCCCACCCTACGGTCGAGGTCTCGTATGCATTCAGCCGCGGACGATGCGCGGCCGGCCGTCCCGCACGGCGAACGACGACAGCACCGACTGCCGCGTCTGCGCATCGCGCACATCGTCGAGCGCCATGAAGCGCGCATCCGTCGCGGCCGGCGTGATATCGAGCAGCATGTAGCCGCGCCGGTCGCTGCGTCCGTACAGGATGTGCGGATTACGATCCACATTCTCCTGGGTGCGCGCCTGTGCACGCGAACTCGAGGTGACCGAGGTGCCGCAGAGTTCGGTCGCAATGACCGGGTTCGCCTTCGACACGGGCCGCGCGACATCGCGCCGCAGCTCGGCCGCATAGAAGGTGTGGACGTCGCCCGACAGCACCAGGGGATTGCGGGCGCGGCTTTTCGCCAGGGTGTCGAGCAGGCGCCGGCGCGCGGCCGGGTAGCCATCCCAGCCATCGGTCCAGAAGCGGCCATCCTCGGGCGAGCGCACCGGCACGCCGCTCGACTGCGCCATCAGGGTTTGCTGGGCGAGGATGTTCCAGCGCGCCCGCGAGGACGACAGGCCCTGCGCCAGCCAGGCTTCCTGTTCCATTCCCAGCATGGTCCGTGCGGGATCGCGCAGTTCGGCGCAAGCGCGCGCCAGCACCACGTTCGAGCCGCCTCGGCCGGGCTTCGAACACGCGAGCGGCGAGCGGTACTGGCGATCGTCGAGCAGGTGGAAGCGCGCCAGCCGGCCCCAGTCGACACGCTGGAACATGCGCAGCGCGCCGAAGCTGCGCGGCGCGGGCAGGCGCAGCGGCATGTGTTCGTAAAAGGCCTGGTAGGCCGCGGCGCGGCGCGCCGCGAAATCCGGCGCCAACCGCTCGTCGACGTCGCGCGCGTAATCGTTGGCGACCTCGTGGTCGTCCCAGGTCACGATCCAGGGCGCGGCGCGGTGGGCGGCCTGCAAATCCGGGTCGCTCTTGTACTGCGCATAGCGGGCGCGGTAGTCGGCCAGCGTGAAGGACTCGTGCGAGCGCACCGCGCGCGGCGGATGGCGCAGCTGGTAGGGTCCCCATTCATAGATGTAGTCGCCGAGGAAGGCGACCAGGTCGGGCGCCGCCTGGGCGATGTAGCGGTGCGCCGCATAGTGGCCGAATTCCCAGTGCTGGCAGGAAGCCACCGCCAGCCTGAGCCGCCCCGGCATGGCGTCAAAGGCCGGCGCGGTGCGTGTGCGCCCGACCGGGCTGACGGCGTCGCCCAGCATGAAGCGGTACCAGTACCAGCGGTCGGGGCGTAAGCCCGTCGCATCGACGTGCACGCTGTGCGCCAGGGCAGGGGCGGCGGTGGCGCTGCCTTGCGCGGCGATCTTGCGGAAGGCCTCGTCCTCGGCCACTTCCCAGCGCACGGTCAGGGCGAGCGGCGGCGCCGACGCCGCGTTCAGCGGATCGGCCAGGATGCGCGTCCACAGGATCACTGCGTTCGGCAGCGGCGAACCGGAGGCGACCCCGAGCGCAAACGGATAGGAGGGACCGGCCGCGCCGGCGCTGGCGGTGAAGCCGAGCCCGACGCTGGCGGCGGCGCCGAGGCAAGCCGCGTCGAGCAGGAAGGTCCGACGCGCCTCGTTCATCCGCTTGCTGCCGGGGCTGACCGCCAGGCTTATTGCTGATGCGAGATCAGCGATTCCAGCGGCGGCAACTGGCGCGGCTTGCGGTCCGGGCCGGTGGCGACATAGGTCAGGGTCGCTTCGGTGACCTTGACGATGTTCGACTGCAGGCGGTTGCGCTCGGCATAGACCTCGACGTAGACCGTGATCGAGGTGTTGCCAACCTTGACGATATCGGCGTAGAACGACAGCAGGTCGCCCACGAACACCGGGTTCTTGAACAGGAAGGAGTTGACCGCGATGGTGGCCACGCGGCCATTCGCGCGACGGGTGGCCGGCAGCGAGCCGGCGATATCGACCTGGGCCATGATCCAGCCGCCGAAGACGTCTCCGTAGACGTTGGCGTCCGGCGGCCCCGGCATCACGCGCAGCTGCGGGATCTTCCCTTCAGGCAGGCGGTTGGTCGGGGCGGCGTTGTTTTCTGGCGTGGTCATCTTGTTTTTCCGTGAAAAGCTACAATCGTCCCGAATTGAACCATAAATCCCGGACCCCTGCCATGCGACGTTCCTCCACCAGTTCCCTCCCGCCGCCCGATAACAAAGACCGGCAGCGCACCGACTGGGCCACGCTGCGCACACTGTTTCCCTACCTCTGGGTCTATAAATGGCGCGTGATCGCCGCGCTCGGCGCCCTGATCGGCGCCAAGATGGCCAACGTCGGCGTGCCCCTGGTCCTGAAACAACTGATCGACCAGCTCGCCATCGACCCCGCCCACCCGCAAGCGCTGCTGGTGCTGCCGGTCGGCGCCCTGATCGCCTATGGCCTGCTGCGCCTGTCGACCACGGTGTTCACCGAGCTGCGCGAATTCCTGTTTGCCCGCGTCACCCAGCGTGCGGTGCGCACCATCGCCCTGAAGGTGTTCCGCCACCTGCATGCGCTGTCGCTGCGCTTTCACCTGAACCGCCAGACCGGCGGCATGACGCGTGATATCGAACGCGGCACGCGCGGCGTGAATTCGCTGATCTCGTATTCGCTCTTCAACGTGCTGCCGACCCTGGTCGAGATCACGCTGGTGCTCGGCTACCTGGTGTTCAACTACGACATCTGGTTCTCCATCATCACGGCCGGCGCCCTCGTCACCTACATCACCTTCACGGTGGTGGTCACCGAATGGCGCACCCACTTCCGCCGCACGATGAACGAGCTCGACTCGAAAGCCAACACCAAGGCCATCGACTCGCTGCTGAACTACGAAACGGTGAAATACTTCGGAAACGAGGATTACGAAGCGAAGCGCTACGACCAGGGCCTGCAGCACTACGAGAACGCCGCCGTGCGTTCGCAGACCTCGCTGTCGGTGCTGAACACCGGCCAGTCGCTGATCATCGCCACCGCCGTCACCCTGATCCTGTGGCGCGCCACCGAGGGCGTGATTGCCGGCACCATGACCCTGGGCGACCTGGTGCTGGTGAACTCGTTCATGATCCAGTTGTACATTCCGCTGAACTTCCTGGGCGTGATCTACCGCGAGATCAAGCAGGCGCTGGCCGACATGGAGCGCCTGTTCGGCCTCTTGGACCAGAACCGCGAGGTGGCCGATGGGCCGGATGCGAAGCCGCTGGTCACCAAAGGCGCGCGCGTCGAGTTCTCGCACGTCGAGTTCAGCTACGAGGCCAAGCGCCAGATCCTGTTCGACGTCGACTTCGCGATTCCCGCCGGGACCACCACGGCCGTGGTCGGCCACAGCGGCTCGGGCAAGTCGACCCTGTCGCGCCTGCTGTTCCGCTTCTACGACGTGAACAAGGGATCGATCAGCATCGACGGCCAGGACATCCGCAGCGTGACCCAGGAATCGCTGCGCGCCCACATCGGCATCGTGCCCCAGGATACGGTGCTGTTCAATGACACCATCGAATACAACATCGCCTACGGGCGGCCGGGCGCGAGCAAGGACGACATCGTGGCGGCGGCGCGCGCGGCATCGATCCACGACTTCATCGAGAGCCTGCCGGATGGCTACGCGACCATGGTGGGCGAGCGCGGACTGAAACTCTCTGGCGGTGAAAAGCAGCGGGTGGCGATTGCGCGCACCTTACTCAAGAACCCGGCGATCCTCATCTTCGACGAGGCGACCTCCGCGCTCGATTCGAAGTCGGAGCAGGCGATCCAGGGGCAGTTGAAGGAGATTGCTCGCAATCGTACGACCCTGGTGATTGCGCACAGGCTGTCGACGATCGCGGATGCGCAGCAGATCATCGTGCTCGACCACGGGAAGATCGTGGAGCGCGGCACGCATCAGAGTTTGCTGGCGTCGCGCGGCTTGTATGCGCAGATGTGGGAGCGCCAGTTGGCGCGGCCGGACGAGGAGCTGGCGTCGCCGCCGTTGGAGTTGCAGGGAGTGAAGTAGGTTGCGTGCGGGAGGACGTGGCGCTGTTGCGTGGGGCGTTATCGGTGTTCTTGATCCGCGTGGGCACAGGTGCCCACCCTACGGGACACGCTGTGTATCCGGGTTTCGTATGATCTCACTGCTAGCGGTGACCGTCGGGTTTCGTGCTAGCGGTGACCGTCGGGTTTCGTATGAGCTCGCCGTTGGCGGTGACCGTAGGGTGGGCACTCGTGCCCACGCGGATCAAGAATACCAATAACAGAGCAGGCAACAGCCCCACAAACTCATGCGAACCGGCTGCACGCCGATCCGCAAACACATCGATCAATACGTCCCGAACATCCGCTGGATATCGCGCGTATTGTTCGTCTTGGTCAGCGCCAGCATCAGCAGAATGCGCGCCTTCTGCGGCGACAGGTTATCCCCCGCCACGAAATCCAGCTCGTCGTCGTTCGCCTCGCCATTCCTTGCCACGATGCCCTGGCCGACGCGGCTCGAACGCACGATGATCACGCCCTTCTTGCGCGCGGCGGACAAGGCGGGACGCACTTTCGCCGGCAGCGAGCCATTGCCCACGCCCGCGTGCACCAGGCCCTTCGCGCCCGAGGCCACCAGCGCCTCGACCGCCACCGGCCCCACGTTCGCATGCGCATAGGCGACCTCCACCTGCGGCAGCGCCGACAGATTCATCACGTCGAACTCGGTCTCCACCGTGTGCTTGCGCGTCGGGGCGCGATAGAAGTAGGGCTTGCCGCCCTGGATATAGCCCAGCATGCCCAGGTCGCTCGCCTTGAAGGTGTCGGCCGTGGTCGTATTCGTCTTGGTGACGTCGCGCGCGGCCTGGATTTGATCGTTCATCGCGACCAGCACGCCATGACCGACAGCCTCCTTCGAGCCGGCCAGCACGACCGCGTTGTACAGGTTGATCGGGCCGTCGGCCGACAGGGCGGTGGACGGACGCATCGAGCCCACCACCACCACCGGCTTGTTGCTCTTGACGACCAGGTTCAGGAAGTAAGCCGTCTCTTCCAGCGTGTCGGTGCCGTGGGTGATCACGATGCCGTCGACGTTCTTCTGCGCCAGCAGGGTGTTGACGCGCTTGGCCAAGGTCAGCCAATGCTCGTTGCCCATGTTCTCGCTGGCGATCTGGAACACCTGCTCGCCGGTGACGTTGGCGACCTTGGTGATTTCCGGGACCGCCGCGAGCAGCGCCTGCACGCCGACCGTGGCGGCGGTGTAGCCGACGGTCGTGGTGCTGGTCGCGCCGGTGCCGGCAATGGTGCCGCCGGTGGCGAGGATGGTCACGTTCGGCTTGGCCGCGGTCTGGGCCTGGGCCGCCAGGGCAACGCAGAACAGGAACCCGAACAGCGCGGCGGCCGAGCGGGCGGTTTTCTGGAACAGCATGCTACTTCTCCTTAAACTTGGCGCCTGAAGCCGATTACAGCTTCTTGTAGACGACGCCGTCTTTCATCACAAACTGGATCTGCTCGAGCAGTTTCACGTCGCGCAGCGGGTCGCCGTCCACGGCGACGATGTCGGCCGCAAAGCCCGGCTCGATCATGCCCAGCCGTTTCGACTGGTCGAGCAGGGTGGCGGCGTGGACGGTGGCCGCGCGGATCGCATCGATCGGCGTCATGCCGGCTTCGACCATGTAGCCGAATTCCTTGGCGTTGTCGCCGTGCGGGAAGACGCCGGCGTCGGTGCCGAAGGCGATCTTCACGCCGGCCTTGTAGGCACGGGCAAACGTCGCCTGCAGTTGCGGGCCGATGGCGGCCGCCTTCGGGCGCACCAGGGCCGAATAGTAATTCGGGTCCTTGGCCTTGTCGGCGACGTAGCGGCCGGCCGAGATGGTCGGCACGTACCAGTGGCCGGTCTTCTTGAACAGGCCCACGGTCTCGTCGTCCATCAGGGTGCCGTGCTCGATCGAGTCGACGCCGGCGCGCAGGGCGCGCTTCATGCCTTCGGCGCCGTGGGCATGGGCGGCAACGCGGAAGCCGTAGTCCTTCGCGGTGCTGACGATGGCTTTCAGCTCGTCCTCGGTGTACTGCGAGTTCTGGCCGCTGGCGGCCTGGCTCAGCACGCCGCCGGTGGCGGTGATCTTGATCAGGTCCGCGCCTTCCTTGTAGCGCTGGCGCACGGCCTGGCGTCCTTCTTCCGGGCTGTCGATCACGCCTTCTTCCGGGCCCGGGGTGCCGACCTTCTCGCTCAGGAAGTGCGACAGGTTGTTGGTCGGATCAGCGTGGCCGCCCGTGGTGGCGATCGATTTACCGGCGGTGAACATGCGCGGTCCCGGAATCGCGCCGGCCGCGATCGCGCGTTTCAGCGAGACGTTCAGTCCATCCTGGGCGCCGAGGTCGCGCACGGTCGTAAAGCCGGCCAGCAGGGTGCGCTCGGCATACTTCACCGAACGGAAGGCCAGGTCGGCCGGATCGGCGGTCAGGCGGTCGCGGTAGGAATCGACCACAGGCTGGGTCTCGCTGGTGAGGTGCACGTGCATGTCGATCAGGCCCGGCAGGCAGGATTTCGACGACAGGTCGATGTGCCCCTGGCCCGGCGTCATCGGTCCCACCGATTTGATCGTGCCGTCCTCGATCACGATGCTGACGCGCTCGCGCCAGGCGCCGCTCTTGACGTCGAGCAGGCGGCCGCAATCGACCGTCTGGGTGGCGGCGTGCGCGCCGTTCAGGGAAAGCAGCAAACCTGCCGCGACCAGCTGTTTCATCTTGTTCTCCTCCATGCTCTTCTTGTGAAATGATGAAAAAAAGGCCTCCCATCGCTGGAAGGCCTCGTACTTTCTTGTCCGCCTCTAGCGCAGCGGCGAGGTGGCGACGTCCTTGTGCGGAACGGGCTCCTCGAGGTCGCCCTCCCATTTCGCCACCACGGCGGTGGCGATGCCGTTGCCGATCACGTTGGTGGCCGAGCGCGCCATGTCCAGGAAGTGGTCGATGCCCAGCAGGAGCAGCAGGCCCGCTTCCGGGATGTTGAACTGGGCCAGCGTCGCGGCGATCACCACCAGCGAGGCGCGCGGCACGCCGGCCATGCCTTTCGAGGTCAGCATCAGCACCAGCATCATCATGATCTGGGTCGACAGCGGGATCTCGATGCCGTAGGCCTGGGCGATGAACACGGCGGCGAAGGTGCAGTACATCATCGAGCCGTCCAGGTTGAACGAGTAACCGATCGGCAGCACGAAGGCGGCCAGGCGGTTCTTCACGCCGAATTTCTCCAGGCCTTCCAGGGTTTTCGGGAAGGCCGCTTCCGACGAGGCGCAGGTGAAGGCCAGGATGGTCGGCTCTTTCAGCAGGCCGATCAGGCGCAGCACGCGCGGGCCGAGGAAGGCCATGCCGATACCGATCAGGATCACCCACAGCAGGATGATGCCGAGGTAGAACTCGGCCATGAAGATGCCGTAGGTGGACAGCACGCCCAGGCCGCTCTTGGCGATGACGCCGGCCACCGCCGCGAACACGGCGATCGGCGCGAAGTTCATCACGTAGGCGGTAACCTTCAGCATGATGTGGGCGATGCCGTCGACGGCGTCGATCAGGGGCGTGGCGCGGGCGCCGACCGCGGCGGCGGCGGTGCCGAAGAAGATCGAGAACACGACGATCTGCAGGATTTCGTTCTTGGCCATGCCGTCGACGATCGAGGCCGGGATCAGGTGGGTGATGAATTCCTTCATCGTCAGGCCCGAGGTCACGATGTCGGTCTTCGCGTCCATCGGCGGCGCCATGCCGGCCAGGTGCATCGCGTCGCCCGGACGGAACAGGTTCACCAGGATCAGGCCCAGCGACAGCGAGATGACCGAGGCGATCACGAACCAGCCCAGCGCCTTGACGCCGATGCGGCCGACTTCCTTGGCGTCGCCCATCTTGGCGATGCCGACCACCAGGGTCGAGAACACCAGCGGCGCGATGATCATCTTGATCAGGCGGAGGAACATGGTCGTCACCAGCGACATGGTATCGGCGAAGCCTTTCGCGTCCTCCATGGTGGTGTTGGCGACGTAGCCGACGACGATGCCGAGCACGAGGCCGATCAGGATATAAGTGGTGAGGCGGTTTCGATTGTTCATGTGCGTCCTGTAGTCGACCTGCGTTCGGTCCTGCTGCGCCGGAATTCTTGGTCCTGGCACCGTCGGGGCTGGGGCAAAATGGGGTGGTTCTGCGTGCGAACGGGATTCGTTCTGATTATCTTGGCAAGTTCCGCAGTATCCTAGGCACTGTTGGTGCTGTCAAGCACGCCCAAGGGCTTGAAACGATTGGTAAACATGATTGAAATAGACAAGGTCAGCAAGTGGTATGGCGACTTCCAGGTGCTGGCCGAATGCAGCACGCATGTGGCGCGCGGCGACGTGGTGGTCGTGTGCGGCCCCTCCGGTTCCGGCAAGTCGACCCTGATCAAGACCGTCAACGGCCTCGAGCCCGTCCAGCAGGGCACGATCCGCGTCGACGGCGTGCCGGTCACCGACCGCGGGACCGACCTGCCCAGGTTGCGCGCCAGGATCGGCATGGTGTTCCAGAACTTCGAGCTCTTCCCCCACCTGTCGGTGCGGGAAAACCTGACCCTGGCCCAGGTCAAGGTGCTCGGGCGCGGCAAGGCTGAAGCGACGGAGCGCGGCCTGGCCTACCTCGACCGCGTCGGCCTGCTGGCGCACCAGGACAAGTACCCGAACCAGCTCTCCGGCGGCCAGCAGCAGCGCGTGGCGATCGCCCGCGCCCTGGCGATGGACCCGGTGGCGATGCTGTTCGACGAACCGACTTCCGCGCTCGACCCGGAAATGATCGGCGAAGTGCTGGACGTGATGGTCGGTCTCGCGCAGGACGGCATGACCATGATGGTGGTGACCCACGAGATGGGCTTCGCGCGCAAGGTCGCCGACCGCATCGTCTTCATGGACCACGGCCGCATCGTCGAGGACAGCCCGAAGGACGCCTTCTTCACGGCCCCGCAATCCGAACGCGCCCGCGAGTTCCTGGCGAAGATCATCCATTGAATGCCCGGCGCCGGCCGGACCGGATGCGCCGCCATGCATGCCCTCATGCGCTCGCGGACGAGCCATGCAGCCCGGCGAACCAGTTCAGTTCTCCATCCAGCGCAGCGCGGATCGGCGCCGGCGTCAGTCCGGTCCAGCGCTTGAACGAGCGCCGGAAGTTGGCGGCATCGTGAAAACCCAGGTAGCGCGCCACTTCCTCGTTGTCGGCGCGCTCGACCTGGAACAGCCACAGCGCCATATGGGTGCGTACCTGGTCGAGCTCGGCCTGGAAATGGGTGTGGTGGCGCAGCAGCTGGCGCTTGAAGGTCGCGGGACTGACGCCGAAGTCGCTCGCGGCGCGCTCCAGCGTCGGCGCTTCGCGCACATGCGCGAGCAGGTAATCGTAGAGCGCGGCGAGCAGCCCGGGGGCGCGCCGCGCTTCCTGTTCGGCCGCCTGCCGGGCAAGCCGCGAGGCCAGCTCGCTGGCGCGCGGCCATGGCCGGTCGAGCCAGGCGGCGGGAAGCAGCATGGCGTCGAGCTGGCAGCCGAAACGCAACTCGGCGCCGAGGTGGACGTGGTGCTGTTCGATGCGGCGCGGCGCGCCGCGGTTGAAGCAGAAGCGCCAGGGCAGGCGATCCCCGCCCAGCCAGCGGCATAACGCAACCACGGCCGTCATGTACATCTCGACCAGGGCCGGACGCAGGCCCGGCGCGCCATAGGCGTCGACCCAATACAGCAGCGCGACCTCGCCCCAGGTTTCGAAACGTGGACGCAGCAGCGGCGTCAGGTGCGCATGGAAGCGGCACAAGGTATGGAGCAGCACGCGCAGGCTCGGCGCCTGCACCAGCGCATGGCTGGCGGCGCCATCGTGGCCCGGCAGCAGCATCTGGCCCAGCATGAAGCTGGTCTCCGGGCTGTCCAGGATGCGCAGCGTATTGGCCAGCTGCTGCAGGTACTGGGCCGGGGAGACCAGCCGGTCGGCGTCCAGGCCCGCCAGCAGGCCGGTATTGCGCAGCAGGTCGGCATCGCTCGCCTCGCACGAGCGGCCGTATTCCAGCACCAGCGCCGGCTGCTGGCGCGCCGGGATCGACGGTTCTCCTGCCGGTTGCCAGGCGATCACACCGCGTCCATCTGGCGGCACAGGCTGGCCAGCAGCGCATCCGGCGCGCCGCGCGCGGGGGCGCAGCCGTAACGCAGCGTCAGCGCCACCCGTTCCCCGGCCGCATGGTGGCGCATTGAGGACACCATGCGGCACAGGTGGCGGGCGGCGTCGCGCGCCTCGGGCTCGCCCACGCCCGGCATCAGCAAGGCGAAGCGGTCGCCGGCATAGCGGCACAACAGGTCCTCGTTGCGCAGGTTCAGCAGCAGCATGTGCGCCACCGCCTGCAGTGCGCGGTCGCCTTCGGCATGGCCATGCTCGCGGTTGATGCGATGGAAGGCGTCGATATCGAACAGCACCAGCGCGCAGCCGGCCTTGTCATCGCGCCGCGCTTCCAGCGCGAGCTGCTGGCGCAGGTAGGCGGCGTCCGCCAACTGGGTGATGCGGTCGAATGGGCGATGGCTGCGGAACAGCCGCTCGCGCTTGCGCATGTGGTCGGACAGCGTGGCCTGCTCGTGACGCCAATACACCAGTCCGGCGGTCAGGACCAGCATCCCGAGCGGCAGCAGGGATTCCAGTGCGTTATCCCACAGGGCGCCGCGCTCGATATCGATCATCTCGTCCAGGCAATCGGCCCAGGAACCGAGCATGATGCAGGCCAGGCCACCCGCCAGCAGGCGCGTGACGCGGCCGTCCGGCCGGCTGCTCAGGACGATCAGGCACCACAGGGCCGCCAGCAGGGCGGTGCCGCCCTCGCCGGCAATGTCCATCCAGTTCCACTGCGCGACCGGAATCGCCTGTCCGGTTGCGGCGAACAGCAAGGTGCAGGCACCGGCCAGGCTGGCGACCAGGAGGGCAGGGCGGATCAGGGCGTGCATAGGGACGATGGCAGAGACGGATTGCCGGAACATAGCGCACGCATGTGACTGCCGGATGACAGGATGACAAGCCGTTGCATCCGGGCCCGGGTCCAAACGGCTCACCTCATCGCGGGCCAACGCGTCCTGCCGCACCGGCTCGCCCGCCGCCCGCCGCCGGCGCCGGGTCAATTCGGCTCATTCGCCGCCGGCACGAGGCTTGCGGCCGGGCTGGGGCCGAAGGCGGTCACCGATACGTCACATTCGCCCGCGACAATCCGACGCACATCAACCAACTCCGTGCTTCCATGCGCCATCTAGCCCTACCCGCCGTTACCGCCAGCCTGCTGGCCGCCGCCGGCGCCCATGCCGCCGAACAGGCGAGCGTGATCGTTACCGGACAGCGCGCCAGCCTCGCGCGCGCCATCGCCGTCCAGGAACAGGCCGACCATATCGTCAGTGTCGTCAGCAGCGACGACATCGGCCATTTGCCCGACAAGAACGCCGCCGAAGCGCTGGCGCGGGCGCCGGGCGTGTCGGTCCAGCGCGACCAGGGCGAAGGCCGCTACGTCGTGGTGCGCGGCCTGGACGCCGACTACAACAGTGTGACCATCAACGGCGCCCTGGTGCCGTCGCCGGAAGCGACGCGCCGTGCGGTGGCGCTCGACGTGCTGCCGGCGGGCCTGGTGCGCTCGCTGGAAGTGTCGAAGTCGCTCACGCCCGAGCAGGATGCGAACTCGCTGGGCGGCAGCGTCGAGGTCAAGACCCTGTCCGCCTTCGACCTGCCGGGCAGCCTGCTCAGCGCCGGCACGGCCGTGAGCCGCGACAGCAACACCGGCCAGAACAGCCCGAGCGCCAACCTGCTCTGGGCCCAGCGTTTCCTGGACGGGAAACTCGGCGTCGCGGCCGGCGTGTCGGGCGAAAAGCGCAAGTTCGGCTCCGACAACGTCGAAACCGGCGGCGCCTGGGATGGCCAGCGCCTGTCCGGCTTCGAGCTGCGCGACTACCTGCCCCAGCGCGAGCGCCGCGCCGCCGCCGTCAACATCGATTACCGCCCGCACGCCGCCACCAGCGCCGCCCTGCGCGGCTTCGTCAGCCGCTTCTCGGACGACGAGGTGCGCGACCGTCTCACCGTGAGCAACTTTGGCGGCGACGACGTCGCCGAGGGCGAGACCGACAGCGCCCGCGTCGAGCGCCGCCTGCGCCAGCGCAAGTACACGCAGGAGATCCGTTCGCTCACCGGCTCGCTCGACCACCGCTTCGGGGATGCCTGGCGACTGCATCTGGAGGCGGCGCACAGCCGCGCCACCGACGACACGCCGGATGCGATCAGCGATGCGCGTTTTCGCGGCGAGGACGACTTCGAGGGGATCGGCTTCACGAACGGCCGCAAGCCGCGCCTGATCGCGCCGACCGCCGTGTTCGACCCGGCCAGCTACGGGCTGCATACGCTGGCGCTGGAACGCAGCCACGCCAGCGACACCACCCGCCAGTTGCGCCTGGACCTGCAGCACGACCTCGATCTGGAAGACTGGGGCGCCGCCGTCAAGTTCGGCGCCAAGGCGACCCGGCGCGACAAGGACAACGACACCGATGCATGGGAATACGGCAGCGACGACCCGGAAGACGGCGACTACTTCGGCGCCGGCCCGACCGCGATGAGCGCCTTCGTCGGATCCCGCCAGCTGGACTACAAGCTGGGCAGCATCGGCCATGCGATCGATCCGGCCCTGGTGCGTGCGCGCCTGGCCGGCCTGGCGCGCGATCCGGCGCGCGTGGCCGACGAGTCCGCGCTGGACGACTTCGCCATGGCGGAAGACATCGATGCCGCCTACCTGCAGACCAGCCTGCGCCGCGGCGCCTGGTCGCTGCTGGCCGGCGTGCGTGCCGAGCGCACCCGCTTCCGGGCCATGGGCTCGCAGGTGTCCGACGACGAGATCACCCCGCGTGCGGCCAGCCGCTCGTACACCAACTGGCTGCCGGGCATGCACCTGCGCTACGACATCGACAGGGCCACCAGCCTGCGCGCCGCGTGGAGCAACTCGGTGGTGCGCGCCAACTTCAGCCAGCTGGCGCCGGGCATCAGCCTGGACGGCGAGGACGAAGCCACCATCGGCAACCCGGAGCTGGCTCCGCTGCGCTCGCACAACCTGGACCTCGGGCTGGAGCGCGTGATCGGGCGCGAAGGCGTGGTGTCGGCCTATGTGTTCAACAAAGAGATCCGCGACTTCACCTACGCCACCAACCTCGCCGGCAGCGGCGCCTGGGCGGATTATTCCAGCGCGATCTCGTACGCCAACGGCGGCAAGGCACGGGTGCGCGGCATCGAGCTGGCCTGGCAACAACCGCTGCGCATGCTGCCGGCGCCATGGAATGGCCTGCTGGTCGGCATCAACGGCAGCATCACCCATTCGCGCGCCAGCATCGACAGCGCGGCCGAGGGCGGCGTGCGCGCCACGCGCACCATCCGCATGCCTGGACAATCCAGGCGCACCGGCAATGCAATGGTCGGCTACGAAGCCGGCCCGTTCAGCGCGCGCCTGGCGCTGAACTACAAGTCGCCCTACCTGCTGGAGCTGGGCGAGGATGTGCTCGACGCCGCCCAGGACCGCTACGTCGACAGCCAGAAGCAGCTGGACTTCTCGATGTCGTGGAAGCTGGACAAGCGCTGGCAGCTGACCTTCGACGCCAGCAACCTGAATAACGAGAAGTATTACGTCTACCAGGGCGACAAGGCGCGCAATGCGCAATACGAACAATACGGCCGCACCTACAGGATTGGCCTGAAAGCGAGCATCTTCTAATGAAAAACGTCGTTTCTCTTGTTTTGCTGGCAGCAGTGCATGCCGGTGTGCCGGCCGCGCCGGCATCCCCAGCGGCGCCGGCCGTGCCGGCCCTCGTGGCCGATGCCGAACAACTGGCCGCGCTGCCCGGCGGCGCCTGGCTGGCCCTGGACAAGCACGGTCTGCACCTGGTCGGCGCCGACGGCCGCGAGCGCGCCAGCCTGGCCATGCGCGCCGAGCAGCTCGACCTGCGCCTGACCGACGGCGGCGCGCTGGCCGTGGTGATCGATTCCAACGCCGAGCGCGTGCAGCCGGTGCGCGTCGACCTGCGCCAGGGCGCGCTGACCGCGTTGCCGCCCCTGCCGGAAGCCGGCTTCGGCATCGAGGCCGCCTGCATGTACCGCGACGCCCAGCGGCTCGACCACGTATTCGTCGTCGGCAAGGATGGCCAGGCGCAGCAGTGGCTGCTGGGCGGCGACTACCGGATGGTGCGCCGCCTGGCGCTGCCGACCGCGGTCGAACTGTGCCGCGTCGACGACGCGCATGCTACGCTGTTCGTTGCCGAGGAAGGATACGGGCTGTGGGCTTATGGCGCCGAAGCCGAAGGCCCGTCGACGCGCGCCGTGGTGGGCTTGCGGGCGCCGCTCGGCAAGCTCGATGGCGAGCTCGGCGAGCTCGGCGCGCTCGCCGTGCTGCCGGGCGGCCTGGCGGCGCTCGACGACAGGGGCACGCTGCACACCTGGCGCCGCGATGGTGCGAAGTGGCAGGCGCTGCCGGCCCGGCCGCTGGGCGCGAAAAAGCTGGTCGCGCTCGAGCCGTCGTCGGCGCGCCTGATGGTCCGGACCGGCAAGGGCTGGCAGGCGCCGGCGCTGGCATGGAAAGCCGGCAGCGCACCGCCCCCGCAACTGCCAATCGTGCTGCCGCGCATGCAGACCGCGCCGGTTGCGCGCCTGGGCGACGCGGCCGACGATCCGGCGATCTGGGTCCACCCGGTCGACCCGGGCCAGTCGCGCATCCTGGGCACCAACAAGAAACAGGGCTTGCTGGTGTACGACCTGCAGGGGCGCCAGACGCAGTTGCTGGAAGCGGGCCGCCTGAACAACGTCGACCTGCGCCAGGACCTGCGCTTCGGCGACGAACGCTTCGACCTGGCGCTGGCCACCCAGCGCGACGAGAACGCGATGGTGCTGTTCACCATCGACGCGCAAGGCGTGCTGGCCGAAGCGGCGCGCCTGCCGACCGGATTGAAAGACATCTACGGCACCTGCGTGCTGCGCACGCCCGAGGGCGGCCTGGATGCCTTCGTCAACGACAAGGACGGCCGCTACGAACATTACCGGATCACGCGCAGCGGCGGCCGTTTCGGCGCCAGGCTGGCGCGCAGCTTCCGGGTCGCCACCCAGCCCGAAGGCTGCGTGGCCGACGACCGCAGCGGCCTGCTGTTCGTCGGCGAGGAAAAGCGCGGGCTGTGGGTGACCTCGGCCCGTGCCGACCAGCCGGCGGCGCTGAAGATGGTGCTGCCGGTGGGCGGGGCACTGCGCGCGGACGTCGAAGGCATGGGCATCTACCATGGCGCAGACCGCAGCTACCTGGTGGTGTCGAGCCAGGGCAACAACAGCTACGTGGTGCTGGACGCGGCGGCGCCGTTCACCGTGCGCGGCGCCTTCCGGATCGGTATCGACCCTGCCAGCGGCATCGATGGGGCGTCCGAAACGGATGGCCTGGAAGTGACGTCGGCCAATCTTGGCGGCCCGTACGCGCGCGGCATGCTTGTGGTGCAGGACGGCTTCAAGCGCCTGCCGGACGGCCCGCAGAACTTCAAGGCCGTGGCCTGGGAGGACATTGCCAGGGTCTTGAAGCTGGAGCGAGGCGCGGAGTAAGGCAGTGGCCCGGGATGCCAATGATGCAAGAAACCCGGGCCGGCGCCGCGGCGGCAGGCTGGATTGAACGGCCGGGAATGTCCGAGCGTGGAAGCAGCGCGCGCTGCGCATTCCCTATGCAGGTAAAATATCGCCGTCCGCAATTCGAGAGCCGCCATGTCCACCATCGAAACCCCGCAATCCATCACCATCACCCGCCCCGACGATTGGCACCTGCACCTGCGCGACGGCGCGGCGCTGGCCAGCGTGCTGCCGCATACCGCGCAGCAGTTCGCGCGCGCGATCGTGATGCCGAACCTGAAACCCCCGGTCACCACCGCTCTAGATGCCGCCGCCTACCGCGACCGCATCCTGGCGGCCCTCCCGGAGGGCATGCAGTTCGAGCCGCTGATGACGCTGTACCTGACCGACAACACCGATCCGGACGAGATCCGCCGCGCCCAGGACACCGGCTTCATCCACGCCGTGAAACTCTACCCGGCGGGCGCCACCACCAATTCGGCGGCCGGCGTCACCGACCTGAAAAAGTGCTACAAGACCCTGGAGGTAATGCAGGAAGTCGGCATGCCGCTGCTGGTGCACGGCGAAGTGACCGATAACGACATCGACCTGTTCGACCGCGAAGCCGTGTTCATCGAGCGCGTGATGCGCCCGCTGCGCAAGGACCTGCCGGCCCTGAACATCGTGTTCGAGCACATCACCACCAAGGACGCGGCCCAGTACGTGGCCGAAGCCGAAGGCCCGATCGCGGCGACCATCACCGCCCACCACCTGCTGTACAACCGCAACGAGATCTTCCGCGGCGGCATCCGTCCGCATTACTACTGCCTGCCGGTCCTCAAGCGCGAGGAACACCGCCTGGCGCTGGTGACGGCCGCCACCAGCGGAGACGAGCGCTTCTTCCTCGGCACCGACTCGGCACCGCACGCCCTGAACGCCAAGGAAACGAGCTGCGGCTGCGCCGGCTGCTACACCGCGCTGCACGCGATGGAGCTGTACACGCAAGCCTTCGCCGACGCCGGCGCGCTCGACAAACTGGAGGCCTTCGCCAGCTTCAACGGCCCGGCCTTCTACGGCCTGCCGCGGAACGTTGGCACCATCACCCTCGCGCGCGAAACCTGGACCCTGCCGGAAACCGTGCCGATGGGCGCTGCCCGCCTGGTGCCGCTGAACGCCGGCGAGCAGATCCACTGGAAGATGGTCTAAGGCCGGCCGATGCTTGCGCAGATCGACTGGTCCCGCCCTTGGTATGACGCGGTGCGTCCCGCCTTCGAGCGCATGCGGATCGAGGGCGACGCGTTCATCGGCGCCTTCAACCGCAACGCGGCGAGCCTGGCCCTGTGCAACCACCGTGATTTACCCATCACCTTCGTGCCGCAGGAATCGCTGCCCGAGGGAACGGCCTATGAAGCCTTCATCAGCGCCACCGGCGGCGTGCCCACGCGCGACAACCTGCACGACTTCTTCAATGGCCTGGTGTGGCAGACCTTCCCGGGCATCAAGCGCCAGTTGAACGCCCTGCAGGCGGCGCAGATCGCGGCCGCCGGCGGGGTGGGGCAGTCGCGCGGCCCGGCGCGCGACGCCGCCACCATTTTCGACGAGAACGCGGCCCTGCTGGTCGTGCGCACCTCGAGCGCGGGACGCGAACTGGTCGACGAACTGCGCGCCCACTGCTGGGATGCCGCCCTGTTCGAGAAGCGCGACATGTTCGGTCGCGACGCGCAAGTATGGCTGTTCGGCCACGCGCTGATGGAGAAGCTGGTCGCGCCACGCAAGGCGATCACCGCGCATACCCGCGTGGTCTTCGCCGACGACGCTTATTTCGCATTGCCCCTGGATGCGCAGCGCGCCTGGATCGACGAGCGGGTAGCGGCCGACCTGGCAAGCGGCGAATTGACCACCTCCAGCTTCACGCCCCTGCCCGTACTGGGCGTGCCGGGCTGGTGGCCGGACCAGGATGCCGCCTTCTACGCCGACGCCGGCGTATTCCGTCCGAAAAGAGTCACTTCATGATGAATAAACAGGTTCGCTGGGGCATACTCGGCACCGGCAAGATCGCCCGCGCCTTTGCCACCGCCCTGCGCGAGGTGCCCGGCGCCCAACTGGCGGCCGTCGCGTCGCGCAGCCGCGACAAGGCCGAGGCCTTCGCCGCCGAATTCGGCGCCGCCGCCGCTTATGGCTCTTACGAGGAGCTGGCCGCCGCCAGCGACATCGACCTGGTCTACATCGCCACCCCGCACCCCCAGCACGCTGCGAATGCGCTGCTGGTCCTGGGCGCAGGGAAGGGCGCGCTGGTCGAAAAAGCCTTCACGATGAACCGGCGCGAGGCCGAGGAGGTCGTCGCCCTGGCGCGTGCGAAAGGCCTGTTCCTGATGGAAGCGATGTGGACGCGCTACCTGCCGTCCCTGCTTGAGGTGAAGCGCATCATCGCCTCCGGCGAGATCGGCGAGGTCAGCCAGGTCGTGGCCGACTTCGGTTTTACTGCGAACTTCGGTCCCGAACACCGCGTCTTCAACCCTGAACTCGGCGGCGGCGCATTGCTCGACCTGGGCATTTATCCGCTGTCGATCGCGGCCAGCCTGCTCGGGCCGGTCACGGCGGTCAAGGCCCAGGCCCAGATGGGGCCGACCGGCGTCGATGTCCAGACCGGCTTCACGCTCAGGCACGAAGGCGGCGGCATGTCGGTCTGCAGCTGCTCCTTCCTGGTGCGTACCCCGGGCGAACTGACCGTGTCGGGCACGCGCGGCCACGTGCGCATGAACACCATGTTCCACCGCGCCCGCTCGGTGACGGTGGCGCTCGAGGATGGCAGCACGCGCACCGTCGACACCCCGTATCTCGGCAACGGCTATGTGCACGAAGCGATCGAGGCCCAGCGCTGCTTCCAGGCCGGCCTGCTGGAGAGCCCCGGCATGACGCAGGACGAGACGCTGGCCCTGATGGGCGTGATGGACGAGATCCGGCGCCAGATCGGGCTCGTGTACGAGGCCGACCGCACCCAGTAAATGTGCAACACGGCCGCAACACAAGCGGCGTATGCATGTTGACAACAAAATCGGCGCCCTGAATACTGGACCGGATACCCAACCTGTCCGGAGTCTCCATGCATTCCTTTCGCGCCGCCGTCCTTGCCGCCGCCTGCCTGCTGTCCCTGGCGGCCCACGCCGCCCCCGTTCCCGTCCCCGCCGACAAGCTGGCCTATGTAGGCGACTGGCAGGGCAAGGACATGCGCATCCAGATGGCAAAGGATGGCAAGATCAAGTACAAGCGCGACCGGCCCAACAAGAAGATGGACCTCAGCGTCGACCTCCAGGGTTTTAATGGCGACAACTTCGACATCGGCTGGGGCTTCGTGCGCTCGACTTTCGTCGTCAGCAAGCCGCCGCACCGCGAGGGAAACCAGTGGAAGATGACGGTCGACGGCGTCGAGCTGACCCGCGTCGATTGAGCCGGAACCGGACATGCAGCTCGGTTCCGTCACCCCCATCCTGCGCATCTTCGACGAAGCGAAGGCGCGCGAATTCTATGTGGACTTTCTCGGCTTCGCCGTCGACTGGGAGCACCGCTTCGAGCCGTCGCTGCCGCTCTACCTGCAAGTCTCGCGCGGCGACTGTGTGCTGCACCTGAGCGAACACCATGGCGACTGCTGCCCCGGCGCCGCGCTGCGCATCGAGGTCGACGACGTCGATGCCTTGCATGCCGAGCTGGCGGCGAAGAATTATGGCTATGCCCGGCCGAACGTCGACGATACGCCGTGGGGGAGCCGCGAGATGGCGATCAAGGATCCGTTCGGGAACCGCCTGGTGTTCACCGGCGCGACCGGTGCCTAGATAGATGCGTTGACCCGTAGGGTGGGCGGGTTCCCCGCCCACGCGTTCAAGTACGGTTTGCTCATTCGATACGCGCAATACAGCGCATGCTTTTGTTGAACGCGTGCGCGGGACACCCGCCCACCCTACCGTTTGGTTGCCTGCTTGACGTGTCAGGAACGGCTCGCGCCTGCCGAGCCAGACTCGTAGGGGCGGTTCTCGAACCCACGCGGTACGGCGCCTGAGCAGGGCCGGCTCAAACCATCACGACGGCGCGGCGCCCGATCCGAGGCTGCCGGATGCGGGAGCGCGGCAACGCCAATCAACCCCGGCGTCCGGCAAGCGCCGCATCCAGCCTCTTGAACAAGTCCTGATGCAAGTCACGCGTGTATTTGGTCATGTGTCGCCGCGCATGCTCGATCTCTTTCAGTTCGCGTTGGGCCAGCCCCTCGCGGTCATTGGCCATTGCCCACAAGGCCAGCTCCACGCGTGACGCGATGCCGCCGAAGCGTTCCACCACCGTCTCCAGCTGCGCTCCCGCTTCTTCCTGGCGCCCGCAAGCCGCATAGGCCGTGCCCAGCGCCAGCCCGACTTCCTCGGCGCGGAATCCCGGCTGTTTCTCCTGCAGCGGCGCCAGCAGCGCGACCGCGGCATCGGCCTGGCCGTGCGCCAGCTTCGCGCGCGCCGCGCCCAGGATCACTTCCGGATCGCCGGCAAACGGTCCGCGCAGGCAGGCGTCGTACTGCGCCACGGCCTGTGCGTCCTGGCCGGCATCGAGCAGGGCGGCGGCCAGGCGCAGCTGGTTGTGCGCGGTTGGCGTCAGGTCGAAGTCGCGTTGCGCTTCGCGCACCTCGCGGCCTGGGTCGAGGCTCTTCTGGATGGCGCGGCCGGCCAGCCGCGCCTGGCGCTCCAGGCGCGAGTGCGGCAGGAACACGGCGGCGAAGTAGACGATGCTGCCGAGCAGCGGGAAGGAGAAGAGGATGAGCAGCCAGTACATCTGGCGTCCGGTGCGCATGGCGTGGACCGCGAAGAACAGCGCGACGATGATATGAAGTCCGAGTCCGAGAAAAGGCATGGCCGAGTCCTGTCGTTGTTGTGGAGGTGGCTCGACCTTGTGTGCCGCCGTGCCGTGCCGGCCGCAACGATATCCGGATTTGCTGCCCGAATGTCTATCGAATTGTCACAGGCTGCGCAAACGCAAGGCTTGCGGCATCAGGCCTTCAGGAACTCCTCACGCCCACCCAGCCAGCGCGACAGGTGCGCATCCACGATGGCGATGCACTCCGGCGTCTCGCGCTCCAGCAGGGCGGCCGCCACGTCGCGCGCATGTTCGACCAGCCACTGATCGGTCTCCAGGTCCGCAAAGCGCAGCATCGCCTGCCCCGACTGGCGCGCGCCCAGGAATTCGCCGGGGCCGCGGATCTCCAGGTCGCGCCGCGCGATCTCGAAGCCGTCGGTGGTTTCGCGCATCGTCATCAGGCGCTGCTTGGCCACCTGGCCCAGCGGGCTTTGGTAAAGAAGCAGGCACACGCTCGCCGCCGAACCGCGGCCGACGCGCCCGCGCAGCTGGTGCAGCTGCGACAAACCGAAACGCTCGGCGTGCTCGATCACCATCAACGAGGCGTTCGGCACGTCCACGCCCACCTCGATGACGGTGGTGGCGACCAGCACGTGCACCTCGCCGGCGGCGAAGGCGTCCATGATCACCTGCTTCTCGGCGGGCTTCAGGCGCCCGTGCACCAGGCCGACCTGCAAATCGGGCAGGGCTTCGGCCAGGGTTTCGTAGGTTTCCGTCGCCGTCTGCAATTGCAGCGCCTCGGATTCCTCGATCAGCGGACAGACCCAGTAGACCTGGCGCCCTTCGAGCGCCGCAGCGTGCACGCGCTCGATGACTTCATCCCGCCGGTTCTGGTCGATGGCGCGCGTGACGATCGGCGTGCGGCCGGGCGGCAGCTCGTCGATGACGGACACTTCCAGGTCCGCGTAATAGGTCATCGCCAGCGTGCGCGGGATCGGGGTGGCCGACATCATCAATTGGTGCGGCACCAGACCGTCGCTGCCCTTGTTGCGCAAGGTCAGGCGCTGGCCGACGCCGAAGCGGTGCTGCTCGTCGACCAGCACCAGGCCGAGCTTGGCGAACTGTACGCTGTCCTGGATCAGCGCATGGGTGCCGATCACCAGATGGGCTTCGCCCGATTCGGCCATCTCGGCGGCGGCCGTCTTTTCCTTCTTTTTCAGGCTGCCGGTGAGCCACGCGACCTTCACGCCGAGCGGCTCCATCCAGGCGGCGATCTTCCTGAAATGCTGCTCGGCCAGGATCTCGGTCGGCGCCATCAGCGCGGCCTGGTAGCCGCTGTCGATGGCCTGGGCCGCGGCGAGCGCGGCGACGACCGTCTTGCCGCTGCCGACGTCGCCCTGCAGCAGGCGCTGCATCGGGTAGCCCTCGCGCAGGTCGGCGCGGATTTCCTTCACCACGCGCTGCTGGGCATTGGTGAGCTGGAAGGGCAGGGCGCGCAGGAATGCCTCGGACAGCTCGCCCACCGCGCGCAGGGTCGGCGCGCCCTTGTCGCGGCGGGCGCGCTGGGCCCGTTTCATCGAGAGCTGCTGGGCCAGCAGCTCGTCGAACTTCACGCGCGTCCAGGCCGGATGCGACTTGTCCATCAGCGCGTATTCGTCGGCGTCCTTCGGCGGATAGTGCAGCAGCTTCACGGCCGGCTCGAAATCCATCAAGTCCAGCTTGCGGCGCACGCTCGGGGGCACGGTGTCGGCCCAGTCGACGCGGCGCATGGCTTCGGCGATCGCGCGGCGCAGGATGGGCTGCGACAGGCCTTCGCCGGAAGGGTAGACCGGCGTGAGCGAGGTCGGCAGCGGCGCGCCTTCGTTGACCACCTTGTAAGTCGGGTGGACCATCTCGGCCCCGAAGAAGCCGTGCTTCACCTCGGTGCGGGCGCGCACGCGCACGCCTTCGGCCAGTTGCTTGACCTGGCTGCCGTAGAAATTCATGAAGCGCAGCAGGATCTCGCCGCTGTCGTCGGCGATCGTCACCAGCAGCTGGCGCCGCGGTTTCAGGGCGATTTCGTTCTTCGTGACCACGCCCTCGACCTGCGACACATGGCCGCCGCGCAGGCAGGCCTCGCGGATCGGCACGATCTTCGTCTCGTCCTCGTAGCGCATCGGCAGGTGCAGGACCAGGTCCATGTCGCTGCGCAGGCCGAGCTTGGCGAGCTTGCTTTCTGTGGTTTTCGGGGCGGAAGTGGATTTTGGTGGAGGCATATCTGCGGCATTCCGGCGCAGGCTGACGTAAAATAGAGGGTTCGCCGCACGCGCTGCAGCCTCTATTGTAAAGCTGCCAGCCCCCATTTTCCCAGAATTGACCAGAATGTACTCGCTTTCCGATTTCGATTTTGAATTGCCGCCCGAGCGCATCGCCCAGGTTCCGCTGCCGGACCGCAGCGCTTCGCGCCTGCTGCAGCTCGACGGCGACCGCATCACCGACCGTCGCTTCGCCGACATCGTCGACCAGCTGCAGCCGGGCGACCTGCTCGTGATGAACAACACGCGCGTGCTCAAGGCGCGCTTCTTCGGCGTCAAGGAGACCGGCGGCCAAGTAGAGGTCCTGGTCGAGCGCGTGCTGGACAACCGCACCGTGCTGGCCCAGGTACGCGCTTCCAAGTCGCCGAAGCCCGGCAACCGCATCCGCCTGGCCGACGCCTTCGACGTCACCACCGGCGAGCGCGCCGGCGAATTCTTCACGCTGCACTTCCCAGCCGAAGGGGCCGACGTGTTCGAGCTGATCGAAGCCCACGGCCGCCTGCCGCTGCCGCCCTACATCGAGCACAGCGCCGACGAGTTCGACGAGCAGCGCTACCAGACGGTGTATTCGAAGGAGCCCGGGGCGGTGGCCGCGCCGACCGCCGGCCTGCACTTCGACCAGCCGCTGCTCGACAAGTTGCAGGCGAAGGGCGTCAGGCTCGCCTACGTCACCCTGCATGTGGGCGCCGGCACCTTCCAGCCGGTGCGCGTGGAGGACCTGTCCGAGCACAAGATGCACTCCGAGTGGTACACCATCGCGCAGGAGACGGTGGACGCGGTGCGCGCCGCGAAGGCGGCCGGACGCGACGTGGTGGCGGTCGGCACGACCTCGCTGCGCGCGCTGGAATCGGCGTCGCAATCCGGCGAACTCGTGGCCGGCAGCGCCGACACGGCCCTGTTCATCACCCCGGGCTACCGTTTCAAGACGGTGACGCGCCTGATCACCAACTTCCACCTGCCGAAGTCGACGCTCATGATGCTGGTGTCGGCCTTCGCCGGTTTCGAGGAGATCCGCAAGGCCTATGCGCACGCGATCGCCAGCGAATACCGCTTCTTCAGCTATGGCGACGCCATGCTGCTGACCACCACTTCCCGTTAAGAATACCGATGCTCGAATTTACGCTACTGAAGAAAGACACCAGCGGCCTGTCGCATGCGCGCCGCGGCCGCCTGACCCTCAACCACGGCACCATCGAAACTCCGATCTTCATGCCGGTCGGGACCTATGGCTCGGTCAAGGCGATGGATCCGACTGAACTGAAGGAAGTCGGCTCGCAGATCATCCTCGGCAACACCTTCCACCTGTGGCTGCGCCCGGGCACCGAGGTGCTCGACAAGTTCGGCGGCCTGCACGGCTTCATGGGCTGGGACAAGCCCATCCTGACCGACTCGGGCGGCTTCCAGGTGTTCTCGCTGGGCGCGATGCGCAAGATCACGGAAGAGGGCGTGACCTTCGCCTCGCCGATCGACGGCTCGCGTAAATTCCTGTCGCCCGAAGTGTCGATGCAGATCCAGCGTTCGCTGAACTCGGACATCGTGATGCAGTTCGACGAGTGCACGCCCTACGAAATCGATGGTCGTCCGGCCACCGCCGAAGAGGCGGCCAAGTCGATGCGCATGTCGCTGCGCTGGGCCCAGCGTTCGATGAACGAGTTCAACCGCGGCGAGAATCCGAACGCGCTGTTCGGCATCGTCCAGGGCGGCATGTACGAGCACCTGCGCGACGAGTCGCTGGCCGGCCTCGAAGACATTAATTTCCCCGGCCTGGCGATCGGCGGCCTGTCGGTGGGCGAGCCGAAGGAAGACATGAAGCGCATCCTGGCTCACGTCGGCCCGCGCCTGCCGGAGAACAAGCCGCACTACCTGATGGGCGTCGGCACGCCGGAAGACCTGGTCGAAGGCGTGGCGAACGGCGTCGACATGTTCGACTGCGTGATGCCGACCCGGAACGCGCGCAACGGCTGGCTGTTCACGCGCTTCGGCGACGTCAAGATCAAGAACGCGCGCTACAAGGACGACACGGCGCCGCTGGACGAATCCTGCACCTGCTACTGCTGCAAGAACTTCTCGCGCGCCTACCTGCACCACCTGCACCGCTCGAACGAGATCCTGGGTGCGCGCCTGAACACCATCCACAACCTGCACTATTACCTGAACCTGATGCAGGAGATTCGCGACGCGATCGATGCGGACAGTTTCAATGCGTTCCGCCTGCAGTTCAACGCGGACCGGGCGCGCGGGGTGTAATTCGTTCGCGGCTGTGCGTGGGCTGGTTGAACGCGTGGGCGGGAGACCCGCCCACCCTACGGTGCACGATTCATCGGTTGTCTTGGCCGGAGGGATGTAGGGTGGGCGGGTTCCCCGCCCACGCGTTCAACGCACGTTCGCATATCCCGCATGTTCGGCATATACAAAAACGCGGCCATATGGCCGCGTTTTGTTGTTTACTCCGCCGCGCGATAACGCTCCAGCCAGTGCGCATACGGCGCCGGCAGCGTCCACGACGGCTTGTCCAGGCCCAGCGTCTTGGCCGCCGCATACGGGTAGTGCGGGTTGCCCAGGTGCGCACGGCCGATCATGACCAGGTCCATCTGGCCGTCCGCCACCGCGCGGTTGGCGACGGTCGGCGAATCGATGTTCCAGGACGAGGCCACCGGCAGGCCGGCTTCGCGCTTGACGCGCTCGGCGATCGGCGCGAGGAAGCCCGAGGCCCAGGGAATGTTCGCGTCGGGGGTCGAGAAGCCGATGCTGACGTTCAGCAGGTCCAGGCCGCCGGCGCGGAACTGGCGCGTCAGTTCGATGGATTCGGCCAGCGTCTCTTCGTCGCGGCCGTCGAACTCGATCACGCCGAAACGCGCGGTCAGCGGGAAGCGCTCGGGCCAGACGGCGCGTACCGCCGCCAGGGTCTCGAGCAGGAAGCGGCTTCGGCCGGCGAGGTCGCCGCCGTACTGGTCGTCACGCTGATTGGCATGCACCGAGAAGAAACTTTGACCGAGGTAGCCGTGCGCGAAGTGCAGCTCCAGCCACTCGAAGCCGGCCTCGAGGGCGCGGCGGGCGGCCGCGACGAAGTCGGCCTTGACGCGTTCGATGTCGGCGATGGTCATCGCTTTCGGCACCTGCGGCAGGTTGGCGCCAAAAGGCAGGGCGGACGGGGAGATGGTTTCCCAGCCGCGCGGGTCGCCCGCAGGGATGTGGTCGTCGCCTTCCCAGGGACGCTGGGCGCTGGCCTTGCGGCCGGCGTGGCCGATCTGGATGCCGGCGACGGCGCCGCCGGCCTTGATCCCGGCGGCGATGCGCGCCAGGCCCGGGACGTGCTCGTCGGACCACAGGCCCAGGCAGCCCGGGGTGATGCGGCCTTCCGGCGACACGCCGGTCGCCTCGACGATCACCAGGCCGGCGCCGCCGCGCGCGATGCCCTCGTAGTGGGTGAAGTGCCAGTCGTTGGTGTAGCCATCGGTGGCGCTGTATTGGCACATCGGCGGCACCGCGATGCGGTTGCGCAGGGTGACGTCCTTGAGGGAGAAGGGGGTGAAAAGTGCTGACATGGCTGTGATTCTTTTTGCTAGGGTAAAACGGGCCCATTGCGGCCGGGGACGGCAGCACGGGACGGGAATATGGGAACGACTGATGAGGGGCGGGATCATACTCCCGCCGGGGAATTCCTGCTGAGGCCGGGCTTGTTTTGAAGGGTGTGTAAGCGGCCACTCTCGTGACATGCGGCAACCTGAAGGGGTTTTCGTAGGGTGGGCTCTCGAGCCCACGCTGTGCCCCTGTTGAGCAGTCGAGCATTTAAGCCCAGCCCAAACACAGGATTGGCCGTTTTGGGCAAGCTCATCCAATGCGGTTGGCATCAGCACGGACCGCGTGGGCTCAAGAGCCCACCCTACAAAAAGCGCCGCATTTCCTACTTGCATTTTTGGCAGCCATCCCCAGATGCGGCGGAATGGCCGCTGGCAGTTCGCCGGTGCTAGAATACAGCGCTGTTTTTTTTATCTCATAATCGGAGTCCTTGTGTTCATTTCCAACGCTTACGCGCAAACCACCGCCGCCGCCGATCCTGGCCTGATGGGCAACCTGACGACCTTCGCGCCGCTGCTGATCATGTTCGTGGTCATGTACTTCCTGATGATCCGCCCCCAGCAGAAGCGCCAGAAAGAGCTGAAAGCCATGATGGATGCGCTCGCGAAGGGCGACGAAGTGGTCACCGCCGGCGGCATCCTGGGCCGCGTCTCGAAGGTGACCGACACCTATGTCACCATCGAAGTGGCGGCCGGCACCGAGATGATCGTGCAGAAGAACGCAGTGACCACGCTGCTGCCGAAGGGCACCCTGAAGTCCCTGTAAGCCAGGCGTCGCGGCCCGCCAGGGCCGCGCGTCGCTCAACATAGAACGCTGGAACACTATGAATCGCTATCCGCTCTGGAAATACATACTGATCGCTGTCGCGCTCCTGCTTGGCGCGCTGTACACGGCGCCCAACTACTTCGGCGAATCGCCGGCGCTGCAAGTGACGACCGGCAAAACGACGGTCAAGATCAACAGCGACACCACGGCCCAGGTCGCGGAAGTGCTGAAACGCGAGGGTGTTCCGGCCAACCAGGTCACGCTCGACGGCTCGGGTAACTCGACCGCCGTGCGCGCCCGCTTCGACACCACCGACGCCCAGTTCAAGGCCAAGCTCGCGCTCGAGCGCCAGCTCAACCGCGACCAGAGCGACCCCGATTACATCGTCACCGTCAACCTGGTGAAGAACACCCCGGCCTGGATGCAGGCCATGCGCGCGCTGCCGATGAACCTCGGCCTCGACCTGCGCGGCGGCGTCCACTTCCTGCTCCAGGTCGATTCCAAGGCCGTGCTCGAAACCCGCCTGAAGGGCACCCTGGCCAGCGTGCGCAGCATTCTGCGCGACGCCAACGTGCGCCACGCCGGCATCGAGCGCAACGGCAACGCGATCGAGGTCAGCTTCCGCGACGAGCAGACCCGCGCCGCCGCCCGCACCGTGCTGACCAAGCAGATCGCCGACCTGGCCCTGGCCGACGCCGCCGACGGCAGCGAACTGAAGCTGGTCGCCACCATGAAGCCCGAAGCGCTCAAGCGCATCGTGGAAGAGGGCGTCAACCAGAACATCTCGACCCTGTCCAAGCGTATCAACGAACTCGGCGTGACCGAGCCGGTCATCCAGCGCCAGGGCGCCGACCGCATCATCGTCCAGCTGCCGGGCGTGCAGGACGTGGCCCGCGCCAAGGACCTGATCGGCCGCACCGCCACCCTGGAACTGCGCCTGGTCGACCCGACCATCACCCCGGGCACCGAACTGTCGGCCGCGATTCCGCTGAATTCGGAACTGTTTACCGAAGGCCGTGGCGCCCCGATCGTGGTGTCGAAGGACATCATCCTGACCGGCGACTACATCACCAACGCCGTCGCCAGCTTCGACCAGAACCAGCAGCCGGCCGTCTCGGTCGACCTGAACGGCGACGGCGGCCGCAAGATCCGCCTTGTGACCCGCGAAAACGTCGGCAAGCGCATGGCGATCCTGCTGAAGGAGAAGGGCAAGTACACCGTGCCGTCGGCCCCGACCATCCAGAGCGAACTGGGCTCGACCTTCCAGATCACCGGCATCGGCAACGCCCAGGAAGCGAACGAACTGGCGCTGCTGCTGCGCTCGGGCGCGCTGTCGGCGCCGATGGAGTTCATCGAAGAACGCGTGGTCGGCCCGCAGCTCGGCGCCGAAAACATCAGCCGCGGCCTGCACTCGACCCTGTGGGGCTTCGTCGCGATCGCCGTCTTCATGATCGTCTACTACCACATGTTCGGTGTCTTCAGCGCCATCGCGCTGGCCGCCAACGTGCTGTTCCTGCTGGCGCTGCTGTCGATGCTGCAGGCAACGCTGACCTTGCCGGGTATCGCGGCAATCGCGCTGGCGCTCGGTATGGCAATTGACGCCAACGTCCTGATCAACGAGCGTATCCGCGAGGAGCTGCGCGCCGGCGCCACGCCGCAGCAGGCGATCACGAACGGCTTCAGCCACGCCTGGGACACGATTTTCGACTCCAACGTGACCACCCTGATCGTCGGCCTGGCGCTCCTGATCTTCGGTACCGGCGCGGTGCGCGGCTTCGCGGTCGTGCACAGCCTGGGCATCCTGACCTCGATGTTCTCGGCGGTGTTCGTCTCGCGCGGCTTCGTGAACCTGTGGTACGGCCGCCGCGGCAAGAAACTGAGCAAGCTGTCGGTCGGCACCGTCTGGAAGCCGGGCCTGCCCGCTGAAAAGAATTAAGGACTAGGAATCGTCATGGAATTTTTCAAAATCAAGCGGGACATCCCGTTCATGCGCCACGCGTTGATCTTCAACGTGATCTCGGCGCTGACCTTCGTCGCCGCGGTGTTCTTCCTGGTGACCAAGGGCCTGCATTTCTCGGTCGAGTTCACCGGCGGCACCGTGATGGAACTGCGTTATCCGCACGCGGCCGACCAGGAGAAGATCCGCGGCACGCTGCGCTCGATCGGCCATGAAGCGCCGGAAGTGGCCAGCTTCGGCACCGCCCAGGACATCATGCTGCGCCTGCCGCCGGTGAAGACCGCCGCCGGCGCGACCGTGTCGGGCGAAGCCTTCAAGGCGATCTGCGCCTCCGAAGGCGGCACCCCGAAGCAGATCAACGTGACCGAGAAGGGCCAGCAGATCGAGCGCACCAGCTGCGCCAACGCGGCCGGCGCCGAAGTGGTGAGCCTGCAGCGCGTCGACTTCGTCGGCCCGCAGGTTGGCGACGAACTGGCGCAAAGCGGCCTGAACGCCCTGATCATGGTCGTGGTCGGCGTGGTGATCTACCTGGCCGTGCGCTTCGAATGGAAATTCGCGGTCGCCGCGATCCTGGCGAACCTGCACGACGTCATCATCATCCTGGGCTTCTTCGCCTTCTTCCAGTGGGAATTCTCGCTGACGGTGCTGGCGGCGATCCTGGCGGTGCTGGGCTACTCGGTCAACGAATCGGTCGTCATCTTCGACCGGATCCGCGAGACCTTCCGCAAGCAGCGCAAGATGAGCGTGACCGAGGTCATCGACCACGCGATCACCAGCACCATCTCGCGTACCATCATCACCCACGCCTCGACCCAGATGATGGTGCTGTCGATGCTGTTCTTCGGCGGCCCCTCGCTGCACTACTTCGCGATGGCCCTGACGATCGGTATCTGTTTCGGCATCTACTCGTCGGTGTTCGTGGCCGCCGCGCTGGCGATGTGGTTCGGCGTCAAGCGCGAAGACCTGATCAAGCCGATCAAGGAAAAGGACGAGACCGACGGCGCCGTCGTCTGAGCATTCGACCTGCATGAAAAATGCCGCTCCGGCTCTGGCCGCAGCGGCATTTTTTTATTTCTGGTCTATTTCCAGACTTCGATTTTTACAAGGAATTCTTCGAAATGTGACATTTCCCTAAGTTGTGTGAGTTGTCGCACAGAGCGTCGGGGTAACGGGACCGTATAGTGGAACCGTCTCTTTCAGGACATCCCTAGTTTTGGACTTCACCCGCTCCCTCTGGAGCGGGTTTTTTTTGCCCCGTTCGGCTGTCGTGGAAATAAATCGACAATGTGACACGAATGTGAATTGGCGCACAGAGTGCGCGGGAACCGGGAACTATAGTGGAACTGTCTCTTTCAGGACATCCCTAGTTTTGGACTTTGCCCACTCTCCGGAGTGGGCATTTTTTTTGTTCTCGGTTTTTGGGCGGAGTGCAGGCGTACGTGGGGCTGTTGCCTGTGGCGTTATCGGTGTGTTGGATCCGCGTGGGCTCAAGAGCCCACCCTACGGGACGCGCCGCGGACTACGAACGCAAAAAGCCTTTTGCCACCGGGAGTTGTTGGCACCGACCGTAGGGTGGGCACCTGTGCCCACGCGGATCAGGCACGCCGCCAGCAGGGCAGGCAACAGCCCCACTAAGGTCAATCCTTTTGCGAGTGGGTTTTGCGTCGGCTTGCGGGCGTTCGTGGGGCTGTTGCCTGTGGCGTTATCGGTATGTTGCATCCGCGTGGGCACAAGTGCCCATCCTACGGGAGGCGCTGCGTACCCGGGTTTCGTATGAACTCGCCGTTGGCGGTGGCCCGGCGTGCGGGCGGGGTGGGGCTGTTGCCTGTGGCGTTATCGGTATGTTGCATCCGCGTGGGCACAAGTGCCCACCCTACGGGAGGCGCTGCGTACCCGGGTTTCGTATGAACTCGCCGTTGGCGGTGGCCCGGAGTGCGGGCGGGGTGGGGCTGTTGCCTGTGGCGTTATCGGTGTGTTGAATCCGCGTGGGCACAGGTGCCCACCCTACGGGAGACGCAGCGTATCCGGGTTTCGTATGAACTCGCCGTTCGCGGTGACAGTAGGGTGGGCTCTCGAGCCCACGCGGATCAAGCAAGCCGCCAGCAGGGCAGGCAAAAGCCCCACTAGCACCAAACGGGTTTCAGGGAAAAGAAGAGAAGGCTTACAACAACGCCGACGTCAGGCTATGCACTTCCTCCGCCGACTCCTCCATGATCCGCGCAAGGGTTCCGTCCCCCACCGCGAAATCGATGGTCGCGGCCGCCTGCGCGGTGGTCGCCCCCGGACGCTCGAGCAGCGGCGACGGCTCCGGCGACAAGTCGTTCGCCAGCAGCAGGGTGTCGCCCAGGGTCTCGGGCGGCAGCGCCCGCAGGCCATTCCACATGGCTTCGATCGCGCCCATCACCGGCGCCGGCACGCCCAGCTTGAGCAGGACGCCGCGGCCGATCGCCACTTCGCCGTGTTCCAGCCAGTCCTCGGCGCCGCCCTCGAGCAGGCCCGGATACTCGTGCGCGCGCGACAGCAGGTAGAAGCCGCCGACCTCGTGCACGATACCGGCGAACATCGCCGTTTCCGGATCGACGAAGGAGACGCGGCGCGCGATCACTTGGGCCAGCGCGGCCACGTGGGCCGAGTGGCGCCACAGTTGGTCGGCGCGGGCGCGCAGCGCCGGGTCGGTGATTTCGCTGCTCAGCTGGCGGACGATGACGGACGCCGCCAGCGCGCCGAGCGTGCGGAAGCCCACGCGCTGCACGGCGGCGCGCACGTTGGTCACGTCGTTGCCGGCGCGGTTATAGGTGACGGAATTGGCGATCGCGACGGTGCGCGCGGCCAGCAGCGGCTCAGCCTGCACCAGGCGGGCCGCCGCGTCGGCGTGGCACTCGGGATCGCTCAGCGCACGCTGCAGCTTGAGCGTGGCGTCGACATTGGTAGGGAAACTGAGCTCGCCCCGGATGGCCTGGGCGGCGATGCTCTTGAGGGCGTCAAGTCTGTCCATCGAAAAATTATACTCTCAATGGATCGCTCCACTCTGGAGTATTTGCCCCGGAGCATCGTTTTACAACGCCGCGATCAAGGCTCGCTGAAGATGGCGTCGCAGTCTTCCTTGGGCTCTTCGGTGTCCTGCAGTTCGTCGACCAGGCCCAGGTCGAACAGCTCTTCGACGGCGTTCATGAAGCTGTTCAGCTTGGTGGCGCCGATCAGGCGATAGATCTCGCCGTCCTCGTTGCGCACGCCGATCAGCATCGCTTCCTCGCGCACTTCGGCTTCCGAGGCCACGTCGAGCAGCAGGTTGCCGATGATGTGCTTGTCGAAGTGGGCAGGCTTTTTGCCTGCGATCAGGGCAGTTTTCAAGATGATTCCTTTTGTTGTGATGGTAAAGGGGACGGGCGAGTAGCCCCGAGTATCCGTTCGCGCAGCTTCTTCAGGGCGCCGTCCACTTCGTCGAACTCTGCATCGCTGAAACCGTCAAACAATTGTTTGCCATGTGCAACAACTTTCGGGAACACGTCACGGAACACCGCATCGCCGCGATCGGTCAGGCGCACGAAGTACGAGCGTTTATCTTCAAGGCTGCGTTCGCGCAGCACCAAGCCTTTCTGCTCGAGCCGTTCGATGACGCCGGTCAGCGTGCCCTTGGTGATCAGGGTGCGCTCACCCAGCTCCTTGTAGCTCATGCCGCTGGTATTGCCGAGCGTGGCAATAATGTCGAACTGCGCATGCGTCAAGCCGTACTGCCGTACCGATTCGCCCGAATACCGTTCGAAGCCTTGCAGGCACTCGGCCAGCAGCCGGACACTCGTTAAATATCGTTCCCCCATGAACAGCGATTATAGCCGCCAGCGGGCCTGTCCCGGGGCCGGTTCGCCTTTTACGGCTGAGGCGCGTACCATAGGCGTTTTTGCTTGCGCGCACTGCAATGACCCGCCATCTCCACGGCATATTCGCCCTGCTGCTCGTCACGCTGGTCTGGGGCACGACTTTCCCGGCGATGAAGGATCTGACCGGCCATTTCTCGGCCGTCTGGATCATCCTGGTGCGCTTCGCGCTCGCCGCCTTGATCCTGTCGCCCTTCCTGTGGCGGGCCAAACTGGCCGACATGCGCGCCGGCGCCATCCTCGGCGTCCTGTTGTTTTTCTGCTTCGTCTTCCAGGTCGAGGGCCTGGCGCTGACCAGCTCGAACCGCAACGCCTTCATTTGCGGCCTGAACGTGCTGGTCGTGCCCTTGCTGGGCGTGCTGGGCGGACGCCTGCCCGAGCGCCGCATCGTGCTGGCGCTGGTCATGTCGATCGCCGGCCTGGCCGCCCTGTGCTGGGACGGCGGCGCCTGGGGGCTGGGCGACTCGCTGGCCCTGATGAGCGCGCTGTGCTTCGGCGTCTACATCAAGGTGATGGAAGTGCAGACCCGGCGCGCCAAGCGCCTGCTCACCGTCACCGCGGCCCAGATCGGCACCGTCGCCCTGTGCGCCCTGGTCTGGCTGCTGGCGCGCGAACTGCCGGGGGAAAGCGCCGCGCGTGCGATTTACTTGGCCGACGTCGTCGGCAATCTCGGCCATGCCGGCTGGAACTTCGCCTACCTCGGCGTGGTCGCGACCGCCGCCATCATCTCGCTGCAGACCTGGGGCCAGTCGCGCACCTCGGCCAACGAAGCGGCCGTGGTCTACGCCTTCGAGCCGGCGGCGGCCGCCTTCTTCGGCTACTTCTGGCTGGGCGAAGCCCTGACGGCCCGCGGCTGGCTGGGCGGCTTGCTGTTGATCTCCGGTATGATAGTCAGCCAATGGAATTCCGAAAGCCGGCCCTCCGCCGCGCTCGCGCCCGAGTGAACACATCCCCGATCCGTCCCGATGCCGCAAGCTGAACTGTCCTGTCTGGCGCAGGAAAGACCCCTGCGCATCCTGCTCGTCAACGCCGGCGAGCCGGACACGATGAGCTGGTCGGGACTGGCCCAGCCGCTGCGCCTGGCTGCGAAGATCCTGGGCCCCGAGCGCCTGCACGTGGACGTGCGCAGCCCCGACAAATTCGCCGGCGACACCCAGCGCCACTGGCACCTGGTCCTGCTGGCCGCCGACGAAGCCCAGGCCGGCCTGAAGCCCGCGAACTTTCGCGCCCTGGTCGAACGTTGCCGCGCCGCGCCCTTCTGGGGCGGCGTCGGCGCCGGCGTGCTCTGGCTGGCGGAAGCCGGCGCCCTGAACGGCGTACGCACCGCGCTGCCCTGGTCCCTCTACGCCGGCGCCGACAGCCGCGCCGACCAGGCGCTGTTCACACCCCACCTCTTCGAAATCGACGGCGAACGTTTGACCTGCTGCGGCGGCGCAGCCTCCGTCGACTTCGCGCTGACCTTGATCGAGATCATTTTCGGCTCGACCGTGCAGGCGCAAGTAAAGGAAATCCTCTGCGTCGACCGCGTGCGCGGCAAGGAAGAGCGCCAGCGCGTGGCCCTGCAGGCGCGATTCGGCACGCTTCAGCCGAAATTGACCGAGGCGGTGACCTTGATGGAAGCGAATATCGAGGAGCCGCTGTCAACGGACGAGATTGCGCAATTGGCGGGGGTGTCGCGGCGGCAGCTGGAACGGCTGTTCAAGCAGTATCTGGGGAGCCTGCCGTCGCGCTACTACCTCGAGCTACGTTTAAAACGCGCGCGGCAACTGCTGCTCGATACGAATTACTCGATCGTGCAGGTGGGGCTGATGTGCGGGTTTTCGTCGGGGTCGCACTTTTCGACGGCGTTCGGGGCCTTGTTTGGGAATACGCCGCGGGAGGAGCGGCAGCGGCGGTTGGCGGAATAAGAGCAGGGCGCACTTCGCGGCAGGTGTATGAAAAGCGTCTGGCATTCCGAACAAGGACCTGTCAGATATATTTACACCCATCCTTGGGCTGTCTCTACAAGAAGTTAATCTTGGAAAATAAAAGCTAGTCAATTCAATTGCTTGGAGTAAATCTTGTAATATTGGCACATTTAATGCTTTGTCATCGCGTGAGGCGGACGAGGATGGCCACTGCGTTTGCAGATATGGCTGACTCGCTCCCTTCCCGCTGAGGTCGCGCTGTTTGTCCTGAAAGTCAACAAAGCCGCGGCATCACATCATTCACCACTCAACAAGGATAAGAAAATGAAAGATGGCAAAGCAACTGGCATTGAAAAGAAAGCTTCCCTCTCGAAGTTCCTGCCGATCCGTTCGATTTCCGCATTCGCCCTCGCGGCCATGTGCTCACTGTCGGCGCACGCCGGCGTGATCACGACCAACGGCACCCTGCCGGATGCATCGGTTGGCGCCTACACCCTGTTCAACTTCGACGTGACGGAAGAGGGCACGACGACCTTCTTCCTCGACGGCAGCAGCGACGCATGGCTCGGCGTGTTTTCCGGCACCAACGTGCTCAGCAACACGACCTTCATCGCCCAGGATGACGACGCCGGCGGCAACCTGGACAGTTTCCTGTCCCTGAACCTGGGCGTCGGCAGCTACACCGCCTGGATCACCACCCATGGCAGTTTCTGGAACACCGACACCAACTCGATCTTTACCGATCACGACCACACGCCGATGGCTTACACCCTCACCATCGACGGCAACGTGGTGGCCACCGATGTGCCGGAGCCGGCCTCGTTGGCCCTGCTCGGCCTGGGCCTGGCTGGTTTTGCGGCTAGCCGTCGCCGGAAAGCGTAATTCTTGCAGGAACGCTGGTGGACCCGGTGCGGGTTCACCGGCAACCTCGCTGAAACCCCGCTGTTTCGCTGCAGCGACAGCGCTGTTGCAGAACATGCATCATCCGTATGCATGCCATGACCGGACCGTTCGGTCAAAAATGAAAATCCCCGTCGCACTTCTGCAAGAACTTGCCACCCCGTCTTCCTATAATGACCAGGTTCGGCGCCCGTCTCCAGGCGCGCCTGTCACTTCAAAGGATGAGGAAAAAGTCATGAACGCAAAGCTTGATTCGGGTGTCACAACGCGGCCTGTCACTCGGCAGACCTTCGACGAAGTCCTCGTCCCGACCTACGCCCCGGCCGGCATGGTGCCGGTGCGCGCTTCGGGCCTGGACGTGTGGGACCAGGAAGGCAAGCACTACCTCGACTTCACTTCCGGCATCGCGGTCTCGAGCCTGGGTCACGCCAACCCGGTGCTGGTCGACGCGCTGACCAAGCAACTGAACACCCTGTGGCACCTCGGTAACGGCTACACCAACGAGCCGGTCCTGCGCCTGGCGCTGGCGCTGACCGAAGCCACCTTCGCCGACCGCGCCTTCTTCTGCAACTCGGGCGCGGAAGCGAACGAAGCGGCCCTGAAACTGGCGCGCAAGTACGCGCACACCAAGTTCGGCCCGCACAAGTCGCGCATCATCTCCTGCCTGTCGTCCTTCCACGGCCGCACCCTGTTCACCGTCTCGGTGGGCGGCCAGCCGAAGTACACCGAAGGCTTCGAGCCGCTGCCGCAGGAAATCAACCACATCGCCTACAACGACATCGAAGCGGCGCGCGCTGCGATCCTCGACGACGTCGCGGCCGTGATCGTCGAGCCGATCCAGGGCGAGGGCGGCGTGATCCCGGGTAACAAGGAATACCTGCAGGCCCTGCGCGAGTTGTGCGACAAGACCGGCGCCCTGCTGATCTTCGACGAAGTGCAGTCGGGCGTGGGCCGTACCGGTTCGCTGTACGCCTACATGGACGTCGGCGTCACCCCGGACATCCTGACCAGCGCCAAGGCGCTGGGCAACGGCTACCCGATCGGCGCGATGCTGACCACGAACGAGATCGCCCAGCACTTCAACGTCGGCTCGCACGGCACCACCTACGGCGGCAACCCGCTGGCCGCGACCGTCGCGCTGAACGTGATCGAGACCATCAACCAGCCGGCCTTCCTGGCGCGCGTGAAGGAAGCCAGCGCCAAGATCTTCGCCAACCTGGACAAGCTGAGCGCCGACTATCCTCAGCTGTTCGGCAAGGCGCGCGGCATGGGCCTCTTGATCGGCCTGCCGATGGCGGAAGGCTACAAGGGCCGCGCCAAGGACCTGACCAAGGTCGCAGAGAAGATGGGCCTGATGCTGCTCGTCGCCGGCATGGATGTGGTGCGCATGGCCCCGGCGCTGATCGTGTCGGACGAGCAGATCGCGCAAGCCGATCGCATCCTGCGCGCCGCGGTCGAGGAATTCCTGGCTGCCGCCTGATCCGCGAAGACCGCACGAAAGCTGCCGTACCCATGGCCCGCGCAAGAACGCGGGCCATGGCTTGTTCGCACTGAGATTGGGAGTTCACATGTATGTTGTCCGTCCGGTAGAACTGTCGGATATCGGCGCGCTGGAGAGCCTGGCCGCCGTGACGACGCCGGGAGTGCACACGCTGCCGCGCACGCGCGAGGCGATCACCGCCTTTGTCGAGCGTTCGATCGCTTCCTTCGCGGCCCAGGTCGATATCCCCAGCGAAGAGTCCTACCTGTTCGTGCTTGAAGACACGGCCAGCCGCGAGGTCGTCGGCACCGCCGCCGTGCACGCCTCGGCCGGTTCGAACGGCACCTATTTCGCTTTCCGCAACGACGTCATCCAGCAGGTCTCGCGCGACCTGAACATCTCCCACAGCGTGCATGCGCTGACGCTGTGTTCCGAACTCACGGCTTGCTCGCAGCTGGCCGGCTTCAACCTGCGCGACCGCGAGCATGCCGGCATCGAGGCGGCGCTGCTGTCGCGTGCGCGCCTGCTGTTCGCGGCGCTGGCGCCGCACCGCTTCGGCGACCGCTTCTTCGTGCCGTTGGCCGGCGTCACCGACAATGAGGGCCAGTCGCCGTTCTGGAACGCGCTGGGCCGCAAGTTCTTCAAGATGGACTTCCTCGACGCCGAGCGCATCATCGGCGGGGCGCGCAACCGCACCCTGATCGTCGAACTGATGCCGCACTATCCGGTCTACGTGCCGCTGCTGCCGGGCGACGCCCAGGCGGCGATGGGCCAGATCCACCCGAGCGGCCAGCTCGCCTTCAAGCTGCTGACCGAAGAGGGCTTCGAGGCCGACGAATACGTCGACATCTTCGATGGCGGCCCGATCCTGGCGGCCCATAAACTGTCGCTGCGTTCGTTCTGCGGCTCGCAGCATCGCCGCGTCGAAACCGCGTCAAACGACACTGGCGCCACCGTCACCTACGCGGTCGCCACCAGCGCCGAGCGCTTCCGCGCCGTCACCGTGGCCTGCCCACCCTGCGATACCTCGGACGCCATCTGCCTGCCGCTGGAGGCCCAGCAGGCGCTGGGCGTGGCGCCGGGCGACTCCGTCATCTGCGTCAGAATCTGAGAGAGGCACCATGCTCGTCATTCGTTCCATCGCTGCATCGGACCTCGACGCCCTGATCGACCTGTCCACCCAGGTCGGCGGCGGCATGACCACCCTGAAGCCAGACCGCAAGATGCTGGGCGACCGCGTCGAATGCGCCGTCGCCTCGTTCGCCGAAACGATCCCGCCGCAGGAGCGCGACTACATGTTCGTGCTCGAGGACACGGAAAATGGCCGCCTGGCCGGCGTGTGCGCGATCAAGGCCGCGGTCGGCCTCACCGAGCCCTTCTATAACTACCGCATCGGCACCCTGGTGCATTCCAGCCGCGAACTGAACGTGTTCACGCGCATGGAGACCCTGTACCTGTCGAACGACCTGACCGGCGCCACCGAACTGTGCTCGCTGTTCCTGCAGCCGGACTACCGCGTCGGCTACAACGGCAAGTGGCTCTCAAAAAGCCGTTTCCTCTTCATCGCCCAGTTCCAGCAACTGTTCACCGAGAAGATCATCGCCGAGATGCGCGGCTACCTGCTGGAAGACGGCACCAGCCCCTTCTACGAGGGCCTGGGCCGCCACTTCTTCAAGATGGATTTCAACCATGTCGACGGCCTCACCGCGATGGGCAAGAAATCCTTCATCGCCGAGCTGATGCCGCGGCAGCCGCTCTATGTCGATTACCTGCCGCAGTCGGCGCGCGAGGTGATCGGCCAGGTGCACCGCTCCACGCTGCCGGCGCGCAAGCTGCTCGAGCAGGAAGGCATGCACTACGACGGCTACGTTGACATCTTCGACGCCGGCCCGGTGCTGCAGGGCCGCGTGTCGGACCTGCGCTCGGTGCGCGACAGTGTCTTGCGCGTCGCCGTCGAAGGCCGTCCAGAAGGCGAGCTTGAGTGCCTGCTGGTGTCGAACACGAAGCTGCACGATTTCCGGATGGTGCTGGCCCAGACCACGATCGAGGGCGCGCAGGTCGCGCTGTCGGCGCAGGAGCTGGCGCTGCTGCATTGCCAGGCGGGCGACACGGTGCGCACGCTGTCACTCAACGTAAGGAAGAACAATGGCTAACCTGTCGAACTACATCAACGGCGAATGGCTCGCCGGCAGCGGCGCGGAACTGGTCACGGTCGATCCGTCCACCGGCCGCCAGACCTGGAGCAGCAACGAGTCCAATGAAGAAGACGTGGCCCGCGCCGCGCAAGCCGCGCGCGACAAGTTCGAGGACTGGGCGCTGACGTCGCTCGACGAACGCATCGCCGTCTGCACCCGTTTCCGCGACCTGCTGAAGGAGCACGCCGAGGAACTGGCCGCCATCATCGCCGAGGAAGTCGGCAAGCCCCTGTGGGAAGCGCGCACGGAAGTAGCGACCATGGCCAACAAGATCGACATCTCGGTCCAGTCCTATGGCGCGCGCACCGGCGAAAGCAATACCAAGGTCGCCGACGGCAATGCCGTGCTGCGCCACCGCCCGCACGGCGTGTTCGCCGTCTATGGTCCGTATAACTTCCCCGGCCACCTGCCGAACGGCCACATCGTGCCGGCCCTGATCGCCGGGAACACCGTCGTGTTCAAGCCCAGCGAGTACGCGCCGCGCACCGCCGTGAAAACGGTCGAGCTGTGGGAAAAGGCCGGCCTGCCGAAGGGCGTGCTGAACCTGGTCAACGGCGGGCGCAACACCGGCATCGCCCTGGGCGCCAATCCCCTGATCGACGGCGTGCTCTTCACCGGCAGCAGCCAGACCGGCGCCGCCCTGCACAAGCAGTTCGGCGGCCAGCCGGGCAAGATGCTGGCGCTGGAAATGGGCGGGAATAACCCGCTCGTCGTGTGGGATGTGAAGGACATCGACGCCGCCGTGCACCACGCGGTGATGTCGGCGTTTATCTCCGCCGGCCAGCGCTGCACCTGCGCGCGCCGCCTGGTGGTGCAGGACACGCCGGAAGGCCAGGCCTTTATCGACCGCCTGGTCGAAGTCGCATCGAAACTGCAGGTCGGCCCGTCGAACGCCGAGCCCCAGCCCTTCATGGGCCCGGTGGTATCGAGCGCGGTGGCCGCGCGCCTGGTGCAGGCCCAGGCCGAGATGGCGCAGAAGGGCGGCAAGGTGCTGCTGCAGATGCGCCAGCTCGACCCGAACGCCGGTTTCGTCACCGCCGGCATTGTCGACGTCACCGATGCGCAGGGCATCCCGGACGAAGAGTGGTTCGGTCCGCTGCTGCAGATCATCCGCGTCAAGGATTTCGACAGCGCGCTGAAAGTCGCGAACGCCACCGAGTTCGGCCTGGCTGCGGCGCTGCTGTCGCCGTCGGAAGAACTGTGGAAGCGCTTCGCGGTGCGCGCCCGCGCCGGTATCGTCAACTGGAACCGCCCGACCACGGGCGCGGCCAGCTCGGCGCCGTTCGGCGGCGTCGGCAAGTCCGGCAACCACCGTCCCAGCGCCTATTACGCGGCGGACTACTGCGCCTACCCGGTCGCCTCGATCGAAACCTCCGAACTTGAAATGCCGGCCAAGCTGTCGCCGGGACTGAGCTTTTAATCTATGCGTAACGCTCGCGAATACAACTTCGATGGCCTGGTCGGGCCGTCGCACAACTATGCCGGACTCTCGTTCGGCAACGTGGCCTCGTTCAGCAATGTGCGCAGCGCCTCGAACCCGCGCCAGGCCGCGCTGCAGGGCCTGGCCAAGATGCGTGCGCTGGCCGCGCGCGGCTTCGCCCAGGCCGTGATGCCGCCGCAGGCAAGGCCGAACTTCCGCCTGCTGCGCAGCCTGGGCTTCTCGGGTACCGACGCCGATGTGCTGGCGCAAGCCTGGCGCGAGGCGCCGGTGATCCTGTCCTGCGCCTGGTCGGCCGCGCCGATGTGGACCGCGAATGCCGCCACGGTCAGCCCCTCGGCCGACACCCGCGACGGCCGCGTGCACTTCACCGCCGCCAACCTGAACAACAAGCTGCACCGCTCGGAAGAGCACGTGCAGGCCACCCGCACGCTGCGCGCGATCTTCGCCAACCACGACCATTTCGTGGTGCACGACACCCTGCCGTCGACCCCGGCCTTCGGCGACGAGGGCGCGGCGAACCACACGCGCTTTGCGGCCGACCACGGCGCGCCCGGCGTCGAGTTCTTCGTGTATGGCCGCGTCGAGTTCGATCCTTCGGCGCCCGCGCCGAAGAAGTATCCGGCCCGCCAGACGCTGGAAGCCTCGCAGGCGGTCGCACGCCTGCACGGGCTCGATCCCAGCCGCACCGTGTTCGCTTCCCAGAACCCGGACGTGATCGACCAGGGCGTGTTCCACAACGACGTGATCGCGGTCGGCAACGGCAACGTGCTGTTCTATCACGAGCAGGCGTTTGCCGACGAGGCGGCGACCATCGAGGCCCTGCGTCGCTCGGCATCAAGCGTGGGCTTCGAGTTCGTGCCGGTGCGCGTCGATGCCGGCCAGGTGCCGGTGGCCGACGCCGTGGCGAGCTACCTGTTCAACAGCCAGCTGCTGTCCAAGCCGGACGGCAAGATGGCCCTGGTGGTGCCCCACGAGTGCCGCGAGAACGAGGCGGTGGCGCGCTACCTGTCCGGCCTGGTGACCAGCGGCGGGCCGATCGACGAACTGATCGAATTCGACCTGCGCCAGAGCATGCGCAACGGCGGCGGCCCGGCCTGCCTGCGCCTGCGCGTGGCCCTGACCGACGAGCAGGCCGCAGCCATGCACGGCGGCGTGATCATGACCGAGGCGCTGCATGCGCAACTGGTCGAGTGGGTCGAGAAGCATTACCGCGACCGCATCGAGCCGAAGGATTTGATGGACCCGCAACTGGCGATCGAGTGCCATACGGCGCTGGAGGCGCTGGAGCGCATTCTCGGCTTGCCGGGCTTGTACGACTTCGGCTGATTTGTAGGGTGATCGACCGGTGAGACCGCGTGGGCACAGGTGCCCACCCTACAAAAGCGGCATACCGTCGATTCGTAGGGTGGGTTCTTGAACCCACGCGGTACGACAGCAGAGCAGAGACAACGCGGCAAGCACCACGCCGCCAGAAGGCAGCAAAGAACCGACGGCAGCGCACGACGCACCGCCGTCGCAACCATAACGAGTTACACGCTTCCGGGACAAGGAAGCCAAGGACCTGGACGGGACAACCCTGTCCACCAAACGCCGGGGCGCGCAAAGCCACAAGCCGTAGCGCGCAGCGGCGACAACATCAAAGCTTTGGAGAAGCAGAATGAACGACATGACGCAAGATTTGCGCACCCAGACCCTCACGCTGGTCACGAACCAGCCGGCCGCAGGCGCAACCGAACCGGTGACCGCGCTGATCAGCGCCTGGCTCGGGTCGCTCGACGAAGAGGACCTGGCCGGCATCGCGCCGGAAGCCCTGGCCCCCGTCCTGTGGGACGGTTTCATGCAGGTTGCCAAGCGCACCGGGCAGGGTTGCCAGATCGCGCAGATGCGCTACACCGACACCAAAGGCGGCATCGCGACCGCCCTGCTGATCCTGAACGAAGACATGCCTTACCTGGTCGACTCGTTCGTGATGGCCCTGCGCAAGGAGCGTGTCCTTGCCGCCGGCGTGATGAACGCCGTGCTGCCGGTCCAGCGTGACGCGAATGGCGTCGTCACCGCCGTCGGCGCAGCCGGCGCACCGCTGGAATCCTATGTGCTGGTGCTGCTGAACGACGAACTCGCCTTCGAAGAACTCGACAAGCTGACCGCGCGCATCCGCATGGTCGCCAACGACGCCGCCGTCGTGCACCGCGACGCCGTCGCCATGGGCGACCGCATGACCGAAGTGGCCGCGGCCGCCGCCGCTTCCGGCACCCCGGCCGGCCAGGAAGTGGCCGCCTTCCTCGAGTGGGCCAAGAACGAAGGCTTCGAGCCCTTCGGCTACGCCTACTACGTGGTGCAGCCGGGCCAGGACGAACTGGCGCGCGACATCCCGAGCCGCATCGGCGTGCTGAAGGACACCTCGCACCCGGTCTACGGCACCTGCCTGGCCAACATCCCGGGCGAACTGAAGACCCTGGCCGGCCGGACCGAAACCCTGTCGATCGTGAAAGCCGACGTCGAGGGCACCCTGCACCGCGACCAGCCGCTCGACTTCATCGGCGTGCGCAACACCGACGCACAAGGCAACATCCTCGGCGAACACTGCTTCGTCGGCCTGTTCACCCGCGCCGCCACCTCGACCCCGCTGGCGCGCCTGCCGTTCGCGCGCGGCCGCGTCGCGAAAGTCCTGAGCCTGGCCGGTGTGCGCCAGGAAGGCTTCCGCGCCGAGAAGTTCCTGGAAATCCTCGAATCGCTGCCGCGCACCGAAGCGCTGGAAGCCGATCCGGAATGGCTGGCGCAGGTGTGCAGCTCGGTCGTGTCGCTGTACAAGCAGCCGCGCCCGAAAGTCTTCGCCCGTCGCGACGTCTATGGCCGTCACCTGAACGCCCTGGTCTACCTGCCGCGCGAGCGCTACAGCGCAGCGGTCGCCGCTTCGCTGGCCCAGGCCCTGAAGGACAGCTCGGGCGCGCATGACGTGCGCGTGCAGACCCTGGTCGCCGATGGCCCGCTGGCCCGCGTCTACCTGATCGCCCACGCCGCCCGCAATCCGCTCGACCTCGAAACCGACATCCAGCAGCCGCTGCTGTCCGTGCTGGACGGCTGGCACGACCGCTTCGCCGCCATGACCAACGGCGTCGAAGAGCACGCCCAGCGCAGCGCGCTGCGCAAGCTCGGCGCCAACCTGCCGGTCTCCTTCGTCACCGCGACCGCGCCGGAAGTCGCCTTCCGCGACCTGCAGGCCATGCTGAACATCGGCCAGCAGGAACGCGTGGCCGTCCGCATCGAGCCGGGCAGCGGCGACGGCAACGCCGCGCGCGACGCCTCGATCCGCCTGTACTCGGGCGAGAACGTGCCTTCGCTGTCGCGCATCCTGCCGGCCCTGCAGAACGCCGGCATCGCGGTCGACCGCGAGCAGACCTGGGCGATCACGACTGCCGACGGCGTCCGCCACCACGTCACCGCGCTGGCGGTGGACGACGAAAGCGGCAACAAGCTGGTCAAGCCGGGCATCGCGCCGGTGGCCGAAGAGCTGTTCGCGGCCCTGTTCAACGACGAAGCCGAAGACGGCCGCATGAACGGCCTGACCGTCGAAGGCGGCCTGTCGATGCGCGAAGTGCAGCTGGTGCGCGCCTACATCAGCTACTGGCGCCAGCTGGGCTCGAAGTTCTCGGTGCGCTACATGGCCGAGACCCTGCGCACCCAGCCTGCCCTGGTCAAGGAATTCGTCACCGGCTTCATCCAGCGCTTCGATCCGAAGCTGGGCGACGCCGAGCACACCGCCGGTAGCGCCAAGCTGTCCGCGCTGAAGGCCGGTCTGTCGAGCGTGAACCACGCCGACACCGAGGAAATCATGGCCGCCCTGGTCGACCTGGCCCTGGCCACCGTGCGCACCAACTACTTCCAGAACAGCGGCGAGAAGATCATCTTCAAGGTCGACACCAGCAACCTGGCGCTGGCGCCGGAACCGCGTCCTTACCGCGAGATCTATGTGTTCTCGCGCCGCTTCGAAGGCGTGCACCTGCGCGGCGGCCCGGTCGCCCGCGGCGGCCTGCGCTGGTCGGACCGCATGGAAGACTACCGCACCGAAGTGCTGGGCCTGGTGAAGGCGCAGATGGTCAAGAACGCCGTCATCGTGCCGGCCGGCTCGAAGGGCGGTTTCGTCTGCAAGCAGATGCCGAAGGACGCGCCGCGTGAAGTCATGGCGGCCGAGGGCGAAGCCTGCTACCGCATGTTCATCTCCAGCCTGCTGGAAGTGACCGACAACCGCGTCCGCGGCGCCATCGTGCCGCCGGAAGCGACCGTGCGCCACGACCAGGACGATCCTTACCTGGTGGTCGCCGCCGACAAGGGCACCGCGACCTTCTCCGACATCGCCAACAGCATCGCCGTACAGCGCGGCTTCTGGCTGGGCGACGCCTTCGCGTCGGGCGGCTCGAACGGCTACGACCACAAGAAGATGGGCATCACCGCCAAGGGCGCCTTCGAGGCCGTCAAGCGCCACTTCTACGAACTGGGCCACGACATGAGCACGACGCCAATCACCATGGTCGGCGTGGGCGACATGTCGGGCGACGTGTTCGGCAACGGCGTGCTGCTGTCGCGCCAGCTGAAGCTGGTGGCCGCTTTTGACCACCGTCACATCTTCCTGGATCCGACCCCGGACGTCGAAGTCTCGTTCAAGGAACGCCAGCGCATGTTCGCGCTGCCGCGTTCGTCGTGGGAAGACTACGACAAGTCGCTGATCTCGCAGGGCGGCGGCGTGTTCCCGCGCAGCGCACGTTCGATCGAACTGACCCCGCAGGTGCGTGAAGTGCTGGGCATCGAGGAAACCTCGCTGGCGCCGGAAGAGCTGATGCACCGCATCCTGCTGGCCCCGGTCGACCTGTTCTACAACGGCGGCATCGGCACCTACATCAAGGCCTCGCACGAGACCCACGCCCAGGTGAAGGACCGCGCCAACGACCGCATCCGCGTCAACGGCAACGAAATGCGCTGCAAGGTGGTGGGCGAAGGCGGCAACCTGGGCGCGACCCAGGCCGGCCGTATCGAGTTCGCGCTGAACGGCGGCCGCATCTTCACCGACGCGATCGACAACTCGGCGGGCGTGGACTGCTCCGACCACGAAGTCAACATCAAGATCTGGCTGGATACCGAAGTCAGCGCGGGCAAGCTGCCTGAAGCCGACCGCAACCGCATCCTGTTCGAGATGACCGGCGACGTCGAGAAGCTGGTCCTGCGCGACAACACCCAGCAGACCCACCTGCTGACCCGCGAAGCCCAGGCGCAGAGCAGCGCGTCGATTGTCGACAGCTACGCCGCCCTGATCGCGAACCTGGAAGCGGAAGGCGCCGTCTCGCGCGAACTGGAGCAGCTGCCGCTTGATGCCGAACTGCAGCGCCGCAAGGCCCTGGGCCAGGGCCTGACGGCCCCGGAACTGGCGGTCGTCATCGCCAACGTCAAGAACCGCTTCAAGCGCACCCTGGCCGCGCTGCCGCTGGTGGACGAGCCCTGGGCCGAGACCGTGCTGCGTCCTTACTTCCCGCCGCAGCTGGTCGCCACCCGCGATCCGCTGGATCACCCGCTGGCCAACGCCATCCTGGCCACCGTGCTGGCCAACGAGGCGGTCAACCGCTGCGGTCCGCTGATGCTGCGCGACCTGGCCGCCGAGCACCGTGTCGACGAGACCGAGGTCGTCAAGGCCTGGGGCCGCGGCTGGTCGGCGCTGCAGCTGGCGCCGGTGTTCGAGGCGCTCGACGCCGATGCGCTGAACGTGCCGCGTGAAGTCTCGATCGCGGTCGACGCCCGCACCCGCGCCCTGCTGCGCGCCGTGATCGAAGGCGTGCTGTCGCTGCCGCAGGGGCTTGACGGCATGACCGAACTGACCACGTTGTTCGCGAACGGCGAGCAACTGCGCCAGCTGATGCCGACCAAGTCGGAAGCCGATGGCTACGCCGGCCTGAGCAAGAACTTCGTCGGCGCCTGGAAGGCGGTCGAGACCATCGAGTCGCTGGCTACTTTCCTGTTCGCGGCGGTGTCGGTGCAGCGTCCGAGCGGCATGTCGCTGGCCCAGTTCCTGCAGGTCGGCATGGCGCTGCGCGAGCGCGCCGGCATCGATACGCTCGAGCGCGGCCTGAAGCTGCCGGCCCAGAGCAAGTCGCAGGAACAGCTGCGCAACTACGCGATGCAGGCGCTGCGCCGCACCCAGCAGCGCCTGCTGCTGCAGGTGATCGAGCGCGCCGGCAGCGGCGATCCGATCGCCGCGGTCGACGCCGTGACGGCGGAGAAGGGCTTGACCGGCTACACCCAGGCGCTCGATCTCGAGCAGGCCATGTTGGACGTCTGGGCGCTGTCGGAAGGCTCGAACCCCGAGCGCCTGGCTGCCTGAGATGAGCGCGCCCGCCCAACCACCCGTGGTGCCTGAAGCGGTGCGCGCGCTGGCCGAGGCCGATTTCGGCCAGGTCGCGCAGCGTTTCATGGACGCCGGTTTTGTCGTCGGGACGCCCGCCAGGGGCATCCTGACGGTGAAGGGGGCCGATCGCAGCGCTGCCCGTCCCGCGGTGTTGCTGTCTGTCGGCGTGCACGGCGACGAGACCGGGCCGATCGAAATGGTCGCGCACGTGATCGAGGCGCTGTCGCGCCAGCCGCAGCAGCTTGCGGTCGACCTGATGCTGTGTGTCGGGAACATCGACGCCATCGCCGCGGGCAAGCGCTTCATCGACGCCGACCTGAACCGCATGTTCAGGCCGGACCGTGGCGCGCTGGCGGGCACCTTCGAGAGCGCACGTGCGGACGAGATCATCGCCGCCACGAGCGCCTTCTTCGCCGATGCCGGTCCGGTGCGCTGGCACCTCGACCTGCATACCGCGATCCGCGCCTCGCACTATCCGATGTTCGCGATCGTGCCGGACCTGATCGCGCAAGAACGCAAGGCGGCCCTGATCGGCTGGCTGGGGCAGGCGGCGATAGGGGCCATCATCATGAACCCGAAGTCGGCCGGCACCTACAGCTACTACTCGAGCGAGCACCATGGCGCAGCGGGCAGCACGGTGGAGCTGGGGCGCGTGGGCACGCTGGGCCAGAACAACCTGGCCCAGTTCGCCGACGCCTCGCTGGCGCTCGACGCCCTGCTGCGCGGTGCGGAAGCGCCGCCGGCCAAGGCTGCGCCGCACGTGTTCAAGGTGGCGCAGGAAGTGATCAAGCTGTCGGACGCCTTCACGATGAGCTTCTCGAAGGAGACGCCGAACTTCGCCTCGCTCAAGCGCGGCGAGGTGATCGCCACCGATGGGGAAACGGTCTATACCGTTTTCCATGAGGAGGAGATGGTGGTGTTTCCGAATCCCGATGTGCGGGTGGGATTGCGCGCCGGGTTGATGGTGGTGCGCGTGAATTGATGGTGTAAGGTGCAGTGCAGGAGCCGCGAGCGATCGCGGCTTTTTTTATAGCTTTTGTAGGGTGGACACCTGTGTCCACGCGGTCTCACCCGATGAGCAGACGCGACATCGAACGGATCCGCGTTACGATTGTTCATGCGCCGTACCGCGTGGGTTCAAGAACCCACCCTACAACCCCGGCGAGATCATGCTGCTCCGCGACTCGGGCGCCGCACCGCGTGGACACAGGTGTCCACCCTACGAAAATCCAACCGTCTCCTTGCATCTGCACAATTGCCCAAGCTTCGATAGACTTTGTTCTTTGCATAAGACCGGAGCCTCCATGAGCAGCAAGTTGTTTTCCCCCTACAAACTTGGGCCGCTCGAGCTGTCCAACCGTATCGCCATCGCCCCGATGTGCCAGTACTCGGCCGACGAGGGCCTGGCCACCGACTGGCACATGATCCACCTCGGCCAACTCGCCCTGTCCGGCGCCGCCCTGTTGATCATCGAGGCCACCTCGGTCACGCCCGAGGGCCGGATCTCGCCCGACGACCTCGGCCTGTGGTCGGACGCCCATCTCGACGCCCTGCGCCCGATCGTCGCCGCGATGCGCCGTCACTCGCCGATCAAGGTCGCGGTGCAACTGGCGCACGCCGGACGCAAGGCGTCGAGCGCTGCGCCCTGGCTGGGCGGCGCCAACATCAAGCCCGACGAGCCGCGCGGCTGGCAGACCGTGGCCCCATCCGCCGTTCCCCACGCCGAAGGCGAAACCGTGCCGCTGGCGCTCGACGAGGCGGGCCTGCAGCGCATCAAGGACGGTTTCGTCGACGCCGCGCGCCGCGCGCACGCACTCGGCCTGGACGCCATCGAGCTGCACGGCGCCCACGGCTACCTGCTGCACCAGTTCCTCTCTCCGCTGTCGAACCGGCGCGAGGACCAGTACGGCGGTTCGCTCGAGAACCGCATGCGCTTCCCCCTGGAGGTGTTCGAGGCGGTGCGCGCGGCCGTGCCGGGCTCAATGGCAGTCGGCATGCGCATCTCGGCCACCGACTGGGTCGAGGGTGGCTGGGACCTGGAGAGCAGCGTCGTCTTCGCCCGCGAGCTGGAGTCGCGCGGCTGCCACTTCATCCACGTGTCGAGCGGCGGCCTGTCGCCGCAGCAGAAGATTCCGGTGGGCGCCGGCTACCAGATCGCCTTCGCGGAACGGATCAAGCGCGACACCATGATGCCGACCATCGGCGTGGGCTTGATCACCGAGCCGACCCAGGCCGAGCACATCCTGCAATCGGGTCAGGCCGACATGGTGGCGCTGGCAAGGGCGATGCTCTACAACCCGCGCTGGCCCTGGCACGCCGCCGCGGAGCTGGGCGCCCAGGTGGCCGCGCCTCCCCAGTACTGGCGCTCGCAGCCGCACCAGTACAAGACCCTGTTCGGCGAAACCCGTCTCGGCCAACGCTGAGGTTCGTGTTTCGACGCTTCAGGCCGTAAAAAACGCAATCTGTCGCAGGGAAGGCGACAGCGGTGTGAGCAAATTCTAAAGTGGCAACATCGGCGCCGTCGCGCCCAACCACGACAAGAAAAGGTTCACATCATGCGTACTCTGCTTGCTATCGCCGTCGCCGCCACCCTCAGCGGCTGCATCATCGTCGCCGCGCCTCCGGGCGGCGAGTACGCGGTCCATACGCCCTTCAGCGGCAAGACCGTCGACGGCGACGGCGTGGCCGCCCGCGATACGCGCCAGGTAGGGGCGCTGACCGGGCTGGATGTGGGCGGCGCGATGATCGTCGAGGTGCGCGTCGGCGGCGCGCCTTCGCTGGTGGTGGAAGGCGACAGCAACCTTGTGCACCTGGTGCAGACCGAAACCCGCGGCTCGACCCTGCACATCGGCACCGAGGGCCGCCTGCGCAGCACCACGCCGCTGAAGGTGACGTACACCGTGCCGCGCCTGACCGAACTGAACGCCGGCGGCTCGGGCCACGTGACGGTGCGCGACCTGAAGGGCGAACCGCTCGACGTGCGCCAGGGCGGCTCCGGCGTGACCCGCCTGGTCGGCGAGGTCGCCGAGCTCGACGCGCGGGTATCGGGTTCGGGCAAGATCGACGCGGGCGAACTGCGCGCCGGCAGTGCCAAGCTGGCCGTGAGCGGTTCGGGGCGGCTGAACGTCGGCCAGGTGCGCGGCGATTACGCGCGCGCCTCGGTCAGCGGCTCGGGCCTGGTCCAGGCCAGCGGCGCCGTGCAGCGCCTGAATGTGAGCGTGAGCGGCTCGGGCAGCGTCGACATGGCGAGCCTGACCAGCGAGCAGGGAGAATTGTCGACCAGCGGCTCGGGGGGCATCTCGGCCACCGTGCGCCAGTCGGTGTTCGCGCAGGCCAGCGGCTCGGGCCCGATCCGGGTGTACGGCCAGCCGGCCCAGCGCAATATCAGCGGCCGCACGGTGCAGATCCTGTAAGAAGACGGACGGAACGGCGACCGTAGGGTGGGCACGCCGTGCCCACGCGTTATGTGGGGTCGAACTGGCTACGGATAGCGAGGTATCGCTCGCAAAGTCACCGCAAGCCATGGGGCACGGTGACGCCGCGCGAGCGACATGTCACGGCACGCGGTGCAAGGACGCGCCCGCAACGCGTGGGCATGGGTGCCCACCCTACGGGAAACGCCGCGTCTTACAGCAAGTGATCCAGCAACTCCGGCCCGAACACCTCGCGGTGCAGCCGTGCCGGCGGCACGCCGGCGTCGAGCAGCGCCAGCCACTGCGCCTGCATGAACTTCAGCGGGCCGCAGATCCAGACATCGGTCGCCTCGCGGTCCCAGCTTGGCAGGCGCGCCACATCCATGCGCCCGGCCAGCACGCCGGCTTCGCCGTTCACCTCTTCATAGAAGGTCGCCACGTGCAGGTTCGGCATCACGGCTTGGGCGGCGGCGACGTCGCTCTGCAGTGCATGGTGGCGCGCGTCGCGGGCGGCATGGGCGAAGATCACCTGGCGCTGCGGGTTGACCAGGGCAATGCGGTTCAGGCTTGAGACCATCGGCGTGATGCCGACACCGGCCGACAGCAGCACGATCGGCGCATCGGACTCGGTATCGGGCGTGAACTCGCCGAACGGATGCGTCACCTGCAGCACGCTGCCGACCTGCACGTTCGCATGGATCCAGTTCGACACTTCGCCGGCCGGCGTGGTGTCCTGGGCGTCCTCGCGCTTGACCGAGATGCGCAGGCTGTCCTTGCCCGCGGCGTCGGACAGGCTGTACTGGCGCAGCTGGTGGCGGCCGCCCGGCAGGTCGACGGCGACGCTGACGTACTGGCCGGCCTGGAAGGGCGGCAGCGGCTTGTCGTCGCCTGGTACGAAGCGGATCGACAGCACGTTGTCGCTCTCGCGCTTCACTTCCGTCACGCGCATCGGACGGGTTTCGCCCGGCTCGACGCCGGCGGTGCCGTACATCTCGGCTTCGGCCGAGATGAGCAGGTTCGCCAGCGAGTTGTAGGCTTCGGCCCAGGCGTCCAGCAGCGGCTTGGTTGCGGCATCGCCCAGGGTGGCGGCGATCGCGTCCAGCAGGTGGCGGCCGACGATCGGGTAGTGCTCGGCGCGGATGCCGACCGACACGTGCTTGTGGACGATGCGCTTGACCACCGGACCCAGGGCTTCCGGCGTCCCGATGTTGGCCGCGTAGGCGAATACGGCCGAGGCCAGCGACTGCTGCTGTGCGCCGCGCGCCTGGTTGCCCATGTTGAACAGGCGCGTCAGCTCCGGGTGCTCGCCCAGCATGTTCTTGTAGAACAGGGTGGTGATGGCGAGACCGTGTTCGCGCAGGACGGGGACGCTGGCATCGATGTAGGGACGGGAAGCGGCGGAGATCATCGTGTATTCCTCAGTTCTTGCATTTGAAATGCAACTTTAAACTTCAAAAAAACGCTCGCACTTGGCAAGCGGGTTGGCAGGGCGTGCGTTGTACAGCGTGGGGACGAGTCCCCACCCTACAACTTCAAAAAACGCTCGCACCATGACGAGCGGGTTGGGCCGGAACCGGGCGAATCAAGCATTCAGGCCGGCCGGGCTGCCACTCCAGAACATTTTATGCATGCGTACGATCTGCTCGCCGGTACTGCCTTCGGTGATACGGGCCAGCGTGTAGCGGTCCATCTCCTGGTAGAAGGCGCGCATGCCGGCGCGCAGCACGCCGCGCAACTGGCAATCCAGGCTGAGGGCGCATTTCGTGCCCTCGCAGTCGACCAGCTCGTCGTCGCCTTCGAGCTCGCGCAATACCTGGCCGACGGTCAACACCTGCGGATCGGCGGCCAGGCGCAGGCCGCCGTTGCGGCCACGCATCGCGCGCACCCAGCCCGCACGGGCCAGGTGGCCGACCACCTTCACCAGGTGATTCAGCGGGATGTCGAACTGCGTGGCGATCTCCGCAACCGTCACCGGGTGCGGGCGTTCGCCGGCGCGTTCGAGGTAGATCAGCACACGCAGGCCGATGTCGGAAAAGCGGGTCAGGCGCATCGGATACTGTTCTGTAATTGACGGAAATATTCTAGCTCATAAATACGCATTGCTGATGCATATTTTAAGAAAACTATTTTCTCAGCGACAGCAGAACGGCCCTATAATCGCGAACTTTGGCTGTTTCTTCATGCTCAGCCATTTTTCAATGTAGAGCGCTTAACAAAACCTCCATGGCTGCGTTGCATCGTCTCGCCGTACAAGTGTACTGTCTTCGACGTTGCGCCTTGCCCTGAAGATTTTGTTAAGCGCTTTAGCGTGACCAAAGGACTTTTCCGTGAATCTGACCCTGGGCCAGAAGCTGTTTCGTACCAAATCGGCTGAGCGCGCGCACGACGACAGCCACGGCCACAGCGGCGGCACCCTGACGCGCTCGCTGGGCCTGTTCCCGCTGACGATGATCGGTGTCGGCGCCACTGTCGGCACCGGCATTTTCTTCACGATGGTGGAAGCGGTGCCGAAGGCCGGCCCCGCCGTGATCCTGTCGTTCCTGATCGCCGCGCTCACCGCCGGCCTGACCGCGCTGTGCTATGCCGAACTGGCGGGGCGCGTGCCGGCTTCCGGTTCCTCGTACTCCTTCGCCTATGCCACCGTCGGCGAATTCGCCGCCTTCATCGTCGCGGCCTGCCTGCTGCTCGAATACGGCCTGGCCGGCAGCGCGGTGGCGATCGGCTGGTCCGACTACCTGAACAACTTCCTGCAGAACGCCTTCGGCTGGCAGATCCCGGAACACCTGCGCTCGCCGATGTTCGTGTCCGACCACAGTGTCCTGACTGTGCATGCGGGGAACTTCAACCTGCCGCCGGTGCTGCTGGTCGCCATGTGCTGCATGTTGCTGGTGCGCGGCGCCAAGGAATCGGCCACGACCAATGCGGTCATGGTGGTGATCAAGCTGGCCATCCTGGCCTTCTTCGCCGCGATCGCGTTTACCGGTTTCGACGCGAATAACTTCCAGCCCTTCTTCAACCAGGACACCAGCAAGGGGTTTGCGGGCATGGCCGGCGTGACCGCCGCCGCCGGCACCGTGTTCTTCTCCTTCATCGGCCTGGACACCATCGCCACCGCCGGCGAAGAAGTGAAGGACCCGCGCCGCAACGTGCCGATCGGGATCCTGGCGGCCCTGGTCATCGTCACCGCCTTCTACCTGCTGGTGGCCATGGCCGCGATGGGCGCGCAGCCGGCCCACATGTTCGAAGGCCAGCAGGCCGGCCTGTCCGTGATCCTGCAGAACGTGACCGGCAAGGCCTGGCCGGCGCTGGTGCTGTCGGCCGGCGCCGTGGTGTCGGTGTTCTCGGTGACCCTGGTGACGATCTACGGCCAGACGCGCATCCTGTACGCGATCAGCCGCGACGGCCTGATCCCGAAGACCTTCCAGAAGGTCAATCCGCGCACCGGTTCGCCGGTCTCGAACACCCTGATCGTCTGCCTGGTGGTAGGCCTGATCGCCGGCCTGGTGGACGCCACCTTCCTGTGGGACATGGTCAGCATGGGCACGCTGACGGCCTTCATCGTGGTCTCGATCGCGGTGCCGGTGATCCGCGCCAAGCAGGGCCCGGACGCCGAGCACGGTTTCAAGGTGCCCTTCGGCCCTTACGTGATCCCGGGCCTGTCGATTGCCGCCTGCCTGTACATCATGAAGGACCTGCCGCTGGCGACCTACCGCGTGTTCTTCATCTGGATGGCGGCCGCCGTGGCGACCTATTTCCTGTACAGCGTGCGCCACAGCCGGCTGAACAGGAAGGCCTGACCGACTTCACGCGTATGGACAAGAACGCCGCCTCATCAGCGGCGTTTTTTATTGCGGCTCGCCGGCTGCCAGCGGCCTCGCGCAAGTCGGCAGGCTGACCAGTCCGTAGGGTGGGCGCCCCGTGCCCACGCGTTTCATACGCGGCCGGTAGTCATATGCGGCGATGTGCCGCCCGCACAGTATGCGATGGACGCAAAACGGTTCGGGATCGGCGTTAGCGGGCGATAGGTTTCCGCCAACGCAGAAAGGATGCGCACGTAACGCGTGGGCACAGCGTGCCCACCCTACGGATGTACGACAGCCGGCTGAACATCAGCGCGCTTTTTTATTTCGCTTCCCCGAGCGCCAGCGGCCGCACATGGTTCAGCAGGCTGACCAGGGTCTTGCCCGGTTCTTCCCAGGGGACCATGTGGGCCGAGTGCTCGAACCACACGGCCTGCTTGATCGGCGCCTTGACCTGGGCGAGCCAGTCCACGGTGGGTTGCGTGGGCGTCGTGTAGTCGTGCCGGCCGAGGAACATCACGACGGGGATCGGGAAGGTTTTGACCCGCGAAAAATCGACCTGCACGAATTCCGGCAGCAGGCGCCCGAGCGTGAGCAGGCTGCCCTGGTCGATGGCCTTTATTTGCGCGGCGTCGTAATCGGGCGAGAGCAGGGGGCCGCCGAAGTAGTAGGTGGAGTTGCTGCGGTAGGCGCTCAGGCCGCCGTAGTGCTGCGGCCATTTTCTGGCCACGATGATGCGCTCGCGCGTGATCGGTTGGTCGCCGGGGTAGGGCGCGATCGATTGCAGGTCCTTCAGCGCCTCGTCGTTCTTGTGCAGCTTCGCCTGCGCCAGCGCGTATTCAAAGCTGATGCGCTCGTTCTCGCGGGTGCTGATCACCTGGCCGATGCCGACATAGGCGTGGAACAGGTCGGGCCGCTTCAGGGCCGCGCCCATGCCGACGATGGTGCCCCAGCTGTGGCCCATGAGGATGATCTTGCGCTTGCCGTAGCGCTTGCGCAGGTGTTCGGCCACCTCGATCGCGTCGTCGACATAGCGTTCGATGCGGATCGTCGGCGCCACCTGCTCCGGATCGGTTTCGCCGTAGGTCTTGCCGGCGCCGCGCTGGTCCCAGTTCGCCACCGTGAAGTATTCCTCGATGGGGCGCTGGAACTGCCACATGGTCGGCGTCACGGGCGCGGCCGGGCCGCCGTGCACGAACAGGATGAGGGGATTCTCGCGGTCCTGGCCGCGCACGTTGAGCCACTGGTCGATGCCGCCGATCTTCGTCTTGTATGAGTCCTGGATGCCGGCCGGGGCGGCGATGCGCTGCAGGTCTTCGATGACGGTGCGCGCGCGGTGGTAGTTCTTCGCGTCAGGCGTTTCCTGGGCCGAGACGCCCGATACCCCGGCCAGCGCGAGGCAGAGCAGCAATCCAATCTTCATATGGTCTCCATCGAGGACAACAGCAGAGCGCACAGCATAACGCCGCAGCCCGCTTGCCCGAACACGCTTGCGACGAAGTGCCGGATTGGCGGTGCGAACGGACGCGCCTGGGCTCAGGGCGCCATCGGCGCGAACACGGATTCGTACCAGAGCCGCATGCATTCCTCGCCTTCGCGCGGTATCAGGTAGGCGGCCGCCGCCTGCACGGCATCCTCGGCCAGGCGGCGGTCGTGGCGCGCGGCAGTGGCCAGGTGATCCAGGCCACTGCGCCTGCCTTCGCCGAGCAGGATGCATCCATAGGTGTAGGCCGCGCGCGGGAAGGGACCGCCCGGCTGGCGCAGCAGGTGTTCGAGCACCGGCTTGGCCGCTTCCGGCGTTTCCAGCTCGGCCTTGAGCAGGGCCAGCTCCTGCAGGTCCTGCAGCGCCAGCGCCGCCAGCGGCGCGGCGCCCAGTTCGCGCAGGCGCGCCTGCGAACGCGTCGTGTGGCGGTAGTGATCGCCCCAGCGTTTGGCGTGCTGCTTCCACCAGGCCTGGTCGAATTCGTCGGCCAACTGGTCGGCGAAGCGGCCGAGCAGGGTCTGGGCCGCGTGGCGCTCGAGCGGCTGCGGCAGGCGCGCCTGTTCGCTGATGGCTTCGACGCGCTCGCGCAGGCAGGGGTGGGTGTCGTGCGGTTCGGCGTCCGCGTCCCACGCGGTCCTCAGGCGCGCGGCGCTGGCCCACTCGGCGTAGTTGATGCGGAAGGCGGCGCCCATGGCCCGGTAGGGCAGGAAGGCCGGGCGCTCGCGCGTGCCGGCCTGCTCGTACAGGGCCGGCCAGAATTTTTCGTGGTACCAGCCGCCGAGCAGGGCGCTGCGGATCAGGCCGGAGGCCGCCGCCGGGGCGCCGGTCATCGCGACCGCCGCGCGGTCGGCCTCGTATTCGTCCTGGCGCGACAGCACGAAGGTGTAGGCGTCGAAACAGGGTTCGAAGGCACGCAGGGCGCGCGCCATGGCCGCGTGCCAGAGCGTGGCCTCTTCCATGCCGGCAATGCGGGCATACACCGCGCCCAGCGTGCGGCGCTGGCGGTAGATCCAGCCGCTGACCCGGCCGTGGCTGCCGCACAGGTGGCCGTATTCGTGGGCGATCACGGCCATCATCTCGGCCGTGCCCTGGCCGAACAGGAAGGGCAGGCCGAGCAGCAGGTAATTCACGCTCGGGCCTGCAAAGCCCCAGCGCGGGCGCTGGCAGATCGCCGCGTTGTAGTCGTCCACGACCAGCACGTGGTGGATCGGCGGCCCGCCGAGTTTCGCTCGCATCTTGTCGAGCAGGCTGAACAGAACCGGCGCCTCGGCACGGGTGATGGCGCGGCCTTCCGGCGCCGGCATGCGCGCCAGCAGGGCGCGCAGGGTGGTGTAATACACCGGCGCCAGCATCAGGGCGAGGATGCCGATCCCGACCACGCCGCGGTTCAGGCCGTGGCGCTGGAACTGGGTATAGCCGAGCCAGAAGACCAGCGCGCCCAGCAGCAGCATCAGGAACAGGACCGCATAGGCCGCCGCCGTGATGGCGATCACCTTGACGCGGAACCAGCGTGGCGCGCGCCGCGAGGCCGCTTCAAGGTCTTGCACCAGCCAGGCCGCTTGCAGGTCATCCATCTTGATAATTCCGCAATGAAAGAAAATACAATTCTATGCGGAAATATTAATTCTGAGCCAAGATTTTGATGGAGGAGCTACTCGACCGCCGATTTCGCACCTGGGCAGAGGTGCATGGCGCACTCCTGCGCACCGCTCACGCGTGTTGCGGCCGCGTCGACAGCGCCACGATCGCCGTGCCCGCGGCAACGATCAGCGCGTCTTCGATCAGTCCGCTGGGAGTCTGGCCGATGCTGGCCATGGCCCGCTTGCGGCCGGCCAGCGTCAGGTAGGCGAGCGGCACGGCGGTGGCGACCGCGGCCACGGCCCCGGCCTGCTCGCGGCCGCGCGGCGCCAGGGCGGCGCCCGCGATCCCGGCGCTCATCACGCGTGCCAGCAGGCCGAGGAAGACCGTGCGGTCGGGTGCGGTCTTCATCTTGTCGCCCAACAGTTCTCCAGCGCCCATGGCCAGCGCGCCGTATTTGAACAGCGGGCGGTCCAGGAGGAAGAGTTCGCCTGGTGTCTGACGGTCGGCCAGGCGGGCCGTCGCAATGGTGGCCATGGGCGTCATCGACCGGCAGCTGGCAACGGCGCCGATCAGGAAGGAGGGGAGCAGGTCGCGCATCTTCATCGTTTCTTCCTGTGCAAATGGGGATGATTCGAATCTAAAGCAGCGCCGGATATGGTGTCGCCACCATGGCTGAGCATGAAAAAAGCCACGCGCCTTGCGGCAGCGTGGCTTGGTCGCAGCAAGGGAAGCCAGGCCTCCCTCGCCGAACAGTTGCCGTCGATTACAGCACGTTCATTTCCTTCAGCAGGTTGTCGGCCTTGTCGACGTGCTTCATGTTCCACAGGATGTAGCGGATGTCGACCTGGATGTCGCGGGTGTTGGCGGCGTTGAAGTCCCAGTCCGAGATGATCGAGTCCAGGGTGCCGTCGAAGGCCAGGCCGATCAGCTCGCCGCGCTTGTTCAGCGCTGCCGAGCCCGAGTTGCCGCCGGTGATGTCCAGGGTCGCCAGGTAGTTGACCGGGACGGTCTTCAGGGCCGGGTCGACGTACTTGCCGAAGTCCTTGGCCTTGATCGCTGCCAGCTGGGCGGTCGGGGCGTTGAACTCGCCTTCGCCGGTGTGCTTCGCGACCACGCCCTTGACGGTGGTGAACGCGGTCCAGGAACCGGTGCCGTCGGCGCCATGGTCGCGGCCCATGATCTTGCCGAAGGTCACGCGCAGGGTGCTGTTGGCGTCCGGGTAGACGGCCTGGCCCTTGCTGTTCATGTAGGCGATCTTGGCCTTCATGTAGGTCGCGTAGGCCTTGTGGATCTTGCCGGCGAGCTCTTCCTCTTTGGCTTCATCCTTCATGTCGGCGTCATACATGGCGACCGCGGCCTTGATGAAGCTGTCGTTGCTGGCCTTGAATTCGGCCGGCGATTTCTTCAGCCAGGCGGTGCGCTCTTCCTTGTTGGCCAGTTTCGAACCGGCGTAGGCCTTGTCCAGGGCGGCCTTCAGCTCGTCCTGGCTCATGCCTGCGCGCAGCCCCAAGGCGTCGTTGAAGGACTTGTCCTGTTCGGCGGCCGGCTGGGCCAGGTACTTGGTCAGGAAGTTCATGACCAGGGCCTTGTCGACCTTCTCGTCATAGGTGCGGTCCTGGCCGGTGATGACCGAGGTCAGGCGCGCCATGTCGCGTTCCTGGTAGCCCGACTTGCGCTGGGCGTCCGGCTTGGTGCGCTCGTTGGCCAGGCGGTACAGGGTACGGGCCGAGCTCAGGAAGCGCGGCTGGGCGTAGCCCAGGTAGAAGCCCTGCTTGGTGTGAGCGTCGCGCTCGGCGATCAGCTTCTCGGCGGTCTCGATGTCGGCGCCGAACTGCTTCTTGCGGGCGGCGTCGGCGTTGACCCAGGCTTTCAGGGCCGCGTGCTCGGCGGTCTTGCGCGCCAGGAAGTCGCTGTTCTCGTACGAGGTCAGCATGCCCTTGCGGTTCTTGTAGTAGTTGTTGACGCCGGCGATCTGGCCGGCGTACTTCAGCTTGGCGGCCGGGTCGTTCTTGGTCTCGCGTTCGATGATGGCCAGCACTTCACCCGAAGCCTGGACGAAGGCCGGGTAGTTCCAGTCGAAGGTGTACTGCACTTCCGACGGCAGGCGGTGGCGGTTGGTGCGGCCCGGGTAGCCGGCGACCATGATGAAATCGCCTTCCTTCGAGCCTTCGGTGGCGACCTTCAGGAAGTGCTTCGGCACGTAAGGGACGTTGTCGGCGGCGTAGTCGGCGGCCTTGCCGTCTTTCGAGACGTAGGCGCGGTAGAAGCCATAGTCGCCGGTGTGGCGCGGCCACATCCAGTTGTCGGTGTCGCCACCGAATTTACCGACGCCGGCCGGCGGCGCGTGCACCAGGCGCACGTCGCGGATTTCCAGCTGCTTCAGGCGGTAGAACTCGAGGCCGCCGTAGTAGCTCGGCACGGTGCAGCGGTAGCCCGGGGTCTTCTCGCAGGCGGCAACCATTTCCTTCTGGTTCTTCTCGATCGCATCGATGCGGGCCTTGCCGGTCAGCTTGGCGACTTTCTTGTCGATGATCTGGTCGGTGACGTTGGTCACTTCTTCGGTCACGAAGACGCGGCTGCCCGGAGCGGCCGGCACTTCCTCGGCCAGGGTCTTGGCCAGGAAGCCGTTCGCCAGCAGGTCACGCTCGGGGGTCGAGTTGACGGCGACGCTGTTGTAGACGCAGTGGTGGTTGGTGATGACCAGGCCCTGCGGCGACACGAAGGAAGCCGAGCAGCCGCCCAGGCTCACGACGGCGCCCATCGGGAATTCGGTCAGTTGGGTCAGGGTGTTCGGGTCCAGTTCCAGGCCGGCGGCTTTCAGTTGCTGGGCTACTTGTGGCAGCTGCTGCGGCATCCACATGCCTTCGTCCGCTTGTGCGGCGAAGCTGGTCAGGATGGCGAGCGAGAGAAGGGTCTTTTTCATTCGCGTGTGTCAGGGATGGTTGTCGGATGCGTCGGGCTCCGCGGAGCAACCCGGAGTATGGATACTCTACGGCTGGCTCGTCAACCACTAATTGCCTGTCAAGACGCGCGATGATTCACACGGCGACTACAACTGCGCCCCCATCAGCGAGGCCGCTTCGCCGGCCAGTTTCTCGGTCCACGGGCGGTTCTGCCAGGCCTCCAGCGTGATCGGCCGCGCGCGTTTCCAGTCGTCCTCGAAGACGGCGCGCTGGGCGCGGGCGAATGCCGGGTCGAGCAGGTTCAGGTTGGCCTCGTCGTTGATGCTGAACGAGCGGTTGTCGAAGTTGGTCGAGCCGACCGAGACCATCATGTCGTCGACGATCAGTGCTTTCACGTGGTACATGGTCGGCTGGTATTCGGCGATCTTGATGCCGGCTTCGAGCAGCGGGCCCCAGCGTTCGCGCGAGGCGATGCGCACGACGTCGGAATCGATTTCCTTGCCGGGTGTAATGATGCGCACGTCGACGCCGCGCTTGGCGGCGGCGACCAGGGCGCGGATCGCCAGCTCGTCCGGCACGAAATACGAGGCCGACAGCAGGATGGACTGGCGCGCGGCGGTGATCGCCATCAGGTACATCAGGTGCATGCTGGCGCTGCCGCCCGTGGGCGAGCTCGAGAACATCTGGGCGGGAATGCCGCCCTTGGGTGCGAGCGGCGGGAAATAGTCGGGACCGTCGAGCACGACGCCGGTGGCCTTGGTCCAGTTGTCGGTGAACACGGCCTGCATCTGTCCGACCACCGGGCCCTCGACGCGGAAATGGGTGTCGCGCCAGTGCTCTTCGTCCTGGGCGTTGCCGCGCCACTGGTCGGCGATGCCGACCCCGCCGGTGAAGCCGACGACGCCGTCGACGATGAGCAGTTTGCGGTGGGTGCGGTTGTTCAGGCGCGCCAGTTTCCACCAGGCCGGCTTGTGGTAGCGCTGCAATTGCACGCCGGCGTCGCGCATGGCCTGCATCGATTCGTCGTCCATCTTGATGCTGCCGATAAAGTCGAGCATCAGGTGGACCTTGACCCCGGCGCGCGCACGCTCGGCCAGGGCCTGGGAAAACTCGTGGCCGATGCTGCCCGACCAGTAGATATAGGTTTCGAAGGTGATGCTGGTTTTCGCGCCGCGGATCGCCTCGAGCATGGAAGGGAAGATCTGGTCGCCGTTGAGCAGCACCTCGACCTTGTTGCCTTCGATGATGGGCGGGCCGAGCAGTACGCCCATCGAGCGCCGGAACTGGGCGTCGTGGATGTCGTACTGGCGTGTCAGCTGGGTTTCGATCTGTTTCTCGCTCGGCATGAAATTTAGGGCGAGAAAGCCCGCCAGCAAGGTGAGGATGCTGGTGATCAAGACGATGACGAGGGTTCTGGCGCGCATGCGATATTCCAAGCGAAAAAAAACCAACGCATGGAAGCGTTGGTTTATTAGGGGCTTACCAAATCTTATTAGCGAACGCGGCCGCGGCGCAGCAGGTTCACGATGGCCAGCAGGATAACGGCGCCCAGGAAGGAAACCAGCAGCGACGAGACACTGAAGTCATCCGAATTGATGGTGCCCGTACCGAACAGCGGGGAGAGCAGCCAGCCGCCCAGGAAGGCGCCAACGATACCAACCACAACGTTCAGAATCATGCCTTGCTCAGCATCGGTTTTCATGACCATGCTGGCGAGCCAACCCAGGATACCACCGACTACGATCCAAATGATGAATAGCATTTTAGTTCCTCCTCATAGTGAAAAGACTACCCCAGGCCAATTGATTGCCGTGGCCATGTGAAAAAGTCTACGTAGGCCAGCCACAGTGGGTCGGTGCGGCAAGTAACGTTAGACGATGAATTGCGCAGTCGCGTTCCAAGCCCTTGTTTTATCGGCGTTTTCTTTCCATTTGGAATGTCCTGGGGTGAGTGCGTCAGCGAACAGAAGCATATGGCTGGGCAGGCATATTGTTCGTGAACTGGCAACGCCTGCGTTGCAAAGTCCACTGCATCACGAACCTTGAAAGGATCCATCATGAGCTACGACACGACGAACAACCAGCAGTCGCGCATGGTCACCGGCCTGTTCCCCGATCGCGCCAGCGCCGAACGCGCCTATAGCTCGATCTCCGATCGCGGCTATGGCCGTGACGACGTCAACCTGATGATGTCGGATTCGACCCGCAAGACCCACTTCGGCGACACCGATACCGAACTGGGCAGCAAAGCGGCTGAAGGCGCCGGCATCGGCGCCGGCATCGGCGGCACCATCGGCGCCGTGCTCGCTGGTATCGCCGCGGTCGGCACCACGCTGGTCCTGCCGGGCGTCGGCCTGGTGGTCGCCGGCCCCCTGGCGGCGGCCCTGGCTGGCGCCGGCGCAGGCGGCATCACCGGCGGCCTGATCGGCGCACTGATCGGCGCCGGTATCCCGGAAGAGCGCGCCAAGCACTATGAAGAAGGCATCAAGAACGGCGGCATCCTGATGGGCGTGAACGCCCGTTCGGACGACGACGCCCATCACATCCACCGTTCGTGGACCGAAAGCGGCGGCTCGCACGTGATCGGCACCGGTGTCGGCGCCGTCGGCGGCGCGCTGGCCGGCGCCGGCATCGGCGCCGCGGCTGGTCCGGTCGGCATGGCGGCGGGCGCCGCGATCGGCGCCGTCACCGGCGGCATGGCCGGCAAGGGCGTGGGCGAAGTGGTCAACCCGAAAGCGGGCGACGACCTGCCCGAACACCACCTGGCCAAGGGCGTGGGCGCCGGCACCGGCGCTGCCCTGGGCGCGGCTGCGGGCACCGTTGCCGGTCCGATCGGCATGGCCGCTGGCGCCGTCGTGGGCGGCCTGGCGGGCGGCGCGGCCGGCAAGGGCGCGGGCGAAGTGGTGAACCCGAAAGCGGGCGACGAGCTGCACGACCATAACCTGGCGCAAGGCGTCGGCGGCATGGGCGGCGCGGCAGCCGGCGCGTCGGTGGGCGCGGTCGGCGGTCCGGTCGGCATGGCTGCCGGCGCCGTGATCGGCGGCCTGGCCGGCGGCGCAGCGGGCAAGGGCGCGGGCGAAGTCATCAACTCGAAGCCGGGCGACGAACTGCACGACCATAACCTGGCCAAAGGCGTCGGCGCCGGCGGCGGTGCGGCGGCAGGCGCTTCGATCGGCGCCGTCGGCGGCCCGATCGGCGCGGTCGTGGGTGCGGGCGTGGGCGCCGCGGTCGGCGGCATGGCCGGCAAGGGCGTCGGCGGCATGGTCAACCCGGCGCATGAAGATGCGCACTGGCGCGACAACTACCAAACCCAGTCGCACTACACGCCGGGTTACACCTACGACGACTACCAGCCGGCCTACGCGCTGGGCTACAACGGCAAGAGCCGCTACCCGGGCAGCTACGACCAGAACGAGCGCTACCTGGCCGACGAGTGGGAAACCACGAAGGGCCGCTCGCGCCTGTCGTGGGACCAGGCCAAGATGGCCAGCCGCGCGGCCTGGGACAAGGTCGAGCGCGCGATTCCGGGTGATTCGGATCGCGACGGCAAGTAACCGGTTCGTGATGTAAAAAAAGCCCCGCTGCCTGTCGGTAGCGGGGCTTTTTGTTTGCGGGGGCGGCCCTGAAGGAGCCGAGCCCGTGCTACAGAGGCGGATAACCGTTGTCCGGGATGCGCAACGCTCGCTCGCGGCAAGTGCGTGCGGCGCCGTAGCGCAGCCGGTCAGGCCGCGTGGGCTCGGGAGCCCACCCTACGGCTTACTGTTTGACGGCTTCGACCTGGATCGCCAGCTTCACTTCCGGCGAGAAACGCGGCAGGCCGAAGTTGACGCCGTAGTCGCTGCGCTGGAAGGTGGCGGACGCATCGGCGCCGCAGACTTCGCGCTTGAGCATCGGGTGGTCGATGCACTTGAACTTGTTGATCGTCAGGGTCAGCGGCTTGGTCACGCCATGCAGGGTGAACAGGCCGTCGACCGCCACCGGGGTGTCGCCGTTGAAGCGGACCTTGTCGCCCTTGAAGGTCGCGGTCGGATACTTTTCGACGTCGAAGATGTCCGGCTTGCGTGCGTGCTCGTTCATCTTTGCATGGCCGAAGTCGACGCTGTTCATGTCCACCGTGATGTCGACGCTGCCGGTCTTCGCCACGCGGTCGAGCACGACGGTGCCCGTGGTCTTGGTGAACTTGCCGCGCCAGACCGAGATGCCCATGTGGTCGGCTTCGAAGCTCGGGTAGGTGTGGCCCGGGTCGATCTGGTAGGTATCGGCGGCGGCGAAGGCGAAGCTGGCGCTGGTGGCCAGCGTGGCAGCGATCAGGCACTTGAGTTTCATTATTTACGTTCCCTGGTTGGTGGATTTACGTGCTCAAATTACGGGTTCAGCTTACTGGCCCGCGGTGACGCGGAACTTGATGACAACTTCATCGGCGACCATGCTCGTGTCTTTCCACTCGCCTTCGCCGATGTTAAAAGCCAGCCGCCGGATCGGCAACTGCCCTTCGAAAACCTGTTGTTTCCCTTCCGCCTTCACGCTCAAGGGGAAGGCGACGTCGGCCGTCCTGCCCTTGATGGTCAGCTTGCCGGCGACGTTCAGCTTGCCGGCGCCGGCCGGCTTGATCGAGGTCGATACGAAAGTCGCTTTCGGAAACTGCGCCGTATTGAACCACTCTTTCTTGGCCACCTCGCGGTTGTACTCGGCGTCGCCCAGGTCCATGCTGGCGGTGGCGATGTCGACCGCGGCTTTCGAGGCTTCCGGCTTCGCCGCGTCGTAGTCGATCTGGGCCGTGAAGGACTTGAACTTCGCCTCGACCGGCACGTTCATCTGCTTGAACACGGCCGAGACGCCGCTTTTCGCCGGGTCGGTCTTGAGCGGGACGGCGTGTGCGGCGGCCCCGGCGAGCAGGGCGGCGGCCAGCAGGGCGCGGATGGGTTTCATCGATGGGACTCCTTATGTTGAGCTCATTTGGAAGACAGCGGCAACATACGCTGCATCACGCCGTCGCGGTCAAGCAGCAAATGCTTGAACGCGGCCAGCACGTGAAAGGCGACCAGGGCCGCCAGCAGCATGTTGAGCCAGTAGTGCAGGGCGCCGAGCACGGGTTTCAGGGCCGGATCGGCCTCAATCAGCACCGGCAGCGGGAACACGCCGAACCAGACGACCGGCACCCCGGCCGCCAGGCTGTAGAAATAGCCGGACAGGGGCACGGCGAACATCAGCACATACAACACGCCGTGCAGGGCGTGCGCGGCGCTGCGCTGCCAGGCCGGCATCGTGTCCGGATAGGCCGGCGGGCGCGAACGCAGGCGCCACAGGAGACGCAGCGCGGCCAGGGCCAGCACCGTCACGCCCGCCCATTTGTGCCAGGAAAAGTAGCGCAGCTTGGTCGGCGTCAGGCCCGGGATGTCGGTCATCACCAGGCCGAGCGTGAACGTGCCGATGATCAGCAGGGCGATCAACCAGTGCAGGGCAATGGCGACGGAAGAGTAACGCTGCATGGTGAAATCGTCCGGAGTAGTACTTGTTAGAAAAAAACTATAACAAAAAAGCCTGGAAGGCGCTGGAAAGGCCACTATTTCTTTCTGTACACTATCATGGATTGTTAAACGTGCACAGCCGCCAAGCCGCCGAATGTAAAATCGAGGCGAGCACGAAGTCATGATTAAAACGCGGCCCTGTCGCACCGTGTCAAAGGAAGCTATGCACTGCCCATCGTTCCCCTCGCGTCCGCGGACCTTGGCCATTCTCCTGAGCGCCGCCGCGCTGGGCCTGGCCGCGCCCGGCTTCGCCACCGCGGCGGACGACGTGTTCGCGCCCGGCCTTCCCCAGGGCGACTTTGCCGATCTCTCGATCGAAGAGCTGGCCAATATCCAGGTCACCTCGGTATCGAAAAAGCCGGAGCGCCTGCTCGACGCCCCGGCTTCCGTGTTCGTCATCACGGCCGACGACATCCGCCGCGCCGGCGCCTCCAGCCTGCCCGACGCGCTGCGCCTTGCGCCCAACCTCCAGGTGGCGCAGGTCAACGGCGCCAGCTACGCCATCACGGCGCGCGGGCTGAACGGTGGCGGCAACAGCGCGCCGAACAAGCTGCTGGTGCTGATCGACGGCCGCTCGGTGTACACGCCGCTGTTTTCCGGCGTGTTCTGGGACGTGCAGGACATCATGCTCGAGGACATCGACCGGATCGAGGTGATCAGCGGTCCGGGCGGCACCCTGTGGGGCGTGAACGCCGTGAACGGCGTCATCAACATCACGACGCGCTCGGCGCGCGACACCCAGGGCAGCCTGGCGATGCTGCGCGGCGCCAGCAACGGCGGCGACATCGCCTTCCGCCAGGGCGGCCGCACCGGGGAGCGCAGCTGGCGCGCGTACGGCAAGGCGCAGGCGCGCGGCCACACCGAGCTGGCCAGCGGCGCGCCGATCGACGACGCCTGGCATGCCGCCCAGGTGGGTGTGCGCGCCGATTGGGAACGCGGCGCCGACCGCTTCAGCTTCATCGGCAACGCCAACCGCGGCGCCTTCGAGCAGCCGCGGCCCGGAACGATCGCCGTATCGGGCTCGAATCCGGGACTGGACACGGTGGACACCCGCGGTGTGAACCTGACCGGCGAATGGTTCCACACGCTGGCGGACGGCGGCAACATCAACGTGCAGCTCTACTACGACTACACGCGGCGCGAGGTGCCGCCGACGTTTACCCAGTCGCTCGACATCGTCGACCTGCAAATGCAGCACACGCTCGCCGCCATCGGGGCGCACAGCCTGGCCTGGGGCGCGAATGCCCGCTACAGCTGGGACCGGACGACGGGCAGCCAGTACGTCGCCTTCCTGCCGGAACGCCTGAACCAGACCTGGCTCAGCCTGTTCGCCCAGGACGACATCGCGCTCACGCCGACCCTGCGCGCCACCATCGGCGCACGGGTCGAGCGCAATCCCTACACCGGCGCCGAATTCCTGCCGAGCGCACGCCTGTCGTGGAGCGCGGCGCCGGGCCACGCGTTCTGGGCCGCCGCCTCGCGCGCGGTGCGGGCGCCGTCGCGCATCGATGCCGACACCTATATTCCCGGCCGCCCGCCCTACGTTCTCGCGGGTGGAGAAAACGTGCGCTCGGAAGTGGCCAAGGTCTTCGAACTGGGCTACCGCGGCCAGCCGCTGTCGCGCCTGTCGTATTCGGCGACGCTGTTCTTCAACGACTACGACCACCTGCGTACCCAGGAACTGGCGCCGAGCCAGACGGCGGTGAGCTTCGCCAACCTGATGGAGGGGCATGCGCTGGGCGTCGAGATGTGGGGCAGCTTCCAGGCGACCAAGGCCTGGCGCCTGTCCGGCGGGTTGACGGCGATGCGCGAGCGGCTACGCCTGAAGGCGGGCAGCAACGACGTCGCCGGACTGCGGCGCGTCGGTTTCGACCCGTCGCACGTCTGGCAGCTGCGCTCGAACTACAGCATCGACGCCGCGCGCGAGTTCGAGGTGGCGCTGCGCAAGGTGGACGATCTCGACAGCCCGGCCGTGCCCGGCTACACGGCGCTCGATGCCCGCTTCGGCTGGCGGCTGCGGCCGAACCTGGAACTGTCGGTCGTGGGCAGGAACCTGAACGGCAGCCATGCCGAGTATGGCGGGATCGCGACCCGCTCCGAGATTCCGCGCACGGTGGCGGTCAAGCTGGTGTGGACGAATTGAGAAACGACCGCTTTTGATGTCGTAAGGCAGGACCCGACAGCCACAAACAAAAAAGCCCGCGTCATCGCTGACGCGGGCTTTTGCTTTCGAACGCTGCGCCGGCTCAGATCGCCTTGGCCAGCTGGGCCGCCAGGCCCGTGTAGTTCGACGGCGTCATCTGCAGCAGCAGGTCCTTCGCTTCCTGCGGGATCGCCAGCTTGCCGATGAATTCCTGCAGCGCTTCGCGCGTGATGCCCTTGCCGCGGGTGAGTTCCTTCAGCTGCTCGTAGGGGTTCTCGATGCCGTAGCGGCGCATCACGGTCTGCACCGGCTCGGCCAGCACTTCCCAGCTCGCGTCCAGGTCGGCTTCCAGGCGGGCGGCATTCACTTCCAGCTTGTTCAGGCCGCGCAGGCAGCTGTCGTAGGCCAGCAGGGCGTAGCCGAAGCCGACGCCGATGTTGCGCAGGACGGTCGAATCGGTCAGGTCGCGCTGCATGCGCGAGACCGGCAGCTTCTCGGCCATGTGGCGCAGCACGGCGTTGGCCAGGCCCAGGTTGCCTTCCGAGTTCTCGAAGTCGATCGGGTTGACTTTATGCGGCATGGTCGACGAACCGATCTCGCCGGCCTTCAGCTTCTGCTTGAAGTAGCCCAGCGAGACATAGGTCCAGATGTCGCGGTTCAGGTCGAGCAGGATGGTGTTGGCGCGCGCGATGGCGTCGAACATCTCGGCCATGTAGTCGTGCGGCTCGATCTGGATGGTGTAGGGGTTGAAGGTCAGTCCCAGGCGGTTCTCGATGACGTCCTTCGAGAAGCCCGGCCAGTCGAAGCCCGGATAGGCCGACAGGTGGGCGTTGTAGTTGCCGACCGCGCCGTTCATCTTGCCGAGGATCTCGACGTCGGCGATGCGCTTCACGGCGCGCTGCAGGCGCGCGACCACGTTGGCGAATTCCTTGCCCAGGGTCGTCGGGCTGGCGGTCTGGCCGTGGGTGCGCGAAAGCATCGGCAGCTCGGCGTTCACGTGGGCGATCTCGGTCAGCTTGGCGATGATGCTCGAGAGGGCCGGCAGCAGCACGGTGTCGCGCGCCGCTTTCAGCATCATGCCGTGGCTGGTGTTGTTGATGTCTTCCGAGGTGCAGCCGAAGTGGATGAATTCGGACGCCGCGACCAGCTCCGGCACGTCTTTTACTTTCTCCTTGAGCCAGTACTCGACCGCCTTGACGTCATGGTTGGTGACCGCCTCGATTTCCTTGATGCGTGCGGCGTCCTCTTCGTCGAAGCCGGCGGCCAGGTCGTCGAGATGGGTGCTGGCTTCGACCGAGAAGGGCTTGATCTCGGCAAAGCCGGCCTGGGCCAGGGCCTGCAGCCAGGCGATCTCGACCATCACGCGATGGTGCATGAAGCCGGCTTCGGACAGGATCGGGCGCAGCTTGTCGGTCTTGGCGGCGTAGCGGCCGTCGAGCGGCGACAGGGCCGACAGGGAGGAAAGTGGGGCGGTAGCGGTCATGGCGGGCGTCCGTGCAAAAACGCGGATTTTACCATTGGACGCCGCATGGCCCCTTGTTGCGGACGCAGCGAACGCGCCTGGCGCGGCGGTTCTTCGGCGCAGGCCCAATGTTATACTCTTATCAAATTCCTCTTTCCGAGCATCTATGAAACTCATCGGTTCGAACACCAGCCCTTATGTACGCAAGGTCCGCGTCGTGATGGCGGAAAAGAAGCTCGACTATACCTTCGAGCTCGAGAACGTCTGGGCCGCCGACACGCGGATCCTGCAATCCAACCCGCTGGGCAAGGTGCCCTGCCTGCTGATGGAAGACGGCAGCGCGCTCTACGATTCGCGCGTGATCGCCGAATACCTCGACACCCTGACCCCGGTCTGCAAGCTGCTGCCGCCGAACGGGCGCGACCGCGCCGACGTCAAGGTCTGGGAAGCGCTGGCCGACGGCGTGCTCGACGCGGCCGTGCTGGCGCGCCTGGAAAAGACCCTGCGTCCGCAGGAGCAGCAGAGCCCGCAATGGATCGAGCGCCAGCTCGGCAAGGTGCACGCCGGCCTGCAGGTGATGTCCGACAAGCTCGGCGACGGCGCCTTCTGCATGGGCAAGAACTACTCGCTGGCCGACGTCGCCGTCGGCTGCGCGCTGGGCTGGCTCACTTTCCGCTTCCCCGACATCGACTGGCGCGGCGCCCACCCGAACCTGGCGCGCCTGCACGACAAGCTGGCCGAGCGCGCGTCCTTCAAGGACACCGTGCCCTTCGAAGGCTGAGCCTTGGCCGCGCCCGATATCACGGTCGACACCACGGTCGTTTTCGGCGAGGCGCTCGTCGACGATTTCGCCACCGAACAGGTGGTGGGCGGCGCGCCCTTCAACGTCGCGCGCCACCTGGCCGCCTTCATGGCGCCGAACCTGATGATTACCCGCGTCGGCGAAGACAGGAACGGCGAGAGCGTGCGCGCCGAGTTCGAGCGTTTCGCGATGTCGCAGGCCGGCCTGCAGCGCGACGCCATCGAGGAGACCGGACGCGTGCTGGTGGAGCGCACGGCCAAGGGCCACCGCTTCGTGATCGTGCCGAACCAGGCCTACGACTACATCGAACGCGAGGCGGCCCTGAAGGCGCTCTCCGGCGTCACGCCGGCGGCCATCTATTTCGGCACCCTGGCCCAGCGCAATGAACGTTCGCGCGGCACGCTGCAGGCGCTGCTGGCGGCGACCCAGGGCACGCAGGCCATCCGCTTCCTCGACCTCAACCTGCGCGACGGCCAGGTCGGCGAGCGCACCGTGTTCCACGCGCTGCACGCGGCCGATATCGCCAAGGTCAACGAGGAGGAGTTGCAGGCGCTGTTCGGCTGGTACTTCCAGCTCGGACCGAACGACCCGCCCATGGCCGCCGACGAGACCCGTTCGGCCTGCGCCGGCCTGGTGCAGATGTTCGGCCTGCAGGCGCTGATCGTCACGCTGGGGCACCGCGGCTCGGTCTACTTCGGCCGCGAGGGCGTCGCGATCGACACCCGCGACACGCCGGCGCCGCCCTTCGTCATCGACACGGTGGGGGCGGGCGACGCCTTCTCGGCGATCTTCCTGCTGGGCCGCATGCGCGGCTGGCCGCTGGAGCTGACGCTGGCGCGCGCCAACGAGTTCGCCGGCGCGATCTGCGCCATTCCCGGCGCGGTGCCGCGCGACCTGGGCTTCTACGACAAGTGGATGGCGCGCTGGCGTTGAGTATCATCGCGCCATGACGTAGGGTGGGCGCCCCTGTGCCCACGCGTGACGCTCGCATGGTGTTGGCGCATCAACGTGGACCAACACTGCTCATCGTTCACGCGTGGGCACGGAGCGCCCACCCTACGGGTAATTCTCAGAACCCGAAGCTTTCGCCCGCGCCCAGCAGGGCCGCAATCCCCAGTCCCGCAAAGATCAGCGCCGCGATCCCGTGCACCAGGGTCAGCGGAATCTTGTTGGCGATACGCTCGCCGAAGTACACGGCCGGCACGTTCGCCAGCATCATGCCGAAGGTCGTGCCCGCCACGATCGCGACGATGTCCTGGTAGCGCGCGGACAGCGCCACGGTGGCCACTTGCGTCTTGTCGCCCATCTCGGCGATGAAGAAGGACAGCACGGTGGTGGCGAACACGCCGAACTTCGCCAGCGAGGCTTCGGTCTCGTCGACCTCGTCGGGAATCATCGTCCACACCGCCATGCCCAGGAAGGAAAGCCCGAGCACCCAGCGCATCACCGATGGCCCGAGCAGCTCGCTCACCAGCGCGCCGACGGCGGCGGCGAAGGCGTGGTTCAGCAGCGTGGCGACGAAAATGCCGGCCACGATGGGAAGAGGGCGGCGAAAGCGGGCGGCGAGGAGGAAGGCCAGGAGCTGCGTCTTGTCGCCGATTTCAGCGAGGCCGACGATGCCGGTGGCGACCAGGAAGGCATCCATAGGTGGTGCGGGCAAAAGCGCGGATCATAGCAGAGTCGGCGCATGCGCAGCGCGTCAATACGCGGCGGCAGCGGGTTTCGTAGGGTGGGCACTCGTGCCCATGCGGTACGGCGCTCGGACACCCGCCAGCCTCACAACTGCTTTCACCCCCCAATCGAAAGTGCTATCCTGCTCAGCTGTTCTCCGCGGCGCCAAACCGGGCCGCCTCACCATCGACGAGACACCATGAAAACCTGTTCCCTGCTGCGCGCCACCGCGTGCGCCATCCTCGGCACGTGGAGCGCGCATGCCTTCGCGCTCGACCCCCTCAGCTACGCCAACTACGACCAGGTCCGCACGCGCGCCCTGCACATGGACCTGAAGGCCGACTTCGCGAAGAAGACCCTGTCCGGCTACGCCGAGCTGAGCCTCGACTGGCTCGACAAGTCCGCGCGCACGCTCGACCTCGACACGCGCGAGCTGAGCATCGCCAGGATCGAAGCCCAGGACGCGAAGGGCCGCTGGACCCCGGTGAAGTACACCCTGGACAAGTTCGACGAGGAGAAGGGCCAGGCCCTGCACGTGCACCTGGCCAGCCAGGCGCCGAAGGTGCGCATCCACTACCACACCGCGCCGACCGCCAGCGCCCTGCAGTGGCTCACGCCCGCCCAGACCATGTCGGGCAAGCGTCCCTTCATGTTCAGCCAGTCGCAGGCCATCAATGCGCGCTCCTGGGTGCCGGTGCAGGACACGCCCTCGGTGCGCTTCACCTATACCGCGCGTATCGAGGCGCCGGAAGGCCTGCGCGTCGTGATGAGCGCCGATAACGACCCGAAGGCCACCGGCAAGGGCGGCTGGAAGTTCAACATGCCGCAGCCGATTCCCTCCTACCTGCTGGCGATCGGCATCGGCGAACTCGAAGCGCGCACCCTGGGCGGCCGCACCGGCGTCTACGCCGAGCCGCTGCGCATCCAGGCCGCCGAATACGAACTGGCCGACACCGAGAAGATGGTCGAAGCCGCCGAGTCGCTCTACGGCCCGTATCGCTGGGGACGCTACGACATGCTGGTGCTGCCGCCCTCGTTCCCGATCGGCGGCATGGAAAACCCGCGCCTTACTTTTCTTACGCCAACCATGATCGCGGGCGACCGCAGCCTGGTCGACCTGATCGCCCACGAGCTGGCGCATAGCTGGTCGGGCAACCTGGTCACCAACGCCTCGTGGAAGCACTGGTGGCTCAACGAAGGGTTCACCACCTATGTGACGACCCGCATCCTCGAGGTGCTGTACGGCGAAGAGGTGGCGCTGATGAACCTGCAGCTCGAGCAGGAAGAGGCGATCGAGTCGCTGAAGGACATCCCGAAAGAAAAGCAGGCGCTCGTCACGCGCGACCCGGATACCGGCTCCAGCACCTACACCGACGAAGGCCTGGCCTACCCGAAGGGCGCCTGGTTCCTGCGCACCCTGGAAGAGCGCGCCGGCCGCGCCGTGTTCGATCCCTTCCTGCGCGGCTGGTTCGACGGCCACGCCTTCCAGAGCGTGACCACCGAGCAGTTCGTGGCCTACCTGCGCACCAATCTGCTGGCCAAGCACCCGCAGGTGATGAGCGAGGCCGAACTGGCCGAATGGCTGCATGGCCCGGGCATCCCGGCCAGCGCCAAGTATGCGAAGTCGCAGCGCCTGATCGCCCTCGACGCCGCGACAAACGCCTGGCTCAAGGGCGAACTGACTACGGCCAAGCTCGATACGAAGAACTGGACCGCCGCCGAGTGGATGAAGTTCCTGAACGACATCGACAACAAGACCGATGCCGCCCGCCTGAAGGAACTCGACGCCGCCTTCGGCCTCGCAAAAACCGGCAACAAGGAAGTCGCCTTCCGCTTCTACCGCGCGGCCGTGCACGCCGGCTACCGCGACGTGCGTCCGCAGATGCGGGAATTCCTGATGAGCGTGGGCCGCCAGAAATTCGTGGTGCCGCTGTACGCGGCGCTGCGTACGAATCCTGATGACCGCGCCTGGGCCGAGGGCGTCTACAAGGCCGCGCGCGAACGCTACCATCCCGAAACGCAAAGCAGCGTCGATAAGACGATGGCCAAACAGTAAAAGGACACCAGAGTGCAGAACATGAAACACCTTGCAGCCGCGATCCTGATCGCCTTCTCCGCCGCCGGCACGTATGCACAGACGGCGGTCGCGCCGCCGATCGCGCGTCCGGCCGCATCGAGCTATGACCTCGAACAGGACGTCAACCGCGTCATGAAAGCCTTCGACGTGCCCGGCATCGCGATCGCCGTCGTCAAGGACGGGCAAGTGGTCGCCGCGCGCGGCTTCGGCGTGCGCAAGCTCGGCGAGCCGGCGAAAGTCGACGGCAAGACCCTGTTCGAGATCGCCTCGAATTCGAAGGCCTTCACCGCCGCCGCGCTGGCGATGCTGGTCGACGAGGGCAAGCTGAAATGGGACGACCCGGTGGTCAAGCACCTGCCGGACTTCCAGATGTACGACGCCTACGTCACGCGCGAGATGACCGTGCGCGACCTGCTGACCCACCGCAGCGGCCTGGGCCTGGGCGCGGGCGACCTGCTGTGGTGGCCGACCACGACCTTCAGCACCGACGAGATCATCGAGAAGCTGCGCTACATCCGCCCGGCGACGAGCTTCCGTAACAGCTACGCCTACGACAACCTGCTCTACATCGTCGCCGGCAAGATCATCGCCCAGAAGTCGGGCAAATCCTGGGGCGACACGGTGCGCGAGCGCATCCTGAAACCGGTCGGCATGGACACGACCACGACCAGCCTGGCCGAGAACGAAGGCAACCCGAACGCCTCGAATGCGCACAGCAAGATCAAGGACAAGATCAGCGCCGTGAAATCGATGCCGGTGGCGAACGCGGTCGGCGCGGTGGGCATCAACACGAATGCCGAGGACATCGCCAAGTGGATGCAGGTGCTGCTCGATAACGGCCGCGTGGCCGGCGCCAGGGGCGCGGACGGCAAGGAGCTGCGCCTGTGGTCGGAAGCGCAGGCGCGCGAGATGTGGACCGCGCAGACGCCGATGAAGATCAACACCCCGAAGCCGCCGCTGGCCGCGACGAAGCCGAATTTCTACGCCTACGGCCTGGGCTTCCAGCTGCGCGACTACAAGGGCCAGCTGGTCGCCATGCACGGCGGCGCGCTGCAGGGCTTCTATTCGCGCGTGCTGCTGGTGCCGGAATCGAAGCTGGGCATCGCGATCCTGACGAACGCCGAGAGCGGCGGTGCGCTGAGCGCCCTGCAATACCGCCTGCTCGACCAGTACATGACCGGCTCCGCGCCGACCGACTGGATCAAGCTGGTCGCCGACCTCGAGGAAGAAGCGCACGCGAAGGAGCTGGCGCGCCTGAAGTCGGCCTCGAACACGCGCGCGGCCGCCTCCAAGCCCTCGCTGGCGCTGGCTTCCTACGAAGGCCAGTACGAGGACCCGTGGTACGGCATCATGAACATCAAGCGCAAGGGCGACAAGCTGGTCATGTCGTTCTCGCGCACGCCGGACCTGACCGGCGAGATGGAGCACTTCCAGCACGACACCTTCATCGTGCGCTGGAAGGAGCGCAACTTCAACGCCGACGCCTACGTCACCTTCTCGCTCGACCACGACGGCAGCATCGACCACGTGAAGATGAAGGCGGTGTCCGAGGAGACCGACTTCAGCTACGACTTCCACGATCTGCTGTTCACGCCGGTGAAGGCGAGCGCAAAGAAGTAAGACGAAACGGGGCCACGGCCCCGTTTTTTATTGTTGGCGTTTCCCTGTAACGCCGCTTCATCGGTGAACGTGGTCGAAACGCGTTGCGGATCGTAGGGTGGGCACTCCGTGCCCACGCGGAACGCGATGTCATCGGCGGCCGTGTTCTGGACGCGTTGCGGGTGTCGAGACAGCGTGTCTCATGGAGCACACGCTAACGCCTCTCCCAGAAGACTGCCAACACTGTGCGGAATGCGGGCATCGAACCGGGCTGGCACGTATCACGCTTCCGCGTGGGCACGGAGTGCCCACCCTACGGGTTGCGCCACCGTCTGGATCGAATGAAAACGGGGCCATCGACCCCGTTCTCTTTACTGCTTCACGAACTTCAGCGTCATGCGGTCGCTCTCGCCGATCGCCGTGTACTTCTCGCGGTCCTTGTCCTTGTTCGCCAGCACCGGCGGCAGGGTCCACACGCCCTTCTCGTGGTTCGCCGTGTCCTTCGGGTTGGCGTTCACTTCCGATTTGCCTGCCAGCTTGAAGCCGGCGCTCTCGGCCATCTTGATGACATAGGCTTCGTGCACGTAGCCGCTCGAGGCCTTCTCGTCCTGCTTCATCGAGGCCGGCAGGCGGTGGTCGACCACGCCCAGCACGCCGCCCGGTTTCAGGACCTTGTGGATTTCCTTGAAGGTGGTCTTCACGGCCTCGTCGCCATTGCCCACCCAGTTGTGCAGGTTGCGGAAGGTGAGCACCATGTCGACGCTGTTCGGCGCGGCGATCTCGTAACGGGTGGGCGGTTCGAACACGGCCGGGACCACCTTGTCGTACAGCGCCGGGTTCGAATCGAGCTTCTTGCGGAAGGCCTGGCCATAGCGCTTGCCCGGCTCGATGGCCTCGCCCGCGCCGATCAGCTTGCCCTTCTCGCGCAGGTAGGGCGCGAGAATCTCGGTGTACCAGCCGCCGGACGGCACCAGTTCCACCACCGTCATGTTCGGTTTGATGCCGAAGAAGGTCAGGGTTTCGTAGGGGTGGCGGTAGACGTCGCGGGCGCGGTTGCTCTCGGCGCGGTGCTCGCCGGCGATGACGGCTTTCAGCGCATCGTCGGCCTGGGCGGCGCCTGCGATGCCGGTGGCCAGCAGGGCGGCCAGGATCAGTCGTTTCATGGGTCAAGGTCTCCGTGGTGTGTGCATGTGCTTGCGCGGCCCGGTCGGCGCCGGTGCCGTCGCGCCCGATGATCAGGCAAGCCATCTTGCCAGTCAAGCAAATCCGCGCGCGCACTCCAGGTCTGTGTCAATACGCCAGATAGAACGTATGTACTGTCCGTTTGGTGTCCGCGCGGACACCCGGACACTGTGCGGACATCCGCATGGGCCAGCCATTTCGCCGTTCGCCTCGCTGGTATGAAGATTGCCTATCCAAAATCTTTAGTTGCTGATAATGTTTAGCAGTTTGCCGTCGCGCTCGCTGCGACGACAGCCACGAGCTCTACATATACATACGCGGCTTGCCCGTGTGCGCGCCGCCCCCGAAGCAGGTTGAATTCAGGAGACACAATGGAACGTCGTACCTTTCTCAACATCGGCACCATCGCATTTGGCTCGATGCTCATCCCGGTCGCCGGACGCGCGATCGCGGCCGAGGAACTGATCAATCCCATGGCCGCATCGGCCAAGAAGGCGCTGGCCGACGTCGCGCTGAACGCCGCCACCAAGGCCGGCGCTTCCTACTGCGACGTGCGCATCGGCCGCTACCTGAACCAGTTCGTCACCACCCGCGACCTGAACGTCGAGAACGTGGTCAATACCGAGTCGGCCGGCGTCGGCGTGCGCGTGATCGCGGGCGGCGCCTACGGCTTCGCGGCGACATCGGACATGACCCCGGACGGCATCGCCGGCGCCGCGCGCCAGGCGGTCGCAATCGCGAAAGCCAACGCCAGGCTGCAGTCCGAGCCGGTGCAGCTCGCACCAGTAAAGGGCGTCGGTGAGGTAGCGTGGAGCACGCCGATCAAGAAGGACTGGCGCAGCGTGCCGATCAAGGAAAAGGCCGACCTGCTGATCGCCGCCAACAAGGCCGGCATGGACGGCGGCGCGAACTTCATGCAGTCGATGCTGTTCCAGGTGAATCAGCAGAAGTACTTTGCCTCGACCGACGGCTCCTACATCGACCAGGACCTGCACCGCCTGTGGGCCCCGTTCAGCGCCACCGCGGTCGACAAGACGACCGGCAAATTCCGCTCGCGCGCGGGCCTGGGCGCACCGGTCGGCATGGGCTACGAATACCTGGACGCCCGTCCCGAGCACAAGGTCAAGGCCGCCGGCGGCGTCGCCACCCTGTACACCGATTCCTACGACATCATCGAGGACGCGCGCGCGGCCGGACGCGATGCGAAGAAGAAGCTGACCGCCAAGTCGGTCGCGCCGGGCAAGTACGACCTGATGCTCACGCCCGAGCACCTCTTCCTCACCATCCACGAATCGGTCGGCCACCCGACGGAACTGGACCGCGTGCTTGGCTACGAGGCGAACTACGCCGGCACCAGTTTCGCCACGCTCGACAAGTGGCAGTCGAAGAACTTCAAGTACGGTTCGCCGATCGTCAACATCGTGGCCGACAAGATCACCCCGGGTTCGCTGGGCGCGGTCGGCTACGACGACGAGGGCGTCAAGTGCAAGCAGTGGGACATCGTCAAGGACGGCATCCTGGTCAACTACCAGGCTACGCGCGACCAGGCCCACATCATCGGCGAGAAGGAATCGCACGGCTGCTCGTACGCCGACTCCTGGAGCAACGTGCAGTTCCAGCGCATGCCGAACGTCTCGCTTGCCGCCGGCAAGAAGAAGCTCACTCCGGACGAGATGGTCAAGGACATCAAGAAGGGCATCTACATCGTCGGCGACGGTTCGTTCTCGATCGACCAGCAGCGCTACAACTTCCAGTTCGGCGGCCAGCTGTTCTACGAGATCAAGGACGGCAAGATCGGCCAGATGCTGGAAGACGTCGCCTACCAGGCCAACACCCAGGAATTCTGGAACGCCTGCACGGCGATTTGCGACGAGCGCGACTGGCGCATGGGCGGCTCCTTCTTCGACGGCAAGGGCCAGCCTCCGCAGATCAGCATCGTCTCGCATGGTTCGTCGACCGCGCGCTTCAACGGCATCAACGTGATCAACACCGCTCGCAAGATCGGCTAAGGCAGGGAACGACATGAGCATCTTGACCCAGGAACAAACCAAACGCATCTGCGACCGCGTGATGTCGCTGTCGAAGGCCGACGAATGCATCGTCAGCATCGGCGGCAAACGCGCCGGCAACATCCGCTTCGCCCGCAACGCCGTCTCGACCGCCGGCCTGACCGACGACACCAGCCTGACCGTGCGCGTCGCCTTCGGCAAGCGCCAGGGCACCGCCAGCATCAACGAATTCGACGACAAGTCGCTCGAGCGCGTGGTGCGCCGCGCCGAGGAACTGGCGCGCCTGGCGCCGGAGAATCCGGAATTCATGCCGGCCGTCTCGAAAGCCGACTTCAAGGCCTCGAACACCTTCGTGCAGAAGACCGCCGACATCGATCCCGAGATCCGCGCCCAGGCCGCCGCCTACAGCATCGAGGCCTGCCGCAAGAAGGGCCTGGTCGCCGCCGGCTTCCTGCTCGACACCACCTCGTTCGAGACCATCGCCAACTCGAACGGCGTGTTCGGCCACCAGAACCTGACCTCGCTCGACTTCACCTGCACCATCCGCACCGAGGACGGACGCGGCTCCGGCTGGGTCAAGCGCTCGGCGCGCGACCTGGCCCGCTTCGACCCGCGCGAGGCGGCCGACGTCGCCATCGAAAAGGCGCTGCGCTCGGTGGATGCGAAAGCGCTGGAGCCTGGCCGCTACACCGTGGTGCTGGAACCGGCCGCGACCAGCGACCTGCTGGCCTACATGTTCAACGGCTTCGATGCGCGCCGCGCCGACGAGGGCCGCAGCTTCCTCTCCAAGGCCGGCGGCAAGAACCGCCTCGGCGACAAGCTGTTCGACGAGAAGGTGAACATCTGGACCGATCCCTGGAACCCGGACGTGCCGGTGCTCCCCTGGGACGGCGACATGCGCGCGCGCGAACGCACCTCCCTGATCAAGGACGGACGCGTGGCCGCGATGGATTACTCGCAGTACTGGGCCAAGCAGAAGGGCGCACGCTCGATCGGCAGCCCGGGCAACTTCATCATGGCCGGCACGGATAAAACCACGGCCGAGCTGATCGCGAACACCAAGAAGGGCGTGCTCGTCACCCGTACCTGGTACATCCGCATGGTCGACCCGCAATCGGTGGCGCTGACCGGCCTGACCCGCGACGGCACCTTCTACATCGAGAACGGCAAGATCAAGCACCCGATCAAGAACTTCCGCTTCAACGAAAGCCCGGTCACGCTGCTCAACAACATCGACGAGATCGGCAAGTCGGTGGTGATCGGCGGCGACGAGGGGCCGGATCCGATGGTGATCCCGTCGATGAAGGTGAGGGACTTCAACTTCACGTCCTTGTCGGACGCGGTGTAAGAACGGCGTAGATACGCCTTTGTAGGGTGGACACCTGTCCACGCGGATTGGGCTCCTGAACAGTCGTCAAGCCATTAGCACCATCCACCGGCGCGATGCGGTCCGTTTTCGATACGGAACCGTTGCACCGCGTGGACACAGGTGTCCACCCTACGAAAAACAAGTCCGCGGACATATCAGGAACGCGGGCTAACGGAGACACAATGGAACGACGTAGCTTCTTAAAAATCGGCGCCGGCACGGCGGGCGCCATGCTGGTCCCGGTGTTCGGCAACGCGATCGCGGCCGAAGACCTGCTCAACCCGATGGCGCTGAGCTTCAAGAAATCCCTGGCCGACGCCGCCCTGAATGCGGCAACGGGAGCCGGCGCCTCCTACTGCGACGTGCGCATCGGCCGCTACCTGAACCAGTTCATCACCACGCGCGACCTGAACGTCGAAGGCATCACGAACACCGAGTCGACCGGCGTCGGCGTGCGCGTGATCGCGAACGGCGCCTACGGCTTTGCCGCGACCAACAGCATGAACCCGGACGCCGTCGCCGGCGCCGCGCGCCAGGCCGTGGCGATTGCGAAAGCGAACGCCAGGCTGCAGACCGAACCGGTGCAGCTCGCCCCCGTGAAAGGCGTGGGCGAGGTGAGCTGGGCGACGCCGTTCAAGAAGGACTGGCGCGCGGTCCCGGTCAAGGAAAAGGCCGAGATGCTGATCGCCGCCAACAAGGCCGGCCTGGAGGCGGGCGCGAGCTTCATGACCGCGAACCTCTTCCAGATCAACCAGCAGAAGTACTTCGCGTCCACCGACGGCTCCTACATCGACCAGGACATCCACCGCCTGTGGGCGCCGATCAATGCCACCGCCGTCGACAAGACGACCGGTAAATTCCGCTCGCGCGGCGGTCTCGGCGCCCCGGTCAGCATGGGCTACGAATACTTCGACGTGCGCGCCCAGGACAAGGTGCGCGCCGCCGGCGGCGTCACCACGCTCTACACCAAGTCGTACGACGTCGTGGAAGATGCGCGCCTGGCCGGCAAGCAGGCCCGCGAAAAGCTGAGCGCGAAATCGGTCGAGCCTGGCAAATACGACCTGGTGCTGGCGCCGGAACACCTGTTCCTGACCATCCACGAAGCCGTCGGCCACCCGACGGAGCTGGACCGCGTGCTCGGCTACGAGGCCAACTACGCAGGCACCAGCTTCGCCACCCTGGACAAATGGCAGACGAAGAAATTCAAGTTCGGCTCCGAACGCGTGAACTTCGTTGCCGACCGCACCACGCCGGGTTCCCTCGGCCTGATCGGCTACGACGACGAGGGTGTGCGCGCAAAGCAGTGGGACATCATCAAGGACGGCGTGCTGATTAACTATCAAGCGACACGCGACCAGGCCCACATCATCGGCGAAAAGGAATCGCACGGCTGCTCGTATGCGGATTCGTGGAGCAACGTGCAGTTCCAGCGTATGCCGAATGTCTCGCTGGCCGCCGGCAAGGCCAGGCTCACGCCGGACGAGATGGTGGCCGACGTCAAGAAGGGCATCTACATCATCGGCCGCGGTTCCTACTCGATCGACCAGCAGCGCTACAACTTCCAGTTCGGCGGCACGCTGTTCTATGAAATCAAGAACGGCAAGATCGCCGGCCCGCTGGAAGACGTGGCCTACCAGTCGAACACCCAGGAATTCTGGAATGCCTGCAGCGCGATCTGCGACGAGCGCGACTGGCGCATGGGCGGCTCCTTCTTTGACGGCAAGGGCCAGCCAAGCCAGGTCAGCGCGGTCTCGCACGGTTCGAGCACCACGCGCTTCAACGGCATCAATGTCATCAACACCGCACGCAAGATCGGTTGAGGAGAGAAACGATGAAACAGCTGAACCAGGAAGAAGCAAAACGCATCTGCGACCGTGTCATCGGATTCTCGAAGGCCGACGAGTGCAGCGTCACGATCCACGGCTCGCGCGAGGGCAACGTCCGCTTTGCGCGCAACAGCATCTCGACCGCCGGCCTGAACGAGAACATGACCCTGACCGTGCAGGTCGCCTTCGGCAAGAAGTCGGGCATCGCCCAACTGAACGAGTTCGACGACAAGTCGCTGGAAAAGGCCGTGCGCCGCGCCGAGGAGCTGGCGCGCCTGGCGCCCGAGAACCCGGAGTTCATGCCGGCGGTCGGCAAGCAGCAGTACAAGACCACGCCGACGTTCGTGCGCTCGACGGCCGACATCGACCCCGAATTCCGCGCCCAGGTCGCCGCCTACAGCATCGAGGCGGCGAAGAAGGCAGGCCTGGTCACGGCCGGCTTCTTCAACGACAGCACGCGCTTCAATGCGATCGCCAACTCGAACGGCGTATTCGGCTTCCAGGAACTGACCGATCTCACCTATACCTGCACCGCGCGCACCGAGGATGGCCGCGGTTCGGGCTGGGTGAGCCGCGCGGCGGTCGACGCGCGCCGCTTCGACGCGCGCGAGGCGGTGGGCGTGGCGATCGAGAAGGCGTTGCGCTCGGTCGATGCGAAAGCGCTGGAGCCGGGCCGCTACACCGTGATCCTGGAGCCGGCCGCGACCTCCGAACTGCTGGGCAATATGTTCAGCGCTTTCGATGCGCGCGACGCCGACGAAGGCCGCAGCTTCCTCACCAAGGCCGGCGGCAAGAACCGCCTGGGCGACAAGCTGTTCGACGAGCGCATCAACGTCTGGGCCGACCCCTGGAATCCGGACGTGCCGGTGATGCCCTGGGACGGCGGCTCGGGCCTGGCGCGCCAGCGCACCGACATCATCAAGAACGGCCGCATCGCCTCGCTCGAGTATTCGCGCTACTGGGCGCAGAAGAAGGGCGTGGCGCCGACCGCCGGCCACGGCAACATGATCATGGCCGGCGGAACCAAGTCGCTCGATGAGCTGATCGAATCGACCAAGAAGGGCGTGGTCGTCACCCGCACCTGGTACATTCGCATGGTCGATCCGCAGTCGCTCCTGATCACGGGCCTGACCCGCGACGGCACCTTCTACGTCGAGAACGGCAAGATCAAGTACCCGATCAAGAACTTCCGCTTCAACGAGAGCCCGGTCACCCTGCTCAACAACGTCGAGGAGCTGGGCAAGGCCGAGGTGATCGCGCCGGACGAAGTGCCCTACCAGATGGTGCTGCCGCCGATGAAGGTACGCGACTTCAACTTCACCTCGCTGTCCGACGCGGTGTAAAGCGCTTTAGAGATGGCCCGGTACGACTTTTACTTCACGCGCCTGATGTATGAATCGGGCGACTGGGATGTGGACATCCGCATGCCCAGCAACGTGCTCAATTCGCTCGTCGAGTACACCACCCTGAAGGTGGACCCGGCCGAGCGGATGGTATCGCTGGCCGACCCGAAGATGCTCGAGGCCCCGTTCTGCTACCTGGCGGGGCACAAGCTGGTGCAGTTCACCCCGGCCGAGCGCAGGAACTTCGAGCGCTACGTGAAGGGCGGCGGCTTCGTGTTCGTGGACGACTGCAACCACGACATCGACGGCCTGTTCGCCAAGTCCTTCGAGGCCGAGATGGCGAAGATCTTCGGCCCCTCGGCCCTGAAGAAGATACCGAACAATCACCCGATCTACTCCAGCTTCTTCAAGTTCGACGGTCCGCCGAACACCTCGGTGGAATTGAACGGCTGGGGCGACGACCTGGTGCACGAATACCTGAAGGCGATCGAGACAGGCGGGCGCGTGCGCGTGCTGTACTCGAACAAGGACTATGGCTGCGAGTGGGATTACGACTTCCGCAATAAACGTTTTCTTGCGGTCGGCAATACCCGCTTTGCGGTGAACATCATTCAATATGCGTTGGGAGCTTGACCGGTGGCTGAACAGGATGTGGTAGCGTGGAATGAAGCGGAAGTGGCCGACCTGGTCGCGAAGACGGCGGCTCTGAAGGCCAGCATGGGACGCGTGATCATCGGCCAGGAAGACGTGGTCGACCTGCTCGTCACCTGCCTGCTGGCCGGCGGCCACGCCCTGGTCGAGGGTGTGCCGGGGCTCGGTAAAACCCTGCTGGTGAAGTCCCTGGCCCAGGCTACCGACATGCAGTTCCGCCGGGTGCAGTTCACGCCCGACCTGATGCCCTCGGATATCGTCGGCACCGAGATCCTGGAAGAAGACCAGGCCACGCGCCAGCGCTCCTTCCGCTTCCAGCCTGGCCCCGTCTTCACCCAGGTGCTGCTGGCCGACGAGATCAACCGCGCGCCGCCGAAAACGCAGTCCGCGCTGCTCGAAGCGATGCAGGAGCGCTCGGTTACCTTCGCTGGCCAGACCCATCAACTGCCGCGTCCCTTCTTCGTGCTGGCGACCCAGAACCCGATCGAACAAAGCGGCACCTATCCGCTGCCCGAAGCCCAGCTCGACCGCTTCCTGCTGCGCATCGACGTCGGTTACCCGACCGAGGACGAGGAAGTCATGATGGTCGCGAAGACCACCCATGCCGGCCTGCAGGATGCCGAACCGGCAATGGACCTGGCTTCGCTGCTGCGCCTGCAGCAACTGGTGCGCGACATCGGGATCGGCGACCACCTGGTCCGCTATGCGACGCGCCTGGTGCGCGCGACCCGTCCGCAGGAAACGACCGTCTCCGCGGTGAAGAAGCACGTCGGCTGGGGCGCCGGTCCGCGCGCCGGCCAGGCGCTGGTGCTGGCATCGAAAGCGCGCGCGCTGATGCAGGGCCGCCTGGCGGTGACCCGCGACGATATCCAGGCCATGCTGCTGCCGGTGCTGGCGCACCGCGTGCTGCGCAATTTCGAGGCCGAAGCCGACGGCGTGGCGATGGCCGACATCCTGCAATCCCTGCGCAACGAGATCAAAATCGATTAACTGGCGCTGGCAATGGCATTGGTAAGTTCAGCGCTGATCGCGCACACGACCGATCTCGACCTCGTGATCCGCCACGTGCTGGCCGGACTGGGGCAGGGCATTCACGCCGGGCGCGAACGCGGCGCCGGCGTCGAGTTCTCCGAGTACCGGGCTTACGCGCCGGGCGACGAGTGGCGCCGCGTCGACTGGAAGCTGCTGGCGCGCGCGGACCGCTACTATGTGCGCGAGGCCGAGCGCGACAGCCATGTCGCCGTCTGGCTGGTGCTGGACGCCAGCGCTTCGATGATGGAACCCAGCCGCAGCATTGCGGGACTTGATAAACTGGGCTATGCGCGCACGCTGCTCGGCTGCGTGGCGGCGATCGCCCAGCGCCAGGGCGACGCCTTTGGCCTGGTCGTGCTGTCCGGTGGACGCGCCCAGGTCGTGCCGGCCGCACGCGGGCCGCGCCAGTTGCAGCGCGTGCTGGCCAGGCTGAACGCTGCGAAGGCCGAAGGCGAGCTGCCCGACGCGGCTGTGCTGAAGTCCAGCCTGCGCTTTGCGCAGTCGCCGGCGCTGGTGTTTGCCGCTACCGATTTCCTCGATTTTCCTTCACCGCTGTCGGAAGCGCTGCTGCGCCTGCGCCACATGCGCCACGACGTGCGCCTGGCCTGCCTGCAGACCGAGGCCGAGTGCACGGGGAGCTTCGACAGCGGCCCGGCCTACCGCGACCCCGAGCAGGACGCCGGCGTATTCCGCTTCGGCGCCGACCTGCGCGAGGGGTACCTGCGCAATCGTGAACGGCACTTCGCAGCGGTGACGGCGGCCTGCCGCGCCAGTGACGTGCCGGTGATCGAGGCGCGCATCGAACAGGCGCCGGGCGAGGTCTTGCGTGCGCTGCTGCGCCAGGCGGGACGCCGATGAACAGCCTCTGGTGGTTCGCATTGCCGACCCTGCTGCTGCCGATCTGGTGGCACAGGAAGAAGCGCGTCCAGGTCAAAGCCGAACCGCTGGCGAGCGCGCGCTTCCTGCCGCGCACCGAACCGCGCCAGATGCGCGTCTGGCGCTGGGCCGACGTGGTCCTCATGATCGTGCGCTGCCTGCTGCTGGCTTGCCTGATCGCCTGGCTGGCCGACCCGGTATTCCCCTGGCGCGGCAATACGGTCGTCGTCGCCGACGGCAGCGACGCCGGGTGGGTCGAGCGCCAGATCAGGGACGCCGGCTTTGGCGAGGCGGCGCGGTTGCCGCTACCCGCAAGCGACGCGCTGGGATGGATACGCGCACACGAGCGCGAATGGAAACCCGATGCGCGCCTGCTGGTGCTGGGCGACATTCCGATGCCGGCCACGCTGCCGCAGTTCATTCACCCGGTCGAACTGCGCACGCAGGCGAAACCTGACGCTCAAAGCGAGGTGCGCGTCGCCATCGTCGGCGAGGCAGGGCCGTGGCGCCGCATGTTCGCCGCGCTTGGTGGTCCGGTGCGCGTGGTGCTCGAGGATGCGCCGACCGCGAAGACCGAACTGATCGTCTGGAACAAGCCAGATGCGCCGCCGGCCTCGCTGCGCGCGCCGCTGTGGTGGGTGGTCGACGCCGGCGCCTTCCCGGAACTGGCGCAGGCGAAGACTGTCGACGGCATCCGCTACGCCGACAGCGCGCGTGGGCGTGTGTGGACCTCCAGCGCCTGGCCGCCGGCCGACCCGGCCGCCGCACGCCGCCTGCTCGAAACCTGGCGCTGGCTGCACTATGCGCCCGTCGCCCACACCGCGCCGTCCACCAGCTTCGCGCCTTCGAAGCTGCCTGCCGCCGAACACGCCGGCGGCGCCTTGCGCGACTTCCTGATAACGGCGCTGGTTGTCTTGTTTGCACTCGAAAGGATCCTCACCCATGCACGCCGACGCTGACATCGCGCAGCGCCTGTGGCGCGCCGCCATGCTGCGGCGCCTGCCGCTGTGGGTGCTGGGCGCCTTGCCCTGGCTGTCGCTACGCCTGCTGCCGGGCCTGCTGGCCTGGGTCGCCTGGTGCATGTGGGACGGCGCCCGCCTGCGCCAGCGCGTCAACCGCGGCTGGACCGGCTGGCTGGACGCCGCCGTGCCTGAACTGGAGGACAGCTCGGCCTTGCTGGCCGGCGCCGAGGCCGAGACTGCGATCGCCCGCTTGCAGCGCAGCCGCCTGCTGGCGCGCATCGACGCCCGCCTGGACAAGCGCACCGTGCGCGCCATCGTGCGCGAGCATGTCGACCTGGGCCTGAGCTGGCTCGCGCCCTGGCTGGTCTTTGCCTTTGTCGTCTGGTTCGTCGGCCAGCAGCCGGCGGCATCGCAAGCAGCGGCGCCGGGTGCGCCGGCGAAGGCAGCGCCAGCCGCCGTGATTCCGGAGCTGACGGTGGCCGCGACGCCGCCCGCCTACACGGGTGTGCAGCGCTCGAGCGGCGCGCCGCGCAATCTCGAGCTGCCGGAAGGAAGCACGGTCGCGTGGTGCCTGAAGAATCCCCAGGCGGGCGAAACCATCCTCGAGCTGAGCGATGGCCGCACGCTGAATGTGGGCGCCAGGTGCGCGAGCTTGAGCGTGACCGAATCGCTGTTCTGGCGCTGGCGCGGCGCACGCTACACCGTAAAAGTGACGCCGGACGCGGCGCCGCTGATCACGATCACCCAACCGACCCAGATGATCCAGGAACTGAAACCAGGGGTGCAGGCCGCCGCCATGGCGCTCTCCGTGCGCGACGACTACGCGGTGCGCCGCGCCACCCTGCACCTGACCCTGGCGCGCGGCAGCGGCGAGAACATCAAGTTCACCGACCGCGAGATGCCGCTCCCTGCTTCGTCCGATCCGCGCGTGCGCAACTGGGCAAAGAAGTGGACGCTGGCCGAACTGGGCATGGAGCCGGGCGACGAGCTCTACTTTTTTGTGCGCGCCGTCGACAACGCCGCCAAATCGCACACGGTGCAGTCGCCGACCTACACGCTGCGCCTGCCCGCGCCCGAGCAGGAAGACGAGGAAGTGACATCCGCCATGCCGGTACTGGTGAAACCCCAGAGCCTGCGCAGCCAGCGCCAGATCATCATCGACACCGAGCAGCTCATCGCCGACATGAAGTCGACCCGGATGAGCCAGGCGGAAGTGCGCGAACGCAGCGAGGCGATCGCCGCCGACCAGGGCCAGCTGCGCCGCCGCTACGGCCAGTTCCTGGGCGAGGAATCGACGCTGTTCGGCGGCGAGGAAGAACACGACGACCACGATGACCATGGCAGCTCCGGCGGCCAGATGGACGTGCTGCACGAGTTCGGCCACGCCCACGACGAGGCGGAAAACGCCACCCTCTACGACGAGGGCACGAGAAAAATCCTGCGCCGCGCCCTGGTGGCGATGTGGGACGCCGAAAAGGCCTTGCGCGCGATCACCCCGAAGACCGCCCTGGCGCCCGAACACAAGGCCCTGGAAGCGATCAAGGAGCTGCAGCAGGCCGACCGCATCTACCTGCACAAGACCGCCTTCGTGCCGCCGCCGATCAAGGAAGAGATCCGCATGACGGGCGACGTGGTGGGCGCGGCCAGCTACCGGCGCGAGCAGGGCGAAGCGCAGGATGCGGTCCCGCTGCCGCTGCGCGAACTGGTGGCGGCACTGTCGCAGGAAGGACCATTGCCCGCCCTGTGGACGCGCACCGCCCACGACTGGGTGCGCGAACGCCTGCTCGACGACGAGCAGCGCCTGGCCGCCCAGCGTGCGATCCAGGATGTGGCGGATGGTTGCCTGCGCTGCCGTCCAGCCCTGCGTGCCTGGCTGCGCGCGGGCGTGGCCCAGGCGCCCGTCATCCTGCAGGCCAAACCCGTGGCGCAAACGCCCTTCACCCGCGCCTGGGCAGAAGGAGACAAACGATGAGCATCGCCATCGCCATCATCGGCGCGGCCAGCCTGCTGCTCTATTTATGGCGCCGGCGCTGGCTCGACGCGCTGTTGGTCCTGGTCGCCACCGCGGCGCTCTTCCTGCTCGCTAGCGGCTGGAAGCTGCCGGGCGAGCTCGGGACCACGTTGGCGATCGATCCGGCCAGGCCGCCGGCGACGCTGGCCGGTGTGCGTGCACTCACCCTCAGCGGCGAAGGACTGCGCGCCGCCCAGTGGCAGGACCTGCCGGCGCGTCCGCTAGCCTGGAAGATGCCGGCCTCGAACACGCTGCGCCTGGACTTCCCGCGCCGCCTGGCGCTGGGTCGCATGTTCACGCTCACGGTCCAGCGGGGCGACAAGACGCCGGCGCGCCTGCAGCTGCTGGCCGAGAACGGTCGGCAGCTGGCCGAAACGCGCGGCAGCGGCGACCTCACCGTCGAGTGGCTGCCGCCGCTGGCCGAGACGCTGGAATTGAAGGCGCGCCTGTTCGACGACAAGAACAAGCTGCTGGCCGAGGGGTCGGTGCCGGTCGTGGTGGTGGAAAGCCCGCCGCTGCAGGTGCGCGGCCGCTTCAGCGCGCCGTCCTTCGACCTGCGTGTGCTCAACGAACTGCTGGCCGGCAGCCGCGCCGTCATCGACTGGCAGGTCACGCTGGGTAAAACCGTCACGCGCAGCGAGACCGCGCGCGAGAAGATGGACAAGCCCGACCTGCTGGTGATCGACGCGGCCTGGTTCGAACGCGCGTCAAGCGCCACGCGCGGCGCCTTGCTGGAACAGGTGAAGGAGGGCGCCGCGCTGCTGGTGCTGGGTGGGAATGCCAACGACAGCGCCGTCTGGTCGCGCACCGTGCAGCTTGCCCTGCGCCCTCAGGCTGCCGACGCCACGATCGGCTCGCTGGTGTTGACGGCAGCGCCCTTGAATCCGGCCGCGGCGCAGGCGGGCGCCTGGTCCGGGCGCGACGCTGTCTGGTCGCGCCAGTGGGGCCAGGGCCGCATCGGCTGGCTCGGCGCCGCCGACTGGCACCGCCAGGCGATCAAGGAACCGCGCGCGCTGGCGCTGTGGTGGCAGGGCGTGCTCGATACGCTCGGCGTGCAGCGCATCGAGGAGGTCAACTGGCTCGCGCCCGAGGAGATGCTGCTGCCGGATCAGCGCCTCGAGGTCTGCGCCCAGGGCGTGCGGGGCAAGGTGCATTTCCCGGGGCTCGGTCAAACCCTGGAGTGGCGGCGACGCAGCGATCGGGTCGATGCGTCCTGCGTGGCCGTGTGGCCGCGCCAGGCGGGCTGGCTGCGCATGGAAACGCAGGGCGCCAAGCCGGCAGTTGGCCAGGTGTATGTCTATGCGCCGGGCGACTGGCCGCTGTGGCAGGCGGCCGAGCGGCGCGACGCGACCGCACGCTATGCGGCGCGCACTTTGGCGCCTGCCGCACAAATCCAGAGCATGCTGCCGGGTTGGCCATTCGCCGTCGTGTTCGCGCTCGCCATGCTGTGCCTGTGGTGGCGTGAACGGCGTTGAGGCGCCCGTGTTCGGCGCCTGGACATCGCATGTGACAATCCGTGCATTTCGCGGCAAAGCGTTTCACTACACTCATGCTTTACTCTTGATTGGAATGACATGGCTTACCTGCATGGGTCGCCCATCCCCGAATTGGCGCAAACGATAGGCAAGGCACTTGAACTGACAATCGCCGGCAAGCCTTATGCTGACGTGATCCGGCATCTGGGTACGATGCCCGAGCATCACCGCGAATACCTGATGTCGGGCGAGCGCGAGGGCACGCTGGAGGCGGCATCGCCGCTATTCGACGAAATTCACTTCACGCTCGATGCTCCGGGCACGTCGCCCGAAGGCCGCGTGGTCACGCTGGAATTCATCTGCAATCCCGGCACCTTCAGCTTCCATGATCTGCGCGAGGTATTTGGCGAGTGGCGCCGTTCGCCTCCCGAGCCGGAAGAAGCATCGTTTGCGCTGGCATGGTTCACCCGTCATGACGTGCGTAGCGGGGCCCCCTTCTCCCTGTATGCCGAGTTTGAAGAATACAGCGCGGCGATCGATGCGGACCGGACTCCGGAGCGCGTGTATTTCCAACCGACGGATGGACGCTGGGACTGATTCAGCGTGCCGCGGTTGTGATCGCAGGCGCCGGCTGCACCAGCTGCAACGTGACAGCGCCCCCGCGTACCGGTGTCGGCGTCTCGCCGAACTGATAAGCACCCGCGTCGTGCATTTCCCATGCGCCGTCACCCATGAGGTGCAGCACGTGCGTATGGTGGCGCAGCACGGCGGGACGGTGCGCGATGCTGATCAGGGTGGCGCCGTTCCTGCGCAGGCGCGCGTAGAGCGAGGCTTCGTTGCCGCTGTCGAGCGCGCTGGTCGCTTCGTCCAGGATGACGATGCCCGGCGCGTGCACCAGCACGCGGGCGAAGGCCAGGCGCTGCTGCTCGCCCACCGACAGCAGTTTTTCCCAGTCGTGCACGGCATCCAGGCCGCCCACGCGCTCGGCCAGGCGCGGCAGGTGCACCTGCTCCAGGATCTCCAGCAGCCGGGCGTCACCCAGGTGCGTTTGCGCGCTGGGGTAGATGAGCTGGCTGCGCAGCGTGCCCGACTGCAGATAGGGCTGCTGGGGCAGGAAGAAAAAGCTGTCCAGGGGCGGATGCTCGATCACGCCGCTGCCCGTATCCCATAAGCCGGCGATCGCGCGCAACAGCGAGCTTTTGCCGCAGCCGCTTTCGCCGGTGATGAGCAGCGCGTCGCCCGGCTTCAGGACCAGGTTCAGTTCCTTGATGAGCACGCGTTCGGAGCGCGGCGGGTGCAGCGTCAGCGATTCCAGCGCGAGCCGGGGGCCCGGGCGCATCTGGATGCGCGGGCGCTTGTCCTCTGCCGCCTTTTCTCCCTGCGCATCGGGCAGCACCAGCCTGGACAGGGCCTGCAGCCGGTCGATCCCCGCCACGAAGCGGCTCAGGCTCTCGAAGTTGTCGACGATGAGACCGACGGCGGCCAGCACGGCGGTAAATGCCCCGGCCGCCTGGACTGCACGGCCCACTTCCAGTTCGCCCGACAGCACGCCCTGGACCAGGATCACGAAGGGCAGCACCAGGGTGAGCTGGCTGAAGGTGCGCTGGAACAGGTTGAGCGAACACTGCTTCCGGATCAGCTTCGAGAAATTCTGAATCACGTTGTCGAATTTGCTGTCGATGTGCGCACGTTCCTGGGCCTCGCCGCGGTAGAAGGCGATCGACTCCGCGTTCTCGCGCAGGCGCATCAGGCTGAAGCGGAAGTCCGCCTCGCGCCGCAACTGCCAGAAGTTCAGGTGGATCAATGGGGTGCCGAAGACATAGAGGGCGACCACGGTGCCCACCAGCGCGTACACCGCCAGCACGCCGACCAACGGTGTCGAGATCGACCATAGCACGGTGCTGAAGGCCACCAACTGCATGATCGAACCGAGGAAGATCAGCAGGAAGTGGATCGACCTGCCGGTGAAGGTGTTGATGTCCTCGCTGATGCGCTGGTCGGGGTTGTCGATCTCGCTGGCGGAACCGAGCGCGTAGTACTGGCGACCTTTCAGGTAGCCGTCGAGGAAGCGCCCGGTGAGCCAGCGCCGCCACTGGTTCGCGAAGAGGTCGCGCATGTAGTAATAAAACGCGTAGACCGGTACCGCAAAGGCGAGGACGAGCAGGCAGGCGCGCACCGATGTCCAGAAGCGGTCGCCGCTCCTCGCCGCCAGCGCCGAGGTCATCTCGCCGGCCTGGGCATTCAGCATGACCGCCAGCTTGGTCTCGACCAGCATCAGCGCGACCAGGAGCAGGAGCAGGGTCCAGGCCGCGCGCCTTTCCTCCCCCTGCCAGTACGGTTTCGCGACGTTGACGAATTGCTTCCATGCCGCAAGCGACAAGGGGGCTGCCCGGGGTACCTTCTTGTGTGCCGGCGGGACCGCATCGGTTGCGGTACCGGTGGTGGCGGAGGTAGGCGTGTTCATGATCGTTCGATTGCAGTGATCGCCTGGTTTTCCAATACACGGGCGCGAGCGATGTCGATGATCCCGAAAGAATGTGCAGGAAAGCGTGCCGGAAGGCGTTCCGCAGCGCTGCATGCCCTCGCTCGTGCCGTCGTTCTACGGCCCGGCAACATCGTGATGCACCGGCCGTACAGACAGCATACGGCCGGGCATGGACCTGTTCAGTGCGGAAACAGACATAGCGCTCCTGGCCTTTTGAAGAAAAGAAGGCGGAGGGAGGCGCGGCTTATCGCGGAGAGCAAGGGGCGGGAAGGGCCAGGAGCGGCGGGACGAGCCGAAAGCGGGCAGGGACAGGTCCGGACGGAGCTAGTCCAGATCTGTCCGTGGTGAATTCAAGGGCAGCAGAGGCGCTGCCCGTCATCCTCAGAACGCATACTCCGCCCGCGCATACATGGTGCGCCCATTGATCCCGAACGGGCAGGTCTCCCAACAATGCGTGAACCCCATCTGCGGGAAGGGCGCCGCGCGCTGCGGATCCCAGCGCGTCGGATAGGTGTCGAATACGTTGTTCACCCCGGCCGAGAAACTCAGCGCCTTGCTGAGCGAATAGCGCGCCGACAGGTCGACCAGCCACTTCGCTTCCCAGGTCTGCACGTAGGGCGCCGTGAATCCTTGTCCCTGCACCTCGCCGTAGTAGTTGGCGCGCAGGTTCGCGTTCCAGGCGCCGTTTGTATAGTCGGCCGCCACCACGTGGTGCTGGCGCGGCTGGCCGCGCTCGATCAGCGTCACCTGGGCGTCGTCGAACAGCTGCTCGCCGCTCAGGACCGACGACTGCGAATGGCGCGCCTTCACCCTGGTGCGGTTGAAGCCCAGTTGGCCCGATAGCACCAGCGTGCCGCCGGCGACGCCGCGCGTGGTGTGCTCGGCCACGACGTCCAGGCCGCGTGTCTCGGTGTCGATGGCGTTGGTGAAGAACTGGGCCTGGCCGACGCGCAGCGGGGTCAGGATGGCGCGGATCGGGCAGGCCGCGGCGGTCGCGCAGGCGCCGCTCTCGGGCGAGATCGTGCTCGAGAAGACGATGCGGTCGTCGATGTCGGTGCGGTAGACGTCGGCCGTGACGCTGAAGTTGGCGGCCGGACGCAGCACGATGCCGGCGCTGGCGCTGCGCGAACTTTCTTCCTTCAAGGGCGCGATGCCGAAGGCCTGCGTGACGGCGCTGCCTTCGCGCGCGGTCAGGGTTTCGGTCAGCACGCCGGCGCTGTTCAGGTTCGTCGACACCGAGCTGTAGAACTTCTGCTGCACCGAGGGGGCACGGAAGCCCGTCGATGTGCTGGCGCGCAGCCCGACCGCGCGGCTCGGATCGTAGCGCGCGATCAGCTTGCCCGTGGTGGTGCTGCCGAAATCGGAATAGCGCTCGCGCCGCAGGGCCGAGCCGAGCGTGAGCCGGTCGCTCCACTTGTGTTCGGCGTCGATGTAGAAGGCGGTGTTGTGGCGCCCGTCGTAGACCTGGGTGGCCGGCGTGTAGCCGGGGAAGCCCTGGATCCCGGCCTGGGCGATGCCCCCGTGCTGGTCGCGGATGCGCAGCGCCGGGTTGTTGGTGCGGCCGTACTGGTAGGAGACCGGTTCGCCAGCCTCGATGCGGTAGCTGTCGCGCCGGTACTCGAAGCCGGCGCCGATGAAGATCGGCTGGCCGGCGAAGCGCACCGAGCCCTTGAAGTCGAGGTTGAAGGTCGACTGGTGAAAGCCCAGGGTGCCGGTATAGGCCTCGAAGGGCGATTCGCACTTGCACGGGTTCTCGTACCAGTAGCTGACGTTGATCGAGTTGCGCTCGTTGAACACCAGCTCGCTGCGGCCGTGGTTGAAGCTGGCATCAATCTTCCAGTCCCCACCCAGGTCGCCCCGGTAGCCGACCGCCAGCGAGCCGTCGCGCACCTCGGTCAGGATCTCGGGCAGGAAGCCGTTCGGGTAGACGGTCGGCACGTTGCGCGCATCCTCGCGCGGACGGAAGAAGCCGGCCGCTTCGCCGGTGCGCTTCGAGGCGCCGCCGAACATGTACAGCTCGCCGCCGCCCCAGGGCAGCGCGGCGTTGGTCCACAGGTAGGCGTCCTTGGCCCGGCTGTCGCCGATGCGCTGGGTGACGCGCGCCGGCGTCACGCGCAGGGTATCCAGCCCCGCGCGATTCGTTTCGCCGCGCTTGCGGGCCTCCGCCGCGAGCGAGAGGTAGCCGCCGTCCGAGCCCAGGGCGAAGCCGTGGTAGGCGCTGGCGCCCCAGGTATCGCCGTCGCCTTCGGAAGTCGTGCCGGCGCTGGCGCTGACCAGGCCCTTACCGACCCCCTCCTTGAGCACGATGTTGATGACGCCGGCGATCGCGTCCGAGCCGTACTGGGCGGCGGCGCCGTCGCGCAGCACTTCGATGTGGTGGATGGCCGACATCGGGATCGCGTTGATGTCGGTGCCGGCCGAGCCGCGCCCGACGGTCTGCTGCACGTTCACCAGCGCCTGCTGGTGGCGGCGCTTGCCGTTGACCAGCACCAGCAGCTGGTCCGGACCGAGGCCGCGCAGCGTTGCCGGGCGGATGATGTCGGTGCCGTCGCTGATAAAGGTGGTGCTGAAGTTGAATGAAGGGTCGAGTTCCTGCAGCGCCTTTCCCAATTCCAGCGTGCCGGTCGAGGCCAGGTCCTTGGCGCCCACCAGTCCCACCGGGACCGAGGTGTCGAGGGCCGAGCGGGCGGCGGCGCGTGAGCCGACCACGACCACGGTCTGCGGTGCGTCCTGGTCGCTCGCCGCGGCCGTTTGTGCCTGCGCATGGGGAAAGGCGGCCAGCAGGGCGGCGGCTAGCAGGGTGGGGTGCAGCTTGTCGTGAGTCATCGCATTCCTCGTTGAAAATCATTGACTGAGGAATCTTGCTCGCGGTAACTCTACGGAACTTGACGTGCGACAACACTATCCGGGGAACTGTCCACACTGTATCGAGCCGGCAACACCTAGTTGAGCTGACTGTATATTTCCTTTTGACAATAATGTAGAGTTGTTCGGCTGTAATTACAAACAGACAATCGAAAGGTAAGGAAATGGATTTGGTGTACAAGAACGAGAAGACACTGTTCGTGTTGATGCTGGTGCTCTCGCTCATCGTCTGGGCAGGCCTGGTGCTGGGCATGGGGTGGGGAGTACTGAGCTATGCGCTGATGTTCTTCCTGTTCTACTGTTTCGCGCAGTCCGCGCTGATTTCCTACATCAAGGGCACGGGCGTGCGCATCACCGCCGAGCAGTTCCCCGATCTCGACCGCCAGATCCTGGCCTGCTGCGCCAAGCTGGGCCTGGAGCGCGAGCCGGAGGCCTACCTGTTGCAGATGGGCGGCTCGCTGAATGCCTTCGCCACGCGCTTCCTCGGCCGCGACTTCCTGGTGCTGTATTCGGACGTGGTCGACGGCCTGCACGACAACCCGGATGCGCTGAATTTCTATATCGGCCACGAGATCGGCCACATCAAGCGCAAGCACCTGAGCTGGGCCACGGTGCTGCTGCCGGCCTCGATGCTGCCGCTGGTCGGCGCGGCCTATTCGCGCGCCCGCGAATACACCTGCGACCGCCACGGCCTGGCGGCCTGCGACGAGCCGGTCAACGCCGAATTCGGCATGGCCGCGCTGGCGGCCGGCGGCCGGCGCTGGCGCACCATGAACAAGAGCGCCTTCATCGCGCAGTCGCGCGAGACCGAAGGCTTCTGGATGTCCTTCCACGAGCTGGTCGGCGACTATCCCTGGCTGGTCAAGCGCATGGCCGCGGTGCGCGCCCTGGCTGCCGGCCAGGAAGTGCAGCAGCCGCGCCGCCACTGGCTGGCCGCGCTGATGGCCCTGTTCGTGCCGCGCATGGGAGCGGGCGGGGCGGGCGGCGTCGTGGTGCTGGCGGTGGTGGCCGGTATCGTGGCGGCGGTCGGTATCCCGGCCTACCAGGCTTATCAGCAGAAGGCGGTGGTCACCAGTGCCTATGCGGTCGGCCAGGGCGCCAGCGCCAGGGTCGAAGCCTACCTGGTCGAGCATGGCAGCATCCCGACCCTGGCCCAGGCCGGCGTGCAGGCCAACGCCGGCGGCCCGGCCGTGCGAGAACTGGAAATCGATCCGAAGAACGCGACCCTGCGCGTGCTGACCAGCATCGAGACGAAAGAGGGCGCCGGCGTGCTGGTATTCGAGCCTTCAATGGACGAGGACAAGAACATCTCCTGGGCCTGCAGCGCCGAAGGGATCATGCCGGACGCCCTGCCGGAAGGCTGTCGTTAATCCTGTTGGTCAAAAGCTGGGGTCATGGTCAAAAGCTGGGGTCAGGTCTGACATTCGGACACGAGCTCTGCCATACTGACCATATTGACTTGGCTACTGTCGAGTCCGTGTCTAAATGTCAGACCTGACCCCAGCTGTTTTGGCTTATTCCTGCTGGTCGCGCATCCATTCCTTCAGGCCGTTGACCCAGTCCTTGGCCGGGAGGTTGTAGCGCCGCTTGATCTCGCCGGCGCGCTCGTAGAGCACGGCGAAGTCGATCTGCGGGGCGTTCTTGAAGGCGATGACGACGATGTTCGCGTCGTGCACCTCGGGCAACCAGACCACGGCGTCGAACACCTCGCGCATCGCGTCCAGGTTCTTGTCGTAGCTGGAGATGTCGCCGAAGACGTTGGTCGTCATGATGCCGTTCGGCGTGAGGCAGTCGAAGCAGCCTCGATAGAACTCAGGCGTGTCGAGCACCGGCCCGCGCGCCTCCTCGTCGTACAGATCGACCTGCAGCGCGTCGATTTTGCCGTGGTTGGCCGCATCGAGGACGAAGTCGAGCGCATTCATTTCGCGCACGTCCAGGCGCTCGTCGTTCGGCGGCAGTTCGAACAGGGCGCGGCAGATCGCGATCACGTTCGGGTTCAGCTCGGCCGCCGTCACCTTCGCATCAAGGAAGCGCCGGTAGCAGAACTTGGTGAGCGCCGCGCTGCCCAGGCCCAGCTGCACGATGCGTTTCGGCGCGTCGATGAAGAGCATCCAGGCCATCATCATCTGCACGTAGGTCAGCTCGATCGCGTCCGGGCGCATCAGGCGCATCGCGCCCTGTTCCCAGGAGGTGCCCAGGTGCAGCGAGCGCACGCCGTCGAATTCGGTGATGGTGGCGGGAGGGTGGCCCGGCTGGGCGAAACGGGGATCGAAGGGAGGCGGCTTCCTGGGCATGGCGGATCGGGCGGTGATGATGGCCGATCTTACCAGAGCCGCCGGCCCCGCTTCAGGACCCCGGCAGGATCATCGTGACCGCCAGTCCGCCGCCGTCGCGGTTGGCCAGCAGCACTCGTCCGCCGTGGGCCTCGGCGATTTCGCGCACCAGCGCCAGGCCCAGGCCGGTGCCGCTGCGCTTGGTCGAGTAGAAGGGCACCAGGGCATTCGTGAGCACCGCTTCGCTCATGCCGCTGCCGCGGTCGAGCACCTCGATGCGCAGCATGTCCTGGGCGCGCCGCACCTGCAGTTCGATGTCCTCGGGCCGCGATCCGGATTCGTGCGCGTTCTTGAGCAGGTTGAGCAGGGCCTGCTCCATCTGCGCGATGTCGAGCTGCGCGGCTTCCTCCGGCAGCTCGCCGGCCAGGCGGAATGCGACCTGGGTGCTGAGGCGCGCCACCAGGGCCGGCCAGGGGCAGGACTGGAGGCGCGGCGCAGGCAGCTTGGCGAAGCGCGCGTAACCGAGGATGAAGCTTTCCAGGTGACGGGTGCGCTCGCCGATGGTTTCGAGGATCTGCGGCAGGCGCTCGGTCTGGCCGCGCCGCACCAGCGCCGCGCCAGAGTGGGCCAGCGAAGCGAGCGGCGCCAGCGAATTGTTCAGCTCATGGCTGATCACGCGGATCACCTTCTTCCAGGTGCGCACTTCCTGGCGCCGCAGCTCGGCCGTCAGGTGGCGCAGCAGCAGCAGTTCGTGGCGGCGGCCGTTCAGGCTGAAGTGGCTGCGCGCCAGGTGGTAGACCTCCTCGTCCTCGCCCTCTCCGGCGGTGAACAGGCCGTCGCCGCCGCGCGCCAGCGCTTCCTTGAGCGCGGGCGAGGCTTCGGCCAGCAGGTCGTCGAGGCGGTGGCCTTCGAGCTTGCGCCCATCGGCCAGCAGCTGGCGCGCGGCCAGGTTGGCGTAGACGACAAGCGCGCCGCGCTGGGGCGCCTCGGCCAGCAGCAGCATCGCCACCGGCGTGTTCTGCACCATCGTGTCGAGCAGCAGTTCGCGCTGCACCAGGTCGCGGCGCTGCTCGCGCAGCACCTCGCCGAGCGCGTTGTGGGAAGCGACCAGGTCGGCCAGCTCGTCGTTCTGCGGCCAGTGCAGGCTGAAGGAGAAGTCGCCGTCGCGGTAGCTCGTCACCGTGCCCTCCAGGGCGCGGAACAGCGACAGGATGGGCTGCACCTGCGAGCGCACGGTGATGATGGCGATCGGCACCACGCAGGCCAGGCACAGCACGAAGACCAGGCCGGGCCGGCCGGGGAAGACATGGTCGAGCGCGAGCGCGATCAGGATGCCGACCGCGAGCAGGGTGCCGACCAGGGCGGAGAAGCGGGTGACGAGGGAGAGGCGCATCGTTGTGTCGGGTTGGGCGCGTCGATGGCTAGGCAAGGCTGTGCGATACGCATGGGCAGGACCGCGTGGGTACAAGTACCCACCCTACGCAAAGCAGTACGACGCAGTTCATGCGCCGCGGTCGATGCCGAGGCGATCCATGCGCCGGTACAGCGCCTGGCGCGACAAACCCAGTTCGGCGGCGGCTTGCGACACGACGCCGCCGGCGCGCGCCAGCGCCCCCGCGATGGCCTCGCGGTCCGGCTCCGCATCCAGCGCCTGCGCCTGCGGCGCCGCCGAAGCCGCGGGAAGCCCGAGGTCGGCCGCGCGGATCAGGTCGCCCTGGGCCAGCAGGTTGGCGCGCGCCATCACGTTCTTCAGTTCGCGTACGTTGCCGGGCCAGGCGTGGGCCAGCAGCGCGCTCTCGGCGCCGCGGTCCAGGCGCTTGCCCGGCGCCAGGAAGCCCGCCGCCAGCGGCAGGATGTCGCCGGGACGCGCCGCCAGCGCGGGCAGGCGCAGTTCGATCACGTTCAGGCGGTAGAACAGGTCTTCGCGGAAGCTCCCCTGGCGGATCATGGCCGCCAGGTCGGCATTCGTGGCGCTGATCACACGCACCTTGACCTGGCGCTCGCGGTTCGAGCCGAGCCGCTCGAAGCGCCCGGTCTCGAGCACGCGCAGCAGCTTCATCTGCCCGGCCAGCGGCAGGTTGCCGATCTCGTCCAGGAACAGGGTGCCGCCGTCGGCCGCCTCGAACTTGCCCTCGCGCGCTTTCGACGCGCCGGTGTAGGCGCCGGCGTCGGCGCCGAACAGCTCGGCCTCGATCAGCTCGGAGGGCAGGGCGCCGCAGTTCAGCACCACGAAGGGCCCATCTTTGACTTGCGAATTCGCCTGGATGATCTCGGCGATGCGCTCCTTGCCGGTGCCGTTCGGGCCCGTGATCAGGACCGGCACGTCGGCGCGCGCCACCTGGCAGGCCAGCTGCAGCACGCGCTCGGTGGCCGGGTCGGCCCAGACCAGGCCGCGCAGGTCGTACTGCTGTTCCAGCTCGCGCCGCTCGCGCCGTTCGCGTCCGACGCGCTGCAGGAGCGCGCGGTTGGCCTGGCCCAGTTCGATCAGGTTCGTCACGGTCGCCAGCAGGCGCTCGTCGTTCCAGGGCTTGGGCAGGTAGTCGGCGGCGCCGGCCTTCACCAGTTCGACCGCCGCGTCCAGGTGGGTCCAGGCGGTGAGCAGGATCACCGGCAGGTCCGGATAGAGCGCGCGGATCCGGCGGAACAGGGCCACGCCTTCCTCGCCCGAGGTGGTCTCGAGCGTGAAGTTCATGTCCTGGATCACCAGGTCGACCTGTTCGCGCGCCAGGAGCGCCAGGCCCTCCTCGGGGGAGGCCGCGTGCAGCGCCGCGATGTCGTGCAGCGAAAACAGCACGTCCAGGGCGACGCCGACGGCGGCGTTGTCGTCAATGATGAGTACGGTAGGCATGGGCGCTAGCATAGCATTGCTGCATTGTTAAGTGAGAGTGCCCTCAGGTACTACGGGTGGCCAGCGCCGGCGAGATGCTGGCCGCGCGCCAGGCCGGGCCATACACGGCCAGCACGCCGAGCGCCCACAGCAGGATCGCGCCGCCGCCGAGGTAGCCGAGCGGCAGGCGCGCCATCTCCAGCTTGCTCACCAGGAGCTGGTTCAGGCCGACGCCGAGCAGGACGCCGCCGAACACGCCGGCGCTGGTGATGAGGAAGTTCTCGGTCAGGAAGTAGCGCAGGATGTCGGTCTTGCGCGCGCCTAGCGCGCGGCGCACGCCGATCTGCTTGCGGCGCTGGGTGACCCAGAGGCTGGCCATGCCGACGATGCCGCTGGCGGTGATCAACAGCAGCAGCACGCTGACCGTGACCAGCATCCACGACAGCGCGATGTCCGCCCGGTAGCGCGACTTGCGCACGCCCTCGATGGTGAAGTTCTGGAGGATCACCGGGGTGGCGGAGGACTTGCGCAGGACCGCCTCGGCTTCGCGGATCACGCGGTCGCGCTGCCCCGGCTCGGTGCGGACAGTGTAGTTGGCGGACTGGTTGCTGCCGTACAGGCGGACAGGCGCGATGAGCGACAGCTCACCCCTCTCGCTCACCTCGGCGCCATGGCTTTGCAGGCGCTCGACCACGCCGACCACGCGCACCTCGATCCCGTCTTCGCCGGTGCCGAGGTACAAGATTTTGCCGACCGCGCTCTGGCCCGGCCACAGCTTCTCGGCCAGGGCCCTGGCGAGGATCACCACGCGCGGCACGTCGTTCTTGTTCATGTCGATGTCCTGGGTTTCGCCGGGCAGGAAGTCGCGCCCTTCGACGACTTTCAGGCCCCAGGTCTTGACCAGGGAATCGGGCGAGAAATAGGACGAGGAGGGCGAGGACTCGTCGGTCTGCCTGCGGTCGAGGGCGACGCTGTTGTTCCAGCCCGACTGCGACATCGGCATCTGGTTGATCTGGGCCACGGCAGCCACGCCCGGCACCGCGCGCAGCAGCTCGGCTTCGCGCTTCATCGTCGCCAGCTGCTGCTCGGGACTGTCGCTCGACAGGTGGCTGACGCTGATCGTGAACACCGATTGCTCGTCGGCGATGCCGCTGGGACGGGCTGCGGCAGCGCGGCGTTCGCCGACGATGTGCACCGCATTGGCCAGGATCGCCAGACTGAGCGCCACCTGCAGCGCGACCAGGATCGCGCCGGTCTTGTTGCGCAGGAGTGCGGAGAGGATGGGACGGATTTCCATGATGGGTCTCGCTTGTTCGTTATTGCGACTTGAGTTGGATCGCCGGCGTCACCTGGCAGGCGCGCCAGGTCGGGAACAGTCCGGCCAGCACCGCGGCCAGCACCGACAGTACGAAGGTGAACGCCAGCATCGTCAGGTCCATGCGCGCGACCGCGGCGGCCTCGCTGCTTTGCATGCCGATCAGGGCCAGGGCGCCGAAGGCCAGCAGCAGGCCGAGCAGGCCGCCGGCCAGGCCGACCACCGCGCTCTCGACCAGGAACTGGCGGAAGATCTCGCGGCGCGAGGCGCCCAGCGCGCGGCGGATGCCCACTTCGCTGGCGCGCACCGAGAACTTCGCCAGCAGCAGCCCGATCGTGTTGACCAGGCACAGGGCCAGGAAGCCGAAGGCCAGCCAGGCGGACAGCTTGTTGTCCTTGCCGACCACCTTCATGTGCTCCATCCACTGGTTGACGTCGTACAGCTCGGCCGGGCTGCCGCGCCGCATGCGGCCCAGCTTGCGCTGCTCGGCGGCGTAGCCGTTCAGGTAGTCCTGCAGCGCGCCGCGGTCGGCGCTGGACGCGGTCTCGAACCAGAACTGCAGCCAGGTGCATTCCGAGCGCATGACGCCCTGGAAGCCGGGTTCGGGTCGCGCGCTGCAGCTCATGCCGCCATTGCGCGTGGCTTCGAGGCGGATCGCAGTGGCCAGCGGGATGAAGATCTCCTCGCGCACGCCGAAGTAGTCGCCGCCGACCAGCCTGTAGTAGTGCGGTTGCGGCTCCCAGTCGTCGACCACGCCGACCACGGTGAAGGGCTGGCCCATCACGTTCAGGCGCTGGCCGACCGGGCTGGCCTCGCCGAACAGCTTTTCCGCCACCCGGCGGCCGAGGATGGCCACGTTGGCGCCGCGCGCGTCGTCGGCTTCGCTCCACGGCTGGCCGTGCAGGAAGGGCACCTCGAACATGGCGAAGAAGTCGCGGGTCGGCGCGATGCCCGGCGCGGTGAAGGCGCCGATATCCTTGCGCAGCGGCTCGACCGAGGGCGCGATGCCGTACAGCGCGGTGCGGCGCACGCCCTGGCCGCTGGCCAAGAGGTTCACCGCCTCGGTATAGGTGATCTGCACCTCATCCGACGGCGTGCCGGGCACATAGCCCTCGGCCGGCTGGACGTCGAAGATCGGCACGAACAGGCGGTCGCTTTTATGCGGGATCGGGTCGCCCGACATCATGTGCAGGATGGTCAGCGTCGAGACGCTGGCGGCCACGCCGACGGCCAGCGTGAGCACCATCAGGCTTGTCAGCGCCGGGTTGCGGCGCAGGCTGCGCAGGCCGAGCTTGAAGTAGTAAACGAACATGACGCGCTCCTCAGGCGGTGGCCGACGCCGAGGCGGCGTGCCCGGCGGCCAGCGTCGGGCCCTTGCGCACCAGGTCCGACACCTGGCCGTCGATGATGTGCACGTTGCGGTGGGTGCGCACGGCCAGCTCCGGGTCGTGGGTGACCATCAGGATGGTGGTGCCGGCGGCGTTGATCTCTTCCAGCAGCTCCATCACGCCGCGCGCCATCTGCGTATCGAGGTTGCCGGTCGGTTCGTCGGCCAGCAGCAGCTTGGGCGAGCCGGCCAGCGCCCGCGCGATCGCCACGCGCTGCTGCTGGCCGCCCGACAGCTCGGCCGGGAAGTGCTTCATGCGCGAGGCCAGGCCGACTTTCGCCAGCGCGTCCTCGATGCGCTCCTTGCGCTCGGCCTTGTTGAAGCCGCGGTAGCGCAGCGGCACGTCGACGTTGTCGAACAGGCTCAGGTCCGGGATCAGGTTGAAGCCCTGGAAGATGAAGCCGAGCTTCTCGTTGCGCAGGCGGCTCCGGGCATTGTCGTCCATGCCTTTCACGTTCACGCCGTCGAGGATGTATTCGCCGCTGGTGAATTCCTCGAGCAGGCCGGCGATGTTCAGGAAGCTGGTCTTGCCCGAGCCCGAGGGGCCGGTGACGGTGACGAATTCGCCCTGGTTGACCTGGATCTCGAAACCGCGCAGCGCGTGGGTCTCGATCATGTGGGTGCGGTACACCTTGGAGAGGTTGGTCATGCGCAGCATGGGATGTCCTTTCAGGAGGTTGTTCTGTTATTGGTTGATCGAGACGCGGGCCGCGTTCTCGAAGGCGTCGGTGCCGGCGACGACGATCCTGTCGCCGGGCTTCAGGCCGGACAGGATCTCGACCGCGGAAACGCTGGTCGCGCCGATCCGGACCGGCGTGCGCACGGCCACACCGTCGCGCACCACGTAGGCGAAGCGTCCGCCCTCGCTTTCGACGAAGGGGCCGCGCGGCACCATCAGCACGTTCGGCTTTTCCTCGATCAAGAGGCGCGCGGTGACGCGCTGGCTCTGGCGCAGGCCCTTGGGCTGTTCGCCGTCGAAGCGCACGCGCGCCAGCACCTGGTTCTTCACCACTTCGGGCGAGAGCGCGGTCAGCTTGCCGGCAGCAAGACCCGACGGCAGGGCGATCTCGGCGTTCATCCCCAGGCCCAGGTCGGACACGTAGGTTTCCGGCACCTCGAGTTCGACCTCCAGGCGCGACAGGTCGACCAGGGTCATCAGGGGCGCGTTGGCGGCCACCACCATGCGGTTCTGGACGTTGAGCGTGCCGATGAAACCATCCACGGGCGCGCGTACGGTCAACTCATCCACGCGGCGCTGGGCATTGGCCATGGCCAGGCGCGCGCGTTCCATTTCGCCCGTCTTGGTGCGGATGGCCAGCGCCACGTCGTCGCCTTCCAGGTTCGCGGCCTGGGCAGCGTGACGGGCGCGGATCTGGGCCGAGTTCAGCGCATCCTTGGCCTTCTGGTAGTCGATCTTGGCGATGATGCCGATCTGCCCCACGCTGTCGTAGCGTTCCAGCGTGCGCTGGGCGGACAGGCGCTCGATCTCGGCGGTGTCCGCTTCGCGCTGGGCCAGCAGTTTCTGCTTGCGCGACAGGATCTGCTGGCGCGCCACCTCGGCCTTCAGTTGTTCGTAGGTCGACTGTTCGCGCTTGAGGGCGTCCGACAGGTCGGGCGACTCGAGCACGGCGAGCACGTCGCCCTTTTTCACCGTGTCGCCGGCGGCGACCTTCAGGTTGACGATGGCCGGGGCGGTGGAAAACAGGGTCGGGCTGACGGCGGCGACCACGCGGCCGTTGACCGAGGCGTCGCGCACCAGGGTGCCGCGGGCGACTTCGGCGATGCGCAGGCGGCTGGCGCTGACCGAACGCTCGCTGGCGCTCCAGTTCGACAGCAGGAAGACGGCAAGGGCGGCCAGCGCCACGGCGCCGCCCGCCAGCAGCGCGCGGCGCTTGAGCTTGTGCGCCGGCGGCGGGGTGAGCAGGGCGTCTTGCAGGGATGTATCGCGAATCATGGTGTGTCCAGTAACGACGGTGATGCTGTCGTTGTTGCACGAACCATGCCAGCGCTTAAGTCATTGATAACAAAGGAGGCGGACGGCAGGCGGACGTGTCCGCGGTGTCCGGACGGAGGGGGGCGTACGTACGCGGACACGGGGGTGTACGCAGGGTGTGCGGACGTTAACGGGGCTGTTGCCTGTGCCGTTACTGGTCCGCATGATCCGCGTGGGCTCGAGAGCCCACCCTACGGTCACCGCCAACAGCGAGATCATACGAAACCCCGGATACGCAGCGTGTCCCGTAGGGTGGGCACTCGTGCCCACGCGGATTCAAAACACCGATAACAGCGCAGGCAACAGCCCCACGACGGATGCATGCCATGCCGAAGGCGGACGCCTACGTCTACGCCTACGTCTACGCCTACGTCTACGCCTACGTCTACGCCGATACCTCACCTGCGCGGCAACGGCGTCCCCTTGTCGATCACTTCGCGGCAGTCGCCCTTCATGCGGGCGTTGTCGTAGTCGGCCCAGCCGTAGCTGTCGACGTAGCGCTTGTGGCGCTTCAGCTGGTCGCTGGCGATGCTGCGCTCGAGACGCTCGCCGGGATAGCGGATGTCGCCCAGGTCGACCAGGGTGTGGAACACGTTCTCGGTCGACAGGCGCGCCTTGCGGTGGCGCCGGACCTGCTCCACCTTGCCGGGGAAGCGCTCGCCGTACAGGCTGGAATACCAGACGAAAGCCGGCACATGGAATTCGTATTGCGTGTTGTGGCCGTGGAAGGCGAGCTTGCAGGATTTGTCGTACAGGGTCTGGCCGTGGTCGGCCACGTACATCAGCGCCGCCGCCCTGTCGGGCGATTTCAGCTTGCCGATCACCTGGGCCAGGAACCAGTCGGTATAGAGGATCGCGTTGTCGTAGCTGTTGCTCAGCAGCGGCTCGATCGCGTCGTCGGTCACGACCGGCTTGTCGACGCCGCGCAGCGAGGGCGTCCACTTGTCGAAGCTGGCGGGATAGCGGTGCGCGTAGTTCCAGTGGCTGCCGAGCGTGTGCAGCACGATCAGTTTCTTGGGCGCGGGGTCGAGCAGGGCCCGCTCGAACGAGGGGAACAGGACTTCGTCCATGTTCGAACTGTTGGTGAAGCCGCCCAGGTTCAGGAATTCGACCTGGTCGGCCTCCTTGGCGAACACCGACACCGGCGTGTCGAACTTGCCGAACGAGACCTGGTTCGACAGCCAGAAGGTTTTGTAGCCGGCTTCCTTGAACGCGGTCAGGAAGGATTTCTCGCTGAAGCCATCCTTCAGGCTCTGCATCGCGGGCTTGCGCGAGATGATGACCGGCACCGACAGGCGCGTCGCCGACACGGAGGTGATCAGGTCCTGCAGCGGCACCAGGTTCGCTTCCTGTTCCAGCAGCGGATTGGTCTGGCGCGCGTAGCCATTGATGCTCCAGCGGTCATAGCGCGCCGATTCGCCCAGCACCATCACCACCACATCCGGCGTCCTGTCCGGGGCGCCCTGGCGCGCGTCGAAACGGAATGCCGCGCTGCGCTGGTTCAGTTCGGCGAGATAGACCCGTTCTTTATAGAAGTCGACACTGCGCGCCGCCAGGCCGAAGGGCCAGGAGCGGGCGAAGGCGTCGAGCTCGACGGGCAGCCGGGCCCAGCGCGGCAGGGGCGGCGGTGTCCAGCCTGAGGCGGCCGGTGGCGCGTTGGCGGGCGCAGGCGCCTGCGCGGCTGCAGCCTTGCCGGCGGTGACGAGGTGCACCCGGGCGCCAACCGGGGCCGTGCGCCCGGCCAGGACGGGTTCCGGCGCGACGCCATATTTCTTCCCGTAGGCGAATACGCCGGACGCCAGCACCAGCACCGCCAGCACGACCGGGCGCGAGCGGTCGTTCCAGTCGAGGTCGCGGGTCCCGAGCGCGGCGCGCCAGCTGCTGGCCCACCAGGCGAGCACGCCCGCCAGCACGGCCGCCAGCAGCCAGACCTTGCTGCCCATGAATTCCAGCGCTTCGCTCGGGCTGGTCTCGGCGATGATGCCCAGGTGGTGGGTCGAGATGCCCTGGCCATAATAGATATAGAGATAGGCTTCGGTCGGCAGGGCCAGGAAGGCCGGCAGCAGCAGCGGGTGGAACCAGGCGGGGCGCTTGAACAGGGCCCAGGCGGCGATCCAGGCGATGACTTCGACGCCGAAGAGCTGGGCCGGACGCGCTACCGGCAAGCCCAGCAGCAGCGGAAAGAAGGGCAGCGCCGACAGCACCAGGTAGGTGAGCACGAGGTAGAGGTTGGCGGGACGCAGCAGGAAGCGCATGGAAACGGACGGCAGGGGAAAGTCGGCTATTATCCGATCTTTATCGCAGGAAAAGCTATTCCTGCCCTGGGCGTGCGCGACCGTGCGCAGCGCGGCCGGTGTGGCTTGTGTCAGGACTGCCACATATCGCCCGGTTTACCCGTCCTTCCGGCCTCGCGCCGCTTGCGCGGACAGCAAATCGGTTGACCGCACTTTGCGAGGAGTCTATACTCGCGAGTTCTCGAATTTATTCTGCACATCGTATACGCATTCGCTGCCGCTCATCCGCTGAGTGGCTTTCGTCGCCTCCGCTGTCAGTCTTGAGTCGGGACTAGGTTTCAGTCCCCGGGCCGCGCTGTATCTGGTCCGGGTCATCAACGGTAGTAACTTTGTTGGATTAAGAACGATGCCAACCATCAATCAACTGATTCGCAAGCCGCGCGTTGCTGCGGTTGTGAAGAGCAAGTCGCCGGCACTTGAAAACTGCCCGCAAAAGCGCGGTGTGTGCACCCGTGTGTACACCACCACGCCGAAGAAGCCGAACTCGGCACTGCGTAAAGTCGCCAAAGTGCGTCTGACCAACGGTTTCGAAGTCATTTCGTACATCGGCGGTGAAGGCCACAACCTGCAGGAACACTCGGTCGTGCTGCTGCGCGGCGGTCGTGTGAAAGACTTGCCGGGTGTGCGTTACCACATGGTCCGCGGTGCACTGGATACCCAGGGCGTGAAAGACCGTAAGCAAGCTCGCTCGAAGTACGGTGCGAAGCGTGCGAAGGCTGCGAAGAAGTAATTTCTTCGTAACTAATCGCGGTCCTCGTCACATCGAGGTCACATTAAAAAGTTAAGTTGAGCCGGCCGGAAGGCCGAGTAAGTGAAAGATCATGAGGGTCTTTCGCGAGTGCGGTTCAAGCACTCAACTGAAGATAGGAAGGAATTGAAATGCCACGTCGTCGTGAAGTACCCAAGCGCGAGATCCTGCCGGATCCAAAATTCGGCAACACCGATGTCGCCAAGTTCGTCAACGTTCTGATGCTGTCCGGCAAGAAGTCGGTCGCTGAAAACATCATCTACGGTGCGTTTGAATACATCCAGACCAAATCGGGCAAGGACCCGCTGGAAGTGTTCGCGGCCGCGATCAACAACTGCAAGCCGATGGTGGAAGTCAAGTCCCGCCGCGTCGGCGGCGCCAACTACCAGGTGCCAGTGGAAGTTCGTCCGGTCCGTCGTATGGCGCTGTCCATGCGTTGGTTGCGCGAAGCCGCAAACAAGCGCAGCGAAAAATCCATGCCACAACGCCTGGGTGGTGAACTGATGGAAGCGGCTGAAATGCGCGGTGGCGCAATGAAGCGCCGTGACGAAGTGCACCGCATGGCTGAAGCGAACAAGGCGTTCTCGCACTTCCGCTTCTAATAGGGTAGGCCCGGGGGATCGTCCCCCCCGTGAGGGGCACTATCCCTGCAGTATCCGTTGTTCAGGCCGGGCGCGTTTTGATCTCAAAATGTTGCCCGGTTTTGTCCATTCAAAGATTTAGGAAAAATTATGGCACGCACTACCCCCATTGAGCGCTACCGCAACATCGGTATTTCCGCTCACATCGACGCCGGCAAGACCACGACCACCGAGCGCATCCTGTTCTACACGGGTGTGAACCACAAGCTGGGTGAAGTGCACGACGGCGCCGCCACCATGGACTGGATGGAGCAGGAACAGGAGCGTGGTATCACCATTACCTCGGCTGCGACGACCTGCTTCTGGAAAGGCATGGCCAACAACTTCGAGCCGCACCGCTTCAACATCATCGATACCCCGGGCCACGTCGACTTCACCATCGAGGTGGAGCGTTCGATGCGCGTGCTGGACGGCGCCTGCATGGTCTACTGCGCAGTCGGTGGCGTGCAGCCGCAGTCGGAAACCGTGTGGCGTCAGGCTAACAAGTACAAAGTCCCGCGTCTGGCATTCGTCAACAAGATGGACCGTACCGGTGCGAACTTCTTCAAGGTCTACGAGCAGATGCGCGCTCGCCTGAAGGCCAACCCGATCCCGCTGCAGATCCCGATCGGCGCCGAAGACAACTTCCAGGGCGTGGTCGACCTGATCAAGATGAAGGCGATCTTCTGGGACGACGCTTCGCAGGGTATGAAGTTCGAATACCGCGACGTGCCGGCCGAACTGGTCGACCAGGCCAACGAATGGCGCGAAAAGCTGATCGAAACCGCCGCTGAAGCGTCGGAAGATCTGATGAACAAGTACCTGGAAGAAGGCGAACTGTCGGAAGCCGAGGTCAAGAAGGCGCTGCGCGATCGCACCATCAACGGCGAAATCGTCCCGATGATGTGCGGCACCGCATTCAAGAACAAGGGCGTGCAGGCAATGCTGGACGCGGTCATCGAATACCTGCCGTCGCCAGTGGACATCCCGCCGGTCGCAGGTACCGACGAAGACGACCAGCCGGTCACCCGCAAGGCATCGGACGACGAGAAGTTCGCTGCGCTGGCATTCAAGATCATGACCGACCCGTTCGTCGGCCAGCTGATCTTCTTCCGCGTGTACTCGGGCGTCATCAATTCGGGCGACACCGTCTACAACCCGATCAAGGGCAAGAAGGAACGCGTCGGCCGTATTCTGCAGATGCACGCGAACCAGCGTGAAGAGATCAAGGAAGTCCGCGCAGGCGACATCGCCGCTGCCGTCGGCCTGAAAGAAGCGACCACCGGCGAAACCCTGTGCGACCCGGCCGCTCCGATCGTCCTGGAAAAGATGGTGTTCCCGGAGCCGGTGATCCAGCAGGCTGTCGAGCCGAAGACCAAGGCTGACCAGGAAAAGATGGGCCTGGCACTGAACCGTCTGGCTCAGGAAGACCCGTCGTTCCGTGTGCGTACCGACGAAGAATCGGGCCAGACCATCATCGGTGGTATGGGCGAGCTGCACCTGGAAATTATCGTTGACCGCATGAAGCGCGAATTCGGCGTGGAAGCGACCGTCGGCAAGCCGCAGGTGGCATACCGCGAAACCATCCGCAAGTCGGTCTCCGACGTGGAAGGCAAGTTCGTCAAGCAGTCGGGCGGCCGCGGCCAGTACGGTCACGCTGTTCTGACCATCGAACCGCAAGAGCCGGGCAAGGGCTTCGAGTTCGTCGACGCCATCAAGGGCGGTGTGATTCCTCGCGAATACATCCCGGCAGTCGAGAAGGGTGTGCGCGAAACCCTGACCAACGGTGTCCTGGCTGGTTACCCGGTCGTGGACGTCAAGGTCACCGTCACCTTCGGTTCGTACCACGACGTCGACTCGAACGAAAACGCGTTCCGCATGGCGGGCTCGATGGCGTTCAAGGAAGGCTGCCGTAAGGCGAACCCGGTCATCCTCGAGCCGATGATGGCCGTGGAAGTGGAAACGCCGGAAGACTACGCCGGTACCGTCATGGGCGACCTGTCGTCCCGTCGCGGTATGGTGCAGGGCATGGACGAAATCCCGGGCGGCGGCGGCAAGATCATCAAGGCCGAAGTTCCGCTGTCGGAAATGTTTGGTTACTCGACCTCGCTGCGTTCGGCGACCCAGGGCCGTGCAACCTACACGATGGAATTCAAGCACTACTCGGAAGCGCCGAAGCACGTCATCGACGCAATCGTGACCGCGAAAGCCAAGTAATAAAAATCATGGCTGCGGCGTTCAATCGCCGCAGCTACAATAACAACACAGTAAAAAAGTCGTTCTTTTAAAGGAAGATCAAAATGGCAAAAGAAAAGTTCGAACGGACCAAGCCGCACGTCAACGTCGGCACCATTGGTCACGTTGACCACGGCAAAACCACCCTGACGGCTGCAATCGCAACCGTTCTGTCGAAGAAGTTCGGCGGCGAAGCCAAGGCGTACGACCAGATCGACGCGGCTCCTGAAG
>JBFLZJ010000013.1:0-157139 GCA_040755875.1 Pseudomonadota bacterium | reverse complement strand
ACAGGACCGTGAAACGACTTTGCGCCGATGATAGTGCTGCAACCAGTGTGAAAGTAGGTTATCGTCAGGCTAGTTATATGAAAAACCCCGCAGAGTGATCTCTGCGGGGTTTTTTGCTTTGGGCCTGCCTTTTTGTGCGTGCGGTCTTACGTCGGGTGGGTCTCGACCCCACGCTGTCTGACCGCCCGATTTTCCTGCGGCTCGGGATCGTATCGATGTCGGAGGCCGATCAGACGATGAGACGGCGTGGGCTCGAGACTCCACCCCGCGGCGCCACGACGCCGCAAGCTCATGGCATCGCGCTGCCCTGGGCCCGCCGAGGCCGTCCTGACCGGACCGCCGGCTGCCTCGCGTAGAATAAAGACCCATCCATTCGAACAGCTCCGCCCTTGCATTCCGCCCTCAAACCCCTCATTCGCGCAGCACTGTATTACCTGTTGTCGGTCCTCACGATCGCAGTCGTGCTCGTGGTGGGGAGCTATCTTGTCGATGGCGTCAAGGGCGCAATCTCCGCGCGCGACCGGCTCGACCTGCTGGCCGCCGTGCAGACCCAGGTGGAACGCTATCGGCAGGAGCAGGCGGCCATCTTGGAGGCGCGCCTGAGCGAGGCGGGACGGCTGCCGCTGGCTGCGGTCGACGAGCGGATCCGGGCCGTCACCAGGGAGCTGGCCGCCAACAGGCCGGCCGAGGCGGGCGACCTCGCTCTGCTGCTGGAAGCAGGTCCCGAACAGTATGCCGCGCAGCTGGCAGCGCGCTACCAGGCCAGGCTCGCGCGCGCTCTCCTCGTGCAGGAACTGGGCTATCTCCAGCAGGTGCGTGGCCATCTCTTCGCCCTGCAAAGCCGGCAGGCCGCGCGCAATGAACTCGGGATACTGCTCGAGCGGCACCGCGCCGTCTACGCCAGGCTGCAGCAGAAGCGCCAGGAAGTGGCCCGGCTGGACTGGGTCGACGCGCGGCGCATGCACTACCCCTGGGCCAGGAACCCGAGGCTGGACAAGCTGGCGGCCGATGTGCAGGCCCTGACGGCGGAGAATAACAGGGCCGCCGCGGCCTATCGCGCCCAGGCGCTGGCCCTTCAGCACATGCGGACAGTGACCGACCTGGGCCGCTTCGCGCTCGACCAGGCGGCATTGGACCTGGCCCTGCGGCCGCTGGAGCAAGAGGTCGCCGATGCGCGCGCGGCCGTCTCCAGCAATGTGCTGTCACGGCTGGCCGCGCCCCTGCGCCAGGCCTTGCCCCTGGCCGCCGGCCTGCTCGTCGCCGCCATCGCGGGGCGCGCCGCCATCCGGGCCTTCTTCTATTTTGTGCTGGCCCCCATCGCGACGCGCGGCGCTCCCCTGCGCCTGGACCAGGCGCAGGATGGCCCGCAAGCCGGGCAGGGCGGGGCGGCATCGCCGGCGGTCGGACTCCTGTCGCCCTCCAGCGTCTCGCAAACCCTGCGGCTCGGGTCGGAGGAAGAACTGCTGGTCCTTCCGCACTACCTGCAAAGCGCACCCGTCGGCGCGGCGCGCGGCACGCGCTGGCTGATCAGGAAGCGGCCCTGGGCCAGCCTGAGCGCGGGCATGGCGATGCTTACTTGCGTCCAGACGCGCAGCCCCGAGGAAGAGGTCGTGCTGTCGGCCAGCGACGATGGCCTGAGCGAAATCGCGCTGCTGCGCATCCCGGCCGGCCAGGCGCTGGCGATCCAGCCGCGCGCACTCGTCGGCCTGGTCGCCCGCCGCGGTGCCCCCGTCGACATCCGCTGGCACTGGCGCCTGGCCTCGCCGCACGCCTGGCTGACCCTGCAGCTGCGCTTCTTCGTGCTGCGCGGGCCGCTCACGCTGGCCGTGCAGGGCCGGCGCGGTGTGCGCCTGCAGGAAGCGCGCGGGACGCAGGCGATCAGGCAGACCGCCACCCTCGGGTTCTCCACCGACGCAAGCTACGCGACCGTCCGCAGCGCGCCTTTCCTGCCTTACCTGCGCGGCCAGGCGCCGCTGCTGTACGACCGCTTCGGCGGCGCCGGCATCTACCTCTACGACGAGACGCCCGGCGCCGGCAGCGCGGGCAGGCTGCGCCGCGGGCTGGAAGGGGTGACCGACGCGCTGCTCAAGCTGGTCGGGTACTGAGCATGGGCCGGAACCGGCGCCCATCAAGCCTGGGCTGCCCGGACTGATCGGGGTGGAAGAGGGCTAGCCCGGACAGCCTCGGGCGGAACCATTGGACGAAGCATGGATTCTCATGGGAAGTCGGTGCGACCCATCGATGGTCTCCTGGTCTCGAATCCCCGCGGGGCAGGGGAGCCCTCGTCCCAGGGGACGAACCTGCCATCTTCACAACCACGAGAAGATGCATCTCGCCGCCTGCGCGGTAGGGAAGCCAGGCCCGCCGCATGCACGCAAGCAGTCCGGGCACTGCGACCGCCGTCCCGGAGAGGAATTCCTTCATGGCCAGCCCGGCCGACATCACATGCGCTCAGACCAGGGAACTGGAACGTCCTGTCGTCGACGTCGTGGAGCGACCTAAAACGTAACTAACCAACATGTGACACCAAACCACAAAAAATCAATCGAAGATACGGACTACGAAACAGCCAACAAAACACCACCCAGCATCCAGGACGAAGGCCCCGGGGCTGCCACCCGATGGCGACAATCACCCGTCCGGTTCCTGCCCACAAGGCAGGAACCGGGAGGCGGGACGCCAGCAAAATACAGGGCGGGGAGGGCCGGCGCCCCGGCAGGCAATCAGGGAGCCAGGCGCGCCTGCGCGGCCGCGCCGCCAGCCGCATGCGCCTGCATCGCGGCCAGCTCCCGCCATTGCTGCTTGGCGGCGTTCAGGTGCAGTTGCGCCAGGAAGCCGCCGAGCTGGTCGTTGCCGGCCGCCTGCACCAGGCGCAGCACATTCTCGAGCTGGCTGCGTGCGCTGATCACCGCGCCCAGCAGGGTGGCGATGCTCTGCTCGGTGCGGGTGCTCTGGCCACTCAACGCGGCGACCCGCGCCCGCGCCTGGTCCTGCTCCGCGTTGACGCCGGCGCGGATCGCGTCCAGCTGCCGGGCCACGCCATCCTGGCAGCGATGGCTGCGCGCCCCATTCTCGAGGTTCGCCAGCGCCTGCTGCCCCGCCTGCTGCGAGGCCTGGAGCGTGGCGCCGATGCCGGTGCGGTAGGCGCTTTGCTCCTGCAGGGCCGTGGCTAGGACCTGCGCCGCGACCTGCAGCTGTTCGGCGCTTGCGCTGACGGTGGCCAGGAGCGCCTGCAAGCCCTGGGCCGCACGCGCGCGCTGGGCGTCGGTCGGCGTACCGTTGCCAATCTCGGCCTGCACACCCAGCACCAGGTCGGCGGCGCCGTCGAAGCGGGCGCTGAAGCTGGGCAGGTTCGCGGTCCAGGCCCGGGCCGCGCCAGCGTTCTCGCTCAGCTTGCGGTCGATCGCAATCGACTGCGCCAGCGCATCGTCGAGCTGGAGCTGCCAGCGGATATCCAGGGCCTGGGACCAGGATTCGCCGTCATGGGCGAAGCAGATACCCAGGAAGCTCGACGAGCACCACTCGCAGCTTGCGCCAACGCTGGGCGGCAGCCGCCGCGGCAAGACTACCGGCGCCGGCGTCGCGATCGCCGCGGACAGCTGCAGCACGGCGGCCTGCAGCGATTGCGGCGATTGCGCGCCGGCGGGCAGGGCGCCGCCCAGCAGCAGGACCGACAGTGCGAGGGCGCGCAGGGCACGCACGGTCAGCACGGTCCGCGCGAGTGCGGCGACGGCGCGCGCGCTCACGGCAGCACCTTCCTTGCCTGCTGCCCCTGTACCGCGGCCGCGGCCGGAGCGGCCTGGAAGCGCGCGCTGGCGTCGACCAGTTCCTGCCAGCGCGGCAGCGCCTGCTCGAGCGACAACTGCTGGGCGAGCCAGGCGGGGTCCTGCCACTGCGCGTCGCCGGCCTCGGCGTCGAGCTGGGTCAGGGTGGTGCCGAAGCTGGCCCAGGCCGCGCGCAGCTTCTGCACGAAGTCGATCAGCGCGGCGATGCCGGCGTCGAGCCAGGCGCCCTCGTCGACGATGTCCTGGAGCGCCGCCGCCTGCAGGCGCAGCGCCTCGGCCTGTTCCGTCAATCCCGCGAGCGCCTGGCGCGCCGCGTCGATCTGCTGCGACAGTTCCTTGCGCCGCATCGGGTGCAGGACCGAGGTGCGTTTCAGCTCGTCTTCCAGGCGCTGCAGCCTGGCCTGCTGCGCGCCGACGGCTTCCCAGCGTTGCTGGAGGCGCTGGCCGAGGGCGCCGACCGCGGCGGTAAACGCCTCGTGCGCCGGCAGGACCGCCGCCCGGAAGCCGTCCAGGAGCGGCAGCAGGGGCGAGCCGAGGTCGCGCGCCCTGAGGGTCAGGGCGTTCAGGGTGAGCAAGGCGTCGCGCCGCGCGGCCACGCTGTCCGGCATGCCGAGGGCCCGCAGCAGGGCATGGGCTTGCGCCGCCAGCGCATGCAGGCGCTCGACCAGCCAGGCCAGGCCGAGGTAGGGCGGGGATGGCATCGTGGCCTCAGGTTGCGTTCCCGGTCGCGCGCCGGGTCGGGCCGGCCCGCCGAAACCGGCCGCCAGCGCCTTGAGCCCGGCGAGGGCGGCCGCGACGTCGGCCGGGAGGGCATCGCGGTCCGCCGGCAGCGCCTGCACCTTGGCGAGCCAGGCCGCCAGGTGGGGCCAGCCGAGCGGCTCGAATGCCAGTGCCTTGCCGTCGCCGGCCAGCGCGGCGTTCGGCACCGCCAATGAAGTTCCGATACTTCTAGCCATGGGTCTTCCCTTTCACGGAGCGAGTATTCATCCATTCGTGTATGCCGATTGTCCCGCCGGCGGCGGGACAATCCGACACTTCAGCGATGCGGCCGGGTCAAGCGGCTTTCGCCAGGCTGGCGCTTTCCGGCATGGTGTCGCCGAAGGCCAGGCTGGTGTAGTCGACCAGCGACTCCACCGTGAACTGCCGGGCGCTGTCGTCGATCGATTTCCAGGCGTCGATCGCCAGGTTGGCCTTGGCCTTGACCAGGAAGGGCATGCTGCCGATATTGCCCTCGTTGACGCTGTTGCCGATGGCGAGCATGTCCGCGTTCATCTGGGTCCAGACGCCTTCCACGGTCTGCAGGTTCTTCAGGAACTTCGCCATCGCCGGACCGACGCGCTGCATCTGGGTGTCGAAGTCGCCCAGGTCGCTGCGCAGGCGCTGCTTCTTCTGCAGCTCCACGCCCTGGGTCTGGATCATCTTGCAGTACTCGTTGTACTTGGCGCGGCACTGGGCCGCCTTCACTCCCAGGCCGACGCCGAGGCCGATCGCCGCGGCGCCGCCGACCAGCAGCGAGACGCCGCCGGTGAAGGGCACCAGCAGGCAGCCGATCAGGAAGCAGCCGACCGAGCTGGTGACCGCGGCGATGGTGAAGTCGCGCCAGGCGCGGTAGGCGTCGTCGCGCGACTGCTCCAGGTCGGCGATCTGCTGCACCAGGCTGCCGATGCTGGTGTTGACGTCGGCGATCATCTTCGAGGAACTGCTGGTGTAGGCGCGCAGCTTCTCGTTGTACTCGTTCATCTTCTGCTCGAAAGCGCCGATTTTCCTGATCAGCATGCCGACGTCGGCCGACATCTGCTGCGACAGCGGCACCGGACCCATGGCCTGGTCGAACAGGTAGGCCTTCAGGTTCTGCACCTGCTCCGCCGGCGGCATGCCGGACAGGCCGTCGAGCACGCTCTGGTAGCCGCTGGCGATGGTGGCCGCGGTCTGGTGCACGCGCTGGCCCAGCCACACGGTGTGGGTATAGATCTGGTCCGGGGCCTCGGCGGTCGACAGCAGGTTCGGGTTCTCGATCAGCGCGGCGCGCAGGCTCTTCGGATCGCCGAAGTCCGTTGACGCCGCCTGCACGCCCTTCATGGCGTCGATGCAGTCGAGGACGGTGCGCGAGCCACTGACGGCGCCGTATTTCGCTTCGAAGTCGCCCTTGCCGATCGGGAGGTCGGTGGCGGCGCCGACATAGGCCTGGAGCTCGAGCCAGCTGTCGCTGAAGAGGGCGAACTGGGACTTCTGGCCCGAGTTGGGATCGGCCGGGATGACCATGCCGGGGGCGGGAGCGATCGAGGGCGAGTCGTTCAGTGCGGTGACACTCATGTTGTTCTCCTGTGCGTAGGTGGAACTGAAGTGAAACTGGGGTGGACGAAAGGCGGCGCTTCAGGCGGCCTTGGCGACCGCGAAGCTCTGGCTCCAGCGGGCCTGGTCCTGGGGCAGCGGTTCGCCGAAGTCGAGCACGACCGCGTCGACGAAGCTGCTGCGCATGAAGGCCTTGAGGGCGTCGTCGAGCCGGGTCCAGCCGGCGCTGGCGGCGGCCATCCGGTCGCGCTTGAGCCAGGGGCTGTCGCTCAGGTTGGCCGTGCTCAGGTCGTTGACGCGGGCGACGATCTCGCCGCGGGCGCCGGCCCAGGCCTCGCGCACCGCGCCGAGCTGGGTGATGACGCCGCCCGACGCCGGCAGCGAGAACTGCATCAGCTTGTCGAGGGCGCCCAGGTCGCTGCGGTAGCAGACGCGCTTCTGCATGAATTCGTCCTGTTGCTCGACCTTCTCGACCAGGCTGTCGTACTGCGAACGCGCGATGCCGGCGGCGACGCCCAGCGCCCCGGCCGCGATCGTCGCCGCCCCGCCGGTAATGGCCGAGCCGACCGCGAAGCTGGCGCCGCCGGTCGGCACCGCCAGGATCACCATGATGGCGATGCCGACCACGCCGATCACCGCCGGGGCCACGCAGGCGGCGATGGTCAGGTCCAGCCACTTGCTGTAGGCGGCGTCGCGCTTTTGCTCGAGGTCGGCAATCGTCGCCTGCAGCGCGCCGATTTCCTTGTCGAGCGCGATCCGGGTCTTGGACGAGCGGTCGGTGTAGATCTTCATCGCCTGCTGGGCGGTGTCGAGCTGGCGCTCGAGCAACTGGAACTCGGTGATCAGGGCGTCGAGCTGGGCGATGGTCTGGTCCAGGCTCGACACGATCTGGCCGCCGTCGAGGAACAGGGACTTGATGCCGGCCACCGTGCCGCCGGGCGTCTCCTGGGCCGCGAGCGAGGGGATGCTGTTGAAGGCGGAGGCCAGCGTGAATGCATCCTGGTGCGCCTTCTGCATGGTCCACACGGTGGCCGAGAAGGCGTCGTTGCGCGGGCGGGCGCGCCCGGCCAGGAAGTCCGGGTCGTTCAGCACGGCGGTGCGCAGGCTGCGCGGGCTGCCGTAGCCGTTGGCGGCCTGCCGCAGGGCATGCATCGCGTCGAAGCAGGCTTTCATCTGCCCGCCCGAGGACGCGTCGCCGTAGCGCTCCTCGTATTCGCCGATATCGGAAGGCAAGGCCAGCACCGATTCAATGCGGGTCTGGAGGTCGAGCCATTCGCTCGACGCGAGAACGAAGCGGTTGGAATCTTTGTTGTCGCCGGCCTGCGGGAGCAGGGACGGAGGTACGAGTAGCGTCATGTTGTTCCCTCAAAAGTGGACACACCTGTAATCGATCAAGGAACCGCTTATGCAGGAATTGCGAGACAGGCCGGCCCGCCGCGCGGGATGTCGCGCGGAACCGCATGCAGACTGGGGAGACCGGAGGCTTGAGCTTTCGCAATTCGGCGATCAGTGTTGCCGTCGGCGAAGGGGGGAGCAACCTAGCATTACCGCTAGCTTGAATCGGGGCAGTGTGCAGCTTGCGCCGGCAGCGGGGCCCTGAGGGGAGTTTGGCCGTGGCCTCGAGACGACGTCGACGGTCACGCCTATTGAGCAAGATCAAACCGCGCAGGCCACCTGTACCAGCCGAGCCCGTCGCCGTGGCGGCAGGAAGTATGTGTTTTGTGCAACTATTGGTGAGATTTCATTGAAATAATTCCAATATACTTGCGCTCTTCGCAACACGGCGCCACCGCCGGCAAGCGTCGGCCTTGCTCTTGTCCGTCATCGACCGTTCGCCGGCGTAGCTGCCACAGCCATAGGAAGGTGCCGGCGAAAAGAGCTTCCGTCCACGATACGCCGCATTCTGCGGGCGGGTCCGCCGCGCCGCGCGGAGTCGCTCATCCATAGGGATAACATGAAAACAAGTACAAAACTGGTCCTGAAGACACTCACCGGCCTGGTCATGCTGGCGTCCGGTGTCAGCCTGGCGTTCAAGCCGGACAAGCACAGTTTCGGCCACACCATGATCACCGAATCGGTACTGTCCGAAGGCGGCTACAGCTACGGCACGGGCAACCAGGTGGCGGGGTGGAGCACCTTGGTGGCCGGGGAAAAGCAGGCGTTCACCCATGCCGCCCTGGAGAACGTCGTGCTCGGCGTGCAGGCAACCGATTTCATGAAGGGACAGTTGTACAGCAAGGATGGCGTGCGCGGCTGGGTGTACGGCGAGCTGTGGACGGAGGAGGCCCACTGCGACAACGACCTAACCGAGGCCTGCAGCAAGCGGATCGTCAGGATCCGCAACGAGGACGTGGTCAACAGCCTGGCCGAGTACATCAAGACGAAGGACAAGTTCCATGTGGTGAACGCCCGCATCATGCTCGGGCGGGCGCTGCACACGCTGCAGGACTTCTACGCGCACAGCAGCTACAGCGACACCCACACCGGGAGCGCGATTTACGCCGCACTGACGACCAACCCGGTTGCCGTGGGCCTGGCCTTGCCTGGCGCCGAGGTGGCGACCTGCCTGGCGCGTGGCGAACCATTCAACAGTACCTGGGCCGACAACGGCGGCAATTATGCCTTCACGGCAAACGGGGCGGATGCCGCCGTGATCACCTCCGGCTACTTCTTCAACTCCTACTCCGCCGCCGGCTTCGGTTCGGCGCCGGACTCGGAGGCCTCGCGTTGCGACCACGGCATGGAGATCCTGCGCGGGACCGTGTCGGGCATTAACAAGGACGCCCCGTATTCGCCGTTCGCACCCTCGCCCTATTTCGATCCTCATGCGGAGATTGCCGACGCCGCCGCCGTGGCGAGCCCGCTGCACCTGCGCGCGTCTTACCATGCGGCCGCACATACGTCCCGCTTCCTCGACGAGGTTGTCAGCGCGATCCGCGCATCGACCACCGACGTGGCGGTGCAGGATGAGATGGTCACGGCCCTTCTCGGTATCGAGCAGGTGCCGGTCATCGGTTTCGTCATCGATAACACCGGCAGCATGAGCGACATCATCAGCGGCGTCAGGACCAGCATCGAGCGCACGATCGACCAAGCCGAAACCACGCGGCCGGACACCCGCTTCCTGGTGCTGAGCTATGGCGACCCCTACGTCGGCACCCCGACCATCGGCACGGCCCAGCAGGCCCGCGCTGCGGTGGCGGGAATCGGCGCCGGCGGCGGCGGCGATTGCCCCGAATTGACGAACACCGGGCTGCTCGCCGCGCTCGAGGCAGCGCCGGAAAAAAGCAAGCTGCTGGTCTTCACCGACGCCTCCTCGAAGGACGGCGCGCGCCAACCGGAAGTGGAAAAACTGGCGCTCGACAAGCAGATCGTGGTGTCGTATTCGGTGTCCGGCTCCTGTTCGCCGATCGACCCCACTTACTACAAGACGGCAGCCGCGACCGGGGGCCAAGTACTGGTGACCGCACACGATTCCGCCTCGGTGGCATCGGCTTTCCTCGGCATTTCGATCGAAGCGGCGGGCTTCGCGCCGCGTCCCACCGTCATCGAGCGCGGCACCGTGAACGGCGTGCGCAGCGTCGACATCCCGGTCAACGCCGATGCGACCGGCTTCTCGGTCATGGCGACTTTCGACAGTGGCAGCCTGGCGCTGTATGACCCCGCAGGCACGCGGATCGCGGCCGGCGCTCCTGGTGTCGAAACGAATACCTTCATCGGTGGGCAGGGTTACGCCGTCAGGACGCCGGCTCCGGGCGTCTGGCGCGCCGAGCTGACCACGCCTGCCGCGGTGTCGTACACGATCAATGCCGGCGTCACGAGCGCGTTGGACGTCAAGGCCGTCAAGTTCTTCACGGTCGACGGAATCGGCCGCGCCGGCCACGAATCGAGCATGCCTTACCTGAACGGACCTCCCCCAGGCAAGGTCAGGCTCGACGTGGCGCTGAGCGGGGGCGAGGGCGTGGCGGCGAGCCGCTTCGAGCTCATCGGCGAGGACGGCGCAGCGATCGCAAGCGCCGCCATGTCCAACCTGGGCCGCGGCCACTACAGCGGCACCGTCACCATTCCGGCTGGCGCATTCCGGCTCCGCGTCACCGGCACCGACAGCGCAGGGCGGACCTTCGTGCGCGTCGCGCCGGCGCTGGTTACGCCGATCCGCTTTTCGCTGGAACTGCCCGAGTACCCGACCTGGGTCCCCGGCCATGCCAATTCCCTGCGCGTGCTGCTGACCAATCACGGCGCACCGGCCACTTTCCAGATCGGCGCCACCCTGAGGGACGTGCCCGCCAGCGTGTCCGCGCCGACGCCCACCCTGGCCGAAGGCGCCTCGGCCACGGCCGATATCGCCGTGCGCATCCCGGCCGGCAGCGCCGGACGCGAGGAACTGGCGGTGAGCGTCACCGTCGACGGCGTTACGGAGATCATCCGCCTGCCGCTGCCGGTCGATGCGGACAGCGACGGCGACGGCGTGTCCGACCGCGAGGAATCCGGCCGCAGCGGCGGTTCGCCCGACCATGACGGCAATGCCGACGGCCAGCCCGACCGCCTGCAGCCCAACGTGATCTCGCTGTATTCGCGCCAGCGCGCCGCCTACCTTACCGCCGCGATCGAAGGTCCGGGAAGCTTCGCCGATGCCGCTCCCGGGCCGGCGCCGGCGTTCGCTCCGGCGGGGACTCCCTCGTTTCCGCTCGAACTCGTGGGCTATCGTATCGTCGGCCTGGCGCCCGGCGCCAGCGCCAGGGTCAGCATGCGCATGCCGAAGTACTTGACCGTAGCCGACTTCAAGCTGTACGCTGCCTCCGCGTCGGGCGAGGGTGGCCAAGTGACCGACTTCGCCGCGAACGGCACGACCGGCGCCGCGGTATCGGGCAACGTCGTGACCCTGACGTATGTCGACGGCCAGCGCGGCGATGCCGACGGCGCCGCAAACGGCGTCGTCTCCACCCTCGGCGGACCGACGCGGGTCGATATCCGCGGCGCCGACCATGTGCGCGGCGGCACGCCCAAGCCGCCGGCCGAACCGCAGGGCGGTGGCGGTGGCGGCGGCGGATGCACCATCGGCGGGACCGGAAAGGACGGCTCGCTGCCGATCCTGGCGATCGTCGCGGCCGTGCTGGCCTGGCGGCGGCGCGGCAAGGCCAGCTAGCTGGCGGAAGACGAAACGGTGACTATCCTCGATTATCTGCTCGCACTCGTCGCATACCCCGTGCTCGAGGAGTTCATCTTTCGGCTGCACCTGATGCGCATGCTCGCCGTGCGCTTTCCAGCGTGGCGGCCGCTCGCCGTCAACGCCGCGGCCAGCGCCGCGTTCTCCGCGGCCCACCTGCCGTTCTGGCCGTGGTGGCACGCGGTCGCGGTCTTCATCCCGTCCATGGCCCTCGGCTTCGTCATGCAGCGCACCGGCCGCTGGGGGCTGTGCGCGGCCCTGCATGGCCTCATGAACGGCTGTTACCTGCTTGCCCTGGCTTTCCGGGCGTTGCCGAGGTGGGCATGACGAAACATCGCGCATGCCTGCGCGCGTTCCGGCTGTGGGCGCTGGTGGGCGCCGCCCAGGCCGGCCAGCCTGGTGCGGCCGGCATCGTGCCGCTGGCCGGCGACGACCCCGCCTTGGCAAGGCCGGCCCAGTGCGCGGCCGCCGTGCTGGCGCTTCCGCCCACGCCGGGCGGGGCGCCGCGCGAGTTGATGCGCATCGGGAATGGCGTGCATGCGCACGCGCGCTTTGCCGCCTTGGCCGGCGCAGGCGGCCGGCGGGCCCTGGAGGAAAGGCTGGTCGACCTGACCCGAAACGGCCGCGAGGAAAGGGGGCGCGGGCGCTTCCGGGTCGTCTATGGGGGCGCTCTTCCAATCGGGATCGATCCGCTTGCGTTCGAAACCTATCGCGTCACGCTCGACCTGAAGGCCGAGGGCGGCTGCGACGCGCGCGGCGGCGTTCCCTGCGCGCGCTATGCCGGCACGCTCCAGGCAGACTACCGGTTCAGGGGCTTCGGCAAGGAGGTGCCGACGATATCGGCGCCGCCGCAGCCGGTACAGCTGTTCGAGTGGTGCGCCAGGGAGCAATACCGCTACTACGGCATGTTCGCCTTCCCGACCTGGCTGGACAAGATGGGCGGCGTGCTGTTGCGATCGCGCTAGCGCGACGGCAGCGCGGTTTACTCGAACCAGGAGAACCCATCACGCGCCAGCAGCGCGAACGAGGCCGCCGGGCCCCAGGAACCGGCCGCGTACTGCTGCGGCTTCTCGCCCAGGGTCTTCCAGCCCTCGATGATCGGATCGGCCCATTCCCAGGCCGCTTCCAGTTCGTCGCGGCGCATGAAGTGGGTCAGGCGCCCGCGCACCACGTCGATCAGCAGGCGCTCGTAGGCTTCGGCGCGGCGCTGCTGGAAGGCCGACTGCAGGTCGAGGTTCAGGGCGACCTGCTGCATCTGCATGCCGCTGCCGGGCTGCTTGGCCATGATCTGCAGCTTGATCGCTTCTTCCGGCTGCAGCTCGATGACCAGGCGGTTGGTGACGCCGCCCGGGTTTTCCGGGAACAGCGGGAAGGGGGGATTGGCGAACTCGATGACGATCTTCGAGGAGCGCCGCGCCATGCGCTTGCCGGTGCGCAGGTAGAACGGCACCTTCGACCAGCGCCAGGTGTCGATGTGGGCGCGCAGGGCGACGAAGGTCTCGGTGCGGCTGTCCGCCGGCACGTTGGCTTCCTCCAGGTAGCCCTTCACTTCCTCGCCGCCGGAAACGCCGTGGCTGTACTGGCCGCGCACGGTGTCGCGCGCGATGTCGGCCAGGCTGAAGCGGCGCAGCGAACGGATCACCTTGAGCTTCTCGTCGCGCACGGCGTCCGGCGAGAGCGAGGTCGGCGGCTCCATCGCCACGATGCACAGCAGTTGCAGCAGGTGGTTCTGCACCATGTCGCGCATCGCGCCGGTGCCGTCGTAGAAGCCGGCGCGGCTGCCCACGCCCACTTCCTCGGCCACCGTGATCTGCACGCTCGAGATGTTGGGCGCGCGCCAGATCGGCTCCAGGATCGAGTTCCCGAAGCGCAGCACGGTCAGGTTCTGCACCGTCTCCTTGCCCAGGTAGTGGTCGATGCGGTAGATCTGCGATTCGGCGAAGTGCTTGCCGACCGCCTCGTTGATCTCCACCGCCGAGGCCAGGTCGCGGCCGAGCGGCTTTTCCAGCACCACACGGGCGTGCTTGTCGACCAGGCCCGCGTTCGAGAGCTTGTCGCAGATAGTGGTGAACAGCGAAGGCGCGGTGGCGAGGTAGAACACGCGCTGGGCGCCGGCGCGCGAGGCCTCGGCCAGTGCGTCGAAGCTCGGGGCCGCCTGCACGTCCAGGCGCACGTACTCGAGCAGGTTCAGGAAGCCCTTCCAGGTGTCCTCGTTGAAGTTCTCGCCGGCGATGAAGGGGCGCGAGTGTTCGCTGACATGGGCCAGGTAAGTCCCGCGGTCGAACTCCTGGCGTCCGGTCGAGAGGATGCGGGTCGCGGCCGGCAGGTTGCCGTGCAGGTAGGCCATGTAGAGCGCGGGCAGCAGCTTGCGCATCGCAAGGTCGCCCATGCCGCCAAAGATGACCATGTCGAGAGGGAGTTCGGTGTCGGGAGCTGGTGTAGGCGTCATGTCGCTTTCGTCTGTGTATAAATGGGCCGGCCGTGCCGAGCACGCCTGCCTGTTTGGCAATTTAGCTAGCATATCACTTGCTGGCCGCCCTTACCGAAGCGGGCCGTGAACAGGTCTGCGCGCGGCGGCATGGCAGCAGCTGCCAGTCCATGCTGCCAGCCGCTGCGCTGCCGCCGCGCGTATCAGCCCTTGTACCGTATCGCCTCGATCACCAGCCCCAGCGCCCGCGACGACTGCCTGCGGCTCGGGTAATACGCGAACAGCCCCGGGAAGCGCGGGCACCAGTCCCGCATCACGCTCACCAGCCGGCCGTCCGCTACGTAGGGCGCGGTCATCTCCTCCGGCAGGAAGCCGATGCCGCAGCCGGACAGCGCCACCTGCAGGATGTGTGGCGCGGTATTGCACACGACCTGGCCGCGCACGCGCAGCTCCATGGGCCGTCCCTCGTGCTCGAGTTCCCAGGCATACAGGCCGCCGCTGCTGGCCAGGCGCAGGGCGATGCAGTTGTGCTTCAGGAGGTCCTGGGGCGAGGCGGGGAGAGGACGGCGGGCGAAGTAGCCGGGGGCGGCGACGATGGACATCGGCATGTCGACGCTCAGGCGCACCGCGATCATGTCCTTGTCGACCTGGTCGCCGTAGCGCACGCCGATGTCGAAGCGCTCGGCGGCGATGTCGACCAGGCGGTAGTCGGAGCTGAGCTCGACGTGCAGGTCGGGGTAGAGCGGCAGCAGGGGCGCCAGGCGCGGCCACAGCACTGTTTCGATCACGTGGTCGATGGCCGTGATGCGGATGGTGCCGGCCGGCTTGTCGCCCAGGTCGCTCACCGCCGCGATTTCCGCGTCGATCTCGTCCAGGCGCGGCCCGACGTTCTGCAGCAGGCGCTCGCCGGCTTCGGTGGGCGAAACGCTGCGCGTGGTGCGCGTGAGCAGGCGCACGCCGAGGCGCTCTTCGAGGCCGCGGATGATGTGGCTCAGCGCCGATTGGGTCATGCCCAGCTTGCTCGCGGCACGCGTGAAGCTGCGTTCGCGCGCGACCGCGATGAAGACCAGGATGTCGTTGATGTTGTCGCGGGCCATGGGAGGTATTCCGAAAGGTAAGCAGCCGACGTGTCTCGGCGGCTTGTTTTATGATACAGCGTACCGAATCGGCGTGCCAATTCATGATCGGAGCTCATAAGGGCATGCAATTTCGCCTGCGTTCTGCTTGTCCGTTTGCCAGTACCATTCCCCCCTTGTGTCGACCTCGGCCGTTTTGCGCGCCAGGTCCGCATCGCAACCATCCAAAGGAATCATCCATGACCGTCAAAGCCTACGGCGCCCATGCCGGCGACCAGCCCCTCGTTTCCCTCGACATCACCCGCCGCGAAGTCGGCGCCCACGACGTGCGGATCGACATCGCCTACTGCGGCGTCTGCCATTCCGACCTGCACCAGGTGCGCGGCGAATGGGCCGGCACCCTGTATCCCTGCGTGCCTGGCCACGAGATCGTCGGCCGCGTCGCCGCAGTCGGCGCCCACGTCGGCAAGCACAAGGTCGGCGACCTGGTCGGCGTCGGCTGCATGGTCGACAGCTGCCAGCACTGCGCCGACTGCGAGGACGGCCTGGAGCAGTACTGCGACGGCATGGTCGGCACCTACAACGGCCCGACCGCCGACGCGCCGGGCCATACCCTGGGCGGCTACTCGGAGCAGATCGTCGTGCACGAGCGCTTCGTGCTGCGCGTGAGCCACGCCGAAGACCAGCTGGCCGCGGTGGCGCCGCTGCTGTGCGCCGGCATCACCACCTGGTCGCCGCTGCGCCACTGGAACGCCGGCCCCGGCAAGCGCGTCGGCATCGTCGGCATCGGCGGCCTGGGCCACATGGGCATCAAGCTGGCGCGCGCGCTGGGCGCCCACGTGGTCGCCTTCACCACCTCGGAGTCGAAGCGCCAGGACGCGCTGGCCCTCGGCGCGCATGAAGTCGTGGTCTCGCGCGATCCGGGCGCGATGGCCGAGCAGGCCAGGTCGCTCGACCTGATCGTCAACACCGTCGCCGCCCCGCACGACCTGGACGCCTTCCTCACCCTGCTCAAGCGCGACGGCACCATGGTGCTGGTCGGCGCCCCGTCCACGCCGCACCCGTCGCCCCAGGTGTTCAACCTGATCATGAAGCGCCGCGCCCTGGCCGGCTCGATGATCGGCGGGATTCCGGAAACCCAGGAGATGCTCGACTTCTGCGCCGAACACGGCATCGTCGCCGACATCGAGATGATCCGGGCCGACGAGATCAACGCGGCCTACGAGCGCATGCTCAAGGGCGACGTCAAGTACCGCTTCGTCATCGACAGCGCGACCCTGGCCTGACCGAGGCCTGCGACGCCTCCATCCCCGCATCGCAGCGCCGCGCCGGACCAGCGTCCCGGCGGCGGCGCCCCGTCTCGCGCCGGAGGTGCGCGAAACGCACATATGGAAAGCAGCACCGTTTCAATGGAACTTCGTCTTACCACCAACGAGGGCGCGGACAACGCAGGCCCGGGCCCCGGCGCCGTGCCGGCGCCCGGGCCCGCCGCCTGGGGCGCCGTTTTCGCGCTGTCGCTCGGCGCCTTCGCCCTGGTCGCCTCCGAATTCATGCCGGTCAGCCTGCTCACGCCGGTCGCCTCCGACTTGGGCATCAGCGAAGGCCAGGCAGGCCAGGCGATCTCGGTCTCCGGCGCCTTTGCCCTGCTCACCAGCCTGTTCATGGCGCCGCTGGCCGGGCGCCTCGACCGCAAGGTCCTGCTGCTGGCGCTGACGGCGATGATGATCGTCTCGAGCACCGTCGCCGCCTTTGCGCCCAACTACACGCTGTTCATGGTCGGGCGCGCCTTCATCGGCGTGGCCATCGGCGGCTTCTGGTCGATGTCGGCGGCGACCGCCATGCGCCTGGTCCCGGCGGAAAAGGTCCCGCGGGCGCTTGCCATCGTCAACGGCGGCAATGCGCTCGCCACCGTCGTGGCCGCGCCCCTGGGCAGTTACCTCGGCGGCGTGATCGGCTGGCGCGGGGCCTTCTTTTGTCTGGTGCCGGTGGCGGCGGTCGCCCTGGCCTGGAAGTGGCTGACCTTGCCGGCCATGCATGCCGAAGGCGGCCGGGGCGTCGGCGCCGTCTTCAGGCTGCTGGGACGGCCCTCGATCGCGCTCGGCATGGCCGGTGTCAGCCTTTTCTTCATGGGCCAGTTTGCGCTGTTCACCTACCTGCGCCCTTTCCTCGAAAGCGTGACCCACGCCGGCGTGACGACGCTGTCGCTGCTCCTGCTGCTGGTCGGTGTGGCCGGTTTCGTGGGCACCACCCTGATCGGCGCCTTCCTGAAGGGCCGGCTCTACCACACACTCACCGTCATCCCGCTGGCGATGGCGGCCATCGGCGTGGCCCTGGTGTTCTTCGGGGAGTCGGTCGGCGCGACCGCCGTCCTGCTCTGCCTCTGGGGCCTGGTGGCCACCGCGGCGCCGGTGGGCTGGTGGACCTGGCTGGCGCAAAGCCTGCCGCGCGACGCCGAAGCCGGCGGCGGCCTGATGGTGGCGGTGGTGCAGTTGGCGATTGCCGCCGGCGCCACCCTGGGCGGCCTGCTGTTCGACAGCCGCGGCTATGTCGCGACCTTCAGCCTGAGCGCGGCCATCCTGGCCGCCGCCGCGGTCCTGGCGGCGCTGGCGGGACGCGCGGCCCGCCGGCAGGGGTAACCGAGCTTTCTTGTCCAATCACCAGAAGCACCGACCGATAAAGATCGCTGCGCCAGCATTTCTGCCCTTGGCCCTGGTCGGGCCGGCAGGCGAACCAGCTCCACCATCAGGATCGCGCGCCCGGTCCGGCACAGCTACCCGCCGGGCCAGGCCTTCGTCGTGGCGGGCGGCGTCGGCCGGGTGCAGGAGTGGGCCGGGAAGCCCCGGACGGCAAGGCGGTCGCGTGGACGGCGCAGCTCAGCGAGGCGCGGGGCCGGAGGCGGCTGGCGGCGCCGGCTCCCAGCGCTCCGGCGCCACCACGTGCGACCTGGCCGGTTCCTGCATGTAGTGCGGCGAGGTCAACTGCACGCCATTCAGGTTGAAGACGTCGACGACGCGGCCATGCAGGCGGCTGCGCACCTCGACGTGCTCGCGCGGCGAGGCGGCGCCGGCCTGGGCGACCAGCCGGTATTCGATGTAGAAGTCCGACAGCGCGGTCTGCAGCACGAAGGGCGCAGGCTCCGCCAGCACGCCCTCGGTCTCGCGCGCCGCCTGCTGCAGCATGGCGTGCACCTGGCGCCACGGCGTGTCGTAGCCGATCGCCACCGCCGCCTCGACCGTGAAGGTGGCGTCGCCGCCAGCGCGCGAATAGTTCTTCGTCGTGTTCGACAGCACCAGGGCGTTCGGCAGCGAGACCTCGGCGCCCAGTCCGGTGCGCAGGCGCGTCTCGAACATGCCCAGTTCCACCACCACGCCCTCGGCCTCGCCGATGCGCACGTACTCTCCCTTGCGCAGCGCGCGCGTGTACATCAGGATCAGGCCCGACGCCCCTTGGGCGACCAGGCTGGAGCCGCCGATCGAGACCATCAGGCCGGCCAGCACGGTCACGCCCTGGAAGGCCGCCGTGTGCGAGCCGGGCAGGTAGGGATAGGCCATGGCCAGGGCGAACAGGACGATGGCGACGTTCACCAGGCGCCGCGTCGGCGGCGCCGTGTCCTGGTCGAGCCAGCCCATGTCGAGTTCGCCTCGCTCCACGCGCTTGAGCACCGAGCCGGCGGTGAGAATGGCCAGGCGCGCCAGCGCCGCGATCACCACCACGACCACCAGGCCGGGCAGGGCGCGGCCGATGCCGCCGGCGACGTCGAAGGCAGTGGCCGCCAGGTAGCCGCGCAACTGCTCGCCCCAGTCGTGGAAGTAGGGGATATGCCCGAGCAGGAAGGTGGCCCAGAGGAAGGTGGCGAAGAGGCGCGCCGACCAGACCAGCACGCTGGACGCCTGGCGGATGAAGCGCACCACGTGTTCGGCGTCGAGCAGGGCGACATTCCGGAAGCGCACCTGCTCGAGGCGGCGGCCGACCGCGCGCTTGGTGTAGGCGCGCGCCCGGCGCTGCAGCAGGCCGAGGCCGCGCAGCACCAGCCAGTAGGCCAGCGTCGCCGCCAGGCACCAGGCGCCGGCGACCAGCAGGTAGCGCGGGCTGCCCTGTTCGCGCCGCTCCTGCAGGGCCTTGTCGAGGACCTGCGCGGCCTCCTGGGCGGCTTCTTCGGTGGTGTCGCCGGCCAGGGTGTTCACGTCGCCAGGGGTCACCAGGAACAGCAGTCGCCCGTCCAGCAGGACCTGGGTGCCCTCGGCAATCGGGTGGATGCCGGTGCGCTGCGGGCCGCCGAGCGCGATCGCCTTGTCCAGGCGCTTGCGCGCGCCCTCGGCCCGGTCCTGGGCGGGAAAGCCGGCCAGGCTGGAGCGGAACACGAAGACGGTGCGCGCGCCGACGCTGAGCTGGGCTGCCGGCGCCGTGGCGGCAGTGGCGGCTGCGGCTGCGTCCGGCCGGGCGGGCGCGCCCTGCGCCAGGGCGCCGAACAGGAGGATGGTCAGGAAGACAAGAAGACGAACCGGGGCAAGCATGCGAATTGCTGGTGGGAAAAACCCGCCATCATGCCATGCATCGGCCCGCTTGTCTGTGGCGTGCTTGCCGCTCAGTCGGAATGCGCGATGCGCAGGCCGCCCTTGTTGTCCGGCAGCCAGACCTCGGCGAGGTCGGAACTCACGTCGAAAAAGCCCAGCCCGTGCCTGGCGGCGAGGCCGTACACCGTCTCGTGGGCCTGGTCGATCCTGTCCCAGTCGGAGAAGGAAAGATAGATCAGCGCGCGCCCGATGGTGTAGTCGGTCCCCGCCGCGTCCTCGGGGGCCGTCGCCGCCAGCGGCGGGAAGACGGCGGCAAGGTCGGCATAAAAGGCCTGCAATGCCGGCGTGGCGACGGCGGGGTCGTCGTAGCCGTGCTCCTCGTCCCACTCCGTCTGTTCGTCGTACCAGTCGAGGAAGGCGGGGCGCTTTTTCGGGGCCGCGTCGGGCGCGAATACCATCAGGTCGTAGCTCATGGCGGCATTCTACTTCAGCACCGCCTCCGCATCCACGATGTCCACGCCCTGCAACTGCCCGAGCCAGGCATCGAACCACGGTTTATGCGAAGCGCCGACGATGCTCAGCACCCGCGCGCCCGGACGCTCGCGGAAGGTCTCGCGGATGTAGGCCACCATGCGCAGGTTGCGGATCTCCCAGCCGGCGACCCAGATCTGCGGGTAGCCGTGCGCCGATGTCGCGCGCATCGCGGGCACGATGTTCATCTCGGCGTGCAGGCGCGCGCTCTCCGGCGTGTTCAGGTGACGGTAGAGCGGCAGCAAGTCGCTGCCTTTCTCCAGCGTGGCGCTGCGTTCCTGGAAGGCCTTCCAGACCGGGGAGGCCTGGGCCCAGGCCGCCTCGATCTCGCGGACGAAGGCCTTGATGTCGGGGACCTCGACCAGGTCGCCGGTATGGTTGTCGACCGGATGCACCCTGGCCAGGCCCAGGCGGGCCGCCAGGCGCGCCGCCAGCTGGTAGCTTTCGTTGTTGCGCGTGCCGATGCGGGCAAGCTGCCCGACCAGGGCGTCGTCGAGGCCGTCGCCGGCGCGGCGCTCGGCAGCGGGAAGCTGCAGCCATTGCACATAGGCCGACGCGCTGTCGTGCGCCGCCAGGAACACGGCGGCCAGGCGCCGCCGCTGCGCCGGCGTCGGCTGTGCCGGCCAGGCCTTGAGCGTCCTGGCCGCTTCCTGCAGCGCCGCGGGCACGTCCAGGCCGGTCGCCGCCTGCGCCGCCGCGGTGGACGGGCAGTAGTCGGGGCCGTATTGCGCCGGATGGCGGGCGGCGAGGTCGCATTCCTCGCCCGGCTCGTCCTCGATGGTGATGATCTCGGGCCGGAAGGCCGCCAGCCGGTCGAGCACGCCGTCCAGGCTGGCCGGGTCGAAATTCGCCGGCATGCCTCTCAGGTGGACGGTGCCGAGCACCAGCACCTGGGCGCGCGGCCCCGCCATGCCGCGGTCGAGCGTTGTCAGGTCGACCTGCGCCTGTGCCGCCAGCGGCAGCGCAACCAGCAGTCCCGCCGCCCGAATCCTCCAGTTCCCCATGCCGCCTCTCCTCGTCTTGTCGAATAAGCACCCAATGTAGAAAGAACGTGCAGGGAGCACAACAATGGAGGGACAGGATGCGGTTTTTCCGGTCCAGGCTGCAGAAAACGGGCGTCGGCACCGAAACGACCGTGCCGCGCCGACATTGCTATACGTAAAGTCGAGATGCGCCCGCGCGTTGGCGCAAGCATCCATTTGTGCCAGCGCAGACGATGCTGCGCTACCCGGGTTTGCTCAAGCGTGCGTGACCCGGGCGGCGCATGATCGGGCGATTTCCCGCGCCGCGAAGGGGCGGGCCGCTTTTTTCCTGTCTGGAGGGTGTGCATGCATCGCGTACAAGCAAGCCTTCGATCCAGCGCCGGGGCCTTCTGGCGGCTGGCAGGGCCGCAGCTGGCCTTGCGGCTGCTGTGCCTGTTCTGCGCGCTCGCCGCCGGGGCCGCGCTCGCGCAACAGGCGGCCGCCCCTTCCACGGCCCGCCAGATCGCCGGACCCGCCCACGCGAGCGCCGCCACCTACCGCGTCATCAACCTCGGCGCCGGCGCGCTCAGCACCCTGCCGAAGATCAACGCCAGGGGCCAGGTGATCTTTTCGATCTGGACCGACCTCGGCTCGCGCGGCTACTTCTGCAATGGCACGGCCGTGCGGGACATCGGCACGCTGGGCGGCGCCGACACCCTTGCGTTCGATCTGAACAATGCCGGACAGGTGACCGGCAGCTCCATCCTGCCCGACGGCAGCGAGCACGCCTTCGTCTGGAGCGCGGGCGGCGGGATGCTCGACCTCGGCGTCCTGCCCGGGGCCGCCAATTCGCGGGCGGTGGCGATCAACAAGCTCGGTGTGGTGACCGGCACCTCCGAAGGCCTGCCTTTCTTCTTGCCGCATGCATTCCGCTGGAGCGCGGCGGACGGGATGGAGAATCTCGGGGACTTCGTGTCTGGCCTGTCGAGTTTCGGTACGGCGCTCAACGATGCCGGCCTCATCGCGGGCAACGCGGATACGCCTGAAGACAGGCGCCAGGCCTTCGTCTGGACCCGCACCGGCGGCCTGGTAAATATCGACACGCTCGGCAGCGACTATTCGGACGCCGTCGACGTCGGGGCCAGGGGCGAGGTGGCCGGCAGCCGGATTCCGGCCGGCGCCGCGCTCTACCGCGCCTACTTCTGGACGCGCGCCAGCGGCATGCTCGACCTGGGCACGGCGGGCGGCATCGAATCCTTTACCGTGGCGATGAGCCCGAACGCCCACATCGCCGCCCTGGTGAACCTCGCCGACGGCAGCCAGCGTGCGGCTTCCTGGACGCGCGCGGGCGGCCTGCGCCAGCTCGGCACCCTGGGCGGCAGGAACGCGCGCGGGCTCGAGCTCAACAACAAGGGCCAGATCGTCGGTTACGCCGACGACAGCGCGGAGGCGTCCCGGGCCTTCGTCTGGTCGGCCAGGACCGGCATGATCGACCTGAACACCCGCCTGCGCCATGCGCCGCCGGGACTGGTGCTGGACGACGCCCTCGCAATCAACGACAGCGGCGCGATCGTGGCCAGCTCCAACGCCGGGCTGGTGCTGCTCGAGCCGGGCCACGGCCACACGCCAGGGCACACCGTCGGTCCGATCCAGGCGCCGGACCTGGTCCAGGTCGGCGCGCCCCTGCACGCCTCGGTAGGCTGGGTCGACGAAGCGCGCACGGGCACGCGTGCGATCCACTGGTCCTGGGGCGACGGCAGCGGCGGCGCGAGCAAGCTGCGCGAAGCGGACGGCGCCGGCAGCGCCAGCGCCAGCCACAGCTACGCGGCGCCGGGTATTTATCCGGTGACGGTGACGGTGGTCGACCGCGCCGGACGCGGGACGGCGGTCAGCCTGCGCGTGGTGGTGGCGCCGGCCGGCGGCGCGCTGGCAGGCCAGGGCGCGCTGATGTCGCCGCGGGGCGCTTTCCTGCGTTCGCCCCTGCATGCGGGGAAGGCGCGCTTCAGCCTGATCGCGCCTGCCGACACGCGGGCGGCCATCCAGGGCCAGCTTCAGTTCGACCTGCCGGGCCTGCACCTGCGCAGCACGCGCCTGCGGTTGCTCGGGCGCCAGGGTGGCCAGCATGTGTACGAAGGCAGCGGCGCCATCGGCGGCGCGGGGGACTACCGGTTCCGGCTGGCGGCGGCGCCCGGGGTGCCGCCCGGCCGGCCGGGGCGCTTCGGCATCAGGATCTGGCGCGTCGATCCGGCGACCCAGGCCGAGCGCGTGGTCTACGACAACCAGCGCGCCGGCCGGGTGGCCAGTGCGCTGGTGGAGGGAGGCATCGTGGGCCAGGCCGCCGAATGAGGCGGAACGAGGCCGCTCGATGCCGCTTGACGCCGCTTGATGCCATTTGATGGCGCTCGGGACCGCTTGGAGCCGCCCGAGGCCGACCGGGCCGGCGAGCCGCGACCGGGCCGGTTGCGTCCGGCGGCCGGCGCGGCGCCGGGCGCGGCACGCCCGCACCGCGGGCCTGTTATTGCGCCTGCTCCTGCGCCGCCGGCGTGAGGCGCCGGATCGCCACCTTCGCGATGCGCCTGTCCTCGACGGCCAGCACCTCGTAGCGCAGGCCGTCCAGCTCGATCGCCCGGCCCGGGGCCGGCAGGGTCTCGAAGCGCGCCAGCAGGAAGCCGGCCAGCGAGGTGTAGTCGTCGGTGTCGATCACCAGCGTGTCGGTCTCGAGCACCTGCTCGAGCAGGTGCAGGTCGGCCGTGCCGTCGACTTCCCACAGATCCGGTCCCTGGGGGCGCACCGCCGGCTGCTCGTCCTCGTCCGGGAATTCGCCGGCGATCGCTTCCAGGATGTCGACCGGACTCAGCAGGCCCTGGACCGTGCCGTACTCGTCGGCCACCAGCACCAGTTGACCCTGGGCGCGCTTGAGCGTATCCATCGCCTTCAGGACCCCGGCCGTCTCCGGCAGCACGACGGGCGCGCGCATCAGGCCCTCGTCCGGGACGTCGATGGGCAGTCCCTGCAGCAGGGCGCCCATCAGGTCCTTGGTGCGGGCGATGCCGACGATGTTGTCGAGCTCGCCGCGGCAGACCGGCACCAGGCCGTGCGGCGTGGCCTGGAGCTGGGCCAGGATCTCGGCTGGATCGTGCTCGAGGTTCACCCAGGACATCTCCGAGCGCGGCGTCATGACCGAGCGGATCGAGCGGTCCGCCAGGCTCAGGACGCCGCTGACCATGTGGCGCTCCTCGGCCGCGAAGGCTCCCTCGCCGCCCGGGGCGTCGTCGGGGCCGGGCGCCGGCTCGCTGCGCTTGCGGTCGCCCAGCAGGCGCAGGACGCGCTGCGCGGTGCGCTCGCGCAGGGGCACGCGCGCCTCGTTCTTCAGCAGATTGCGGTGCGCGAACTGGTTCAGGGTCTCGATCAGGATCGAGAAGCCGATCGCGGCGTACAGGTAGCCCTTCGGGATGTGGAAGCCCAGGCCCTCGGCCACCAGGGCCAGGCCGATCATCAGCAGGAAGCTCAGGCAGAGCACGACCACCGTCGGGTGGGCGTTCACGAAGCGCGTCAGCGGCTTGGACGCGAGGATCATGACGCCGATCGAGATGACCACGGCGGCCATCATCACGCCCAGTTCGTCGACCATGCCGACGGCGGTGATCACGGCGTCGAGCGAGAACACGGCGTCGAGCACCACGATCTGGGCGACGACGGCGGCGAAACCGGCGTAGACCTTCGATCCGCCCTGGGTATGGGTCACGCCCTCGAGCCGCTCGTGCAGCTCGACCGTCGCCTTGAACAGCAGGAACAGGCCGCCCAGCAGCAGGATCAGGTCGCGCCCCGAGAAGCTGAAAGGCCCCAGCGAGAACAGCGGCGTGGTCAGCGTCACCAGCCAGGAGACGATCGTCAGCAGGCCCAGGCGCATCGCCATCGCCAGCGACAGGCCGAGGAGGCGCGCCTTGTCGCGCTGGTGCGGCGGCAGCTTGTCGGCCAGGATCGCGATGAAGATCAGGTTGTCGATACCCAGGACGATTTCCAGGAGTATCAGTGTCAGCAGGCCCACCCAGATGGTGGGGTCGAATAGCCATTCCATGTAAAACACCTTTCGGTTCGATGCATGCGCGAGCCGGACGCCAGGTCCGGCCAGGGCGCGGCGCGAGGCGCCGGCAGGGCGGGACGAGACTGGCGTCCGGCGGCGAAGACCGGTCTTGCGGCGGCGCGGCATGCGGGCGCGCCGGCGTAAAGCGGACCGGATCGGGGCCGCCCGGGCGGCATCAGGCCGCGCGCGGCGGACGCAGGGGAGGTGGAATGGCGACGCAGGGCCGGCGCGCCTCGGGCGGCGCCGTGGCTGCGCCGCCCAGGGCGGCCAGGCGGCGCCCGGCGTCGATGTTGACGATGTCGTGCAGGTCCATGCCGGCGGGCGGCTCGTCCGGATCGAGGTCGGACGTGGTGTCGATGTCCAGGACGGCGCTGAACGACGCATCGGCGTCGGCGGCGAACGGCGCGGCCTGCGGCGGCAATGGGACGCTCGCGCCCACCGTCGAGACGGACAGGGACAGCGCCAGCACGTTCAGGGGAAACAGCAGGATCAGGAAGAGGACGAGAAATCGTCTCATACGGTAGAGGTAGCAATGACGATGCCAGTATAGCATGGGCTGCGCAGGGCGCGGCCGGGGTCGGCGCTATGCAAATGGCATGAAATGCTCAGGAAATGTGAAATGACGATGCATTTATGCTAATGTGGCGGGACACATTGCTATGGAGACAACGGTGCCTCGCTTTTCCCTGCCAGCTGCTGCCCTTGCGCTCCTCGTCCTCGGCGCCTGCGGCAGGAACGACGGAGACGGGCTGCGGACCGCCGCCGGCGGCGCATCCGCCGCGGCGGGGAAGGTCGACTACTGGCCGATGGTCGCGCCCCTGCTGGCCGGGAGCTATGCGGGCGACTGCATGCGCCTGCCCCAGTCCGAGGCCTTGACCGGCGCGGCGATCGCCCTGGACGAGCAAGGCAAGCTCAGCGCGCCGGACGTCAGCGTCGACATGCGCCGCGCCCAGCTCATCCAGCTCGGCCGCGAAACCCGGGCCGGCACGGTCAAGGTCAGCGCCATGCTCTCGATCGATTCCGCCAACGGCCCGGTCCTGACGCTGAACGACGAGGGCAGGCCGGACGGCGCCAGTGCCGTGATCATGCAGAGCGAAAGCCAGATCAGTTGCGGGAAAGGCGCGCCGCTGCAGAAACTGCGCGGCCAGCCGCTGTACAAGGTGGCGTCCCAGGTCATCGAGGGCTCGGGGCGCACGCTCAAGTGCGGCAACCTGAAGACCCGGATGGAGTGGAAGGACACGCCGTTCAAGGTCGAAAAAGGAATCGTCGCCCTGGGCGCCGAATCCTTCGACCTGAGCCGCGCCGAGAAGGAAAGCCTGATGCTCACCTCCGAGGAAAACCAGCTCGCCTATTCCTTCAGCCTGCCGGGCCGCCCGCTGATGTATGTCTTCTACGACGCGACCGGCAAGGTGATGAGCGTGGAGGGCCGCACCGAGCACGAAACGACGCACGCCTGTCATATCGATGCCTGATCGACGCGGCGGCGGGGGACGCACGGCCGCGGGCGCGTGTGAGGATGCGCAAGCATGCGCGGCATGCGGCTATGGCATCATGCCGGCTTCGCCCCACCGGACCCGGCCATGAGTCCCTACACCGAACTGCACACCCGTCTCACCACCCATCCCGACCACGCACGCTTCACCGGACCGCCGGTCGATATCGGCGACCTGGGCCCCGGCGAACTGGGCAGGTTGTGGCCCTTGCTGCAGGCGGCGCTGAGGGGCCCGGATCCCGAGCCGGGGCGCTACGCCCTGGCCAGTCAGGTGCTGCGGCAGGCGCAGGAGCGCATGCTCGCGCCGCGCCTCGACAGTGCCTTGCTGCTGGCGACGCTGCGCGCCGTGCGCCAGGAGCAGGCTCCGGTCGCCTGGCTGCTGGCCCAGGCGCGCTACCTGGCGGCCGGGGCCGAGTCCGCGTTCGGGTCTGCGCCCGCATCTGCTCCCGAATCTGCGCCCGAATCCGCGTTCAATGCGGAGCTCGAGGCCGCGCTGGAACCGCTGCTGCCGCCGCCGAAGCAATGGTTCGGTTACCGCCACCCCTTGCTGGCGGTCGCGCGCGCCGTCGGCGCAGGCGGCCTGCTGGCGCGCCTGGCGGGCCTGGTCCGCGAACATGGCGGCGACGCGCTGCCGGTCCGGGAGTTCGCCGTGCTGCGCCAGGTCGGGCTCCCGTCCCTGTTCAGCCTGGGGCGTGGCAGTTGTCTCGGTCTCGGCGAGCCGGGAGACGACCAGGAGGCCGAACCGGCGGACCTGCTGGCCGGCGAGCCCGAATACCTGGCGTTCGCGCGCGTGGCGCTGGAAGACGCGGCGCGCCTGGTCGATCGCCTGCATGCCGGGGAGCTGCCTTACGAGGCCGATGGCGCCTTCGGCCACGACGATGCGATGGTGCTGGGGCTGGCCGCCCGGGTGGCGGCCACGTGCGACGCGCCCTGGTATCCGGGCGTGATCGGGCGCCTGCTGCCCGGCGTCTGTGTGGCGCCGACCGCGGCGCGCACGGCGCCTTCGCAGGCCTTGACGATCGCGCTGGGCCACGCGGTCGAGGCGGCTCCGACCCCGGAGGCGATCCTGGCCTTGCGCCAGGCGCTGGCGGTGGTGCGGCACGCGGGGCTGCAGAAGAAGCTGGCGCGCCACCAGAAGCCGGCCGAGCGCGGCCTGGCGCAGCGTCCGGAAGTGGCCTTGCGGCTGCTGGACGCCGGCCTGCAGCCGAAACAGGAGCGCGCGCTGCTGACCCGGTTCTTCGAGTCCGGTTTCGTGCGGCCGTTGGCGATGCCCTATGCCGAGTGGCGTGCGCGCCTGCTTGCCAACGATACCGCCGCCGGCTTCGCACGCTCGCTGGTCTGGCAGGCCGGTACATCTTTCATGCTGGGCGATGGCGACGCGCCAGTCGATGCCGGCGGCCAGCCGCTGGCCATCGCAGACGATGCGCCGGTCTCGCTGTGGCATCCGGTCGATGTCGGGGAGGACGAGCGCGAGGCCTGGCGCGCGCGCATCGTCGAGCACAAGTTGCGCCAGCCCGTGCGCCAGGTGTTCCGCGAGTTCTACCGGCCGTTTGACGCCGACATCTTCGCCGGGTATGAGCTGGCGGCGGCGCGCCTGGTCGGGCTGGCGCGGCGCGAGGGCTGGACGATCGATTACGACGGCCTGACGCGGCAATTCGGCGAGCTGCGCACGTATCTAGTCCTGACCGGGAAGGTCTATCCCGGACATGACGGCTGCGTCGGCAGCCTGGCGATCGGTTTCATGTGCGGCGCCCGCCCCGTGCCGCTGGCCGAGGCGCCGCCACGGATCGTGTCGGAAGCCTGCCGCGCCGTCGACCTGCTCGTGAGCGTGTCGGCCGTCGCGCTGGAAGCGGACGCCGGCAAGGATCCGCGTGAACGCAGCCGGCGCCTGCTGCTGCTTGCGGACCAGACCGGCATGGATGCGATGCGCCGCCGCGTGATCGCGCAACTGCTGCAGGCGCAGATCGCGGCCGGCCGTGTCAGGCTGGAGGGGTTTCACGTGCATGCCGGCGGCGCCCAGGTCAGCATGCGCACGGGGCGCGTGCTGCGCGATGGCGCGCCGGTCGAACTGGCGCACGCGCCGGCAACGCGGCTGTCCGCCGTCCCCTGGCTGCCCTACGACGAAGCCTTGCTCGAACGCGTGATCCATAGTGTCGGCGCCCTGCTTGCGGCCGAGGAGGGCGGCTAGGCGTCCTTGGGCCGGCGGGCTTACTGCGCGTCCGGCTGCGCTTCCGGCCGCGCAGCCGCGAAGGCCGGCAGTTGCGCGCAGCGTTCGTCGATGGCGAGCAGGGTCGGATAGGCCGACAGCTCGCACTCGAAGCGGCGCGCGTTGTAGAGCTGGGGCACGAGGCAGCAATCAAGCATGGTCGGGGTGTCGCCATGGCTGAAGCGGCCGGTGGCCGGATCGCCGGCGAGCTGGCGCTCGAGGGCCGCCAGGCCGAGGCCGACCCAGTGGCGGTACCAGGCGTTCTTCCGGTCCGGATCGACCTGCAGTTCCTCGGCCAGGTACTTCAGCACGCGCAGGTTGTTGAGCGGATGGATGTCGGCGGCGATCGCCTGGCTCAGGGCCCGCACGCGGGCGCGGCCCCTTGCATCCGAAGGCAGCAGCGGCGCGGCGGGCCGGGTCTCGTCGAGGTACTCGATGATGGCCAGCGACTGCGGCAGCACCAGCCCCTCATCCTCCAGCACCGGCAGCAGGTGCTGGGGGTTGAGGCTGTCGAAGGCGGCGCCGAACTGCTCGCCGCCGTTCTTCGAGAGGTGGACGTAGTGTTCCTCGGCGTCCAGGCCCTTCAGGTTCAGGGCGATGCGCACGCGGTAGGACGCCGAGCTGCGGTAATAGGTGTGAAGCTTCATGGGTCTCAGTTGTTGGTGGTGGGTTGAAGCGGCATCAGCGGCGCGGCCTCGCCTGCAAGCGGTTCCGCCGCCGGCTGGGCGCGGCCCTGCAGCCGGCCCATGGCCAGCAGGGCAAAAGCGGCCAGCACGGCCGGGACGGCGAGCATCAGGAAGATGGCCTGGTTCGACAGCTCCGCAGCCAGCAGGGCGCCGCCGACCATCGAGCCGAGCACCGAGCCGCTGCGCCCGATCGCCGAGGCCCAGCTCACGCCGGTGGCGCGGCTGGTGGTCGGGTAGAAGGCGGCGGCCAGGGCGTTCGCGCCGACCTGGGAGCCGCTCACGCCGAAGCCCACGCCGAACACGGCCAGCACCAGCAGCGGCACGTTGTCGGTGACGATGCCGACCGCCGCGATGCACAGCGCCGCGCAGCCATAGGCCAGGGCCAGCACGCGGTGCGGGCGGTAGCGGTCCATCCAGCGGCCCAGCATGATCGCGCCGGCGGTGCCGCCGATCTGGAACGCCGAGCTGATGAAGGAAGCCTGCGACAGGCTGTGGCCGGCGCCGTTCAGGATGGTGGGCAACCAGCTCGAGAGCAGGTAGATGATGAGCAGGCTCATGAAGAAGGTGGTCCACAGCAGCAGGGTCCCGCCTATCAGTCCGGGACGGAACAACTGGCTCACCGGCGAGCCGGGCAGCTTGACGTCGCTGACGGTCAGCGGCGGCACGGCCCTGGCGCCGCCCGCGACGCCGCCTGCAATTTTTGCGGCGATGGCGCTGCCGTCGCGTCCGCGCAGCACCATCCAGCGCAGCGATTCGGGCAAGGCGAAGAAGAGGACAGGGACCAGCACCAACGGCAGCACGCCGCCGATCATCAGGATGCCGCGCCAGCCGACAGTGGCCAGCAGTTGCGCCGCCACCAGGCCGCCCAGCGCCGAGCCGATCGTGAAGCCGCAGAACATCAGGGTCACCAGGCTGGCGCGGCGGGCCTGGGGACAGTATTCGCTGGTGAGCGTGATCGTGGTCGGCATCGCGCCGCCCAGACCCAGGCCGGTGAGGAAGCGCAGCACCAGCAGGGTCGTCATGTCGGTCGCGAACGAGGACAGCAGCGAGGTCAGCCCGAAGAATGCCACCGAGAGGATGAGGACCGGTTTGCGGCCGTGACGGTCGGCCAGCGGGCCGAGCAGCAGGGCGCCGGCCATCAGGCCGAACAGGCCGGCGCCGAACAGCGGCGCCAGGGCGGCGGCGCTCAGCTGCCACTCGCCGCGCAGCGCCGGCGCGATGAAGCCGATCGAGGCGGTGTCGAAACCGTCGATCGCCACCACCAGGAAGCACAGCACGAGCAGGCGCTTCTGGAGTGGGGAAAAGGGATGCTGGTCGATGAATTGCTGGACGTTCTGCGCTTGCATGCTTGTCTCCTGGGTTGTCTGGTTGGCCGCGCCCTTCGCCGGGGCGCTCGCGGCCGATAGCTCGTTATGCGACTTTCACCGTGATCGGCGTGAGCCCGGCCACCGCGCCGACCATGGTCTGGCCGCGCTGGACCGCGCCCACGCCTTCCGGGGTGCCGGTCATGATCAGGTCGCCCGGCTGTAGTTCGAACAGGGTCGAGAGCTGGGCGATGGTCTCGTTCACGTTCCAGATCAGGTGGGTGATGTCGCTCTTCTGCACGGTCTTGCCGTCGACCGTCAGTTCGATGGCGCCGGCGTTCACCGCGCCGCCGTTCTCCAGGGCCGTGATGGGACCGATCGGCGCCGAGTAGTCGAAGGCCTTGCCGATCTCCCAGGGCCTGCCCTGTTCGCGCATGCGCATCTGCAAATCGCGCCGGGTCATGTCCAGGCCGACGGCGTAGCCGAAGATGTGCTGCTGCGCGTCCTCGGGGTCGATGTTGCGGCCGCCCTTGCCGATGGCGACCACCAGCTCGATCTCGTAATGATAGTTCTCGGTACGCGGCGGGTAGGGAATCTCCACCGTGGAGCCGCTCGGCACCGGCACGATCGACTGCGCGTCGTTCGGCTTGCAGAAGAAGAAGGGCGGTTCGCGGTCCGGGTCGAAGCCCATCTCGCGCGCGTGGGCGGCGTAGTTGCGGCCGACGCAGTAGACGCGGCGCACCGGGAAGGCCGATTCGCTACCGTTGACGGGCAGGCCGACGACGGCCTGGGGCGGAAAAATGTAGGTGTCGCTCATGATGGTCTCTTTCGATCGTGTTTATTCGGGGAGGAATTCTTCACGCAGCAGGCCGAGGGCCTCCAGCACCGGGCGGTCGGAAAAGCTGAACAGCACCACGTCTTCAGGCGCCTCGAAGCGCAGCGTGGCCCAGGACGGCACCACGAAGATGTCGCGCGGCGAGAAAGCGTAGCGCTCGTCGCCGATGACGGCGGTGCCGCTGCCTTCGACCACGCTGTAGACGGTGCCGTCGGTGCTGCGGTGGGCCTGGCCGCGGAAGCCGGCCGGGAGCAGCTGCATGCAGGCGCCGATGGTCGGCATCGGGGCGCCGCCGGTCAGCGGATTGATATACCGGAGCTTCACGCCGACCCAGGGATCGATCTCTTCATGGCGGCGCAGGGTGTCGAGGGCTACGCGCGAGCGGGCATACGGGTAGTTGAAGATCGGCGAGCTGGCGCGGGTGTGCAGTTGGCGCACCGGCGCCATGTTGTAGCCGTAGGCGGCCAGGCTGCGGCCCTCGGGGCGCGCCACCGGCTGGCTGGCCTCCTCACCGTTCTCGGCGAAGCCGCCGCTGAAGAAGCGCGTGGTCGGGATGTCCAGGCCGTCCAGCCACACTACCGGTTCGGCCGCGCCGTCGATGCCCGGATTGCCGTGGTCGTGCCAGGTCCACGAAGGAGTCAGGATGAAGTCGCCCGGGTGCATGGTGGTGCGCTCGCCGTCCACGGCCGTGTAGGCGCCCTTGCCCTCGACGATGAAGCGCAGCGCCGACTGGGTGTGGCGGTGCGCCGGCGCGACTTCGCCCGGCAGGATCAGCTGCAGGCCGGCGTAGAGCGAGTGGGTGATCGAGGAGCTGCCCGGCAGCGCAGGGTTCTCCAGCACCAGCACGCGGCGCACGGCTTCCTCGGCCGAGATCAGTTCGCCCGCGCGCTGCAGGTGGGGAACGATGTCCTGGTAGCGCCACAGGGCGGCGTTGTAGCCGGGCGCGGGCTGCTTCGGGACCAGGGTGTGCAGCGACTCCCACAGCGGGGTCAGGTGCAGGCCCTGCATGTCCTGGTAGAGGGCGCGGCGTGCGCTTTGCAGATCGTTGTGCATCGTGTTCTCCTTGTTCTTCAGGCGGCCAGGCAGTTGTCCGCGTTCCAGCCGTACAGCCATTGCAGGGCGTCGTAGAAACCGGCCTGGCCGCGGCCTTTCCATAGGTCGTTCCTCACCAGCCGCTCGACGCCGTGGGCGTGGTAGAGGCGGCCCATCTCGCGCGCCGACAGCACCACGCGGGCGGTGCGGGCGATGCGCGACTTCTGGTACAGGGCAAAGGCGGCCTCCATGTCGAAGTCGCATGCGCGCACCGCCGCGCCGAGGGTCACCGCGTCTTCCAATGCCATGCAGGCGCCCTGGGCCAGGTATTGCAGGGTCGGGTGGGCGGCGTCGCCCAGCAGCGTGATGCGGCCTTGCGTCCAGTTGTCGACCGGGTTGCGGTCGGCCGTGCTCCAGCGGCGCCAGCTCGAGGGGCAGTGCAGGAGCTTCCTCGGCAGGGGATCGATGCCGCCGAAGTAGGACAGCACTTCTTCCTTGCTGCCGTCGCGCACGTCCCAGACTTCCTGTTCGCGGCTGTGGAAGGTGACGACCAGGTTGTACTGGTCGCCGCTGCGCAGCGGGTAGTGCACCAGGTGGCAGTTCGGGCCGGCCCAGACCACGGGCGCGTTCCAGCGCAGTTCCTCGGGCATCTCGGCGGCGGGCACGACGGCGCGGTAGACCACGTGGCCCGAGACCCGCACCGCGTCGCCGACCACGACCTCGCGCGCGACCGACTTGATGCCGTCGCAGCCGATCAGGTAGTCGGCCTGGTAGCGGCGCCCGTCGCGCGCCAGCACGGTGACGCCGCGCTCGTCCTGCTCGATGGCGTCGACGTGGCAGGAAGTGACCAGCTCGATGGCCGGGTTGTCGCGCACGTGCTCGAGGATGGCGGTGTGGATGTCGGCGCGGTGGATCACCGCATAGGGGTTGCCGAAGCGCTGGCGGAAGGCCTCGCCCACTTCGAAGGCGCCGACCTCGCCGCAGTCGACCGCGTCCATCATCACCAGGCGCTCGGTGAACACGGCGCGCGCGCGCACCGCTTCGCCCACGCCCAGCGCGTCCAGCGCGGCGAAGGCGTTCGGCGCAAGCTGCAGGCCGGCGCCGATCTCGCCCAGCGTGGCGGACTGTTCCAGCACCGTCACGGACAGGCCGAGGCGCGAGAGCGAGAGCGCGGTGGCGATGCCGCCGATGCCGGCGCCGGCCACGATCACCGACGCTTTGCGCGCGCTCCCTGGGCAGTTAGTTGATTCCATGATGGTCTCCATACATCGCATGAATGAACGCTAGTCTGCCGAAACCCGCGTATGCTGGAAACTGATCGTTGTCGATTGTTATAATCAGCTTTTTAAATAATGCCGCCGGCCATGAAACGTTTCGATCTCGAGCTCCTGTTGATCTTCGACGAGATCTACAAGACGAAGAACGTCACGCGCGCGGCCGACAACCTCGGCCTGCCGCAGTCCACCGTGAGCCTGGGCCTGGGCAAGCTGCGCGAGCATTTCAACGACCGCCTGTTCAGCCGCACCGCCAAGGGCATGGAGCCGACGCCGCGCGCCGGGAATGCGATCGCGGACGTGCGCCGCGCGATCCAGGCCCTGCAGCATGCGCTGGCCGACCAGCCGGTGTTCGACCCGGCCGGCAGCACCCGCGAATTCCGCATCTGCATGACCGACATCAGCGAGATCGTGCTGGTGCCGCGCCTGCTGAACTACCTGCGCGAGCACGGGCCGGGCATCCGTGTCGACATCTCGAAGATCTCGCCGGACAGCCCCCAGGAACTGGCCGACGGCACGGTCGACCTGGCGGTGGGCTTCATGCCCCACCTGGAGGCGGGCTTCTACCAGCAGGTGCTGTTCGACCAGCACTTCGTCTGCCTGGCCTCGAAGCGCCATCCGCGCGTGCGCGACAGCCTGAGCCTGGAGGCGATGGCGGGCGAGGGCCACGTGCTGGTGCGCTCCTCGGGCACCGGCCACGCCATCGTCGACAAGACCCTGGCGGGCGCAGGCGTGCAGCGGCGCGTCGTGCTGCAGTTGCCGAGCTTTCTGGGCGTCGCGCGCATCGTCGCCGAGACCGAGCTGCTGGCCATCGTCCCCTACCGCTACGGCGCCTCGATGGCGGCCAGCGAGGACATCCGCATGCTGCCGGTGCCGCTCGAGTTGCCCAGCTTCCAGGTCAAGCAGCACTGGCACGAGCGCTACCATGCCGACGCCTCGAACCGTTGGCTGCGCCAGGCGATCGCCGACCTGTTCTCGTAAGAGCCAACGATCGGTTATGCTTGTGGCAATAACGAAGAACCGACAAGGAGACGCCATGCAATCGACCATCCTGAACCGCCGCGACATCGACTTCCTGCTCTACGAATGGCTGGACGTGGAAGGCTTGAGCGCGCGCGAACGCTACGCCGACCACAGCCGCGAGACCTTCGACGCCGCCATCGACAGCGCCGCGCGCATCGCGACCGAGCTGTTCGCGCCGCATAACAAGAAAAGCGACAGCCAGGAGCCCCATTTCGACGGCGAGAAGGTGACCATCATCCCCGAGGTGAAGACGGCGCTGGAAGCCTTCTGCGCGGCCGGCTTCATGGCGGCGGCCCAGGATTACGAGTACGAGGGCATGCAGCTGCCCTATGTGGTGGACCGGGCGATCGCGGCCTGGTTCACGGCGGCCAACGTGGCGACGTCGGCCTACACCTTCCTCACCATGGGCAATGCCAACACCCTGCTCAAGACGGCGACGCCGCGCCAGGTCGAGCGCTTCGTCCGTCCCCAGCTCGCCGGGCGCTTCTTCGGCACCATGTGCCTGTCCGAGCCCCAGGCCGGCTCCAGCCTGTCGGACATCACGACCCGCGCCGAACCGGATCCAGTGGACGGTCCGGAAGGCGAGCGCCAGTACCGCCTGCGCGGCAACAAGATGTGGATCTCGGCCGGCGAGCACGAGCTGGCCGAGAACATCGTGCACCTGGTGCTGGCCAAGATCCCCGGCCCCGACGGCAAACTGATCCCGGGTGTGAAGGGCATCTCGCTCTTCATCGTGCCGAAGTACCTGGTGAACGAGGACGGCAGCCTGGGCGAGCGCAACGACATCGCGCTGGCCGGCCTGAACCACAAGATGGGCAACCGCGGCACCACCAATTGCCTGCTCAATTTCGGCGAGGGCAAACACCGGCCGGGCGGACGCGCAGGCGCCATCGGCTACCTGGTGGGCGAGCCGCACAAGGGCCTGGCCAACATGTTCCACATGATGAACGAGGCGCGCATCGGCGTCGGCCTGGGCGCCACCGTGCTGGGCGTGACCGGCTACCTGCACGCCCTGGACTATGCGCGCAACCGTCCGCAGGGGCGCCATCCGGCCGAGAAGGACCCGGCCAGGCCGCAAGTGGCGATCATCGAGCACACCGACGTGCGCCGCATGCTGCTGGCGCAGAAGGCCTATGCCGAGGGCGCGCTGGCGCTGATCCTCTACTGCGCGCGCCTGGTCGACGAGCAGCGCACCGCCGAAACACCTGAAGCGCGCCTGAGGGCCGGCATGCTGCTCGACTTCCTGACGCCGATCGCCAAATCCTGGCCCTCGCAGTGGTGCGTCGAGGCGAACAGCCTGGCGATCCAGGTGCATGGCGGCTATGGCTACACGCGCGAATACAATGTCGAGCAGTTCTACCGCGATAATCGCCTGAACCCCATCCACGAGGGCACCCACGGCATCCACGGCCTCGACCTGCTGGGCCGCAAGGTCTCGATCCAGGATGGCGCGCTGTTCAAGGCCGTGTCCGAGGAAGTGGCGGCCAGCGTCGCCAGGGCGCGTGCACTGGACAACGCGGACCTGGCCGCCTGGGCCGGCCGTCTGGAAGCGCTGTGGGGCCGCATCGGCGAGGTCACGGCCAGGCTCTACGGCGCCGGCGACCTGAACAAGACCCTGGCCAACGCCAGCCTCTACCTGGAGGCGGTCGGCCACGTGGTGGTCGGCTGGATGTGGCTGGAGCAGGCGGTCGTCGCGGCCAGGAGCGCACAGGACGATTTCTACCGCGGCAAGCTGCAGGCCTGCCGCTATTTCTTCAACTGGGAACTGGCGAAGGTCGATCCCCAGCTCGACCTGCTGGCGAGCGTCGACACGACGACGCTCGACATGCGGGACGCCTGGTTTTGAGTGAGTGGATAAGTAAGTGGATGTTTGATGGCAGACAGTTTTGACATGAGCGGCCAGCGCACGCTGAACGACATCGAGGTCGGCGCGCGCCTGGTCGAGGCCCTGGTGCACCACCTAAGCAAGAAGGGGGCGGCGCCCATTGCCTATCCCGCGCTGCTCGAACTGGGGCGCTTCCTCGATCCCAAGGACGCCGCGATGGACCGCGCCGAGCCCCTCGGCATCGCGATGAAGCTGCATTTCGTGGCCGAGTACTGCAAGGCCCAGGGAGCGCCGAACCTGGCCTGCCTGGCGGTGCATCCGGCAAGCGGGCGCCCGGCCTTCGCCTGCGCGGAAGACGCCGGGGCCGAACGGCAGGCGGCGGCCGCTTTCGACTGGCCGCCGGCGCTGTCCCGGCTTCCCGACTACGTGCGTGCGGCCCGGGACCGCGTGCCGGCGCGGCTGAAACCGCGCCGGGAGCGGCCTGCCGAGGTGTCGTGGTATGCCTATTTCACCACGCACCGCGAGGCCTGCAAGGACGTGACCTCGGGGGACAAGAAGGAAGTCGTCAACCTGGTCATGGCCGGTCTCGATCCCGACACCGCCCTGCGCCGCTTCCTGGCTGCGAAAGCCGCCTACGAGGGCGCGGCCGTCTAGCGCGCGGGGCTGCAAAAAATGCCACGGTCGTGATGCATGTTTCTGGTTTGGTGTATCCTTCGCGCCGCGTAACCTCCGCATTCAATTCCTACGCCGGAGGGGAGCGTTGAAGAAGACAAACCAGAAAGACATACCGTGAAACAGAAACACCTGCAATTCATGATCGCGCTGGCGCTGGCCGGCATTACCGCAAGCGCCGGCGCGTCCGGCTACCGCTTCGGCTCGCAGAGCGTCTCGGCGCAAGGCACCGCCGAGGCCAACGGCGCCGAAGCCGCCGACGCCTCCACCGTGTTTGCCAACCCGGCGGGCCTGGCGCGCCTGGAAGGGCGCCAGTTCGTCGGCGGCGTCACCGCCGTGCTGCCGCATTCGACCTTCCAGGATGGCGGCTCGACCCGCTTCACCGGCAGCCCGACCGGCGGCAAGGCCAGCCAGGACGACTACGCGCCGAGCGCCGTCGCCGCGCCTTCGCTCTACTACAGCCACCAGCTCGATTCGCGCTGGACCGCCGGCTTCGGCGCCTTCGTGCCCTTCGGCACCGACCTCGACTACGACCGCGACTGGGCCGGCCGCTACTCGCTCACCAGCATCAAGCTTGAATCGCTGACCCTGAATCCCTCGATCGCCTTCAAGCTCAACGAACAGCATGCCTTCGGCTTCGGCATCGACATCGACTACATGAAGGCCAGCCTGTCCCAGGCGGTCGACGTGCCGGGCACGATTGTCGCGGCCCAGCACAGCGGCACCGGCGCCGTCCTGGCGCGCCAGATCGCCGCGCTCGGCGGCAACCCGGCCCTGCTCGCCGGCGCCGGCGACGCCTATGCGACCGTGAAGGGCAAGGATTGGGGCGTCGGCTTCAACCTGGGCTACCTGTTCACGCTGAACCAGGACACCCGCTTCGGCATCGCCTACCGCTCCTCGATCAAGCACGAGTTGACCGGCAGCGCGGCCTGGGACTTCTCGACCGTGACCTCCGACGCCGTCGTCAACGGCGTGCTGCAGGGCGCCTCGCGCCGCCGGGATTCCGATGCCCGCGTCGCGCTGCGCACTCCGGAAACCCTGTCGCTGTCGGCCTTCCACCAGTTCGACTCGCGCTGGGCCGGCATGGCGGACGTCACCTGGTCGCGCAATTCGCGCATGCAGAACATCGACATCGAATTCGTCGGCACCGACGAAGGCGACGAGGTGATCCGCCAGCAGTGGAAGAACACCGTGCGCGTGTCGCTCGGCGCCAGCTACAAGCTGAACGACAACGTCACGCTGCGCGGCGGCCTGGCCCACGACAACGCCCCGGTGCGCAGCACCGAGCTGCGTCACGCGGCCCTGCCTGACGCCGACCGCAACCAGCTCTCCTTCGGCGCCAACTGGAAGCTGAGCCCGACCTCGTCGATCGACCTGGCCTACAGCTACCTGGACTTCAAGGACGCCTCCGGCAGCTACACCAACAACTGCAACCCGGTCGCCGTCGGCTGCACCGGCAACGGCGAAACCACCCGCGGCACGTGGAAGACCCACATGCAGCTGCTGGGCCTGGCCTACAACCAGCGCTTCTGAGCTTCACGCAGCAGATGCGCAAAAGCCGGCGTTCCCGCGAGGGGCGCCGGCTTTTTTGTGCCTGCTTGTGCGTGATACCCGTAGGGTGGACGGCTACACGCGGCAGGATGCAGTGTGTTGGCCGTCGCGCCGCCCACGCGTTCAAGCAGCCGCTGGACAGCTGGAGCGTGGTTTCACACGTGATTTGAACGCGTGGGCGGCGGACAAGCAGCAGGCATGCACGCCGACGGGTATAGCCGCCCACCCTACGTCCTTCATCTGCCTGTAGGGTGGGCGGCTACACCCGGACCGATGTGGACCGATAGCGCCGGCGCCGCCCACGCGTTCAAGCGGCGTTCGCGCAGCCGAAACCTGCGTCCGGGCGCGAAGGCGTCGGAAGAATTGGCGGAAGGCAGAAAGTCCGTAGGGTGGGCGCCCCGTGCCCACGCGTGACGCCTGCTTCGTGTTGGCTTACACGAGGTGCCGCGTCTGCTCGTCGTTTACGCGTGGGCACGGGGCGCCCACCCTACGACGTCCGACGCATCGAGGGGCCGACGACTGCAGGCCGGCCCGCGCCTACGGCAGGGCGGCGCGAGGCGTCGAAGTGAATTGGCGGAAGGCAGAAAGAGTCGAACTTACAGGAGAGCGGCTGACGCCCCCCACCGGGTTTGAAGCCCGGCCCCATCACCGGATGAGAATGCCTTCCATGGATTGGCGGCCTGATGCCGCCATGTCGTGCGCCGCTAGCTGCCAGGCGTGGCGCCGGCCGATGCCGGCGGCTCGGGCCAGCTGGCCTGCGGCCTCGGCAGGTGGGTATTGCGGACCCGGCGAGTATAGCCGACGCGGTCGAAAAACTCCAGAATCTGGATCGCCCGTTTACGACCCAAGCCGGTCGCGTCGCGGAAACTCGCCGCCTGCGCATCCGGCAGGTCGGCCACGATGCGCGCCAGTTCCGCCAGCGGCGCAGGATGGTAGAACAGGTCGTGCACCACCTGGCTGAGTTGCCCGGCGCGCGCCAGCTTGCGCAGCAGGGCGCGCACCGTGTCCTCGGGCAGCTGGTACGTGTTCGCCAGGTCGCGCACCCAGGGCGGATCGTAGCGCCCGGCCTGGATCGCCGGCAGCAGGCGCGCGGCGATGGCTTCCTCCGCCGGCGTCAAGGCCACGCTGTGCGAAGGCAGGCGCAAACTGGCGCCGCTGCGCGCGAGCTGGCCGGCATCGAGCATGCGCGTCACCAGCGCGCTCCAGATGGCGTCCGGCAGCTCCGGCGCCACCATGCGCTTCAGGCGCCACAGTTCCAGCCCCGGCTCGTCCGGCTGGCGCGCATGCCAACCGGCCAGGCCATCGAGCACGCGCGCTTCCAGCGGCGCGAGCATCTCGGGCGCGACCAGCAGGCTGTCGCCGCCGGCCAGCGGCAGGCGCAGGAAGGCGTCGGGCAGGCGCAGGGCCTCGGGAGCGCTGCCGCTCAGGCGCACCAGGGTCGAGACGGCCAGGCCGGCCGGGCTGGCGTTCACCAGCCGCGCGGCGTCGCCGTCCTCCAGCCAGCCCGACAGCGCGCCCAGCCAGGCCAGGCGCGCCGGACTCCTGCGCTTGCGCGCCGGCCCGAAGGGATCGAGTACGAGGCCGCCGCCGATGGTCTGGGTGGCCTGGGCATTGCGCACCACGAAGCGGTCGCCCGGCGCCGCATGCAGGGGCGCGTCGAACACCAGTTGCACGCGGGCGCGGCTGCCCGGCGCGAGCTGTTCGCCTTCGAGCGGCACCAGGTGGGCCGTATGGTGGGCCGCGCCGATGTGCACGTGGACCGGCGCCCAGGAACCGAGGGCCGGCGCGTCGGGCAGCAGCGACAGGACGGCGTCGAAGCGCTCGGAGCAGGCGGCGATGCGCGGGTCGACGACCCAGCTGCCGCGTTCGATCTCGTCCTTGGCCACGCCGGCCAGGTTCAGCGCCAGGCGCTCGCCGGCATGGCCTGTGTCGGCCGCGCGTCCCTGGGCGTGGATGGCGCGCACCCGCGCCTGCTGGCCGCCGGGCGCCAGCTGCAGCAGGTCGCCGACCGCCACGCGGCCCGCCAGCGCCGTCCCGGTGACCACCGTGCCCTGGCCGGAGACCGTGAACACGCGGTCCACGCCGAGCCGGAACAGGCGCGCTTCGCCTGTCGACGTGAGCTCGGCGGCGGCCTGGTCGAGGTAGGCCAGCAGGGCGGCCACGCCGGGGTCACCCGGCATGGTGGCGGCGGTCGGAAACATCGGCGCGCCGGCGAAGGGGGTGCCGCCCAGCAGCGCCTCGACGTCGGCTTCGACCTGCGCCAGGCGCACGGCGTCGGCGCGGTCGATCTTGGTCAGCGCCACGCAGGCGCGGCGCACGCCGAGCAGTTCGAGGATGGCCAGGTGTTCGCGGGTCTGCGGCATGATGCCGTCGTCGGCCGCGACCACCAGCAGGGCCAGGTCGATGCCGGTAACGCCCGAGGCCATGGTGCGGATGAATTTTTCGTGGCCCGGCACGTCGATCACCCCGAGCGTCGCGCCGCCTGCCAGGGGCGCATAGGCGTAGCCCAGTTCGATCGAGATGCCGCGCGCCTTTTCTTCCTTCAGGCGGTCGGTGTCGACCCCGGTCAGGGCGCGCGTCAGGGTGGTCTTGCCGTGGTCGATGTGGCCTGCGGTGCCGACGATCATGCTTGTTTCTTCTCCGCGAGCTGCGCGAGTTGTTCGATGAAGGCGGCGACCTGGTCCTGCTGCAGGCAGCGCAGGTCCAGCCACAGGGCGTCCTCGGCGATGCGGCCGACGACAGGACGCGGCAGGGCGCGCAGGCGCCGTTCCAGCAGGCCGAGCGGGTTGCCGCGCACGCCAGCCCGGGCGCGGACCGCCAGGCCGAAACTCGGCAGCAGCTCGACCGGCAGGGCGCCGCTGCCGATCTGGCTGTTCATCGGCGCGGTCGCGACGGTGTAGGCCTCGCCCAGGGCGTCCTGCAGCGGCGCGGCCAGGTCCTGCGCCAGCGCGCGCATCTCGGCGGCGGGGCGGGTGAGCAGGCGCAGCGTCGTCAGGCGCTGGGGCAGCAGGTCGGGCGCGCGGTACAGGTTCAGCACCGGCTCGAGCGCGGCCAGGGTCAGTTTCGAGACGCGCAGGGCGCGCTTCAGGGGATTCTTCTTGATCGCGGCGACCAGGTCGGCGCGGCCGGCGATGATGCCGCACTGCGGCCCGCCGAGCAGCTTGTCGCCGCTGAACGTCACCAGGTCGGCCCCCGCGGCGATGGTTTCCTTCACCGTCGTCTCGTGCGGCAGGCCGTAGCGCTCCAGGTCGACCAGGGTGCCGCTGCCCAGGTCCACGGCCAGCGGAATGTTCCGTTCGCGCGCCAGCGGGGCCAGCTCGGCGACCGTCACTTCCTTGGTGAAGCCGGTGATCGCGTAGTTGCTGCAATGGACCTTCAGCAGCATCGCGGTGTTCGCACCGGCGTATTCTTCGTAGTCGCGCAGGTGGGTGCGGTTGGTGGTGCCGACTTCGCGCAGGGTGGCGCCGGCGCGGGCCATGATGTCGGGGATGCGGAAGGCGCCGCCGATTTCGACCAGCTCGCCGCGCGAGACGATGACTTCGCGGCCCGGGGCCAGCGCGTTGAGCATCAGGAGCACGGCGGCGGCGTTGTTGTTGACGACCGTGACCGCTTCGGCGCCGGTGAGGGCGCAGAGCTGCTCCTCGACCAGGCTGTCCCGGTCGCCGCGCTTGCCGGTCTCGAGGTCCCATTCCAGGTTCATCGGCCAGCGCAGCGCATCGACCACGGCCTGCACGGCTTCGTCGGGCAGCAGGGCGCGGCCGAGATTCGTGTGCAGGACGGTGCCGGTCAGGTTGAATACCGGACGCAGGCGCGAGGCATTCGCCGCCAGCAGCCGTTCGCCGAGCTGCGCGACGATGCCCTCGGCCGAGGTGTCCGTCACGGCGCCCGCGCGTACGCCTTTGCGTAACGCTGCGCGCAGCTCGTCGAGCAGCATCCGCAGCGCCGCCACGGTCTGCTCGTGGCCGTATGCATGGACCAGGGCCTGGCAGGCCGGCTCGCCCAGCAGGGCGTGCACGGCCGGCAGGCGCAGCGATGGCACGGCCGCTTCGCTCACGCGTCGCCTTCCTTGAGCCAGAGCAGGGGATTGCCGCTGGCGCGCGCATAGCCCGCCTCGGACACCAGCACGTCGAGCAGCATGCTGGCCAGGTCGTCCGCCACCGGTTCGATGTGGAAGTCGTGCTCCTGGTTGAAGATCTTGCGGTAGGTCCAGCAGTCGTCGCAGGTTTCGGCGCGCGCGACCTTGGTCGGGTCGTTCGCCTTGTCCAGGGTCTTGCCTTCGGCCGCCGCGGCGACGTTGGCCGCCTGCGGGTCGGCATGCTTGTCGACCAGGCCGTGGTAGGCGACCTTGCCGTTGGCTTCGCAGCACGAGCATTTCACGCGCACCATGTGCCATTCGCTTTCGCAGCAGCTGCAGTGCAGGTAGCGGTAGCCCTGCGACTGGCCGCCGATGCGCACCGCGCTGGCGACCGGCTGCGAGCCGCATACCGGGCACAGGGTGCCGGTGACGAGGGGCTGGGCCCAGGCCGGGTCGAGCTGGGCGGCCATGACCGACCAGCTCACCTGCAGCGCGGCAGCCACGAAAGGCGCGCGCAGCGGATCGATGCCGTCAACGTAGCCGCCGAGGATGGCGTCGGCCAGGCCCTCGAGCTCGGCCTCGTCGGTGGCGCGCAGGTGCTCCAGCGCGGCGCCCAGTTGCGGCGCGCTAGCGACGGCGCCTTCGAGTTTGTCCAGGAGACGGCCGAAGACGCTGCGCCACTCGGGCGGCCTGCTGCCGGTCGCCGGCAGCGGCGGCATGTTGTGGTCGTGCGCCAGCTTGAGCGCGGCCTGCTCGGGCAGCGAGACGCCGGTGGCGCCGAGTTCGGCGACGACCGCCTGCTGGGCGTCGGCGACATGCGCCATCAGGCCCAGGTAGCCGCGCAGGGCGTCTTCGACGGGAATGCCCGGCACATCGCCGGCCGCCAGTTGACGCAGGCGCGCGGCGCGCGCGGCGAACAGGGTGGCCGGGTGGGGCAGCAGCAGACGGGGAATGGCGTTGTGATCGAGTGCCTCGATCTCGCCCGGTTGAAGTAGACGTTGTACCAACTGAATCTCTCGAAATAACAAGGCCGGGTCGCTTGGCGAACCCGGCCTATTTTAAATGAAGCTGAAAAAACGCGTCAGCGACGGGCCTTGCGCATCACTTCCTCGAACCAGCGCGGATGGTGCTTGCGCACCCAGCCGTAGGTCACGGTGCCGCGGGTCATGGCGCCCATGGTGCCCTTGACCCAGATACCGGCGTACACGTGCACGATGATCGCGACGATGATCACGAAGGCGAAGAAGGCGTGCAGCAGGGCCGACACGCGGATCAGGCCGATCGGGAAATAGCCCGAGAACCACTGGCGCCAGATCACGATGCCGGTCAGCAGCAGGAAGGCCATGGCCGCCACCAGCGTGAAGAACAGCATCTTCTGGCCGGCGTTGTAGCGGCCCACCTTCGGCAGCTTCTCTTCGTGATTGGCGAGAACGTCGGGAATCTGACGCAGCCACTGGGTGTCGCCCGGCTCGAACTGGTTGTGGTGCCAGAAACGCACCACCAGCACCGCGAACGAGACGAACATCACCAGCCCGAAGAAGGGATGCAGGATGCGGGTCCACTGGCCGCCGCCGAACAGCGCGGACAGCCAGGCCATGACCGGATGGAACATGGCCAGGCCCGACAGGCCGGCGAGGACGAAGCAGATCGCGGTGATCCAATGGTTGCTGCGCTCGTTCGCGTTGTAGCGCTCGATCAGCGGGTTGCCATTTTTATCATGCTTCATGCTTTTCCCCCTTCAGCTTGCGGGCCTCCGCCAGGGCCTCGGCTTCCTCTTCCTTGCTGACCTCGTTCGGACCGACACGGGTGTAGTGGAAGAAGCCCGCCACGGCGGCGGCAGCCATGCCCATCAGCGCCAGCGGCTTGGTCAGACCCTTCCACAGGCCCACGGTCGGGCTGATGCTCGGGTTGTCGCGCAGGCCGCTGTACAGCGAAGGCTTGTTGGCGTGGTGCAGCACGTACATGACGTGGGTGCCGCCGACGCCGGCCGGGTCGTACAGGCCGGCGTTCTCGTAGCCGCGTTCCTTCAGGTCCTCGATGCGGCTGGCCGCCTGGATCTTCATGTCCTCCTTGGTGCCGAACATGATGGCCCCGGTCGGGCAGGTCTTGACGCAGGCCGGTTCCTGGCCGACGGCAACACGGTCCGAGCACAGCGTGCACTTGTAGGCGCGGTTGTCCTGCTTCGAGATGCGCGGCACGTCGAAGGGGCAGCCGGTCACGCAGTAGCCGCAGCCGATGCAGTTTTCCTGGTGGAAGTCCACAATGCCGTTGGCGTACTGCACGATCGCGCCCGGCGACGGGCAGGCCTTCAGGCAGCCCGGGTCCTCGCAGTGCATGCAGCCGTCCTTGCGGATCAGCCACTCGAGGTTGCCGTCTTCGTTCTCGTGCTCGGCGAAGCGCATCACCGTCCACGACTTCGGGGTCAGGTCGATCGGGTTGTCATACACGCCCGAGTTGACGCCGACTTCGTCGCGGATGTCGTTCCACTCCATGCACGCCGTCTGGCAGGCCTTGCAGCCGATGCACTTCGATGCGTCGATCAGCTTGGCGACGCTGCCGCCGACCGGCGCGCGGGCGCTGGGCGGAGGCGTCGTCGTGGCCGACACGCGTTTGATATCCAAAGATTGTAGTGCCATATCTTTTTTCTCCGGTCCTTAAGCCTTCTCGACCTTCACCAGGAAGGACTTGAATTCCGGGGTTTGCGAATTGCCGTCTCCGACCACCGGGGTCAGCGTGTTGGTCAGGTAGCCAGGCTTGGTCAGGCCCTTGAAACCGAAGTGCAGCGGGATGCCCACGGTGTGGGTTTCCTTGCCGTCGATCTGCAGGGCGCGGATGCGCTTGGTGACGATGACCTTGGCGACGATGTGGCCGCGCTTGGAGCTGACCCGGACCATGTCGCCGCTGGCGACGCCGATCTGCTTGCCCAGCGCTTCGCCGATCTCGACGAACTGCTCCGGCTGGATGATCGCGTTCAGGCGTGCATGCTTGGTCCAGAAGTGAAAGTGCTCGGTGAGGCGATACGTCGTTGCCACCACCGGGAACTCCGCGGCCGTACCCATCTCCTTGCGGTCGTTCGGGAACACGCGGGCGCCCGGATTGCTGGTCGCGCGCGGGTTGTTCGGGTGCATCAGGTTCTTGCCAACCGGATTCTCGAACGGCTCGTAGTGCTCAGGGAAGGGACCCTCGTTCATCATGCCGCGCGCAAAGAAGCGCGCCACCCCTTCGGGGTTCATGATGAATGGGTTCATGCCGTTGGCCGGATCTTCATCCAGCTTGAAGTCGGGCACGTCGGCGCCGGTCCAGGCCGCGCCGTTCCAGCGCACCAGCACGCGTTTCGGATCGAAAGGCTTGCCCTTGGTGTCGGCGGATGCACGGTTGTACAGCACGCGGCGGTTCGCCGGCCAGGCCCAGGCCCAGTTCAGCGTGTTGCCGATGCCGGTCGGGTCGCTGTTGTCGCGGCGGCCCATCTGGTTGCCGGCCTGGGTCCAGGAACCCGCGAAGATCCAGCAGCCCGAGGCGGTCGTGCCGTCGTCGCGCAGTTGCGCGAAGCTGGCCAGCTGTTCGCCCTTCTTGACGATGACCTTGGTCGGATCCTTGGGATCGTAGACGTCGGCCAGCGCCTTGCCGTTGAACTCCATCGCCAGTTCTTCTGGCGTCGGGCTGTGCGGCTTGGCATACGGCCAGGTCAGGTTCAGGATCGGGTCCGGGAACTTGCCGCCTTGCGTCTGGTACGACTTCTTCAGGCGCAGGAAGAGTTCCGACATGATCTCGATGTCCGAGCGCGCCTTGCCCGGCGGTTCGGCGCCTTGCCAGTGCCACTGCAGCACGCGCGAGGACGAGACCAGCGAGCCGCGTTCTTCGGCGAAGCAGGTGGTCGGCAGGCGGAAGACTTCGGTCTGGATCTTGGCGGTATCGACTTCGTGGAACTCGCCGTGGTTCTTCCAGAATTCGGCCGTTTCCGTTTCCAGCGGATCCATGACGACCAGGTACTTCAGCTTCGACAGGCCGGCCAGGACCTTGGCCTTGTTCGGAGCCGAGGCGATGACGTTGAAGCCCTGGCAGATGTAACCGTTCATCTTGCCCTGGTTCATCAGCTCGATGGCCTGCAGCAGGTCATAGGGCTTGTCCAGCTTCGGCAGGTAGTCGAAGGCGTAGTTGTTTTCCTGGGTGGCGGCGTCGCCCCACCAGGTCTTCATGAACGAGACGTGGAACTTCTTGTAGTTGCTCCAGTAGCTCAGCTGGTTCGGACGCATGGCCTTCGGCGCACGCGCGGCGATGTAGCCGTCGAACTCCTGTTCGGCTTCGTTCGGCAGGGTCATGTAGCCCGGCAGCAGGTTCGACATCAGGCCGAGGTCGGTCAGGCCCTGGATGTTCGAGTGGCCGCGCAGTGCGTTCATGCCGCCGCCGGCGATACCGATGTTACCCAGCAGCAGCTGGACCATGGCGCCGAGGCGAATGGTCTGGGCGCCGGTCGAGTGGTGGGTCCAGCCGAGCGCGTACAGGATGGTCGCGGCGCGGCCAGGCACGGCGGTCGAGGCGAGGGTCTCGGCCACTTTCTGGAACTGCGCGGGCGCGACGCCGCAAATCTTCTGCACCATCTCCGGCGTGTAGCGGGAGTAGTGCTTCTTCATCAGCTGGTAGACGCAACGCGGGTGCTGCAGCGTCGGGTCGACCTTGGCGTAACCGTCTTCGCCCATCTCGTAGTTCCAGCTCGACTTGTCGGCGTACTTGCCGGCTTTCTCGTCGTAGCCGGAATAGATGCCGTCCTCGAACGCGAAGTCTTCGCGGACGATGAAAGGCATGTCCGTGTAATTGCGGACGTATTCGTGCTGGATCTTGTCGTTCGTCAGCAGATAGTTGACGATCGCGCCCAGGAACACGATGTCCGTGCCGGTACGCGTCGCAACGTAGTAGTCGGCGACGGACGCGGTACGGGTAAAGCGTGGATCGACCACGACCAGCTTGGCTTTGTTATGCGCCTTCGCTTCGGTTACCCACTTGAAACCACAAGGGTGTGCTTCGGCGGCATTACCGCCCATGACGAGGATCACATCGGCATTCTTGATGTCGACCCAGTGATTCGTCATCGCTCCACGGCCAAACGTCGGGGCAAGACCTGCCACCGTCGGACCGTGTCAAACACGCGCCTGGTTATCGAACGTGAGCATGCCCAAAGACCGGATGGTCTTGTGGGTGATGTAACCTGCTTCATTGCTGCCGGCCGAAGCGGCCAGCATGCCGGTGGTGAGCCAGCGGTTGACGGTCTTGCCGTCGGCGGTCTTCTCGACGAAGTTGGCGTCGCGGTCGTCCTTCATCAGCTTGGCGATGCGGTCCAGCGCCTGGTCCCAGGAAATCTTGGTCCATTCGTTGGCGCCCGGAGCGCGGTATTCCGGCTCGAGCAGGCGGCTCGGGCTGTGGATGAAGTCGACGAGGCTGGCGCCCTTCGGGCACAGGGTGCCGCGGTTGACCGGGTGGTCGGGATCGCCTTCGATGTGGATGATCGCGGCGGCGGCATTCTTGGCGCCATCGCCAAGGCCGTACATCAGGATGCCGCAACCGACTGAGCAGTAGGGGCAGGTCTGGCGGGTTTCGGTCGTGCGTGCCAGCTTGTACTGCCGGACTTCGGCCATAGCCGTTGCCGGAGCGAAGCCAAGCACCGCCAGGCTGGAGCCCGCGATGGTGGCGCCTGAAACCTTCAGGAACTGGCGCCTTGACATCTGGTTCATTAACAATCCTTCTTAAAGGAAACGACGGTTTTCGAAGTTTAACACTTATAGAAGACTCAGGTCAGTGCTAAAATTTTCCAAAAGCTAGAATTCGTGCTCGAAAATGCGGTTACTACGTACAAATTGTTAAATTTGCCGGATCGGCGTGTGATGAACATAAACAATCGACAATCAAATTCCGATAGCGAGGGTCTTCCGGCCACGGCCGGGACCCGCCGCGTGCTGCGCATGCGGCAGGACCTCCTGGCCGAGGTCGAGGACTGGGTCGTCGAGGAAGCGGCGGTCGCCCTGGTCTACAACGGCATCTCGCACGCGGTGATGATGGCAAGCCCGGCCGACTTGGAGGATTTCGCGCTCGGCTTCTCGCTCAGCGAAGGCATCATCGCCAGCCGCGCCGAGTGCTACGGCATCGAGGTCGAGCACACGCCGGCGGGAATCGCCGTGCAGCTCGAGGTTGCCAGCCGCGCCTTCATGGAACTGAAGGAACGCCGCCGCACCCTGGCCGGTCGCACCGGCTGCGGCCTGTGCGGGGTCGACAGCCTGGACCAGGTCTGCCGCCCGCAGCGCCTGCTGGCGCCGGCGCGCGGTTTCCACGTGGACGGCGTGCGCCGCGCCCTGGCCGCCATCGGCGCCGAGCAGGTTCTCACGCGCCGGACCGGCGCCGCCCATGCCGCCGCCTGGTGCGCGATGGACGGCAGCCTGCAGCTGGTGAGGGAAGACGTCGGCCGCCACAATGCGCTGGACAAGGTGATCGGGGCGATGGCGCGCGGCCAGGCAAAGCCGGACGAGGGCTTCTTCCTGATTACCAGCCGCGTGAGTTTCGAGATGGCGCAGAAGGCGATCCAGGCCGGGGCGTCCGCCCTGGTCGGCATGTCGGCGCCCACGCTGGCGGCGGTCGAACTGGCGGAAGCGGCCGGCATGACCCTGCTGGCGTTTGCGCGCGGACGCGACTTCGTCTGCTATACCCACCCTGAACACCTCGGCCTCGACGGAGAGGGGCAGGGCGCATGAGCGAACAACTCTGGACCTGGCTGGCCGCCCGCCGCAACCATCCGCCGCGGCGCCTGCTGGCTCCGGGGCCGGATGCGGCCGCGCTGGCGCGCATCTTCGAAGCGGCCGCCCAGGCGCCGGACCACGGCCAGTTGCGGCCCTGGCGCTTCGTCCTCATTCCCGCCGAGCGGCGCGCCGACCTGGGCGCGGTGTTCGAACGGGCGCTGGCCGAACGCGATCCTGCTGCCGATGACGAAGCGCGTGTTCGAGCCCGCGATAAGGCCTTCCATGCGCCCTGCCTGGTGGTGGCGGTGCTGGACGATGCGACCAAGGGACCGATCACGACTGCCGAAAAGCTGGTCTCGCTGGGCTGCGCGATCCAGAACATGCTGACCGCCGCCCAGGCGCTCGGCCATGCCAGCGGCCTGGCCAGCGGCGCGGCGATGGACAGCGCCGGCATGCGCGACCTGCTGCGCCTGGCGCCGCACGAGCAGGCGATCTGCTTCGTCGCTTTCGGCACGTCTTCCGCGCCGCGCCCGCCGCGCGAACGGCCGCGGCCCGAGGAATTCGTTTCCGTTCTCTGATCCGTAAAACCGCCCGACAAACCATACGCGCTTTCAAGGCAGGGCGTGCCGTACATTGGGCCGTAAGTGATGACAGCAACCGGTTGCGCATTCAACCGATCGACAGTAGTCGACACCGGAGCGCGCATCGATTCCGATGCGATGCCAAGCGGATCCGGGCGGCCCGGAGCTTGAACTACTTGTGATAAGCTCATTGGTTCCTCTGTTTCAGGAACCGCCATGACCTTGTTCGTTGTTGCCGTCTTCGTCGCCAAACCCGGCTTTGAACAGAAACTGGAGCAGCTCTTCCGGGGCGTCGTCGACACGACGCTGCGCGAGGAAGGTTGCATCAACTACCAGATCAATCGCGACATCGAGAACCCTCGCCGCTTCGTGTTCACCGAGGAGTGGCGGAGCGAGGCCGACCTCGACCGGCATCTCGCGGCGCCGCATCTGCAAGCGCTGTCCAGGGAAGTGCCGGATTGCATCGAATCGAGCGAGGTGTTCAAGTTGGCGAAGCTTGCCGGCGGAGCAGCATAGAGCGCCTGGCAAAACCGCCAGGGCGGAGCGCGGCGCGCCCCGCCGCCGTGCTGCCGAGCGGCGAAGCGATGGTCGGCAGGGAAGGCGCAGGCAAGCAGTGGCCTGTGTCCGCGCCCCGGTTCCCGCTCCAGGCCGGCGGGACGGTAACATAGGCGTTTGCAACGATCGCCTGGAGCCTGACCCGCGATGGAACCCAACCGCCTCGGCGATATCGCCGCCTTCGTCGCCGCCGTAAGGGCCGGCAGTTTCACCGCCGCAGCCGCCTCGCTGGGCGTGACCCGCTCGGCCGTCGGAAAGAGCATCGCGCGACTCGAGGCCCGCATGGGCGTGCGCCTGCTGAACCGGACCACCCGTACCCTCAGCCCGACCGACGAAGGACAGATCGCCTACGAGCGCTGCCGCCAGATCCTGGAGGACCTCGACGAAGTCGATGCGACGATGGCGCAGCGGCGCGGCGGGCCGAGCGGCACGCTGCGCCTGACGGCGCCGCTGTCCTTCGGGCAGCGCCACATCCTGCCGCTGCTCGACGCCTATCTCAAGCAATGGCCCGAACTGCGCGCCGACATCCGCTTCACCGACCGCTACATCGACCTGATCGACGAAGGCCTCGACATTGCCGTGCGCATCGGGGGCACCGCGGACGATTCGCAGCTGTTCGCCCGCACCGTGGGCTGGCAGCAGTTCGTCACCTGCGCGTCGCCGGACTACCTGCGCCGCCGGGGCATGCCCGGCACGCCGCGCGAGCTCGCCGGGCACGACACCATCTCGTTCCTGAATGGCGAGCGTCCCAACGCCTGGCGCTACCAGACCCCGCAGGGTCCCTGGCTGTGGGAGCAGCCCGGTCGCCTGAACATCGACAGCTCCGAAGCCATGCGCGAAGCCGCCATTGCCGGGTTCGGCCTGCTCCATCTGCCGACCTACATCACCGGCAACGATCTGCGCGCCGGGACGCTCGTCGAAGTTCTGCGCGACTTCCGGGCGCCTCCCGATCCGATCCGCGTCCTTTATCCGAGCAAGCGTCACCTGTCGCCGCGGATCCGCGCCTTCATCGACCTGCTGGTCGCGCGCTGGGAACACGGCGTGCCATGGGAGTGTTGAGCCGATTGGGGAATCGCCGGACACAGTGAGGGGCTCGGGCACGCGTTTATCCATTCAATGGATTCAATCAAAATGGCGGTCTTCGTTCACCCACGGGACTGTCACCATGCATCCAGCAGCAACGGGCCCGGCGCCGCACCCGGCCCTCCAGCGCCACCCCGGCTTCCAGCGCCTGTTCCGGCCGCAGGCCCTCACCGTGGGCCTGATCCTGCCGCTCGAGACGCATCCCGGCCGTCCCGCGCCAACCATGCGGGACCATGTCCAGATGGCGCAGCGCGCCGAACAGCTCGGTGTCGGCGCGCTGTGGATGCGCGACGTGCCGTTTTACGACCCGGGCTATGGCGACGTCGCCCAGATCTTCGAGCCGCTGGTGTACATCGGCTACCTTGCCGCCGCCACCAGCCGCATCGCACTGGGCACCACCGGCATCGTGCTGCCGACCCATGAGCCGATGTATCTCGCCAAGCAGGCGACGTCGCTGGATCACCTGAGCGGCGGGCGCCTGGTGCTGGGCCTGTCCTCGGGCGACCGCTTCAGCGATTACCCGATGCTCGGGATCGACTTCGACAGCCGCGGCGAACGCTATCGCGACGCCTGGAACGTGCTGCGCACGCTGACCGAACAGGACTTTCCGCGCTTTCGCTCGGAACGCTTCGGCGGTTCCGACGGGACGCTGGACCTGGTGCCGAAGCCGCCTTTCGGCCGGCTGCCGTCGATCGCCGTAGGCCCGGCGCAGCAGAGCCTGGCATGGCTGGCCGAGAATCTCGACGGCTATCTCGGAGCCGCCCCGAACCCGGGGCGTCTCGGCGTGGTGGCCGAGGACTGGCATGCGAACGTCCGCCAGGCCAATGGCGAAGCGGCGTTCAAACCGCTGGGACTGGGCGGCTACCTCGACCTCAGCGCCGACCCGGACCAGCCTTTCCAGCGCATCCAGGGGGGATTTCGCGCCGGCCGCAACGCCCTGCGCGACTACCTGGAGCAGGCACGCGAGGCCGGCGTGTCCCATGTCGCACTCAATCCCAAGGTGAGCCGCCAGCCGTATGGCGAGATCCTCGACGAGCTGGGCGAATTCATCCTGCCGCACTTTCCGCCGCACGCCTGAAACCGGCCGCAACGCGCATGGCTTCCCTTTTCGCCGCCCATTTCGCGGCGTTGCGGAGGGCGGCCGCACCAACCAAACCTTGAACCTGGAGTAGCAATGACCGCATTATCCGTCCTCGACCTCGTGATGATCGGCGAAGGCAAGCGCCTCGCCGACGCCATCGACGAATCGCGCCAATTGGCGCGGCACGTCGAGGCGCACGGCTACAAGCGTTACTGGATCGCCGAGCACCACGACATGCCGGGCATCGGCTCGGCGGCGACGTCCCTGATCATCGACCAGATCGCCTCCGCCACCTCGTCCATCCGGGTCGGCTCGGGCGGCATCATGCTGCCCAATCATGCGCCCCTGACCGTCGCCGAGCAATTCGGCACCCTGGACGCGTTGCATCCGGGCCGCATCGACCTGGGCGTGGGCCGGGCGCCGGGCAGCGCCGGGGCCGCGGTGCATGCGCTGCGCGGTGGCGCCAGGGAGCGCGACTTTGCCGAGGACGTGGTCGAAGTGATGGACTACCTTGCCGACAACGGCCGGCGCCGCGCCCGGGCCGTGGCGGAACCGCATGGCGTTCCGGTCTGGGTGCTCGGCTCCAGCCTGTACGGCGCCGACCTCGCCGCCAAGCTGGGTTTGCCCTACGCATTCGCCTCGCACTTTGCGCCGCGCTTCCTGGACCAGGCCGTCGCGCACTACCGCCGGCATTTCAAGCCGTCGCCGCAACTGAGCGCGCCCTACGTCATGGTCGGCATCAACGTGTTCGCGGCCGACACCAACGACGAGGCGGAGTACCTGGCCAGTTCGCACCAGCGCTGGATGCTGGACCTGCACATGGGGCGCATGGGATTACTGCCGAAGCCCGAACACGATTATGTGCGCCGGCTTCCGGAGCACGAACGCGACGTCCTCGGCCAGGTCATGGCCTGCACGGTGGCGGGCGACAGGCGCAAGGTCGGGGCCTGGCTCGGCAAGATGGTCGAGCGTACCGGCGCGGACGAGCTGATCATCGACAGCCGCATCTACGACACGCAGGCGCGCCTGCGCTCGCATGCCCACGCGGCCCAGGCGCTGCGCGAGCTGGGGCTGGACGCCTGACGGTTCGCCTCGGGCGCCGCCGCCCGGCAGGCTGTCAGCGTTCCTCGTCGCGGTGGGTCTCGGTCTGCTCCGGCCAGCGCGCCGTCGGCAGGTGCCAGCCGCGGTGGATCGCCGCCAGCCGCAGGCCCAGGCACAGCGCGGCGCCAGCGCAGGCGGTGATCGTCGTGGGCCAGCCCAGCACATGCCCGACCGCCACCACGGTGGCGCCGGCCAGGGCCGCCACCGCATAGATGTCCGACCTGAACACCCCCGGCACGTTCGACAGCAGCACGTCGCGCGCAATCCCGCCGCCGATCCCGGTCAGCATGCCGAGGAGGGCGGCCATCAACGGTGTCAGGCCGAACACGAGGGCCTTCTGCGCGCCCGCCACGCAGAACAGGGCGAGACCCACCGCGTCGAAGAACAGCACCGGGCTTTGCAGGCGGTTGATGACCGGGTACCAGAAGAAGATCACCACACCGGCCAGCAGCGAGACGGCGAGATAGCGCCAGTCGCTGATCGCCGCCGGCGGCGTCGCGCCAATCAGGACGTCGCGCACGATGCCGCCCGAATTCGCGGCGACAAAAGAGAGCACCAGCACGCCGAAGATATCGAGCCGGCGGCGCGCGCCGGCGGTGGCGCCGGAGAGGGCGAAGACGAAGGTGCCGACCAAGTCGAGCGTGAGCACGAGGGTCTTGATCGCGGCGTCGACGTCAAGGGAAAGAACATTAAACACAGTGTGGCCTTGGATTACCGGGAGGGCGTTGCGAATGCACGGCCTGTATGGACGAGGGCGCAATGATAGCGCACCAGCCCGGTGCGCAGGAAGCGGGCGACGCGCCGGCGGCGTGACCCGTAGGGTGGGCACCCCGTGCCCACGCGGAACGTCGGTCAATGTTGGCGCCCGGCGCGTCGCGCATTGCGCGTCCACGCGGCGCGTCGAAAGCGTCCCGCTGACACGAATGTGGACCGGGAAATCGCTTGCTTGCTGTGCCGACTGCGGTCAAGCCGCGGAGCGAAGCGTTGCGGCAGCGGCTTCTGGATGAACACGTAATGCGTGGGCACGGGGTGCCCACCCTACGGTTGCCGCCGCGGGACGAACAAACGCCGGCCGCGATGCATGTCGCGGCCGGCTTCTTCAAACTGACGCTTTTAGAACGCGGCGATGCCGGTCTGCGCGCGGCCCAGGATCAGGGCGTGGATGTCGTGCGTGCCCTCATAGGTGTTGACCACCTCGAGGTTGACCATGTGGCGGATGATGCCGAATTCGTCCGAGATGCCGTTACCGCCCAGCATGTCGCGTGCGACGCGCGCCACGTCCAGCGCCTTGCCGCAGGAATTGCGCTTCATGATCGAGGTGATTTCTACCGCCGCCGTGCCTTCGTCCTTCATGCGGCCCAGGCGCAGGCAGCCCTGCAGGCCCAGGGTGATCTCGGTCTGCATGTCGGCCAGCTTCTTCTGCACCAGCTGGTTTGCCGCCAGTGGTTTGCCGAATTGCATACGGTCCATGGTGTACTGGCGCGCGGTGTGCCAGCAGGCTTCCGCCGCGCCCAGCGCGCCCCAGGCGATGCCGTAGCGCGCCGAGTTCAGGCAGGTGAAGGGGCCCTTCAGGCCGCGCACTTCCGGGAAGGCATTTTCTTCCGGGCAGAACACCTCGTCCATCACGATTTCGCCCGTAACCGAAGCGCGCAGGCCGAACTTGCCGTGGATCGCCGGGGCGCTCAGGCCCTTCCAGCCCTTTTCGAGCACGAAGCCGCGGATCGCGCCTTCGTCGTCCTTGGCCCAGACCACGAACACGTCGGCGACCGGGGAGTTCGTGATCCACATCTTCGAGCCGGTCAGCGAATAGCCGCCGTCCACTTTGCGGGCGCGGGTGACCATCGAGCCCGGGTCCGAACCGTGGTTCGGCTCGGTCAGGCCGAAGCAGCCGATCCATTCGCCAGTGGCCAGCTTCGGCAGGTATTTCTGCTTCGTGGCTTCGTTGCCGAACTCGTAGATCGGGACCATGACGAGCGAGGACTGCACGCTCATCATCGAGCGGTAGCCGGAGTCGACGCGCTCGACTTCGCGCGCGATCAGGCCGTAGGCGACGTAGTTCAGGCCGGGGCCGCCGTACTGCTCGGGGATGGTCGGGCCCAGGAGGCCCAGTTCGCCCATCTCGCGGAAGATCGAGGTGTCCATGGTCTCGTGGCGGAAGGCCTCGAGGATGCGCGGCTGCAGCTTGTCCTGGCAGTAGGCGGCTGCGGCGTCGCGCACCATGCGTTCTTCGTCGGTGAGTTGCTGGTCCAGCAGCAGCGGATCGTCCCAGTGGAATGCGGTTTTCTTGCTCATGATGGTCTCTTTATAAGATTGTTTACATGTTCGGGTAATTCGGTCCGCCGCCGCCTTCCGGCGTGACCCAGACGATGTTCTGGGTCGGGTCCTTGATGTCGCAGGTCTTGCAGTGCACGCAGTTCTGGGCATTGATCTGCAGGCGGTCCTGGCCTTCGTCGGTCTTCACGAATTCATACACGCCGGCAGGGCAGTAGCGCTGCTCGGGGCCGGCGTATTTCGCCAGGTTGACCTCGACCGGGATCGCCGGGTTCTTCAGCGTCAGGTGCACCGGCTGGTCTTCGGCGTGGTTCGTGTTCGAGATGAACACGGACGAGAGGCGATCAAACGTCAGCTTGCCGTCCGGTTTCGGGTACACGATGGGCTTGAAGTCGGATGCGGGGCGCAGGCACTCGTGGTCGGCATGCTTGTGACGCAGCGTCCACGGGGCTTTGCCCTTGAACAGGATCTGGTCGATGCCGGTCATGATGGTGCCCAGGTACAGGCCCTTGCTCATCCAGGGCTTGAAGTTGCGCGCCACGTGCAGCTCCTCGTGCAGCCAGGACTGCTTGAAGGCTTCCGGATAGCTCGTCAATTCGTCGTGCTGGCGGCCGGCCGCGAGCGCGGCAAAAGCCGATTCCGCCGCCAGCATGCCGGTCTTGATCGCGCCATGGCTGCCCTTGATGCGCGACACGTTGAGGAAGCCGGCGTCGCAGCCGATCAGGGCGCCGCCCGGGAACACGGTCTTCGGCAGGGACTGCAGGCCGCCGGCCGTGATGGCGCGCGCGCCGTAGGAGATGCGCTTGCCGCCTTCGAAATAGCCGCGGATCGCCGGGTGGGTTTTATAGCGCTGGAATTCCTCGTACGGCGACAGATACGGGTTCTGGTAAGCCAGGCCCACGACATAGCCGACCGCCACCAGGTTGTTCTCCAGGTGATACAGGAAGGAGCCGCCGTAGGTGTCGCTCGGCAGCGGCCAGCCGGCCGTGTGGATCACCAGGCCCGGCTTGTGCTTGGCCGGGTCGATCTCCCACAGCTCCTTGATGCCGATGCCGTAGGTCTGCGGATCCTTGCCTTTATTGAGGTCGTACTTCGCGATGAGCTGCTTGCCCAGGTGGCCGCGCGAGCCTTCGGCGAAGAAGGTGTATTTCGCGTGCAGTTCCATGCCGAGCTGGAAGTCGGGGCCGGGCTCGCCGTCGCGCTTGACGCCCATGTTGCCGGTGGCGACACCCTTGACCGAGCCATCCTCGTTGTACAGCACCTCGGCCGCCGGGAAGCCGGGGAAGACTTCCACGCCCAGGCTTTCCGCCTGCTGGCCCAGCCAGCGCACCACGTTCGCCAGCGAGACGATGTAGTTGCCGTGATTGGTCAGCATCTTCGGCATCATGAAGCCTGGCGTGCGGATCGCCTTGCTCTCGGTGAGGAAGAGCATCCGGTCCTCGGTGACCGGCGTGTTCAGCGGCGCCCCGAGCTCTTTCCAGTTCGGGAGCAGTTCATTCAGCGCGATCGGGTCCATCACGGCGCCCGACAGGATGTGCGCGCCGACTTCGCCGCCTTTCTCCAGCACGCAGACCGACACTTCCCGGCCTTGTTCGCTGGCGAGCTGCTTCAGGCGAATCGCCGCCGACAAGCCAGCAGGCCCGCCGCCGACGATCACCACGTCGTACTCCATGGATTCGCGCGGGCCGTATTCTTCAATCAAACTCATAGTCGACAACTCCGCTCAGCGCGCGAAATACAGGTCGTGCAGGTGGTCCAGGCTGACCTCGGACGCCGGCTGCGACAGCACCACTTTCCCGCTCTGCATCAGGTAGACGTGGTCGGCCACGCCCACCGCGCGGTGGGTGTTCTGCTCGACCAGGATCATCGTGCGGCCATCCTTCTTCAGGCGACCCAGGATCTCGAACAGCTCGTTCACCATCACCGGGGCCAGGCCCAGCGAAGGTTCGTCGATGATCAGGACCTTGGGGTCGCTCATCAGGCCGCGCGCCATGGCCAGCATCTGGGCCTCTCCGCCCGAGAGCGATCCTGCCAGTTGCTTGCGCCGCTCGCGCAGGCGCGGGAACATCTCGTAGGACTTCTCCAGGTTGGCGGCAGCCGCGGCCCGGTGCTGGGGCGCAAAAGCGCCCATCATCAGGTTTTCCTCGACCGTCATGTCGCGAAAGACCATGCGGCCCTCGGGAATCATGGCCATCGAGACCTGCATCATGTCCCAGGTCGGCTTGCCGTTGAGCGGCTTGCCGTCGAGGAGAATTGCGCCCTGCGAGACCGGGATCAGGCCCATGATGGCGCGCAGCAGGGTGGTCTTGCCGGCGCCGTTCTGGCCGATGATGGTGGTCAGCTTGCCCGGCGCGATGGTGAGCGACAGGTCCCACAGCACGTTGATCGCGCCATAGCCGGCGCGGACGTTTTGAATATCGAGCATCTCAACCTCCCGTATAGCTCTTGATCACGGCCGGGTCGTTGAAGACCTCGGTCGGGGTGCCCTCGGCGATCAGGCCGCCGAAGTTCAGCACGGCCACGCGCTTGCACAGGTTGCTGATGGTCTCGATGTCGTGCTCGATGATGACGATCCCGACCGAGAACTTCTGGTGCAGGTCCTTCAGCATGTTCATGAAGTTGCGCTTGCCGTTGGTCTCCAGGCCGGCCAGCACTTCGTCCAGCAGCAGCAGCTTGGGGTTGGTCGACAAGGCCTTGGCCACTTCCAGCGCCTTCAGTTCGGTCAGCGCCAGGCCGGTCGAGGCGTCGCGCTCGGCCTTGGCGGTGAGGTTGGTGAAGGCCAGGATCTCGTCGATGCGCTTCCTGTCGATCGAGCCCGTGCCGAAGCGCTGGGCCACTTCCAGGTTCTGGCGCACCGTCAGTTCGTGCATCGGCTGCGGGATCTGGAAGGTGCGGCCGATGCCCATGCGGGCGCGCTGGTACATCGGGGCGCGCAGCACGTCGGCGCCGTTGAACACGATGCGGCCGGTGGTCGGGCGCACCAGGCCCGAGATGGCGTTGAACAGGGTGGTCTTGCCGGCGCCGTTGGCGCCGACCAGGCCGACCACGTCGCCGGTGCCGACCGACAGCGTGACATCGTTGACCGCCGTGAGGCCGCCGAAGCGGACCGTGACGTTTTCAAGCTGCAGCATCTTTTTTCCTCTTGAACTTGCGGAACAGGCCAAGCAGGCCATCCGGGCTGGCGATGATCATCACGACCAGGACCAGGCCGAGCACGAGCTGGTGGCCGGTCGGCATGATGTTCTTCACGAACAGCTGGTCGACCAGGTAGACCACGACCGCGCCGATCAGCGGGCCGGTGATGGTGCGGTAGCCGCCGAAGATGGCCGCCACGATCGGGACCGTCACCCACAGCGCGCTGAAGGCGTAATCCGGCTCGAGGAAGTTGATGTAGTGGGCGTTGAAGGCGCCGACCACGCCGCACATGAAGGCGGACACCAGCAGCATCAGCGCTTTCAGCAGGGTGTTGTTGACGCCCACCACGCGGGTCGCGTCCTCGCTGTCGTGCATGGCGCGCAGGGCCAGGCCGTGCGGGCTGCGGCGGATGCGGTCGTAGACCCAGGCGAACACCAGCACGATGGTGAGGATCACCAGGTAGTTGCCGGTCTTGCTGGCGAAGTCGAAACCGAAGACCGTCGGCAGGCGCGGGATGCTGGCGATGCCTGCCGAGCCGCCCGTCACCGAACTCCACTCGGTGGCGATGATGCGGAAGATGTGAGCATAGGCCAGGATCGCCAGCGCGAAGTAGGGGCCGCGCAGGCGCAGCACCGGCAGCATCAGGAGCGCCGAGACCACGGCGCCGACGCCGCCGATCACGATGCCCAGGAAGATGGGCACGCCGTGCTGCATGCTCAGCACCGCCGAGGTATAGGCGCCGACGCCGAAGAAGGCCGCGTGGCCGAAACTGACCATGCCGCCCAGGTTGCCCAGCAGGGCCCAGGACAGGGCGATGCCGCCGATGACCAGCGACGCGATCACCAGGCTCATCACGTAGGCGTCGCCGCCGAGGAGCATGGGGACCAGGACATAGGCCGCCAGCAGCACGGCAATCAGGAGCTTGTTAATTTTCATCCGCGCCTCCTTACGGCACCGAACAGGCCATTCGGCATGACGAACAGGACCAGCAGGAACAGGCCCATGCCGGCGAGTTCTTGCAGGGCCGAGCTGGCCAGGGTGACGGTGAGCGACTCGGCCACGCCCAGCAGGACGGCGCCGATCAGCACGCCCGGGATCGAGCCGATGCCGGCCAGGACGGTGATGATGAAGGCCTTCACGGTCAGCACGCCGCCGTAGGCCGGGGTGATCACGCCATAGCTGAACAGGGCGACGCCGGCGAAGGCGGCCAGGATGCCGGCCACGATGAAGGAGACCAGTTCGGTCTTGCCCGGGTTGATGCCCATGAGCTTGGCGGCGTCGCGGTTGCTCGAGACGGCGCGCACGGCGCGGCCATACCAGGAGCGCGAGAGCCACCACCAGAGGGCGACGATCAAGACGATGCTGACGCCGAAGAACAGCACTTCGGAGCGCATGGAATAGAGTTCGCCGACGACGAAGGCTTCCTGCATCCAGCTCGAACTGGTGGCGCGCACGTCGGCGCTCCAGATCATCAGGACCAGGTTGGTGAGGATCACGCCGACGCCATAGGTCAGGGTGAGCGAATTGATTTCGCGGTTGGTACGGATTTTGCCCACCACGAAGTACAGCAATGCCGAGGTGATCGTCACGACGATCACGGCCACCGGAATGGCGGTCAGCGGGTTCCAGCCAAGTTTCGATTCCACCGTGTAGGCGATATACGCCGCCAGCAGCACCAGTTCGCCGTGCGCCAGGTTGATCACTTTCATGGCGCCGAAGACCAGCGCCAGGCCAAGTGCGATCAGGGCGTAGGAGCCGCCCTGTAACAACCCGGAATACACGGCTTGTAAGATCAAGTCCGTCATTTCTGCATTCCCATCGCTCAGTTCCCTTCAAAATCATGCGGGCCGGGGACCCGGCCCGCGCAACAGCACTACGTTCTTACCAAGGCACGCCCGGGAACACCGGCTTGGCGGTCGCCGCTTCCTTCGGCCACACCAGTTCGACCTTCTTGCCCTGGTGCTGGCCCATGCGCTGGGTGAAGTTCTTGTTGTCGCCGTTGGCGTCGAACTGCACGCGGCCGATCAGGGTCTGGCGGTCGGTCTTGCGCATTTCCTCGATCACGCCGCCCTTCTTGATGCTGCCCTTGTCGGCGGCGCGTGCGATCGCTTCGAACAGCAGCATCGACTGCACGTAGCCGAACTGGCCCAGGTAGTCGGGCTCCTTGTTGTGCAGCTTCTTGTAGGCGTCGCCGAAGGCCTTGCCGTCGGCGGTCGTGAAGTTCACGGGGAAGGGCAGGACCGCGGTGCCGTACACGTTCGGCATCAGGTCGGGGAAGTCGGCCGCCATCTTCGGGGTGGCCAGCGACCACACGCCGGCGATGGCCTTGACGGTGTTCGGCTTGAGGACGCGGGCGGCGCGCAGGATGCCGACGTATTCATTCTCGTAGCCGACCATGGCGATGAATTCCGAGCGGTCGCGCAGCTTGACCTTGTTCAGGATGGGCTTGAAGTCGGTGATCGCCGGATCGAAGGCGTGCATCGCGACCTTGACGCCCTTGGCGGCCAGGGTCTTCTCGACGTCGGCGGCCAGGCCGTGGGTCGCGTCCTTGGTCGAGTAGATGATCGAGACCGACTTCACGCCGAGGTCGCCGATCAGGCCGACCAGGGCTTTCTGGTAGCCCTCGGTATTATTAATACGGAAGAAGTTCTTGCGGCCGGCCTTCACCAGGCCGTCGTCGACGCCGCCCGAGGTGATGTAGGCCAGACCCAGCTTGTTCGCCGCGTCCGAGGCCGGCGAGATGTTGTTCGAGCCGTAGCCGCCGGTGACGGCGACCACGCCCTGGCTGGCCAGCTTTTCCACCGCCGCGACGGCCTTGGCCGGCGCCGATTCGTCGTCCACGGTGACCAGCTTGATGGTGTGCTTGCCGTTGGTCTTGTTGAAGACCTCGGCCGCCACGCGGATGCCTTCCTGGGTGCCCATGCCGACGCGCGCCAGCGGGCCGGTCAGCGGGATCTGTACGCCGACCAGGAATTCTTCCGCATTCGCCGAACCGGCGCTCAGTGCTGCGCACAGCGCGAGGGTGATCGTCTTTGCCTTGCTCATTGTCTCCACCTTTTCAGATTGTTGTCGATACTGGCCCCGATGCCGGAGCCGCCTTTCTCGTGCCGTCGGGCCGGTGGCCCTCCGTCATCCGTTCTGCAAAATCGCTGGCAAGCCGGGGGCGTCCACGCCGCGCGCAAGGCTTGGCGTGTCCTTCCTTCCTGCCGGGTCAGCGGGGCGCGCGGCCCCGCTTAATTGATGTGGCGCCCCATGCTCGTTTCCACGTTGCGTACCAGTTGCACCAGGCGCGGGCCCAGGTCTTCGACCAGCTTCTCCTTCGGGAGCAGGAAAGCCGGTCCGCCGCAGTTGAAGGACGTGGTCTTGGCGTTCTCCGGGTCTTTCAGGGGGACGCCGACGGCGCTGATGTTCACGTCCCAGAGACCCGAGGACAGCACGAAGCCGCGGTCCTGGTAATCCTTGAAGCCCTGTTCGATATCGGCCTTGATCTTCGGCCAGTTGGTTTCCGCATGCAGGCGGATATGGTCCATCAGGAAGTCGCGGTCGGCCTGGGGCAGGCCGCACAGATAAGCTTTGCCCATCGCGGTGGTGGCCAGCGGGATGCGCGAACCGGCATCGCGGCGCAGGCTGACGGCCGCGCTGCCGCGGCAGGCTTCGACGTACACCATGTCCAGGCGGTCGCGGATGCCGATGGCGACGCTGCACTGGGCGTATTCGGCCAGTTCCTGCATGGCGGGACGCGCAAGCTTGCGCACGTCGATGTTGGCGAGCAGGGTGTAGCCGAGGGCGAGCACGGGGGCGCCGAGCTGGTAGCGGCCCGCGTCGGGCGAATAGGTCAGGTAGCCGAGGCGGGTCAGCGTATAGGTCAGGCGCGAGATCGTCGGCTTGGGCATGCCCGTGCGCTTGGCCATCTCGCTATTGGTGAGGGAAGCCTCGCCGGGCCGGAAGCAGCGCAGGATCTCGAGCCCGCGCGCCAGGGCGGTCACGAATTGACGGTCCTTGGCGTTGTCTTCCTCAGTGAATGACTGGATTGCGTCCATCTCGATTGTCTCCAATGCCCAGCATCTGTGGCTGAGTCTGGAATTGATGATCACACACGAAAAACGGCAGTGTCAACTGTTTTGTGAAATGGTCGTTCGCAGTGCGAAATGCTGAATATGTACGCTCCTATGAAACATGGGTAAAAATCCCGAAAACCGGTTTTTCGGGCCCGCAAACGGGCCGCGTCAAGACGTTTACATTCCCGTTGAAAATGGGTTATCGTTGACTTCGCTGCAAAATGCAAAACACAATTTCGCACAGCGAACCAAGTCTGCGCGAACCAACTACAAGACAAGGAGACAGGACTCATGAATTCCGGCGCAGCTGCCCAGGTCGTGCGTGAACAGCATGGCGACATCCTTCTGGTAACCATCGATAACCCACCCGTCAACGCCCTCGGCGTCGACGTGCGGCGCGGCCTCTTGGAGGCGATCGACGCCGCCGACGGCGACGCGAGCGTCAAGGCCATCGTGCTGGCGGGCGCCGGCCGCAACTTCCTGGGCGGCGCGGACATCCGCGAATTCGGCAAGCCGCCGATGCCGCCGGCGCTGCCGGACGTCTGCAACCGTATCGAAGCATCGGACAAGCTGGTGGTCGCGGCGATCCACGGCGCGGCCCTTGGCGGCGGTCTCGAGATCGCCATGTCCGCCCACTACCGCGTCGCGCTGACCAGCGCCAAGCTGGGCCTGCCGGAAGTCGCGCTCGGCCTGCTGCCCGGCGCCGGCGGCACCCAGCGTGCGCCGCGCCTGATCGGCGCCCAGGCCGCGCTCGACCTGATGCTCTCGGGCCGTCACGCCGGCGCTGCCGAAGCGGCCAAGCTGGGCCTGGTCGACCGCGTGGAGCAGGGCGAGGACGCGGCCGCGGCCGGCCTGGCCTACGCCAAAGAACTGCTGGCGGCCGGCGCGCCGGTGCGCCGCACCCGCGACGCCGAAGCGCTGGCCAACCGCGACGAGCAGCGCGCCGTGATCGAGGCTGCCCGCGTCGAGACCGCGAAGAAGTCGCGCGGCCTGTTCTCGCCCCTGAAGATCGTCGACGCGGTGCAGGGCGCCCTCGACCTGCCGTTCGACGAGGGCCTGGCCCTGGAACGCAAGCTCTTCCTGGAATGCCTGGACAGCCCGCAGCGCGCCGGCCTCGTGCACGCCTTCTTCGCCGAGCGCGAAACCGCCAAGTCGCCGGAAACCCGCAACGCCAGCCCGCGCGCCATCGCCAGCGTCGGCATCGTCGGCGGCGGCACCATGGGCGCCGGCATCGCCGTGGCGGCCCTGGACGCTGGCCTGCCGGTGACCATGATCGAACGCGATGAGGAAGCGCTGGCGCGCGGCCGCAAGAACGTCGAAAAAGTCTATGACGGCCAGGTGAAGAAGGGTCGCATGACGGACGAAGCCAAGGCCGCCGTGATGGCGCGCTGGTCCGGCTCTACCCAGTACGATGCGCTGGCCCAGGTCGACCTGGTGATCGAGGCCGTGTTCGAAGAGATGGGCGTGAAGAAGGCCGTGTTCGCCGAACTGGACCGCGTCTGCAAACCAGGCGCCGTTCTGGCCACGAACACCTCCTACCTCGACATCGACGAGATCGCCGCCAGCATCTCGCGTCCCCAGGACGTGATCGGCCTGCATTTCTTCTCGCCGGCGAACATCATGAAGCTGCTCGAGATCGTGGTGCCGGCGAAAGTGTCGGCGGACGTTGTCGCCACCGCCTTCGAACTGGCGAAGAAGCTGAAGAAGACCCCGGTGCGCGCCGGCGTCTGCGACGGTTTCATCGGCAACCGCATCCTTGCCGTGTATGGCCAGGCCGCCCAGTACATGATGGAAGACGGCGCCTCGCCCTACCAGATCGACAAGGCCCTGCGCGATTTCGGCTACCCGATGGGACCTTTCCAGGTGTCCGACCTGGCCGGGGGCGACATCGGCTGGGCCACCCGCAAGCGCCGCGCCGCCACGCGCGACCCGAAGGCCCGCTACGTCCAGATCGCCGACCGCCTGTGCGAGCGCGGCTGGTTCGGCCAGAAGACCGGCCGCGGCTACTACCTGTATCCGGACGGCGCCCGCGCCGGCGCCCCGGATCCGGAAGTCGAAGCCATCATCGAGCAGGAACGCCAGCGCGCCGGCATCACCCCGCGCACCTTCACCGACGAGGAAATCGTGCGCCGCTACCTGGCCGCGATGATCAACGAGGGCGCGAACGTGGTGCACCAGAAGATCGCCCTGCGCCCGCTGGACGTGGACGTGACTTTTGTGCACGGCTACGGCTTCCCGCGCTACCGCGGCGGCCCGATGAAGTATGCCGACATGGTCGGCCTGCCGAAGATCCTGGCCGACATCCGGGAATTCGCGAAGGAAGACCCGCTGTTCTGGAAACCGTCGCCGCTGCTGGTGGAGCTGGTCGAGAAGGGCCAGGATTTCGCCAGCCTGAACCAGCTGGGCAAATAAGCTGGCGAATGCGCTGAGCAAATAAGCTGAGCAAGCCAGGTGTATAAGCCTGGCAAATAAATCGACAGATCAAATAAGTAAGTCTTATAAATCAGGAGACTCGCCATGCGCGAAGCCGTCATCGTTTCAACCGCCCGCACGCCGCTGACCAAGGCGCACCGCGGCGAATTCAACATCACCTCCGGCCCGACCCTGGCCGCTTTTGCCGTGCGCGCCGCCGTCGAGCGCGCCGGCGTCGATCCGGCCATGATCGAGGACGCCATCCTCGGCTGCGGCTATCCGGAAGGCACGACCGGCCGCAACGTCGCGCGCCAGGCCGTGATCCGCGCCGGCCTGCCGATCACCATCGCCGGCACCACCGTGAACCGCTTCTGCGCCTCCGGCCTGCAGGCCATCGCCATCGGGGCGGGGCGCATCGTGGTCGACGGCGCGCCGGCCGTGATCGCCGGCGGCGTCGAGAGCATCTCGCAGATCCGCACCCGCGAGAAGGGCGATTCGGGCATCGATCCCTGGATGCTCGAGAACAAACCCGAGCTCTACATGCCGATGATCGAGACCGCCGACATCGTCGCCGCGCGCTACAACATCAGCCGCGAAGCCCAGGACCGTTTTTCGGCCGAATCGCAGCGCAAGACCGAGGAAGCCCAGCTGGCAGGGCGCTACAAGGACGAAATCGTCTCCTGCACCACCACCATGCAGGTCACCGACAAGGAAACCGGCGCCGTCTCGCAGCGCGAAGTGACGATCGACCAGGATACCTGCAACCGCCGCGGCACCACCTACGAAGCCCTGGCCAAGCTGGCGCCCGTCAACGGCCCGGACAAGTTCATCACCGCCGGTAACGCTTCCCAGCTGTCGGACGGCGCTTCGGCCTGCGTAATGATGGAAGCGAAAGAAGCCGAGCGCCTGGGCCTGGCCCCGCTGGGCGCCTTCCGCGGCATGGCCGTGGCCGGCTGCGAGCCCGACGAGATGGGCATCGGCCCGGTCTTCGCGGTGCCGAAACTGCTGAAGCGCTTCGGCCTCACCGTCAACGACATCGACCTGTGGGAACTGAACGAGGCCTTCGCCTCGCAGGCCATCTACTGCCAGCAGCGCCTCGGCATCCCCGAGGAGCGCCTGAACGTGAACGGCGGCGCGATCTCGATCGGCCACCCCTTCGGCATGACCGGCGCCCGCCTGGCCGGCCACATCCTGTTGGAAGGCAAGCGCCGCGGCGCCAAATACGCCGTGGTCACGATGTGCATCGCCGGCGGCATGGGCGCGGCTGGCCTGTTCGAGATTTACTGAGGATCATCATGGACCTGAATTTCACCCCCCAAGAAGAAGCATTCCGCGAAGAAGTCCGCGCCTTCCTGGCCGAGAAGCTGCCGAAGCGCCTGAGCGACAAGGTCGCCAACGGCAAGCACTTGACCAAGGCCGACATGGAAGAGTGGCACGCGATCCTCAACGCGCGCGGCTGGCTGGCCAACCACTGGCCTGAAGAATACGGCGGCCCGGGCTGGACCGCCGTCGAGAAGTTCATCTTCGAGAACGAGTGCGCGCTGGCGAATGCGCCGCGCATCGTGCCCTTCGGCGTCAACATGCTCGGCCCGGTCCTGATCAAGTACGGCAACGAGGCGCAGAAGCGCTACTGGCTGCCGCGCATCCTGGACGGCTCGGACTGGTGGTGCCAAGGCTACTCGGAGCCGGGCGCCGGCTCCGACCTGGCGGCGGTCAAGACGACCGCCGTGCGCGGCACCGATGCGGATGGCGAGCACTACATCGTCAACGGCCAGAAGACCTGGACCACGCTGGGCCAGCACGCCAACATGATCTTCTGCCTGGTGCGCACCAACCGCGAAGCCAAGAAGCAGGAGGGCATCAGCTTCCTGTTGGTGGACATGAACAGCCCGGGCGTCGAAGTGCGCCCCATCATCACCCTCGACGGCGAGCACGAAGTCAACGAAGTCTTCTTCACCGACGTGCGTGTTCCGCTTGAAAACCTGGTCGGCGAGGAGAACCGCGGCTGGACCTGCGCCAAGTACCTGCTGACCTACGAACGCACCAACATCGCCGGCGTCGGCTTCTCGGTGGCCGCGCTGGCGCGCCTGAAGCGCATCGCCGCGACCCAGACCCGCAACGGCAAGCCGCTGCTGGACGATCCTTCGTTCGCAAGCCGCCTGGCCCGCGTCGAGATCGACCTGGAAAACATGAAGACGACCAACCTGCGCGTGATCGCGGCCGTGGCCGGCGGCGGCGTGCCGGGCGCGGAAAGCTCGATGCTGAAGATCCGCGGCACCGAGATCCGCCAGGAGATCCTGTCGCTGACCCGCCGTGCGATGGGCGTGTATGCGCGTCCGTTCACCCAGGAGATGCTCGATGCCGGCTACGAGGGCCCGACCTTCGGTCCGGACTTCGCAGCCGCGGCCACGGCGCAGTACTTCAACAACCGCAAGCTGTCGATCTTCGGCGGCTCGAACGAAATCCAGAAAAACATCATCTCCAAGATGATCCTCGGACTGTAAGGGGAGACACATGAACTTCGAACACACTGAAGAACGGCGCATGCTGGCGGACAGCCTGAACCGCTATATCGCCGAACAGTACGACTTCGAGACGCGCAACCGCATCGCCGCGTCCGAGCAAGGTTTCTCGTCCGAGCAACTGGAGAAATTCGCGGAACTGGGCGTCATCGGCGCACTGCTGCGCGAGGAAGACGGCGGCTTCGGCGGCGGCGGTTTCGATGTCGCCGTGGTCTTCGAAGCCCTGGGCCGCGGCCTGGTGCTCGAACCGCTGCTCGGCAGCGCCGTGCTCGCGGCCGAAGCCATCTCCTTCGCCGGCAACGGCGAGCAGAAGGCGGTGCTGGAAGAGATCGCGGCGGGCGCCACCATCGCCGCCTTTGCCCACGACGAACCAGACACCCACTACGAGCTGGCGCGCGTGCGGACCACCGCTCGCCGCGAGGGCGAGGCCTGGGTGCTGGACGGCGTCAAGGCCGTGGTCCAGGCTGGCGAGCAGGCGAATGTCTTCGTCGTGTCGGCCCGCACCTCGGGCAACATCGACGACGAAGCCGGCATCTCGCTGTTCCTGGTGCCCAAGGATGCGCCAGGCGTTTCGGTGCTGGGCACCCCGACCATGGACGGCGGCCGCGTCGTCGACGTCACCTTCTCGAACGTGCAACTGACCGGCGCCGCACTGCTGGGCGAAGAGGGCCAGGCCTACGCGACGCTCGAGCGTGCCGTCGGCCGCGGCATCCTGGCGCTGTGCGCCGAAGCCCTGGGCGCGATGGAAGCGGCCAAGGCCGCCACCCTCGACTACCTGCGCACCCGCAAGCAGTTCGGCGTGCCGATCGGTTCCTTCCAGGCCCTGCAGCACCGCATGGCCGACCTGCTGCTGGAAATCGAGCAGGCCCGTTCGACCGTCATCAACGCCGCCGCCGCCCTGGAGCTTGATCGCATCACGCGCGAGCGCGCCCTGTCGGCGGCGAAGATGAGCATCGGCCGCATCGGCACCCTGGTGGCCGAAGAGTGCATCCAGCTCCACGGCGGCATCGGCATGACCTGGGAACTGCCGATGGCCCACTTCGCCAAGCGCCTGGTGATGATCGACCACCAGCTCGGCGACGAAGACCACCACCTCGAGCGCTACATCGCTCTGGGCCGCGAAATCGGCCGAGAAGCGGCCACGGCATGAGCGACGCACTCCTGGTGCGCACCGAGGGCGCGGTGCGCGTCCTCGTCAACAGCAATCCGGCGGCGCGCAACGCGATCCGGCCGGAGCTCTACGACGAGCTGCCGGCCGCGCTGGACGCGGCCGTGGCCGATCCCGCCATCGGCGCCATCGTGCTGGTCGGCGACGGCGACTTCTTCTGCGCCGGCGGCGACCTGCGCCAGCTCGCCACCCGGCGCGAGCTGGCTCCGCACGAGCGCCGCGCGAAGATCGAGCGCCTGCACGGCCTGATCCGCGCGATCCGCGCCTGCCCGAAGCCGGTGATCGCCGCCGTCGAGGGCGGGGCGGCCGGCGCCGGCATGTCGCTGGCCCTGGCCTGCGACATGCTGGTGGCGGCGCGCAACGCCTTCTTCGCGATGGCCTACGTGAAGGTCGGCCTGAGCCCGGACGGCGGCGCCACCGCCTTCGTCTCGCGCTTCCTGTCGCCCCAGTTGACGATGGAGCTCTGCCTGCTGGGCGAGCGCCTGGGCGCCGAGCGCATGCACGCGCTGGGCGCGGTCAATCGCCTTGCCGAGCCTGGGCAGGCGCTGGCGGAAGCGCTGGCGCTGGCGCAGCGCGTGGCCGAGGGGCCGGCGAATGCCGGTGCGCGCATCAAGCGGCTGTGTCAGAATGCCGGCGCTGCGACGCTGGAAGAACAGCTCGACCTGGAGGCGGAGCTGATGGCCGAGTCCCAGGGCGACGACGAAGCGCAGGAGGGCATTGCCGCCTTCTTCGCCAGGCGTGCGCCCGATTTCGCGGCCTTGCGGGCCGGCGGCGCAAGGCGGGAACAAGAATAGCCCGTCCGGCGCCGCGCCACGTCGATGTCGCTGGCGCCGGGCAGCAGAGAATAGTGGAGTGTATTTTGACTAGCAAATCGAATCTGCCGCTGGCCGGCGTGCGCGTGCTCGACCTGTCGCGCGTGCTCGCGGGGCCCTGGTGCGCGATGGTGCTCGGCGACCTTGGCGCCGAGGTCATCAAGGTCGAGCACCCCGAGCGCGGCGACGACACCCGCGACTGGGGCATGCGCATCGGCTCGACCGAGACCGCCTACTTCAACAGCGTGAACCGCAACAAGCGTTCGGTCTGCCTCGACCTGAAGACGCCGGAAGGCCAGGAGATCGCGCGCGAACTCGTGAAGAAGAGCGACGTCGTGATCCAGAACTTCAAGTTCGGCGACGTCGAGCGCATGGGGCTGGGCTACGACGCGTTGAGCAAGGAGCAGCCCGGCCTGATCTACTGCTCGATCACCGGCTACGACCGCACGGGGCCGGAAGCCACGCGCCCCGGCTACGACCTGGTGATCCAGGGCGAGTCCGGCCTGATGGCCCTGAACGGGGAGCCGACCCAGCCGCCGCTGAAGTTCGGCGTGGCGGCGGTCGACATGATGACCGGCATGTACGCGGCCCAGGGCGTGCTCGCCGCGCTCTACGATCGCGAAAGGACCGGCACGGGCCGTCACGTCGGCATGGCCCTGTTCGACTGCGGCCTGATGATCACGGCCTACTACGGCCTGGAAGCCCTGCTGCGCGGGAACGATCCTCCGCGCTTCGGCAACGGCCATCCCTCGATCATGCCCTACGGCGTGTACGAGGCCGAGGACGGTCCACTGGTCATCGCGGTCGGCAACAACGGCCAGTTCCTGCGCTTCTGCACGGACGTCATCGATCGTCCCGACATCGCGGCCGACGAGCGCTTCAAGACCAACCTGACGCGTACCCAGCACCGCGACGAGCTCATGCCCGAACTGCGGCGCGAGATCGCCGCCCGCAAGCGGCGCGACCTGCTCGACGCCATGAGCCGGGTCGGCATCCCCTGCGGCGAAGTGGCCGGCCTGCACGAGGCGCTCACTTCGCAGCGCGCCGTCGACGGCGGCCTGGTCAAGACCATGCCGCACGAGGAAGTCGGCAGCGTGCAGGTGCTGGCCTCGCCTTACCGTTTCAATGGCGAGCGCCTGCCGGTGCGGCGCGCGCCGCCCAAGCTGGGCGAGGGTACGCATGACGTGCTGGCCGAGCTGCTCGGCCTGTCCGAGGACAAGCTTGCCGGGCTGAAGGAGCGCGGCGTCGTATGAGCCGGCCTGCCGGGCCTGCGTCGCAAGGCTCGGCAGCGGGAACCCTCGGCCCGAATCGCGCTCCAACGCCTTTGGCGGCGTATCGCCGCGCCGCCCTTGGCCCTGGAGGAGCGCCAAATGAACCCGCTATCGAAACGTCTATCGTTCGCGGCCCTGGCCGTGGTCGTCAGTGCCTGTGCGGCGGTCACCCCGCGCCAGGACCTGGTCGGCGCCGCCGCGCCGCCTGAATCCGCCACCCGCACCGTCACCATCACCCCCGACACGCGCTACGTCGACGTCGTCGGCGGCGACGTGGTGCGCTTTGCCGTCGGCGACAAGGTCTTCGGCTGGGATTTCAACGTCAGTCCCATCGTCGCCGTGTTCGCCCTGAACCAGGTGGCGCCGCCGGGCATGCTGGACCACCAGGTGCTGGTGTATGTGACGCCCGACCCGCGCTACTACGAACCGAGCCAGATCCCCGCGCTGAGCAGGCTGGCGAGCGAGTAGGCCGGGCCGGTTTTCTCAGGCGCTCCCGCTCAGCCCGGGTCGGCCGACAGGCCCGCGGCGTCGCCAGCCGCGGCCCTGGGCTCGCGCATGCGCAGCATGGCCGCGAGCGACACCGCCTTCACGCCGATCGCGATCCAGAACACCAGCATGAAGCCGAAGTGGTGGGCGAGTACGCCGCCCAGCAAGGGGCCGGCCGCCATCATCAGGTGCGAGGCCGTGTCCGACACCGCGATCAGCATCGGCAACTCCTGGTGGGCGCCGAACTCCAGCACGAAGTTCTGCGAGGCGAGCTGGTAGCCGCCCAGGCCCGCGCCCAGGCCGCAGAAGGCCAGCACGAAGAACGCCAGGCTGGTCGAGAACATCAGCGCCAGGGTCGAGGCCAGCCACAAGCCCACGCTGAGCAGGAAGACCAGGCGGTAGCCGCGCGCATCCGCGATCCGGCCCCACAGCAGGTTGCTGACGGTCTGGGCCAGCAGGAAGGACAGCGACAGGTAGCCGAGCGTGGCGCCCGAGAGATCGACGAAGCGGCCGGCGTGGATGGCGTAGAAGGGCGCCGCCGCCATGCCGAAGGCGGCCAGGGCGCGCGCCGTGAAGAAGCGCGCGAACTGGCGGTCGCCGCGCAGCATGGCGGGCACCTCGCGCAGGCGCTGGGCCAGGCTGGACGCGGCGCGCACCGCCAGCGACTCCGGTTCGCGCAGGAAGCTCAGCGCCGAGATGCCAATGCTGGTGAGAATGAAGGCGACCATGAAGGTCGCGGCATAGCCGTTGCCGAAGGCGTTGGCCTCGACCAGGTATTTGCCGCCCAGCCAGGCCACGGCCGATGCAGACAGGCCGCCGAGGAAGTTGCGCATGCCGCCCAGCTGGCCGCGCCGGTTGGCGGGGATGACCTTCGCGATCACGAAATTGAAGCTGACCGCCTGCATGCCCCAGAAGAAGCCGAACAGGCCCAGGAATACGCAGACCGCGGCCAGGGCCGCGTCCCCTCGAGGAAGAAGCCGGACAGGGCCAGTCCCAGCACCTGGGCGCGCATCAGCCAGCCGACGCCGAACACGACCGGCATGACGCGGCGCCGGTGTTCGATCAGGGTCGCGCTCCAGATCGAGGACAGCGCCATGCCCAGCGACTGGCCCGCCAGCGCCAGGCCGACCGTCAGGTTCGATTGCGACAGCAGGTAGATATAGGCCGGCACGAAGGTCGGCGCCGTCACCAGCCGGAAGCCGGTGACGCCGAGGAAGCCGTGCACCAGGTTGGCGGCGTAGTTGCGCGGCAGGTCGCGCTCGACCTGGGCGTCGTAGGCGGCCGCGGCGGACCGGGCCTGCTCCTGCGCGGCCGGATCGAGCGCCGGCGGTCCTGCCGTCATGGCGGCGTCACACGGTATTGCATGGACAAGCGGGACCACAGCCGCGCGTGCGCGCGCCCGACAGGTCGGCGATGCGCTCCCACTGGGCCGCGACGTCGTCGGCGCTGGCCTGCGGCCCGAGCTCGACCCAGGGGCTCTCCATGATGGCGGCGAGGCTGAAGCTGCCGCCGGCGGCCTGCAGGATGGCGCCGCTGGGCGCGCCTTCGCTGCACAGGTAGACGACGCCCGGCACGATGTGCTCGGGGCCGAGTTTGTCGAGCTGCTCCTGCGGCATCAGCCCGGCCGTCATGCGCGTGGCCGCGACCGGCGAGATGGCGTTGACGTGGATGTGGCGCTTGGCGCCTTCGATTCTCAGCGTGTTCATCAGGCCGACCAGGCCCATCTTGGCGGCGCCGTAGTTGGCCTGGCCGAAGTTCCCGTACAGGCCGGAAGGCGAGGTGGTCATGACGATGCGGCCGTACTCCTGCTCCATCATCACCGGCCACACGGCCTTGGTGCACTTGAATGCGCCCATCAGGTGGACGTCGAGCACGGCCTGGGCGTCGTCGAGCTCCATCTTCATGAAGCTCTTGTCGCGCAGGATGCCGGCATTGTTGACCAGGATGTCGATGCGCCCGAAGGCGTCCATGGCCTGCTCGACCATGGCGGCGACGGCCTCGCGGTCGGTGACGCTGGCGCGGTTGGCAATCGCCTCGCCGCCCATGGCGGCGATCTCGGCGACGACGGCGTCGGCGGCGGCGCCGGCGCCGCGACCGTCGGCGGCGCCGCCCAGGTCGTTGACGACGACGCGCGCGCCGCGGCGGGCGAGTTCGAGCGCATAGCAGCGTCCGAGACCGCCGCCGGCGCCGGTGACGATGGCTGTTTTTCCTGCGAAGCTGATCATGGGTCTGGCCTTTTTTAGTGGTTGCGGTATGTCGACTGGAAAATCATAGCACGGCAACCCCGGAGGAAAGTCAGCGCCGGCATCATTTTTAGAAGCATCAGTCTGCCTTGTTCGCACTGCGGAACCCGGTGGTTCCCGCAGTCCGGACCGGGCTATAATGCCCGCTGCTCAACTGTCCCGGTGCCGTCATGGAAGAACCCGTCAACGCCAGCCGCATGACGCCGCGCTATGCGAAGAAGCGCGAAGCCATCCTGCACGAGGCCGCGCGCCTGTTCAACCGCAGCGGCATCAAGGGCGCCACGCTGTCGGACGTGGCCGGCGCCGTCGGCCTCTCGACCAACAGCATCACCTATTACTACAGGAAGAAGGAAGACCTGGTCGTCGCCTGCCTGCTGCGCTCGATCGAGACCGTGAGCGGCATCATCGCCAGCGCCGCCGCGCAAGCCAGTCCGGAACAGCGGGTGCGCAGCTTCGTCACCCTGTTCCTCGCGCGCCTGGCCCGCACCGCATCCGGCGAGGAGGGCGAGATGATGACCTTCCGCGACGTGCACGTGCTCGGGAGTCCGCATTCGGAAGTCGTGTTCGCCGCCTATATCGAGATGTTCCGCGCCTGCCGCCGCCTGCTCGCCGCCGGTCCGATCAGGCCGGGCCGGCGCGTCGAGCTCAATGCGCGCACCCACCTGCTGCTGACGCTCACGCTGTGGTCCATGTCCTGGAGCGGGCGCTACGACCCCGAGGACTTCGCGCTTGCCGCCGCGCGCATGGGCGACATCCTGGTCAAGGGCATCGGGTCGGCGGGCTCACGCTGGCGCATCACGGCGCTCGACGAAGCGCTGACGGCGGCGCCTGCTGCGGGCGACAGCGCCCAGGACGCTTTCTTGCGCGCCGCGACGGCCCTGATCAACGAGGCCGGCTACCGCGGCGCCTCGGTCGAGCGCATCTCCGCCCGCCTGAATGTCACCAAGGGCGCGTTCTACCACCACAACCCGAGCAAGGAAGAACTGATCTCGGCCTGCTTCGAGCGCAAGTTCACGGTCATCCGCGAAATGCAGCGCATCGCCATGGCGAGCCCGGCGTCCGGCTGGGACAAGCTCTGCGCCGTGTCGCGCGCCTTGGTGCGCTACCACTTTTCCGAACACGGGCCGCTGCTGCGGACCTCGGCCTGGAGCGAGCTGCCCGACGAGATGCGCGAGGCCAAGCTGCTCGTCACCGCCCGGCTCGACCAGCGCTTCGTCAGCCTGCTGGTCGAGGGCATGCAGGACGGCTCGATCCGCCCGCTGGACCAGGCGATCGCCGGCGCGCTGGTGAGCGGCATGGTGAATGCGGCCGTGCTGCTGGACCGCTGGGTGCCGGACGTGAACGGGGAAAACGCGCTGGAACTGTTCGTGCGGCCGCTGTTCGAGGGGCTGCTGGCGCGGGATTGAGCTGCCTTGCCCGGCGTTTCGGGGTTTCGGTATTTCGCTGTGCGAGCCAAGTGCGGGCGCTGCTACATTTTTTCGTAAAAGGGGTATTGCACAGCCCGCGAATGCGCGATACCGTAGGGTGGGCGCCCCGTGCCCACGCGTGACGCTCGTATGTCGTTGGCGCATCAACGGGCCAACAATGTTCATCGTTCACGCGTGGGCACGGGGCGCCCACCCTACAAAGGCACGCCGGGCCGTGCCATTCACCAAGGAGGAGACACATGTCATTGTTCGACCTGAGCGGTAAAGTCGCCATCATCACCGGTTCCTCGCGCGGCATCGGCCGCGCGATCGCCATCCGGATGGCGGAGCAGGGGGCCAAGGTGGTGGTTTCGTCGCGCAAGGAGCAGGCCTGCGCCGAAGTCGTCGCCGAGATCAATGCGGCCCAGGGCGAAGGCAGCGCGATCGCCGTGCCGGCCAACATCTCGTCGAAGGAAGACCTGCAGCGCCTGGTCGACGCCACCAATGCCGCCTTCGGCAAGATCGACATCCTGGTCTGCAACGCCGCCTCGAACCCCTACTATGGGCCGATGTCGGGCATCAGCGACGACCAGTTCCGCAAGATCCTCGACAACAACGTGCTGGCCAACCACTGGTTGATCGGCATGGTGGCGCCGCAGATGAAGGAGCGCCGCGACGGCGCCATCATCATCGTTTCCTCGATCGGCGGCCTGCGCGGCTCGCCCGTGATCGGCGCCTACAACGTGTCGAAAGCGGCCGACATGCAATTGGCCCGCAATCTCGCCGTCGAATTCGGTCCGCACAACGTGCGCGTGAACTGCATCGCGCCGGGCCTCATCAAGACCGACTTCGCGCGCGCCCTTTGGGAGGATCCGGAGCGCCTGAAGGAAGTGAACGAGCGCGCGCCGCTGCGCCGCATCGGCGACCCGGACGAGATCGCCGGCACCGCCATCTACCTGGCTTCGCGCGCGGGCAGCTTCGTCACCGGCCAGAACATCGTGGTCGACGGCGGCGTCACCATCTGAGCGGAGGCCGCATGGACGAACTGCAGGCATTTCGCCGGGAGGCGCGCTCCTGGCTGGAACAGAACTGTCCGCCGGAGATGCGCGTGCCGGGGAGCGGCGATGGCGACATCGTCTGGGGCGGGCGCAAGATGCAATTCGCGTCCGAGGCCCAGCGCGCCTGGCTCGAGCGCATGGCGGCCAGGGGCTGGACCGTGCCCGAGTGGCCGGTCGAATATGGCGGCGGCGGCCTCTCGCGCGAGCAGGCCAAGGTGCTGCGCCAGGAGATGGCGGCCCTGGGTTGCCGCGCGCCGCTGCAAAGCTTCGGCATCTGGATGCTGGGGCCGGCGCTGCTCAAGTACGGCACCGAGGAGCAGAAGCGCGAGCACCTGCCACCCATCGCGCGCGGCGAGATCCGCTGGTGCCAGGGCTATTCCGAGCCGAACGCCGGCTCCGACCTCGCGTCCCTGCAGACGCGGGCCGAGGACCGCGGCGACCACTTCATCGTCAACGGCCAGAAGGTCTGGACCTCGTACGCCGACAAGGCCGACTGGATCTTCTGCCTGGTGCGCACGGACTTCACGGCCAGCAAGCACAAGGGCATCAGCTTCGTGCTGTTCGACATGGACAGCCCGGGCGTGTCGACCCGGCCGATCACCCTCATCTCTGGCAAGTCGCCGTTCTGCGAGACCTTCTTCGACAACGTGCGTGTCGAGAAGCGCAACCTGGTCGGCGAACTGAACGAGGGCTGGACCATCGCCAAGTACCTGCTGACCCACGAACGCGACATGATCGGCGCCATGGGCGAACGCGCCCGGCCGCCGGCGCTGGGCCAGTTCGCGGCCCGCGCGGTCGGCCTGGGCGAACAGGGCCGGCTGGACGACCCGCTGCTGCGCGCCGATGTCGCCCGCTTCGAAGTCGACGAGGCGGCCTTCCGCCTGCTGCTCGAGCGCACGGGCGACCTGGCGCGCCAGGGCAAGGCGCATCCGGCTTTCTCGTCCGTGCTGAAGTACTACGGCGCCGAGCTGAACAAGCGCCGCTACGAACTCTTGATGGCGGCCGGCGGCAGCGCGGCCCTGGAGTGGGAGGGCGAGCGCAGTCGCGACGGCGAGCTGGCACGGACATGGTTGCGCTCGAAAGCCAATTCGATCGAGGGCGGGACGAGCGAAGTGCAGCTGAACGTGATCGCGAAACGCATCCTCGGCCTGCCGGGCGCCTGAGCCCTTATTTTCGGAGCGCATTTGGAGAACACATGGCACTTGTACTGAACCAGGAACAGGACATGCTGCGCGAGAGCGCGCTGCAGTTCATGAAGGAGAGCGCGCCGGTGGCCCGGCTGCGCGCGCTGCGCGACGAGCGCGACGACGATGGCTTCTCGCGCGACCTGTGGGCGAGTTTCGCGGAGATGGGCTTCACCGGCGTGCTGGTGCCGGAAGCCCACGGCGGGCTGGGGCTGGGCATGACGGAAGCCGGCGCCATCATGGAAGCCATCGGCCGCAATCTGACGGCGACGCCCTTTTTCTCGACGGCGGTGCTGGGCGCCAGCCTGCTGGCGCGGCATGGCAGCCAGGCCCAGAAGGCGCGCTGGCTGCCGGCGCTGGCGCGCGGCGAGCTGCTGGTGGCGCTGGCGGTCGACGAGACGGCGAAGCACCGGCCCGAGCGCATCGGCTTGCGCGCTGGGCGCGACGGCGACGGCTACCTGCTGGGCGGCGAGAAGCTGTTCGTGGTCGATGGCCACGTGGCCGACCTGCTGCTCGTGGCGGCGCGCACGGACGAGGACGGCGTCACCTTGTTTGCGGTCGAGGGCGCGGCGGCTGGATTGCGCCGCGAGCGCAGCAGCATGGTCGACGCCCACAACGCGGCGCGCCTGGCGTTCGACAGCGTGCGCGTGGGGCCCGAGGCCATCGTCGGCGAGCCGGGGCAGGGCGGCGCACTGCTCGAGGAGGTGCTCGACATCGGTCGCGCCGCGCTGGCGGCCGAGCTGCTGGGCATCGCCGACGAGGTGTTCGAGCGCACCCAGGCCTACCTGAAGGAGCGCCGCCAGTTCGGCCAGATCATCGGCGAGTTCCAGGCGCTGCAGCACCGATCGTCCATGCTCTACTGCGACATCGAGCTGACCCGCGCCATCGTGCTCGGCGCCCAGCAGGCGCTGGACGAGGGCAGTCCGCAGGCGGCGGCCCTGGTGTCGGCGGCGAAGTCGCGCGCGGGCCTGAGCGCGACCACGGCGGTGCAGGAGGGCGTGCAGATGCATGGCGGGATCGGCATGACCGACGAGTTCGAGATCGGCTTCTTCATGAAGCGGGCGCGCGTGGTCGAGGAACTGCTCGGGGACGCGCGCTTCCATACGGATCGCTGGGCGAGGCTCAGCGGGTACTAGGTTCTCGTAGGGTGGGTTCTTGAACCCACGCGGTACGGCGCGTGCGGGTCGACATTCAAGCCCGGGTAGGCCGCCGCACGAAAGACCGCGTGGGCACAAGTGCCCACCCTACAAAGTCAACAGCCAAAGAAAAGCCCGCTACTGGAAACAGTAGCAGGCTTTTCATCCTGGCGAGCGACCAGACTAGCCGCCCTGATCAATCACTTCGCCGCATTCAGCGCACGCAGGAACTGCCCCTTGATCTTGCCGCCCTCCACGGTGCCCAGGATGACGTTGGCGATGGTGCCGCCCTTGGCGTCCAGGCCGTCGATGTCGTTCGGGTTGTACATGGCCGGGAGAGTAGTGTAGGCCTTTTCCATCTGGGCGCGGATCGCCGCCGCGTCGGTCGTGGTGCCGGCCAGCTTCATGGCGGCCACGGTCGCGTGCACGGTCGAGTAGTTCAGGCTGACCTCGGTGCTCGGGTCCTTGCCCGGATTGAGCTTGCGATAGCGCTGGGTGAAGGCGGACGCTTCCGGACGGTCGTCGTTCGCCAGCGGCATCACGCCGATCGAGCCTTCCAGCGGCGCGATGCCGCCGACGACCTTGGCCATCTCGTCGATCTTGGCCTGGTCGAGGATGATGAAGCCGCCCTTGAAGCCCAGTTCGCGCGCCTGCTTGGCCACCAGCGCGGTCGGCTCGGATGCGCCGCCGATGAACATGACGTCCGGCTTGGCCTGCATGGCGCGGCTCACGCCGCTGTAGAAGTCGGTCGCCTTGTTGTAGGACATCGGGTTCTCGGCCACGATCTTGCCGCCGTTGGCTTCCCACACCGGCTTGAAGGCGGCTGCCCAGGCTTTCGCATAGTCGTGGTCGGCCTGGACCATGGCCACGTTCTTGCCGTGCTTGGCCATCATGGCCTTGGTGAAGGGCGCGATGTAGCCGGTGAAGTCAGGCGGAATGCGGATGGTGAGCTTGTTGCCGCGCTCGGTCACCTGCGGCAGGCTGGTGTAGGCCAGCAGCAGCACTTTCGACTTTTCGTTGAAGGCCTGGACCGCGAACACGCCGCCCGAGTGCGGCACCAGCACGGCAGGGGTCTTGTGCTGCTGGACCAGGCGCTGCACGTTGATGGCGGTTTCGGACGGGTTGTACTTGTCGTCCAGCGCCACGATCTCGACCTTGTAGCGCTTGCCGCCGATTTCCAGCGGCTTGGCGTTGATCTCGGCGGCGGCCATCTCCATGCCGGAGAGGACGTTCTTGCCGTAGAGCGCGGCGCCGCCGCTCAGCGGGCCGGAGAAGCCGATCTTGATGGTTTCCTGGGCGTGGGCGACGCCGCCGGCCAGGGCCAGCGTGGCGGCAGCAGCGGCCAGAAGGGTGCGGCGGGTCAGTTTGGCTTGCACTTTCATGGTGGTGTCTCCTTGGTTTTGCTTGTTGTAAGTACTACTGGTTGAAACCATAAAATCACTCATGCGCCACGCTCATGCGCCAATATAGGCCTTGCGCACCTGCGCATTGTTCAGCAATTCCTCGCGCCCGCCCTCCATCACGATGCGCCCCTGCTCGATGACGTAGGCGCGGCTGGCGATGTTCAGGGCCGCATAGGCGTTCTGCTCGGCCAGCAGGACCGTGGTGCCGGCCTTGTTGATGCGGGCGATGATCTCGAACATCTGCTTGACCACCAGCGGCGCCAGGCCCAGCGAGGGCTCGTCGAGCAGCAGGGCTTTCGGGCGGCCCATCAGGGCGCGCCCGATCGCCACCATCTGCTGCTGGCCGCCGCTGAGCGACCCGGCCGGGCTGTCCTTCTTCTCGTGCAGGATGGGGAAGAGTTCGAACACTTCGTCCAGCGTGCGCTGGGTGCCACGGCTGTCGCCGCGGTGCACGTAGGCGCCCAGGGTCAGGTTCTTCAGCACCGACATGCCCGGGAAGAGCTTGCGGCCTTCCGGGCAGTGGATCAGGCCGTCGGCCACGATCTGCGAGGGCTTGCGGCCGACCAGGTTCTGCGAGCCGAAACGGATCGTGCCCGAGGAGGCGCGGTTCAATCCGCTCATGGTCAGGAAGATCGAGCTTTTTCCCGCGCCGTTCGAGCCGAGCAGCACCACCAGTTCGCCTTCGTCGGCATGCAGGCTGACGTCGTGCAGGGCGCGAAAGCTCCCGTAGGAGAGGTTGACTTTGTCGAGTTTAAGCATGTTCGCTCCCCAGGTAGGCTTCGATCACGACCGGGTTGGCGCGGATCTCGGCGGGCGTGCCCTCGGCGATGCGCTCGCCGTAGTTGAGCACCAGGATCTTGTCGGCCAGGTTCATGATCATGTCCATCTTGTGTTCGATCAGGCACACCGTCAGGCCACTGTCGGCCATCTTGCGGATCAGGCGCGCCAGGCCCTCGGTCTCTTCCGGATTGACGCCGCCGGCCGGCTCGTCCAGCAGCAGCAGGCTCGGGTCGGTCGACAGCGCCAGGGCAAAGGCGACGCGCTTCCTTTCTTCCTGCGAGATGTCGCCGGCGATGCGCGCTTCGATGTGCGACAGGCCAACGAAGTCGAGCGCGGCGCGGGCCTTTTCGCGGCAGGCGCGTTCCTCGTCCTTCAGGCGCCGGGTGCCGAGGATGGCGTCGACCAGGGTCGAGCGGGTGCGCAGGCGGTGGCCGACGATCAGGTTGTCCAGCACGGTGGCGGTGTCGAACAGGGTCGTGGTCTGGAAAGTGCGGGCCATGCCGAGGCGCGCCACCTGGTCGGCGCGCAGGCCCGTCACGTCCTTGCCGTCGAAGATCACCTTGCCCGAGGTCGGCGCGATCGCGCCGCTGATCAGGTTGAAGAAGGTGGTCTTGCCGGCGCCGTTCGGACCGATGATGGCGTTGATGGTGCCGCGCGCGAAATCGGCGCTGACGTCGTTGACGGCGGCCAGGCCGCCGAAGCGCTTGGTCAGGTGTTCGATCTTAAGCATGGCTGGCTCCTTTCTTCGGTACGATGGCGGGTTGCACGGCCGGCCCCGGCGGTGCCGCAGGCGGCAGCGCTTGTGCGGGAGCCCGCATTGCCTCCTTCCTGCGCTGGCGGTTCTGCCAGGTGCCGACGATCCCGTAGGGCAGGAAGATGACCAGCAGGACCAGCACCGGGCCGAACACCACGAAGCGGTACTCCTGCAGCACCTGCAGGTACTGGGTCAGCCATGGCACACTGATGGCGCCGAGCAGGGGGCCGAGCAGGGTGCCGATGCCGCCCACCAGCATGTACATGGTCATGTCGAAGGTGTGCTCGACGCTGGCCACGCCCGGACCGAGGAAGCGCACATAGCCCGCGTACAGGCCGCCGGCCAGGCCCGAGAAGAACACCGACAACATGAAGGCCAGCAGCTTGTTGCGCATCAGGTTGATGCCCAGCGCCTGGGCCAGCTCGTCGCCGTTGCGGATCGCCATGAAGGTGCGGCCCAGCAGCGAATGGACGATGCGGTGCATGATCCACAGGCTCGCCACCAGGAAGAACAGCACCAGGTAGTACTGGGTGCGCGGCTCGGAGAAGTCGAGCGAGCCGATGCTTTCCGGCGCCGGGATGCCCATGATGCCGACCGTGCCGTGGGTGAAGCTTTCCCACTTCTCGATCACCAGGTACATGATGTAGCCCACGCACAGGGTGAAGATCGAGAAGAAGTGGGTCTTCAGGCGCAGCGACACGATGCCCACGAAGAAGCCGAGGGCGGCCGAGACCACGCCGGACAGCGCAAACGCCGCCCAGAACGAGACGCCATGGTCGACCGTCAGGATGCCGACCGTATAGGCGCCGACCGCCATGAAGCCGCTGTGCGCCAGGTTGTACTGGCCGGTGTAGCCGGTGATCAGGTTCAGGCCGATGGTGGCGATCGCGTAGATGTAGGCGGTCGACATCACGGTCAGGTGGTAGTCGTTACCGGCCATGAAGGGGAAGGCCAGCGCCAGCACCAGCAGCAGGCTCCACCCGAGTTTTGCATTGAGGAGTTTCATCAGTGCGCTCCTTTCGCGAACAGGCCCTGCGGGCGCAGCGACAGGATCAGCACCAGCAGCGCAAAGGCGATGATGTCCTTGTAGTCGGTGGAGATGTAGAAGGCGCCGAAGGCTTCGGCGAAGCCGATGATCAGGCCGCCGACGATCGCGCCCGGCACGCTGCCCATCCCGCCCAGCACGATGATGACGAAGGCCTTGGTGATCACCAGGTGGCCCATCGAGGTATAGACCAGGTTGATCGGCGCGTACAGCACGGCCGCCATGCCGGCCAGGGCGCCGGCGATGGCGAAGGTGAGCATCGCCACGCGGGTGGCGTCGATGCCGACCAGTGCGGCGCCTTCCCGGTTCTGGGCCATGGCGACGATGGTGGCGCCGGTGACGGTCTTCTTCAGGAAGAGCTGGAGCAGGACCACCAGCAGGAAGGCCGCGACGATGATGAGCAGGCGCTGGGCCGGCATGGTCAGGCCGCCGAAGGTGAGGATCTCGTTGTAGGGCGTGGCCATGCGGTGGAAGTCCGCGCCCCAGATGGCCTGGGCGCCGGCTTCCAGGAACAGCAGGATGCCGATCGAGGCGATCATGTGGTGCAGGTAGGGCGCCTTGCGCAGCGGGTGGAACACCAGGCGCTCGGACAGCACCGAGATCAGGGCGACCGTGACGGCGGCGCCCGCCATGCCCCACCAGTAGTTCAGGCCGAGCCTGTCAATGATGAAGAAGGCCGAGTAGGCGCCGGCCATGTAGAAGGCGCCGTGCGCGAAATTGGGTACGTGCAGGATGCCGTACACCAGCGTGAGCCCCAGCGCGACGAGGCTGTAGACGCCGCCCAGGGTGAGTCCGTTGAGGACCTGTTGCAGGAAAAGCTCCAAAATCTGTCTCCATTGTTTTATATAGTCGTGCTGCTTTTGGATGCCGTGCGGGGCGCTTGAGGCTTAGTCGAACATGATGACCCCTCGTGCATTGCGGCCTTCCGCCAGGTCGGCAAAGGCCTGCGGCGCTTCCTCGATGCGGTAGCGGCGTGTAATGAGTTCGTCGAGCTTGAGGCGCTTGGCGCGGTACAGGGCGAGCAGGCGCGGGAAGTCCTGGCGCGGCCGGGCCGAACCGAAGTAGCTGCCGGTGAGCGTCTTCTCTTCGAAGGTCAGGCTGGCGGTGCGCACCGTGGTCGTGTCCTTCTGGTGTGCCACGCCGACTGCGACCGCCTTGCCGCCCTTGGCCAGGACGCCATAGGCCTGGGCCACGATCTCGCCCTTGCCGACGCATTCGAAGGCGTAGTCGGCGCCGCCATTGGTCAGCTTGCGCACGGCCTTGACCAGGTCGGGCGTGCCGGCGTTGATGACATGGGTGGCGCCGAATTCTTTTGCCATGTCGAGCTTGGCGTCGGACATGTCGACCGCGACGATCATCGCCGCGCCGGCAATGCGGCAGCCCTGGATGGCGTTCAGGCCGACGCCGCCGCAGCCGAAGACCACGGCGACCGAGCCCGGCTCGACCTTCGCCGTATTCGTGGCCGCGCCGACGCCGGTCATGACGCCGCAGCCGACCAGGCAGGCGCGGTCGAGCGGCACGTCCTGGGCGATTTTCACCACGTTGTCGACGTGCAGGGTGGCGTATTCGGCCATGACGCCGCAGCCGGAGAAGATGTTGATTGGCTGGCCGTCCAGCCCGCGCGTGCGCACCGTGCCGTCGGGCAGGGAGATCGCGGCTTTCGCAGCCTGGTCGCACAGCTGGGGACGGCCGGTCTGGCACCAGCGGCACTTGCCGCACATGCTGACAAAAGAACTGAGCACGTGGTCGCCGACCGCGTATTCGTTCACCCCTTCGCCGACCGCCACGATCACGCCCGCGCCTTCGTGGCCGAGCACGAGCGGGGCGGGCATGGGAATCGTGCCGTTGGTGGCGGACAGGTCGCTGTGGCAGATGCCGCAGGCCGCCATCTTGATCATCACCTCGCCGCGCCGCGGGAACTCGACCTCGATCTCCTCGACCACCACCGGCTCCCCGGTGGTGCGGCAGACCACGGCCTTGGCGCGCTGGTACCTGGTTTCACTCATGTTTGCCATCCTCCTTTGAAAAGCGCAGGCGCGTCAGGCGCGGCGCGGCATCCCGCATGGCAGGGACGGTGTAGTGGATGGGGAAGCGGACGGGTGACCCCGGCCCGGTGGTGCGTGCTGCGATCCGTTCGTGCTCGACGAAACCTGAGCTCTCAACATGCTTCTGACTCCTGTGCGCGGGTTCCGGAGAACCCATGGGTATTCAGATCATTCGTTTTGCTAGGTGAAACAAAGCGGTGTAAAATGGAACGAAAAAAGAATACGACACTTTTGCAGAGGTAGCAACGATTTGTTCAGCCGTGAGGCATAACCGCGACTTGCCGGCGATGTCCGTGCTACTACAAAGTGCCGCTGGTTCGGGACTGCCTTGAGTTTGCGCAACAGTTCAGCCAGTTTGCCATGCGAAATCCATCTCGGAAAGAGCCTTTCGTGCAATAGCAAAGAGAATTCGTATTCTGCCGCGCATTCCCGCGCCATTCATACCCTGGGGTAAGCCATGCAACTGAGCGAAATGAACCGCAATGCCGACGAGTCGGAACCGGGCGAGGGCCTGGACGCGTCGAAGAACAACGAGGACCGCTACTACATCACGGCCCTCGCGCGCGGGCTCGAGGTGCTGGCCTGCTTCCGCTCGGCCGACAAGGGCCTGACCAACCAGCAGATCGCCGAGCGCTGCGGCCTGCCGAAGTCCACCGTCACCCGCATCACCTACACGCTGACCCGGCTCGGCTACCTGGTGCAGGAGACCGGCGGGCGCTACATGCTCGGCACCGCCACCCTGGGCCTGGGCAGCGCCATGCTGGCGCGCCTCGACATCCGCCAGCTGGCGCGCCCGATGATGCAGGAACTGGCCGATTTTTCGGGCACGACCGTGTCGATCGCCATGCGCGACCGGCTGTCGATGATCTACGTCGAGGTCTGCCGCAGCACGGCGGCGCTGTCGCTCTCGCTGCAGGTCGGCTCGCGCATGCCGCTGGCGGTATCGGCCATCGGCCGCGCCTACCTGGTCAAGGCCTCGGAGCAGGAACGGAAGGACATCCTGAGCCGGGCGCTCGAACTCGACGAACTGGCCTTCACCGCCATGAAGGAGGGCCTGGAACGCGGGCTGCGCGACTATGCGCAGTACGGCTGCACCACCTCTTTCGGCGAGTGGCAGAAGGACGTCAACGGCATCGCGGTGGGCTTCTTCCCGATCGGCGGCAGCCAGCTCATGTCGATCAATTGCGGCGGGCCGTCGTCGAGCGTGTCGCCCGAGTTCCTGTTGAACGAGGTCAGGCCGCGGCTGATCGAGATTGCGTCGCGGCTGGAGTCCTGACCCGACGGTTACCTGAACGCTCCTGTGGGCCGGTGACGGAAGCGACACGCCTGCGTTCGCATTCTGCAGTAGTGACAACAAGGCAAGCTTGCCTGTAGAATCGCCACCGTTACGCGATTGGTGCCCGCCTGCTCCCCTGCAGGAGGGTGAAACGGGAAGCCGGTGACGCGCGGGATGTCGATCCCCGCCAGTCCGGCGCAGCCCCCGCTGCTGTAAGCCTGACGACGCTGTCCGAACCGCCACTGTGCAACGCACGGGAAGGCAGGGGCAGGGAAGGATGAGGGCAAGCCAGAAGACCGGCCAGTCACGATGCACTTTGCGATGCCCGGGGTGTGGCATTGCCGGTTGGCTGTCCGTCGTTTCCATCGTTCCGGGCCATGACGCCGTCCCGCATGCATGCGCCGCATCGCGGCCTGCCGGGATGCGTTCGCCCACGGGAGGAAGCCGGACCGCCTGGTTTTCATGCGCACTGCTGCGCGCCTTTCTGGTCGACCTCGATGAGCGTCCGTGTTTTCCTGCGCTTCGCCGCGCTGCTGCTGTGCTTCTTGTCCCTCCTGCCCGCACGCGCCGGCACCCTGTTCGCCATCGTGACCGAGCGCGCGGCGCCGACCGCGATCGAGGCGGCGCACCGGCACCTCGCGGCGCATCCGAAAGACCGCATCCTGCTGCGGACGCCGGCGCAGCTCATGGCTGCGAGCGAGCCCGAGCTGGCGCGCTGGATCGCGGGCGCGGACAGCATCCTGGCGGTGTCGGTGTTCGGCGACCCGGCGCGGCGCCTGAAGGACGCGCTGGCGCGCCACGCGCGCCCGTCGGCGGAGGTCCTGGCCTTCAACGGCGAAGCGACGCTGAGCTTGCTGAGCCGGGGCCGCCAGGGCAGCCTGCGCGGCGTGCCAGCCGAGCTCCTGCGCGAACTGTCGCTGGAAACGCCGCCGGAGTCCGCCCTGCAGGCCGCGGCGCGCGACGCGGCGACCGCTCACTGGCTGGCGGCGCGCCGCCTGTGGCAGGGTGGGGGCAGCAGCAATACGGCGGCCCTGTTCGCGCAGCGGCTCGCGCCCCTGACCCCGGTCCCGGCTCCGGCGCCGGAGCCGGTGCTGCGCCTGCGGGTGGGCGAGCGCGAACTGGCCGATGCGGCGGCCTGGGGCAATGCCGCCCGGCTCGGCCTGCAGGCGCGCGATACCGTGGTCGTGCTCGACCTGGCCAACATGGACGGCATGGTGCCGGCCGCGCTGTGCCGCCGCATCGAAGCCCATGGCCAGCCCTGCGTGCAGCTGTTGACCCGCTGGGGCGGCGCCTCGCGCGAAGCGCTCGCACGCCTGCCGGAACTGCTCGCCCCGGCCCGCCCGGCGGCCCTGGTCGTGCTGCAGGACTTCGTGGTCGGGGCCGCTGAAGGACGCGAAGCCGTCGAGGCGGCTTTCAAGCGGCTCGACGTACCCGTGTTCAAGGCCATCCGCCTGTCCGACCGCACCGCGATGCAATGGCGCCTGTCGCCGGACGGCCTGTCGCCGGACTCGGTGCAGTACCGTGTCGCCTTGCCGGAGCTGCAGGGCATCGGCCAGCCCATCGTGGTGGCGGCCCTCGGCCAGCCCGGGTACGACGCGCAGACCGGCATCGAGAACCGGCCGCCGGTGCTGCTCGCGCCCGAGGCGGACCGGGTGGCGGCGCGGGTGGGGCGCTGGCTGGCGCTGCGCGCCAAGGCGAACCGCGACAAGCGGGTCGCCATCATCTATTACAACCATCCGCCGGGCCGCCAGAACATCGGCGCCGACAACCTGGACGTGCCGGCCTCGCTGTTCGAGATGCTGCATGCGCTCAAGGGCGTGGGCTATACGGTGGGCGAACTGCCGGCCTCGCCCGAGGCGCTGCTGGACCGGATCATGGCGCAGGGCGTCAACCTGCCCGAGGACCGCGCCGCCCTGCGCGAGCTGGCCGCCGCCGTCAACGGCGTATCGTCGGAGGACTACCGGCGCTGGTTCGCGACCCTGGCGCCCGGCGTGCAGGGCGAGATGACGAGCGGGCTGCTCGGGCGCCTGCATGCGGACGTGCTCGAAGCCGAGGCGGGCGGGGAGCCCGCGCTCGGGCGCAAGCGCGCCCAGGTCGTGATCAAGGAACTGCAGCACCTGGTCGAAGGGGCCGATCATCCCCGCCGCGAGGACGCCTTGCGCGACCTGGCCGCGCTGGAGCAGGGCTATGCCGGCTGCCTCGAAGAACGCAAGCGGCAGCCCTGCAAGGCGCTCGCGCCCCTGTACCGGCGCCTGGTCGGCTACGGCATCGAGGGCATGCGCGGCTGGGGAGCTGCGCCCGGCAAGGTGATGGTCGACGGCGGCCGGCTGCTGGTGCCGGGCCTGGTTTTCGGAAACGTCTTCATCGGGCCGCAGCCGCCGCGCGGCTGGGAGGTCGACGAGGAGCTGCTGCACGCGAACACCAGCATCACGCCGCCGCACCAGTACCTCGCTTTCTATCACTGGCTGCGCGACCGCTTCAAGGCCGACGCCCTGGTCCACGTCGGCCGCCACTCGACCTATGAGTTCCTGCCGGGGAAGGCGGTGGGCCTGGCCGCCGACGACTATCCCAGCCTGATCACGGGCGACCTGCCCGGCATCTATCCGTATATCGTCGACGGCGTCGGCGAGGGCACCCAGGCCAAGCGGCGCGGCCTGGCCGTGATGGTCGACCACCTGACGCCGCCGCTGGCCGCCACACCGCTGTACGACGAGCTGCTGTCGCTGCGGCAGGTGGTCGAAAGCTACGAGGCGGCTTCCTCGGAGACGCTCAAGGCGCAGGCGGCGAGCCTGATGCGCGAGCGCGTCACCCGGCTCAACCTCCGGGCCGAGCTGGAGGCTTCCATGGCGGACGTGCTGCAGGTGCGCGGCATCGGATTCGATGCGGCCGACGACGATCTGCTGGCGCACGAGATCGGCCACTATCTGACCAAGCTGCAGGAGAAGTTCATGCCCCATGGCCTGCACGTGTTCGGGCGGACCTGGCAGCGCAGGTCGCTGGACCTGATGCTGGACTCGATGAAGAAAGGCGGGATCGACGATCCCGAAGTCGGGCGCAAGCTGGCGGACTCGCCGCGCATGGAGATGCGCGGGCTGCTGGCCGGCCTGGACGGACGTTACATCGAGCCAGGCAAGGGCAACGACCCGCTGCGCTCGCCCGAGGCGCTGCCGACCGGGCGCAACTTCCATGCGGTCGACGGCGACATCCTGCCGACCCGCCTCGGCTACGGGCTGGGACAACGCCTTGCCGCCCAGGCCCAGGCGCGAAGCGCCGGGCAGGACGGCAGCGAGGGCATCATCCTGTGGGCCTCCGACGCCGTGCGCGACGAAGGCGTCATGGTCGCCTTCGCGCTGGCCATGATGGGCGCCGAGCCGGTGTGGAACGCGCGCGGCATCGTCAGCGACGTGCGCCTGAAGCCGGACGCGCCGCGGCGCGATGCCCTGGTCACGACCTCGGGACTGTTCCGCGACCTCTATCCGAACCTGATCCGGCTGATCGACCGCGCCGGCCGCATGGCGCTGGCGGCGTCGGCGGCGACGCTGGCGGAACGCGATCCGGCGCTGCGCGAGGCCCTGCGGTCCGCGCTGGCGCCGCTGGCGGGGGCGGCCTGGGGGAGCGAGCCGCTGGCGAACAACCGCGTCGCGCGCGAGTGGCTGGTGCGCACCCGGGCGCTGGCCAGCGGCGGCCTGCGTGTCGAACAGGCCGGCCTGGCCGCCGCCCAGCGCGTGTTCGGCGACGCCCCCGGGGCCTACGGCGCCGGCGTGAACCGCCTGGCCGAGCGTTCCGGCGCCTGGCGCGAACGCGAGGAGCTCGGCCGCGCCTACCGCACGCGCATGGGGCATGCGTATGGCCTGGATGCCGGCGGCGAAGCCAGCCATGCCGCATTCGACCTGGCGCTGGACGGCATCGCACGCACCTACCACGGGCGCGCTTCCAATCTCTACGGCCTGCTGGACAACAACGACGCCTTCGACTACCTCGGCGGGCTATCGCTCGCGGTCGAGACGCGCACCGGCCGCGTGCCGGAAGCCCTGATCCTGCAGCACGCCCAGCCCGGACGCGCGGACGTGGAGCCGCTGGCATCGAGCCTGCTGGGCGAGCTGCGCGGGCGCTTCCTGAATCCGGCCTGGCTCAAGCCGCTGATGGGGCACGGTTATGCGGGGGCGCGCACCATGGGCCAGGAATTCGTCGAGAACCTGTGGGGCTGGCAGGTCACGCGTCCGGACCTCGTGAAGAACTGGGCCTGGGACGAGGTCAAGGCGGTGTATTTCGACGACGCCCACAAGCTCGGCCTGCCGGCCTTCCTCGGCCAGCGCCACAACGCCCACGTCAAGGCGCACATGCTGGCGGTGTTCATGGTGGCGGCCGAGAAGGGTTTCTGGAAGACCGATCCGGCCACCATCCGCAGCATGGGCGGCGAACTGGCGCGCCTGGTGGCGGCCAACGGCCTGCCCGGCAGCGGGCATACCGCCCCCGCGCATCCGATGTGGCAATGGCTGGCGCCGCAGCTCGACGCCGAAGACGCCCGCCAGCTCGGCGCCGCGCTGGCGCGGGCGCGCGGGGAGATCGCGGTCCCGGCGCCGGCGCCTGTTTCCGCTGCCGCGCCGGGCGGATCCCCCGCGGCTGCCCGGCCGGCGCCGGGCGCCGCGGCCCAGGCCAGGATCGCCGCCGGGCCAGCCCGGCCGGCCGCGCGGTCGTATGAACTGCGCCGCCTGTTCCGGCCCGACCAGTCCCCCGCCGCGCGCGTCGCCACGGTGCTCGGCTCGCTCGCGCTGGCCCTGTTCCTGTTTTCGCTCGGCCTGTGGCGCGGGCGCCATCTTCCTCAACCATTCAGGAGTATTCGATGATCGATCTGTTTTCGCTCGCCTGGCTGCACCATGCGGTCAGCTGGCTGCTGGTGCCGGCCCTGGCCGCGCTCTTGTTCGCCTGCGCGGCCGCGCTGGTGGAAGCGGGCATCGCCGTCGGCGAGCGCTTCCACGGCCTGGGCAGGCTGGGCGCGGCCGGCGACGTCGGCCAGGTCCATGCCGTCGCACGCCGCCGCCTCGAGCGCGCCGACCTGCTGGCGCGCATCCCGCCGATGCTCGGCCTGATGGCCACCATCATCCCGCTCGGACCGGGCCTGGCCGCGCTCGGCCGGGGCGAGCCGGACAAGCTGGCCAGCGCGGTCACCGTCGCCTTCGATGCGACCGTGCTCGGCCTGGTGGCCGGCATTGCCGGGCTGGTGATCGGCAAGCTGCGCCGCCGCTGGTACGAAGAAACCCTGGAAGCCATGGAGCGCACGGCATGAGCGGCAAACCGGTGCGGCTGCGCCTGTACTCGCGGCTCGATGCGCGCCTCGACCAGGGCGACGAAGATCCGCGCGCCAGTCTCGTCAACCTGGTCGACGTGATGCTGGTGTTCGCCTGCGGCCTGATCGCGGCGATCGCGGGCGCACAGGGCGCGATGAAGGCGCCCACCCCGGTCGAGAAAGGACGCCAGATCGAACGCCCGGCTGCGGGCGTCACCGAGGCCGGCAGCGGCTACGACCGGGTTGGCGAGGTGTACCGCGATCCCAGGACAGGCAAGCTGGTGCTGATCGAGCCGGCGCAGCCAAAGCCGAAGTAAAGCGTTCGGCAGCGCTTTCCGCTTTGCCTCCGACAGACGAGAGTACAGGCAGCGAAGGGAAGGCCTGGTGGTTGCCGTTCAGCCACCGCTACGGGCCCTCCTGCTTTGCGGTGCTGGCCGGAGGGAGGTAGGGCAGCGTGACGACCCAGAAAGCGAGGGCGACGAAGCTGACGCCGCCGCCGAGAAGGCATACACCCGACCAGCCGGCATTTGCATACACGGTCGTGGCCGCCAAGGCGCCCGCGCCGCTGCCGGTGGCGTAGAAGAGCATGTAGGCGCCGACCAGCCGGCCATGTCCACCGGGGTGGGATCGAAAGATCATGCTCTGGTTCGTGACATGGATGGCTTGCCCTCCGAGGTCGAGCAGCACGATGCCGACGACGAGCGCCCACAAGGATGCATCCAGCAAGGCCAGGGGTATCCAGGCAAGCAATAGCAGGGCGAGCGCGGCACACGTGACACCTCGTTCGCGCCCCTGGTCGGCCCAGCGGCCGGCGCCGGCGGCGGCCAGGGCGCCGGTGGCGCCCACCAGGCCGAGCGCACCGATCGCCGTGTGCGACAGGGAGTAGGGCGCGGCGCTGAGCGGCAATACGATGGCGCTCCAGAAGATATTGAAAGCGGCGAACATCAGGAGCGCCAGTGCACCGCGGACCTGCAGCACACGATCGTGTCGCAACAGCACGAACATCGAGCCGATCAGGCCTGGGTAGCGCATCCGGCGCTGCGGCGCCGCCAGGCGCGGCAACCCCGAGCGCAACAGCATGGCGAGCACCAGCATGATCATCGCCGAGCAGAGGTAGACGGCGCGCCAGCCGGCGAGGTCGCTGACGGCGCCCGCCAACACGCGCGCCAGCAGCAATCCGAGAAAGACGCCGCCCTGCGCGGCCCCGACCACCCGTCCCCGCTCGTTTGGCGATGCCGCGCTTGCGGCGTAGGCGATGAGACCTTGCGTCATTGCTGTCCCGAGCGCCCCGGTGAGGAGCATGGCGGTGAGCAGGGTAGCCGGACTCCACGCCAGTCCTACGCAGGCAAGCACAGCCGTCAGCATCAGCGCCTGCACCAGCATCAGCCGCCGCCGTTCGAGAAGATCGCCCAGGGGAACCAGCAACACCAGCGCGAGCGCGCATCCTGCCTGGGTGGCGGTGACCACGCCTCCGATCCTGGCATGCGGGATGGAGAACTCGGCCGCCAGGGCATCGAGGAGCGGCTGCGCGTAATACACATTGGCGACACTGAGTCCGCTCGCACAGGCAAACAGCAGTACGGCGCCACGGGACATGGTCGATGGCAGGGTTGTCCGAGCAGTGGCTGTCATTTCAGTCGGCATGGGAATCCCTAATGTGGTTGCGAATCGAAACCAGTTGGAGCTTAGCCGCATTGGTTTTAAAATGCAAGCACGTTTACTCGGGATACTGGAAATGAACAGCCGCAAGCATATGGATGCGCAACCTTGCCCGGTCGCCCGGTCGGTCGACGTGATCGGGGACTACTGGAGCTTGCTGGTGGTGCGCGATGCTTTCGACGGCGTACGCAGGTTCAGTGACTTCCAGCGCAGCCTCGGGGTGGCCCGCAATATCTTGTCCGACCGGCTGCGGCGCCTGTCGGATGCCGGCATCCTGGCGAACCAGCCGGCATCGGACGGCAGCGCTTATCACGAATATGTCCTGACTGAACAAGGCGAGGCCTTGTTCCCGGTCGTCGTTGCGCTTCGCCAATGGGGCGAACGCCATCTGTTTGCAGAGGGCGAACCCCGGTCCGAGCTGGTTGAGAAGGACACGGGCAAGCCCCTTCATTTCATGCTTCCCAGAGGGGAGGATGGCCGTGTGCTGTCTCCCGCGGAAACCCGGGTACGGAAGGTCTCCTAGCTGCCGGGTTCTTCACCTTGCACCAGCATGTACGATTGCACACCTCTCACAGGGTGAGAGCCCAGGCCCCGGTTGGCTTGTCGGCGCCGCCCGGAACCAGGCCAGACGCATGACCTGGCGTTGGAGCAATGAAGCCCTTACACTGGACCTTGCCGGACCTGCGGCGTCGTCCCCGGTCGGGAAGCGGGTTTCCACCCGGTACCGAGACCGTGGTTTTCGCGACCTGGCGCAAGCCTTGGCGCGCAATTCTTCCTTTGCTTCTTCATGTCGAATCCCATGAACAAATCCATCCTGATCACCGGCGGCGGACGCGGCATCGGCGCGGCCTGCGCGCACCTCGCAGCCGAGCGGGGCTACCGGGTCTGCATCAATTACCTGTCCGACGACGCAGCCGCCGCCGCTGTCGTCGATGCGATCGCCGGCCGCGGCGGCGAGGCCTTCGCGCTCAAGGCGGACGTCTCGGACGAGGAGCAGGTCGAGCGCCTGTTCCGCGCCGTCGACGAACGCTTCGGCCGCCTGGACGCGCTGGTCAACAATGCCGGCGTGCTGTCCCAGCAGATGCGCGTGGAGCAGATGTCCGCCGCCCGCATCCATCGCATCATGGCGACGAATGTCGTCGGCAGCATCCTGTGCGCGCGCGAGGCCGTGCGGCGCATGTCGACCCGTCACGGCGGGCCTGGCGGCGGCATCGTGAATGTGTCCTCGCGCGCCGGCGTGCTCGGCGCGGCCGGCGAATATGTCGACTACGCGGCGTCGAAGGCGGCGATGGATGCGCTGACGGTCGGCCTGTCGAAGGAGGTGGCGGGCGAGGGGATCCGCGTGAACGGCGTCCGCCCCGGCCTGATCGAGACGGAGATGCACGCGAGCGGCGGCGAGCCGGGACGCGTGGCGCGCCTGGCCGCCTCGGTGCCGATGGGACGGGGAGGACAAGCATCGGAGGTGGCGCAGGCGGTCCTGTGGCTGCTCTCGGACGCCGCCTCGTACACCACGGGGTCCTTCATCGAGGTGTCGGGCGGGCGTTGAGGCTGGGCGCCAGGTTTGGAGCGCCTGACAAAACCGCCAGGGCCGCGTTGCAGCGCCTCGCCTGTCGGGCGCTCTTAGCCGGCCTGGCCGACGAAGGGCACCACGCCGAAGATGAGCGCTGCCACCAGCATGACCAGCGAGCCCGCGATGGCCCACAGCATGGTGAAGCGTTGGTGGTCGCCGAATTCCACCTTGGACATGCCGACCAGCAGGTAGGTCGAGGCCACCAGGGGGCTGAGCAGGTGGACCGGCTGGCCGATCAGCGAGGCGCGCCCGATCTCCGCCGCGCCGATGCCGTAGACGGCGGCCGCCTTGGCGAGGATGGGCACGATGCCGAAGTAGAAGGCGTCGTTCGAGATGAAGAAGGTGAAGGGAATGCTCAGCACGCCGGTCACGATCGCGAGATAAGGACCCATCCACTCCGGCACGGCGGCGATGACGGAGAGCGCGATCGCGTCCACCATCTTGGTGCCCTGCAGGATGCCGACGAAGATGCCGGCGGCGAAGATCAGCGAGACGACCGGCACCACATTCGCCGCATGGTGGGCGATCCGCTCCTTCTGCTGTTCCAGGCCGGGGTAGTTGACCATCACCGCGACCGCGAAGAAGATCATGAAGAGCACCGGCAGCGGCAGGGCGCCCGCGACCAGCAGGACCAGCAGCAGCGCGGTCAGCAGGGCGTTCACCCAGATCAGCTTCGGCCTTGCGATCGCCGGGTCGGAAATGCCGGCGTCCGCATCCCCATCGCCGCCGCTGCCGCCGGCCACTGTGCTGGCGCCACCTTCCTGGGTCGCCAGCTCCGCATGCGCGACCCACTGGCCGGTGGTGCCGTCCATCTCGCCGGCGGCAGCGTGGCGGGCGTGGGCGGGCTGCAGCACGCTGACGTTCGATGCGGGGCGCGCGCCGGCCTGGGCGGCCAGCTTCACCGTGCCGATGCGCTTGCGCTCGCGCTTGCCCAGGACGTAGGCCACGAACAGCACCCAGACGACACCGGCCGCCATGGGCAGGAGCATGGGCACGAAGATGTCGTGCACGTCGACACCCAGGGCGCTGGCCGCGCGCGCCGTCGGTCCGCCCCAGGGCAGGATGTTGAAGACGCCGCCGGCCAGCATGATGACGCAGGCCAGGATCAGCTGGTTCATGCCGAGGCGGCGGTAGAGGGGGAGCATGGCCGAGACCGTGATCATGTAGGTCGTGGCGCCGTCGCCGTCGAGCGAGACCAGCATGGCCAGCGCTGCGGTGCCGACCACGATCTTGACCGGGTCGCCGCGCACCAGCCTGACGATCCTGCGGATGATGGGGTCGAACAGGCCGGCATCGATCATGATGCCGAAGTAGAGGATCGCGAACATCAGCATGACCCCGGTCGGGGCCAGGTTCTTGATCCCGGTAAGCATCATCGGCCCCAGTTCCTTGCCGAAGTCCCCGATCAGGCCGAAGGCGATCGGCACGACGATCAGGGCGACCATGGCCGGCAGGCGCTTGGTCATGATCAGGAACATGAAGACGATGATCATCGAGTAAGCCAGGATGGTCAGCATGGGAATTCTCCTCACAGTGCCTGCGGTCTCCGGGCGGGGAGCGCAGGCATCACTAAATCGGTTTGACGGCGTGGTGTTACGCCGTGGTGTGTCGATGGGCAGCGCGCCGCAGCGGTGTGGCCGCGGAGGGACGCTGCGCCCGGGCCCGGTCGGAACCGGGCCGGATCAGGCGGGGAAGCGCTGCCGGGAGGGCGCGCGTGAAGGATGGCTTGTCATGTGGTCTCCGAATGTTGTCATCGTTATGGATTGCTTGTGCTGCCGACTATAGGCGGGCGCGGCTTTCAATTAGCTTTCAGCGCGCGCCCGCGTGCCGGCCGGGACGAGGAAGGACAAATTCGGGAGAGGCAGGGAAAGGGAGCGGCCGGGCCGGGTCAGACACGCTCCGGCGGCGCGAACAGCACGCTGACCTTCAGGCCGTGTCCGTCCTCGCCCTGTCCCAGAGCCAGGCTGGCGCCGTGCATGCGGGCGATGTCGCGCACGATGGCCAGCCCCAGGCCGGTGCCGCCCGGGTTGGCGTCGAGCGTGGCCTGGGCGCGATAGAAGGGCGTGAACACCTTGTCGTGCTCGGCGGGAGGGATGCCGGGACCGCTGTCCTGTACTTCGAGCAGCACGCCGGCTGGACGCCGCCCCACGCGCAGCTGCACGCTGCCGCCCGCCGGCGTGTAGCGGATCGCGTTGTCGACCAGGTTCGCCGCCAGCTCGTGCAGGAGCAGCGGGTCGCCGTGCACGGTCGTGCCGTCGGCGGTCTCGTTGCCACCCTCGCCAGCCTCGACCTCCAGCGCCAGGTCGATCCCTTTCTGGACCGCCGGCAGGGCCAGCTCCAGCCCGACCTGGCCGGCAATCGCCGACAGCGAGACCGGGCGGGCCTGGATCTTGCCGCCGCCGTGCTCGATGCGCGCCAGCGTCAGCAGGCGGTTGGCCAGGTGGATGGCGGAGTCGGTGGTGAGGGCGACCGAGCGCACGATCTCGCGCATCGCGGCCGGGTCGTCTTCCCGCAGGGCCAGCTCGGCCTGGGTCTTGAGCACCGTGAGCGGGGTGCGCAACTGGTGCGAGGCGTCGGCGATGAAGCGGCGCTGGCTGGCGATCAGGTCCTGCATGCGCGTCATGGCGCCGTTCATCGCCATCACCAGGGGGCGCACTTCCTTGTGCACCAGGGCCGGGTCGACGTCGGACAGGTCGGACAGGGAGCGCGTCTCGACCTCGTGCTTCAGGTCCATCAGGGGCCGCAGCACCAGGCGCACGGCGAACCAGACCAGGGTCGCCACCGCCAGCACCATCAGGGCCTGGCGCAGGAGGGTGCCCAGCAGGATGCGGCGCGACAGCGCGCGGCGCGCGTCGAGCGTCTCGCCGACCTGGATCAGGGCGATGCCGCGCATGGTGTCGTCGAAGACCGGCTGCAGCAGGGCGGCGATGCGTACCGGCTCGCCGTTGTATTCGGCGTGGTAGAAGCGCACCAGGGCCGGGTACAGGTCGGAGCGCGGCACGTTCTTCGGCACTGGCGGCAGGTCGCCGTAGCCCGACACGGTTTCGCCCTGCAGCCCGGTGACCTTGTAGTAGATGCGGCCCAGGGTGTCGGTCTCGAAGCTGTCCAGGGCGACGTAGGGCACGTCGGCCACGACCTTCCCATCGCGCACCGACACCCGCTCGGCCAGCGCGCGCGTGGACGCGAGCAGCGAACGGTCGTAGGCGATGTCTCCGGCCTCCAGGGCGTCCTGGTAGAGCGACATGGCGTTGAGCGCGACCAGCGCCACCAGCGGCAGGATCAGCCAGCGCAGCAGCTGGTTGCGCAGGCTGCCGGGCGGGCGGGCAGCCTTCAGGGCCATGGCGCGGGTCTCAAGAGGGTTTTTCCTGCAGCAGGTAGCCGATGCCGCGCAGGGTCACGATGGCGGTATTGCCCTCGGGGCGGCGTTCGAGCTTCTTGCGGATGCGGTGGATGTAGAGCTCGATGGCGTCGAGATTGGCGTCGTCCACCAGCGCGAAGACCTCGTCGAACAGCTTTTCCTTGGACAGCGCGCGGCCCGGCCGGGCGATCAGCGCTTCGAGCACGGCGTGCTCGCGCGGCGTCAGGGCCAGCGGCTCGCCGCAGTAGTGGAACATGCGCGAGACCGTGTCGAAGCTGAGCTGGCCGCAGCGGTGCACCAGGGCCTCGTTGCCGCTGCCGCTGCCGAACCTGCGGCGCAGCAGCGCCTTCACGCGCGCCTCGAGTTCGGCCAGTTCGAAGGGCTTGGCCAAGTAGTCGTCGGCGCCGAGGTTCAGTCCCTGCACCTTTTCCTCCAGGCCGCCGCGAGCCGTGAGGATCAGCACCGGCGTGCCGCCGCGCGCGCCGCCGCGGGCGCGCAGGCGGCGCAGCACGTCCAGGCCGTCCATTTTCGGCAGCGTCAGGTCCAGGATCACTAGCGCATAGTCCTGGGTGTGGAGCAGGGCGTCGGCGTCGGCGCCGGTCGTCGCGCATTCGACGGTGAGATTGGCTTCGCGCAGCGCCCGGGACACCCAGTGCGACAGCTCGACATGGTCTTCTACTAACAGGATTCTCATCGCGCCAGTGTAAGCGCAAAGGCGGGGCTTCGGAAAGGCCGGGCGCCAGGGGTTTTCCGCAGCGCTGCCTAGGTTCACGTTGAAAGCGAACTGAAAGCTGGGCCCGCATATAGTCGGTTTCACAAGGCAGTACATAACGATGACAGTACCGGAGACAAGATGAAGAAATCGGCCCTCGCGCTCGCCGTCCTGGCTGCGCTTTTCCTGAATGTCGGCGCCCATGCCCAGACCAGCGTGCAGGTCTACGGCCTGGTCGACGCCGGCGTCGAGACCGTCAACCATGCCGGACCCGACGGCGGCAGCCTGGTGCGGGTGGTCTCGGGCGGCAAGAACACCTCGCGCTGGGGCCTGCGCGGCAGCGAAGACCTCGGCGGCGGCCTGAAGGCCGTCTTCAACCTCGAAGGCGGCATCCTGATGGATACCGGCGCCACGGACGGCCCGCTGTTCAAGCGCCAGGCGAATGTAGGCCTCGAAGGGGGTTTCGGGCGCGTGGTCATCGGCCGCTCCTTCACCACCACCTATGACCTGGTGATCAAGTTCGACCCGATGGGCTTTGCCCCGAACTACTCCTGGGCCACCAGCGGCGGCGCCACCGGCCCGTCGAAGTACGGCATGACGACCGCCTTCGACAACCTGGTCAAGTACAGCGGCCGCAGCGGCAACTTCAGCTACGGCGCATCGGTCGGCCTGGGCGAGCAGGGCGGCAGCGCGGCCGACGGGCGCAAGTATGCGCTCGGCGGCGCCTGGTTCGCCAACGGCCTGGGCCTGATGGCGGCCTGGGAGCAGGTCAACGGCGGTGCGCCCGCGGCAGGCGCGGAGCGTGACCGAACCCGCGCCCTGCACCTGGGGGCGGACTACCAGAGCGGCCGCTGGCGCTACACGGCGGGCCTGCGCAGCTACCGGCTCGACTCCGGCACGGCCGCTACCGCCGACCTGCGCGGCGACACCTACTGGGGCGGCCTCACCTATGCCGTGGACAAGATTACCCTGACCGGCGCCGTCTACCACATCGATACCAGGGCGCTGCCGGCCGCGCAGGACGCCGACCCGACCATGTTCGTGGCGCGCGCGATGTACAACCTGTCCAAGCGCACCTGGCTCTACCTGTCGGCGGCGCATGCCAAGGCCGAGCATGGCCAGCTGGTCGGCCTCTCGCGCGACGACGCCGGCTTCGGCAACACCCAGACCGGCGTCACCGCCGGCATCCAGCACCGCTTCTGAGTCCTGCCTTTGAGCGCACACTCCGAGCGCATCCGTGTCGGCGCGGCTATCATGCGCACATGAGAATGCTGCGCACCTTCCTGTTTTCGCTGCTGCCATCGCTGGCGCCGGCTGCGCCCGTCGCCGCCGGCGGGGCGGCCCAGGCCGAATGCCTGGTGCCGTCCAAACCGGGCGGCGCCATGGACCTGACCTGCAAGCTGGCCCGCAGCGCCCTGCAGGGCCAGCCCGGCGCGCTCCCGATGAAGCTGAGCTACATGCCGGGCGGCGTCGGCGCGGTGGCCTGGCACACGCTGGTGTCCCAGCGCCGCGCCGAGCCGAACACCCTGGTCGCCTTTTCCGGCGGCTCGGTATTGAATCTCGCCCGGGGCAAGTTCGGCAAGGCCAGCCCTGAGGACGTACGCTGGGTTGCCGCCTTCGGCGCCGACTACGGCATGGTCGCCGTCCCCGCCAACTCGCCCTACCGCACGCTGGGGCAGCTGCTCGCCGCTCTGAAACGCGATCCCCAGCGCGTGCTGGTTGGCATGTCGGGCACCATCGGCAGCCAGGACTGGATGAAGATGGCCCTATTGGTGAGCAAGGCCGGGGTCGAGCCGCGCAAGATGCGCTTTGTCGCCCTCGAAGGCGGCGGCGAGCAGTTCGTCGCCATGCAGGCCGGCTACGTGCAGGCGATCTCGGGCGACACCTCCGAGGCGCTGCTGCACGTGGGCGAGGGCAGGGTCAGGGTGCTGGCGGTGCTGTCGGAACGGCGCCTCCCTGGCCTGCTGGCCGGGGTGCCCACCGCGCGCGAGCAGGGCTACGACGTGGTCTGGCCGGTCATCCGCGGCGTCTGGATGGGGCCGGGCGTGAGCGAGCGGGACTACCGGCGCTGGGTCGCGGCCTTCGCCGGCATCGATGCCAGCCCCGAGTTCGCCCGCCTGCGCGAGCAGGCCGGGCTCTATCCCTTCTCGCTGACCGGGGACGCGCTGACCGGCTACATCAGGAAGTCGATCGCCGACTACAACCGGCAGGCGGCGCAATTCAATCTGGTGCGCGAGCACTAGGCGGGGAATGGATGCGCAGGCCGTTCGGTGCAGTCCGACCGGTTCGTTAAGAAGCCAGGTGGCGGTCGACGAGCGGCGCGACGAGCTCCGCGCAAGTACAGCCGAGGTCGTGGTTGGCACCGGGGAACACATGTAGTTGGGCCTGCGGCAGCAGGGCCGCCAGGCGCTCCCCAACCTTCACGGGACTGATCGGGTCCGCGTCGCCCCAGAGAAGCAGCGTCGGCATGCGCAGCGCGGACAGATGCGGCGTCAGGTCTTCCTGGTAGCTGGTGAATCAGTCCGGCCATCGGGGATGGAGCGCGTAAATGGCAGGGGGCAGTCTTCGAAATTGAGAACGAGAAGATGTACGCCACCAGAGGCGACGGATAGCGCTAGATTGATAACGAAATCCCACCTGTGACGCGTGGCAAGCACTACTACTTCTCCGACCTCAAGCAAACATCAGATGCGGTACCGGAGTAATTCGTGCTCTCGCGCAATGCCGTTGATCTTAGTACCCGCTATCCATCGGGAGGAGCAGTGGCGACCTATTTTTTCATGGGCTAATAGCAAACCTTTAGCTGTAAGCAGGTGGCGAACTGCTTAGCTTCGGAACATAATTTCTCTACTATCTTTATAAGAATAGTCTGGTACGGATCTTTGATTTGGAGGGTTTTGCGTAACCTCCAGCAGAAACGAAGGGAAGGTGATGTTTTGGTTTATTTCGGTCGCATGCGTATTTAATCGCAGTAGATAAGCTTTCTGAAGGATTCCCATTAATTTCTGGTGAGCTGTATATAGTTTGTCCGCAGGAACGCTTTTCACGTTAAGTTGAAAATGATCCTCTTCTTTTTTGCCGTCGATCACGACGGGGGTACTGGAATAGCCGGTAACGTCCCCTGATGGTAAAGAAGGGAGATGTATAAAGGATGGAATAACAATAATTAAGTGCTTGTCAAATAAGGCGGTTTCAAATCTGATTCCAGAATTTTTAAGCACAGAAACATCAAACGAAGGCCTGCTCACAAACACACTAAATAAAAGATTGGATCTTTCATAAACATATTCGGCTAGCTCAATAAGAGTATCTCTCGACTTTCGTATCAACCGGTTTTCTTCAGTTAGGAATATTGGGTAGCGCCTAGCAAATACCGGCCAGAGAAGGTAATCTTTTGTTTCTCGCAATAAGGTAACAATAGAATGATGCTCCCCGATCAACTGGGTTTTTTGTGTAATTGTGGTATCGCGCCCTTCGTTAGTTTCATGAACTGAGTAATGCTGGTGGTCGAATTCGAGCTGTGTCCCAAATGGTCCCTTAGCACCCTCGAAAAATTTAGGAGTCCGTGATGTTATAGTAAGTCCATCATTTGCGCTCTTCTGTATCGAAAATAGCAAACATTCAACGCCATCAATACGTGCGAAAAAGCGTGTCTTTTTTGTTTTGCTCATAGAACCCGATAACATGTTTGCGCTAGTGGCCTCAATTTGTTCTGGCGCATAGCTAGTTTCCACTGGGGCTTTGCTGCCTCAAATGTACCTCTGAGGCGTTTGCAGGAGATTTCTATATGGTACAAGTCTGCAATGAAAGCATCAAGCTAAATCACGTTGGCGTCATCGCGCTCAAACTCACAAGGGCATTGGCCACACGATTGCCGCTTTATGGCAACGCATAGGGTCCATTCATGTTTGTGATTGAGCCGTAGTGTAAAAATTGAACGGGTTAGAGCTCCTCACAGAATGCTATCCGCTCAGTGTGATCAAAATTGTCGGTGTTGAACGATTACGTAGCGATTGGATGTCTGGTGCCTCGAGAAATTGCTGACGCTCGAATCTTTCGAACGCAATTGGCCGATTGCCGACGCCAAATATTGTTAAACATGCAAGAATGGACATCCTTATCGCAACCAAGAATGCCGTAGAGAGCGGCAAGCCGGGTTATCCGCCGGAGCCGCCGTGACAGTGTGCGCATATTTTTCAGCACCGAACTGGTATGTTGTCGAAATTTAAACAACAGAGCCGTAGCCCTCGCAAGGGAGCAGGCTCGCCACCTGGAGGCTAATCTAATGAAACCCTCGCTACCCGCGATCTTGTGGAACGACTGGCCCGCGCTCGCATCCTGGATCGGGGTGCCCGTGACCTGGGTGCTCTATGGCGTAGGCCTGTTTCTCAAGGGAGAGCAGCAGGTCGTCCATTTCTTCGTGCCGGCCATCGCCGCGACGCTCGTGTGCGTCGCGCTCGCGGCATGGCGGATCGGACGCGTTTACGCGCTGTTTGCAAGCGGTATCGATGTGGCGGGGCAGATTACCTGCCTCTGGATCGTCCGCGATCGGGGGCGCCTCGAGTTCGGCTCTCGGGTCGGGGAAGCTGAATTCGAATCCTGGACTCCCGTGCACAAGACGGCCCGCGTGCTGGCGTTCTTGGAGGGGCAAGCGGTGCGGGTCCTGCTGGACCCGGCCAATCCGCAGCATGCCATTATCAGGGACTTGTACGTTCCGGCACCGGCCACGCTCCTTTCACGAGCCCGCCGCTAGCGCAGCCCCCGCAGTCCCGCGCAGGATTCTCAGTAGCCCGCCGCCAGCTGCTCCGGCGTCAAGGCATTCATCACCGCGAACACGCCGCTGGCGCGCAGGATCCGTCGCGATCCCACCTGGAGGAAGCAGTTCGCGAACGCCACGCGTCCGCCCAGCTTCTGGATGTCGACATGGGCCTCGACCCAGTCGCCCGGGCGGGCGGCGTCGACGAAGTCGGTGCTGAGGTTGACGGTCACGAAGGAGTTGCGCCCCTCGCAGTACAGGGTCAGGCCGATGCCCAGGGCCGAATCGGCAAGGCTGGCCAGCATGCCGCCGTGGGCGATGCCGCGCATGTTGGTGTGCTGTTCGGTGATGCGCATCGCGATCACGATGGCGCCGTTCTCCCGGCTGCAATACAGATCCCCCAGGTTGGCCATGTAGGGGCCGCCGCGTTTCAGGCGTTCGAAGCCGGCCGGCACTTGCGTGTTGTTGTCGTGTGATGTCATGGTTAAACCTGTTTGCACCGTTCTATAACCGGTGTGTCGATTTTGCACAGTAAAACACGCGAGTGCATGTGTCAACCCTGCAATACGGTGCGCAGGCGCACGCGTTTCGCTGCGCGGACGGGTCGTTTACTTCCATTTTCTCGACTGCTACACTCGACCGGAGTCAAAGGCGGCGCAGTAAAACCTTGTTTCACTGTGCGGTACATACACATAAAAACAGGAGACATATGGCTTTCCAGTTTTCCGAACGCGCCCTCGAACTGCAGCGGCGCGTCAAGCATTTCATCGACACCGAGATCATTCCGCGCGAGGCCGCCTACAAGGAAGAGGTCGATGCCGCGCGCAAGGCCGGCAACGCCTTCATCGTACCCCAGACCATGGAGCGCCTGAAGGCGAAGGCGAAGGAAGCCGGCCTGTGGAATCTCTTCCTGCCCGAGTCTGAACTGGGCGCGGGCCTGACCAACCTCGAATACGCGCCGCTGTGCGAACTGATGGGCCGGGTGCCGATCGCCTCCGAAGTCTTCAATTGCTCGGCGCCCGATACCGGCAACATGGAAACCCTGGTGCGCTATGCCTCGCCGGGCATCCAGAAGACCTGGCTTGCGCCGCTGCTGGCCGGCGAGATCCGCTCGGCCTTCGCCATGACCGAGCCGGAGGTCGCCTCCTCGGACGCGACCAACATCACGGCCAGCATCGTGCGCGACGGCGAGGAGTACGTGATCAACGGGCGCAAGTGGTTCACCTCGGGCGCGGCCGACCCGCGCTGCAAGGTGATGATCTTCATGGGCAAGACCGACCCGGCAAATGCCGAGCGCCACCGCCAGCAGTCGATGATCGTGGTCCCGACCGACACGCCCGGCGTGACCATCGTGCGCGACATGCACGTCTTCGGCTACGACGATGCGCCGCACGGCCACGCCGAGGTCGTGTTCGACAATGTGCGGGTGCCGCTCGACCACATCCTGCTCGGCGAGGGCCGCGGCTTCGAGATCGCCCAGGGCCGCCTGGGGCCGGGCCGCATCCACCACTGCATGCGTCTGATCGGGCGCGCCGAGATGGCGCTGGAGGCGATGTGCCGGCGCACGCTCGAGCGCGTTGCCTTCGGCCGCAAGGTCGCGGACCAGGGCGTCTGGCGCGAGCGCATCGCCGAATCGCGCATCCTGATCGACCAGGCGCGCCTGATGGTTTTCAATGCGGCGCACATGATGGACACGGTCGGCAACAAGGTCGCGGCGCGCGAGATCGCGATGATCAAGGTGATCGCGCCGAACATGGCCTGCAAGGTGATCGACTGGGCGATCCAGGCCCACGGCGGCGCCGGCGTCAGCCAGGACTTCGGCCTGGCCCAGGCCTATGCCAGCGCGCGTTCGCTGCGCCTGGCCGACGGTCCGGACGAGGTGCACCGCAATGCGATCGCCAAGCTGGAGCTGGCGAAGTATCGCTGAATCGACGAGCAGAAAAGCAGAAGAAGAGCGGTTGCAGCCGCCTCCATTGACAGAGGAGACAAGATGTCGGAGCGTCACTTGGCATTCTGGCCCACGGGCCTGCCGCGGCACCTGAGCGTGCCGCAAACGAATCTGTACTACAACCTCGAGGTGTCCGCCACGCGCTACCCGGACAAGACCTTCGCGATCTATTACGACACGCCCATCAGCTACAGCGAGTTCCGGGGCGAGGTCGACGCCATCGCCGGCTTCCTGCAGGAAGAGTGCGGCGTGGCGCAGGGCGACCGGGTCCTGCTCTACATGCAGAACAGCCCCCAGTTCATCCTGGCCTATTACGCGATCCTGCGCGCCAACGCGGTCGTGGTGCCGGTCAACCCGATGAACCTCACCGAGGAGCTGCGCCACTATGTGAGCGACACCGGCGCCGCCACCATCTTCGCGCCCCAGGACCTGGTCGAGCAGGTGCGGCCGCTGGTGGCCGACGGCGGCCTGCGCCACGTCGTGGTCGCGGCCTATTCCGACTACATCGAGCGCCCCACCGACCTCAAGGTGCCGGACTTCGTCGCCGCCCCGCGCCGCGACATCGAAGGCGAGGGCGTGGTGCTGTGGAGCGACATGCTGGCGCGCGGCTGCCGCCCCGGTCCCCTGACGGCCGGCCCGGACGACTTGTGCTGCATGCCCTATACCTCGGGCACCACCGGCAACCCCAAGGGCTGCATGCACACCCACCGCAGCGTGATGTACAACACCGTCGCCGGCGTGCAGTGGTTCGGCGCGCAGCAGGACTCGGTGGCCCTGTGCGTGCTGCCCTTCTTCCACGTGACCGGGATGCAGGGCGGGATGAACGGCTCGATCTTCATCGGCGGCACCGTGGTCATCCTCTCGCGCTGGGACCGCGACACCGCGGCCGAATGCATCCGGCGCCACCAGGTGAATTCGACCCAGCTCATCTCCACCATGGTGGTCGACATGCTGTCGAGCCCGCGCGTGGCCGAGTACGACCTGTCGAGCATCCGCCGCATGAGCGGTGGCGGCGCGGCGATGCCGGACGCGATCGCCCAGCGCATGCAGGACCTCATGGGCGTCAAGTACGTCGAGGGCTATGGCATGTCCGAGACGATGGCGCCGACCCACATCAATCCGGGCGAACGGCCGAAGAAGCAATGCCTGGGGATCCCGATCTGCGACGTCGACGCGCGCGTGGTCGACCCCGAGACGATGCGCGAGCTGCCCGTCGGCGAAGTGGGCGAGATCGTGGTGCACGGGCCGCAGGTGATGCAGGGCTACTGGAACAACCCGCAGGCGACCAGCGACACCTTCGTCGAGATCGACGGCAAGCGCTTCCTGCGCACCGGCGACCTGGGCAGGACCGACGAGGACGGCTACTTCTTCATGGTCGACCGCCTGAAGCGCATGATCAATGCCTCGGGCTACAAGGTCTGGCCGGCCGAGGTCGAGGCGCTGATGTACCGGCACCCCGCGATCCGCGAGGTCTGCGTGGTGGCGGCCTACGACGAACGGCGCGGCGAGACGGTCAAGGCGGTGGTGGCCCTGAAGGACGGCTTTGCCGGCAGCGTGAGCGAGCAGGACATCATCGACTGGTCGCATGCGAACATGGCGGCCTACAAGAGCCCGCGCATCGTCGAGTTCTGCGAAACGCTGCCGAAGTCGGCGACCGGGAAGGTGCAGTGGCGGGATTTGCAGGGGAAGCGGGAGGCGGTCGCCGGTTGATGCAGGCGTGCCGGGCCGGGCGCATCGCGCCGTGTCCCGGCGTGACTGCGAACGCGATGCCAACGTAGGGTGGGCGCCCCCGTGCCCACGCGTGAAGCCTGCGTCGTGTCGGCATCCATGAAGCGCTGCGTCCGCTCATCGTTCACGCGTGGGCACGGAGCGCCCGCCCTACGCATCATGCGGTAGCGGTAAATGAAAAAGCCGGCTGGGTGCAAACCCAGCCGGCTTTGTCCGTCCCCGAGGGGCGATCAGAACATGTGCATCAGGCCCACGGTCAGGCGGTTCGCCGAATCGCTGCCCACGGCGACGAAGCCCTGGGCCAGGTTGATGTCGGTCGCCTGCACGATGCGGTCGGTCGCAGCGTGGCCGTACGAGAAGTAGGCGGTGCTGCGCTTGCTCAGCGCGTAGCGGGTGATGAAGATGTACTGCTGCGAGTCGTCCTTCAGGTCGCCCGAGCGGCGGGTGTTGTAGAAGGCGCCGGTCAGGGTGATGGCCGGAGCGACCGGAACGTCGACGCCCGCGCCGAAGACGCTGATCTTGCGGCCGGTGCTGTCGAGCTCGTTCTCCGAATAGGTCGACTTCAGGACCACGCGCGGCATGGTGTACTTCACGCCGACCGCGTGCGAGGTCAGGAGGTCGGTGTTGGTCGGGTTCTTCATGCGCGCATAGGCGCCGTAGAGGTTCAGTGCGCCCGCATTGTAGAAGGCCGACGCGCCCTGGTAGGAGCTGCGCTGCGAGTCGCCCGGCTGTTCGCCGAAACCGCGCATCAGCGCGAAGCCGAAGCCGCCGAAGGAAGGCGAGACATAGCGGATCGAGTTGTTCTGGCGCAGCGCGGTGCCGCCGCCGTTGGCGCCGTAGGTGCCGTACACGCCCGCATGGTTCATGCCGGCGAACAGCACGTTCGGGCTGGTGGCCGCGAACGCCAGGCTCATCGGATCGGCCATGCCGACCGACAGCACGCCCAGGATGTTCTGGCGGCCGAAGTCGATCGAACCGAAGCTGCCGGTCAGGCCGACGGTGGCTTCACGGTCGAACAGGCTGGTGGTCGACGGGTTGCCGGTGGCGACGCCGGCGCCGCCGGTGTCGTTGAGCAGGGTGCCTTCGAGGCCGAAACGGGCCTTCAGGCCGCCGCCCAGGTCTTCCACGCCCTTGAAGCCCCAGCGCGACACCTGCATCTGCCCGGCTTCGACCGTGGTGCGGCCGCCGTTCGGACCGTCATTGTTGACGTGGGTGATACCGGCATCGACGATACCGTAGATGGTGACGCTGGTTTGCGCGGACGCGGCGGACATGCAGGCGGCGAGCGCGGCCATTGCGATGATGTGCTTCTTCACTGATGCTGTCTCCTCTTTTTTATGATGGTCGACCCCGGCGAGGCCAATCGCACTGAAGCTGCATAGCGGCACCGTTTCTCTTGGTGGAACTCAGCCGTCTATAGTGAAACTCTATTTTCATGTGACAACACTGTCAACAATTATTAATGCATGTGCGATGGACGGGGGCGCTCGGCCGTGTTTTTGTGTCCCTGCGCCCACAAGAGGGGGAGAAAAGCGTGAGAACGCGCCAAAAGGGCGGGAAAACCGTTCTGCTGTGCGAAACCGCACGATGAGCTGTGCATGCGCGCACATGCGCCAGCCCGTCCCTGGCGCAGGCATGGACCCGGCCAGGCTCGGGAGTCCGGCGTGGAAAGGACGTCGCGTACGCGGCGCGGGACGGCCGCGGCCCGGGCCGCTGTGGCGCTCGCGCGCGCCGGGACGAAAAAAAGCCCCTGCAGGCAGGGGCTTTTCGAGGAGCGCGGCGGGGCGGCTTACTTCTGCGCCACGGCCGGGGCGGCGGCCTGGGCGGCTGCCGTCGTGGCCGCCGGCTCGTCCAGCGTGATCGCCTTCAGGCCCAGCGCCTCGCTGCTGTAGTGGCGGATGCGGTTGGCCAGGGCCGGGTCGTTATTGAGCTTCTGGCCGTAGGAAGGCACCATTTCCAGCATCTTGGCTTTCCAGGCCGGGGTTTCCAGCGTGTCCTTGAAAGCGGACTGCTTCAGCACTTTCAGCATGATGGGCGCGGCGGTCGAGGCGCCCGGCGAAGCGCCGAGCAGGGCGACGACGCTGCCGTCGGCCGAACTCACGACTTCGGTGCCGAATTGCAGCACGCCGCCGTCTTTCGAGTCCTTGATGATCTGCACGCGCTGGCCGGCGGTGGCCAGGGTCCAGTCTTCCATCTTCGCTTCCGGCAGGTAGTCGCGCAGGGAGGCCAGGCGGTCTTCCGGCGACAGCATGACCTGTTCGATCAGGTACTTGGTCAGCGGGATGTTGTCGATACCGGCCTGCAGCATCGGACGCACGTTGCTGGTGCTGATGGCGGCCGGCAGGTCGGTCCAGGAGCCGTTCTTCAGGTACTTGGTCGAGAAGGTCGCGAACGGTCCGAACAGCAGGGTGCGCTTGCCGTCGACGATGCGGGTGTCCAGGTGCGGCACCGACATCGGCGGCGAACCGACCGAGGCCTTGCCGTACACCTTGGCCAGGTGGGCGTTGACCAGCGCAGGGTTGTTCGTCATCAGGAACTGGCCGCCGACCGGCATGCCGCCGTAGCCTTTCACTTCCGGGATGCCGGTTTTTTCCAGCAGCGGCAGCGCGCCGCCGCCGGCGCCGATGAACACGAACTTGGCGCGCACGGTCTGGACCGTGTCCTTGTTCAGGTCCTTGATGGTGACGTTCCAGATGCCGTCGGCGCCGCGCTTGATGTCCTCGACCTGGGTGCGCAGGTGCAGGGCCACGCCTTTCTTCTCGGTCAGGTTCTTGACCATGGTGCGGGTCAGGGTGCCGTAGTTGACGTCGGTGCCGATGTCCATGCGGGTCGCCGCGACCTTCTGGTTCTTGTCGCGACCATTCATGACCAGCGGCGCCCACTGGCGGATCTCGTCATGGTTTTCGGTGTACAGCATGCCCTTGAACAGGTTTTCCTTCTGCAGGGCCTCATGGCGCTTGCGCAGGAAGTTGACGTTGTCGTCGCCCCAGACGAAGGCGATGTGCGGCACGTTGTTGATGAAGGCGCGCGGGTCAGGCAGGTAGCCGTGCTTGACCTGGTAGGCCCAGAACTGTTTCGAGACCTCGAACTGTTCGTTGATGTCGACCGCCTTCTTGGTCTCGACCTTGCCGTCCGGGCCTTCCGGGGTGTAGTTCAGTTCCATGAAGGCGGAGTGGCCGGTGCCCGCGTTGTTCAGGGTGTCCGAGCTTTCGGCGCCGACGGAATCGAGCCGTTCGTACATCTCGACCTTCAGGTCGGGCTGCAGTTCGGTGAGCATGGTGCCCAGGGTGGCGCTCATGACGCCGGCGCCGATCAGGACCACGTCGACCGGCTTGTCGGTCGAGGGGGGCGGGGTCTTGCCGCATGAGGCGAGGAGTAGACCGGAGAGTGCAACTACGAGTACTTTACGCATGGCGTTATTTCAGGATCAAAAACTCAAAACGTCGGTTGCCCCTGCCTGGGTGGACAGGGGGTATTGCAAATTGGCGCTCAGGGGCGCCGGTTCAGGTTGGCCAGCAGCCGGGCATACTGGTCGGACAGCTGGCGCAGTTCGCCGGGGCTGAAGTCGTTGCAGGCCTCGATGACCATGTTCGACACTTCCGGTATGGCCTGTTCGGCCAGCGCGCGGCCGCGTTCGCTCAGCTTGATCATCACCGCGCGCCGGTCGCCCGGCTTCGGGCAGCGCTCGACCAGGCCGCGCGCCACCAGTTCGTCGCACACGCGGGTCAGGTTGGCCGGCTTTTCGTGGCAGGCCTCGCCCAGTTCGGAAGCGCTCGAGCTTTCGTCGACGCAGCCATACAGGATGGCCAGCACGGTATAGCTCGAATCGGCAAGGTCGTACTTCTTGACCAGCGCATTGGTGCGGTCGCGGAAGGTCTTGTGCAGGTGATTCGTCATCCGGACCAGCCGCATCGCGTCCACCGGAAACCCTGGCATACGCGCCTCGACACGACGCAAACGTTGATCGGTTGGCCCAAAGTCGCTCATCGTTATTCCTTGCAGAAAAGACAAAGAGACGGATTGTAATCTGGCCGGGCTCTGGGGTCTCAAGGGGCTGCGGTCGCAGCGGTCACGCTTGCGGGAGCGGCCTCGACCACGCGGGCCGAAGGAGCGGCGCTGCGGTCGACCGGCAGGTTCGCATAATGCGCTTCGGTGATCGGGTAGGAGCCGTCGGCCTTGGCTTGTTCAAGTTCGGCCAGGACGCGTGCGCGCACCGGGTCGTTCGCGCTCGCGGGGCTGGTCGACGCGCAACCGGCCACCAGGGAAAGCAGCAGGGCAGGGAGGAGGATTTTCGTGTTCATTTCGTTCGCCAAATATCGTTGGATTGAAGGATTTGGCGGGCCGCCATCGGTCCGTCAGGACTAATTTTAGCACTGAATAGTACATTCCTGAACTAAGTGATTATACGCATTCTTGCTTGGGGAAAATGATGGTCCGGGGCGGGAAAGGAAGCGGGCCCGGTGCTGGACCGGGCCCTTCGGCACGGCTGGCGACCGCCAGCCGGAAGGAATGCGGCGCTGCTGCGGCTCAGTGCGCGGCGGCTTCGCGGCTGTCGGGCAGGAACCAGTTCAGCAGCACGGCGCAGATGCCGCCGGTCGCCACGCCCGATTCGAGCACGTTGCGGATCGCGGCCGGCATGTGGACCAGGAATTCGGGCACCTGCGACACGCCCAGGCCCAGGGCCAGCGAGACGGCGATGATCAGCAGGGCGCGGCGGTCCAGGTGCACGCTGGCGAGGATGTTGATGCCGGCCGCGGCGACCGCGCCGAACATCACCATCGCCGCGCCGCCCAGCACCGGTTCGGGCACCGCCTGGATCACGCCGGCCACGCTCGGGAAGAGGCCGAGCACCACCAGGAACAGGGCGATCCAGACGCCGATGTGGCGGCTGGCGATGCCGGTGAGCTGGATCACGCCATTGTTCTGCGCAAAGATCGAGCTCGGGAAGGTGTTGAACACGCCCGCCAGCAGCGAGTTGGCGCCGTTGAGCAGCACGCCGCCCTTGATCCGCTTCATCCAGACCGGGCCTTCGACCGGCTCGCGCGAGATCTTGCTGGTCGCGGTGACGTCGCCGATGGCTTCGAGCGAGGTGACGAGGTAGATCACGATCATCGGGATGAACAGCGACCAGGAGAAGTCGAGTCCGAAGTGCAGCGGCACCGGCACCTGGAAGGCCGGCGCTTCGCGCATGCCGGTGAAGTCCAGGCGTCCGAGCCAGGCGGCCAGCGCATAGCCGACCGCCAGCGCGATCACGATGGCGCTGCTTCTCAGCCAGACCACCGGGATGCGGTTCAGGATCACGATGATGGCCAGGACCACGCCCGACAGCAGCAGGTTCTCGCCATTGGCGAAGCTGCCGTTGGACATGGCCGCGAAGCCGCCGCCCATGCTGATCAGGCCGACCTTGATCAGGGTGAGGCCGATCATCAGGACCACGATGCCGGTCACCAGCGGCGTGATCATGCGCTTGACGAAAGGCAGGACGCGCGAGACGCCCATCTCCACGAAGGAGCCGGCGACCACCACGCCGAAGATCGCGGCCATCACGGCTTCGACCGGCGTGCCCTGCTTGACCATCAGCGAGCCGCCGGCGATCAGGGGGCCGACGAAGTTGAAGCTGGTGCCCTGCACGATCAGCAGTCCCGCGCCGAGCGGACCGAAGCGGCGGCATTGCACGAAGGTGGCGATGCCGGAGATGACCAGCGACATCGAGACGATCAGGTTGGTGTCGCGCGCCGAGACGCCGAGGGCCTGGCAGATCAGCAGGCCGGGCGTGACGATGGGGACGATGATGGCCAGCAGGTGCTGGAGGGCGGCGAGCATGCCGACCAGGGGGCCGGGGCGGTCTTCGAGACCGAGGACGAGTTCGGCAGGGGCCTGGGACGGGGCGGGGGCGGAAGGCGAAGCGGAGGCGGGCAGCTTGGGTTGGGTAGTCATGCGCGGGCACCGGGCAAAAACGCGATTTTACGCTGCTGCGCCTGGTGCTGCGCATTTTTTGTTGACGGACAGCATGGAAACACTGGCCGCTTGCCGCGTCGTCTGGCTGGTCGCCAGCCCCCTCCGTATTGACGCGCGACTTGGGACGCAGGCGGCTCCCGCGCATTCCGGCCCGGGCCCCGGACGCGGCCCGGGCGCGCCGATTCACTCGAGCGCCGGGGCGCTGGCGGGCATTCCGTCCGCCCTGGACTGCGCCTCCAGCCAGTCGAAGATCGCCGGCCAGATGCGCGCATGGGCGCTGTGGCCCACCAGCACGCCCACGTGCTGCAGGTTGACGCCGACGTCGCCGCCGTATTCGAGCAGGAGCCTGGCGGGGCTGGACGTGGCCTCGTGGAAGGGCAGCACCGACTGCGGCGGAATCACTTTGCTGCGCGGATCGGCCACGCTCACCAGGGGCGTGCGCAGATCGGCCGGGCCGATGGTGCGGCCGCCGATGGCGAGCTTGCCCTGCATGAGTTCGTCCTTGCGGTAGAGCGACTCCACCAGGTCCACGAAGAGCTGGCCCGGCAGCGGGAATTCGTCGTGGGTCCAGCGTTCGACCCGCAGGTGGGTGGCCATGGCTTGCGGATTGAACAGCGACATGCCGCGGTCCAGCATGCGTTCCCACTGGAAGGCCTGGGGCTCGGCCATTGCGCTCATCATGTTGAGGAACACGCCCGGCACCTGGCCGAAGGTGTCGGCGATCCTGCGCGCATCGGGCACCTGCTTGATCAGCGGCGAGAAGCAGCAGGTGCCGGGCTCGAAGTGCAGGGGCGCCTCCAGCAGCACTGTCGCGCGCAGGGCCTGGGGATGCAGGCAGCTGTGGATCGCGGCCAGGATGCCGCCCAGCGAATGGCCGGCCAGGACGACCTGGTCTTCGCCGCTGTCGGCCGCGATCGCCTGGCGGGCCCGGGCCAGCAGGCGGTCGCCGTAGTCGGCCAGGCCGTAGTCGAGGCGGCTGTCGGCCAGTGGGACCCATTCGGCCAGGTAGACCCGGTAGCCGCGCTCGCGCCAGCGCCGCACGACGCTGATGTCCGGCGCCAGGTCCCAGATGTAGGAGCGCTTGATCGGCGCCGGCACCAGCAGTACGGCCGGGCCATCGCCGTCCGCGTCGCCGTAGCGGCGCAGCTGCATGCCGGGCTCGGTGTGCAGGATGGTGTGCGGTGTTTCCTGCGGTCCGTAGCCGGCGCGGTCATACATCTGGCCGCGCGCCTGGCGCGATCGGTCCATGTTCTTCAGGGCCGTTGCCCCAAGTGTAGAAAAGCTGCTCCAGTTCGTTGCGTACATGGCGTCCTCAGCGGGTTTCGGTTGCAGCACTCTACGCCAGTGGCGCCGCGCTTCCAACCGTGTTCCAATCGAACCGGGCCTGGCTTTGCGCCGCGCCAAAGGCGCCGTCGCCGGGGGGCGGTTCTTCGTATCAACATCAGGTGTCGCAGGCCGCGTTGCGGGCTTCGTCTGCCCCGCTCGCGCCGTCCGGCGCCCCGGGAGCGCCGATCTCCTGCAGCCCGCGCGCCAGGCTCGAAACGCTGGGGTTGTCGACGTAGACGCAGCGCTTGCCCGTGCGCTTGCAGTAATCCTTGACGCGCCAGTAGGCGCCGTGGCTGATGCAGCCCGTCTGGCAAATCACCAGGTCGGCCGCGGCCAGGCTGGCTTCGAGTTGCCTGCTGCTGTCCTCGATCCCGCCGTCGTGGTGGGCGAACTGGGCGCCGACGCGTTCGATCATCCTTCGGTAGAGCGAGACGTTGCCGCTGCGCCCGCCGACACACAGCACGCTCTGGTTGACCAGGCGGATCGGCATGGTCAGCTTCTGGCCGGTGCCGTGCGCGGCCATGGCGGCCGCATCCGCGGGCGCGGCCGCCTCCCCGGGCCCCGGCGGCCCATCCTGGCGGGCGCCCTTGAGCGCGGCGATCTGCGCGCGCAGCGCCTGTTCGCGCATTTCCATGCCGGCCAGGCGGTTGGCCAGGCGCTTGCGCGTTTCCAGCTCGGGGATGCTCGCGCGCAACTGGGCCAGCTCCCTGCGCAGATGGAAGATCTCGGTGTCCTTGCCGATGGCGGCGGCGCGCGCCTGCATCAGCTCGCCCGTAGAGCGGTCGCTGTCGCGCTTCTTTTCCTGCAGCAGGGCGTTGCAGCGCGCCTGCAAGCGCGCCAGCTCGGTTTCCAGGCGCGTCTTGTCGGCCAGCAGGGCCCTGTACTTGCCCATGTCCGCGCGCGCGCAGGCGCCGGCCTGGTGCTGGACCATGTGGATGTCGCGGCACATCTTTTCTTCCAGTTCCGGCACGCAGGCCGGATGGGTGAGGCCGGCCCAGAAGGCCCCGGCGACGTCGTCCGCGTCCACCGCCGCTTCCCACAGCGCGGCCACCGCCGACGCCGTCTTCGCCGTGCGAAAGCGGAAGACCACGGTCGCATAGCGCCGGTCGAGTTCCTTCTGCACGGCTTCGGCCAGGCGGTTGCGGCTGGTGCAATCGCTGACCGCGCCGACGTGCACTTCGTAGTCATCGTGCATGAGCTCGCCGCCCATGGTTTTTTCGACCAGGCGGCGCAGGACGCTCAGCGGCAGCCCGACGCCGATCAGCGGGCAGTGGCAATTGCGGGAAAGCTCCCAGAGCCGGCGCCGGCGCGAGCCCTGCCGTGCCTGGAAGGCCGGTCCGGCCGGGTCGAGCGAACGGTGTTTGTCGCACATACGGATCCTTTGCGTGGACGTTAGCGTGTCTACCTGAAGCGCATCCGGACGCGGGCCCGTGCGGGCCGGCGTCGACATGGATGCGAATGATTCTCATTCAAGTGTACACGGAATCGCCGCGTGCGCAAACAGGATCCGTTACGGCGGACATCGCCTGGCCCGGCCCCGCGACCGCGCAACGTGGCCCGGAGCCGGCGCCGTCCCCCGGCTCAAGCCTTGGCGCGCCGCTTCTGGGCCTCGGTAATGGTCCAGTAGTAGATGGTGCGGCCGTCGACGGTCTCGGTCTTTTCGGCCGGCCATTCCGTGCCCATGTCGAAGGCATGGGACACCACGCGCGAGCCGACCTTGAGCTGTTGCCACAGGCGCGGCCGCAGTTTCGTGTTGATGCTGGGTAGCAGGTAGAGCGTCACCACCGATGCGTCCGACAGGTCCGTCTCGAACAGGTCGCCGACCTTGAAGCTCACCTGCTTCTCGACGCCGGCCTTGCGCGCGTTGGCTTTCGCCTCGGCGATGCGGGTCGGGTCGAGGTCGATCCCGGTGCAGCGCGCGCCGTATTCCTTGGCGGCGGTGACGACGATGCGTCCGTCGCCGCAGCCGAGATCGTAGAGCACATCGTTCTTGCTGACCCTGGCCAGCGCCAGCATGCGGTCCACCACCTGCTGGGGCGTGGGCACGTAGGGCACGTCGAGCGAGGGCGGGGCGGGCAGGTCCTGCGCCAGCAGGCCGGGTCCGGGAAGCAGGCCGAGCCCGGTCGCGGTGGCGCCCAGGAGCAGGACATTGCGACGGCTGTTGTGGTGGTTCATCGACATTCTCCTTTGAAGGAAAGGGCGGATCAGGGTGGGGTGAAGTTGCCCGCATCGGCCTGTTTGCCGCGCAGCAGCGGCAACAGCAGCAGGCCGAGGGCGAGCACGGCCACGCCTATCCAGGCCGCGTTCAGGCCGCCGAGCGACTGGCTGAACACGTAGGACAGGCTGGACCAGAGCATCCAGGCGCAGGTGGCGCAGAACAGGAGCGGCACCAGGGGGAACAGGGGAACCTTGAACGGCCGGGGCAGGTCGGGTTCGCGCCGGCGCAGCACGAACAGCGAGATCCCGGCCAGCAGGAAGAACAGCCAGAACACGGGCGCCGTGAACTCGACCATGGCCTTGAAGCCGCTGCCGACCGCGCTGCCGACGCCGACCAGCACCAGGGCGGCGGCGCCCTGGACCAGCATGGCGGCGGCGGGCGAATCGCGCTCGCCGTCCCAGTTGCCGAGGCGGCGCAGGCGCGGCCAGTCGCAGCCCATGGCGTAACCGGTGCGGGCGCCGACGATCATGGTGGCGTTGATCGAGGTGAGGGCCGAGACCGCGACGAGCAGGGCGATCAGGGTCTCCCCGGCCGGCCCAAGGGTGGCGCGCATGACGTCGGCGGCGAGCGCCTCGGACGCGGCCATGCCCTGTATGCCGAGCACGCGCCAGCAGGCCCAGGTGACCAGCAGGTAGAGGCCCGTGATGACCAGGATCGACAGCGTCAGCGCCTTCACCATGCAGCGCCTGCCGTCGCGCACCTCGGCGCTGATGTAGGCGGCCTCGTTCCAGCCGCCGTAGGTGAGGAGGACGAAGACCATCGCCATGCCGTAGGAAGCGCCGGCGCCGTCCGCGGAACGTGCGGCGGGCGGCGCGGGATCGGCAAGGAAGGCGGCGGCGCCGGCGATCAGCAGCAGGCCGCCGACCTCGAACAGCGTGAGCCAGCCCTGGGTCGCCGTGCCGGTGCGGATGCCGCGCAGGTTGAGCAGGGTGAGCGCGACGATGACGGCGCAGGCGTACACGGTGGAGCCGGCGCCGCGGTTCAAGCCGGGCAGGGGCAGGGCCTGCTGCAGGTAGTCGCCGAACACGAAGCCGAGCAGGGCGATCGAGCCGGTGGTGATGACGGAAAAACGCGCCCAGCCGAACAGGAAGGCCACCGTGCGCCCGTAGGCGCGGCGCAGGAAGTGGTAGTCGCCGCCCGCGTGCGGGTAGGCGGTGGTGAGTTCGGCGTAGCACAGCGCGCCGATGAAGGAGACCAGGCCGCCGAGCGCCCACAGCGCGAACATCGCCGCCGCGCCGCCGCTGAGGGAAGCGACGATGGCCGGCGCCTTGAAGATGCCGGCCCCGATCACCACGCCGACGATCAGCGCGACGGCCGCGCGCAGGCCGATGGTCGGCCTCGGCTGCGCCTTTCCGGGAGGTGCTGCAATGCGTACCGCTTCGCTGGGGTCCATGGCAAGGATGCTCGGCAAAGGCAGTTCGACCGCGCGGGGCGCGCCGAGTTCGCATTGCGCCGGGCCGGATCGCGCCGGTCCGGCCGCATCCGGCCCTTACATGATGCGTGTCAGGATCGCTGCGGTGAGGGCGAGCATGGCGCGCATGCTATCGCGCTTTGCGGCGGCCGCAGGCAGTGCGGAAATGCACAGCGGATGCGGGCACGAACCTCAGGCGCCGGCGGCCGGCAGGGCGGCGACGATGCGGTCCGCGAGTTCGCGCAGCCGGCCGGTGTCGGCGGGAATGCCGGCGTGGGGCCTGAGCGGAACGTCCGCATGCCGTGGAACGATGTGGAAATGAACGTGGGGCACTGTCTGACCCGCAGCGCTGCCATTCAACTGGGCGATCATCACGCCCGGCACCTGCATGGCGGCCTTCACCGCGGCCGCGACGCGTTTCGTGGTGCGGATGCATGCCGCGGCGCTTTCTTCCGACAGCGCGAAGATGTCGGCCGCCGCTTCCCTGGGAATGACGAGAACATGCCCGTCCGCCTGCGGCATGATGTCCATGATCGCGATGGTCGCGTCGTCTTCGAAGACCCGGATCGACGGCAGCTCGCCGCGCAGGATCCGGGCAAATGGGTTCTGGCTATCGTAGGTCGTCGCTTGCATGCCGCTCTTCCTCTCAGGTTGGTGGCTTACGATACCACGCATGCCGCGGCCCGTCCAAGCTCAGGCGGCCAGGCCGCGCCGCCCGACCAGGTGGGCGTGGAACAGCTCGCGGTCGGTTCCAGGATTCGTCGGGTAGCCGATCTTGCCGGCGACGATGTGGGCCACCGGCAGGCCGTCGCGGAACAAGATGCGGTTGCCGCCCAGGGCAGGCACCTTGTCGCCCGGAAGCAGGGTGCCGCACAGGTTCAGCGGATCGATCCCGGACAGGCAGACCAGGGCGCCGTCGTGCGGCCGGCGCCGCACTTCGCGCAGCAGCGGGATCGCTTCGGGCAGCGCGAACTGTTCGCCCGAGAAGCCGGCGACGAAACGGCCGCCGCGGATGTCGCCGCGGGCTTCGAGCCGGTGGTAGACGGGCAGCAGTTCGCGCCAGGACGGCAGCCAGGACGCCTCGCGATCGAGCAGGCGCCAGAACATCACCCCGTAACGGCGCAGCAGGGTCATGGCGACGTACTCCAGGGTTTCCGGGTCCAGCCGGCGCCGGCGCGGCGGCGCGGCGGGCTCGAGCGGCGTTTCGATGTCCGTGCCCGCGCGCCGGACCAGAGCCCAGCGCCCGGCTTCCTCCATGCTCGGCCCGGCGCCGCGGCGGCGCTTGCGGTCCATGCTGGCCCGCTTGGACACCGGCTGCAGCATGGCGCGCATGCCGGCGAAGCTGTCGGCGTTCACCAGTCCCAGGGTCACGAGTTCGCCCAGCGCGTTTTCCAGTTCCACCGGCAGCATGCGCACTCCATGCACCAGCTCGTCGAAGAACATCGCGCCATGGCGCCGCAAGGCTTCCAGCACCCCTGCCGCGCGCGGCGACACCTCGGGCGGGCCGGCCGGCTGGGGCAGGGCGTGCCAGAGCGCCGTCTGGCGCCGCGGCAGCAGCACGATGGGCGTGCTGCGCACCGGGCCGCCGTTGGCCGACCGCGGCGCGTCGATCCGGGTCCAGACCAGCTTGCCCGCGCGGCAAAGGTCGTCCAGCCACAGGATCGAGTAATCGGGCATGCGCAGGGCCAGCAGGTCCGGCTCCCAGGACCCGGCCGGCGCCGGATAGCCTTCGAGCTGGGCCAGCAGCCGCGGCAGCGCCTCCTGGCCCTGCCACTGGGTGTCGGGCGTGAGGTGCTGCCAGTCGAACAGGAAGCGCATGAAGTCCTGCAGCTCGACCGGTTCGATCTCGCGGCGCAGGCGCTTGATGGTGTAGCGGTGGATGCGCGCCAGCAGGTGCCGTTCGCACCACTCCTCATCGACCGCGCCCGGGGTGAAGCGGCCGCGCATCACATAGCCCTCGCCCTCCAGCTGCGCCAGGGCGATGGCGACGCTGCTTTCCGGCAGGGCCAACGCCGCGGCGATGGCGGCGAGCGGCTGCGGCCCGCTGCCCGACAGGCGGGCGCGCACCAGCTCCACCAGGGCCGCGTCGAAGGTCCAGGGCTCGCCGTCGTTGCCGCGGTGGCTCTCGGGCACGACGAGCGGCGGCGCGATTGTCGCATCGGGATAGACGGCCTGCAGGCAGTCGAGGCGCTCCAGCGCGACCCAGAGATCGACGGGACCCGCGGCGCCGCCCGGGCCGCACAGCCGGGTTGCGCGGCCGCCGGCGGCCAGCGCCGCCAGCCAGTCCGGCCAGCCTGCCTGGCGCCGCGCTTCCTCCTGCGTGACGCAGCCCAGGGCCACCAGCGCTTCCTGCACCTCGTCGGCGCTGCGCGCCTGGGGCCAGGCCTCCTCGGCCACGCCGGCGATCGCGTCGAGGTCGAGGGCGCCCAGGTCGTCGGTCGACGCCGGGTCGCTCCAGCGCCGGTTCAGGACCGCCTGGGTGCGGCGCTCCTCCAGCGGCGCGTCGTCCAGAAAAGCGTAGGGCCGGGCATTGAGGATCTCGGCCGCCAGCGGCGAGGGGGCCGGCAGGTCGCGCGCCAGCAGCCGCACCTCACCCGCTTCCATGCGCCGCAGGAGCGCGAGCCAGCCCTCGCTGTCCATCGCATCGTGCAGGCAGTCGTCCAGGGTCTGATCGACCAATGGATGGCTGGGCAGCTCACGCTCGCCGACGATGTTCTCCAGGCAGGCCGCCCCGTCCGGGAAGATCGTGGCCAGCAGGTCGTCGCTTTTCATGCGCTGCAATTGCGGCGCCACCTTGCGCCCGCCGGCAAAGCGCGGCAGGGCCAGGGCGGTGGTAGCGTTCCAGCGCCAGCGCACGTTGAACAGCGGCGCATCCAACAGCGCCTGCACCAGGATGGGCTCGGCCGTGCTCGAACGCAGGTAGCGCCAGACTTCGTCGAGCGGAAAACTGTGGCTGGTCGAAAGCGAGAGGATGATGGCGTCCTCGGTGGCCGCCGCCTGCAGCTCGAAGTTGAAGCTGCGGCAGAAGCGTTTTCTCAGCGCCAGGCCCCAGGCGCGGTTGATGCGGCTGCCGAAAGGCGTGTGCAGCACCAGCTGCATGCCGCCGGATTCGTCGAAGAAGCGCTCCATGACCAGGGTGTCCTGGGTCGGCAGGGCGCCCAGCGCCGCGCGCGAGCGCGCCAGGTAGTCGACGATCTGGCCGGCCGCGTCCTCGTTCAGGGCCAGGTGCTCGACCAGCCAGCCGACCGCGCGGTCCAGGGCCGCGCCGTTGTCGGCCGGCGCCGCGGCCTTGCGCCGCACGGGTGCCGGGCGGGGCGCCGGCTCCGCCAGCTGGCGCTCGACCTCGCCGCGCAGGCGCGCCACGCCCTGCGACAGCTCGTCGCTGCGTCCCGGCGCCTCGCCATGCCAGAACGGGATGTTGGGCGCCGCGCCCTGGGCGTCCTCGACCCGCACCTTGCCCGCTTCGATCCGCATGATGCGGTAGGAGGTATTCCCGAGCTGGAACACGTCCCCGGCCAGGCTCTCGACCGCGAAGTCCTCGTTGACGGTGCCGACCGACAGGCCCTGGGGTTCGAGCAGCACGCTGTAGTCGGCGTTCTCGGGAATCGTGCCGCCCGAGGTGACGGCGGCCAGCTTGCCGCCGCGGCGTCCGCGCAGCGAATGCGTGGCGGCGTCGCGGTGGATGTAGGCACCGCGCACCCCGGCGCGCGTGGTGTAGCCTTCGGCCAGCATGCGCAGCAGGGCGTCGAAGCTGCGCCGTTCCAGTGCGGCATAGGGCTGGGCGCGCCGCACCAGCCCGAACAGGGCGTCCTCGCTCCATTCCTGGCTGGCCACTTCGGCCACGATCTGCTGGGCCAGCACGTCGAGCGGGGCGCGCGGGATGCGCAGGGCATCGAGCTCGCCGCGCCGGACGCAGTCGAGCAGGGCCGCGCACTCGACCAGGTCGTCGCGCGAGGTCGGGAACAGCCGGCCCTTGGGCGTGCCGCCGACGAAATGCCCCGAGCGCCCGACGCGCTGGAGGAAGGCCGCGATGTTGCGTGGCGAGCCGACCTGGCAGACCAGGTCGACGTCGCCGATGTCGATGCCCAGTTCCAGCGAGGCCGTGGCGATCAGCGCCTGCAGCTCGCCGCGCTTGAGGCGCTGCTCGGCGTCGAGGCGGTATTCCTTGGCCAGGCTGCCGTGGTGGGCGGCGACGTGGCCGGCCCCGAGGCGCTCGCCCAGGTGGCGCGCCAGGCGCTCGGCCATGCGCCGCGTATTGACGAAGATGAGCGTGGTCCGGTGCAGCACCACCAGTTCCGCCATGCGGTCGTAGACGCGCTCCCAGACTTCGTTGGGCATCACCGCCTCGAGCGGCACCGGCGGCAGTTCCAGCCCCAGGTCGCGCGCCCGCACGTGGCCGACGTCGACCACGGCGCAGGTCTTTCCCTGCCCGACCAGGAAGTCGGCCACGGCGGACAGGGGTTTCTGGGTCGCCGACAGGCCGATGCGCACCGGCTGCCCGTTGCCGCACCGCGCGCACAAGGCGTCCAGGCGCTCCAGGCTGAGCGCCAGGTGGCTGCCGCGCTTGCTGCCGGCGACGGCGTGGATCTCGTCGACGATCACGGTGCGCACGGTGGAGAGCATGGCGCGCCCGCTGTCCGAGCCGAGCAGCACGTACAGCGACTCGGGCGTGGACACGAGGATGTGGGGCGGGCGGCGGCGCATGGCGTTGCGCTCGGCGGTCGTGGTGTCGCCGGTGCGCACGGCGCTGCGGATGCCGTGCGGCGGCAGGGCCATCGCCGCGAGCTGGCGGTCGATTCCCTCCAGCGGCGCCTCCAGGTTGACGCGGATGTCGTTCGACAGGGCTTTCAGGGGCGAGACGTAGAGCACCCGGGTTTCGTCCGGCAGCGGCCGGGCGGCGCTTTCGCGCACCAGAAGGTCGATCGCGGCCAGGAAGGCGGTCAGGGTCTTGCCCGAGCCGGTCGGCGCCGCGACCAGGGTCGCGCGTCCGGCCTGTATGGGCGGCCAGGCGCGCAACTGGGCTTCGGTGGCGGCCGGGAAGCTGGCGGCGAACCAGGCGGCCACGGCCGGGTGGAAGTCGTGGCGGATGCTGGCGGGCAGGGCGAGATCGTTCATGCGTGGCAGATGGGGTTGATCGGGCCGATGGCAAGATTATCGCTCAATTGCGCTCGATTGCCGGCGCCGGCATGGTCGGCAAGGCCGCCATTTTCCAGTATCATCATTGGTTTCCTTATCGAACTGTCACCGTGCTCAATACCCTCGACACCGCAGCGGACTTTTCAACCCAGGCAGTCAACCTCGTCGACTGCGGCCTCGTCGTCCTCGACGCGCAGCAGAACATCGTGCTCTGGAACCGCTGGATGACCTCGCGCTCGGGCCGTTCGGCGGCAAGGGTGCGGGGCCACGGCCTGTTCGAGGTCTTCGGCGAACTGCGCGGCTCGCGCGTGGAGGCGGCGGTGCTGGCGGCGCTGATGGACAACCTCACGACCCGGGTGCCCCAGGCCCAGGACCGCGCGCCTTTCCCGCTGCGCGAGGCGGGCAGTTTCGACGGCGAACGGATCGAGCAGGCGGTGCTGGTCACGCCTTTCCTCGAGGAGGGGGAGCGCTTCTGCCTGGTCGAGATCCGCGACGTCAGCGGCATGGCCGGGCGCGAGCGCCAGCTGCTCGAACACGCCGAGTCGCTGCGCGCCCGCTCCTATGTCGACGGCCTGACGGGCATCGCCAACCGCCGTTATTTCGACGTCGCGCTGGAGCGCGAGCTGCGCCGCGCCCAGCGCAGCGGCGGCGCGCTCTCGCTGCTGCTGATGGACATCGATTCCTTCAAGGCCTACAACGACCATTTCGGCCACCAGGGCGGCGACGCCTGCCTGTCGACGGTGGCGCAGGCGCTCGCCGCCATGCTCAAGCGCCCGGCCGACGTGGCTGCGCGCTACGGCGGCGAGGAGTTCGCGGCCATCCTGCCCGACACCACGCTGGAGCAGGCCCGCGTGCACGCGAACGCGATCCGCGAGCACGTGGCCGCGCTGGCGCTGGAACATGCGCCCAAGGCGCTGCGGCCCATCGTCACCCTGAGCATCGGCGTGGCCTGCGTCGACGGAAAGCGCGGCAATGAGGCCGCCGCGCTGATCGAGGCGGCGGACAAGGCGCTGTACGCGGCCAAGCGCGGCGGGCGCAACCGGGTGGTGGCGGACGGCGACGTGGTCGAACCGGCTTGACCGCCCGCTAGCGCGGGCGCCCGGCGTGGGCCCGGGCCAGCATGGCGTCGGCGACGGCGTCCTTGCCGGCCGCCTTCAGGGCCTCTGCTGCGCCTTGCAGGTCGCGCAGCTCCCTGTTCTGGCTCAGCTTGACCTTGCCTGTCAGGCGCGTGATCCCGATCTCGATGCCGACGATGGCCTGGAGCAGGCTGTCGATGAATTCGCGCGGGCTGTCCGCCATCTTCCAGGGCGCCGGCTGCGACGCCTCATGGGTTTTCGTCAGGCGCCCGACCAGGGCGCGCACGAAGGGCTCGTCGTCGCGCACGCGGATGCGCCCGTGGGCATGGACCACCATGTAGTTCCAGGTCGGCACCTGCCTGTGCTGCTCCTGCTTGGACGGGTACCAGTTGGGCGACACGTAGGCGTCGCCCGCCTGGAAGATCGCCAGCACCTCGTCGCCATCCTTCACGTCGCGCCAGAGCGGGTTGGCGCGCGCCACGTGGGCGCGCAGGACGCCGGGCTCGCCCGGCTGCGCGTCCAGGTCGAAAGGAAGATGGTTGGCGTCGAGGCCCTGCGCGCCCTGCGTCACCAGGGCGCCGAAAGGGTGCTGCCGGATGAGTGCGTGCAGCGCGTCGAGACGCGGCTCGTCGAAGTGGGCGGGTATGTACATGTCGGGTTCCCTGGTTGCCGGAACAGCGATTATCGCGGTTTTCCGTCTTCGCGTGTCCGCATGCCGGCCCGGCCGCATATGCCGACGGCGATGCGCGCCGCTGCCTGAACCTGCTCGAGCAGGTGCGCAGCGCCGCCGTGGCGGGGGTGTCCCGGCCATCGGCGCCGGTTTCGTCCAGGGGCCTTGAGCACCCAGCCGCGCCGCTTCGACAAGGGCGGCGAGCATTTCTATGACCAGGTCTCGGCCCTGCACAAATCGGTGCGCGGCTGCGGCCTGGCCGGTCAGCGGCACAACAAGAAGGCGGGAACGGCCCGGATGGCCATGCGGCGGGAGAGCGCTACCTGCCCGAGGGCGTCGCGGAGCCGGGCTGGTATGCGCCGGCGCCGCGCGGTCTGGAAGCGAAGATCGGGGAGAAGCTGGCGCGGCTGCGCGCCCTCGACGAGGAGGCGCGGCGTTTGCCGCGAGAAGGGAAGGCGTGAAGGCGTGAAGGCGGCGCCCGGGATCGGGACCCGGCGCGCCGGCGCAATCCTTACTTCGGCTGGTAGATCTGGTCGAACACGCCGCCGTCCGCGAAGTGGGTCTTCTGCGCGGTGGCCCAGTTGCCGGCAACGTCGCCGATCGTGAACAGCTTCACCTGCGGGAAGCGGTTCGCGTAGGCCTTGGCCGCCTTCGGCGTGGCCGGACGGTAGTAATTGTTGGCGATGATGGCCTGGGCTTCGTCGGTATAGAGGTAGTTCAGGTAGGCCTCGGCCACCTTGCGGCTGCCGTGCTTGTCGGCGTAGCGGTCGACCACGGCCACCGGCGGCTCGGCCAGGATACTGACCGACGGGGTGATGATGTCGAACTTGTCCGGGCCGAGTTCCTTCACCGCCAGGTAGGCTTCGTTTTCCCAGGCGATCAGCACGTCGCCGATGCCGCGCTCGACAAACGTCGTGGTGGCGCCCCGCGCACCGGAATCGAGCACCGGCACGTTCTTGTAGAGTTTGCTCAGGAATTCCCTGGCCTTGGCTTCGCTGCCGCCGGGCTGGCGCAGGGCGTAGCCCCAGGCCGCGAGGTGGTTCCAGCGCGCGCCGCCCGAGGTCTTCGGGTTCGGGGTGATGACGGAGACGCCCGGCTTCACCAGGTCGTTCCAGTCCTTGATGGCTTTCGGGTTGCCCTTGCGGACCAGCAGCACGATGGTCGAGGTGTAGGGCGCGCTGTTGTGGGGCAGGCGCGCCTGCCAGCCGTGGCGCAGCAGGCCCTTGTCGACCAGGGCGTCGATGTCGTAGCCCAGCGCCAGGGTGACCACGTCGGCTTCCAGGCCGTCGATCACCGAGCGCGCCTGCTTGCCCGAGCCGCCGTGCGACTGCTTGATCTTGACGTTGTCGCCGGTCCGGGCCTTCCACGACTTGGCGAAGGCGGCGTTCACGTCCTGGTAGAGCTCGCGGGTCGGGTCGTAGGACACGTTGAGCAGGTTGATGTCGGCGGCGAAAGCCGGTTGGAGCAAGGCGGCAGTGGCGAGCAGGGTCAGCAGTTTCTTCTTGATCATGGTTGTTCCGAAAAAGTCATCAGGTAAGCCATACCTTAATGACTCGCTGCGCCGATGGGAACGAAGCTTTTGCTAGATGCGTATCTGTTTTCCGTATATGGCCGACCAGCACCTCGATTTACGCCACTGCCTGCGCTACACTGCGCGCTTTGACCGAAACGAAACACATCATGGCCCTTCCGACCGAGCTGCGCGCGGGCGCGCTGGCATCCCTGCTCGAGACCGATCCGGCGGCGAAGATCCGCATGGTCGAGGAACTTGCCGAGCTGCACCGCAAGGGCGAGGCCGGCATCGACAACGCCGCCGCCCTGCAGCCTGGCGGCGCGATTCCCGGCCGCCCGGACAAGCCCGAACTGGTGCCGCCGCGCCTGGTCGGCCGCCGCTCGATGGCGACGAACGAGGGACGCGCGATGCTGGTCCACGCGCTGGCCCACATCGAGTTCAATGCGGTCAACCTGGCGCTGGACGCCCTGTGGCGTTTCCCCGGCATGCCGCCCGACTACTACAGGGACTGGCTGCGCGTGGCGAGCGAAGAGGCCTCTCACTTCTCGCTGCTCTCGGCTCACCTGGGCACCCTGGGCTACGCCTACGGCGACTTCCCGGGCCACGACAGTTTGTGGGAGATGGTCGGCAAGACCACCGGCGACGTGCTGGCGCGCATGGCCCTGGTGCCGCGCACGCTGGAGGCGCGCGGCCTGGACGCGATTCCGCCGCTGCGCGCGAAACTGGCCCAGGCCGGCGACCTGGCGGCGGCAGCGATCCTGGACATCCTGCTGCGCGACGAGGAGGGGCATGTGGAGATCGGCAACCGCTGGTACCTGCACCTCTGCGCCCAGCGCGGGCTCGAACCCATCTCGACCTACGACGAGCTGACGGTGCGCTACAAGGCGCCGGTCCTGAAGGGGCCGTTCAACCTCGAGGCGCGGCGCCGCGCCGGTTTCAGCGAAGCCGAGCTGGCGCGCTTCGCGTGAATCCGTGCGGGTCAGGCCTCAGCCTGTTTCTCGCAGGTCCCGGGCGCTGGCCAGGTATTCGCTGACCCAGTAGAGCAGGGCGGCGCCCGGCAGGGCCATGCCCAGCAGCAGGGCCGCATGCCAGCCGTACTGCGCGTAGACCCAGCTTCCGGCCGCCGAACCGACCGCGCCGCCCACGAAGAACAGGGAAAAATAGATGCCGTTCAGGCGGCCGCGCACTTCCGCGGCGAGGGCGAAGATGGTGCGCTGGCCCAGCACCATGTTCGCGGCCACGCCCATGTCGATGACGATCGCGGCGAGCACCAGCAGGGCCAGCGCCAGCTCGCGCGAGGCCGGCGCAAAGAGGGGCAGGGCGAAGCCGGCGATCGCCAGCAGCAGGGCGCAGGCGGTGGCCGGGAGGGTGTGTCCGCGGTCGGCCAGCCTGCCCGCGAACGGGGAGGCGACGGCGCCGGCCATGCCGACCAGGGCGAAGATGGCGATACCGGTGTGGGACAGGTGGAAGGCCGGCCCGGCCAGCATCATCGGCGTCACGGTCCAGAACAGGCTGAAGCAGCCGAACATGGCGGCCTGGTAGGCGGCGCGCCGGCGCAGCGCCGGCGTGGTGGCGAAGAGGTGGCGCAAGGACGCGATCAGGGACCAGTACGAGATGAGCGAACTGCGGGGCGAACCGAGGGGAGAGATCGGCTGGCGCAGCGGCAGGCGGCTGCGCAGGACAAAGGCGAGCAGCAGCACGATGAGGGCGGCGGCGGCGAAGACGCTGTGCCAGCCGGCGAGGTCGGCCACCAGGCTGGCCGCCGGGCGCGCCAGCATGATCCCCAGCAGCAGGCCGCTGACGACCCGGCCCACGGTGCGGCCGCGCGTCTCCTCGCGCGACAGGTGGGCCGCGAAGGGCACCAGCACCTGGGCCGCCACCGAACCGAGGCCGATGCCTAGCGAGCTGGCGAGGAAGAGCCAGGCGCGGTCGCTGAAGGCGGCCGCCGCCAGGGCCAGCGCGGTTCCCAGCAGCAGGACGAACACCAGGCGCCGGTTCTCCACCAGGTCGGCGAGCGGGACGATGAAGAACAGGCCGAGCGCATAGCCGATCTGGGTGAGGGTGACGATCAGGCCGGCCGCGCTCTCCGACAGGCCGGTGGCGGCGGCGATCGGACCGACCAGGGTCTGGGAATAGTAGAGGCTGGCGACGATCAGGCCGGCGGAAACGGCCAGCAGCCTCACCATGCCGGGTGCAATATCGGGGGCGATGTCGGGGGCGGGGGCCGACGCTTGGTTCATGGATTCTCCTGTCGCCAGGCGCTGGATCGGCCTGTCTTACAATGCATCTTATCCGATCGCGCAGCAAGCCGAGGGCGAGCCCCCGTTTCCGCTGCGGCGCCGCGCGTCCACCAGGAGTCCAGCATGAACGAACACATCCAGGCAGTACCACTCGACAAAGCCTACCGCCTGCTGAACCACGGCCCGACGGTCCTGGTCTCGGCCCGCCACGACGGCATCGACAACGTCATGGCCGCCGCCTGGGCCTGCGCCCTCGACTTCGCGCCGCCGAAGCTGACCGTGGTGCTCGACAAGAGCACCCGGACGCGCGCGCTTGTCGAGGCCAGCGGCCGGTTCGTCATCCAGGTGCCGACGGTGGCCCTGCTGCAACTGACCCACGAGGTGGGCACGCGCAGCCGCGCCAGTGAGCCGGACAAGCTGGAGGTGGCGGGCGTCGACCTGTTCCGGCTCGGCGACAGCGGCATGCCCTTCGTCGCCGGCTGCTCGGCATGGCTGGCCTGCCGCCTGGTGCCCGAGCCCCACAACCAGCAGGCCTACGACCTCTTCATCGGCGAAGTGACGGCCGCCTGGGCCGACGAGCGGGTGTTCAGCGATGGGCACTGGAGCTTCGAGAATGCCGGCCCCGAGTGGCGCAGCATCCACCACATCGCGGGCGGGCATTTCTATGCGATCGGCGAGGCGATGCAGGCCCGGATCGACCCTGACACCTGAAACCGGCGAGGTGTTCGATTTTTTCGATGATAGGGCGGCAAACTATTCGCTTTTTGTTCCCGCCGCGACGCCGCATAATCCACCTCATCGACAACACGGTCCCAGCGCAATACCGCGCTCGCCGACAAAGCGAGCCGCCTGGCGCAGATGTTCGAATGGTTCGAACGGCCGATAACAAAGGAGCGCATCATGTTGAAAGTACGTAAAAGCGAAGAACGCGGCGTCGCCAACTTTGGCTGGCTGGACTCGAAGCACACCTTCTCCTTCGGTCACTACCACGATCCGGCGCACATGGGCGTGGGCCCGCTGCTCGTGATCAACGAAGACCGCGTCGCCGGCGGCGGCGGCTTCGATCCGCACGGCCACCGCGACATGGAGATCATCTCCTACGTGCTGGACGGCGCCCTCGAGCACAAGGACAGCATGGGCAACGGTTCGGTGCTGCGCTACGGCGACGTCCAGCGCATGAGCGCGGGCAAGGGCGTGGTGCACAGCGAGTACAACCACTCGCCGACCGAGCAGGTGCACTTCCTGCAGATCTGGATCCAGCCGAACCAGATCGGCGCCCCGGCCGGCTACGAGGAGAAGCACTTCGACCGCGAATCGAAGCTGGGCCGCCTGCGCCTGGTCGCCTCGAGCGACGGCCGCGAAGGTTCGGTGTCGATCCGCCAGGACGCCTCGCTGTACGCCGGCATCCTGAACGGCGGCGACGAGGTCAGCTTCCCGCTGGGAGAAAAGCGCATCGGCTACCTGCACGTGGCGCGCGGCCAGCTGAGCGTGAACGGCATCGCGCTGAAAGCCGGCGACGCCGTGCGCGTCGACGACGAAGCCGCGATCGTCCTGAGCGGCGCCGACAACGCCGAAGTGCTGCTGTTCGACCTGCCGCACTAAGCCGGGAAGGAACGTAGGGTGGGCGGCTATGCCGCCCACGCGTTCAACTGGCCCTGGCTCAACCGCTCCGGGAGGCAATCCAAGACGTAGGGTGGGCGCCCCGTGCCCACGCGTAAACGATGAGCAGACGCTGCGCTTCATGAACGCCAACACGACGCAGGCGTCACGCGTGGGCACGGGGCGCCCACCCTACGGGGTATCACGCGATTTTGAAAGCGATGGCCCGTCAATCCCGCGCCAGCATCCGCGCGACCGTATCCGACCCGCGCAGCCTCTCCTTCCACCACGCCAGCGCCGCCCCTTCCTCGCCGGTCCGCCAGGCCAGGTACAGCGTTTCGTCCGGCTTCGGTTCCTCGACGGTCTTGACGATGAAACGGCCCTGGGCGACATCCTCGCGCACCCAGGCTTCGGGCAGGAAGCCGAAGCCCAGTCCGGCGCGCTGGAAGTCGTACTTGGTCTGCATGTCGGGCACGGCCAGGGTGTCCTGGCCGAACAGCAGGCCGACGGTGCGCGCCTGGAGCTGGCGCGCCGAATCCGAGACCGAGACGGCGCGCCAGGCCGCCAGGTCGGCCTTGGACAGCGGCCGGTCGACCGCCGCCAGCGGGTGGACGGGCGCGACCACGAAGACGAACGAGACCGTCGCCACCGGCATCGCGCTGTAGCCGCCGCCGGACGGGCCGACGCCCGCCGCGCCCACCAGCAGGTCGGCCCGACGTTCGAGCAGGGCTTCCCAGGTGCCCGAGAGTTCTTCCTTCAGCAGGCGCAGGCGGGTCTGGTCCGCCACCTGGCAGAAAGCCTGGATATCGTCGATCAGGCCGCAGGGCGCCAGCATCGAGTCGATCGCGATCGTGAACTCGGTCTCCCAGCCGGAGGCGACACGCCGCACGCGCCGCTCCAGGTCTCCCGCGGCCTTGAGCAGGTAGCGTCCTTCCTTCAGCAGCTCCTCGCCGGCCTGCGTGAGCGTCACGCGCGGCCCGAAGCGCTCGAACAACTGCACGCCCAGGTCTTCCTCGAGCTTGGCGACCGTGTAGGAAATCGTCGACGGCACCCGGAACAGTTCCTTGGCGGCGGCCGCGAAGGAGCCGCGCCGTGCGATGGCGTCGACGGTGAGCAGGGCGTCGAGGCTGAGTTTCAGCATGGGAAGGGCGCCGCCCTCAGAAGTAGAAGTTGGCGAAGGCGCCGACGTGGTCGCCCTTGACCGAGCCGCCGTAGCGCTTTTCCTCGAACTTGTCGTTCACGTAGCGCAGGGTGACGCCGATCGAGGGCGTCGCCATGTATTCGAGCTCGACGACGGCGCCCGTGCTGTCCTTGAATTCGTAGTCGCCGATGTCGCCGGCGCCGCTGCTGCGGAACTCGGTGCCGGTCACGTAACGCAGGCCGCCGCCGACGCGCACCTTGTCGTTGACATGGTAGTAGCCCAGCAGTTCGACAGGAATGCGCTGGAAGCGCATCTCGCCGTTACGCGCGCTGGCGTCGTCGACGTGGTAGCCGACGGTGGCCTTCAGCGAGAATTCCGGGCCGAGGCGATAGTCGATGCCCGCCTGCAGGGCAAACATCTCGCCGGCGCGCAGGTCGACCTCGTCGCCGTCTTCGTAGTAGGCGGTGGCGATCTTGTCGCCGCCGGCGGTCAGGCCGGCGCCGAGGATGAAGCGCAGGGGCTTGGCGGCCACCGGCTGGTAGGTGACAGGCGTCACGACGCTCTGGTTGGTTTGCGCCTGCGCCGCAGCCAGCGATGCCAGGACGAGCGTGATGCCGAGTGCGATCTTCTTCATGTGTGCTTCTGGTATGTGTTGTGGTGGCGGCACTGCGCGGACACGCGCGTTCCGTGGACGCCATTGTAAGGATGCAACTTTCCAATTGCAAACTTTACAAGCGGGACGGGAAGGGAGTGTTGCCGGGGCGCCGCGCAGGCGGCGCGGCCCGGCAGGGCGGCAGCGGCAGGACTGCCGCTGCGCAGGATGGGCGCGGATCGACCGCGCCGCGGTGCTCAGAACACGCGCTGCAGCCAGCCGCGGCGGTCTTCCGCGCGGCCGTTCTGGATGTCGAGCAGGGCGGCCTTCAGCTTCGTGGTCACGGGGCCGGCGCCGCCGTCGCCGATGGTGGCTTCGAAGCTGCTGCCCTTGACCTTGCCGATCGGGGTGACGACGGCGGCGGTGCCGCAGGCGAAGGCTTCGGTCAGGCGGCCGCTGGCCGCATCCGCGCGCCACTGGTCGATCGAGTAGGGCTCTTCGCGCACGGTCAGGCCCAGGTCGCGCGCCAGTACGATCAGCGAGTCGCGGGTGATGCCCGGCAGGATGGTGCCGCCCAGCGGCGGGGTCTGGATCGAACCGTCCTCGAACACGAAGAACACGTTCATGCCGCCCAGTTCTTCCACATACTTGCGCTCGACGGCGTCCAGGAACACGACCTGGTCGCAGCCCTGGCGGATCGCCTCGGCCTGCGCGGCCAGGCTGGCGGCGTAGTTGCCGCCGCACTTGGCCTCGCCGGTGCCGCCGGGCGCGGCGCGGATGTAGTTCTCGGACACCCACAGCGTCACGCCAGCCGCGCCGCCCTTGAAGTAGGAGCCGACAGGCGAAGCGATCACGCAGTACAGGTATTCGCTGGCCGGCTTGACGCCCAGCGCCGCTTCGGTGGCGACCATGAAGGGACGCAGGTAGAGCGCCGAGCCTTCCGCCTCCGGGATCCAGTCGCGGTCCTCCGAGACCAGTGCGCGCACCGATTCCAGGAACAGCTCTTCCGGCAGCGGCGCCATCGCCAGGCGGACGGCCGAATTGCGGAAGCGGCGCGCGTTGGCGTCCGGGCGGAACAGGGCGGCGCCGCCTTGCGGCAGGCGGTAGGCTTTCAGGCCCTCGAAGATTTCCTGTGCATAGTGCAGCACCATGGTCGACGGATCGAGCGGCAGGTTGGCGCGCGCCTCGACCTTGCCGTCATGCCATCCGCGGCCTTCGGTGTAGCGGATCGTCACCATGTGATCGCTGAACGCGCGGCCGAAGCCGGGGTTCTGCAGCAGCGCCGAGCGCTCCGCGGGTGGCATGGGGATCAAGGATTTTTCGATCGACAGCGTCGATTGGCCTTCATTGTTCATACAGTCTCCAGAAACGGCGGAATGGGCGTAGCGACGCCCGCAAAACCGACATTATCGGTCAATTCGGACGATTTGTTGTGCACTTCGTATTTTTCGGCCGCGGGAGGCGGGCCCTGCCTGCTTATAATCGGGCTCCCGCCTTCCAAGGAGAAGTCCGTGCTGCGCAGCCAGCCGTCCCGCATCGATGCACCGCCGCCCCTGCCGCGCGCCGGACTGGCCCTGCTCATGCGTGTCTTCCTCAAGCGCCCGGCAGGCCGCGCCGGCGCCTGCCCGCCTGTGCCGGAAACGGTCTTCGCCTGCGCGGCGCCGGATCCCGCGCAACTGGCGCGCTACAAGACCTTGCTCGGTTTTGCTGGGGAGGGTGTTCCCTTGACCTGGTATTACCTCCTGGTGCAGCGCGCCCACCTCGCTACCATGCTCGACCCCGCCTTCCCGTTCCGCCTGCCGGGCATGGTCCACGTCGAGAACGACCTGGTCGAGTATGCATCGCCGGCGCCGGGCGCCCCGCTGCGCCTCGTCACCACGGTGCGCATCGAACCGCCCACCGCTTCCGGCGCGCGCTTCTGCGTGCTCGACACCGTCATCTTCGAGGGCGGGCGGCGGGTGCTGGCGTGCGTCAGCAAGTACCTCGCGCAGGCGGGCAGGCGCGGCGGCGCGGCGCGTGCCCAGCCCGGCGCGGCGCCGTCCGGCGAAGCGCTCGGCGGCTGGCGCGTGGGCCGGGGCGAGGGACGCGCCTACGCCCGGGTGTCGGGCGACTGGAACCCGATCCACCTGGCGCGCTGGACCGCGCGCCTGTTCGGGCTGCGCGCGCCCATCATCCACGGCATGCATTCGGTGGCGAAGGCGGCGGCGCTGCTGGAAGCAAGGCGGGGACGGCGGGTGACGGCGGTGGCGGTCCGGTTCAGGGCGGCCGTGCCGCTGGGGAGCGCGCTGCGCATGCTGCAGGCGCCCGGGACCTCGACCTTCGCCCTGGTGTGCGACGGCAAGCTGGCGGTCGAGGGCAGCTTCGTCGAGGCGGCTTCGTGAGCGGGCAGGATATTTTGCGCCGCGGAAAGTAATCTCGATTGGCGCTACAATGGGTTTTCACTTCCAGCAGCGCGGCGGATCATGAACGACCAACACGGCAGACCCATCCACGAACTGAGCATGACGGTGCTGATGACGCCGGACATGGCCAACTTTTCGGGCAACGTCCACGGCGGCACCATCCTGAAGTTCCTCGACAGCGTGGCCTATGCCTGCGCCAGCCGTTACTCGGGCTCCTATGTGGTGACGCTGTCGGTGGACCAGGTGATGTTCCTGGAACCCATCCACGTCGGCGAACTGGTGACCTTCCTCGCCTCGGTGAACTACACGGGCACCAGCTCGATGGAGGTCGGCATCCGCGTCGTCACCGAGAACATCCAGCAACGCACGGTGCGCCATGCGAACAGCTGCTACTTCACGATGGTCGCGGTGGACGAGCAGCGCAAGCCGCAGCCGGTGCCGCCGCTGGCGCCGGAGACGGAGGACCAGAAGCGGCGCTTCGCGAAAGCCGAGGAAAGAAAGCGCGCGCGCCAGGCCCTGCACCCCAGGAAGCGCTGAGGCCGTCCGGCGACCTTCGCCGGCGGGGTTATTCCAGGTTCTCGTGGTGGTCCGCCACGCCCTGTTTCCAGTAGGCCGACACCCGCATCGCGTCCTTGGCGATGCCTTTCTCGTCGGCCAGCACGGCGCGCAGCCGGCGCATCGACGCGGCTTCGCCCGCGCCCCAGGCAAAGCCCGCGCCCTCGGGGAGGGCCAGCGCGCGCACGCGCTCGACCAGGGCGTCGTCGTCGTCGACCCAATGCACCTCGGCCTGGACGGCGCCGTCGAACGGCAGGCGGTCGCCGGCGCCGGCCGCGGCGACCACGATGACGCGGCTGCCTGCCGGCAGTTCCTCGAGACGGCGGCGCATCGCCGGCAGGGCGGTGCTGTCGCCCGCGAGCAGGTGCCAGTCGAAGGCCATCGGCACGATCATCGACCCGCGCGGCCCGCCGACGATGGCGTGCTGGCCCGGCTGCGCCCGGCGCGCCCAATCCGAGGCTGCCCCTTCGCCATGCAGCGCGAACTCGATCGTGAGGGCGGGCGTTTCCGGATCGAAGCGGCGCGGCGTATAGTCGCGCCGCACCTGGACGCCGTCTTCGCCGTCGAACATGAACTTCACGTGGTCATCGAAAGACAGCGAGACGAAGTCTTTCAGCGCCTCGCCCTGGAAGGTGACGGCGACGAAATGCGCGCCGATCGGGGTCACGCTGGCGACGGTGACTTCGCGCATGCGCAGCTCATGGCGCACGCGTTGGACCTGCAGGCGGTGTTGCTGTTCCATGTTTCACCCAATTGGTTGATAATGTCTCCCATTATGAGAAAACAAGTTGATAAAGTCAACCAAAATCCGTCCGCGCAGCCATCCGGCACGGTCGGCGACGTGTTCGACGCCATCCATTCCATCATGCACCTCTACCGTTCGCAGCAGTTCCGGGCGTTCGCCGGCGGCGAGCATGAGCTGACCCACATGGAAAGCAAGGTGCTGCGCTTCTTCGCGCGCGAGCCCGGCGCCACGCTGAGCGACCTGGTCGCGCATGCGGGCCGCGACAAGGCCCAGTTGACGCGGCTGATCCGCGGCTTGCGCGACAAGGGATTGCTCGATGCGAGCGCGGACGCAGCGGACCGCCGCAGCACCCGGCTCTACCTGAGCGAGGCGGGGCGGGCGCTGCATGCGCAGTTGCATGCGATCGGGGCGGCGCTGTCGGATGTGGGCTTGAGCGGACTGAGCGAGGGCGAGCGGGAGCAGTTGTATGGCTTGCTGCAGCGGGTGAGAGGGAATCTGGCGCGGAGGGAGGCCTGAGCTGGCGGCCGACGTTGGCGTCGCTTGCGTTCGGGCGGTGAGACCGCGTGGGGTGATCGAGGCCAGTGGCCTCAATGACGAGTCCGGGTTTCGTAGGGTGGGCACTTGTGCCCACGCTGCATGGAGCAGATGCCTGACGCACCGCGACGCCGGGTCGACAGCTGGATAGGCGTGGTGTTCAATCCTGAACCACGCCGCTTCCTTTGCTTGTTGCCGGCGCCCCCGCCGGCGCTACCACCCCACCGCGTACAAGATTCGCGCTGGCCGCGATCACGACGCCCGCTAGCGCCAGCGATCCCACCCCCACCGCCAGCCCGGCATGCGCGGCGATCCACCCGATCAGCGGCGGCCCGAGCAGCAGGCCGCTGTAGCCGACCGTGGCCGCGGTCGCCAATCCGACCCCCGGCGCCATGCCGGGCGTGCGCGCCGCCGCCGTGAAGATCACCGGCACCACGTTCGCCGCGCCCAGGCCGACCAGGCCGAAGCCGAGCGCCGAGACGATGTAATGGCCGGTGGCCACCGCCAGCAGGACGCCGGCGGCGATCGCGATGCCGCCGGCCACCATCACGCCGCGCGCGCCGAAGCGCAGCACCAGGGCGTCGCCGGCAAAGCGGCAGGCCGCCATCGTGATCGAGAACAGGGAAAAGCCCAGCGCCGCCTGCGCCGCCGTAGCGCCGGTGCGTTCCTTGAGCACCAGGGCGCTCCAGTCGACCAGCGCGCCCTCGACCGCCATGCAGAGCAGGGCCAGCAGGCCAAGATACAGCGTTTGCCCGCGCGGCAGGCGCATGCCGTGCCCGTGCTGCCCGGCGGCGGGCGCCAGGTGCAGGATGGCGCCCCGCGCCAGCAGGACTGCCGCCAAGATCGCCAGCGCCAGCGCGGCCGCGCCTGCGCCATCGCCGAGGCCCAGCGTGAGCATCAGGCCGCCGAGCGCCGCGCCGAACAGGCCGCCCAGGCTGAAGAAACCGTGGAAGGAGGACATCGTCGGCACCCCGCGCGCCTTTTCGACCTCGGTGGCGTTGGCGTTCATCGCCACGTCGAGGGTGCCGTTGGCGGCGCCGAAGCAGAAGGCCAGCACGAACAGCAGCAGGGGCTGGGACGCCGCGATCAGCGCGGCCATCGCGAGGGGGAAGAGCAGGGCCGAGACGATAGTGACGCGCCGGCTGCCGCAGCGCGCGATGAGCCAGCCGGCGGCCGGCATCGCCGTCATGGCGCCGCCGGCGATGGTCAGCAACAGCAGGCCCAGCGTGGCGGTGTCGAAGCCCGCGCGCGCCTGCACGGCCGGCACGTGAACGGCCCAGGCGCCGATGCCGGCGCCGTTCAGCAGGAAAATGGCGGAGATGGCGCGGCGCGCGCGGCGCACCGCGTCGATGGAAGGGCTGTGTATCTGCATTATCCTGGCCTGTCGGCGATGAGGAGGTCGGGACCGCCCGCGATGTCGCGCAGGCGGATCAGGGCGTCGGGCGGGGCATCGGCTTCGAGCGCGAGGTGATCGAGTTCGGCAAGGGGCGCGATGGCGAAGGGCGCGGCATCGAGCAGGCGTTCGTTGAGGACGGCCGCGGCGCGCCGGTGCGAGGCCGACAGCATGGCGCGCTTGAGCACGGCTTCCTCGGGATCGGAGGCATACAGGCCCTTGCCGGCCTGGACCGCGCAGACGCCGACGATGCACAGGTCGGCGTGGATCCGGCCGATCTCGGCCACGGCCTGGGCGCCGAGCGTGGCGCCGGAGCCCGGCGAGAACACCCCGCCGATCAGCACGACACGGGTCTGGCGCATGCCCTGCAGCGCCAGCGCCACTTGCGGGCTGTTGGTGACGATGGCGGCCGCGCAGCCGTCGTCGAGCTGGTGCGCCAGCGCCAGGTTGGTCGAGCCGGCGTCGATGAGGACCGTGTCCGTGGGCCGGATCAGCCCGCGCAGGGCCAGTCCCAGGGCCGCCTTGCGCGGTGCCTCGCGTGCGATGCGCTGCTGCAGCGGCGCCTCGCCGGCGGCGCGCCGCAGGGCGCCGCCATGCACGCGGCGCAGCAGGCCGGCGCTGTCGAGCTCACGCAGGTCGCGCCTGACCGTGTCCTCCGAGATGCCCAGGCGGGCCGCGAGCTCGGTGGCCAGCGCCTTGCCTTCGCGCTCGACTGTATCGAGGATGAGCCGGCGCCGTTCTTCGGGAAGCTGCATGTTTTCTCCTTGACCGAGCCGCATACTATCCCGACGATGCCTGTTCGTGCAAGTTAACGCATAAAACCGCATCGCGACTACCGTCAAGACGACGCCCGCATACAATGCGCGCTATCGATACGCCGAACCGGACAACAACATGGAAATCCTCCGCACCGCCCGCCTGTCGCTGCGCACATGGCGCGAGGCCGACATCGACCAGTTCGTGCGCCTGAACGCGGATCCGGCTGTCCATGCATACTTGCCGGGTCCTGTGACCCGGCAGCAGGCCAGCGATTTCGCGGCCGCGCAGAACGCCCTGCATCCGCGCGACGGCACCTGCTATTTCGCCGCAAGCTTGCATGGCAGCGACACCCTGCTGGGTTTCGTCGGCCTGAAACACCAGGCCTTCGACCAGCCCTTCGCCCCGTGTTTCGAGCTGGGCTGGCGCCTGGGGGCGGCCCACTGGGGACAGGGCTACGCCACCGAAGGCGCGCGCGCCTGCATCGCATTCGGCTTCGACAAGCTGGGTCTGGAAGAGATTGTCGCGTTCACGGTGCCCGGGAACCTGCGTTCGCGCCGGGTGATGGAACGCCTGGGTATGCGCCACGATCCCGCGGCCGACTTCGCGCATCCGGCGCTGCCGCCCGGGCACCGGCTGGCGCGCCACGTCCTGTACCGGATCGGCAAGGCGTAGGGAGGGACGGCGCCGAAGCGCGAGCTTGCGAGCGTGCGGGTGCAGCCCGGCCCTACGGTATGCAGGGCCCTGGTTGCCTCAGCGCGCCTGCACCTGCTGCTGGCTGCGCAGGTAGGCCAGCAGGTCGGCCACCTGCTTCGCGTTGCTCATGCCCCAGAAACGCATCTTGGTGCCGGGCACCAGGTCGTCCGGATCGTCGAGGAAGATCGCGAGGCTCTTGTCGGACCAGACGATGTTGGAACGCTTCATCGGCGTCGAATAGGCGTAACCCGGCAGGCTGCCGGCGCGGCGGCCGAACAGGGCGTTGAGCTGGGGGCCGAAGCCGGAGCGCGCCGACGGGCCGACGCTGTGGCAGGACGAGCAGCGCGACGCGAACAGGCGCTGTCCATTGTTCAGGTCGGCGGCGCCGGCGGCGAGGGGCAGGCCGAGCAGGATGGTCAAGCACAGTTTCTTCATGGTTCAGGGATGTTTCAAGCGGGGCGCGGGGCCTCGGCAGGGCGGTAGGCGGCCATGAAGGCCGCCGCGGCGCGCTCGGCCGCGCCCGCGATCTGGTCGGGCGAGGGCGCATCCGGCGTCCGGTACAGCAGGCGCTCGCCCCATTCGGCCTCGAGCAAGGCCTTCAGGTGGCGCGCCGCGAGTTCGCTGCCGGCCATGCGCAGCTGGCCGGCCTCCATGGCGTCGTGCAGCAGGGCCGCCAGGAGCGCGGTGACCCGGGCCGGGCCGAGATCGTAGCACTGGTTGCCGAGTCCGGCGCGGCCCGCTTCCGCCAGGATCAGGCGGCGCATGGCCAACGCCTCGGGCGAACAGGTAAAGCCGAGGAAGCGGCGCCCGAACTGGGCGAGCGCCGCGCCGAGGTCGGCGCCGGATTCCTCCAGGGCCGCGCGGGCCACCTCGAACTCGGCCTCGGCCGCATCGAGGGCGATGGCGACCAGCAGCTCTTCCTTCGACTTGAAGTAGCCGTACACCGTGGCCTTCGAATAGCCGACGCGGGCGCAGATGTCCGACATCGAGGCGCGGTCGAAGCCGGCTTCGTGGAATACCCCCGTTGCCGCATCCAGGATGGCCTGGCGCCTCGCTTCGCTCTTCTTCATGGCAGTCTCGCTGTCAACACGGCTGGTTCGACGCGGACGGGGCGCGCAGAGGCGCGCCCCGTCTTATTGTTCCCGGCGCACGCGGGCCATGTTGTTCTGGCCGACGACCTGGAAGTAGAGCACACCGAAGATGCCGCGCTTGATGCGCACTTTCGGGTTATGGAGCTGAGGCAGCACGGCGGTGCTGCCGTCGACGATGCGCCAGACCTGGCCGTTGGCCAGGGTGATCCTGGTATTGCCCTCCCAGCCGTTGAAGTCGCCCACGATGCTGCTCTCGATATATTCCGGCTCGTTCTGTTTCTTGGCGGCCTTCTCCATCCCGAAGTTCTGCTCGGCCGTGCGCGCCGGCGCGGCGGCGGGGGCCGCGGCCGATGCGCTGGCGGCGGCCGGTGCGGCGGCAGGGGAAGCGGCAAGCGGAGCGGCGCCGACCGGCATCGCGTCGTAGCAGGCGAGGCGCTGGGCGCCGTCGGGCAGCGCGCGGCATTTCAGGACGGCGGCATCGTCGGCGGCCGTGGCGGCGCCGGATGCAAGCAAGAGCAGGGACAGGAGCAGGGGCTGGGGAAGGTTCGAAGCTTTCTTCATGGGCTTTCCGATCAATGGACGCGCCGCGCCAGATGCACGGCCGAGTCCGATTATATCGGTACACCGCCGCCCGTGGTCATCGACGTTACGATGACCACGGGCCAGGGAGCGTACGCGCCCCTGTTACGCCGCGATGGCCGCGGGAGCCGCCTTGCCCTGGGCCGCCAGGTGGCGGTTCACCGCCGACAGCACGGCGCGGAAGGAGGCGGTCACGATGTTGCTGTCGATGCCGGCGCCGAACAGGGTCGGGCCATTCCCGACGCGCAGCTCGACGTAGCAGGCCGCACGCGCATTCGCGCCCGAGCCGATCGCGTGCTCGTGGTAGTCCATCAGGCGGATGTCCAGGCCGAGCGCGTTCACGAAGGCGTCGATCGGACCGTTGCCGGCGCCGCGGCGCACCGCCTGCACGCGCTCGTGCATCGCGGTCACCTCGACCTGCACCGGCTGCTCGCCCGTGCTGTCCTCGCTCATGCGGTGCGAGATGTAGCGGTAGGGCGCTTCGTTCTCCAGGTACTCGCGCTGGAACAGGGTGTGGATGTCGCTTGCCGCGATTTCGCGGCCGCTGCTGTCGGCCAGCTGCTGCACCACGCGCGAGAACTCGATCTGCAGGCGGCGCGGCAGTTGCAGGCCGTATTCCTGCTCCAGGAGATAGGCCATGCCGCCCTTGCCGGACTGGCTGTTCACGCGGATCACGGCGTCATAGCTGCGCCCCAGGTCCTGCGGGTCGATCGGCAGGTAGGGCACTTCCCAGATGGCGTCGGCCTTCTGCTGGGCGAAGCCCTTCTTGATCGCGTCCTGGTGCGAGCCCGAGAAGGCAGTGAACACCAGGTCGCCCGCATACGGATGGCGCGGGTGGACCGGGAGCTGGTTGCATTCCTCGACCAGCTGGCGCACGGCGTCGATGTCGGAAAAGTCCAGGCCCGGGTGCACGCCCTGGGTATAGAGGTTCATGGCCAGGGTCACCAGGTCGACGTTGCCGGTGCGCTCGCCGTTGCCGAAGAGGCAGCCCTCGACGCGGTCGGCGCCCGCCATCACCGCCAGCTCGGCGGCCGCGACGGCGGTGCCGCGGTCGTTGTGCGGGTGCACGCTGATGACGAGCGCATCGCGGCGCTCCAGGTTGCGGCACATCCATTCGATCTGGTCGGCGTAGACGTTCGGCGTCGCCGCTTCCACGGTCGAAGGCAGGTTGACGATCATCGGGTTCGCCGGCGTCGGCTGCCATACGGCGCTGACGGCGTCCACGATCTGCTTCGAGAAATCGAGTTCGGTGGTCGAGAAGGATTCCGGCGAGTACTCCAGGCCCCACTGGGTCTGCGGATGGGCCGCCACCAGCTCCTTGATCAGGCGGGTGCCGTTCACGGCGATCTGCACGATTTCCTCGCGTTCCATGCCGAACACCACGCGGCGGAACACAGGCGCCACCGAGTTGTAGACGTGGACGATGGCGCGCTTGGCGCCGACCGCCGACTCCACGGTGCGGCGGATCAGCTCGTCACGCGCCTGGGTCAGGACGATGATGCTGACGTCGTCGGGAATGTGCTTGTCTTCCACCAGCATGCGCACGAAATCGAAGTCGGTCTGCGAGGCCGAGGGGAAGCCCACTTCGATCTCCTTCAGGCCGATTTTCACCAGCATCTGGAAGAAGCGCAGCTTCTTCTCCGGGCTCATCGGCTCGATCAGCGCCTGGTTACCGTCGCGCAGGTCGGTGCTCATCCAGATCGGCGGGCGGGTGATGGTCTTGCCCGGCCACTGGCGGTTCTCCAGGGCAATGGCGGGGAAGGGACGGTATTTGGCGGCTGGGTTGGTCAACATGATCGATGCTCCTGCTTGAAAACGAGAAATGGGACGACTGCGCTGTACTGCCTGGAAGGCGCGGGAGTGGCGAGGGCTGCCGGACGGGCCACGGAACGCTAGGCCCGGCAACCGATCGGTAGTGTTAGCGCGCCTGGCATGAGGCGCAGCGCAGCCGGCGGCAGCGGGGCTGCCTTGCTGGGGAACGAAATCGTGGACTGGGTGAAGACTTGCATCGTACAACTTTCCTCTGACTACTTAGTGAATCCGGCGCTGGGCCGGACGCGGCGGCGATGATTACGCGCGTAGTAGTAGCGACGCTAGCGATAGCGCGCCAGCGGCAGGAAGGAGAGTCGACAGATGCAGTTGGATAGACATTGACTTGACTGTAGGCCGAATATAGTTCGGTGTCAAGCCTCGGTTTTGTTGAACTGTTGCGTACGTACGAAATAAAGGCCCAGCGGAAGCGTGTTCATTGCCAGGCCCGGCCGGTATGTTCAGGACTGCGGCGGCTGGCTCAGGAACAGCCAGGCCACGGTAATCACGACCATCCCGGTCGCCGTGATGCACGACCAGGTGAAGAACCAGGCCGACAGCAGGGTGGCCTGCAGCGCGCGCTCGAGCACGAAGCCGAGCGCGAAGTCGAAGGCGGTCAGGAAGGACCAGCGGCGCAGGTAGACCGGCAGGTACTTGCTCATGCGCCGGTTGTGCTGGAAGGCGGCGTGGCGCTCGATGGCGTCGCGCGCCCGCCCGACGTCGGCGAACAGCCAGTCGAAAAAGATGAAGCGGTACAGCAGGGTGCGGAAGGGCAGTTCCGCGACCTGGCCCGCCTGGGCGCCGCGCTGGGGCTCCTGCGTTGTCATGCTCGCCTTTCCCGGACACCCGCGGCTGGCGCCGGGGTCCGACCGATGCGTTGGGGAAGAAGCCCCAGTATGCCGCAAGCAATGCGATCGCAATCGGGACGCGTCAAACCGTGCGGAAACAAAATGCTGTTCGACAACAAAGCGCCATGACGCGGCCTCATGGCTGGGCAAACCCGGCGCTTGGCATTAGCATGTGGCCTTTGTTCTCGAGCACCAGCATGTCCCGGCACGATTCCCTCCTTCTCCGACCCATCCGCGAAGACGACCTCGAGGCCGTACTCGCCGTCCAGGCAGCCTGCTACCCGCCCGTCATGCAGGAAGCGGCCGAGGTGGTGTTGTCGCGCATCCGGGCCGCCGGCCGCAGCTCCTTCGTCGCCGAGCGCGCGGGGCAGGTCCTCGCCTACGTGTTCGCCTACCGCAGCAGCCAGGGCAAGGTCACGCCGCTGGATGCGCATTTCGAGGTGCGCGAGGACGGCGATACGCTCTACATCCACGACCTGTCGGTCTTCCCGGCCGCCGCCGGCCAGGGCCTGGCGCGGCGCCTCGTCGAGCGGCTGCAGGCGCTGGCGCGCGAACTGGGGCTGGCTTGCTGCGCCCTGGTGTCGGTGCAGGATTCGCAGCGCTTCTGGGAAGGGCTGGGCTTTCGCGAGACCGTCTGCGCCGACGACCCGGCGCGGCTGGCGCTGGCCAGCTATCCCCCGGTCGCCGTCTACATGCGCCGCGCGCTCGGCTGAGGACGCCGCACCCGGAAGGCTCATCCTTGCTATAGTTGCTCCTTTCGCGCGCTTGACGCGCCGCACTATCAACATGGAATGAGGAAGCAATGAAGAAGCACGCCATCGTCGCCGCCACCCTGGCCGCAGCAGGCCTGGCATCGGCCCAGGAAGTCGTGAAGATCGGCCATTCGGCCGCCGTTACCGGTCCGGTTGCCTATTTCGGCAAGGACACCGAAAACGGTGCGCGCATGGCGGTCGAGGCGCTGAACGCGCGCGGCGTGGCGATCGCCGGCAAGAAGGTGCGCTTCGAATTGCTGGCCGAGGACGACGGCGGCGACCCGAAGCAGGCCACCAGCGTCGCCCAGAAGCTGGTCGACCAGCGTGTCAACGGCGTGGTCGGCCACGAGACCTCGGGCACCACGATTCCGGCCTCGAAGATCTACAACCAGGCCGGCATCCCGCAGATCTCGCCCTCGAGCACCAGCCCGAAATACACCCAGCAGGGCTTCGACACCGCCTTCCGCGTGGTCGCCAACGACGTCCAGCTGGGCCAGGCGCTGGGCCGCTACGCGGTCAAGGACATGGGCGCGCGCCGCGTCGCCGTGATCGACGACCGCACCGCCTACGGCCAGGGCCTGGTCATGGAATTTTCCAAGGGCCTGCGCCAGCAGGGCGCCGCCATCGTCGCGCGCGAATTCACGCACGACAAGGCGAGCGACTTCAACGCCATCCTCACCAAGATCCGCGCCCAGAAGCCCGACCTGGTCTTCTTCGGCGGCATGAGCGCGGTGGCCGGCCCCATGCTGCGCCAGATGAAGCAGCTCGGGATGAATGTCAAGATGATGGGCGGCGACGGCATCTGCTCGGACGAGATCCACAAACTGTCGGGCGGCGCCATGGCGGACGGCCAGGTCTTCTGCGCCGAGGCCGGCGGCGTGGACGCGGCCGGCAAGGCGGCGATGGACAAGTTCCGCGCCGACTACAAGAAGCGCTTCGGCATCGATGTCCAGATCAACGCGCCCTACGCCTATGACGCCGTGATGACGATGGCCGAGGCCATGGTCAAGGCCGGCTCGTCCGCGCCGGCAAAATACCTGCCGGTGCTGGCGAAGATCGAGACCCGCGGCGTCACCGGACCGATCGCCTTCGACGCGCGCGGCGATATCCGGGACGGCACCATCACCCTCTACACCTTCAAGGGCGGACGCCGCACGGTCCTGGCCGTCACCAAGTAAGTCCGGCTGAGCCTGGGGCGCCCGGGGCGATCGCCAGGGGGGAACTGAACCCCGTTCACGGCGGGTGGTCGAACACTGTCCGCTGCTGTTTTCGCCACACGCCGCGTCTTCGTGCGCCCGCCAGGCGGCCGGCAGCATTACACTGTTCCCGGGCACGGGCAAGTCCGCGCGCGCCTGTCGGGGCGTGCCGCGCCCCTGTTTGCCACCGGAGGCCCGCATGGACCCGTCGCCAGAGGCCGGGCCGGCCGCTCCCGGGCCGCTGCAGAGCCTGTGGACGCTGGTCGACAATCTGGATGCCTGCTTCTACGTCAAAAATGTTGACGGGCGCTACCTGTTTGCCAATCGCGCGCTCGGGCTGGTCTTCAATGCCGAGCCGTCCGAGATCGCCGGCCGCGGCGACGGTGACTTCGTCGACCTGACGCGCTGCGACACCATCGTCGTCACCGACCGCGAGGTGTTCGCCACCGGCGCCAAGCTCGAGCGCGACGAGGTGCTCTACCTGCCCGACCGGGGGCGACGCGTGTTCCGCACGGTCAAGCTGCCGCTGTTCGACGCCGAGCGCCGCGTCATCGGGCTGTGCGGCATCTCGACCGACATTACCGAGGAGCGCCGCACGGTCGACGAACTCATCAAGCGGAACCTCCTGTTCGACACGATTCTCTCCAACGTCGACAGTTCCATCTTCATGAAGGACCGCGAAGGCCGCTACCTGTATGCCAACCGGCGCGTGCTCGAGATTATGGGGGTGGAGCTCGACGAACTGCTCGGCCGCACCGACAGCGACTTCCTGCCGCCCGAGATCGTCGGGCCGCTGCAGGAGAACGACCGCGCCGTGCTGGCCGGCCAGCCGCAAGCGGCCGAGGAGCTCGTAACCGACGCCCAGGGTAACAAGCACGTCTTCTGGACGCGCAAGATCCTGCTCGACCTGCCGGGCCAACCCGTGTGCGTGCTCGGCCTGTCGACCGAGATCACCGAGCTGCGCGGCCTGCGCAGACGGCTCGAACAGGAGCGCGTGACCGATTCGCTGACCGGGTTGGCCAACCGCCTCAAGTTCGAAAGCGCCCTCGACGAGCACCTGCTGGCGCCTGGTGCCAGGCTGGCGGTCGTCATCTTCGATCTCGACCAGTTCAAGTACATCAACAACAATTTCGGCCAGCCGGTCGGGGACCAGCTCATCCAGATGGTCGCCACGCGCCTGCAGCAGTGCAAGGTCGGCATCGGCAACCTGGCGCGCCTGTCGGGCGACGAATTCGCGTTCACACTGGCCCAGGACGGGACGATCGAGGACCTGGCCAGCGCGGTCGAGCAGATCCGCGCCTTCCTGTCCCAGCCTTATCCCGTGTTGCAGCAGCCCCTGCACCTGACCTTCAGCGCCGGCATCAGCCTGTCCGGCGTGGATGGGAGCAGCGCCAACGAACTGCTCGGCCGGGCCGAGGCGGCGATGTATTCGGCCAAGGACAATGGACGCGACCAGTACCGCTTCTACTCGAGGTCGCTCGGCTCCACCGTGGCCGAGCGGGTGGCGCTCGAGCGCGACCTGCGCGCGGCGATGGGCGAGGGCGAGTTCGTGCTGCACTACCAGCCGAAGATGCGGCGCGACGGGACGGTGGCCGGTTTCGAAGCCCTGATCCGCTGGAACCGTCCGGGCGTGGGCTTGGTGGCGCCGGACCGCTTCATTCCCCTGGCCGAGCAGCTCGGCCTGCTGCTGGGCTTGGGACGCTGGGTGATCGACGAAGCCTGCCGCCAGGTCGCCCGCTGGCGTACAGAGGGGATGGGGGAAGTGCCGGTGGCGGTCAACCTCTCGACCAGCCAGCTCACCAGCGCCGAGCTGCCGGACTACGTGTTCGAGACCATCCGCCGGCATGCGCTGGCGCCCGGCAGCCTGGAAATGGAGCTGACCGAGTCGATGATGATGTCCGACCCCGAGCTCGCCATCGACATCCTGACCCGGCTCAGGCGAGGCGGCGTCGCGCTGTCGATCGACGACTTCGGCACCGGCTTCTCGTCGATGGCCTACCTGCGCCAGCTGCCCGTGAACTACCTCAAGCTGGACCGTTCCTTCGTGCGGAACATCGCCGACGACCCCAAGGACGCCGACCTGTGCGCTGGCATCATGGCGCTGGCCCACAAGCTCGACATGCACGTGGTGGCCGAGGGCGTCGAGACGCGCGAGCAGCACGCCGCGCTGGCGGCCGCGAACTGCGACCTGTTCCAGGGCTTCCTGTTCAGCCGGCCGATGCCGGCGACGCAGGCGGCCGAGTTCTGGCGGCGCTGACCGGGTGTTGTCTTTCGCAGGGTGGACTCGTCATTGATGCCACTGGCTTCAATGACTCCACGCGGTCTCGCCGCGGACAAACCTGCGCCTTCTTTCGTGCCCGAAACAGGAATGACGGCGACTCGCATAATGTGAGTCCGCGTGGGCTCAAGAGCCCACCCTACGTCAATCCAAAGCATTTTCGGCGGCGGGTGGCCGTGTTCTCTGTCGTCCTTGTAGGGTGGGCTCTCGAGCCCACGCTGTCTCATCGCCCGCCGTCCACGGTGTCATCGAAAGCCCGTTCATTGATGGACGCGCCGGATGATCGCCGGCGAGACCGCGTGCGACTCGTGAGTCCAACCTTCTGAACAACCTGGCGCCTCTACCGCCGCATGCGCTCACTGACAACTGAAGCTCGCCGCCTCCTCGATATTGCCGCTGCCCTTGTAGCGCGCCACCTTCGGATACGGGCACAGCGGCCGGGTACGGGTCGCCGACCAGGCCGCCGGCAGGTCCGCATTCGCGCCGCCGGCATTGCCCGCGCCGCGGGCGCTGGCCAGCACGCTGTCGGGCGCCTGGCCCTTCTCGACCCAGTTCACCAGCGGCGTGAGCATGTCGAACTGGTCCGTCGCCGGTCCGCCCGAGCAGTGGTTCATGCCGGGCACGCGGAAATAGCGCGCGAAGTTCGAGGCGTCGCCGCCGCTGGTCGAGCGCAGCGCCTCGTACCAGGTCGTGGTGTCGTCGCTCGAGAAGATCGGGTCGCTGGTGCCGTGGTAGACCAGCATCTTGGCGCCGCGGTTCCTGAGCGTGGACAGGTTGGCGCCGTTCGGCGGCGTCATGAAGGCAGTTCCGCTCTCGGTATAGGTGGCGTTCGTCGCGTTGATGCGTCCGAGCAGGCTGTCCAGGTTGGCGTTCAGGACGAAGTCGCGGCCGTTGAAGCTCGCCGGGTCTTCCGGCGGCACCGCCCAGATGAAGGCGACGGCGCCGGAGTCGCGGTCGATCGGCGCGCCGAACTTCCAGCTCGCCCAGCCATTCGTGGCGAAGCCGGCGTCGTAGGGGAAGCTGGTGTAGATGGTCTTGCCGGACTCGGTCCTGGCCCCCGTGAACAGGGCGGCGATGCCGCTTTTCTGTGCGCTCGAGAGGCAGGCGCCGTTGCGTTCGCCGCTGCAGGTCGGCACGTCGCGCTCCAGGCTGAAGGCTGCCTGGCAGGCGCCGGTATCCTGGACCAGGCCGTCGGTGGCGCCGTCGAGCGCGTCGCACTTGCCCAGCACCGCGTTTGAGACCAGCGTGCGTTCGGCCTGGGTGAAGCCGGTCGCCAGGTCGCCCGGGGTCGAGGCGAGCGAGGCATAGGTCTTGGCGCCGGCGATATTGGCCAGGGCCGCCAGCGGCAGGCGGTAGCCCGGATTGCCGACCAGGTAGCCGTCGTACTGCTCGGCGTAGCGCGCCGCCGCCACCATGGTGTGGCGTCCGCCGTTCGAGCAGCCGCCGATGTAGGAGCGGTCGGGCGCCTTGCCGTAGGCGACCTGGATCAGGCTTTTCGCCATCGGGGTGAGCTTGCCGACGGCCTGGTAGCCATAGTCCAGGCGCGCCTGCGGGTCGATGCCGAAGAAGGGCGTCGGCGCGCCGTGGCCGGCGTCCGAACTGATCACGGCGAAGCCCTGGTTGAGCGCGTTGTCCAGCGGGCCGCCGCCGCCCACGGGACCCGCTGCCGTGACGACGCTGCCGTCGACGCCGCCGTTGGCCTGGTAGAAGAAGCGTCCGTTCCAGTTGGTCGGCAGGCGCATCTCGAAGCCGATGGCATAGCTCTTGCCGTCCACGGGGCTGACCCGGCGGAACATCTGGCCCAGCACCTGGCAGTGGGCGGCGACCGGCTTGCCGGCCACGGTCAGGACGCCGGCCGCGACCTGGTTGGCGGCGGTGATGGTGGTGTCGGGAATGTTGACGCGGCTGGCCAGTCCGGTGCAGTCGCCAAGCGTCGCGCCGACCGCGGGCGACAGCTGGGGCAGTTGGGCGACCGGGGGCGGCTGTTGCGGCGCCGGTTCGGCGTGGTCGTTGTCGTTGTCGCTGCAGCCCGCGAGGCCAAGCAGGGCGATGACGGCGACGGCGCCGAGTGTTCTGGAATGCTCGAGGTGCATGGGTGTGTTCTCCTGTTGCGAACCGTTTGAAGGGCGCGCCTGATGCGCGTAACGTCGGGACGAACCGGTCCGGCGCAGCCCGGGAAGCGGGCTGCGGCAGGACCTGCACTACAGGGAAAGGAAGGCTTGTCCGGGAAACTTCAGTTCGGCATCACGTCCTTGAGGACGCCGATCGGGGCGTTGACCAGCTTGCCGTTGACCTTCTTGACCTCGCGGATGTACATGTTCTGGACGATGTCGCGGGTCTTCGGATCGATGCTGATCGGGCCGCGCGGGCTGTTCCACTTCATGCCCGACAGGGTCTTCACGGCGGCGTCGCCGGTGACCTTGCCGTTCAGCTTGCGCACGGTCTCGTAGATCATGCCCATGGTGTCGTAGGCGGCGACGGTGACAAACGTCGGCGCCGGACGGCCCGGGTTGGCGTCGGCATAGGCCTTGAGGAAGCTCTTGTTCGCCTCGTTGTCCAGGGCGGTGGAATAGTTCAGCACCGTGACCGCACCGAGGGCGCGCTCGCCCAGGGCTTCGAGCGTCGGGTGGTCGCTGGTCATGTCGCCCACGCCCAGGAACTTGATGCCGGCCTTGTCCAGGCCCTTGTCGCTGAAGGCTTTCAGCAGGCCCGCGCCGTCTTCGGCGCCGGGCGCGAAGAAGAACAGGGCGTCCGGCTTCTGGTCCTTCACGCGCTGGACGAAAGGCGAATAGTCGGGATTGGCCAGCGGCACGCGCGAGGAACCGACGATCTTGCCGCCGGCCTCCTGCAGGCCCTTGGCGAACTTGGCCTCGGCGTCGTGGCCGGTGCTGTAGTCGGTCACCAGCGAGTAGACATTGCTGATCTTGTTCTGCGCGGTCCAGGTGCCGAAGGGCTCGGTCATCTGCTGCATCGTCATCGAGGTGCGCAGCATGTAGGGCGACTTGGCCGTGATGCCGGTGGTGACCGCGTTCATGACGATCATCGGCGTCTTGCCCTGGGTCGCCACCGGGGCCACCGCCAGCGCGCTCGGGGTCAGGGAAAAGCCGATCAGGAAGCTGACCTTCTCGCGTCCGATCAGCTCCTGGGCCGCGCGCTTGGACAGCTCGACGTTGCTGCCGCCGTCGTCGCGGTAGATGACCTGGATCTTCTTGCCGGCCACCGTGTCGCCGTGCTGCTTCATGTAGGTCTTGATGCCGTCCTCGAAAGGCTTGCCGATGTTGACGAACGGTCCGGTCAGGGCGGCGATGACGCCGATCTTGATGGTGTCGCCGTTCTGGGCATAGGCGCCGCCGCTGGCGAAGGGCAGGAATGCAAGGCCGATGCAGGCCAGGGTCTTCAGTTTCATGTCGTCTCCTCGTTTTTGTAGGTGGTGCCGCTTGCTGCTCTCAGTTGCTCTCAGGTGCTTCCGGTCGCTTTCAGTTGCTGACAATCGTCTGTGCTTCCGTTCCGTCGTACATCGCATCGACCAGGGCCGCGCGCCGGTTCAATACCGCGGCCTGGTTGATCGAGCCCTTGTCGGTCTGCTCGCGGTGGTCGATCGAGGGCGGCTCGGACAGCAGCAGCATCCTTTCGATCCGCTTCGAGGAACCGCTGGCGTCGACGTTCAGCGTGTCGAGCAGGCGCTTGAAGTGGCTGCGCACCGCTTCGCTGGCCAGCACCTCGGCGGCAGGGGTGCCGGCGGGCAGGCCCGAGAGCTCGGTGCAGTGGTCCATGCGCGGGAACACCAGCAACCCGATGGTGGCGCGGTTCAGGCCCGTCACCACCGCATCCTGCACATAGGGCGCGCCCTGGCTGATCACGCGCGCGCGCAGCGGCCCGACGCTGACAAAGGTGCCCGAGCTGAGCTTGAAGTCTTCGGCGATGCGGCCGTCGAACATGAAACCCAGCGTCGGCTGCGCCGGGTCGAAGAAACGCAGCGCGTCGCCCGTGCAGTAGTAGCCGTCCTCGTCGAAGGCCTCGGCCGTCAGGTGGGGCGCGCGCCAGTAGCCCGGCGTGACGTGCGGGCCGTGGAAGCGCGCTTCGAGCTTGTCGCCGACCGGGACCAGCTTGACCTTGCAGCCCGGCGCCGGCACGCCGACATAGCCCGCCTTCACGATGGGGCCGGTGCCGAAGGTGCAGGACGGCGAGGTCTCGGTCATGCCCAGGCCGGTCATGATGCGGATGGTCTCGCCGCAGCGCTTCAGGGCCACCGCGTCGAGGTGGTCCCAGCAGGCCTGCGAGAGGCCGGCGCCGGCGCAGAAGAAGAGCTTCACCTGCGAGAAGAAGTTGGCGGCCAGGACCTCGTCGGTTTCAAGCGCCTCGGCCAGCATCTCGAAGCCGGCCGGGATGTTGAAGTAGACCGTGGGCGCGATCTCGCGCAGGTTGCGCAGCGTGCGCCCGAAGTCCTGGCGCGTGGCGCGGCCATCGTCGATGTACAGGGTGCCGCCGTTGTAGAGCACGATGCCGACGTTGTGGCTGCCGCCGAAGGTATGGTTCCAGGGCAGCCAGTCGAGCAGCACCGGCGGGGCCAGGCCGAGGAAGGGGAAGGTCTGGAGCAGCATCTGCTGGTTACTGCAGAGCATGCCGTGGGTGGTGATCACCGCCTTCGGCTTCTTGGTCGAGCCCGAGGTGAACAGGAACTTGGCGATGGTCGCCGGTCCGACCTGGGCATTGCGCACGTCGATGGCGGCAGGTTCCGTCTCGAGCAGCGAGGCGAAGCTGGTCGCGCCGCGGCCCGCGACTTCGCCCCCGGCCAGGATCAGCTCCACGCCGTCCGGCAGCACGGCGTCGATGGCGCGCCCATAAGCGTTGCCATCCGACGCGTAGATGGCGCCGGGCGTGAGCTGCTCGATCAGGTCGCGCAGCTTGGCCGGATCGGTCGCGACCAGCGAATAGGCGGGCGACAGCGGCGAATAGGGTACGCCGGCGTACATCGCGCCGAGCGCGAGCTGGAAGTGTTCGAGGTCGTTCCCGGACAGGATGACCAGCGGGCGTTCCTCGGACAGGCCACGGTCCAGCAGGGCCTGGCCGATGCGGCGCACGCGCTGCAGCACGTCGGCGTAGGACAGGCGGATCCACTCGCCATCCAGCCCGCGCTGCGCGACCAGGGTGCGCTCGGGGTGTTTCTGCGCGCCTTCGACCAGCCGGTCGGTGAAGCGGCGCGGGACGGGGCCCAGCGGCGTGACGGCGTCGACATGCCAGGTGTCGCCCACCTGGAACGCCGCGACCTCGGGATTCCCGAGCTCGACGTATCGACGCTTCACCGTTCCATCCGCGCTGCCGCTTGCCTCAATCGTCGATTGGGTCATGGCGGCCTCCACTCAGATCGGGTAGTGGCGCGGGGTGGTCTGGACCGTGATCCAGCGCAGGTCGGTGAATTCGGCGATCGCCGCCTTGCCGCCGAAGCGCCCGTAGCCGCTGCCTTTCACGCCGCCGAAGGGCATTTGCGCCTCGTCGTGCACGGTCGGTCCGTTGATGTGGCAGATGCCCGACTCGATGCGTTGGGCCACCGCCATCGCGCGGCCGATGTCGCGGCTGAAGACTGCCGAGGACAGGCCGTATTCGCTGTCGTTGGCCAGGCGGATCGCTTCCTCGTCGCTGTCGAAGCGGAGCACCGAGACGATGGGGCCGAAGGACTCTTCCTGGTAGACCAGCATCTCGGGCGTGACCTTGTCGACGATGGCCGGCTGCATGATGTTGCCGTCGACGCCTTCCTGCGCTTGCGTCACGGTGGCGCCGCGCTCGCGGGCATCCCGCAGCATGGCGTCGACGCGCGCGGCTGCGCTCGGGTCGACCATACCGGCCAGCGGCGCATCGCTGCGCGCAGCCTTCAAGCCCGCGGTCTTGGCCGCGAGCTTGCGGGTGAATTCATCGGCGACCTTGGCGTCGACCAGGATGCGGTCGGCCGACATGCAGATCTGGCCCTGGTTAAAGAAGGCCGAGAAGGCGGCCGCTTCGACGGCGGCGTCGAGGTCGGCGTCGTCCAGCACCACGACCGGGTTCTTGCCGCCCAGTTCGAGCAGCACCGGCTTCAGGTACTTGGCGGCGGTCTGGGCGATGATGCGGCCGACCTTGGTCGAGCCGGTGAAGTTAATGCGGCGCACGGCCGGGTGGGCGATCAGGCGCTCGACGACCGTCGGCGCATCGTCCGGGGCGTTCGTGATGACGTTCACCACGCCCGCCGGGAAGCCGGCATCCACGAACACCTGGCCGATCAGGCGGTGGAGTTGCGGGCACATCTCGGAGGCTTTCAGGATCACGGTATTGCCGCAGGCGAGAGGCATGGCGACCGCGCGCGTACCCAGGATCACCGGCGCGTTCCAGGGCGCGATGCCGACCACGACGCCGCAGGGCTGGCGCACGCCCATGGCGAGCGAGCCCGGCACGTCCGAGGGAATCACCTCGCCCGCGATCTGGGTCGTCATCGCCGCCGCTTCGCGCAGCATGTTGGCGGCCAGGGTCACGTTGAACTGGTACCACACCGGCGCGCCGCCGGCTTCCTCGACGGCCGCTTCGACGAACTGGCTGCGCAGGGCCTCCATCTTGTCGGCGGCTTTCAGGAGCAGCGCGCGGCGTGCGCCCGGCAGCATGGCCGACCATGCGGGGAAGGCTGCCTGCGCCGCGGCGATGGCGGCGTCGACGTCGTCGAGGGTGGCGGCGGCGGCGCGGGTGGCGACTTCGCCGGTGGCGGGATTGCGGCGCTCGAAGCTGGCGCCATTCGAAGCTGCGCGGGTCTCCCCGCCAATCAGCAGATCGGTCTGGAACATCAGAGGTCTCCTCTGGTTTGTCTAATTAGAATGCGCTGGATAGAAGGCGGCCGCACGCAGGACGTGGGCCGCCACCATTATTATTGTTCTGTTATTTCTGTGCGGATTTTTTTAGCTTGTTAAGCGTTCCGCTTGTAGGTCTGCAGGCCCGGCTTGATGGTCTTATCGTCCAGGAACTGCTTCAGGCCTTCCTTGCGGCCCTTTTCCGGGTCGCGGTAGTTCGACTGGTCGGTCTTGGCGTAGAGGTAGTCTTCGCCTTGCTCCCAGGTCAGTTCGCGGCAGCGCTTGAAGCCGATCTTGGCGTAGCGCAGCACCACCGGGTTCTTTTCCAGCAGCTTGTTCGCCAGTTCGATCACGGCATTGCGCAGTTCTTCCTTCGGCACGCTCTTGTTGATCAGGCCCATGGCGGCCGCTTCCTTGCCGGTGAAGGTGTCGCCGGTCATGATGTAGTGCAGGGCGTTGCGGTGGCCCATGGTGTCGGCCACGGCCTTGCTCACCAGGTTGCCCGGCGGGATGCCCCAGTTCACTTCCGACAGGCCGAACACGGCGTCGTCGGCGGCAATGGCCAGGTCGCAGGCAACCAGCGGCGAGAAGGCGCCGCCGAAGCACCAGCCGTTGACCATGGCGATGGTCGCCTTGCTGTACATGCGCAGCAGTTTCCACTGCCACTGCGAGCAGTCGCGGCGGATGCGCTCCTGGGTGATCTCGGGCTTGCCGTCGGTCTCGCGGAAGTATTCCTTCAGGTCCATCCCCGCGGTCCAGGCGTCGCCGGCGCCGGTCAGGACGATGACCTGGGCGTCGTCGTCGAGCTCGAGGGTTTCGAGCACGTCGATCATCTCGCGGTTCAGCGTCGGGCTCATCGCATTGCGCTTCTCCGGACGGTTCAGGGTGATCCAGCCGATACCGTTCTCCACGTCCACCTTGACGGTTTGCCAGCGCGCTTCGTATTTGGACATACAATGTCTCCTCAGTAGAAATTTGTTATCAGGCTGCCTGATATGTGCCTTATACTATACGCACCTGATTCGCTTTACAAGTAGCTTTTTATGAACACTGCAAAAAAATTATCGGCGCCCCTGAGGGCGCCTGGCCCTACCGGTCTGGCCTACCTGGTCGGACGTCTCGACCATGTGCTGAAGCAGCGCCTGCGCGACGCCCTGGCGCCCTGCGGCCTGAGCGTGCCGCAGTACACGGCGCTGTCGGTGTTCCGCGCCCACGGTTCGCTGTCGAACGCCCAGCTCGCCACGCGGACGATGATCTCGCCGCAGTCGGCCAACGAAATGGTCAAGCAGATGGAGGGAAAGGGCTGGATCGCGCGCACCCCGGATCCGACGCACGGGCGCATCATCCAGATCGGCCTGACTGAGGCGGGCGAGGCGGTGCTCGCCGAGTGCGACGTCCACGTGGCGGAAACCGAGCGCCAGATGTTCCCGGACCTGGACGAGGCGCAGAGGGCGACGCTGCAGGCGCAGTTGCGCGGGGCGGTGCGGGCGCTCAGCGTGCAGGGGATCTAGGAGGCCAGGTTCCCGAGCGGTGGAAGCTGTGTCTGTGGCGGCCATTGCCTGGCGTAGAAATGGAGATGGCTGTCGGGCCGCGTGCCGAGGCATTTCATTCACGGTAAACGAAACACCGTTCCATCCTGGCCGCCCGTGGTCTTTCCGATAGTGTCCACGATTGTTCGGGGCGCTTACAGGACGGCGGCCCCTGTGCGTCACGGGCGCACAGCGTCTGTATTCAACCCGACGTGGGCGCCAAGCCGATCAGTAACTCCAGCCAACCATGAACCATGCCTGCATTCGTTCAGCCAGGCACAGCCAGGTTACGGGAAAACTGGCGGCGGCGAGAAAGATAGCAGCAGCGAACAGGCCGTGAATTGGCTTGCCGGTCTTGCGGTACTGCTCCTTGAAAGACGTTCCAGCCACGCCGGCGACGCCTGCCACGCCAAATGTTGCGAGCAGAATGAAGCCACCTGCCGGTACACGCGTCGATGCGACGACCGTAAAAGGCAGAACAATTGCAGCGGCGATGAGAGCAGTACTCATTGCCATGAGGATCAATGTAGCCGTTAACCGCCCCTGTGCCCGCAAGACAGCTTGGGTACCTGTCTTGATGCCCAGGTAAGAAAACACCAGGAGCATCACCAAAAACATTGGTACAAGAATAATTCCCATCTACACCCTTTGATCGTTAAAACACCGCAACGGTGGCTGGGAACGCATCTTGTTCGCATACTTGCGTCTGTGCGTGGCTGCTTGCTACCGTCCCGTGTACGACTGGCATTCCCCCACCAGTTCGGACACTTTCGATAGGTATGATGTCCCTATCGGAGGTATTACATGGCACGTGAAAGACGGTTGTTTTCAGAAGAGTTCAAGCGCGAGGCAGTCAAGCTGGCAGGC
>JBFLZJ010000012.1:0-164399 GCA_040755875.1 Pseudomonadota bacterium | reverse complement strand
ACTATATCGAGATGTTCTACAATCCGAAGCGCCGGCACAGCTTCAGCAATGACATGTCGCCGGTCGAGTATGAAAAGCAGTATTTTCAGCGGCTCTTGAGTGTCTAGAAAAGCCGTGGCGATTCAAGTAGAGGTCGAACGCTTGCCGTAACGTCAGCTCATTGCTACGTGCAAGACGCGCCATGCGCGCATCACGCGAAGGATTGATTCCGACGTCAAGCGACGCATTGACAGCGTCTGCGAGCTTCCTGGCCATCCTGACGTTGAGATCCGGCGAGTTGCCGACTAGCTCAAGCGGATTGGCTCCGTTCGGGATTTCACGTGAGTCAGGTAAGTCAGGATTGAATCGCCCCAATGTGATCCTAGTTGGTCTGCCGTCGACTTTCCTGTAGATCTGGAAACTCTTCGTTCCGTTGGCGTGGACATCTAGGAGCAACCCACGAGTTCGCTCATCGCGATAGTAAGCCCGCCCAGAGGGTGGGGGTAAGAGAGCAGAAAGGGTCGACCTTGAAAAATTTAGCTTTTGAGTGGACATGAGAACGCGTGCTACCGGTGTGCTACCGAACTCATGAATTTTACGATAATTTGGTTAATCTCTAGAAGAGTGTTTTTCGAAAAAACCTATATAAATCAACGCTCATAAAAGCCTATTAAGATTCGTAAACTACTAGACCCGGGGCCTCCGAAGCCAAGGGTCGCTGGTTCGATCCCAGCCAGCCGCACCACCTGACGCTTTATATCTCCATACTGGCGCAGGATTTGCCGCCTTGCGTCAAGCAGGCCGAAAACGCACACCGTTTACACCGCGCCTTTCCCCCGCTCTCGTCATGCTGCCTGGACCAGGTGCGCTGCCAGGCGATGTCCCAGCGCGCAGATCGTCAGGGACGGGTTGACGCTGCCGGCGGTCGGGAAGACCGAGCCGTCGCCGACCCAGACATTCTCAAAGCCGAAGACCTTCAAGTTGCAGTCGACCACGCCGTCCCTGGACGTCGCCGCCATGCGCGCGGTGCCGAGGTGATGGGCGGCGGAGGTGACCGTTTCCTCCCAACGGCTCAGGGGATCGGCGCGCAGGCCACGCACGCCTTCGTTCCTGCGCAGGCTGGCCATCAGCAGCGCGTGGTAGTCGGCGAACATCGCCGTGTCCTGTTCGCTGAGGCGCCAGTCCACCCGGGCAATCGGAAACCCGAATTCATCGCGCGCCTGTGCGGACAGCCTGACCCGGCTATCGGGATTCGGCAGTTGTTCCGTCATGAAGAACAGGTCGCCGTAGCGCGAACGCGTGCGCAGGGGAAGCTTCTGGTGCGCGATGCGCCAGATGATGTAGGGATGGCGCACCAGCGATGCCAAGTGGGTGAAGGCCACGTCGCGCGGCCCGCGCATGCCCAGGAAGGACATCATGGCCGCGGTGGGCACCGGCAGCTTGCTGATCCCTTTCCGGATGAAGACGGCATGGTTGGGCAAGCGATGCTGGCGCTGCATGTCGCCCCGGAGCATGAAGCCCGACATGGTTCGTGTCCCTGTCGCGCTGGCGTCCTCGCCGGCGGATTGCTCGTCGAACGGCTGCTTGAAGCGCACCTGGGACAGGTAGCCGGCTGGATGGTCGATGAGGTTGCGGCCGAGCCACCAGGACGCTGGCGGCGCGTTGTCCTGATGGAGCGAGTTCAGCAGCAAGCGCGGCGTTTCCAGCGCCCCGGCTGCGATCACGAAGCGTCTGGCGATGACCCTGAACTGCTTGCCCGCACTGCCGACGAGCAGGGCCCTGGCCTTGCCCTGCGCCTGCAGCAGCTGCAGCGCCGTGGCGTGGTAAAGGCAGCGGGCCCGCCCATGCTTGCACCATTCCAGCAATACCTCCTTGCCGCGGAAGGGCGAGACCCGGTAGCGGTAGGGCTTGGCGTCGAGCACGTCGGTTGCAGGGTAAACCGGGCAGTCGGGCTGCGTCGTCGCGTCAGGACGGTCCTCGCTGCCGAGGAATTCGCGGGCCAGCGGATACCAGGGCGCGAGTTCGGCATGGCCGATCGGCCAGCCGCTGTGCGGAATCCAGGGCCGCGCGAGAAAATCCTCCTTGTCCAGGGGCGCGCAGACACCGTGCCAGAATGCGGTGCCGCCGCCGACCTCGAGCCCGCGGCTGACCGAAATGCCGAATGGCCGGCCGACGTTCTCGGTATGCACCGCCGGACGGGCGCGGCGCGAGGCCTTGACCGGGCCGGCTTCGACGAACAGCACGTCGCGGCCCGCGCGCACCAGGGTGTGCGCCACCGACATCGCTCCCATGCCCGTGCCGACGATGCAGATATCGGCCACGATCGTGGCGTCCTGGTCCAGCAATCTTGCATCGATGAGCATGGGCGTGATGGCGGAGTGGAAAAACGGCGCGTCCCCGATGCACGAGCCGAGCAGGCAAGTCGGCCGGCGCTGCCCGACGACAGGCAGCGCCGAATGATGGCGATGCTAATTCAGCAATATTTCTATTATTGAATAACTACCGGGGATTGGCTAGTTATTTGAGAGGCCGGGCTGCCTGCCGAGGGGTAGGGCAGCCGGTATCGGGTGGGATTACAAGGTGATGTAGCGCCGCAGCCGCGGCCCCAGGCTGTTGGTCACCGCCAGCGGCAGCTTCTGCCAGGCGCTTTCGACCAGCGGGCGCAGGCTCGATTTCGCCCCGCCCGAGGTGGCGGGCGCGACCGCAGTTGTTACACCTTGCGCGACTCCTTGCGCATCCCACTCCTTCCAGTCGAGCGCGACCGGCACCGCGCCCCACTGTTTCTTGAATTTATAGGTCCCTTCGCCGTAGGTGGAACGGCCGAAGTCGAACTGGCGCACGCCGTGTTCGCTCAAGTACGACTGGATCGCCCAGTACAGCAGCATGTTCGGGGCCAGCGGGTTGTAGTCGGCCAGGGTCGAGGCCCAGGGGATGACGGCCTTGTCGCCGCTGCGCAGCACCCAGCCGGCGCCGACTGGTTTACCCTCGTGGCGCACGATGACGATGAACATGTCGCCCGCCGCGCTGTAGTGACGGTGGATCCCCTCGAACCAGCCGCGGCTGTGCGGCGGGCTGCCCAGGCGGCGCATGTTGCGGCTGTAGACCTCATAAAATTCGGCCACGGCCGCCGCGCTGGTGACCACTTCCGACGTCAGGCCGTTCTTTTCCGCCTTGCGCACCTGGCTGCGCAGCTTGGGCGGGTAACTCTGCATCAGGCTTGCGGCGCTGTCGGGCAGGCCGAGCAGCATGCGCACCTTGCGGCCTTCGAGCGTCGCCTCTTCCACTGTTTCCTGCGCCGAGCAGCGCAGTTCCAGTCCGGTTGCCCCAGCGGCGCCGACGTCTTTACGCGCACGCGCCGCCAGCGCCTCGGCGACTTCAAGCGACACGGCCAGCGGGCCGCCCAGGTCGCAGAAGGGCAGCGAAATCCAGCGTGGTTTACCCAGCGGCCTGGCGACCGCGGACAGCGGCAGCAAGCCCGCGACCTGGCCAGCCCGGCGCGCCACCAGCACCTGGCCGGGGTAGCCATAGGCGTCGGCGACGGCGCGGCGCCAGGCCGCCAGGTGGTAGGCGCTGCCGCCCGGCTGGGCGCGGACGAAGGCGTCGAGCTCGTCGTTGGCGGGGGAATCGTTGTTCAGGTAGGCGAATTCGAGGTCGTTCAAGCGCTGCTCCTGCGTGCACACCGGCATTTGCCACCGATGCATGGATTGATCGCGCAAGATTGTAAACGATTGACAACATCTTCCGCGTCGCGCGAATCCAAATGTGTGGGGTGCGCACGATTCATTTTCTAACGGAACTTGTATTTCAGAAAATGCTAATATTGCACGGTGCCATGCAGGACGCGTGACGGCGAGACCGCTGCCAGTGCCCCATGGCGGCGCGATGTGCAGCACGGGTCATGCGCCTGTCATCGTCGCGTGGCAAAAAGCAGGCAGGCCTGCCGCTTCGTTGGCGGGGTCATCCAAAGCTTGCACGGAACCGACAGCATTGGTAGCGCTCCGATGCAAATACAACATTAAATTTCTGAGCTTGTTGTTGGCGTTTCACAAACGGAGTAGCGAAGTTGAGGCGCCTCCTGTTTCCATGCTATATTAAAAATTAGCATAATAGCAAAACTTTATTCGATAACGGAAGCTGATAATGAAAGCAGATCAGGTCGTCGCGGTAGTAGGACTGGGTTACGTCGGGCTGCCGCTGGCAGTGGAATTTGGCAAGAAGGTGCGCACGATCGGTTTCGATTTGTCGACCGCCAAAATCGAAAACTACAAGAAATTCATTGATCCGACCGGCGAAGTCTCCACCGAGCAGTTGCAGGCCGCGCGCCAGCTGGAAGTGACGACCGACCCAAGCATGCTGGCCCAGGCCGACTACGTCGTGGTCGCCGTGCCGACCCCGGTCGACATCGCCCACAACCCGGACTTCACCCCGCTGGCCGGCGCCAGCACCACGGTCGGCAAGCACATGAAGAAGGGCGCCATCGTCGTCTTCGAATCGACCGTCTACCCGGGCGCCACCGAGGAAGTCTGCATCCCGCTGCTGGAACAGCACTCGGGCATGAAGTGGAAGGAAGACTTCCACGTCGGCTTCTCGCCGGAGCGCATCAACCCGGGCGACAAGGAACACACCCTGACCACGATCCTGAAGGTCGTGTCGGGCGACGACGCCGAGACCCTGGAAAGCATCGCCCAGCTGTACGAGTCGGTGGTCACCGCCGGCGTGCACCGCGCCTCGAGCATCAAGGTCGCAGAAGCGGCCAAGGTCATCGAAAACACCCAGCGCGACCTGAACATCGCGCTGATGAACGAACTGGCGATCATTTTCGACAAGATCGGCATCGACACGCTGGAAGTACTGAAAGCGGCCGGCACCAAGTGGAACTTCCTGCCCTTCCGTCCGGGCCTGGTCGGCGGCCACTGCATCGGTGTCGACCCCTACTACCTGACCCACAAGGCCGAGATGGTCGGCTACCACCCGCAGGTGATCCTGGCGGGCCGCCGCATCAACGACGGCATGGCCAAGTTCGTCGCGGAAAAGACCGTGAAGTCGATGATCTCGTCGGGCTTCCAGGTGAAGGGCGCGAAGGTCAACGTCATCGGTTTGACCTTCAAGGAAAACTGCCCGGACCTGCGCAACTCGAAGGTCGCCGACATCGTCCACGAACTGGAAAGCTACGGCGTCGACGTGCACGTCTGGGATCCGCTGGCCGAGGCAGACGAAGCCCAGCACGAGTACGGCATTACCCTGGAAAAGAGCTGGGACGCCCTGCCGAAGGCGGACGCCCTGATCGCCGCCGTGCCGCACAAGGAAGTGCTGGCGATGTCGCTGACCGACTTCCAGTCCAAGCTCAACGACGGCGGCTGCTTCATCGACGTCAAATCGCAATTCGATCCGGAAGCGCTGAAAGAAGCCGGCTACTGCGTCTGGCGTCTGTAAAGGCGTCAGCGGTCCGGAGGGGGGCCGCCGCTTGCGGCGGCTTTGCTGTCCCTGGACCCACTGGTTTTTCGCATTGCGCAATCGAGAAAGTGTCCCGAAACTGTGAATAAGATTCAAGACGTAAGGCAGCATCTGGGCCAGCACAGCCATCACTGGCTGGTCACCGGCGCCGCCGGCTTCATTGGCTCGAACCTGGTCGAAGCGTTGCTCAAGCTCGGCCAGCGTGTGACTGGCCTCGACAATTTCGCGACCGGGCATCGCCGTAACCTCGAGCAGGTGAAAGAATCTGTCACGAATGATGCTTGGATGAAATTTAATTTCATCGAAGGCGATATCCGCAACGAAGCGGACTGCGCGCGCGCCTGCGAGGGCGTCGACTTCGTGCTGCACCAGGCCGCGCTCGGCTCGGTGTCGCGCTCGATCGACGATCCGATCACGACCAACGCCACCAACGTCACCGGCTTCCTCAACATGCTGGTGGCCGCCCGCGATGCGGGGGTAACCCGCTTCGTCTACGCCGCCTCGAGCTCGACCTACGGCGACCATCCGGACCTGCCGAAGGTGGAAGCGGTGATCGGCAATCCGCTCTCGCCGTACGCGGTGACGAAGTACGTCAACGAGCTGTACGCGAACGTGTTCGGCCGTACTTATGGCATGGAATCGATCGGCCTGCGCTACTTCAACGTGTTCGGCCCGCGCCAGGATCCGAACGGCGCGTATGCCGCCGTGATCCCGCAGTGGGTGGCCGCGCTGATCCGCAATGCGCCGCTGCGCATCAACGGCGACGGCGAGACCAGCCGCGATTTCTGCTACATCGACAACGTGGTCCAGGCGAACCTGTTGGCGGCGCTGGCGCCGGCCGAAGCGGTGAACCAGGTCTACAACGTGGCGCTCAACGAGCGCACCAGCCTGAACCAGCTGTACGGCATGATGCGCGATCTGCTGCGCGAACGTTTCCCGCATGTGGAGGCGCACCAGCCGCAGTATGTCGATTTCCGCCGTGGCGACGTGCGCCACTCGCAGGCGGACATCGGGAAGGCCGCGACGCTGCTGGGCTATGCGCCCACGCACCGGATCGGCGAAGGCCTGCGCCAGGCCATGGACTGGTATGTCCAGGACCTGCAGGGCCAGGGCTCGCATGTGGTATCCGAGTAAGAAAAAGTAAGAAGAATTCAGGAGGACTGACGTGTTTAGAATCTCTAACCACTACGTGTCGAAGATCGTTTCCGTGCTGCTGGTCGTCGAGGTGCTGGTACTGCTCGGCGCCGCCTATGCCGGCGTGGCCTTGCGCTACATGGAGGTCGGCAATGGCGTGAATTTCCCGCCTCTCGACCATTTCTTCACCTCCGCGATCGCGTTTGCGCTGGCCATCGTGTTCAGCATGAGCGCGATGGGCATGTACCAGCTCGATTTCGAGGATGGGCTGCGCCACCCCTTCCTGATGAAGCTCCTGCCTTCGTTCGTGATGGGCTTCCTGATCCTGACGCTGGTGTTCTACATCGCGCCGGAACTGTCCCTGGGCCGCAGCATCCTGCTGCTGGTGTTCGGGCTGTCGGCGGTCGGCATCTACCTGGCGCGCATGGTCTTCTTCAAGACCTCGGAAGCGCGCTTCCTGCAGTCGCGCATCATGTTCCTCGGCGGCGGTCCGCTGGCCAAGGAGTGTTCCGACCTGGCCGAACGCGCCGCGCGCTACCACCGCTACGACGTCGCCGGCTTCATTCCCGCCACCGGCGAGGAATTGTGCGTGCCTCAGAACAGCCTGCTGAAGGTGCGCGACGGCGACTCGCTGGTCAAGCTGGCGCGCCAGTACAACGTGCAGGAAATCGTGGTGTCGGTGCAGAACCGCCGCGGCGGCTTCCCGATCAAGGAACTGCTCGATTGCAAACTGCAGGGGGTGAAGGTCACCGACGCCGCCACCTTCTTCGAACGCGAGACCTGCCAGATCCGGGTCGACTCGATCCAGCCGAGCTGGCTGGTGTTCGGCGGCGGCTTCGACCAGAGTTTCGTCCGCACCTTCATGAAGCGCAGCTTCGACCTGGTGTGCAGCACCGCGATCCTGCTGTTCACCTTCCCGCTGATGCTGCTGGCGGCGCTGGCCATCTGGCTGGAAGACCGCGGCCCGATCTTCTATTCGCAGGAACGCGTCGGCAAGGACGGCAAGAGCTTCTTTGTCCATAAATTCCGCAGCATGCGCACCGACGCCGAGAAGGCTGGCAAGCCGCAGTGGGCGGCGCAGAACGACCCGCGCGTCACCCGCTTCGGCAACTTCATGCGCAAGACCCGGATCGACGAACTGCCCCAGATCCTGAACGTGTTCAAGGGCGAGATGTCCTTCGTCGGCCCGCGCCCCGAGCGTCCCTACTTCGTGGAGCAGCTGATCGAGGTGGTCCCGTACTACAATGTCCGCCACAGCATCAAGCCGGGCATCACCGGCTGGGCCCAGGTGCGCTACGGCTACGGTTCCTCGGCCGAGGACGCGCTGCAGAAGCTGCAGTACGACCTGTATTACGTGAAGAACAACAGCCTGTTCCTCGACTTCCTGATCCTGATCGACACGCTGAAGGTGGTGCTGTTCCGCAGCGGCCGATAATCATCTGTATCGGATTGTATGTGCAACACTTTATCCCGGCTGCGGCCGGGATAAGGCATTCTCCGGGCCCATGCGCCTGGTCCAAGATCGATGGATAGTGTTCCCCTGACCAGTATCGCCGCCTACAGCCATGGGCTCGCGGCCCTCGGCTTCCTGGCCCTGGGCGTGCCCCTGCTGACAGGCTGGCGCGGCCGCGCCTATGGGCCGGTGCTGATCCTGGCCTGCGTCGCCTCGGCGCTCTGGGCCGGCGCGCTGGCCTCGGCCGCGCTCGACCGCATGCTGTGGACCGACCTCTCCGACGCCATGGAAGTGGCGCGCAATGCGGCCTGGTCGCTGTTCCTGGTGGTGCTGCTGGGGGACTATCACAAGCCCGGCAGCCGCCTGCCTTTCGGCCTGCGTCCGGTGCTGTTCGTGGCCGCGATCTGCTACCTGCTGGCGCTGGTGGCCGCCTTTGCCGGCTACTGGGACCTGGACCTGCTCGACTCGGTCCTGCCGGTGACGGCGCGCGTGGCCCAGGCGGTGGGCGGCATGCTGCTGGTCGAGCAGGCCTACCGCAACAAGACGGCGCAGGAGCGCTGGGCCATCAAGTTCGTCTGCCTGGCCATCGGCGGCATGTTCGCCTACGATTTTTATTTGTACAGCCACGCGATGCTGTTCCGCGAGGTCGATCCCGACATCTGGGCCGCGCGCGGCGTCGTCAATGCGCTGACCGTGCCCCTGATCGCGGTGTCGATGACCCGCGCCAAGTCCTGGAGCTCGCCGCTGGCCGTGTCGCGCCGCGCCATGTTCCATTCGGCGGCGCTGTTCGGCTCGGCCATCTACCTGCTGGCGATGGGCTCGGCCGGCTACTACCTGCGCTACTTCGGCGGCAACTGGGGCACGGTGATGCAGGTGACCTTCCTGTTCGGTGCGCTGCTGCTGCTGGCCGGGATCCTGTTCTCGGGCACCTTCCGCGCCTGGCTGAAGGTCTTCATCAGCAAGCACTTCTACAGCTACGGCTACGACTACCGCGAGGAATGGATGCGTTTTACGCGCACCCTGTCCGAACGCGGCGATCACCTGGGCGAGCGCGCCATCCAGGCGGTGGCGGCCCTGGTCGAGAGCCCGGGCGGCGTGCTGTGGCAGCGCCGCGAGTCCGGCGCCTTCGAGCCGACCGCCAACTGGCAGGGGCCGCAGGTCGACGTGGTCGAGCCGGGCGATTCGCCGCTGTGCCGCTTCCTGGAAAACACGCAATGGGTGATCGACCTGGGCGAGGTCGTCACCGAGCCGGAAAAATACGACGGCCTGGAACTGCCGCAGTGGCTGCGCGAGTACCCGCGCGGCTGGCTGGTGGTGCCGCTGATGATGGGCAGCAGGCTGTTCGGCTTCGTGGTGCTGCAGACCGCGCGCAGCCCGATCAAGCTGAACTGGGAAGTGATCGACCTGCTCGACATCGCCGGCAGCCAGGCCGCCAGCTACCTGGCCCAGCAGGAAGCGGCGAACGCCCTGATGGTGGCGCGCCAGTTCGAATCCTTCAACCGCATGTCGACCTTCGTCGTGCACGATTTGAAGAACCTGGTCTCGCAGCTGTCGCTGATGAACGCCAACGCCGAGAAGCACAAGCACAACCCCGAGTTCCAGGCCGATATGCTGGAAACGGTGTCGCTGTCGGTGCAGAAGATGAAGCTGATGCTGCAAAAGCTCAGCCGCATCGACATCCAGGAAAAGCCGGCGCCGCTGGCGGTGGACGCCGTGGTGCGCCAGGCGATGGCGCAGAAGGCCGCGTTCGAGCCGCGCCCGCAGCTCGATGTGGTCGATGCCGGCCTGCGCGTGCTGGCCGACCGCGAGCGCCTCGAGCGCGTGGTGGGCCACCTGATCCAGAACGCGATCGAGGCCACGCCCAAGGACGGCAGCGTCAGGATCGTGCTGGCGCGCGCCGGCGAAGCGGTGCAGATCGAGATCACCGACACCGGCGAAGGCATGAGCGAGGAATTCATCCGCGAGCGCCTGTTCAAGCCCTTCGAGTCGACCAAGTCGGCGGGCATGGGCATCGGCGTGTTCGAGAGCCGCGAATACATCAACGAGCTGGGCGGGCGCCTGGAAGTCTCCAGCAGGCCTTCGTTCGGCACCACTTTCAAAGTCATCCTGCCCCTGTACCGGCAGGATGCGCTGCTCGTCGAACGAGCAGCCTGACGCGAGGAACACCGTGACACAGAACAAACCGAAACTCCTGATCATCGAAGACGACCCGGGCCTGCAAAAGCAGCTCAAGTGGAGCCTGGACGCCTATGAAGTCGTGGTCGCCGGCGACCGGGAAGCCGCGCTGGCGCAGATCCGCCGCCACGAGCCGGCCGTCGTCACCATGGACCTGGGCCTGCCGCCCGACCCGGACGGCTCGACCGAGGGCCTCGCGACCCTGCAGCAGATCCTGGCCCTGGCCCCGGACACGCGCGTGATCGTCCTGACCGGCAACCAGGACCATGCGAACGCCGTCAAGGCGATCGGCCTGGGCGCCTACGATTTTCACCAGAAGCCCTGCGACCCCGAGGTGCTGAACCTGGTGATCCAGCGCGCCTTCTTCCTGCACAACCTGCAGCAGGAAAACCGCCGCATGCAGCGCGAGCAGGCCGATTCGCCGATGTCGGGCGTGATCTCGCGCGCGCCCTCCATGCTCAAGGTCTGCCGCAGCGTCGAGAAAGTGGCGCCGACCTCGGCCTCCGTCATGCTGCTGGGCGAATCCGGCACCGGTAAAGAGGTCTTAGCTCGTGCCGTGCACGCGCTAAGTCCTCGCTCCACTCAACGCTTCATGGCGATCAACTGCGCGGCCATTCCGGAAAACCTGCTGGAAAGTGAGCTGTTCGGCTACGAGAAGGGCGCCTTCACCGGCGCGGCCAAGCAGACCAAGGGTAAAGTCGAACTGGCCCATGGCGGCACCTTCTTCCTCGACGAGGTGGGAGATTTGCCGATGCCGCTGCAGGCCAAGCTGCTGCGCTTCCTGCAGGAGCGCGTGATCGAGCGCATCGGCGGGCACGAGGAGATCCCGGTCGACGTGCGCATCGTCTGCGCGACCCACCAGAAACTGAAGGAACTGTGCGCCACCGGCCGCTTCCGCGAAGACTTGTACTACCGCCTGTCCGAGATCGTGGTGACGATCCCGCCGCTGCGCGACCGGGAAGGCGACGCCGCCCTGCTGGCGCATCACTTCAAGAACAAGTTCTGCGCCCAGGAGTCGCGCGGCACGCTGCACTTCGCGCCGGACGCGATCGCCGCGATCGAAGGCTATGCCTGGCCAGGCAATGTGCGCGAGATGGAAAACTGCATCAAGCGCGCCGTCATCATGGCCGACGGGAACACGATTGTTGCCGACGACCTCGGCCTGCCCGGCGAGGGCCTGGAAGAAGAGCCGATCAACCTGCGCCAGGTGCGCGACGAGGCTGAGTACAAGGCCATCATCAAGGCCCTGGCGCGGGTCGACGGCAACATCGTCAAGGCCTCCGAGATCCTCGGCATCAGCCGTCCGACCATGTACGACCTGATGAGCCGCCACAACATCAAGACCGGTACGTGAAGCGCGCCATCGGCGCGCTGGCCCTGCTGGCGCTGCTGGGAGGCGCCGCCGTCGGCGGCGCCCTGGCGTATCTGCAGTCGCAGGGCGCCACGCCGCGCGCCCTCGCTCCCTATCTCCTGCACCGCACGAGCGGGCACAATGACCTGATCACGGGCGCGGGACGCCTCGCGGCCGGGATCCTGCTGCGGCTCGACCGTGCGGAAGGCGAGGCCTACGCGCTGCCGCCGCTGGCGATCGGCGCCCAGCCCAGCGCGGCCTTGAGCGCCGGCGGCAACGAGCGCCTGGTCGCCAGCGTCGAGGAGGCGCGCCGCGCCTTCGCCACCGCCTTGCCCGGCGACCTGATCACCTTCCTGCCCGGCAGCTATGCGGTGAAAGGCACGCTGTTTGCCAGCCGGCCCGGCCTGGAAGAGGCGCCCATCGTGGTGCGCGCGCAGCAGCCGGGCACGGTGACGGTCGCCTTCGACGCGATCGAAGGATTTACGGTGCTGGCGCCCTACTGGCGCTTCGAGAACCTCGATATCCGCGGCGCCTGCCGCTACGACGACAAGTGCCAGCATGCCTTCCACGTCGTCGGCAGGGCGCATCACTTCGTCGCCCGCAACAACACGCTGCGCGACTTCAACGCCCATTTCAAGATCAACGGCCAGAAGGGCGCCTTCCCCGACCACGGCCTGATCGAGGCGAATACCCTGTCCAACGGCGGCGCGCGCCGCACTTCGCGGCCGGTGACGCCGATCGACCTGGTCGGCGCCAGCGACTGGCTGATCCGCGCCAACCTGATCCGCGACTTCGTCAAGCGAGGCGGGGATGGCATCAGCTATGGCGCCTACGCCAAGGGCGGCGCCCAGCGCACTGTTTTTGAACGCAATGTGGTGCTGTGCGAGCAGGCCCTGTCCGGCGCCAAAGGCAAGCGCGTGGGCCTGTCCTTCGGCGGCGGCGGCACCGGCAAGCGGTATTGCCGCGACCGGCAATGCATCACCGAGCACGACGCCGGCATCATGCGCGCCAACCTGATCGCCGGCTGCTCGGACGTGGGCATCTACCTGAACAGCGCGGCCGGCACCCGCATTCTCGACAACACCCTCCTCGACACGGCCGGGGTGCAGGTGCGCTTCCCGCAAAGCACGGCGACCATCGAGGGCAACCTGGTCGACGGCCCGATCCGCAGCGACGAAGGCGGCCTGTTGCGCCTGGGCGAGAATCTCGACACGCCGATCTGGCAACTGTACCTGGGCCGCCATCCGCAACGCGCGCTGTTCGCCGATCCGGCGCGCCTGGACCTGCGCTGGCGCGGGGAAGCGCCGCGCCGCGACGGGGCCGGCACGGGGCCGGACCTGTGCGGCGCCGCGCGCGGCGTCCATGCAGCCTATGGCGCCTTCGAGGATTTCGCGGCTTGCCGGCGCGGCGGCGCCGGGATCAGCGCCGGCTGAGGAGGGTCCCGCTGGCCCGCACGCCGACCGCCAGCGCGGTTTGACGCCGCCTTACGACAGCGGCCTGGCGGACAGCTGTTCCGGCGTCGAATAGATCGTGATGTCGTCGGCGGCGAGGCGCCGCAGGTGCTCGAAGAAGCCCTGGGCCGGAATGAACCAGGCCTGGGCATCGCCGACCTTGCCGTTCACGCGCAGCCCGGCGTGCTCGAACTCCTGGCGGAAGTATTCGCGCAAATCCTCGCGCGCCGCGTAGTCGATCCGGCGCGCCGCCACCTCGCGCGCGAAGGGCCGGACCGGCACTTCCCAGCGCCGGCCTTCGCGGTCCAGGCAGGGCAGCTTGTAGGTGCGCTCTTCCCAGACCGGTACCGGGAAGGCAGCGCCGAGCGCGTCTTCCAGTACGTGGTAGAAGGTCACGGGTCCCATCGACACGCCCAGGCCCAGCACCTTGGCGCCCTCGATGCCGACGAAGCGCTGCCAGGGCGAGCCCTCGCCGAAGATCGAGGGCGCCTGGTGATGGGCCTCGGTCAGGTATTGCGCGTGACGGCCCCAGGCCGAGACGGAATGGGTCGGGTGCACGCTGCGGTGGGTCGCCGCCTGGGTCAGGAAGGTTTCCGGCAGGCGTCCCATGTTGGTGCCGTGGCGGCTCGGGTCGAACACATAGCCCTGCATCTCGCAGGTGGCCTTGACGGTGCCGGCCGGCAGGTAATAGGTCGGCACCAACAGCGTGCCTTCCGGCCCGACGGCGTCCTGCAGCGCGCCGACCACAGCGGCCGCGCCGCCATCGACATAGCCCAGGCTCTTGAGCGAAGAGTGCACGAACACCGTGTCCCCCGGCGCGATGCCGAGGCGCGCCAGGTCGCGCGCCAGTTCCGCGCGCGTGACGTGGCGGCCGGAGCGGCGGATCTGCTGTTCGTTGCGGCGCCGGCGCGTGCTTTCCAGCAGCGCCTTGACCATGCGCTTGAGTGGCTTAAGCATTGCCGCCGCTGCCGGCCAGTTCGACGTCCATCAGCTCGGCCGTCGCCAGTTCGGCTTTCGCCAGCTGGACCCTGGGGCGCTCGGCTTTCGCCGGCCCGGCTTGCGCGACGCCGGTTTCCTCCAGCCCGGCTGCCGCCAGCTCGACTTCCAGCAGGTTGGCGTCGATACAGAACTTGGCGGCCCAGTTCAGGTATTGCCACTGGCCATAGGCGCCGTTCACCGGGAAGGAGCCCTTGACGCCGCCGACCCTGTCGTCGTGGCCGTCGAGGAGCACGGTACGGCGCACGAACGCGTTCAGCTTCTGGCCGGCGGCCAGGTAACGGGCTTCGCCGGCCAGGCGGTACAGCAGGAAGAAGCAGTGCGCGATCTGCGCCGAACCGGTCACGCAGGCGTAGTCCGCGGCCGGGCCGAAATGACGGTCCAGCCGGCCGGCCATGTAGCCGCCCGGTCCGATTGCGCCGATCAGGCTGTTTGCGGTACGGATCGCCGCCTGCAGCAGGTCGGTGCGGCCGGACAGCAGGTGGCCCTCGAGCACGCCGCGCAGCACGTAGCCGATGGTGTGGGTCAGGGGATGCTCGACGTCGGTCAGGCAGTTCGACGCGAACCAGCCGTTCGCCTGCTGCTTGGTCAGCGCCCAATCGACCTGGCGCAGGCCGGCGGCCCCGTAACCGTGGCCCGGGGCGACGCGCTCGGCTTCGAACAGGCCCCACGACACATGGGTTTCATAGGCTTTTTCGCCGGGCTTGGCGAAGGGTGTCGAGAACTTGCGCCAGCAGCCGTCGTCGTCCAGGCTGTCGCGCAGCCAGGATGCCGCGCGGTGCATGGCTTCCAGGTAGCGTGGGTCCTGGTACTCGGCGGCGCCGGCGGCGAGCCCGATCAGGATCTGACCCGTGTTGAAGGTCACCGGCACGCGCGGCTTCGCATCGATTTTGCCGCCCTGGAAGCCGCCTTCCGGGAACTGGATGGCCAGGCACCAGTCCAGCATGCGCCGCGCGCGCTCGTGCAGACGGACGTCGCCGTCGCGCTGCGCCATGGCGATCATGGTCGGGATGATGTAGCCGGTCGTTTCGGGGTAGGAAGTGGACCAGCCATGGAGCAGGGAGAAGTCGCGCGCCACGCCGCCATCCTGCGATGCCGACTTGTCCTGCGCGCGGCACAGCCATGTCGTACAGCTTGCGATCACGGCTTCGGGACCGGGATCATGGGCCGGGAGGCCGAGCAAATCTGCCTTCAGCTCGTTCTTGGCGAGTTTGGTGAGCGACCGCTGTGGTGAAAACTGGTTCTTGACCGATTTCAGTAACTTTAACACTGGCGTCCTCGCATGCAGGTTAGTGCCATTAGCCGGCACAGGCATCCAGAGGACTATTTTGCCACGAAAGCATTACTAAAAATCAATGCAAAAGAGATATTTTTAGTTAGGGAAACAATAATTTTTCGAATTGCTAAGTGTCTTTACACGCGACGGCCCACATGTCGCCCGCAGCGATCGCCGTTTGGGGAGGAATCACCAGGATCGGAGCCAGTCGCGCGTCCAGTTCGACACCTGGTCCTGCCAGGGGCGGCGCGAGAAGGTGTGGTCGGCCTTGTCGATCTTCTGTTTTGTGAAGCGTGGGGTTCCCAGCAGGCGCTGCCAGGCGCCGGGGCGCGCCGACAGGTCGGCGAATTCCTGGGCCGTCAGGTCGGCGCCGCTGAGCACCACCAGCACGCGGCCGCCGAAACGGGTCAGCGCCGCCTGCATACGCTCGGGCAGGGGGGCATCGCCGCCGGCCTGCTCGCCGGCGCCGCCGGACGCCGCGCGCGGCCTGAAGGCCTTGCCCAGGTCCTGCCACAGCGAACGCACCGAGGCTTTCATGTCGAACTGGCCGCCGGCGATCTTTTTCCACAGGCGCGCGTCGAACAGGCGGGCGCGGTAGTAGTGCTTGATGGTGGCGCGCGCCGCGCCTTCCTCGGTGCGCACCCAGGGGTTGAGCAGCACCAGCCCGGCCACGCGCGGGTCCTGCGGCGCGTACATCGCCGCCGCCGAGGCGCCGTCGCACAGGCCCCAGAGCACCACTTCGCGCAGGCCGGGGACCTCGAGGAAGAAGCGGTCGATCGCCGCGCGCAAGTCCTCGTCGACGTTCTCGAAACTGCGCAGGTCCCCCTCGCTGTCGCCCATGCCGCGGTAGTCGAAGCGCATCGCGGGAATGCCGGCGGCGGCGAGGTCGCGCGCGAGCAGGGTGAACTGGCGGTGGCTGCCGGCGCGGTATTGCGGGCCGCCGACCACGATCAGGACGCCGCGCGGATGCGGCGTGGCCGGCAGGCTGAGGATGCCGTACAGCCAGGCGCCGCGGCAGGCGAAGGATAAGGCGCGTTCTTCAGGCATGGGCGGGAAGGGTCAGGGCGGCGGTGGTCGCCGCGATCAGGTTGGGGCAGTCGATCGTCTCGGGAGCGGTCCAGAACTGCGGGCCTTCGGCCAGGTGCACCTCGACCCGGCTGCCCTGCAGCTTCCAGGTGTCGACCACGCGCGCGGCGGCCGGCGGCAGCGGCCGGCCGGCGGCGGCGATCACTTCGCACCAGTGGATCGTGCAGCGCGGCGCCAGCGCGCGCGCGTCGGCCGCGTCGATGCCCTCGGCCAGCGCGGGCGCAAGCGTATAGCCGGCGATCTCCAGCGCTTCGCCGGCCTTCAGCGCCGCGCGCAGCGCCTCGGTGCCGCCGGTGTCGCTGCCGCCGGCGAGCAGTTCGCCCGCCAGGCGCAGGCGCAGGAACTGGTTCAGGTAGCCCGAGCCCAGGGTAACCGGTTGCCACAGCAGCAGGCGTTCCGGCGGCGTGGGCGCGCGCTGGGCGTGCGCGACCGCCAGCAGGGCGCCCAGGCGCAGGCCCCACAGGCCGGCCGTGCGCCCGAGCTTTGCTTCGATCCAGGCGCGCGCCGCCGCGATGTCGCGCAGCCAGCCGTCCCAGGAGGCGTCGCCGAAGTCGCCCGCGCTGTCGCCGCAGCCGTGCAGGTCGAGCAGCAGCACGCCGATGCCCTGCGCCGCGAGCGCACGCGCCTGCAGCGCGGCCATGCGGCGCGAACGGTTCATCTCTTCGGCGAAGGGGTGGATGTAGACCAGCGCGCCGCGGCATTCGCCGACCGGCGCATGGAACAGGCAGAAGCGCGGGCCGTCCGCGGTATCCAGGAAAAAGGCGTCGGCGGGAGCGTGACCGGGCGGCGTCATGGCGGCGTCGCGCTGGGCTTACTCGGCGCGCTCGGCCACGAACCGGGCCAGGCTGCCGAGCGTCGCGAAGGTGCTGGCGCTGATGTCGTCGTCGTCGATGGCGATGCCGAAATGCTCGTCGAGGGCGCCGATCAGGGTGACCACGGCCATCGAATCGAGCTCGGGCAGGCTGCCCAGCAGCGGCGAATCGGCAGTCAGGGCCTGGCCGGCCGGACCCAGGTTGAGCACGTCGATCAGGAGGGTTTTGACTTCTTCAAGGTACTTCATAAGCTCGTCGTCGGTGTTGGTGCCGGGCGGGAGCGCGCGTCCAGCAGCGCGTGCAGGCGGCGCAGTCCCGGCCAGCGGTAATAGTTGACATGGTACATAGTGCGTACCTCGTCCGTCCAGCGCAGGTGCCATTCCATCACGCGGCCGTAGAACTCGAGCCGCGCGAAGCGTCCCTCGTCGAACAGGCGGCGGCAGGCTTCCTCGCGCATCAGGAGCGTGGGCGACAGATTACTCGGCACGCTCTCGTCGTAGCTGGTCTTCAGGACCACGATGCTTTCGTTATCCTCGACGCACAGGTCCATCGCAACCAGCTGCTCGCCGAAATAATAGCGGTAAACGCTGGCGGCGTTGCGGCTTGCCAGCGCTTCGAGCATGGCGCGGTAGTAGCGGCCCTGGGCATTCTCGGCGTGCACCGCCGTGCCCTTGTCCGCCTTCCAGCCCGAGCTTTCCAGGCGGCCGTAGTCGACCACCGCCTGCGCCATCGCTTCCGGCGCGCGGTCGACCTGCAGGCGCGTCGCCACGCCTTCGCGCTCCAGCCGGGAGCGCTGCTTCTTGAGGTTGCCGCGCAAATTCTTGCCGCGCTCGAGCCAGTAGTCGTCGAAGGAGCCCGACAGCGTGACGCGCGCGGTGTCGATGTAGTCGAGGGTGCGCACGCAGGGCCCGTCGAGCGGGCGCGGCATGAGCATCGGGTCCATCTGCGTCAGCGCGAAGATCAGCGGGAAGCCCGGCAGGGCGCCCAGCAGGCTGCGCGCCAGCGCTTCGGTGTCGAGGCCGGGCTGCTGCAGCCACAGGCCCAGGGGCGCCTGCGCCGGCTGGAAGGTGGCCCAGGCGCCGCGCCGGGTCGGGCGTACGATGGCCATCGCGCGCACCGTCGCGCCAGCACGGGCGATGGCGAGCAGGTCGTCGGGGCGCCCGAACTGTTCGACCAGGGGCGCGACGAAATCGAAGGCCAGCAGGCTCGACGCGGGGCCGTCCGCATGCAGGCGGTTCCAGGCATCGGCGTGGCGCGCAAATTCGCGCGCGGGAACGACGCTCCAGCTCATGCCAGCACCTCCTTGCGCACGGTTGCTATCATCCAGTCGAGTTCTTCCGCGCGCAGCTCCTGGTGGCAGGGCAGGGCCAGCACCCGGCGCGACAGCATGGCCGCATTCGGACAGGTTTCCGCGTCCATGCCCTGCCACAGCGGGTGGCCGAAGCGCGTCAGCGGCACGCCCCGCGCCTTCAGGCGGGAAAACAGGGTTTCCGGCTCGTCCGCCAGCAGCGGGAATACCCAGGGGCAGGCGCCGTCCGGCAGGCGCGGATGGAGGGCGCGCACGCCGGGCAGGCCGCGCAGGGCCTCGTCCAGGCGTTGGTAGTGGCGGCGCCGCAGCGCCTGGACGCGCGCCGGCGACGCGGCCTTCAGCAGGGCGCGCGAAAACAGGGAAGAGCGCTTGTCGAGCCAGCGCGGATCGAAATCGAAGCTGCTGTCGGAAGAAGCAGGCGCCAGCGCCGGCTTCGGCGTCTTGCCGCCGCGCTTGAGCATGCCCCGCTTGAGCATGCCCCATAGCGCGGCTTTCGCGTGCAGCGGCAGCCACAGGGCGGCGCGCACCGCGGGCAGGCGGCCATAGGCGAAACCCCGCTCCAGAGAGTTCAAGGCGACCTTGGCCTCGAAGCCGGAGCCGGCCGAGCGCAGGGTCACGTTCTTCAGATCGCGGCGGCTGGACACCAGGGCGCCGCCCTCATAGATTGGAAAAAATTTCATGCTGCTGGCAATCGCAAAATCTCCCCAGCTGCCCAGCGGGCGGCCGGCGTGCTCGCCGATGAAGGCGTGGGCGCAGTCCTCGACCAGGGCGATGCCGCGCGCGTCGCACAGGGCGCGGATCGGCGCCATGTCCTGGGGGAAGCCGAAGTAGTGGGTGACCATCACGGCGCGCGTCTCCGGGCCGATCTTTTTCGCCAGGTCTGCCAGGTCGACGCGGGCGTCCGCGTCCACGCGGTAGAACACCGGCGTCGCGCCGCGCCACAGCACCGGCGGGATCATCGAGGGGCTGTGGTAGGCCGGCACCAGCACCGCGTCGCCGGCCTGGATGCCGAGCTCGCGCAGGGCCAGGGCGATGGCGACGCGTCCGCTCGTCACCAGCCGGTATGCTCCGGCGTCGAGCACTGTGCGCGCAGGCGTATCGGCCGCGCGGCGGAACGAGGAAGCGGACAGGACCGGCGCAAGGGGAATCGCGGGACCGGCGCAGGGCCTGGTGGAAGACGCGTTGGTCGAGGCGGTGGTGGGCGCGCTGTTGGACGGAGGTGCAAGCATTGGACCAGTATAAACCTTGTGTTGAAAAATTTGCCACGAGACATGTCGAAAACCAAATCGCGTGCTGCGGTCAAAAGCTGCAAGCTGTTAAGATTGCGGGCTGCGCCGCAGCTGCCGGCGCCATCCACCCAATCCTTTTGCCATGGCTGACCTGATCCACGATTTTCTGTTCGATTCCGCGCGCCGCACGCCCGGCGCCGAGGCGCTCGCCTATGGCCCGGCGCGGCTCGACTACGCGGCCCTGGCCAGCGCCGTCGAGCGCGCCGCCGGCGCGTTCCTGGCGGCCGGGGTGCAGCCGCGCGAGCGTGTCGCCGTGTTCCTGGAAAAGCGCATCGAGAACGTGGCCGCGATGTTCGGCGCTTCCCTGGCCGGCGCCGTGTTCGTGCCCGTGAATCCGCAACTGAAGCCCGAGCAGGTCGCCCACATCCTGGCCGACTGCAATGTGCGCGTGCTGCTGACCTCGACCGAGCGCCTGGTCCAGCTGGGCAAAGCGCTGGCGGCCTGTACGGATTTGCGAACCGTGTTCGTCACCGGAGCCGTCGTGTCACAGGCGTCATGCGAGGTGCGCGCCTGGGATGCGGCGCAGACGGCGCCCGATGCCGCCGTGCTGGCCGCGCGCCGCCCGATCGACGCCGACATGGCCGCCATCCTCTACACCTCGGGCAGCACCGGCAAACCGAAGGGCGTGGTGCTGTCGCACCGGAACATGGTGGCCGGCGCCCGCAGCGTCGCCAGCTATCTGAAGATCACGCCCGAGGACCGCATCCTGTCGGTGCTGCCGCTCAGCTTCGACTATGGCCTGAGCCAATTGACCTGCGCCTTCCTGGCCGGCGCGACCGCCGTGCTGCTGAACCACCTGTTCGCGAAAGACGTGCTGAAGGCCGTGGTCGAGGAGCGCATCACCGGCCTGGCCGCGGTGCCGCCGCTGTGGTTCCAGCTGTGCAGCTTGCCCTGGCCGCAGGATTGCACGCTGCGCTACCTGACCAATTCCGGCGGCGCCATGCCGAAGACGACGGTGGCCGCCCTGCGCGCGGCCCTCCCCAAAGCCGAGCTGTTCCTGATGTACGGCCTGACCGAGGCCTTCCGCTCCACCTATCTGCCGCCGGCGGAGCTCGATCGGCGCCCCGATTCGATGGGCCGCGCGATCCCGAATGCCCAGGTGATGGTGGTGCGCCCGGACGGCACGCCCTGCGAACCGAACGAACCGGGCGAACTGGTGCACCGCGGCGCCCTCGTCTCGCTCGGCTACTGGAACGATCCCGCCAAAACCGCCGAGCGCTTCAAGCCGGCGCCCGGCCACGACCCGGCGCTGCCCCTGGTCGAGATGGCCGTCTGGTCCGGCGACACCGTGCGCATGGACGAGGAGGGCTATTTGTACTTCATCGGCCGCAGCGACGACATGATCAAGGTGTCGGGCTACCGCGTCAGCCCGAACGAGGTCGAGGAAGCGGTCTATGCGACCGGCCTGGTGAGCGAAACGGTCGCCTTCGGCGTGCCGCATCCGCAACTGGGCCAGGCCATCGTGCTGATGGCGCTGCCGAAGGACGGCGATCTCGCTCCCGCCGCCCTGCTGAAGGAGTGCCAGCGCCGCCTGCCGGCGTGGATGGTGCCGGCCCATGTGGCCATGGCCAGTGAAGCGTTCCCGCGCAACCCGAACGGCAAGATCGACCGCAAGAGCCTGCGCCTGAATTACCTGACGATGTTTGAGAATACGCCATGAACGCCAAGCCGGTCCACGCCGCCCAGACCCTGTTCCCGACCGTCGACGACTGCCTGCAGGTCGGCGGCATCCCGCTGACCCGCCTGGCCCAGCGCGTCGGCAGCACGCCCTTCTATGCCTACGACAGGCGCTTGCTCAGCGAACGGGTCGCCCACGTGCGCGCCCACCTGCCGCAGGCGGTCGAGCTGCACTTCTCGATGAAGGCCAATCCGATGCCGGCCCTGGTGCAGCACATGGCGGGGCTGGTCGACGGCATCGACGTTGCCTCCGCCGGCGAACTGAAGGTGGCCCTGGACACCGGCATGGAGTCGCACCGCATCAGCTTTGCCGGTCCCGGCAAATCGGACGCCGAGCTGACGCGCGCGGTGGCCGCCGGCGCCGTCGTGCATGCCGAGTCCGAGCGCGAGATCCGCGCGCTGGCGCGCGTCAGGGACGAACTCGGGATTGCGCCGCTGCTGGTCCTGCGCATCAACCCGGACTTCGAACTGAAGGGTTCCGGCATGCGCATGGGCGGCGGCGCCAAGCAGTTCGGCATCGACGCCGAGGAAGCGCCGCGCATGCTGGCGCTGGCGTTCGAACTCGGCCTGACGGTGCTGGGCTTTCACATCTTCAGCGGCTCGCAAAGCCTGAAGGCCGAGGCCATCGTCGAGACCCAGGCCCAGACCCTGCTGCTGGCCGAGCGCCTGGCGCAGGACGCGCGCGATCCGGTGCGCATCCTGAACATCGGCGGCGGCTTCGGCATTCCGTATTTTCCCGGCGAGGCGGCGCTCGACCTGGCGCCGATCGGGGAGGCGCTGGACGCCGCCCTGCCGCGCGTGAAGGCGAACCTGCCGGATGCCCAGCTCTCGATCGAGCTGGGCCGCTACCTGGTGGGCGAGGCGGGCGTGTACGTGGCGCGCGTGGTCGACCGCAAGGTCTCGCGCGGCCAGGTCTTCCTCGTCACCGACGGCGGCCTGCACCACCACCTGGCCGCTTCCGGCAATTTCGGCCAGGTGATCCGCAAGAACTACCCGGTCGCCATCGGCAACCGCATGAGCGCGAGCGGCGCGACGGAAACCGCTTCGGTGGTCGGCCCGCTGTGCACCCCGCTGGACCTGCTGGCCGACCGCATGGAGTTGCCGCAGGCGCAGGTCGGCGACCTGGTGGTCGTGTTCCAGTCGGGCGCCTATGGGCGCTCGGCCAGCCCGCAGGGCTTCCTCAGCCATCCGGACGCGCCCGAAGTGCTGGTGTAAGGCTGTGCCGCGCCGCCACAGTGTGGGGCAGCGCGTGCAATCGTGTGGCCGCTTGTGTAAGATTTGCGATAAATTAATTGTTGCAGGAAAATAAACGGAAAAACATTTTCCAGTGCGTCCACCTGCGGCGGCTCTAGGCGCAAGCTTTGCGCATTTCCGGAACGGACCGGCTGCGGCCACCCAGGACCAACACCATGCTAGCGCAACAGAATTCCAGCTTCGAATCCCGCTTGTCCGACCAGTTGCAGCGCGCCCTCGCGCTGTGCGCGGTCCACCTGCCCGACGCGGCCCAGCGCGTGCGCGCCTTCCTCGCGCAGTTCGCCGATCCGCCTGCCTACGGCAGCTTCAAGACCATCCCGCCCGGCGCGCGCGCCCTGTACCAGCAGGTGCTCGACGAGCGCGGCGAGCAGGCCGGGGCCTGCTTCCTGCTGGCCGCCGTCCTGATGGGCGTGCGCGAATCGCTCGCGGGCGAGCTGCTGGCGCGCCTGCCGGCAAGGGTGCGCGCGCACCAGTTGCGCCAGTTCGCGCGCATCGCCAACCACGACGAAGCCTTCCTGCCTTACTGCCGCCTGGACGGCGACGTCTTCCTGAAAGAATTCGGCCTGGCCACGCTGCGCCTGTACGCGGGCGCCTCGAGCGTGATCGATCCGCGCGCGGGCATGGGCCGCTCGATCCTGTGGCAGGGCGGCCTGCTGGCGCTGCCGGGCCGCGCCCTGCTGTTCGCCCGCGCCGGCGGCTTCAAGCCCTGGTTCGCGATCCACGTGAACCGCCTGTACCAGGACGAATTCAACGAGGAAGGCCGCAACGAGTGCTACCGCTGCTGCGTCGAGCTCTACGACCTGCATCCCGAGGCGCTGGGCATGATCGCCGGCAGCTGGTTCTACGATCCCGTGGTCGAGATCATCAGCCCGCACCTGGCCTACCTGCGCAAGGTGCCGGAAGAGGGCGGGGCGCGCGCGCTGTTCGTCTCGCACGACGAGCAGGCCGTCAGGAACGCCACCGCCACCTCGGAAAAGCGGCGCTCGCTGCATGCCGCGGGCCAGTACCGGCCGGCGTCGTGGGCGCTGGTGTGGCCGAAGCGCGCGCAGATCGACTGGGCGCGCCGGCACAGCAAGGACAAGAACGACTGACATGACGATCAAACAAGCCGTACTGCGCGCCGCCAAGTTCGCCGGCGTCTTCGCCCTGGTGCGCGCCGCCACCCGCCGCCATCCGCGCATCCTGTGCTACCACGGGGGCAACCTGGGCGACGAGCGCCGCTACAACCCGAAACTGTTCTGCACCCGCGAGCAACTGCGCGAGCGCCTGGACTGGCTGCGCCGCACCGGCTTCGTGCCGGCCACGCTCGACGAGGTGGTCACGCCCGGCGCCACGCCCGCGAAAGGCATCCCGGTCGCGATCACGCTCGACGACGGCTGGTATTCGTCCTGGCACGACCTGCTGCCGATCATGGCCGAATACGACCACCGCCCGGTGCTCTACCTGCACACCGAGGCCTATGAAGCCGGCGCGCCCATCATTCCCGTGAGCGTGCGCTACATCCTGTGGAAGGCCGGTCCGGCGAGCGCCACCCTGGCCGGCTTCGGCGCCGGCATGGACGGGCAGTGGAAGCTGGCCGAGCGCGAACAGCGCCACCGCCTGTGCGCGCTGGCCGAAGCCTGGCTGCTGGCGCAGGCGCCGCGGGATGTCGCCCCCAGCCTGGAGCGCTTCGCCGAGGCGCTGGGCGTCCCGGCGGCCCAGCTCGACCTGGCTTCGCGCCGCTTCAGCTACATGACGCGCGAGGAACTGCAGGCGGCCAGCGCCAAGGGCTGCGCGATCGAACTGCACGGCCACCTGCACGAATACGTTCCCGGCGAACCGGAGCGCAACCGCGCCAACATCGAGAAGTGCCGCGAGAAGATCCTCGAGGCCGGCCTGCCGCGCCCGACCCACTATTGCTACCCGAGCGGGGCCTTCGATGCGCAGGCGCCGCAGGTGATGCGCGCGGCGGGCGTCTCGACCGCGACCACCTGCCTGCCGGGCCTGGTGCGCTTGCAGGATGGGGACACCCGCTACCTGCTGCCGCGCTTCCTCGACGGCGGCGACGTGTCGATGATCGAGTTCGAGGCGGAGATGAGCGGGGTGCTGGAATTGCTGCGCAGGTTGACCGGGCGCTGAGCACCGAGAAGTGAAAAAGAAACGCGCCCGAGGGCGCGTTTTTCGTAGGGTGGGCACGGAGTGCCCACGCGTTACGTGCGCATCCTTTCTGCGTTGGCTGGAGCTTCTCGCCCGCCAACGTCAACCCCGACCCGGTTCGCGTCCAGCGCATGCTTTGCGGGCGACATATCGCCGCCTGTGGCTATCGGGCACGTGCGTAAGGCGTGGGCACGGAGTGCCCACCCTACGGTTGCCGCCGATGGCGCGTTTTCTATCCGACCAGCTTGATGCGGATCCCCGCCTTGCCCAGCACGTTCTCGACGCGCCCGAAGCCGTAGCGCTCCAGCCCGTGGGGCGACTTCGCCAGGCGCCACAGCACGTACAGGGTCGCGGCATAGGTCAGGGCGCCGACCGCCACGCACAGCACCAGCGCCAGGACGTACTCGAAGGTCATGCCGTGGTGCAGCACCAGCTGGCTCTTCACGGCCAGCACGACGCCGGCCATCGCCAGCGCGGCCAGCAGCGGACGCACCAGCTGGCGGCAGAAGGTGTTCCAGCCCAGGTCCAGGCAGCGCGCGACCATGCCCTGGTTCACGGGGATCATCACGATGGCGGTGGCGAGGTAGGTCCAGGCCGCGCCGAGGATGCCGTAGTACTTCACCGCCGGGAACAGGAGCGCCACCATGATCACCGCCTGCACCGCCCACACGATGGTGATCAGGCGCGGCCGGTTCAGGGCCAGGTAGACGTAGGTGATGTTGGTCTGCACCGCCTTGATCACGCCGTGCACGGCCAGCACCTGGATCAGCGGGATCGCCGCCAGCCATTTCCAGCCCAGCGCCGCCGGCACCAGCAGGTCGGCCACCGCGAAGATGCCGACGCCGGCCGGGATCGAGAACAGGGCGATCGAGGAGATCACTTTCAGGAAGCTGTCGCGCAGCAGGTCGATGTCGTGCGCGGCCTTGGCGTAGCCGGGGAAGGCGGCGCGGTTGATCGGCGCCACCAGCTCGGTGGTCGGCAGGGTCGCGATCTCGGTGGCCAGCGAGTGCACGCCCAGCGAGGCCGGCGTGGTGTGGTGGGCGATGATGAACTGGGCCGCGCGGTTGTTGACGAACTGGATCACGTTGTTCACCACCAGCCACTTCGAGGCGCTGAACATCTCGCCGCGCGCCGCCAGCGACAGGCGCGGGCGGTAGGTCGACACCACGTAGGACTGGATCACGGACAGGATGGTGCCGGCGAGCTGGCCCAGCACCAGCGCCCAGTAGTTGCGCATGATGAAGGCGAGCGGGATCGTCACTACCAGGGTCGCCAGGCGCTTGCTGAGCAGGAAGCGAAATTCCTTATCGAAGCGCATCTCGCGCTGGAATTTCACGGTGCCGATGTTCGAGAAGCCCTGGATCGCAAAGCCCAGCGCCAGCACGTACAGGATGGGTTCCAGGCGCGGCTCGTCGTAGTAATGCACCGCGGGCACCGCCAGCGCCGCCAGACAGATGCCGCAGACGGTGGCGAAGATCACGTTGAAGGTCCAGGCCGTATTGAAGTGCTCTGGCCCGGCCTTCGGGTTCTGGATCAGCTGCACGTCGAAGCCGAACGAGACCAGCAGTTGCATGGCGGCGATCAGGATCATCGACATGGCGACCAGGCCGAAGTCCTCCGGCACCAGCATGCGCGCCAGGATCAGGGTGCTGATCAGGCCGATGCCGCGGTCGAGGAACTTGAAGGCGATCATCCAGACCGCGCCCTTGGCGATCTTGGCGTCGATCTCGGAAACGGGTTTCAGGCTCATCGCACCGCCTCGTCGAACAGGCGCGCCAATTGCGCGGCCTTGTGGGTGCGCGAGGCGCCCGCGATCACCTCGTCGCTGGCGACATAGGCGCTGCCGTCGCGCAGGCCGGGCAGGAAGCGCTCCAGGGCCGCGCCGATTTCAACCGGATCGTCGACCTGGGCGCTCAGGGTGAAGCCGGCGTTGCGCAGCACCTGTGCGGTTTCGCCGCTTGGGTCGACCAGGCCGAGGATGGGCTTGCGGGTGCGGAAGTACTCGTAGACCTTGGCCGGAATCTGGCTGTTGAAGGGCGTGCCCTGGAACAGCAGCAGGCCGTCGGCGGCCAGCATTTCGTTCAGCGCGTCGCGGTAGGGAACCGGCGGCAGCACCTCGACGATGTCGCCCACCTTGTGGCGGTCGACCTTGGCCTGGGTGGCCGGGATGTTGCCCGGCGCGCGCAGCACCACGCGCAGCGTGGCGGCATCGATCTTGCCGGCGGCTTTCAGCGCGGCGAGCGCGGCCAGGAAGGATTCCGGATTGCGCCCGGCGTCGTACAGCACGCCGCTGTGCAGCAGGGTGGTGCGCTTGGCTGCGGACAGCACGGGCGCGGGAGCGGCCACCGCCGCCGCTTCGATCAGGCGCCCGAATTCTTCCTCGTCGTAGCCGTTCTCGATCACCAGGAACTTGGCCGGGTCGATCTCGGGGAAGCGTTCGCGGTAGGAACGCAGGGCGCTATGCGTGGTGAATACCGCAAAGCGGCAGCGGGTGATGGTCTGGCGCTCGATCCAGCCATAGATGGCGCGCAGGCGCTTCGAAGTCGGATGCGAGGGCTGCAGCATCGGGTCGCGGAAGTCCGCGATCCAGGGCAGGCCGGTCAGCCGGTGCAGGCCGAGCGCGATCAGGTGGGCGGTGGCGACCGGGAAGGTCGACCACAGGACTTGCGGCTTGTAGCGCCGGATCATGGACAGGCCGGTGGGCGTGGCGCCGAACCACCAGGAGACGTAGCGGTCGGGCATGGCCAGCGCCTCGACGTAGCGGCCCTTGTAGCCGAGGTGGCGCTTGGTGTCGAGCGCGAACGGACGCCGCACCACCAGGTCGGGCGAGATCGCGGCCAGCTGCGAAGGATTCTGCACGCCATAGGCGCGCGGGTGGGCCGACAGCACCATCGGTTCCCAGCCGTGGCGACCGAGGAGTTTCGAGAAGCTCAGCGTGCGCTGGATGCCGCTGCTTCCCGCCTGCGGCGGGAAATGGAATGCGATGAGTAATGCGCGTTTGTTCATGGGTGTTTCCTTCGGCCCGCGGCCGAAGCCTGGTTACTGCGGGATCCGGCGCGAGCCGGATGCATGTTGTTTCATTCGCTCAGCCGCGCGCCAGCCACTGCAGCAGGCGCAGCGCGAAGCGGAAGGGGGTCTCGTCCCACGGCCGGCTGCGCGGCAGTTGGTAGCGGTCGTGGCGGCGCGTGATCGCGCCCACCGCCGTGGTGAACGCGGCCTGGAAGCCGGCCTCGCGCACCATCGCCACGTGGCGGCCGTCGAAGTCCTTGCCGACCTTGCCGTTCGGGTAGGCGAACAGCGTCACCGGCTTGCCGATGAGCTCTTCGAGCTCGCGCTTGCCGTCGCGGATTTCCTGCATGGCGCTGGCGTCGTCCAGGCTGGTGAGGATCGGATGCGACACCGTGTGGGCGCCGATCTCGATGCCGTGACGGTCGAGGTTGACGACCATCTCCGGGGTCAGCATCAGCCCTTCCGAGGCGCGCTCGCCGACCAGGGTCTGCAGGCGGCCGACCAGGCGGCTGCGCTCCTGCGGCGGCAGGTATTTCGAGGCCTCGGTCAGGGTGCCCAGGGTGGCCGCGCGTTCCGGCATGCTGCGCAGCGAATACACGCCCAGGCCGAATTCGGCCAGGTCGAGTTCTTCCGCCGGCAGGGTCTCCACTGCTTCGACGATGCGGTCGTTCCACATCGTGCGTCCGCCGACGTAGCCGCTGCTGACGAAGACCGTGGCCGGCAGGCCGAGGCGGCGCAGCACCGGCAGCGCCAGGTCGTGCACCGAGCGGTAGCCGTCGTCGAAGGTGATGCAGACCGCGCGCGGCGGCACCCGGCCGGCATCGATCGCCGCCAGCGCCTCGCGCAGCGACAGCACATTGAAGCAGCGCGCCAGCAGCTCCATGTGCCAGGTGAAGATGTCGATGTCCGGCTCGGACGCCAGGAAGGGGCTGGGGGCGGCCAGCACCCGGTGGTAATTGACGATCGCGACGCGGCCATTGCCGCGGGTGAGGCGGGCGATGGCGTTGCCGATGGATCGGATGATTTGTTCGTTCATCTTTAGGAGCTAGCGTTTGTTAGTGCCGGCCTGCTGTCAGCGCTGCTGTCCGCGCGCCGCACGGACCGGGGGCAGGCGCAGGGCCCCGGCCAGTTCGGCGACCGAACGTGGGAACATCAGACGCTTGACCAGCGCCTGCTCGCCAAGAAAGCGGCTGACCGCCAGCGCGAGCACGGACGAGAGAACGAACGATACACAAAATAATGTCAGAACGCCAACATCGTTGAAAACGATCACGAGCGCCTTGGAAACCGCTGCCGCGACGAAGGCATGGAACAGGTACATCTGCAGGCTGTACTTGCCCGCGGTCTCGACGAAGCGGCCCAGGTCGAAGCGGGCCAGCTGGAACACCATCCACACGCCGGTGACCGCTTCCAGGTCGTTCAGCAGCAGCGCCAGCGGCTTGTCGTAGCCCGCGACCTCGGCGAAACCGACCTCGTTGTGCAGCCCGGCGCGCATCTGCAGCGTCTTCACGCCGACGTACACCACGGCGCTGAGCGCCAGCGCCGCCGTGCGCGGCAGGCGCATCAGCAGGCTGCCGTGCACCAGCGCCGCCAGGTAGGCCAGCGGCACCACGTACAGCGCCGGCAGCAGGCCGAGCGGGAGGAAGTCCTCGATGGCGTCCGCGACCGGTCCGATCGCCGGATGCAGCGCGCACAGCAGCACCAGCGCGAGCGTCTTGCCGATGGCGCCGACATGCTCGATGCCGGTGCGCAGCGCCACCAGCGCCACGAACGAAGGCAGGTACCAGAGCATGTACATGTGGGTGGTCTGCTTGAGCACGTCGGCATTGCCGCTGTACAGGGACAGCGCCCACAGGCGCACTTGGGCCAGGGCCGGCACGTGGTCGATCACGGCGACGATCAGGGCCAGGCCGGTGACCATCACGAAGAAGGGGTGGTACAGGCGGAACAGGTACTGGCCGAAGTGGCGGTCGAGCGGCAGCGCCGGGCGCAGGAAGGGCAGCGTCATGAAGCCCATCACGTGGAAGGCGAAGCCTTCCAGGAAACCGGGGAAGACGCCGCGCGAGAAGTTGTTGTGGTCGACGATGACCAGCAGGATCAGGAGGCCCTTGGCGATGTTCGCGTTCATGTTCCGGTCCTGGACAGCACCGGCTGCGCCGCCACCTTGTCCGGCATGGCGCTCGCCCTGGCCCGCGCCGGCGTCGCTGCCGGCAGCATGGCCGGCAGGACCCGCTTCTCCAGCACCACCACCAGCGCGAACAGCGCGAAGATCAGGTCGAAGTAGGCGAAGCTCAGCGCCGCGCCGCCGAGGGCGAAGGCGAATATGCTCAACTGGATCATGGTGGCGAGGTTGCGCACCCAGTCGGGCGCGCCGCCGCGTCTCGCGCGCCGCGCCACCTTGCCGGCCTTGAAGAAGGCGCCGGCCAGGCAGGCCAGGTAGAGGCCCAGGCCGACGAAGCCGTGGTCGCCCAGCACCTGGAAATACACGCTGTGGGCGGCGCGGCCGACGGTGGTGTTGGGCAGCGCGTTGCCGGTGTAGAACCAGGGGTAGGAGAAGAATTCGCGCGACAGGTCCGACCAGACCGGGAAGTACTGGATCGCCTTGAAGCCGCCGCCGAAGAAGGGGTGCTGCATCGCCATGATGAAGCTGAGCTTCCAGGCCACCACGCGGCCCATGAAGGAGGCGTCGCTGTCGGCCGTCTGGATGGTGTCGATGCGCTCCGACCAGCTCTCGCTGACCACGTAGGACAGGCCGATGCCCAGCGCGATGAACAGGATCGTCAGCAGCACCTTGCGGTCGCTCTTGACGTACATGTAGCCGGCCAGCACGGTCATGGCGATGAAGCCGCCGCGCGACATGGTGCCGATCACGCCGATCACCAGCATCGCCATCGTGCCCAGCAGGGCGATGTTGAGCATGCGCGACTGCTTGCCGTATTCGACATACAGGTAGTAGCACAGCGGCAGCGTCATGACGAAGGCCACCGACAGCTCGTTGCGGTCGCCCAGCACGTGGCCGGGCATGCCGACGATGTTGTGGCCGCCGGCGCTGGCCAGGTACTTGAGCGCCTCGAGGTCGGCGTAGAAGCCGACCGACAGCGCCACGCACCAGAGCATGAAGTCCAGGTGCAGCTTGTCCTTGACCGCCAGGAGGACGAACAGGAACAGCATCACGACCTTGGAGAAGCGGCTCCACATTTCCCAGACCACCTCCGGGTTGCCGATCGTGGTCGCGCTGCTGATCGTGGTCCAGATGAAGAACAGCAGCACCAGCACGCCGATGCCGCCGAGCTGGATCTTCGGTTTGTGCTTGTAGGCGAGGTAGGCGACGATGGCCACCGCCGCGAACAGCAGGTTGTAGCGGACGACGGAAGCGAATCCGTAGACCCAGCCGTTCGGGAAGAACAGCGCGGTCCAGAGCCACATCCCGGCCGCGATGAAGGGACGCTGCGCCATTGCGTACAGCATGAGCGGCAGCAGGCAAACCAGCAGAAGGTCACGCATGATCGCCTTTCTTGTCGCGCAGCGCCTGTTCCTTGCGCTTCTCCTGCTTCAGCACCCACAGGCAGAGGTACACGACCGCAAACAGGTCAAGCGCCCACAGTATCGATTCCATAATTCTTCGTCCACTTGCGTCAATTAGGCCAGGGACAGCACCCTGGATTGTCTGGCCAGCACCGATTCGAACAGGCGGATCTGGCCTTCGGTCGTGTCGTCCCAGCTGAAGCGCTCGGCATAGCGGCGCGTCGCCGCGCGGTCCGGGTAGTTGGCGCGCAGCGCGTTCACCGCGTCGGCGACGCCCTGGTAGCTGCGTTCGCGCATCAAGACGCCCGCTTCCGGCGCGGCCACCACTTCCGGCGTGCCGTAGACGCGGCTGGCGACCACCGGGGTGCCGCAGGCCATGGCCTCGAGCAGCACGTTGGCCCAGCCTTCGCGGCTGGACGAGAGCACCAGCGCGTCGGCGGCGCCGTAGTGGGCGCGCAGCTGGGCCTGCGGCACCGCGCCCAGGAACGTCACACGGTCCGTCACTTTCAGTTCGCGCGCCAGGTTTTCCAGCTTCGCGCGGTCCGGCCCGTCGCCGGCCAGCACCAGGCGCACGCCGGGCAGCAGCGGCAGCGCGCCGATGATCAGGTCCTGGGCCTTGACCGGCACCAGGTGGCCCACCGCCAGCAGTGTGAACATCGGGTTCGGCGTGCGCTCGGTCGGGCGGAACAGTTGCAGGTCGACGCCGTTACGCAGCGACACCACGCGGTCGGCGTCGATGCCCATGGCCACCACTTCGTCGCGCAGGGCATTGCAGACCGTGATGATGGCGTCGGCACGGCGCGCGGCCCACAGGATCTGGCGGCGCGGCAGCGCGTACTGCGGGAAGAGGGTGATGTCCGAGCCGCGCGCGGTGATCACCAGGGGCTTGTTGAAGTGGCGCGCCAGCATGGCGGCGGCCACGCCGTCGGGGTAGAAATAATGCGCGTCGATCAGGTCGAAGTCGTAGCCCTCGTCGATCAGGCGCCCGATCGCCGGTTTCACGGCCTGGGCCAGCAGGAAGGGCGCGACGCTCATGCCGACCTTCGGCAGGACCGGGTAGCGCGGGTGCGCCACCTGGATACCGTGGCGCACTTCGTGGCGCGGCGCTTTCGCGAAGCGCGCGTAGTTGCCGAAACGCGGATTGGTCGAGGGGAACCAGGGAATCGGTGCCACCACGCGCGATTGGACCTGGCCGCTGCCGACCAGGTGGCGCAGGCGCGTCTCGACGAAAATGCCGTGTCCGGGCTTTTCGCTGTTCGGGAACAGGGTGCTGAAGGTCAGGATTTTCATGCAGCCTTCAGTCCGGTGAGGCTGCCGTAGATGTTCTTATAGCGCGCCACGCTCACCGGCCAGTTGCGCTCGGTTTCCACGTACGCGCGCCCGGCCGAGCGCAGCGCCGGCCACAGCACCTGCGCATCGAGCAGGTCGCCGACCTTGGCGGCCAGGGAGGCCGGGTCGTCCGGCGCGAACAGCACGCCGGTCTTGCCGTCGACGATCAGTTCGCGGTGGCCGCCCACGCTCGAGGCGGCCAGGATGCGGCCCTGGGCCATCGCTTCCAGTGGTTTCAGCGGGGTGACCAGGTCGGTCAGGCGCATCGACATGCGCGGATAGACCAGCACGTCGAGCAGGTCGTAGTATTTCTGTACCTGGTCGTGCGGCACGCGGCCGGTGAACACCACCTTGTCGGCGATGCCCAGGTCCTTGGCCTGCTGGCGCAGGTTGGCGTCCTGCGGACCGCCGCCGACCAGCAGCACGCGCAGGTCGGGGTGGCGCTGCGACAGCGCCGGCACCGCGCGCAGCAGCACGTCCAGGCCTTCGTAGGCGTAGAACGAGCCGATGAAGCCGATCAGGCGGTTCTGTTCCAGGCCCAGCTTGCGTTTGAGTTCCAGGTCCGCCTGGCCGCCGACGGCGAACTTGTCGATGTCGACGGCGTTCGGGATCACCGTCACTTTCGAGGCCGGGATGCCGCGCGCGACGATGTCGCCGCGCAGGCCTTCGCAGATGGTGGTCACGGCATCGGCGCGTTTCAGGGCATAGGTTTCCAGGCCGCGCGTGAGTTTATAGCGCAGGCCGTTCTCGGTGCTGGTGCCGTGGTCGACCGCGGCGTCTTCCCAGAAGGCGCGCACCTCATACACCACCGGAATGCCGAACTTGCGGCCGGCGCGCAGGGCGGCGATCGCGTTCAGGCAGGGCGAGTGGGCGTGCAGGACGTCGGGCTTGATCGTCGGGATGATCTCGACCAGGCGCTTTTCCAGGCCGCGGATGACCTCGAGCTGGTTCAGCACCGGCATCTTCGCCAGCGCGCCCGTCGAGCGCGGGGTGCGGTAGAAGTGCAGGCCGTCGGCGGTTTCCTCGAGCAGGTCGTTGCCGCCCTGGTGCTTGGCGCCGGTGACGTGGAAGGTTTCCCAGCCCAGCGCGCGCTGCTCGCGCAGGATCGAGGCGGTACGGAAGGTATAGCCGCTGTGCAGCGGGATCGAGTGGTCGAGGACGTGAAGGACACGCATGTCTTGCTCCGTTATGCCGCGCTGGCGATCAGGGGGCTGGCCGCGCTGGTGGTACTGTTGAAACTCGTGGCGCCGGTGGCGCCGTTCTTGCGCAGGAAGGCTTCGAACATGAGCACGGCCCACAGCGCGGTGCTGTGGTCCTTGGTGCCGGCCAGGTGTTCGTCGACCATCCGCTGCAGGTAATTGCGGTTGAAGATGCCGGTGTCGAGCAGCATCGGGTTCAGCACCGCCGCCTTCATGGCGTCGCGCAGCGGACCGCGCAGCCAGGAGGCGAGCGGAATCGAGAAGCCCATCTTCTTGCGGTACAGGATGTCGTCCGACAGATACGGCTCCAACGCCTTCTTGAAGATGTGCTTGCCCTCGCCGTTGCGCAGCTTGGAGGACGACGGCAGGCCCGAGACCCACTCGACGAACTTGTGGTCCAGCAGCGGCACGCGCACTTCCAGCGCGTGCGCCATGCTGGCGCGGTCGACCTTGGTCAGGATGTCGCCCGGCAGGTAGGTCTTCATGTCGACATACTGCGTGATCGAGAGCGGGTCGTCGGTCGGCGCATTCGCGGCGTGGCCGCGCATCACCTCGACCGCGCGGTAGCCCTGGAGCTGGCTGCGGAAGGATTCGGAGAACAGCTGGTCCCGCACGCGGTCGACCAGGATCGACACGCCGTGGAAGTAACCGTCGACCAGGTCGCGGGCCAGCGCTTCGAAGGTGGTCTTGGCGCGGAAGATGCGCGGCGCCCAGTCGGCCTTCGGGTAGGCTTTGCCGAGGAAGCCGAACACGGGCTTGCGCAAGGCGAGGGGCAGCATCGAGCGCACCTGCTGCTCACCCATCGCCATGCGGTAGCGGCGGTAGCCGGCGAAATTCTCGTCGCCGCCGTCGCCCGACAGGGCCACGGTCACGCGTTTTCTCGCCAGCTCGCACACACGGTAGGTCGGGATCGCCGAGCTGTCGGCATACGGTTCGTCGTACAGGCCGGCCAGCAGGTCGACCAGGCCGTAGTCGTCCTTGTCGACGGTCTCGCACTGGTGGTTGGTCTTGTACTGCTGCGCCACCTGGCGCGCATAGGTCGATTCGTCGAAAGCCGGGTCGTTGAAGGCGATCGAGCAGGTGTTCACCGGCTCTTTCGACAGGCCGGCCATCATCGCGACGACCGCGCTCGAATCGACGCCGCCGGACAGGAAGGCGCCCAGCGGGACCTCGGCTTCCATCTGGCTCTCGACCGCGTCGCGCAGTCGCACGACCAGTTCTTCTTCCATCTGCTTTTCGCTCATCGCGCCGTGCGGCGTGAACGGCACGTCCCACCAGCGGCGCGGCTTCGCGTTGGCCGCGTGCGATCCGGCCTTCAGTGTCAGCGAGTAACCCGGCTCGAGCTTGAACGCATCTTTAAAAATGGTGCGCGGCTCGGGCACGTAGCCGTAGGCGAAATATTCCTCGACGGCGCGCGGTTCGATCACGCGCGGCAGCTCGGGGAAGGACAGCAGGGACTTCAGTTCCGAACCGAACACGAAGGTCCCGTCCGGCAGGAAGGCGTAGTGCAGCGGCTTGACGCCGATGTGGTCGCGCGCAACGAAGAAGACCTTCTTGTTGCGGTCCCAGATCGCAAAGGCGAACATGCCGCGCAGGTGCTTGACGCAGTCTTCGCCCCACTGCTCCCAGGCGTGCACGATGGTCTCGGTGTCCGAGTGCGTGCGGAAGGTGTGGCCCAGCGCCGTGAGCTCTTTTGTGAGTTCGCGGAAGTTGTAGATCTCGCCGTTGAACACGACGACGACCGTATGGTCTTCGTTGAACAGGGGTTGCTGGCCGGCCGCGAGGTCGATGATCGACAGGCGGCGGTGGCCGAAGCCCACGCCCGGTTCCAGGTAGACGTCGCCCTCGACGGGGCCGCGGTGGAACTGGGTCTGGTTCATCCGCTCGAGGACGCCGCGGTCGAATGCGCGCGTGCCGCGCGGGTCAAACATGCCAACTATTCCGCACATGGTTCTGTAATTCCTCTGGGAGTTGTCTTGGTGTTGCTCAGGCGGTCGTAGAGCGCCGTGTAGGCGCCGACCATCGCGGCAACGCTGTAGTGGCGTTCGATGCCTGCGCGCGCAGCCGCCCCGTGGGCGGCGACGCGGGCATCGTCTTGAATATAGGTGTCCAGCGCGGCGGCCAGGGCCTGCGCATTGCTTGCCGGGACCAGGGCGCCGTTGACGCCGTCCTGCACCACTTCCGGGATGCCGCCGACTTTCGTCGCCACCACCGGCAGGCCGCAGGCCATGGCTTCCAGCAAGGTGACCGGCGTGCCCTCGGCGATCGAGGACAGGGCGAACACGTCGAAGGAACGCATCAGTTCGGGGATGTCGTTGCGCGCGCCGGGGAACCAGACCAGTTCAAGCACGCCGGCGTCGCGCGCTTTCTGCGCCAGTTTCTCGCGCAGCGGACCGTCGCCGACGATCGCCAGGCGCAGGCGCGCGCGCTGTTCGGGACGGCGTGCGCACAGCAGCGCAAACGCGTCGATCAGCGAGGCCTGGTCCTTCACGTCCTGCAGGCGGCCGACGGTGCCGATCGCGAACACGTCCTCGCCGGCCCAGGGCGTCGCCGCCGCCGGCAGGTTCGGCGCGAAGCGCACCGTGTCGACGCCGTTCATGATCAGCTCGGCCTTCGCCGCCGGAATCCGCACGACATCCTTCAGCCAGCGGTGCAGGTCGTGCGAGACCGGCACGTAGCGGTCGATGAAGGGGACCAGGGCGCGGCGCAGGAAGTTGTGCTTGGGATTCAGGCCCTGCGGGTCGCTGGCGTCGCGGCCGTGCTCGGCATGCACGCGCACCGGCACGCCGGCCAGCCAGGCCGGGGCCGCGTACTCGGCGCAGGCGAAGTTATAGGTGTGCAGCACGGCCGGGCGCAGCTGGCGCAGCAGCTTGAACAACTTGACGTGGATGCCCAGGCCCAGGCCCGGCTGCTTGTCCAGCGCATACAGCGCGACGCCCGGACGCGTGATCTTGTCGGCGAATTCCGTGTAGCCGGTCAGGCAGACGATGGCGTGACGGTAGCGCTCGGGCGGCATGTGGTTGATGCAGTCGACCAGGAGCGTTTCCAGCCCGCCGAAGTCGAGCCGGTAGATCAGGTGCACGACCAGCGGAACGTCCGCCGGCCGGTTCTTCGTTACCGCCATCTTACTTACCCCGTGCCGCCTCGAGCGTTGCTTCCAGCGGCGCCAGGTTGGCGCCGAGGAAGGCGCGCAGCGCGGCGCGCGCGGTGTCCGGATGTTCGCCGACCGGGGTGGCCACCATCAGGGCCGCGCCGTCGTCGCCGTGCATCATCAGTTTGGCCTGGGCCTGCCACAGCTTGCCGACGTAGTCGTTGGCCGTGAAGCGTCCGTCGACCCAGTTCCAGTGCCAGACCAGGTAGTTGCCCTGCGGGCCCTTGACGCGGGTCTCGCGCAGTTTCAGCGCGCGGCCGCCGATCTCCTCGGTGCGCACGCTCGACGCCACGTGCTGGAAGCCTTCCTTGCGGTTGTCGACGCGGTTCACGGAGCTGATCAGGCGCTTGTCCGGACCCTGGTTGCGGTAGTACAGCACGTTCAGCTCCACCGGGGCGCCGGCGGCCGTGTAGGCGCCCTTCAGGGTGGCGTCCGGGGCCATGTAGTTCGGGCTCCAGGTCGGCATGCCGGTCGGGCGCGACACCAGGCCCTTGCCGTCCAGTTCCACCGGCGCCGGGTTGTGGGCGGCCTTGTCGCTGAGGACGGCCAGCGCCGGCCAGGCGGCGCAGACCAGCACGGCGACGATGGCGGCGCCCAGCACCGGACGGGCGGCCGCAGGCGCGCTGGATGCCTTGCCGGCAGCGGCAGGAGCGGGGGCCGCTTCGTCCTCTCTCCAGTAGCTGCCGATCCAGAACATGATGAACATGACCAGGCCGAAGAACAGCCAGCCATAGATCAGGTGGTCGACGCCGGTGGCCAGGGCCATGTCGCTGGTGTGGCCGATCATCACGATCATGTAGGCGCGCAGGCCGTTGGCAATGATCGGCACCACGATCGACAGGCCGATGAACAGGGCGCGGCGCCAGAACGAGCGGTAGCTCAGGTAGGCGTACAGGCAGCCCAGGGTGATCGAGGAAATCAGGTAGCGCACGCCGCTGCAGGCTTCGACCACCGACCAGTTCCCGGTCGGCAGTTCGAACATGGTGCCATTGCGCAGCACCGGGATGCCGGTCGCGCGCACCGCGGCGACCGTGAAGTCGGCGGTGAAGTTGATCAGGGGCTGGACGAACACTTCGCCGAAGGGCACGGCGAACAGCAGGAACAGCAGCGGAAAGGTCAAGGCGCCGGCCAGGCGGCGTCCCAGCAGGGCCAGGGCCAGCACCGGGAACATCGCAACAAAAGCGTACTGCATCACGACCTGGACTTCGCCCGCGCGCGCCACCAGCCAGCCGGCGCCGCACAGGGCCAGCAGGACCAGGGCCGGCCACCAGGGCGCGACCGGGATCTGCTGGAAGACTTCGCGCCGGCGCCAGATCAGCCACAGGCTGATCGGTGCGATCGCGTAGCCGTGGGCGAAGGTCTCGGAGCTGTTCCACACCGAGACGATCGAGGCGGCCGTGCTCCAGTACAGCAGGAGCGGGGCCAGCAGGGCGGCAACGATGATGGCAACGGTCGGAACCGACATGCGCTCGCGCGCAGCGCCAGAGAGCGCCTGGGTATCGTTCATCAGCATTCGAACCTCGTTTCGATCTGGGACAAATGGGCCGGCCAGCTGTAGCGGCGCTCGACGCTGGCGCGCGCGGCGCGGCCCATGGCCGGGTGGGGCGAACGCAGCAGGCCAATCACGCTGTCGGCGTAGTCGTCGGGGGCGTCGGCCACCAGCAGCTCGCGTCCGTCGACGGCGTCGATGCCTTCGAAGGCCTGGGGCGAAGCGACCACCGGACGCGCCATCGCCATCGCTTCGAGCACCTTGTTCTGGATGCCGCGCGCGATGCGCAGCGGCGCCACCGCGACGCTGCAGTGGGCGAGGTAGGGACGCACGTCGGGCACGGTGCCGGTGACGACGATGCCTTCGCTCGTCAGCGCCTGTACTTCCGGGCTCGGACGGGCGCCGACGATGTAGAAGCGCGCCTGCGGCACGGCCTCGCGCACGCGCGGCAGCACGTTGGCGGCGAACCACTTGACGGCGTCGACGTTCGGCCAGTAGTCCATCGCGCCGGTGAACACCAGCGCCTGCTCGCCTTCTTCGAACGGATTGTCGTAGGCGCGGTCCGGGCTGAAGTAGTCGGTGTCGACGCCGTTGTTGAAGAAGCCGATCTTGGCGCGGCTTTCCGGCGCCAGGGTGCGGAACAGCTCGGCCTCGGGGTCGGACACGAACAGCGAGGCGTCGAACTGGTCGGCCACGCGGCGCTCGTAGTCGAGCAGGTGGCGCGCCTCATGGCGGTAGACCCAGCTCATCGGCCACTTCTTCTTCTCGGCGTACTGGCGCCATTTGTCCGAGTCAACGTCGCAGAAGTCGATCACGCGGCGCGCCGCCGGATAGTCCTCGGCGTATTGCGCCATCACCGACGAGAACATCATGATGCGCGCGATGCCGTGTTCGCGCATGGTCTTCGCGATCCAGGACTTCATGCCGGCGTCGCGGTAGTAGCCCAGCGAGAGCGACTTGCCGGTGGCGAGGGCCTTGGCGCTGCGGACCTTGCCCTGGGTCGGATTCAGGCGCACGAAATGGCTGCTGGCGCACAGGGCCTCGACCGTCGGCACGTACTGCCAGTCGTCCTCGTCGTCCACGAAGGTGGCCAGGTGCACGCGGTACTTGCCGGCCAGGTGCTTCAGCAGGTGATACGAGCGGATCTTGTCGCCCTTGTTCGGCGGGTAGGGGATGCGGTGCACCAGCAGCAGCAGGTCCTGCTTGGCCGCTTCGGCACTTGCTGCCGCCTTCTTGTGCAGTACGCCCTCGATGATCGAATTCATGGCCGTTCCAGGAAAATGCGGTCCATGCGGTCCCACGCGAAATCGCGGGCCAGGGCGGCGATGCGCCCTTCCATGCGCTCGATGTTGATGTAGTGGCGGAAGCGCGCCTTGGCGCCGAGTCCCTCCGGACGTGGCTGGCCGGGATCGACTTCCCAGGGGTGGAAGTAGAACAGCGCCGGCTCGTTATCCATGTCGTTGACGCGCTTGACCATCCAGCGCGACAGGGCGTAGGGCAGCAGGCGGAAGTAGCCGCCGCCGCCGGCCGGCAGCTTCCGGCCTTTCAGTTCCACGGTCGTGATCGGGATTTCCAGCAGGCCGTCCGGGCCGTTCGGGTAGAAGGCGAAGCGCGGCGCGTCCGGCATGCCGTAGTGGTCGTGGCGGATCGGATAGATGCTCGAGCTGTAGCGGTAGCCCGCTTCGGTCAGCGCGTCCAGCGCCCACAGGTTGCCGTGGCCGATCGAGAAGCTCGGTGCGCGGTAGCCGATCACTGCCTGGCCGCCGATATCCTCCAGGATCGCCTTGGCGGAACGGATGTCGTTGTCGAACTCGGCGCGGCTCTGGTCCGAGGCGCGCAGGTGGCCGTAGCCGTGGCTGGCCAGTTCGTGGCCGGCCTCGACGATGCGCCGCACCATCGCCGGGTAGCGTTCGGCGATCCAGCCGAGGGTGAAGAAGGTGCCCTTCACGCCATGGCGCTCGAACAGCGCCAGGATGCGCTCGATGTTGGCTTCGACGCGGCACTCGCGGCTCGGCCAGCTGTCGCGGCTGATGTAGGGGGCAAAGGCCGAGACCTGGAAGTAATCCTCGACGTCGCAGGTCATGGCGTTGCGGATGCGCTCGCCCGGCTGGCGCTGCGGCCGGGCTGCGGGAGTTTGCATTCTCATTCCTGGGTATCCACGTGTTGGGCCGCCTGCGCGCCTTGCGGCGTGGCGACGATTTTTTTCAGGATCGACAGGACCGAGACGATCGATTTTTCGAGGCGCATCATGCGTTCGTCGAGCATCTCGGCGCTGTCGCGGCGTTCGGGCAGCTGGCCCAGCTCATCGTCACCGAGGCTGTTTCCCATGGCGCCGGCGGCCGGCGTGCCGACCGCGGTCGGCAGCTGGAATTCCTCGCTGATGTCGCTGATGACGGTCTTGATGTGTTCCTCGTTGAACTCGTGCAGTTCTTCCAGGTAGCCCATCAGCAGCACGCGGTCGAGCAGGGTATTGGTCTTGCGCGGGATGCCGCCGGTGTGGGCGAAGATCGCCGCGTGGGCGCCGTCGTCGAAGGCCGGGTCGCCGTTCCAGCCCACCGTGTGCAGGCGGTGCTCGATATAGGCGCGGGTCTCCTGGGCGTCCATCGGGCCCAGGTGGTAGCTGGCGATCACGCGCTGGCGCAGCTGCTGCATGGTCGGGCTGTGCAGGGTGGCGCGGAACTCCGGCTGGCCGAGCAGGAAGGTCTGCAGCAGCGACTTGTCGTCGGTCTGGAAGTTCGACAGCATGCGCAGTTCCTCGACCGTCTGCGGCTTGAGGTTCTGGGCTTCGTCGATGACCAGCAGGGCGCGCTTGCCCTGGCGGTCGACCGCGCGCAGGAACTGCTCGAGACGGGTCAGGAGGTCGCTCTTGCTCGCGCCTTCGTACGGCAGGCCGAAGCCCGAGACCACCATGCGCAGGGTGTCGTCCGGATCGAGGTGGGTGTTGACGATGTGGGCGGCGACGATCTGGTCGGACGGCAGCTTGTTGAACAGGTTGCGCACCAGCGTGGTCTTGCCGGCGCCGACTTCGCCGGTGATGACGATGAAGCCTTCACCCTGCGACAGGCCGTATTCCAGGTAGGCCATGGCCCGCTTGTGGCCCTTGCTGCCGAAGAAAAAATGGGGATCGGGGCGCAGCTGGAAGGGCTTGGCCGAGAGTCCGTAATAGCTTTCGTACATCGTGTCACTCCGTATTTAGAGCTGCACCGTCAGGGTGGCTGCGACGGCGTTCTCGGTGTAATCGCGTCGGCTGACCTCGCTGTCGCCGACGACGCGGCGCACTTCCAGGCTGCCGCGCACCGAACGGCCGAAGCGGTGGGTCATCCCCAGGCGCAGCGTGTTCTGCTTGCTTTCCAGGTCGGTGTCGAGCGAGCGGGCGCGCGTCACCGACAGCGATGCCAGGGCGCTCGAACGCGCGCTCAGGCGGTAGTTGTAGGCCGCCGTGACCCCAAGCTGGCGCACGCTGTCGTTCAGCGCGCGCAGCTGGCTGCCGAGCAGATCGCTGTCGCTTTCGGCCGAGGACAGGGCGGTGCGCTCGCTGGCGTAGGCCGACAGCACGGCGCTGCTGTGGCGCCAGTTGAACGCGCTCGATGCCTGGAACAGCTTCTGGCGCATGTAGCGGTTGGTCAGGTAATTGATGTTGTCGGCCAGCGTGGCCGGCAGGCCGGCGGCGCGGATATAGCCTTCGACCGCCTGGCGCCGCAGCACCGGGTCCGGAATGGTCGCGGCGAACAGCGAGTCGAGCATCGACGCGGTGTCGATCGCGGCCGGCAGCGTGAACTGCGAGCGGCTGGTAGTGACGGTGTCCGAATAGCCCATCCGCCAGACGCTGTGGCGGCTGCGGTGCAGCGCGGCGAGCGTGCCGGTATTGCCGAGGTAATGGCGGCCGACCGACATCTGCAGGCTGGTGCGCGGCGAAGGCGTCCAGGCGAAACCGCCCGACCAGCTCGCGCCCGAGGTGCGTCCGCCCAGGGCCTGGTAGTCGTACTTGTCGTAGCCGGCGGTGGCGGTCAGGGCCAGGGTCGAGCCGAGGCGGTAGTTCAGGCCGAGCAGGGCGTTCTGCGAGGAGGTGTCGCCGAAACGCTCGTTGTCGACGTCCTGGCGCGACAGGCGCACATTCCAGCCGACGTTGCGAAAGCCCGTGCCGCTGACGACGTCGAGGGAGATACCGTCGGCGGTGCTGTCGCCGAACATGCTGCCGGAGTCGGTGTCGACGCTGTCGTGGCTGTAACGCAGGATGCCGCTGGCGAAATTGCCGAAGCGGTGGGTCAGGTAGGGGCTGACGCGCCAGGTCTTGACGTCGGTCTTGTTCTCGTCGCTGTAGCGGTTGCCGTTTTCGGCGATCGGGCCGAAGGCCGAGATGCTGCGCGCGCTGGCGCCCGCGCTGGCGTCCACGTAGAACAGCTGGTCGACCACGTTGAAGCGGCCGTTGGCATCGTACTGGTGCTGGCTGTTGCGCACGCCCGGCACATCGTCTTCGCTGTAGTTGAAGTAGTACAGGCGGGCGTTGGCGGAGAACTCCACGCGCGAGCTCTTCGCCAGCACGTTAATCCCCGGCACCGCTTCGGTGACGAAGGACGAGCGCTTGCTGGCGTCGCTGCGCAGGTTGACGTTGTCGGTATAGGTTTCGCTCAGGCTGAACGTGGGGGTAACGGTCAGTTCAGCGTGGGCGGGAAGCGCCGCCAGCAGTGCCGCCGCCATCGGCGCCAGACACAGCGGGCGCGGCAGGCGCGAGCGCTTAGCCGTAGTGATAGTCATACGTCTCTTCGATGCCGGGGATGTCCCGGGCCTTGTTGTAGATGAGGTTGACGTTGCTGCAGCCTTCGAGCTGGCGCAACGATTCCTTGACCGCGTGCTGGGTCGTGGTCTGGGCTTCGACCACCACCACGATCTGGCCCATGTGGCTGGCCAGTACGCGCGATTCGCTGGTCAGCAGCAGCGGCGGCGAATCGAAGATGATGACGCGGTCCGGATAGCGGTGTGCGATCTCGTTGACCAGGTTGCTCATCGTCGAGCTGGCGAGCAGCTCGGTGGCGCGCGGCGTGCTGGTGCCGGCCGGCAGGATGCTGAGCGTGTCGACGTTGGTGCGCAGCATGACGTCGGCCAGGTCGAGCTTGTCGTCGATCAGGATGTCCATCAGGCCGCGCTGGGCCGGCAGGCCGAGCGTGCGCAGCACCGAGGGGCGGGCGACGTCGGCGTCGACCAGCAGCACGGTGTGGTCCAGTTCCATGGCGATGCTCATCGCCAGGTTGATCGCGCAATAGGTCTTGCCTTCGCCCGGCAGCGAGCTGGTCACCATGATCAGGTTGTTCGGGCGGTCCGGCGACGAGGTCTCGTTGAAGGCGCGCTTGAGCAGCGGGCGCTTGATGACGCGGAAGTCCTCGAGCAGGCTGGTGCGGCCGCTGGCGGCGGTCACCATGCCGGCTTCGCGCATGCGCACCATGTCGAGGTCGACCTTGCGCGCATTCGGCTTCGGCGCCGCGCCGCGGGTGGCGCGCGCCTGGGCTGCGGTCGCCGATGCGGAGGCGGCCGCGGATGCGGGCGCTGCCATCGTCGGAGCCGCCGTGCCGGAGGCGAGGGCCGCCGCCGCGGCTTCGGCCGGGGTCGGCGCGAAGGTCTCGATCGGCGCCGCCTTCGGCGCCGGCGCCGGACTGGCGTGCGGCGCAAGCTGCGGGCTCAGGGCGAGGATCTCGGCCTCGATGTCGGCCGGGATGTCGGCCGGCACGTTGGTCGAGGCGTGTTCCGGGGTGGCCGGCGCGGTGTTGCGGGTGTGGTCAATGCGGCTTGCCGCTTTTTCGATAATGCTCACATTCGCTCCTAGAATTCTTACAGGCCCGGACGGGCCACCATCGTCGCCACGCCGACGCCGTACACGCCGATCAGGAGCGCCACGGTGGCGGCCAGACCGTACAGGCGCTTCTTGCGGCGCACCTTCTGGGCGTCGGTCCAGTGCATGTTGATGGTGCCGAGGATCGGCACGCCGGTCACTTCACGCAGCGCCGCCTGGCTCAGGAAGGTCGGGCGGAACTGGCTCATCAGGAAGGCGCTGGCCAGGCCGGCCAGCAGCGCGACGATGAAGGCGGCGGTGAACAGCACCGGACGGTTCGGGCCGGTCGGGACCAGCGGCGCCGCCGGCGGTTCGATCACGCGGAAGCTCAGGATGTCGGTGGCCGAGGACAGGTCACCCGACAGGCGGGCCTGCTCGCGGCGCTCGACCAGGCGCTGGTAGTTCTCGCGGTTGACCTGGTAGTCGCGGTTGAGCTGGGCCAACTGGGCTTCGACTTCCGGCGCGGTGGTGCTCTGGTTGCGCAGGGTGGTGACGCGCTGCTGGTACTCGTTGACGCGGGCACGCAGCGAGGCGACACGCGATTCGGCGTCCGACAGCGACACGTTCAGCTGCTGCATCATCGGGCTGGCGGCGAGGTTCGGATTGACGCCGCCCTTCTTCGCTTCTTCCTTCTTGCGCTCCTGCAGCTGCTCGAGCAGGCGCTTGGTGGCGATGATGTCGGGATGCTGCTCGGTGTACTGCAGGCGCAGGGTGTCGAGGTTCTTCTGCGTGGCGGCGATGCGTTCCGCGAGTTCCGGATCGACCGGGCCCGCGCCATCCTTGCCGCCACCGGTCATGCGGCGGCGGATCGCATTGCGCGCCTGCTCGGCCTCGGCCAGCTCCAGGCGGGCCTGGCTCAGGGCGTCGTTGGCGTTCGCCACCTTGCTGCCGAAGTCGGCGCCTTCGCGCGGCAGCAGGCCCATGTTCTTGATCTTGAACTCTTTCAGCGTGTTCTCGGCGGCGGCCAGCTTTTCTTCATAGCTGCGGATCTGGTCGTCGATGAACTGGACAGCTTTGTCCGATTCCTGCTTCTTGCCGCCGAAGCTGCCTTCCATGAAGATGCTCAGCAGCGACTGCACCACGTCCTTGCCCAGCTTGGGATCGGTGGCGGTGTAGCTGATGGTATAGATGTCGTCGCGCTCGGTGCCGGCCAGGGTGATCTTCGCCATCAGGCTGTCGATCATCTTTTCCTTTTCGTCGACGGTGCGTGCCTTGACGTCGAGGTCGGTCATGCGCATGACCTTCTCGATGTTCGGCCGACTGATCAAGGTCTGGCGCATGAACATGACCTGCTGGTCCAGGTTCGGCAGCGAAGTCATGCCCGACAGCAGGGGCTTGAGCATGCTCTGGGTATCGACGTAGACACGGGCGGTCGTCTCGTACTGGTTGGGCATCCGGAGTACGATTGCCCAGCCGATCAGCGCCACCACCCAAGTGATGATCACTGCATGCCAACGGTATTTACCGATGGCCTTAAGGAAATTCAGGATAAGGGCTGTTATTTCTGCCATCTCGTCAGTCTCGCCATGAACACCCGACGCAAGTGCGCCAGGCACAACAATCAAAACAAAGAACCCGCATCATCGCTTGTTGTTTGTGCAATTGCAATTGCGTGCCGGAAAATTGTGCTAATAAACGCGCTGTGTGGCACCGCTTACAACACAAATTCTTATCTGCAACGCATAAAAAACCCGGTTTCGGCTGTTTGACGCTGTATTATTGTCGTCAAGCAAACTTCGCCGGGCCGCAAATGTTGCACTAGGTCAACCGTGAAGGTTCGGGGAAAAGTCCTACGGGTCACTTTGCTCAACATCAAGCTGATGTATTGTAATGTTTAAAATACAAAAGGGCCTGCACGATTGATTCCTATTCGAAATAATGAAATAGCAACCCCGGCGTCGACCTTGCGGACGCGTCGCGCCACGCTCGGCGCCATGCTGCTGGGCCTGGCCGGGATGCTGGTCCTGCCCGTCGCGCCATCGCGCGCCGACGGCCTGGTGCGCACGATTGCCGCGGTCAAGCCCTCGGTAGTCGGGGTCGGCACCTTCCTGAAGACGCGTAGTCCCGCGGTGATGTTTACCGGGACCGGCTTTGCCGTCGGCGACGGCCTGAGCATCGTGACGAACGCCCACGTGGTGCCGAACCAGCTCGACGGCGCCAAGATGGAGCAGCTCGGCGTGGTGGTCGGCAGCGGCCAGGACTTCAGCTTCCGCCCGGCCCAGCTGGTGGCGCTCGACCGCGAGCACGACCTTGCGCACCTGCGCCTGGAGGGCGGTCCACCGCTGCCGGTGCTGGCGCTGGGCGATTCGCGCGGCGTCGCCGAAGGGCAGGCGCTGGCCTTCACCGGCTTCCCGCTCGGCATGGTGCTCGGCCTGAACCATGTCACCCACCGCGCCATGCTGTCGGCGATCACCCCGATCGTCATGCCCTCGATGAGTTCGCGCCGCATCGACGCGCGCGCCATTGCCCAGCTGCGCCGTGCGCCTTTCAGCATCTTCCAGCTGGACGGCACGGCCTACCCGGGCAACAGCGGCAGCCCCGTCTACAACCCGGAGACGGGCGAAGTGCTGGCTGTTATTAATATGGTGTTCGTCAAGGGCTTGAAGGAGACGGCGATCTCGACCCCCAGCGGCATCACGTATGCGGTGCCGGCGCAGTATGTACAGGAGCTTCTGCAGAGGAAGTGAAAAAAAGAAAAGTATTTCAATCGTGCACGCCTTTTTCAAAAGCACGATTACGATACAATACGCCGGTTTGATGGCTAAATAACAATTTTGTGGCATTCATAACAGCGGGGCGCTGCCGGTCGCTGCATGCCGGGAAAGGAATTGACGTGAGCAAGATCATGACGAATCTGACGAAACTGGCGCTGGTCGCCGCTTGTGGCCTGGCCCTGGCCGGCTGCGCGAGCAAGCCGCCGGCGCCTTCGGCCGCCGCAATGGCCCAGGCCGCACCGGCCGACTACCTGATTGGACCGGGCGATGCCGTCAACATCATCGTCTGGCGTAACCCGGAGGTGTCGATGTCGGTGCCGGTGCGTCCGGACGGCAAGATCACCACCCCGCTCGTCGAGGACCTGCCCGCTGCCGGCAAGACCTCGACCGAGCTGGCGCGCGACATCGAAAAGGCGCTGGCCAAGTTCATCCAGCAGCCGGTCGTGACCGTCGTCGTCACCGGCTTCGTCGGCAACTACGGCGAGCAGATCCGCGTGATCGGCCAGGCCGCCAAGCCGCAAGCGCTGGCCTACCGCCGCGACATGTCGCTGATGGATGTCCTGATCGCCGTCGGTGGCGTCACGGAATTCGCATCGGGCAACAAAGCCAGCATCATCCGCACCATCGACGGCCGCCAGGAAAAGCTGAACGTGCGCCTGGATGACCTGATCAAGGATGGCGATATCTCGGCCAACATGCCGATGCGCCCGGGCGACATTCTGGTGATCCCGGAAAGCTTCTTCTGATCCGCTTTTTCTGACCTGATTGACTGTCGGGTTTTCTTACAACGACGCCCTGCCGGCGTCGTTGCATGTTGGTCCTGCCACTGCTCCGCCCGGCTAAGTGCTTGATTCGCTGTTGCATTTGGTTAATTCCACTCCGCTGGTATGGGCCTTGCTTGAACGGTGAATAAAGCGCGTCACCGGACGCGGCTATGGCATACTTTCGATGAATCAGGAAAACGTCGATATGGAACATCAAGCAGACCGCAATGTGAATCCGCCCCAGGCACAAGGGCCCCACGATGTGCCGCAGCTCGACGCGCGCGGCGCCGCGCGGCGCCGCTTCACGCGTGCCGGCGTCGGTGCGGCCGGCGTCATCCTGACCCTGCACAGCCAGCCGGGCATGGCAGCAGAGCAAGTGCTCACCTGCGCCACGCCGTCGGGTTTCATGTCGATCAAGACTGCCAGCCACAATCCGCAGAATTCCTGCAGCAACAACCGCTCCCACGGTTACTGGAAGAACCATAGCAGCGCCTGGATCTCGAGCGCCGGCACCAACCCGGAAGCCAAGTTCGGCGATGTGCTGGCGGCGCGCGGCGACTATGCGGGCCTGGCGAACTTCACGCTGATGCAGGTCATCGCGCGTCCGAAGGAAGCCAAGGAGATCAAGGAGATCGACCGCAACAACGTGGCGATGCAGATTGTCACCGCGCTGCTCAATGCGCGCTCCTCGGCCCGTTCCGGTATCCCGAGCGTGCTGCCGGAAGACAAGGTCGTCGCCATGTGGGACGAGTTCACCCTGACGGGCGGCTACAAGCCGACCGGCAGCGCCACTCCCTGGACCGGCGCCGAGATCGCCGGCTACCTCGAGACCACCTTCCGCTAAGTTGGGCGGCCCGTCGTGACGCATGCGTAGTTCGCCGATCTGGCGCCTGGCCCCCGGGCAGCGCCTGGTGCACCGCTGCCACGACGGCGAATGCGTGCTCTTCAACGACCTCTCGGGCGATACCCACCTCGTGGACGAGCTCACCCTCGGCCTGCTGCAGGCGCTGGCCGAGGCGCCGCAGTCGGCCAGTGCTCTGGCGGATGGCGGCGCCGATTCAATCGAGCCTGCCGATCCCGACACCCTTGCCGCCCTCGACGAGCTGCTGGCCAGCCTGGCCGCGCTCTACCTGGTCGAGGCGGTCCCATGCTGACCGTTGCCGCTCTCGGCCGCCGCGAACTCGGCGCGCGCCTGGGCGGCCCTGGCCTGCGCCTGCAGACCGGCCCTTTCGTGACATGCGTGCAGAGCGCATTGTCGCCCCTGGCCGACACCCTCGCCGACATGTACGCCGACTATCCGGTGCTGGAAGAGGGCGCGCTGGCCGATTTCCACGTGCGCCTGTCCGGTTCGCGCGGCCTGCGCCGCCTGGTCCGGCCCCAGGTCCACTTTTATTACGACGGCATGGCGCCGTTCCAGCCGCTGCCCCTGGACCAGGTCTTCCCCATGTTCGAATGGGCGATGAACTGGTGCGTCTCGAGCCAGGCCCATTCCTGGCTGGTGATCCATGCGGCCGTGATCGAGAAGGATGGGCGCGCGGCGATCCTGCCCGCGCCGCCGGGCTCGGGCAAGAGCACCTTGTGCGCTGCCCTGGTCAACCGCGGCTGGCGCCTGCTGTCCGACGAGCTGACCCTGGTGCGGCTCGACGACGGACGCATCGACCCGCTGCCGCGCCCGGTAAGCCTGAAGAACGCCTCGATCGGCATCATCCGCGACTTCGCCCCGGCGGCCGCCTTCACGCGTCCGGTGGCCGACACCATCAAGGGCACCGTGGCGCATATGCGCGCCTCCAGCGAGAGCGTCGCGCGCGCGCTCGATCCGGCGACGCCTGCCTGGATCGTGTTCCCGCAGTGGCGCGCCGGCGCCCCGGCCACGCTGCGCGAGGTGCCGCGTTCGCGCGCCCACCTGCGCCTGGCCGAGAACGCCTTTAATTACAGCCTGCTCGGCGAGGCCGGTTTCCAGGCCGTGGCGCGCCTGGTGGAGCAGGTGCGCACGGTCGACTTCAGCTATGGCGTGCTGGACGAGGCCATCGCCGTGTTCGAACGCCTGCTGGAGGAGGGGAGATGAAGGCGCCCCTGCTGCTGCGCGCACTGCGCGAGCCGGCTGCCATGGCGGCTTTCGGTGAGCGCGACTGGGACCTGCTGCTGCGCCAGGCCAGCGCCGCCAATCTCGGCGCCACCCTCGGCCTGCTGGCCGAGGAACACGGGGTGCTGGCGGCCTTGCCGGCGCGCGCCCGGCGCCGCCTGGGCTGGGAGCGCACGGTATGGGAGCGCCACCTGCGCGCGGTGCGCTTCGAGCTGCGGCAGGTGCAGCGCGCGCTGGCCACGACCGGCCTGCCGTTGATCCTGCTCAAGGGCACGGCCTATGTCGCCGCTGATCTGCCCGCCGCCGCCGGCCGCCTGTTTTCCGACATCGACATCCTGGTGCCGAAGGAGCGCCTGGCCGACGTCGAAAGCGTCCTGATGCTGCACGGCTGGGCCGGCACCCACCACGACGACTACGACCAACGCTATTACCGCGAATGGATGCACGAACTGCCGCCGCTGCAGCACATGCGGCGCAGCAGCGTGATCGACGTCCACCATGCGATCCTGCCGGAGACGGCGGCGGTGCGGCCCGATCCGGCACGCCTGCGCGCGAGCGCCCGCCCGATTCCCGGCGCGGACGGTTTGTATACACTGGCGCCCTGCGACATGGTGCTGCACAGTGCGGCTCACCTGTTTTCCGAAGGCGAGTACCATCATGGCCTGCGCGACCTGTTCGATCTGCACCGCCTGTTGCATCACTTCGGCAAGGAAGCGGGCTTCTGGGCGGCATTGCCGGCGCGCGCCCGCGAGCTGGAGCTGGCGCGTCCGCTTTTCTACGCGCTGCGCTATTGCACGCGCCTGCTCGGCACCCCGGTGCCGGCGGCGGTGCTGGACGAGGCGCGCGTGGGCAGCCCGGACAGGGCGCTGCTGGTGTTGATGGACGCGCTGTTCGGGCGCGCGCTGCTGCCGCCGCACCCGAGCTGCGCCGATGCGTTCGACGGCGTCTCACGCGCGGCGCTCTATATTCGCGGCAACTGGCTGCGCATGCCGCCGCTGATGCTGTCGCGGCACCTGTTCCACAAGGCATTCCTGTCCCCGAAGGCCGAGCCGGTCTAGCGGCGCCGCCGAGCGGGACGCAACCGACGAGGTGAACCATGGAAGCGGACCACGGCCTGATGCGCCTGCACGACCTGCAGCATTTCCTCTCCAGCGGCAGCCTGGAAGACAGTTTGCAGGGCCAGGCCCAGCAATGCGCCCGCATGCTGAACGCCGACAGTTGTTCGATCATGCTGCTCAGTGGCGGCAGCGGCGAAGACCTGCGCCTGCGCGTGCACGCGCGCGCAGGCGACCTGCCCGAGGCCGTGCTGGCGGCCGACATCGGCCGCGGCGAAGGCATCAGCGGCCAGGTATTGGCCAGCGGCCAGGCGCTGCTGGTCGAGGACATCGGCAACTCGGCCTACGCCCTGCTGGCGCGCCGCCCGCGCGTGGCGGGGCGCAGCCTGATGTCGGCCCCGATCCGCATCGAGGGCCGCACCGTCGGCATCGTGAACGTCGCGGGCAGCGCCTTCGTCCAGGACGACCTGGCGCTGCTCGAAGTGATTTGTCTGTTCATCGGCAAGAGCATCCAGGTGGTGCAGTTGCAACGCCTGCTCGACTCGCGCTTCGCCCAGATGGCCCTGGCCCACGAAACCGGGGAGGCGGACCGCACCGCCTACCGCAACCCGGAAGAGGTGGCGCGCATCCTGGCGCGCTCTTTCTTCAAAGAATTGATCAAGGCTGGTTTCGAGGCGCCGCAGATCGTCGGCGCGGCCAGCGAAATCATCGATCAGCTCAACAACAAATTGCATGAAAAAAAGTAACAATGCCTATTGACATTTTCTTAAAAGAAATGTATGTCGGTATTTTTTACACAATAGTTGAAGAAATTTTAACAACCTTCGGTAAGTGATTGATTTCTAAAGAAACATGAAAGCTGGCACGGCCATTGCTAATAGATGGGTGTGTTTGCCAAAAACCGATCAACCACAGAACGAGGATACCAATCATGAAATTTCTGAAGAAACTGACCTGCGCAGCAGCTGTAGCAATGTCGATGGCTGGTGCCGCTCACGCCGGCCCGGTCCTGAATGACTGGGTCTTCAACCCGAACGGCGGTGGCTACGAAGAAGGTCAGACCATCAACGAATACCTGGATGTGAACGGCAACGCGTTCATCGAGCTGACCCCGACCGGTGGCACCAGCTTCTCGTTCCGTGAACACGCTGTCTTCAACATCGTCCAAGCCGACTCGAACGGCGCCCTGTTCCCGCAGAACTTCGCTGGCGGCAACATCACCGCGACCTTCGAAGCTTTCGGCACCGGTAACTTCAGCGGCGCCTTCTCGTTCACCGGCGGCACCATCCGCATGTACCAGAACCCGACCGACGGCCAGTACGCCGGCACCGATGGCTACTACGGCGCCAACCTGGGCAACCTGATCGCCGAATTCAACGTGCTGGCTGGCGGCGGCGGCCTGGTCGATGCAAGCGGCTCGCCGGTCAACAACGGCCAGGTGACCGTCAACGCCAAGGCAATGCCGGGCATGCTGGAAGCAGGCTACTTCTTCAACGCCAACGGTGAAGACCTGTCGATGGAATCGATCCTGTCGTTCGCCTTCACCAACGCCAACACCGTCGGCGAGCCGCAAGGCAACCTGGTCAGCGAAGTGGCTTGCCAGTTCGCCGGCTTCGGCGGCGCCGGCTGCAACGGCGAAGCTTACGCCAACGCTCCTGGCCAGTACTTCTTCGTCTCGAACAACGGTCAGTTCAAGCTGGCTGAAGTTCCAGAGCCGGGCTCGCTGGCCCTGTTCGGCATCGCCATGCTGGGCGCCGGCGTCGCTGCACGCAAGCGCGCCAAGAAGGCCTAAGTCGGGCTTTAGCGTATGAAAAAGAGCGGGCTTGCCCGCTCTTTTTCTTTTTCTTTTCGGATTCCGCTTCCGATTCCGCTTCCGCGTCGGCGCGGCATGGAGCAGGCTGGATCGGCGGAAGGGATAAAAAAAACGGCAAGCACTGGCTTGCCGTTCTTGCGTTGGAACGCAAGGCTTCAGCGCTTCATCAGCTCCGCTACCGGACGGCGCACCGAGCGCGAGGTCGGACGCGGACCGTAGCCCATCCGCCCCATGTAGACCGGATGCCCGGCGCCGTCGAAGATCAGTGCCTCGGTCTGGCGCTGCAGGTCGCGCGCGGCCTGTTCCAGGCGCGCATTGGACGTGAAGCGGGTGCGCTCGCGCGCATATTTCGAGAAGATCAGCGGCGTCATTTCCGGCTGCATGTACAGGCCGAACGTCGTCATCGTCAGCCAGAAGCGCTGCAGGCTGCGGCCGGCGGCCACGTAGTCGTCGATCGATTCCGGCGGGCGTTTGGCTTTCAGCACGAAGTGGGCGGCGCAGGCCATGCCAGGCGCCAGGTCCATCTGCAGGCGCGGCGCCCAGGTGCCCATCAGCGTGTTCACGGTCGACATGCGGCGCCAGCTGACCATTGCCCACTTCATCAGGTGCAGGGTCATGGCGTCGACGCCGAGCGCGTTGGCCGGCACCTTGTCCGGGCTCTCGACGCGGTTTTCCCAGTCGATGATGCTGCGGTGGGTCTCGAAGGCTTCCGGCATCGTCAGGCGCAGCCTGGCGTTGTTGTACATCAGCCGGGCCGCCTGCCACTTCTGCTCGCGACTCTCGAACCAGGACAGGCTGTAGTCGGGGGCCACCGTCGCTTCCAGCAGGCGCTTGTGCTCGGCGCTGAGCGGCGTGGTCTTCATCGGGCGGCGCTGTACGCGGCGCTCCACGATCGCCTCCAGCAGCGGACTCGGTTTCACTGCCGGGTCGGCATGGAAACGCACGTCGAATTCCGGATGGGTCTCGCGTCCGGCCGGGCGGCGCGTGATCTCGGCGCGCAGGCAGTGGCCGCTGGCGGCAATCGCGATGGTCTCGAGCAGGGTGCCGAAGGCGATCTGGCTCGGATGGCCGTCGAGGTCGTAGACGCAGTGGTCGCGCGTGTCGTAGGCGTGCACCACCAGGTGGTCGGGCGCGGCGATCTCGAAGCGCCAGGTCTGCATGTTGTCGCCGCTGGGCGCCCAGCGCGCCAGGTCGAGGATTTGTTCGACGGGTTTGATATCGGTGCTCATTGCTTCACTCCTGCGGCTGCGAGATCCTTGGCCAGCTGCTGCTTGCCGATCTTGATCATCAGGCGGTGCAGGGGATTCCTGTTGCCGCCCGGGCGCCAGGTGCGCACCAGCTTGTTGCGGTAGGCGTCGAACTGCACGCCCCAGGGCGCGGCCAGCACCTTGCCGCGCCCGAGCAGGATCTTCAGCGCCTCGGTGCCCATCACGCCGGCGCACAGCTGGCAGGCCATGATGGTCGAGGGGCCGCGTCGCTCGACGAAGTTCACCGCTTCCGGCACCACCAGATAGGGGCGGTGCAGGCCGGCCGGCGCCAGGCCGACCACGAAGTGCACCGCCTTGTCGGTTTCCGGCAGGTCTCCCCACTGGAAGTATTCCTCGAAGGTCATCTGTCCCGGCATGAAGTTCAGCAGGGCCGCGCCCATTCCCAGCGGCGCCACCGTGCTGGCGGGAATGCCGAGCTTCGCGCACAGGGCGAAGGTCTGCTGGCGGATCTCGAAAGCGAAGAAATCGAGCGCGTCGACGTACATGTCGACGCCCTGCAGGAAGGCGTCCAGGTTGCCGGCATTGATGCCTTCGCCGAAGACCACGACCTCGCATTCGGGATTCACGTCGAGCAGCATGCGGCGGATGACCTCGGCCTTCGGCTGGCCCAGGGTCGAGACCATGGCGCCGACCTGGCGGTTAAAGTTGGGCACGTCGAAACTGTCGAAGTCGGCGATGTGGAATTTCGTCACGCCCAGGCGCGCCAGGGTCATCGCATGCACGCCGCCGACCCCGCCGCCGCCCGCGATCGCGACGCGCTTTTGCCGTAATCTTGCCTGTTCCTCCTTCGTGACCCAGCCAATGTTTCGGGAAAACGCCTGCTCGTAGGGGAAAGGAGTACTCATGTGCGGAAAAAGAAAACGGCGGGAAGAAGAATGGGCGCACATGGCGCCCGCTGGATGGAATTACGCGACCTGCTGTTCGTCGATACGACGCAAACGGTTGATAATGCCCTGCTCCTCACGCGGCGAGAAGAAATACGGATAGAAAGAACGCTCGCTGGTATTCGTGCTCCAGGTGCCGCCGAGATTCTTGATCTGCTCCGTCACATATTCGAGGCTGATACGCAGGAGATAAGCCGGCGCATTCACGCGCGGATTGGTCTTCAGGTCGCCGACGCGTTCGAAACCGAGCATGTGCTCGTAAAAGCGCCGATGGCGCGGATTGACTTCGATAACGATATCGGTGCAGTCATGGATATCGCGCGCATAAATCACGGCCAAGTGAAACAGGTTGGCCAGCGAGGTTTTCGAGCGTACCGTCGGGTCGAATGCCAGCTTGGTGAATTCACACAGCTTGGCACCCCGGCCGCGGTACACGTCGAGTTCTTCCTTGAAAATCTGGTCGGCCATCAGGCCGATCGGCGAGTCGATCCCCAGCGTCAGCGTACCCACCACATCGCCCTTGTCGGTGGCGGTGAGGGTGATGCGGTTGGGATCGTCCGTGAACTGGTGCGTCCCCGCGTAGCCGCGCCAGGCGTACATTTTGTTGACCAGCATGCTGGCCGAATTGCGTCCTTTCGCCGTATCGGTAAGCCGGATTCCATATGAATCTTGGTTCACGATAACATCCTCTAATCCTGAGTTCGCCATATTATCGCGATCCTCGGAAACATGAGCGTTCGATAGAATTTCGACGGAAACTTCCCCGTTTTCCTTCAGATCTTCGGAATTTGTCATCGCGGACACCTTCGTTTTGCGGCGCGCCACTGCAGCAGCGGCGCGCCGTTCTGGCCCAATGCCGCGCTCCATCCGGTGCCGGAAAAAGCGCGGTCCTCTCGGTTTTTATTTGCTCAAATAGTAGAGCGTTATAGGGTTTTTAGCAACGAACGCGCTTCGTCCAGCTGGGCGAATGGCTTGTTCTGGGCCAGCAGGGTTTCCAGCTCCTTGCGTGCGCCTTTCTTGTCGCCGGATTTATGCAGGCCGACCGCCAGGTGATAACGGATCTCCGGCGCATTCGGCGCGCTGCCGACCGCTTTTTGCAGTAATGGCAGGCCGCGTTCGACATTGCCCTGTTCGATCAGCATCCAGCCCAGCGTGTCCATCACCGCCGCGTTGTTCGCCGCCACCTTGTAGGCCTGTTCGGCGGTCGCCAGTGCGCGCGGATCCTTTTCCTGCTGATAGGCCCAGGCCAGGTTGTTCAGCGCCGCGCCGTTGTTCGGGTTGCGCTTGACCAGGCCCTCGAGGATGGCGATGGCCGGCTTGAACTGCTTCTCGGCCATGTGCGACTCGGCCAGGTACATCTGGACCGTCGCGTCCTCCGGATTCTGCTTGGCCCAGGCCGCGATGCGCTGCTGCGCTTCCTTGGCCTTGCCCATCTTGCGCAGGGTCTCGGCGCTGCGCATCAGGATCGCGCCCGACTTGGTGATCGCGAGCGCCTTGTCGTAGGCGGCCACGGCCAGCTCAGGCTTCTTCAGGGTCTGCTGCAGGTCGCCCTCGAGCAGGAAGCCGACCGGCGAGCCCGGGGTCTTCTGCTGCAGGTCGCGCGCCATCGCCAGCGCTTCGTCGTGGCGGCCTCGGCGCATCGCCACATTGACCTGGAGCACGCGCGCCTGCAGCAGGTCCGGCTGCAGCGCGACGGCGCGCTTGAGCGCATCGGCGGCGGCGCTGTCGTTCTTCAGCTCCATGTGGGCGTTGGCCAGGCGCATCTGCGCCAGCGCCGATTTCGGCAGCACGTTGACCAGCTTGCTGTAGCTGTCGAGGGCGCCCTGGGCGTCGTTGTTGGCCAGTTGGGCCTGGCCGAGCAGGTCGAGCAGGTCGGGGCTGGACGGGTTCGAGGCCTGGAACTTGCGCGCCAGCGTCAGCGCCTTCGGCTCCTGCTTGGTGGCCAGGTAGTGGCTGCCCAGCTTCAGCACGGCCGGGATCGCGTCCGGGTTTTCGGCTTGCGCCTTTTCCAGCCAGGTCGTCGCTTCGTCCGGCTTCTGCTGCAGCATGGCCAGATCGGCCAGCGCGGCCATCGCGCCGAAGTTCTTCTTGTCCTTTTCGAGCAGCGTTTCGAAACGCTTGCGGGCGGCGTCGGGCTTCTGTTCGCGCAGGTCGAGCTGGGCCAGGTTGGTGGCGGCCGGGAAGAAGGTCGGCTGCAGCTGCAGCGCCTTCTCGAAGGCGGCGCGCGCGGCCGGCACGTCGCCCTTGGCCAGGTGCACCGAGGCCTTCAGGTTCTGGGTCTGCGGATTGTCCGGCTGCGCCTGCTCGAGCCTGGAGACGGCGGCCAGGGCCTTGTCGTAGTGTTTCAGGCCGAGTTCGGCCTGGACCAGCGCGGTCAGCGCGCGCGGCGATTTCGGATCGAGTTCGGCGGCGCGTTCGAGTTCGTCGATGGCCTTGGCGTTGTCGCCCTGGCTCAGGCGCGACAGGCCGAGCGAGGTGTGCAGTACGGCGGCATCCGGCGCCAGTTTGGCGGCCTTCTCGAACAGCGCCGTGGCCTTGCCGAAGTCGCGCGCCTGCATGTAGGACTCGCCGGCCAGCGCCAGCAGCTGCGGGTCGTTGGTGTTGTCCAGGGCCGGCGCCAGCGCGGCGACCGCGTCGCCCGGCTGCGAACCCTTGAGCAGGGCCTGGGCCAGCAGCTTGCGCGCGTACAGGTTGTTCGGGTCGGCCGCCAGGTATTTGCGCAGGTAGGCCTCGGCCTGCCCGTTCGAACCCAGGTTCAGTTCGACCGCGCCCGACAGCAGGATGCTCGGCAGGTGCTCCGGCGCGCTCTTGAGGATCTTCTGCAGCGATTCGCGCGCTTCCGGATACTTGCCCTCGGTGTAGTCGACCAGCGCCTGCGCGTGGATCACGCTCAGGCTGTTCGGCGCGGCCTTGCGGCCGGCTTCGATCTCGGCGCGCGCTTCGGCGTATTTGCCCTGTTCGATGCGGATATAGGCCTTCTCGACGTTGGCATTGCGGTCCTGCGGACGCAGCGCCAGCACCTTGTCGAAGGCTTGCACGGCCTCGTCCGCCTTGCCGGTGGCGCGCAGCATGCCGCCGCGGAACATCCAGACTTCGGGATTGTTCGCATCCTTGGTGGTCGCCTCGACGGCGTAGCGCTCGGCGGCTTCGCCGTCGCGGTTGACCAGCGCGTGACGCGCCAGGCCGGTCAGGGCGGCGCCGCTGTTCGGCTGCAGCGCCAGCGCCGCTTCATACGCTTTCTTGGCTTCGGCCTGCTGGTTCTGCGCCAGCAGGGCGTCGCCGCGCAAAGCCATCAGCGGCGCCGACTTGGCGACCAGCTCGGGCTTGAGTTCATCGAGCGCTTCCTTGAACTTGCCCTGCATCTGCAGGGCGCGCGCCAGTTCCGGCAGCACGCGTTCCGCGGCGCCGCCCAGGCTGGCGGCCTTGCGCAATTCCTTCTCGGCCGAGACCGGGTCGCCGGTCTCGACATACAGGGTGCCGAGCGCCATGCGCGCTTCGACGTCTTCGGGGCTCTTCGCGACCGCGTTCTTCAACTGGATGAGGGCGGCCTTCTGGTCGCCTTTCTGCTGGTACTGCTTGGCTTCGGCGAGCAGGGTGGCGGTCGATTCGTCGCGGCTGCAGCCACCCAGACCGGCGAGCAGCAGCGCGCTCGTCACGAAGGCGGTGGTGAGTTTGATCTTGGAGACTTTACGGGACATGGGATTCCTCAGGGTGTGTGCTGACGCCGTCCGGGGAGGCCGACGAGTTTCCTAACTATCAATAATACCTCAAGGAATGGCTTGTATCCCGCACAATGGGAATCGTGTTGCATAAGCGCGATTTCTCTCTGGAACAATGCGCCATACGGCCGTGCTCGCTCAGCCACGCCCGGCGGCGGGCGTGTATGGACGGCACAGCGGGAAAGAAATGCGCTTAGTCGGACCCGCCTTTGCGCAGGCGGCTGAGCAGGGCCTCGACGTTGTCGCCGACCGGCAGGCCATGGCGGCGCAGCAATTGAACATGCAGCACCAGGTTTTCCAGCACCAGCTTGGCCGATACCGCGAGCAGCGTCATCAAGCGGTCTTCGGTGCTGAAGTTTTCCATCGCTGCGGCCATCTCGCACAGGTGGCTTGCCACCAGCTGGCGCAGGTCGTCCTCGGCAAAGGGCAGGTCGGCAAAGTCGATCGGGTCTTCCTGTTCGACTTCGCGCATCAGTTCCGCAAGGTGTTCGGGCTTGATCGGCATCCTTGGCTCCGCAGGTGGTGGTGAGGCCATTGTAGGGGAGGCGGGGCGCTCGTGGCCACGGGACTGGCGCGGATGACGCCAGCGGCAATCCACGCGCATGACGAAGCCGGCATGGCGCAATGGGTATTCACGAAGCAGCCTGATCGCGGCGAGAGCTGGCCCGTCAGCGCGACCGGCATGCAGGCCGAACGGCGCCATACCGGGCAGCCGAGCGCTGCTCAGCTGCCGGTTAAGAGCGCCAAACAAAACCGCCATGGCTGCGTTGCAGCGCCTCGCCGCACCCTCGTACTGTCTTCGGCGCTACGCCTTGCCCTGACAGTTCTGTTAGGCGCTCTAAGCCGGTTCGATCACGTTCAGTCGGAAGCTGGAAGGTGAAGTGCGACGGTTGCTTTCAACTGTTCCGCAAAAGTGTAGAGATCGTCGATTTGCTCAAGCTGAAAGCGTTCTTCAGTCTTGTCAGCGCTGAAGATGCCGACAGCCAGCTTCTGCGTATTGTTGAAGCGCAGTCGACATACCGGCTTGCGGTTATTGTCGTCAAGCAGAATCGCGCAGTAACTCTGGTTGTCACGCATGACAATGCGGCGTGGATTGACGACTTCTCGCAAGATCGATCGGACGATATGCAAGCCCTCGATCTCCTCAGGTGTGGTGACGACATCCGGTTCATCGTCTGGTCGCGAAATGATCGGGGCTGACTCGACCACTGTCGGCACTTCCGCGACCAAGGCACCTTTCAACCGGGCGTTTATCCGTTCACTCAGAAGCTGCTCAAAGGCGCGCTTCGTGATTTGCGTGAACTGATCCTTGATCGTTGGAGTGAATCTACGGCCGGCCAGAAGATCGGCTGACAGAGCCCGGACGAATTCTTCAGGCGGTTCCGCTACCCATTTATCGAGCCGCTCCTGGATTACCCGGGTGTACTTCAAGTCGCTCGCCGTGTTGAGAATGGTGTCGACATCGAAGGCTGACTTGGCAAATTTCTTGAGTTCGTCTACGTCGCGTTCCTTGAAGTCGAGGATATTGAATTCGAAGAACGCGGTGTCATCCATCTTGTTCGGCTGCTCGAGGTCCGTGAAGAACTTGTAGACGAGGCCGTTGGTCAAGACGCCGAAGCGTGCGGACGTGACGTGGAAGTATCGGAATAACTGCCCAGCGTGATTGACGTTCAGGTCCCCGCCACATTTCTTGCATTCGAACAGCATGATTGGCTGCCCACCCAGCAAAATGGCGTAATCAACCTTCTCGCCTTTCTTCGTGCCGACATCCGCAACGAGTTCAGGCGTGACCTCGGTGGGGTCAAACACGTTATAGCCAAGGATTTGAATGAATGGCATCACCATTGCATTCTTTGTTGCCTCTTCTGTCTGAATCAGCGATTTGGTAGCCGCGATGCGCGCTGCCAATGCCTTCAACTGGTCTATCAAATCCATCTACTGCTCCTTTATGCTGTCGCGCACGAACGAGGTGAGACTTCGAAATTAACCAAGGGGAACATTCCAATCTTGCACACAGTCTAGTTATTTTTCAACAAGAAAAAGTGCAGATCGGACATCAAGAAGGCCGATGTGGCAAAAAGGCGATGTGGTTACGGCAAGCGCTATGCAGGAGCGATGTGAGCGGGGGCAGACGCACAAAGACGGCTGGCGCCGAGTGGCGCCAGCCTGAGGATGTTACATATTGCGGCGATACTGCCCGCCAACCTCGAACAGGGCGGTGGTGATCTGCCCCAGCGAGCAGACGCGCACGGCGTCCATCAGCTTCTCGAACACGTTCTGGTTGTCGATCGCGGCCTGCTGCAGGGCGGCCAGGGCGGCCGGGGCCTCGGCGGCGTGGCGCTGGTGGAAGTCTTCCAGGCGCTTCAGCTGCGACTGCTTCTCGTCGTCGGTCGAACGCGCCAGCTCGATCGTGGCCGGGGCGCCAGCGCCCTTCGGGTTACGGAAGGTGTTCACGCCGATGATCGGCAGCGAGCCGTCGTGCTTCTTGTGCTCGTACAGCATCGACTCTTCCTGGATCTTGCCGCGCTGGTAGCCGGTCTCCATCGCGCCCAGCACGCCGCCGCGCTCGGCGATGCGCTCGAATTCCTGCAGCACCGCTTCCTCGACCAGATCCGTCAGCTCGTCGATGATGAAGGCGCCCTGGTTCGGGTTCTCGTTCTTGGCCAGACCCCATTCGCGGTTGATGATCAGCTGGATCGCCAGTGCGCGGCGGACGGATTCGTCGGTCGGCGTGGTGATCGCCTCGTCGTAGGCATTCGTGTGCAGCGAGTTGCAGTTGTCGTAGATCGCGATCAGCGCCTGCAGCGTGGTGCGGATGTCGTTGAAGTCGATCTCCTGCGCGTGCAGCGAGCGGCCCGAGGTCTGGACGTGGTATTTCAGCTTCTGCGAGCGGTCGTTGGCGCCGTACTTGTCGCGCATGGCGACGGCCCAGATGCGGCGCGCCACGCGGCCCAGCACCGTGTATTCCGGGTCCATGCCGTTCGAGAAGAAGAACGACAGGTTCGGCGCGAAGTCGTCGATGTGCATGCCGCGCGCGAGATAGGCTTCGACAAAGGTAAAACCGTTCGACAGCGTGAAGGCGAGCTGCGAGATCGGGTTCGCGCCGGCTTCGGCGATGTGGTAGCCCGAGATCGACACCGAGTAGAAATTGCGCACCTGGTGGTGGACAAAATATTCCTGGATGTCGCCCATGACCTTCAGCGAGAACTCGGTCGAGAAGATGCAGGTGTTCTGGCCCTGGTCTTCCTTCAGGATGTCGGCCTGCACCGTGCCGCGCACGTTGGCCAGCACCCATTCCTTGATTTTCGCTGCTTCGTCGTCGGTCGGCTGGCGGTGGTTATCGGCCACGAACTTGTCGATCTGCTGGTCGATCGCCGTGTTCATGAACATCGCCAGGATGGTCGGCGCCGGGCCGTTGATGGTCATCGACACGGACGTGCTCGGGCTGCACAAATCGAAACCGTCGTACAGCACCTTCATGTCGTCCAGGGTCGCGATCGAGACGCCCGAGTTGCCCACTTTACCGTAGATGTCGGGACGCAGCGCCGGGTCGGCGCCGTACAGGGTCACCGAGTCGAAGGCGGTCGACAGGCGCTTCGCGTCCATGCCGGTCGAGACCAGTTTGAAACGTTTATTCGTGCGGAAGGCGTCGCCTTCGCCGGCGAACATGCGGGTCGGGTCTTCGCCCTCGCGCTTGAAAGCGAACACGCCGGCCGTGAACGGGAAGGAGCCCGGCACGTTTTCCAGCATCAGGAAGCGCAGGATTTCGCCGTGGTCTTCGAACTTCGGCAGGACGACCTTGCGGACGGTGGTGCCGGACAGGGTCTTTTGCACCAATTTGGTGCGAATTTCCTTGTCGCGGATTTTGACGACGTAGTCGTCGCCGGCATAAGCCGCCTGCATGTCAGGCCACATGGCCAGCAGCTTCTTGGCGCCGCCGTCCATGGCGTTCTCGCGCTCGGTGATCAGGTCGTCGAGCACCACTTCGCGGTTGGCGGCGGCCAGCATGCGCTTGGTTTCGCTCAGTTGCTGGCGCTCGCGCGCCAGTTTCACCTGTTTCGCGGTGTTCTTGTGGTAGCCGCGCACGGTGTCGGCGATCTCGGCCAAGTAGCGCGCACGTGCCGGCGGGACGATCACGTTCTTGCCGCTCGAGTGCTTCTGCGACGGGGCAGCCAGCTTCGACGGCTCGACTCGCAGGCCCAGCTCCGCCAGTTTCGGCAGCAGGCCGTGATACAGGGCGGTGACGCCGTCGTCGTTGAAGCGCGAAGCCTGGGTGCCGAACACCGGCATCTCGTCCGGGCTTTTGCTCCACAGTTCGCGGTTGCGCTGGTACTGCTTCGCGACGTCGCGCAGCGCGTCCTGGGCGCCCTTGCGGTCGAATTTGTTAATCGCGATGAAGTCGGCGAAATCGAGCATGTCGATCTTCTCCAACTGCGAAGCGGCGCCGAATTCCGGGGTCATCACGTACATCGAGGCGTCGACGTGCGGGACGATCGCCGCGTCGCCCTGGCCGATGCCCGAAGTTTCGACGATCACGAGGTCGAAACCGGCGACCTTGCACGCGGCGATCACGCTGGGGAGCGCAGCCGAGATTTCCGAGCCGGCTTCGCGGGTGGCGAGCGAGCGCATGAAGACGCGGGCCTGGCCGTTCCACGGATTGATCGCGTTCATGCGGATGCGGTCGCCGAGCAGGGCGCCGCCCGACTTGCGGCGCGAGGGGTCGATCGAGATCACCGCGATGTTCAGGCGGTCGTTCTGGTCGAGGCGGATGCGGCGGATCAGTTCATCGGTCAGCGAGGATTTGCCGGCGCCGCCGGTGCCGGTGATGCCGAGCGTCGGCACCTTCAGGGTGTCGGCCGTTTCCAGCACCTGCTTGCGCAGGCCTTCGTCGGCCTTGCCGTTTTCCAGCGCGGTGATCAATTGGGCCAGCGGACGGTGGCGCTCGGCGATGTCGCCCGCGCGCAAAGCGTCGATCGAGGTCGGGGCATAGGTCGACAGATCGACGTCGCAGGCTTCGATCATCGAGCGGATCATGCCCACCAGGCCCATGCGCTGGCCGTCTTCCGGACTGAAGATACGCGCCACGCCATAGGCGTGCAGTTCCTCGATCTCGTGCGGGACGATGACGCCGCCGCCGCCGCCGAAGACCTTGATGTGGGCGCCGCCGCGTGCTTTGAGCAGGTCGATCATGTACTTGAAATACTCGACGTGGCCGCCCTGGTAGCTGGAGATGGCGATGCCCTGCACGTCTTCGGCCAGCGCCGCGGTGACGACTTCGTCGACCGAGCGGTTGTGGCCGAGGTGGATGACCTCGACGCCGTTCGACTGCAGGATGCGGCGCATGATGTTGATCGAGGCGTCGTGGCCGTCGAACAGGGAGGCGGCGGTGACGAAGCGGACCTTGTTCGCCAGCTTCGGCTGTTCAGGCAGCTCGAGCTTGGCGGCGGGGGTGATGTCGTTCATGGTGTTCCTTCTGGAATCGGAAGCGGACAGGTTCGATTTGTACGGTATATGACGTTAACGTTAACGTCAAGTATGAGGTGTGGGTGTCGGCGTGATCAACGGATGCAACCGCGTGGGCACGGGGCGCCCACCCTACGTACGCATCCGTCCATTGTTATCGGTCGAATTCGTAGGGTGGGCTCTTGAGCCCACGCGGTACAACGCCAAGAATTACGCGGCGCGTTTCTTGATGTTGCCGCTGAGCAGCTCCGCCTTGCGCAGGCGGAAGGCCTCGACCGCCTTTTCCTTCACGTGGCCGAAGCCGCGGATCTGCTCCGGCAGGCTGGCCAGCTCGACGGCGTTGGCGTACGAGGCCGCATTCAGCGACGGCAGCAGCGCTTCGATCATCTGGCGATATTCCGCGATCAGGGCGCGCTCCATCTTGCGCTCGGCGGTGTAGCCGAACACGTCGAAGGCGCCGCCGCGCAGGCCTTTCAGTTTCGCCAGCAGCTTGAAGGCGCCCATCATCCACGCGCCGAATTCAGCTTTGACGAGCTCGCCCTTGGCATTCTTCTTCGCGAACAACGGCGGGGCCAGGTTGTACTTCAGTTTGAAGTCGCCTTCGAACTGCGATTTCACCTGCTCGAGGAAGCGGCCATCCGTGTACAGGCGCGCCACTTCGTACTCGTCCTTGTAGGCCATCAGCTTGAAGTAGTACTTCGCCACGGCCGTCGACAGCTTGTTGCCGAGACCAGTCGCGGTTTCGGCCGCGCGCACCTTTTCCACCAGCTCGGCATACACGCCGGCGTAGGCCGCGTCCTGGTAACCGGTCAGGAACTCGACGCGCTTCTTGATGATGGTTTCCAGGCTCTGCGGCATCTGCACCAGTACGGCCTGGGTCGGCGTGGCGGTCTTCTCGACACGTTTGAAGTCGATGGCGGCGCGGCGGCCCCACAGGAAGCTCTTCTTGTTCGAGGCGACCGCTACACCGTTCAGTTCGATGGCGCGCAGCAGGGCGGCCTCGCTCAAGGGAATGCGGCCCTTCTGCCAGGCGTAACCCATCAGGAAAAGGTTGGTGGCGATCGAGTCGCCCATCAGCGCGGTGGCCAGTTTGGTGGCGTCGACGAAGTCGGCGCCGCTCGCGCCGCCCACGGCTTCCACGATCAGGCCGCGCACGTCCTCGGCTGGGAACTGCCAGTCGGCGTTCTGGGCAAACGTGCCGGTCGGCTGCTCGTGCAGGTTGACGATGGCCAGCGTGCGGCCCGGGCGCATCTTCGAGATCGCGTCCGCCGCGCCCGTGGTCAGCATGTCGCATCCCAGCACCAGGTCCGCTTCGCCGGTGGCGATGCGCTGGGCGCGCAGGCGCTGCGGCGTGGCCGCGATCTTCACGTGCGAGGTGACGGAGCCGTTCTTCTGGCTCATGCCGGTCATGTCCAGCACCGAGGCGCCCTTGCCTTCGAGGTGGGCGGCCATGCCCATCAGCGCGCCGACGGTGATGACGCCGGTGCCGCCGATGCCGTTGATGAGGATGTTGTACGGGTGTTCCACGGACGGCAGCACCGGCTCGGGCAGGGCGCCCCAGCCATCGTCGTCGCCCTTGCTGACGCCGGTCTTGCTCTTCTTCAGGGTGCCGCCTTCGACGGTGACGAAGCTCGGGCAGAAGCCCTTGGCGCACGAGTAATCCTTGTTGCAGGAGGACTGGTCGATCTGGCGCTTGCGGCCGAATTCGGTTTCCTTCGGCAGGATCGAGACGCAGTTCGACTGGATGCCGCAATCGCCGCAGCCTTCGCAGACGGCTTCGTTGATCACCATGCGCTTGGGCAGGTCGGGGAACTCGCCTTTCTTGCGGCGACGGCGCTTCTCGGCGGCGCAGGTCTGGTCGTAGATGATGACGGTGACGCCGGGCAGCTCGCGCAGTTCGCGCTGGATGTCGTCCATGTGCTTGCGGTCGTGCAGGGTGACGATCGCCGGCAGCGACGAACGGTCTTCGTAGCGCGACAGGTCCTCGGTCACCAGCGCGATGCGTTTTACTCCCTCGGCCGCCATCTGCTGGGCGATCATCGGCACGGACGTCGTGCCGTCGACCGGCTGGCCGCCGGTCATCGCGACCGCGTCGTTGTACAGGATCTTATAGGTGATGTTCACCTTGGCCGAGACGGCGGCGCGCACCGCCAGGTAACCCGAGTGGAAGTAGGTGCCGTCGCCCAGGTTCTGGAACACGTGCGGCACTTTCGAGAACGCGGCCTGGCCGATCCAGGGCGCGCCTTCGCCGCCCATGTGGGTGGTCAGCTTGTTCATCTCGGGGTAGATCGAGGTCGCCATCACGTGGCAGCCGATGCCGGCCAGCGCGAACGAGCCTTCCGGCACCTTGGTCGAGGTGTTGTGCGGGCAGCCGGAGCAGTAGAAGGCCGGGCGGAAGGGCGTGGTGATCGCCTTTTGCAGCACCGCGTCCTTCGCGTCGAGGAAGGCCAGGCGGGCGCGGATCAAATCGCGGGTGGTGTCGTCCGAGATCAGGCGCGCGATGCGGCCGGCGATCACGCGCGCCACCTGCGCGACCGAGAAGTCGGCCTTCGGCGGCAGCAGCCAGTCGCCGCGCGGAGCAACCCATTCGCCCTTGTCGTCGAACTTGCCGATGATGTGAGGACGCACGTCGTCGCGCCAGTTGTAGAGCTGTTCCTTCAACTGGTATTCGACGACCTGGCGCTTTTCCTCGACCACCAGGATCTCGTCCAGGCCTTGTGCGAATTCGCGCACGCCTTCCGGTTCCAGCGGCCAGATCATCGCGACCTTGAACAGGCGCAGGCCGACTTTCGCGGCCATGGCTTCGTCGATGCCCAGTTCTTCCAGCGCTTCGAGCACGTCGAGGTAGGATTTGCCGGAAGCGATGATGCCGAGCTTCGCGTTCGGGCTGTCGATCGTGGTGTGATTCAGCTTGTTTTCGCGGGCGTAGGCCAGGGCCGCGTAGATTTTATAGTCCTGCATCAGCGCTTCCTGGGCGCGCGCCTGCTGGCCCAGCGGCACCGAGGACAGCTTCGTGTTCAGGCCGCCTTCCGGCATGACGAAGTCCTGCGGGATTTTCACCTGCACGCGGTGCGGATTGGCGTCGACCGAGGCGCTCGATTCGACGGTGTCGGCCAATGCTTTAAAAGCGACGGCGCAGCCCGAGAAGCGCGACATGGCCCAGCCATGCACGCCGAGGTCCAGGTATTCCTGCACGTTGCAGGGGTAGAGCACCGGGATCATGCAGGCCGAGAAGATGTGATCGGACTGGTGCGGCAGGGTCGACGAATAGGCGCCGTGGTCGTCGCCGGCGACCAGCAGCACGCCGCCGTTCTTCGCGGTGCCGGCGTGGTTCATGTGTTTAAAAACGTCGCCGCAACGGTCCACGCCCGGGCCCTTGCCGTACCACATGGCGAACACGCCGTCGTATTTCGTCGGGCCGATCAGGTCGACCGTCTGCGTACCCCAGACGGCGGTCGCAGCCAGGTCTTCGTTCACGCCCGGCACGAACTGCACGTGGTTCGCTTCCAGGTGGTTCTTTGCCTTCCACAGGGTCTCGTCGAGGCCGCCCAGCGGCGAGCCCCGATAGCCCGAAACGAAGCCGGCCGTGTTCAGGCCGGCGGCGGCGTCGCGCTCGCGCTGCATCATCGGCAGGCGCACCAGGGCCTGGATGCCGGACAGGAAGATGTTGCCGGTCTTGGCGGTGTACTTGTCGTCGAGGGTGACAGTGGTGAGGCGGGAAGGAAGATCCTGCGCAGCGCCTTGCGGCGTGACGGTATCGGGCATGTGCGTCTCCAAGCTTTGTAGTTGGTCGTTCCCGCAGTTCGGGCGCCGGGTAGGCGTTGTGCGTGCGGGGAAGTGTCGCGGTGGCGACTTGTTCTTGTGCTGAACAACCGCGAGGGTTGATCGGTCGGCGTGGAGTGTATGGCCTTACCGCAGGAAGGGGAAATACGGAATCGGGATGGGGGTATAAGAAAAAATGATAGCAGTTATTCAAGAAGCTGAGCACCGGGCCATTGGCCATTCGTGCACAGCATCTCGGTAACCTGGCGCACCAGGCGGCTGATTGCGGCGGCCGCGTTCGTCAGCGGGATATTGCGCGATGCACAGAGGGTCACGTTGCGCCGGATCGCCGGGCTGTGCACGGGCGTGGCGATCAGGGCGCCGCTGTCGATTTCGGCGCGCAGGGGCGCCAGCGGCAGCAGGGTTGCGCCCATGTCGGCCAGCAGGGCCGATTTCAGGATGGCGATCGAATTGATCTCGATGATGTTGGACAGCACCAGGCCGGCGCTGCCGGCGGCCTGCTCGATCAGCGGGCGCACGCCGTGTTGCTGGGCCGGCAGGATCAGGGTGCTGGCGAGCGCCGCGCCGAGCGTGATGGCCGGGCCGGCAGGCACCCAGCTCGAATTGGCGCGGCAGATGTACATCAGGTCTTCCTCGACCAGCGGGGTGGTTTCGAAACCTTTCAATTGGCCGTCGTCGAACAGCACCGCCAGGTTCAAGCGTCCGGATTTCAACTGCTCGATCAGGTTGCCCGAGATTTCCTCGGTCAGCTGCAGCGTGATCTCGGGATAAGTGGCGCGCGCGGCGGTCAACAGGGGCAGGGCGAGGGCCCCGGAAATACTGTGCGGCAGGCCGAGCGTGACGCTGCCCGAGGGACGCGTGGTCGACTGAGTGACCGCCGAGCGGGCGTCGGCCACCTGCTTCAGGATGGCCTGGGCGTGTTCGTAAAAAATCTTGCCGGCGTCGGTGCTGAGCACCCCATGCGCCGAGCGGTGCAGCAATTGGGCGCCCAGTTCTTCTTCCAGCTGGCGCAGCTGTTGCGTGAGCGCCGGTTGCGCCACGTGCAGCACCAGCGCGGCGCGCGAGAGCGAACCGTGGTCGACGATGGCCACGAAATAGCGGAGCTGACGTAATTCCATGAAGAATTATTTTGTGCCTAGTTGCAACACTTTGTGGACAGAAAGTTTATGCATGGAAAGTAGGTTGTTATACTGCACAGTCCGCCGAGTTGGCGGAGATTAACATATCCTCAGACCGTAGCATGCTCAAGAAAATCGATTCCTCCCAGCTGCGCGTGGGCATGGCCATCCACGATCTGGACTGCGGCTGGATGGAACATCCCTTCGTTCGCGCCAAGTTCGTGCTCACCAGCGAGGATGAGATCCGCAAGATTGTCCGCGCCGGCATCCGCGGCGTTGTCATCGATTGCTCCAAGGGGCTGGACGTGGACGAGGCGCCGACCCTGGCCGAGGTCCAGGCCCAGACCGAGAAGGAAGTCGCGGAAATCGCGGCCAAGCCCGTCAGGCCGGTGCGCACCACGCTGGCCGACGAGATGCAGCGTGCGGTCAGCATCCGGCGCCAGGCTGTCGGCCTGGTGCGCACGGTGATGCAGGACGCGCGCCTGGGCAAGGCGGTCGAGCTCGACAATGTGTCGCCGGTGGTGGAGAACATCACAGAATCGATCCTGCGCAATTCCGGAGCGCTGCTGGGGCTGTTGCGCATCAAGACCAAGGACGACTACACCTTCCTGCACTCGGTGAGCGTGTGCACGCTGCTGGTGGCGTTCTGCCGCTCGCGCGGGATGGACGAGGAGACGATCTACCAGGCCGGCATCGGCGGCCTGCTGCACGACACCGGCAAGGCGCTGGTGCCGGATCACATCCTGAACAAGGCAGGACGCCTCACCGACGAAGAGTTCGCGATCATCAAGAAGCACCCGCGCGACGGTTACGACATCCTGCGCCAGACGCCGGAAATCGGCCAGATCCCGCTCGACATCACGCTGCACCACCACGAGCGGCGCGACGGCACCGGTTACCCGGACATGCAGGCCGAGGGCCAGATCAGCGAACTGGCGCAGATGGCGGCCATTGTCGACGTCTACGACGCCATCACCTCGGACCGCTGCTACCACAAGGGCATGCCGGCCGCCGATGCACTGCGCAAGATCTATGAGTGGAGCAAGTTCCACTTCAATCCTTCGCTGACCCAGGAGTTCATGCGCTGCGTCGGCATCTACCCGGTCGGCACCATGGTGATGCTCGAATCGGGCCGCCTGGGCGTGGTGGTCGAGCCGCATGAGACCAATCTCCTGACTCCCAAGGTCAACGTGTTCTTCAATACCCGCAGCCAGACCTACATCCGGCCCGAGCTGCTCGACCTGTCGCGCGCGCTGGGTTTCGGCGGCGGCGACAAGATCGTGCGCCACGAATCGCCCGAGAAGTGGCGGGTGGACCCGAACCGCTTCCTGCTCGTAGCCTGAGCGTCCAACAGGACCCCTATGGCGGCCTCGCATCGTCTCGCCGTACTGGCGTATTGTCTTCGCCAATGCGTCTTGCCCTGAGGGCCTTGCCGGACGCTCGAAAACGGTTCGGAGGCTAGAAAAACTCGGCGGTATCGTTCGAGGCGACGGTCTGGAGCAGGCCGCGCTCGATCAGTTCGTCGTAGTGGCAGACCTGGTTGCGCCCGTGGGTCTTGGCGTAGTACAGGGCCTGGTCGGCATGGCCGAGCGTGACCACCGGCGAATCGAAGGCGTTGATGCTGACGAAGCCGATGCTCACCGTTACCCGTCCCACCTGCGGGAAATCATACGCTTCCACGTTCGTGCGGAAGCGGTCGATGATGCGGCGCGCATTCTCCAGGGTGGTCGAACGCAGCAGCACCACGAATTCCTCGCCGCCGAAGCGGAACACGCGATCCTGGGCCCGGAACGAGGCCTGCAGCTGGTTGGCGATCAGGATCAGCACCTCGTCGCCGTACAGGTGGCCGAAGGTGTCGTTCACCAGCTTGAAGTGGTCGACGTCGACCACCGCCAGCCATTGTTTTTCCTGCGCATGATGCTGACGCCGCTCGGGCTGGCCCGGCAGCGGCGGTTCCTGCTCGCCCGGGCACTGGAGCATGCGCGCGAGCTGGTCCTCGAAGGTCTTGCGGTTCAGCAGGCCGGTGAGCGAGTCGCGTTCGCTGTAGTCGAGCAGGTTCTGGAAATTGCGGTAGACGCCGACGATGCCGGCAATCGTGTGGATGGTCTGGTCCGGGAAGGGCGCGCCGCGCACGATCTCGAGGCAGGTATCGGCCTTTTCGCCGAACCAGATCGGCAGCCATAAAGTGCGCTTGCCGTCGGGGGCGATGGCTTCGGCGCTGGTGGCGCGCGCGCCCAGGCAGGCCGCTAGCTCCGGCATGCTGGACAAGGGCTGGCCTGGCGTGGCGCTGTCGAGCGCTTCGTGGATCCGGGCGCTGCCGCCGGTCTCGATGCTGGCGCGGGGACGTACGTAAAGCTGGCCGCCAAAAGTAGAGATGGATAACACCCGCGTCTGCGCGGCGGCGGCCAGTTCCTGCACTGCCGCGATCACCGAGATGTCGAGCATCGCGTGGTCGCGGTGGCCGGTCATGTCCACCATGTGTTTCAGAAGGGAATCCATGTCATTCTCAGAAATGTAATCAACCCACTTGCCGCTCTACGGTGTCTCATGCTTCCGTGGGGAAGCCGAAATTTCCGAAGAGCAAGCGAAGCAGCATAATCTGTTTTTGCATTTACAGCAATAATTTCGCCCAGCTTTTTAGCATCATGCGTGGCGGGTTGGCCTCACTTTTGCGCCTGCTCAAAAATTTCCGTAAGCAAATAATTCCCACGGGAAAACTTGCTCACAATCAACTTGCCGTGCGGCATCAAAACGTATGATGAACTCACTGAAGCGGAAACGACAGAGCAGAGTCAGCCGAGTCAGGGAAGTACCTCCGTTTCAGGGTTGTTCTTATAAACCACCATATGGAGTTTGTCATGAAAACGATCTTTACCGCTATCCAAGCTTTCGTTGCTGACGAAGACGGTGTGACTGCCATCGAGTATGGCCTGATCGCCGCCCTGGTCGGTGTCGCGATGGCTGGCGCAGCGACGCTGTTGGGTGAGCAGATCGATGCAACCTTCACCAACGTGAAAGACCGGCTGGTCGCCGCACTGGCTCCGTAATCACTTGGTCTTGCCCTCCGGACTCCGGTCCGGAGGGCTTTTTTTTTGAGGAGCGCAATCATGCCCGTCCAGACCTGGCTTGACCTGATGCTGCTGGTCCTCGTCGTCGGCGCCGCGAGCACCGACCTGGCGATCCGCAAGATTCCGAATCTGCTGCTGCTCGCCGCCTGGTGCGGCGTGTTCGGCCTACACCTGTCCGGCGCGACCCCTGCGGCTTCCGCGGGCAACGCGCTCGCCGGCGCCGCTATCGGCTTCGCGCTGTTCATTCCCTTGTATGCGCTGCGCGGCATGGCCGCCGGCGACGTCAAGCTCATGGCCACTGTCGGCCTGTTCCTTGGCCCGGCCCAGACTGTCCACGCTTGCATCCTGGCCTGGTGCGCCGGCGGTGTGATGGCACTGCTGATCATCCTGGTCACAGGCCGCTGGCAACTGGCCTGGGCCAGCCTGCGCAGGCTGCTGGCGGCGTTGCTGCCGTTGCCGCTGCTGATGCGGCTGCCTGTTGGGTCGGCGCCAAACGGTGCGGCGCCGCAAAGCGCCGGCTCGATGCCCTACGGCCTCGCCATCGCCATTAGCGCGCTCTGGCTGCTTGGACAGCGTTACCACGCCTGAGCCGCTGGCTTGCTTCATCTCAAGTGTAGCCGAGGGGGTGGTCGCTAGAATCAAATCAATGTCTTCAGGAAATATTTACTTGTCTGCGAGGAGGATGCCATGATCGAAACGCTGTCGTTTGGCTCGGCCGAGCCCGGCGCCGCGGCGCCGGCCGGCATGGCCGGGCGCATGCCGCCAGCGCCGCCGCCGGGCGAACTGGAGGTGGCGGCAATCCTGCCGCGCCAGGCGAAGACCGTCAGCGATACCGGCCTCGAGCCGCGCCTGCTGTCCGCGTTGACGCTCAAGGTCCTGCACGCAAGCGGCCGCGTGCCGCTGCCTCTGCTGGCCGGCAAGCTGAAGCTGTCGTTGAGCGTGCTGCGCGAAGTGCTGAACGGCCTGATGGCCGAGCAGCAGGTCGAAGTGGCGTGGTGCGGGGAGTCGGACATCGACGTCCAGTACCAGCTGACGCCGATCGGCCAGCGCGCCGCGCTCGAGTGCCTTGCCGCGTGCCGCTATATCGGCCCGGCGCCGGTCACGCTTGCCGCCTGGCGTGCGATGGTCGAGCGCCAGTCCTTGCGCCAGGCCGGGGCCAGCCGTCCCACCGCGGCCGAGGTCGCGGCCGTGCTGGCCGACGACGGACTCGATCCGGAGCAGCGCGCACTGCTTGGCGCAGCCCTGCATGCCCAGCGCGCGCTGCTCCTGCACGGCCCCAGCGGCAGCGGCAAGAGCACGCTGGCGCGCAAGCTGGCGCGCCTGCTGCCCGGAGCCGTCGCGGTGCCGTACGCGATCCTGGTTGGTGACCGTATCGTGCGTTTCCATGATCCCTTGCGCCACCCGGCCCCGCTGCCGCTGGCGCGCCAGCAGGAAGAGCGGCGCAGCTGCGATGCGCGCTGGGTCGTCTGCCAGCGTCCGCTGGTGCATGTCGGCGCCGAGCTCGAGCCGGAAGCCCTCGAACTGCGCTACGACGCAGACCAGGGCGTCTACCAGGCGCCGCCGCACCTGCAGGCGAACAACGGGGTCTTCGTCATCGACGACCTGGGGCGCCAGCGGGTGCCCGCGGCCGAGCTGCTCAAGCGCTGGTTCGGCATCCTCGACGGCGCGCCGGCGCGCGTCACGCTCGGCGGCGGCCAGGCCGAGTCCATGCCTTTCGAGGCCATGCTCGTCTTTGTCACCGACCTGGCGCCGGCCAGCGTGTTCGATCCGGCCTTGTTGCGCCGCATCGGCTACCGCATCGGGCTCGGGCCGCTGGCCGAGCCGGCCTACCGGGCGCTCTGGCGGCGCCAGTGCCGGCTGCGTCGCCTCGACTGCGACGAAAGGCTGCTCGACCACCTGGTCGCGCGCCTGCACGGCGCCAGCGGCACGCCGTTGCTGGCCTGCCATCCCCAGGAGCTGCTCGGGCGCCTGTTCGATTTCGCCAGCTGCGCCGGCACCGAGCCGCGCCTGACGGTCGCCGCTTTGGAACAGGCCTGGAGCAGCATGTCCGCCGGCACCGCCGCCCCGGCCCCGAACCCCCTTGCAGGAATCGCATCATGAAGAACAAGCGCGCCCTCGTTGTGATGGCAGTTGCCGTCCTGTTCGGCCTGACGGCCGTGGTCCTTGCTTCGCGCTGGCTGCTGCTGCAGCCGGGCGCCAGCACCGGTCATATCGTGGTCGCCGCGACCGATATCAATCTCGGCCAGCGGCTGACACCCGAGATGCTCAAGCTGGCCGAATGGCCGGCCGACAGCGTGCCCAAGGGCTCGTACGTCGACCCGCAGAAGCTGGCCGGCCGGGTGCTCAAGAGCAGCGTGCTGGCCGGCGAACCGGTCAGCGAGGCGAAGCTGGCCCCGAGCGGCACCCTTGGCGGCCTGTCGGCCCTGATCACCGAAGGCAAGCGCGCCATCACGGTGCGCGTCAACGATGTCATCGGCGTGGCCGGCTTCACCCTGCCGGGCAACTATGTCGACATCATCGTCAGCACCCAGAAGGATCCGGTCCCGGGCGCGAGCGGACGCGAGCAGGACATCTCGAAGATCGTGCTCGAGCGGATCCTGGTGCTGGCCGTGGCCCAGGAGGTCAACCGCGATGAAACCAAGCCGCGCGTGGTCAATGCCGTCACGCTCGAGGTCACGCCGGAACAGGCCGAAAAGCTCGACCTGGCGCGCAGCGTCGGCACGCTGTCGCTGGCCCTGCGCAACCAGGTCGACCCGCAATCGGCCCAGACCGACGGCGCCACCAAGCTCACGCTGCTGCCGGGCGCGGCGCCGGCGCCGGCGAAACCGGCGCCGGCCAAGCCGGCCGCCACGCCACGCCGTCCCGACAAGCCGGCCGTGCACCGTGTCGCCACGCCGCCGGTACGGCGCAACTGTGTCAGCGTCATCAACGGCCTGCAATCCTCGCAGGAATGCTTCTGATCCCTTTTGCGTGCCAGGTGAAACCATGAAGACGAGTTCCAACAAACCCCGCCTCGCTTGCCGCGTCGCCTTTGGCGGTCTGGCGCTGGCATTGGCGGGCGCCGCCCAGGCGGCCCGTCCGGGGGCGCAGTCCGACACGCCCGTCACCGCCAGCGAACGCGCCGAAGTCGGCCCGCGCTGCAGCGGCGAGGCTGCGCGCCCCGCTCAGGTCGCGCTCCAGATGGGCAAGTCGACCCTGATGCGTCTGCCCGAGCCGGTGCAGAACCGCAGCGTCGGCAACCCTTCCGTGGTGCAGGCCATGCTGGTTGCGCCCGACACCATGTACATCGCCGGCGTCGACGTCGGCACCACCAACATGATCATCCAGGGGCGCAGCGGCATGTGCAGCGTGCTCGACATCACCGTGGCCATGGATCCCACCGCGCTGCAGGCCATGCTGGCGGCCGTCATGCCGGAAGAGAAGGACATTCGCGTGCTGGCCGCGGCCGATTCGCTGGTGCTCACCGGGACCGTTACCGACGCCGCCGCCGCCGCCCGCGCCGCCGAGCTGGCGCTGGCCTACGTGCGCAAGCCGCTGCGGCCGATGAGCGCGGTGCCGAAAGAACTGGCCCCCGATCAGTCCGCAAGCGGCACCAGCGCCGCCGCCAATGCCGCCAACCTGCGCGTCGTCAATCTGCTGAGCGTCAGCGCGCCGCAGCAGGTGCAGCTCGAGGTGAAGGTCGCCGAGGTGTCGAAGTCCCTGCTGGAGCGGCTCGAAGCCGGCGCCAGCTGGCGTTTCGCTTCGGGCAGCTGGGCCGCCACGCTGGTCTCGAATTTCCTGAGCGGGAATGCCGCGTCCAGGCTTACCGCCGGCCGCAGCAGCGACAAAGGCTTCATCCTCGACAGCGAGACCAAGGACAGCCTGGTGCGCGTGCTGGCCGAACCGAACGTGATGGCGATCAGCGGCCAGGAGGGCAGCTTCCTGGCCGGCGGCAAATTCTATATCCCGGTTGCGCAGGAAAGGGACAAGGTCACGCTCGAGGAAAAGGAATTCGGCGTGGGCCTGCGCTTTACCCCGACGGTGCTCAGCGGCGGCCGCATCAACCTGCGCGTGGCGCCCGAGGTTTCGGAACTGTCGCGCGAGGGCGTCGGCATCAGCGCCGCCGGCCTGACCGGTCACGCCATCCTGCCGGTGGTGACGACGCGGCGCGCCAGCACCACCGTCCAGCTTTACGACGGCCAGAGCTTTGCCATCGGCGGCCTGATCAAGAACAACCTCGTCACCAACCTGAAAGGCTTGCCGGTGCTGGGCGAACTGCCGGTGCTGGGCGCGCTGTTCCGCAGCACCGACTTCCAGCAGGACCGCACCGAGCTGGTGTTCGTGATTACCGCGCGCCTGGTCAAGCCGCTCACCGCCACCGGCTATGCGCTCCCGACCGACGGCGTGGATGCGCCTTCGCGCGCGGCCCTGATGCTTGGCGGACGGCTCGAGAGCGCCACCAAGCTGCCCGAACGCAGTGCGCCCCCGGCGCAGAGCGTCGACGGTTTCGAACTCAAATAGGAGAAGGTCATGGTTATCCAGAAGACGATCGCATGTGTCGCGGTGCTGTTGCTGGTGCAGGGATGCACGACCGCTCCGCGGTTCGACCGCCAGTTCGGCAAGTCGGTGCGCGCCAACGTGGCGGCGCAGACGATCGACCCGCGCGGCGCGGCCAATGCCAATCCGGCCACCGGCATCGACGGCGCGGCCGCGCGCGCCGCGCATGCCCGTTACCAGCGTTCGTTCGCCCAGCCGCAGACCGAGGTCTCGCCGCTGATCAACACGACCGGCGGACAGTGAGCGCCGCTGCCCCGCAACCGCGCTCCCGCCCGCCGCGCCCCGCGCGTCCACCTCCCGTACCAATAACCTGAGCCTCGACGAGGACCGTCATGAAAGCCCTTTTGATCAGCCGCGACAGCTTGCTGTATGCCGAAATCGCCTCGCAGGGCGCGGCACGCGTGCCGCCGCTGAATGTCGCCGCCAGCCGCGTGTCGATGCGGGAAGCACTCGACCGTCCGGTGGCCGAGGCGCCGGGCCTGGTGATCGTCGAAGCCGGCGCCGGCACCTCGGAGGACGCCGACCTGCTCGAGCGCCTGGCGCGCCAATATCCGGAAGCGCAGTTCATGCTGCTCACGGGCGAGCACTGTCCGGAGCTCCTGATCCGCGCAATGCGGGCCGGGGTGCGCGAAGTGCTGCAATTGCCGCTGGTGCACCGCGCCTTTCACGAAGCGATGGACCGCATCGCCACCGCCGCCGGCGTCGCCCAACTGCGCGATGGCAAGGTGCTCGCCTTCATCGCCTGCAAGGGCGGCAGCGGCGCCACCTTCATCTCGACCAACTTCGGCTACGCGCTGGCGACGCTGGCCGAAAAGAAGGTCCTGCTGATCGACCTGCACGGCCAGTTCGGCGACGCCGCGCTGTACGTCTCCGACCAGAAGCCAGCCATGACCCTGTCCGACGTGTGCGAGCAGATCGCACGCATCGACGGTCCTTTCCTCGACTCCTGCCTGGTGCACGTCACGCGCGGCTTCGGGGTGCTGGCCGCGGCCGACGATCCCTCGCAGGCCAAGGAGGCCAAGCCCGAACACATCGACGCCATCCTGCGCGTGGCGCGCCAGCACTACGATTTCATCCTGCTCGACGTCGGCCGCCAGATCGACGCGGTATCGCTGCGCGCGCTCGACAGCACCGACACCATTTATCCGGTGCTGCAGCTGGCGCTGCCCGACATCCGCGACGCCCGGCGCCTGCTCGACATCTTCCGCTCGCTCGGCTACCCGAACGAGAGCATCCGCCTGATCGTCAACCGCTACGAAAAAGGCGGACGCCTGCGCCTGCCCGACCTGCACGCGGCGCTCGGCTGCGAAGTCGTGCACACCGTACCCAACGATTACATCGCCGTCACCGACTCGGTCAACCAGGGCGTGCCGGTGCTCGAGCTGTCGCGCGCCAGCGCGGCGGCGCGCAGCCTGGCCGACCTGGTCGAACTGGTCACCACGCGGCGCGCGCCGGAAAGCCGCGGCCTGTTCAACCGCCTGTTCGGCCGCGGCGAAAACGATTACTGAAAGGAGAAGCCATGTCGCTGCGTGAACGCCTGTCCTTATCCGATGACGAGCGCCGCTCGAGCGTACTTCCGGCCGAAGCCGGCAACAGCGCCTACCAGGAGCTCAAGAAGACGATGCACCAGATGATCCTCGACCGGATCGACCTGGAGCGCCTCAAGCGCCTGACCGCCGAGCAGTTCAAGCACGAGCTGGCGCTGCTGATCCAGCGCATCATCGAGGAAGAGCGCATCGTCCTCAACCAGCACGAGCGCCACAACCTGGTGCTCGACATCCAGCACGAGATGCTCGGCTTCGGCCCGCTCGAGCCGCTCCTGAACGACCCGACCGTCTCCGACATCCTGGTCAACACCGCCAGCCGCGTCTATGTCGAGCGGCGCGGCAAGCTCGAGCTGACCGACGTGTCCTTCCACGACAACGCGCACCTGATGAAGATCATCGAGAAGATCGTCTCGCGCGTCGGCCGCCGCGTCGACGAGTCGAGCCCGATGGTCGACGCGCGCCTGCCCGACGGCTCGCGCGTGAACGCGATCATCCCGCCGCTGGCGGTCGACGGTCCGCTGCTGTCGATCCGCCGCTTCGGCGCGACGCCGCTGACGGTGCAGAACCTGCTCGACTACAAGAGCATGACGCCGCCCATGATCAAGGTGCTGGAGGGCCTGAGCATCGCCAAGATCAACATCCTGATCTCGGGCGGCACCGGCAGCGGCAAGACCACGCTGCTGAACCTGCTGTCGGGCTTCATCCCGGTCAGCGAGCGCATCGTCACCATCGAGGACGCGGCCGAGCTGCAGTTGCGCCAGCCGCACGTGGTGCGCCTGGAAACCCGCCCGCCCAATATCGAAGGCAAGGGCGAAGTCACCCAGCGCGCACTGGTGAAGAACTCGCTGCGCATGCGGCCCGACCGCATCATCCTGGGCGAGGTGCGCGGCGCCGAAGCGCTCGACATGCTGCAGGCGATGAACACCGGCCACGAAGGCTCGCTCGCCACGATCCACTCGAACACCCCGCGCGACGCCCTGGCGCGGCTCGAGAACATGGTCGGCATGGCCGGCGTCAACCTGACGCCGCGCGCGATCCGCCAGCAGATCTGCTCGGCCGTGACCGTGGTGGTGCAGGCCTCGCGCCTGATCGACGGCTGCCGCAAGGTGGTCAGCATCCAGGAAATCACCGGCATGGAAGGCGACATCATCTCGATGCAGGAGATTTTCCGCTTCGAGCAGACCGGGGTCGACCGCGACGGCAAGGTGCTCGGCCATTTCAGCGCCACCGGGGTGCGCCCGCGCTTCGCCGACCGCCTCAAGATGTACGGCGCCGACATCCCCGACGACACCTTCGACCCCGACCGCATCTACCAATGAACCCGCAGGCCGCGCCTGCAGTGGAGCCGTGCAATGGATCTACTTTTCTACAGCTTCATCGTGTTCCTGTTCGCCGCCGTGATCCTGCTGATCGAGGGCGTCTGGCTGTGGTGGTCCAGCACCTACGGCAAGGCCGCCCAGCGCGTGGCGCGCAGGCTGCAGGTGATGTCGGGCGGGACCGGGCGCTCGGGCGAACGCATCTCGATCCTGAAACAGCGCCGCTTCAGCAGCCATGACGGCCTGGACCGCCTGCTGCACCGTATTCCGGTCCTGCAGCGGATCGACGCGCTGCTGGTGCAGGCCGGCAGCCCGTTGTCGGTCGACCGCTTCCTCGGCTGCTCGGTGGTGGCGATGCTCCTGGCCCTGCTCGCGGCGGCGCGCTGGCCCTTGCCCTTGCCGATCCGGCTGGCGATCGCGCTGCTGGCGCTCGCCTCTCCCTGGATGCTGGTGCGGCGCGCGCGTACACGGCGCCTGCGCCGCATCGAGCACCAGTTGCCCGACGCCGCCGACTTCATCGCGCGCGCCCTGCGTGCCGGTCACTCGTTTACCAACGTGCTGCAAATTGTCGGCAACGAGCTGCCCGAGCCCCTCAGCGGGGAATTCCGCATCGCGCGCGAGGAGATCAACTATGGCGTGCCGATGGGCGAAGCGCTGCACAACATGGCGGCGCGCATCCCCCTGACCGACCTGCGCTACCTGATCATCGCCGTGCTGATCCAGCGTGAGTCGGGCGGCAACCTGGCCGAGATCCTCGGCAATATCAGTCAGCTCATTCGCGGCCGCCTGAAGCTCGCGGCCCAGGTCCGTGTGCTGTCGGCCGAAGGGCGCATGTCGGCCTGGATCCTCGGCCTGCTGCCGTTCGCGGTCGCCGCAGTGCTGATGGCAGTGAACCCGAAATACGTGAGCATGCTGTGGACCGATCCGGCCGGTGTACGCCTGCTCTGGTACGCGGCCGGGATGATCCTGTTCGGGGTGGTCTGGCTGCGCAAGATCATCCGCATCCGGATTTGAGGAGCCGTCATGAATGCCGCCCAACTGTCCTTCCTCCTGATCGTCTTCGCGATCGTCTGCGCCCTGGCCTGGCTGGCCATGGCGCTGTTCGCCCCGGAAGCCCTGCGCACCCGGCTGAGCCGCTTCATCGGCAAATCGGAAACCAACCAGCTCGAATCGAACGGCTGGGTCGAGAAAGTGGCCAAGGTCACCCAGCCGCTGACCAAGCTCTCGATTCCCGAGGAGGGCTGGGAAAAGTCCGCGCTGCGCACCCGCTTCATGAATGCCGGCTGGCGCAATCCGGTGGCGCCGACCCTGTTCTTCGCCTCGAAGACGGCGTTGGCGCTGCTGGGCCCCGCCATCGTGGGCGTGCTGGTGGCGCTGTCGGTGATCGCGCTATCGGGCGGCAAGCTGATGTTCCTGCTGCTGCTTACCGCCACGGTCGGCTACTACCTGCCGAACATGACCCTGAACCACATCGCGAGCCGGCGCAAGCGCGAGATCTTCGAGACCCTGCCCGATGCCCTCGACCTGCTGACCGTCTGCGTCGAGGCCGGACTGAGCCTGGAGCGGGCTTTCGTCAAGGTCGCCGCCGAGATCCACATCAAAAGCGTGACGCTGGCGCAGGAATTGCAGATCGTGCTGATGGAAATGCGCGCCGGCTTCAGCAAGGAAAAGGCGCTGCGAAACTTCGCCCTGCGCAGCGGCGTCGACGACGTCGACAGCCTGGTGGCCATGTTGATCCAGTCCGAACGCTTCGGCACCAGCGTGGGCGACTCGCTGCGTGTGTATTCCGACAACCTGCGCAACAAGCGCCGTGTGTTGGCCGAGGAATGCGCCGCCAAGATCGGCCTCAAGCTGCTGTTCCCGCTCATCTTTTGCATTTTCCCGACGCTGCTGATGGTGTTGCTGGGCCCGGCTGCAATGCAGCTCACCCGCACGCTGTCCGCCGTCGCGGCGCGCTGAAACACAGGAGCATGACCATGAAACCACACAAGATTCTCAAGAAAATCTCGGTGCTGTGCGCCGGTGCGCTGCTGCTCGCCTGCGCCGACGTTGCGCGCCAGCCGGGCACGCATCCGGGCCCGGACGCCGAGAGCGCCTACGGCCAAGGGCGCACGCACCATCTTGCCGGCCGCTACGACGAAGCGATCCAGGCCTACCGTGCGGCGCTGGCCCTTGATCCACGCCACGTGCGCGCCCGCAATGCCCTGGCCGCCGCCTTCGCGCGCCAGGGCGACTTCGCCCAGGCCATCCCGATCTGGCGCGAGCTGACCAGGGACACGACACTGGCGTCGGGCCCGGGCAGCGCCTACCTGTTCGCCAACCTCGGCTATGCCTATCTGCTGGGCGGCGACTATCAACAAGCCGTCGCCGCGCTGGAAAAGGCTTGCCTGCTCGATCCCCTGAACGACCGCGCCTGGCAAAACCTGGGCGAAACGCTGCGCCGGCTGGGACAGGACGAGCGCGCCGAGCTGATGTTGCGCCAGGCCAGCGCACTGCGCGAACACGATTTCCGCAGCGATTACGCAGCCGCCGGCGGCAGCGCCGTGGCGGCGATCCAGGCCGCGGTCCAGGCGCCGCGGCCCGACCCCGAATGGGCGGAAACCCAGGTACTCACGGGCGCCGACGGCAGCCTGACGCTGCGCCGCATTCCTTCCCTGCGCGCGCTGGCCCAGGAACTGCCGGCCGGCTTGCCGCCGTCGCCGCCGCCGAGGCCACGCGGCAACCTCGAGCCGGTGCTGCTCGAAATTCGTAACGGAAATGGAGTGACGGGCATGGCGCGCGCCCTGTCGCGCCAGGTCGCCGGCGATGGGTTGCGCGTCACGCGGCTGAGCAACGAACAAGGCTTCAATGTGCGCCGCACCCGCATCGAGCACGGCCTTGCCTATCGCGACGCGGCCGAGCGCCTGGCGGCGCGCTTCGATGGCGTGGCCCTGGTGCAGGTCGACAGCACCAAGCCGGCCGACCTGCGCCTGGTCATCGGTCAGGATTTAGCGCGCGGCAAGATTGCCCTGCGTCCGGCGGCAACTGCCGAGACGCCGGCTGTTGCGATTGCGTCACTGTCGAAGGCGCCCTAGGGTCGCGTGCGCACGGACACGTTTGTTCCGTATCAAACGCGGTCGACAACCTCACCTGAAAATGTGACGATATCGTCTCATCTCAAGGGAGCGTTGCCATGAAAATTGCACAGCGTTTCACCTCCATCCTCCTTGCCGCCGCCGCGCTGTCGCTGACGGCCTGTTCACCGACGGCGCAACACCGCGGCACCGGCGAATACATCGACGATGCCGTCATCACCAGCAAAGTCAAGGCGGCGTTCGCTGCCGACCCCACCGTCAAGGCCACCGAAGTGCAGGTCGAGACCTTCAAGGGCACGGTGCAGCTGAGCGGTTTTGTTGAATCGCGCGAAAGCGCCCAGAAGGCCGTGCAGCTTGCGCGCGAGGTGAAGGGCGTGAAGGAAGTGCGCAACAACACCGTCATCAAGTAGGGGCGCGCCCGGAACCCGCCCCGGCGGGGCGGTTCTGCCGGGACAGGTGTTTATCGCCAGCTGACCTTGCCCATGCCCTCGGTCGTGGCGTTGCGCTGCGCCGGCTTGCCGTACACCGTGGCCGAACCCATGCCGCTCAGGTTCAGGTTCGCCGCCGAGCTGGCGTACACGGTCGCGCCGCCCAGGCCGCTCATGTCGAGGTTCACGACCTCCGCGCGCAATTTCTCCGCGTCGAGGTTGCCCACGCCTGCCAAGGTGGCGCGCAGCGTCTTCGTCTGGCCCGACACGGCCAGTTGTCCGGCGCCGCGCAGCGCCAGATCCATGCGCTCGGCACGGCCGGCATCGATCGTCATGCTGCCGACGCCGCCCAGGCGCGCGTCGACCTGTCGGTAATTCCCGTTGAGGGTGACCGCCCCGGCGCCGTCGAGCGCGAGCACGATGCGCTCGCCGCCGAAACCGCTGACCGTGCTCGCGCCCACGCCTTCAGAAACGAGCTCCGTCAGGTTCGGCACGGTCAGCTCGGCGCGCAGTGTCGGTTCGTTGCGCCCGCGCGTGAAGTTGCTGCGCTTTTCGGTATCGATTTCCAGCGTCTCGCCATGCTGGCGTGTGGTCACGCGCGCCACTTCCGTGCGGTCGCCGGAAATCACGAGCGCAGGCTTGGCGCCCTGGCGCAGGACCAGGTCGACCACGCCATCGAGTTTGACGCGCGTCACGCGGGCGTCGACCGTACGCGCCTCGCGAATCACGTCGGCGGCGAAGGCCGAGCTTGCGCCGAGCATCAGGGTGGAAGCCGCCAGGGTGGCGCCGAGCAGTTTGTTCATGGTCGTCTCCGTGCATGTTGGAATGCTTGCACTTTAGTACGTCCGCATCGGCACCGCACTGCCGATGCGACAGGCTGCGCAATACAAGGACCGAAGCGCCGGAAACGCCCGCCAGGCCAGGTTGGGCAGGCGCGTTGGCGCCGTATTGCCCGCGTATGGCGGCGATCGGGGCAGAGCAGTGCGGAAAAGGCGCGGTCCTTCAGTGCTGTAGAGTCAGCAAGAGAACCGCGCCGCATAAGAATGATGCCGGCGAATGCCGGACCACTGCGGAGGACGGCCGGATGTGTATTACTTACCCGGCTCGAGCAGCGATCCGGGCAGCTCGAGAGCGCTCAGTTGCCAGCTCCAGAGACCCGTTCGCTTGAGGATGAACCGGCCTGTATCCTGGCCGGTCTGGGAAACGGCCACCTTGCTCCAGCTCTGGTAACTCACCAAGTAATCACGCTTGTCTTGTGGCGTGGCCGGATCCGCCTTGCGCGTCTGCTGGGGCGCGGGCTGTACCTTGCCCGACTCCATCATGGCAAGCACGCCCGCCGGCGAAACGGCTGCGTCGATCAGCGGATTGATCAGCGCGACAGCCATCATCTGGCCCACGCCGGAAAACGGATTATTTGCCATCTCGGGCGAGGACATCCGCTTGTTCATCATCGTCATCATCTGGCCCTTGAAGCTTTCGCGCAGGGCCGGGAAATCGATATGTTCGGACAGTTGGTCCGCATCCTTGTCCGCGATCGCCGTTTTCATCTGGTGCAGGGTCCAGTACGGGCTGGCATAGCTGGTCAGGACCAGGATGGCGGCGACAGCGGTTGCTGCGGCAATGGCGTGGGTTTTCTTCATGGAATCAGGAATCCGGACAGGTAGATAAACCAAGTATATCTATCAAGAAACTCCAAATGCTCATAGAAAATTGCATCCGCTAATTCGGCGAGGGCGGAAAGCAAAAAGCCCAGCCATGGAGGCTGGGCTTTTTTTACGGATGTTTGGTGCCGGCTGCCGGTTTCGAACTGGCCACCTGATGATTACAAATCAACTGCTCTACCAAATGAGCTAAGCCGGCGTAATCTGTACGGCTGGGATTATACCGCTATTTAATCCGCGTCAGCGTCGGGCGGCCGCCTTTTTTCGGCGGTTCATTGCCGCCATCGTCGGGGGAATGCGACACCTGCGCCGGCTCGGTTTCGCTGGCGCTGGCAGGCACGGCGGACAGGCTCGGCGCGGCGGTTTCCTCGCTCGGCGCCGGCATGTCGGCGGCGGTCACGCTGACGTCGAAGGCCATGCCCTGGCCGTTCTCGTTGGCGTAGATCGCCAGCACGTTCTGCACCGGGACGTAGATCTCGCGCGAGACGCCGGCGAAGCGGGCGCGGAAGTGGATCGCGTCGTTGTCCATCTTCAGCCCCGAGGTGGCGCCATAGCTGATGTTGAGGATGATCTCGCCCTTTTTGACGTATTCCATCGGAACCGTCGTGGCCGAGTCGACCTTCACTGCGAGGTAGGGCGTGTAACCGCTGTCGGTGCACCACTCGTAGATGGCGCGCAGCAAATAAGGCTTGGTGGAAATCTCAGGCATGTGCGAATGAATTCTGGTTGTCCGGCAAAGCGTATGAAAGTACACCGGTTCAGGCGGCCAGCGGACGGGAAGGGCGCTCCAGCCTGCCACCCGGCGTGCATACGCGAAGCGCCAGTCTACTGCGATTCGCCAAACGGCGGCGCAAACCGGCGCGAGGAAAAGCGGCCACGGGACACTGGCGCTATGCGCCAATGCCCCGCGGCGGTCACGACTGTCTTGCTGTGCTACCGATTAACGGCGCATCACCTTTTCCGACGGGGTCAGCGCTTCAATGTAGGCAGGGCGCGAGAAGATGCGCTCGGCGTACTTCATCAGCGGCGCGGCGGTCTTCGACAGCTCGATGCCGTAGTGGTCCAGGCGCCACAGCAGCGGTGCGATCGCCACGTCGAGCATGGAGAACTCGTCGCCCAGCATGTACTTGTTCTTCAGGAACAGCGGGGCCAGCGTGGTCAGGCGGTCGCGGATTTCGGCGCGCGCCTTGTCGTGGGCCTTCTCGTTCGTCTTGTTGCGGTCGCTTTCCAGGACGTGCACGTGGACGAACAGCTCCTTCTCGAAGTTGAACAGCATCAGGCGGGCGCGCGCGCGCATCAGCGGATCGGCCGGCATCAGCTGCGGGTGCGGGAAGCGCTCGTCGATGTACTCGTTGATGATGTTCGATTCGTACAGGATCAGTTCGCGCTCGACCAGGATCGGCACCTGGCCATACGGGTTCATCGTCGAAATGTCTTCCGGCTTGTTGAACAGGTCGACGTCACGCACCTCGAAATCCATGCCCTTTTCGAACAGGACCAGGCGGCAGCGTTGGGAGAACGGGCACGTGGTGCCGGAGTAGAGAACCATCATGGTTTATAGTTCCTTAAGAAACAAAGGGGTGAAGCGCCGAGCGACTCACCCCGAAAAATGATTGCCCGTATTATAGCCAAGCGGGCAATGAAAACGAATTACTTCACATCTTTCCAGTACGAAGCGTTCAAACGCCAGGCCAGGAAGGCGAAAATCGACAGGAAAATCAGGACGATAACACCGAGCTTCTTGCGGGTTCCTTGCGCTGGCTCAGCCATCCAGCTCAGGTAGGCAACCAGGTCGGCGGTCGCGGTGTCGAACTCGGTGGCGCTCATCGTGCCGGGCGCCACCTGCTCGAAGCCGGCGAACTTGTGGATCGTCTTGCCGGCTTCGTGCGGATCGGGCGCGTCGACCATCTTCACCGTGCGGATGCCTTGCAGCTGCCACATCGCGTGCGGCATCGCCACGTTCGGCACGACCATGTTGTTCCAGCCGGTCGGGCGCGTATCGTCCTTGTAGAAGGTGCGCAGGTAGGTGTACAGGTAGTCCGCGCCGGTGCCGGCCGGCGAGGATTTGGCGCGGGCGATCACCGACAGGTCCGGCGGCACCGCGCCGAACCAGGCTTTCGCATCGGCCGGGCGCATCGCCGTCGTCATCATCTCGCCCACCTTGTCGGCCGAGAACAACAGGTTGTTCTTGATCTGGTCCTCGGTCAGGCCCAGGTCGCGCAGGCGGTTGTAGCGCATCGCGCTGGCCGAGTGGCAGTTCAGGCAGTAGTTGACGAACAGCTTGGCGCCGTTTTGCAGCGACGCCATGTCCTGGCGTTCCGGGGCGCGGTCGAGCGGGAAGCCGCCTTCGGCCGCGAATGCCAGTCCCGGCACCAGCGCCAGGACCGCGAGCAGTTTCTTCGTGAAGTTCATGGTTGTCCTTGGCTTGTCCGTTGATCAATGCGGATGGAAGGTCACGCGCTTGGGCACCGGCTTGAAGCGGCCGGCCGCGCTCCACCACGGCATCAGGAGGAAGAAGCTGAAGTACAACAGGGTGCACACCTGCGAGATGATGGTGTACGCCGGCGTCGGCAGCTGGGTGCCGAGGTAGCCCAGGGCGATGAAGGAAATGCCGAACACCGCATACACCCACTTGTGCCAGTCCGGACGGTAGCGGATCGACTTCACCGGCGAGTGGTCCAGCCACGGCAGGAAGGCGATGATCACCACCGACGAGCCGAACAGCACCACGCCCCAGAACTTCGCTTCCAGCACTTGCGGCAGCATGCCGATGATCAGCAGCAGGGCGATCACGGCGATCGCGACCTTGGCCTTGAACGACAGGCGCGACTTCATCCAGATGAACACGACATACAGGGCGATTGCCGCCATCAGCACGTACATGAAGTCGGCGGTGGTTGCTCGCAGCACCGAATAGAAAGGCGTGAAGTACCAGGTCGGCGCGATGTGCGGCGGGGTCTTCATCGAGTCGGCCGGGATGAAGTTGTTGTACTCGAGGAAGTAGCCGCCCATCTCAGGCGCGAAGAACACGACCGCCGAGAAAATCAGCAGGAACACCGAGACGCCGAAAAAGTCCTTGGTCGTGTAGTAGGGGTGCGACGGGATCGCGTCGACCGGGTGGCCGTCGGCGCCGATGGTGTCCTTGACTTCGATGCCGTCCGGGTTCGACGAACCCACTTCGTGCAGCGCGATCAGGTGCGCCGCGACCAGGCCCAGCAGCACCAGCGGCAGGGCGATGACGTGGAAGGCGAAGAAGCGGTTCAGGGTCGCGTCCGACACCACGTAATCGCCGCGGATCCACAGCGACAGGTCCGGACCGATGACGGGGATCGCGCCGAACAGGTTGACGATCACCTGGGCGCCCCAGTACGACATCTGGCCCCAGGGCAGCAGGTAGCCGAAGAAGGCCTCGGCCATCAGGCACAGGAAGATCGCGAAGCCGAACAGCCAGATCAGCTCGCGCGGCTTGCGGTAGGAGCCGTAGAGCAGGCCGCGGGTCATGTGCAGGTAGACGATGATGAAGAAAGCCGAGGCGCCGGTCGAGTGCATGTAGCGCACCAGCCAGCCCCAGGGCACTTCGCGCATGATGTACTCGACCGAGCCGAAGGCCAGGTTGGCGTCCGGCTTGTAGTGCATCGTCAGGAAGATGCCGGTGACGATCTGCAGCACCAGCACCAGCATGGCCAGCGAGCCGAAGATGTACCAGACGTTGAAGTTCTTCGGGGCGTAGTAGCGGCCCCATTGTTCGTACCAGAGTTTCGACAGCGGGAAGCGGTCGTCGATCCAGGCCAGCGCCTTGTGGCCGACCGGCGCGGTCTCCGGCAGCTTGGTTTCCTTGAATGGGCCGCCCATGTTATGCCTCCCCTTTTTCGTCTTTGCCGATCACGATCTTGTTATCGGACAGGTACATGTACGGCGGGATATCCATATTCGTCGGGGCCGGCTTGTTCTGGAACACGCGGCCGGCCAGGTCGAAGGTGGAACCGTGGCAGGGGCAGAGGAAGCCGCCGTGCCAGTTGTCCGGCAGGTTGGGCTGCGGACCTTCGGCGAAACGGGAAGAGGGCGAGCAGCCCAGGTGCGAGCAGATGCCCACGGTGACCAGGACTTCCTTGTGCTCGGGACGCGCGCGGTACTCGTTCTTCGCGTATTCCGGCATGTCGAGCTGGTAGATCTTCTCGGAGTTCGGATCGGCGAGGAGCGCGTCGTTCTTCGGGAGGCTGGCCATCATTTCCGGCGTGCGGCGCAGGATCCAGACCGGCTTGCCGCGCCATTCGACGACCTTCATTTCGCCCGGCTTGACGTCCGAGATGTCCACTTCGACCGGAGCGCCGGCCGCCTTGGCCCGCTCGGATGGCTGGAACGTGCTGACCAGGGCGCCTGCCGTGGCTACACCGACGACCCCGCCCGCCGCACATGTAGCGACGAGCAAGCCGCGCCGGCCTGAATCGACCTGCTTTTCATTACTCATACCAACCCCACTCCGTGAAATTACGAAACTTTAGAATCAATAAAGAGCTTGCAGCAACACAAAATTATATGTGAATGGCAATCTTTATTGGAGAAAAAATATTACGTGCGCGGCAATTGAGGGATGGGCGTCCCGTTGGCAGCCGATGCTGCGGTGCAGCTCAGCCATCCTGCATAAGCGGCGGGGCGCGTAGCCGGGCGCGTGGTCGGGTGCGGAACCCCGGGCGTGCGTACGGCATCCAAGGCCTTGCGGTATCATCGCATTAGCTATTTCAACAACAACCTTAATCAAAACTAGGGGAAACGCAATGGCGATGATGGAAGAGTTTAAAAAATTTGCCATGCGCGGCAATGTGGTCGATCTCGCGGTCGGCGTGATCATCGGCGGCGCCTTCGGCCGCATCGTCGATTCGCTGGTGCAGGACGTCATCATGCCGCCCATCGGCCGCCTGTTCGGCGGTCTCGATTTCGCCAGCTACTATATTCCGCTGAATGGCCAGGCCTATGGCCTGGCGCTGGCGGAAGCGAAAAAAGGCGGCGCCGTCATCGCCTACGGGAACTTCATCACCATCCTCCTGAACTTCATCATCCTGGCCTTCATCATCTTCCAGATGGTGCGCCTGATGAATCGCCTGCGCCAGCGCATGGTGCCGGAAGAAGCGGCCAAGGCCCCGGCCACGCCCGAAGACATCCTCCTGCTGCGCGAAATCCGCGACTCCCTGCGTAACACACCGAAGCAGTGAAAGACATCGCCAATACATCGCCCCCGAGCACGGCACGCCGGCTGTGGCTGCTGTTTGCCCAGGCGGTCACGATCGTGCTGGCGATCTATTTCGTGCTGACAGTGTTCCGCCCCGACTGGGTGGGGCGCGCGCCGGTCCAGGTGCCGGTCGGACCGAAGGCGAGCACGGTGCCGGTGCTGCAGGCGCAGTCGGCGCCGGCCGCCGGCAGCTACCGCGAGGCGGCCGGGCGCGCCATGCCGGCGGTCGTCAACATCCTCACCAGCAAGGCTTCGCGCGAAGCGCATCCGATCCTGAAGGACCCCTTCTTCCGCCGCTTCTTCGGCGACCGCATGCCGCCCCAGGAGCAACTGGCCAGCCTCGGTTCGGGCGTGATCGTCAGCGCCGAGGGCTACATCATCACCAACAACCACGTGGTCGAAGGCGCCGACGCGATCGAAGTGGGTCTCGCCGATGGCCGCAAGGCGGCGGCCAAGATCGTCGGGACCGACCCCGAGACCGATCTGGCCGTGATCCGCATCAAGGAGGACAAGCTGCCCGTGATGGTGCTGGGCCAGCCGGACGAAGCGCGCGTCGGTGACGTCGTGCTGGCGATCGGCAATCCCTTCGGCGTCGGGCAGACCGTCACCATGGGCATCATCTCGGCCGTGGGGCGCAACAACCTGCACATCAACCACTTCGAGAATTTCATCCAGACCGACGCCGCCATCAACTTCGGCAACTCGGGCGGCGCCCTGGTCGACACCCACGGCAACCTGCTCGGCATCAATTCGGCGATCTATTCGCAGACCGGCGGCTCGATCGGCATCGGCTTCGCCATCCCCGTCTCGACGGCGCGCACGGTGCTCGAATCGATCATCAAGCACGGCCAGGTGGTGCGCGGCTGGATCGGCATCGAATCGCAGGACATCACCCCCGAGCTGGCCGACAGCTTCGGCCTCGCGCGCCAGAGCGGCGCCATCATCGCCGGCGTGGTGCGCAACGGCCCGGCCGACCGTGCCGGCGTGCGCCCGGGCGACATCCTGCTCGCGGTCGAAGGCAAGCCGGTGGCCAGCACCGGCGACATGCTGAACCTGGTCGCCCAGCTCGAACCGGGCGCCAAGGCGCGCCTCACGCTGATGCGCCAGAACCGCGAGGCGACGGTGGACGTCCTTGTGGGCAAGCGCCCGCGCCAGAGCGAATAATTCCTTACATTTTCCGGACTTTCCATGCACCTGCGTGACTTGACGCAATATCTGACTGAGCTCAAAGAGAACAACACCCGTCCCTGGTTCATCATGAACAAGCCGCGCTACGACATCCTGCGCGAGGAGTTCCATGCCGTCGTCAGCGGCCTGATCCGCGAACTGTCGAAGTTCGACAAGCAGGTCGCCGCCTGCGACCCGAAGAAGGCGATGTTCCGCATCAACCGCGACATCCGCTTTTCCAACGACAAGACGCCCTATAAAACGCGCTTCTCGGCCGGCATTGCCCCGAACGACAAGCGCCGCCCGAGCGCGGGCGCGGGCCCGACCTATTACTTCCATATCGAGGGCGACGGCACCCTGGGTTTCGGCGCGGGCGAATACCTGCCTCCGCCGAAGCGCCTGAAGGCGATTCGCGAGCACATCGTCAACGATGCGACAGGGTTCGCGAAAATATTAAAGAATAAACACCTGCGCGCGACCTACCGCAGCTTGCTGGAAGAGGACCGCCTGCAGCGGCCGCCGAAAGGCTTCGATGTGGACCATCCGCACATCGAATACATCAAGCTGAAGAGCTTTTTTGCCTGGAACGAGGTGCCACTGGCCCTGAACAAGCCGGAGGAACTGGTGCCGCGGCTGGCGCGCGGATTCGAGGATGCGTTCGCGCTGGTGACCTGGCTGCGCAGCGTGCCCTATACCAACGAAGAGTAGAAAGGAGGCGACATGGCCTTGCAACACGCAGCATCGGGCGAGCGGATCGCCTTGCACCGCGGCGAAGACGACATCGCCAATTTCACGTCCATCGCCCTGGCCAAGACCGAGCACATGGAATTGATCCGGCTGGTCGTCCCCAAGGACAAGCCGATGCCCGAGCACCGGGTCGAGGGAGAAATGACGCTGCTGTGCCTGGAGGGGGAAATTGCATTCGACGCCCACGGCCGCACCATCGTCCTGCGCCCGAACGAGATGGTGTATCTCGCCGGCGGCGAACCGCATGCGATCCGCGCCAACGTCGACGCGGTGGCTCTGATGACCATCCTGCTGGGCCCGGTCCGCACCGGCGGCCCGACCAAGGACCCGCGCGGACAGGGCGGCTGAGCCGGTCGTGTGTATTTGGAAGGGACGTAGGGTGGGCCGGGCCGCGCAAGGCGGCTATACCGTCCACGCGTTCCAGCGACGTTAGCGCACTCCGGAACACGTCATTTGAGGCGACGTCGACAGTAGGGGGGCACGCTGTGCCCACGCGAAACGTCGAGCAGCGTTGGCTCTGTCTTTGGCGCTATCTCAGGCACGTCGAAACGCTTCCGAATGATCATTCGAAAGCGCTGACTTTGAGCATGTGGTGCGGCGCGAATCGAGCCAACACCGCTCACGCGTCCGCGTGGGCACGGCGTGCCCACCCTACAGTCAACCTTTGCGGCCGAGCTTACGCCAACTCGTTCCTCGGATCGCGCGCCAGCAGCTGCGCCGCCATTTCCTTGGCATCGTAGCCATCGAACAGCACCGCCGCCACCGCATTGGTGATCGGCATATCGACGCCCAGCCTGGCCGCCAGGTCGCGCACCGCCTTCGAGCAGGGCACCCCTTCGGCCACGTGGCCGAGTTCGGCGACGATGGTGTCGAGCGGCTTGCCCTCGGCCAGCGCCAGGCCGACGCGGCGGTTGCGCGAGAGGTCGCCGGTGCAGGTCAGGATCAAATCTCCCATGCCGGTCAGGCCCATGAAGGTGCTGGCCTGTGCGCCCAGCGCCTCGCCCAGGCGGGTGATCTCGGCCAGACCGCGCGTGATCAGGGCCGCGCGCGCATTCAGGCCCAGGCCGAGCCCGTCGGCGGTGCCGGTTGCGATCGCCAGCACGTTCTTTACCGCGCCGCCCACTTCCACGCCGATCAGGTCGTCGCAGGCGTACACGCGCAGGTTGCCGCCGTGGACGGCGCCGACGACACGGTCGCGCAGCTCGCGTGACGCCGAGGCCACGGTCAGGGCGCAGGGCAGGCCGCGCGCCACTTCCTGGGCGAACGAGGGGCCCGACAGGGCCGCGCCCGGCACAGCGTCGCCCAGCACCTCGCGCACCACCTGGTGCGGCAACAGGCCGGTGCCATACTCGAAACCCTTGCACAGCCAGACCACGTTCGGGATCTTGCGGCCTTTCAGGCTCTCGAGCAGGGGGCGCAGGCCGGCCACCGGGCAGGCCGCGATCAGGAGCGGCGCCTCGTCTTCACGGGCCTCGGTGACGTGCGCCAGCGCCGCGTCGAAGTCGGCGGTCACGCGCAGGGAAGCGGGCAGGGGCTGGCCCGGCAGGTAGGCGGTGTTTTCGCGGGCGGCTTCGGTGGCGGCCATCTGCTCGGGATTGCGGCCCCACAGCAGCACATCGTGGCGCGCGGCCACGGCGATCGCGACCGCGGTGCCCCAGGCGCCTGCGCCAAGAACGGTAATCTTGTTCATTTTTTTCACTTCTTGCATGGTAAGGACTCAGAAGCCCCAGACGTCGGCGGCGCGCACGAAACCGGAGATGCCGTCGCGGTGGCGCACCTGCGCCCAGCCGGCCGGCTGCGGCGCGACCAGTTCGAGCAGCACGCCCTTGTCGGCGGTCATCACGATCGCCGCGTTGTCGTCGGGCGCGGCGCGTACCCGCGCCAGGGCGGCCTTCACGACGACATTCCGGTTCGCCGCCAGGCCCTTGGCCTCGGTCCAGGTCAGCGCGCCGTCGGCATCGCGCACCTTGACCCAGTCGCCGTAGCGCGCCACGACTTCGACCGGCATGCCGCGCGGCGCGACAAACAGCTTGGTGCCGCGCGCGGAGGGTGCGTCGTAGAGCACCACGGAAGGCGCAGCGACCGAGCGGAAATCGAAGGCGGAAACACTGCCGCATGCCAGCATCAGCAGCACGCCTGCGGTCAGTCGGGAGTAGGTCATCGCGGGCCCCGGGTTGGCAAACCAGACGCCAATATGGCAGAAAGGGCAGGCGCCGCGCACAGTGCGTGACGACTGCCCGTCAAGGTCTTGCTTGGAAGGACAGGCAAGCCCCATCGGCGCCTGTCCTTGCAGCCACCGATGCGGGTGGCTGGGAACTGCTTAGTTTGCCGGTGCGGCAGCGGCGGCTTCGGCCATTGCCTGGCGGCGCTGCTGGTAGAACACCTCGAAGTTGATCTCGGCCAGGTGCACAGGCGGGAAGCCGGCACGGGTGATCACGTCGGCGATGTTGCTGCGCAGGTAAGGGTAAACGATGTTCGGGCAGCCGATGCCCAGCAGCGGATCCATCTGCTCGGCCGGGATGTTGCGGGCTTCGAAGATGCCAGCCTGCTTGCCTTCGACCAGGAAGGCAACCTTGTCCTTGACCTTGGCGGTCACGGTGATGGTCACGGTCGACTCGTAGATGCCTTCGGCGATCGCTTCGGCGCCGACGTCCAGCGAGACCTCGATGGTCGGGGCTTCCTGCTCGAGGAAGATCGCCGGGGAGTTCGGTTGTTCCAGCGACATGTCTTTCAGATAGACGCGTTGGATTTGGAATACTGGTTGCAGGTTTTCGTCAGACATGGAACGCTTTCGTTATGAAGTAAGAGGGACGGCAAGCGCCACCCCCGATGGGCTTGGAGTCAAACGCACCGGTAATTGTATCAAAATCAATTTGGATGCAATAGCTCCGGGATGGCCCCGTTTTTTGCGGTCAGCCGAGAAGGACGTCGATGGCCGGCGGCTCGAGGAAGGTGCAGGGTGGGTGCGGCCGGCGCGGGCTCGTGCGCCCGCGCTGTGGATGCTTGGTCCGCCGCACCGCCCAGCAAGGCCGTGCGGCAGGCAGATCGGCTTATTCGCCCTTGAGCAGCGGATCCAGGCGGCCGGCCTGGTCCAGCGCATACAGGTCGTCGAAACCGCCGACGTGGGTCTCGCCCACGTAGATTTGGGGCACGGTGCGGCGGCCGGTCTTTTGCATCATGATCTGGCGCTGTTCCGGGTCGAGGTCGACGCGGATACGCTCGATGTCGGTCACGCCCTTGGCTTCGAGCAGGCGCTCGGCGCGCACGCAGTAGGGGCAGCTTGCGGTGTGGTACAGGACAACATGGGCAGTCATCATTCTTCCTTCCGATTCTGGGTTACTTGGTCACCGGCAAGCCGGCCGCGGTCCAGGCGTTGAGGCCGCCTTCGAGGCTGAGCACGTCTTCGAAGCCGGCCGCTTTCAGCTGGCGCACGGCCTTGTCCGAGCGGGCGCCGCTCTGGCAGACGACGACGACGGTGCGGGTTTTCGATTTTTCCAGCTCGCCGATCCGATTGCTCAAGTCTGCCAGCGGAATGTTTTTCGCGTCGCGCAGATGGCTCGCGGCGAACTCGTCGGCGCTGCGCACGTCGAGCACCAGGGTTTTGCCGCGATTGATGAGCTGGGTCACCTGCAGCGCGGTCGCGCGGCGGCCCTTCGGCGCCAGGGCTGGCCACAGCAGCGCACCACCGGAAATGGCAGCGATTGCAACAATGAAGATATTATCGAGGATGAATTTCACAAGGCTTCCATTGGTTGAAGTCAATCCGAGCATTATAAAATAGAAGCCGGACCGGATCTCTCCGAGGCTTAGAGCGCCTAACAAAACCTCCATGGCTGCGTTATCGTCTTGCCATACAGGCGTACTGTCTTTGCGGTCCGCCGCTGCGGCGCTGCGCTTTGCAGAAGGTTTGTTAGGCGCTTTTAGAGAACCCTTTTGCACACTTTTAAAGAGTAAAGAAGAGCTTATGTACAAAATCGTATTCATGCGCCACGGCGAATCCACCTGGAACCTCGAGAACCGCTTCACCGGCTGGACCGACGTCGACCTGACCGAGAAGGGCATCAACGAAGCGCGCACCGCCGGACGCGTGCTGCGCGAAGCGGGTTTCAGGTTCGACGTGGCCTACACCTCGGTCCTGAAGCGCGCGATCCGCACCCTGTGGCTGGCGCTGGACGAGATGGACCAGATGTACCTGCCGATCAAGAACGACTGGCGCCTGAACGAGCGCCACTACGGCGCCCTGCAGGGCCTCGATAAAGCCGAGACCGCCGCCAAGTTCGGCGACGAGCAGGTCCTGGTCTGGCGCCGCAGCTACGACACGCCGCCGCCCGCCCTGGAAGCGACGGACGACCGCGTCTCCTTCAACGACCCGCGCTACGCCGGCCTGGACAAGTCCCAGATCCCGCTGACCGAATGCCTGAAGGACACCGTGGCGCGCGTGATGCCGGCCTGGGACGAGGAAATCGCCCCGGCCATCCGTGCCGGCAAGAACATCCTGATCTCGGCCCACGGCAACAGCCTGCGCGCCATCATCAAGATGCTCGACAACATCAGCGACACCGACATCGTCGGCCTGAACATCCCGAACGGCCAGCCGCTGGTCTACGAACTGGATGAAAACCTGAAGCCGATCCGTCACTACTACCTGGGCGACCAGGAAGCGATTCATGCCGCCATGGCGGCTGTCGCCAACCAAGGGAAGGCGAAGTAAGTCTTGCGTTTTCCAGTCAAGAAGTCGGCCGGCAGCGCGCTGCTGTGCGGCCTGCTGGCCTGTGTGCTGGCAAGCGGGGCCCTGGCCGCCAAGCCCACCGAGCGCAGCCGCCAGAAAGCGGCTGCCGAGGCCAAGCGCGCCGGGATCCAGCAAAAGCTGTCCGAGCTGAAGAAAGAGATCAGCCGCACCGAAGACCAGAAGGAGGACGTCGCCGACGACCTGGCCGAATCGGAAGCGGCGATCTCGAACGCCAACCGCTCGCTGCGCGACCTGGCCAACGAGCAGCAGGAAACCAATGCGCGCCTGCAGGACCTGGCGACCGAGCACGAGCGTCTGGCCCAAACAATTGTTTCGCAGAAAAAACAATTGTCGTCACTGCTGCGCGAGCACTATGTTGCCGGCAACGAGGACCGCATCAAGCTGCTGCTCTCGGGCGACAACCCGAACCGCATCAACCGCGACCTGCAGATGATGGCCTACGTGTCGCAGGCCCAGGCGCGCCTGATCGCCTCGCTGAACGCGAACCTGGCGCAGGTGCAGGAAAACCGCGACAAGGTCGAGAACGCCAAGACTGAACTGGAAGAAATTGCACAGGAACAGCGCGATCAAAAGGCTGTCCTGGAGAAGGAAAAAGCGCGCCGCGCCGCCCTGTTGAACAGCCTGTCGAGCAAGCTGGTGGCCCAGCGCAAGCAGGCCGACACCCTGCAGCGCGACGAGCAGCGCATGAGCGGGCTGGTCGACCGCCTGACGCGCCTGATCCGCGAGCAGGCCGAGGCCGAGCGCAAGCGCCAGGAAGCCCTGGCCGCCGCCCGCGCCAAAGCCGCGGCCGAAGCGAAAGCCCGGGCCGAGGCGCGCGCCGCGGCGAAAGCCGAACGCTAACTCCTGGCGCGCGAGGCGGCGAAAGCCGGCAAGCCGGCGCCGAAACCCCTGCCCGAGCCCGAAGAGCCGAAGGTGGCCGAGCAGCCGGCCCAGGAAGAACGCACGCCGGACATCTCGCTGGCGCCGGCCGCCCCACCGGGCGCCTTCGCCAAGATGAAGGGACGATTGACCAGCCCGGTGAACGGCACCATCGCGGCGCGCTTTGGCGCCAAGCGCGGCGGCGACGGCCCGAGCTGGAAAGGCATGTTCATCAAGGCGCCGGAAGGCACCGAGGTGCGCTCGGTCGCGGTCGGCCGCGTCGTGCATTCGGGCTGGATGCGCGGCTTCGGCAACCTGATCATCATCGACCACGGCGGCGACTACCTGTCGATCTATGCGAACAACCAGACCCTGCTCAAACGCCTGGGCGACGCGGTGCGCGCGGGCGAGCCGATCGCAAGCGCGGGCAATACCGGCGGTAACGAGGAATCGGGTCTATACTTCGAGCTCAGGCATCTAGGCAAGGCTTTCGATCCGGCGAGCTGGATCAACTTCTAGGGGTAGCAATGGGCAACAAAGCAAAGAACGCGGGACTGGTCGGCCTCGGCCTGGTGGCCGGGGTGGCCTTGACGGTGCAGGTCTCGGCCTGGGCCCAGAAGGGGGCGGACAGCCCGCTGCCGCTCGAGGAACTGCGCCAGCTGGCCGATGTGTTCGGCCTGATCAAGAGCGACTACGTGGTGCCGGTCGAGGACAAGAAGCTGCTGTCCGAAGCCATCTCCGGCATGGTCGCCTCGCTCGACCCGCACTCGGTCTACCTCGACCAGAAGGCCTACCGCGAGATGCGCGAAAGCGTGCAGGGCAAGTTCGTTGGCGTCGGCATCGAAGTCGCCAGCGAAGACGGCTACGTCAAGATCGTCTCGCCGATCGAGGATTCGCCGGCCTACCGCGCCGGCATCAAGGCGGGCGACCTGATCACCCGCATCGACAACGTCCCGGTCAAGGGCCTGTCGATCGACGACGCGGTGAAAAAAATGCGCGGCAAGCCCGGCACCAAGGTCACCTTGACCATCGCCCGCCGCGGCGACGACCGCCCCTGGGTCGTGCCCGTGATGCGCGAGGAAATCCGCGTCCAGAGCGTCAAGGCCAAGATGGTCGAGCCTGGCTACGCCTGGGTGCGCATCAGCCAGTTCCAGGAAGCGACCCTGGACGAACTGGCGAGCAAGACCGCCGCCCTGTACAAGGACAATCCGAACATCAAGGGCCTGGTGCTCGACCTGCGCAACGACCCGGGCGGCCTGCTGCCGGGCGCGATCGGCGTGTCGACCGCCTTCCTGCCGAAGGAAGAACTGATCGTCTCGACCAAGGGACAATTGCCGGACTCGAACCAGGCCTTCTACGGCCGCCGCGAGTTCTACGCGCCGCGCGGCGCCGACCCGCTGGCCAAGCTCCCGGCGCAACTGAAAACCGTGCCGATGGTGGTGCTGGTCAACGGCGGCTCGGCCTCGGCCTCGGAAATCGTCGCCGGCGCCCTGCAGGACTACAAGCGCGCGATCATCATGGGCAGCCAGACCTTCGGCAAGGGCTCGGTCCAGACCCTGCGCCCCTTGTCGCCGGATACCGCCATTAAACTGACCACGGCGCGCTATTACACGCCCAAGGGCCGGCCGATCCAGGCCACCGGCATCGTGCCCGACATGGCGGTCGAAGAGACCGCCGAAGGCGACGGCCTGAACGCACTGCGTGTGCGCGAAGCCGATCTGCAGCGCCACCTGAGCGGCGAAAACGAAAAGCCGGACGCGAAGAAGGCGCGCGACGAAGCCGAGCAGCGCCAGAAAGCCCTCGCCGCGCTGAAGAACCGCCAACCGCTGGAACTGGGCGGGAAGGACGATTTCCAGTTGGCGCAAGCGCTGAACCACTTCAAGGGCCTGCCGGTCAAGATGGCCAAGCCGGAAGCGGTGGAAGTGGAGGCCTCGCCCGAAGCGAAGGCCTTGCCGGGCGCGGAAACGAAACCGCCCGAGCTGAAAGGCTCGAAGAAATAACCGCGCGCTGTTGCGGCCTGCTGCCCTGACCGTAGGGTAGGCGCCCCGTGCCCACGCGGAACTGTGAGCCGTGTTGGCTCGGCCTCTGCCGCTATCCCGGGCACGTCGATACGTGTCCGAATGATCATTTGGACGCGCTACCGCAAGACGATTTTGCAGTGCTAACCGTGCCATTACCGCCTCCACTTCCGCGTGGGCACAGCGTGCCCACCCTACGGTCGCCAGCAGCACCTGACGGTGACGGCATGACAGAATAAACTCTCCATGAACGACAACCAGCTCCTGCGCTACTCGCGCCACATCCTGCTCGACGACATCGGCATCGAAGGCCAGGAACGCCTCCTGAACGCGCATGCCCTCGTCATCGGCGCCGGGGGCCTCGGTTCGCCCGCCGCGCTCTACCTGGCCGCCAGCGGCGTCGGCCGCATCACCCTGGTCGACGACGACGAGGTCGACCTGACCAACCTGCAGCGCCAGGTCATGCACACGACCGAGCGCATCGGCACGCCGAAGGTCGAGTCCGGCCGCGCCGCGCTGCATGCGATCAATCCGGAAGTCGAGGTCGTCGCCCTGCGCGAACGCGCCGGTCCCGAACGGCTGCGGGAACTTGCGCGCTCGGCCACGGTCGTATTAGATTGCAGCGACAACTTTGCCACCCGTCACGCCGTCAACCGCGCCTGCGTCGCGGCCGGGGTGCCGCTGGTGGCGGGTGCGGCGATCCGTTTCGACGGGCAATTGTCAGTGTTTGACATGCGCCAAGAAAATTGCCCGTGCTATGCCTGCCTTTTCCCCGAAGACAGCGGTTTCGAGGACGTCGCCTGCAGTACCATGGGCGTGTTCGCTCCCCTGGTCGGCATCGTCGGCGCCGTGCAGGCGGCCGAGGCGCTCAAGCTGATCATGCAGATCGGGCAAACGCTGGCCGGGCGCCTGCTGCTGCTCGACGGCCGCGCGATGGAGTGGACCAGTATTGGTGCGGCGCGCAATCCGGCCTGTCCTGTCTGCGCGGAAAGAGGCGCACACGCTTGAGCTGCGCTCTTGCCAGCTCTGCCATACAATGGCGCACCGTCGGCAAGTGGCCGCTGCCAAAAATCGGCCTTATACTAAGCGGCCTTATACTAGGTCGCTTGTTCCGATCCACCTATCAAGATTGACTATGCAGAACGTATCGCACCGTGCAGTTGGCCGCCGTTTCGCGCGCGGCTTCACCCTCGTTGAAATCATGGTTGTCGTGGTCATCATCGGCATTCTCGGCGCGCTCGTGCTGCCGAAGGTGCTGGGCCGTACCGGCGAGTCGCGCGTGGTGGCCGCCAAGACCGACATCGCCACCCTGATGCAGGCGTTGAAACTCTACAAGCTGGACAACCAGCGCTACCCGACCACCGAGCAGGGCCTGCAAGCCCTGACCACGCGCCCGACCTCGGGCCCGGCCGCCAACGGCTGGAAGGAAGGCGGCTACGTGGAACGCCTGCCGAAGGACCCGTGGGGCAACCCCTACCAGTACCTGTCGCCGGGCCTGCACGGCGAGATCGACGTGTTCTCGTTCGGCGGCGACGGCCAGGCCGGCGGCGAGGGCGAAGACGCCGACGTCGGCTCCTGGCAGCAGTAACGTCCTGTCATGGCTGCCGTCGCGGCGCCGCGTAGAACCACCGGCTTCACGCTGGTGGAAATCCTGGTCGTGATGGTCATCATCGGCATCACGCTGGGCATGGCCTCGCTCAATGCGATCCCGAGCCCGCGCCAGGACCTGGAAAACGAAGCCAAGCGCCTGACCCTGCTCCTGCAGCTGGCGCGCGACGAGGCCATCGTACGCAACCGCGAAGTCGCCTTCGAGGCCACGCCCGAGCGCTACCGCTTCATGGTGCGCAATGAGACCGGCTGGACCGCCATGAACCAGGACGACCTGCTGCGCGAGCGGCCTTTCCGCAACGCGCCGCTGCGCCTGCTGCTCGATCCCCCGGTCGCCGGGTCCGGCAGCGGCGACCTGCTGCGCGTGACCTTCGGACGCGAGCCGGTGCATAAACCTTTCCGCCTGACCCTGGCCAGCGGCAACGTCAGCGTGGCGATCAGCGCCGACGGCGTCGGCCACTTCGTCGTCGTCGATCCTTCCACGGAAAACGTCCAATGACACCGCGCCCGTCCCGCTCCCGCGGCTTTACCCTGCTCGAGGTGCTGGTGGCCCTGGTCATCGTCGGCACCGCGCTCGGCGCCGGCCTGCGCGCCGTCGGCAGCCTGGCCTCGAACAGCGCCGGGCTGCGCGCTTCCATGATGGCGACCTGGTCGGCCGAGAACCGCCTGGTGCAGATCCGCCTGGGCCGCGAATTCCCCGAAATCGGCAAGCGCAGCTTCGCCTGCGGCCAGGGCGACCTGCGCCTGATGTGCCAGGAAGAAGTGCTGGTCAGCCCGAACCCCCAACTGCGCCGGGTCGAGGTCTCGGTGTTCGACATGGACAACCCCGACCGCCGCATCCTGAAGCTGGTCCAGCTGGTGCTGAGGCCACGATGAAAGCGGCGCGCGGCTTCACGCTGATCGAACTGCTGGTGGCGATCGGCATCCTGGCGATGGTGGCCGTGCTCGGCTGGCGCGGCCTGGACGGCATCGTGCGCGCCCGCACCGCCCTGACCGACCAGATGGAAGCCACGCGCGGCATGCAGCTCGCTTTCGCCCAGCTGCAAAGCGACTGCGAACACGCGGCCAACGCCAGCATCCTCGGACGCCGGCCCTTCCTGCAACAGGAGGATGGCCGCATCACCCTGGTGCGCACCGTCTTCAACGAGAACGAACCGGCGCGCCTGCAGGTGATCGCTTACCGCCTCGTCAACGGACAACTGCTGCGGCGCGAATCGATCGCCACGCGCGACCTGGTCCAGCTCGACGCGCTGTGGCAGGCCGCCGTGTCCGACATGGACAGCACGCCGCCGGTGGTGCTGCAGGGCGGCATCCAGGCGATGGCCGTGCTGGTCTGGCAGAACGGCGCCTGGCGTCCCCAGGTCGAGTCCAATCCGCAGGCGCCGGTCACCACCGCCTCGGCGCTGTCCATCACCGGCCTGCAGGTGGTGCTGCGCACGCGCGGCTATCCGCAGCCGCTGACCAAATCCTTCCTGCTGGGGAGCATCTGATGCGCCCGGCCTCCCGACAGCGTCCACCGCGCCGGCAGCGCCAGCGCGGCGTCGCCGTGATCACCGCGCTGCTCCTGACCACGCTCGCGATCTCGATCGTGGCCAGCCTGTTCTGGCAGCAGCAGGTCGAGGTGCGCTCGATGGAGAACCAGCGCCTGAACCTGCAGACGCGCTGGATCCTGCGCGGCGCGCTCGACTGGGCCTCGCTGGTGCTGCGCCAGGACGCCATCGACAACCGCGAATACACGGCGCTGAACCACGTCTGGGCCACGCCCCTGGCCGAGACCCGCCTGGACCAGTACATCGAGCGCGAGCGGGTCGAGGGCGAAGTGTTCGACGCCACCCTGTCGGGCACCATCTCGGACGCCACCTCGCGTTACAATCTCAGCAATCTGGCAAGCAGCGGACAGATCGACCTGGCGCAGGTGGACATTTTCGCGCGCCTGCTGAGCAATTTGCAGCTCAACCCGGCGCTGGCGAAGACCGCGGCGAACATGGTTGCCGCCGGCGCGCCGGTGGCGACCGGGGCGGTCGATCCGGTCACCGGGCAGGAAATCGACGGGGCGGGCGGCAAGCAGGACGACCCCGGCGCGGTGCCGGGCGGCAGCAGTGTCCCGGTCCAGGAAGGCGCGGATGCGGGCGGCGACGCGACCGGCGGCAACGATGCCGGCGGCGGGGTGCGCTTGCAGGCGGTGTCGCGCGAAGGCATCGGCACGCCGATCAAGTTCATGGAAGTCGACGATCTGCTTGCCGTGAAAGGCTTTACGCCGGAGATCGTCAACAAGCTGCGTCCCTTCGTGACCGTGCTGCCGGATCCGACGCCGGTGAACGTGAACACCGCGCCGCCCGAGGTGCTGGCCGCGGTGGTCCCGAATTTCTCGCTGTCGGAGGCCAACGCGCTGGTGCAGCGGCGCCGCAATGTACCCTGGCGCGGCATGCAGTACTTTATTGCCGATATCGGCGGGCGCACGCTGACGGGGAATTCGCTGGACGTGCACAGCAATTATTTCATCGTGTCCAGCCGCATCCGGCTGGACCGGGCCGCCCTGAACGCCGAAGCGCTGATCAAGCGCGCCGCCACCATGGGGCCCGGCAGCATCACGGTGGTCTGGGTTCGTCAAAATTAGAAGAAAGCGAGACGGTTTGACTACACTTTATATCCGGCATCCCGCACGCGCCGAAGGCGAGGGCGCCCCATGCCGCTTTGCCGCGGTCAGCGACGCCGGCGTCATCGAGCAGCAGGGCGAAGGCGCGCTGCGCAACCTGACCGACCTGGTCGCCGCCAGCCGCCGCGTGGTGTTGCTGCTGGCCGGCGCCGACGTCAACCTGATTGCCGTGCAGGCGCCTCCGCTGGCCGGCAACAAGCTGCGCGCCGCCTTGCCTGGCCTGGTCGAGGAACATATCCTGGGCGACCCGCTCGATTGCGTGCTGGTGGCCGGACCGCAAGGCGGCGACGGCACCCGTCCGGTGGCGGTGGTGCAGCGCGACTGGCTCGAGCCGCTGGTGCGCACCCTGCTGGCGCAGGGCGCGCGCGCCGTGGTGGCGCTGCCCTCGCAGCTGTGCCTGCCCCTGCAGCCGGGCGGCGTGTCGGCCGCGATCGGCGGCGCCGAACTGCTGTTGCGCCAGAGCCAGTACAGCGGCCTGGGCCTGGCGCTCGACGCCAATCCCGCCACCGCCCTGCAGACCGCGCGCGCGCTGGCCGGCGACGCGCCCTTGACCCTCTACGTGCCGCGCGAACAGCTCGGCGAATACCAGGTGCTGCTGGCCGAGGCCGGACCCGGGACAGGACTCGAAGCCGACGACTGGGCCCACTGGATCAACGGCGCGAAAAGCACCACCTTCGACCTGGTCCCGGGCCTGGGCGCGGCCGGCGCCCGCCAGCGCGACTGGCGCCGCTGGCGCGTGCCGATCGCGCTGGCGTTTCTCGCCGTGGTGGTCAACCTGGCCGGCCTGAACATCGAATGGCTGCGCCTGCGCGGCGAATCGACCGCGGTGCGCCAGCAGATGGAGCAGACCTACCGCTCGGTCTATCCGAACGAGCCGGTGTCCGACCCGGTGGCGCAAATGCGCATGCACATCCAGCGCGCCCAGGCCGGCAGCGGCCAGATCGGGCCGGACGAATTCCTGTATCTCGCCGGCGCGCTCGGCGACGCAACACGAGAACTGCCGCGTCCGCCCGGCATTACATCAATGGAGTACAAGGAACGCTCGTTACGCGTACGCGTCCAACCGGAGACGGTAGACCCCGCCACATTGCGGCAACTGCAGGCGTCCTTGTCCGCACGTAACTTGAGTCTGGAAGAAACCGCACCCGCCAACTGGACGGTGCGCAGCACGGGAGCCAAGCCATGAGTCTGGGCAGCACAATCGGGCAGGTGCGCGAGCGCGCAATGGCCTACTGGATCGCGCGGTCCGACCAGGAACGGCGCTACCTGACGGTCGGCTTCGGCGTCGTCGTCATCGCGCTGGTCTACATGGCGCTGGTCGAGCCGGCGGTCGAGGGCCGCGCACGCCTCGAGCGTTCGCTGCCGGCCCTGCGCCAACAGGCGGCCGAACTGTCCGGCCTGGCCGAGCAGGCGCGCGGCCTGGTCGGCCAGGCGCCGGTGCCGGTCACGCCCATGACCCAGGAAAGCCTCACCGCCAGCCTCAACGCGCGCGGCATCAAGCCGGCCTCGCTCACGCTCACCGGCGAATACGCGCGCATGCAGGTGAACGGCACCTCGTTCGCCAACCTGCTGGTCTGGCTCGACGCCCAGCGGCGCGAGAACCGCATCGCGGTGCAGGAAGCCACTTTCACTGCCCAGGATCCGGTGGGCCAGGTCGATGCCAGCCTGACGCTGCGCCAGGACACCGGGACCGGTGCCCGATGAGGCGAGGCCTGTTGTTCCTTGGCGTCGTCGCGCTCGCGGTGGCCCTGACGGTGCTCGCTTTCCTGCCTGCCAGCTGGCTCGGCAACTTCGTGGAACGCCAGACCGGAGGCCGTTTGACTCTGGGGGATGCGCAGGGTACGCTCTGGAACGGCTCAGCTTTCGTGGGCGGGGCGCCGGGCGAGGGCGGGGCGGTCACGCCGCTGCTGCCGGGACGCTTCGCCTGGCGCCTGTCGCCGCTGGTGCTGTTCGGCCAGGTGAACATGACCTTGCAAAACCCGCAGGCCTTGTCGCAGCCGGTCTTGATCGAAGGCAGCTGGTCGCAGTGGCAGGTCAGCGCCGGGCAATTGCTGCTGCCGGCCGAAGGGTTGGCCGGCCTGGGTGCGCCGCTCAACACGCTGGCGCCGTCGGGGGTGATTCGCCTGAGCTGGAACCGGCTCGACCTGGTGCGCCAGGCGAACAGCGTCGCGGTCACCGGACGCACGGTCCTGAGCCTGGCCGACATGGGCTCGCGCATGGCGCCGATCCGGCCGCTGGGCAGCTACGAGATGGCGATGGACTGGCGCGGCCAGCAGGCCGACCTGGTGCTCTCCACGGTGCGCGGCGCGCTGCTGTTGTCGGGAACAGGGAAATTGCAGAACGGACGCCTGCGCTTTTCGGGGCAGGCGGCGGCCGCGGACGGCTACGAAGACACGCTGGGCAACATGCTGAACCTGCTGGGGCAGCGCCGCATGGTGAACGGTAAAAACATAATCGCACTTGAGTTCAGATAATGAAAACATCCTTCCGTAGCACCCCCGAATTCCCGGCGCTGCGCCGGATCGCCGCCGGCGTCCTGCTGTGCTGCGCATTCGCCACGGCGCTGCCGCCGCTGCCGGCCTTTGCCCAGGAAAATGCCGCCGCGCTGAGCTTCGTGAATGCCGACATCGAGTCCGTCATCAAGGCGGTCGGCCACTACACCGGGATGACCTTCATCGTCGACCCGCGCGTCAAGGGCACGCTCACGCTGCAGTCGGAAAAGGCGCTGACCAAGACCCAGGCCTTCGGACTGCTCACCTCCGCCCTGCGCCTGCAGGGTTATGCGGTGGTCACCACCGGCGAAGGCTATGCGAAAGTGGTGCCGGAAGCCGAGGCCAAGCTGCAATCCTCGCCAACCCAGGTCGGCACCCGCGGTTCGCGCGCCCAGGGCGACCAGATCGCTACCCAGATTTATCATTTGCAATATGAATCGGCCGCCAACCTGACGGCCGTGCTGCGTCCGCTGATTTCGCCGAATAACTCCATCATGGCGAACCCCGGCAACAACAGCCTGGTCATCACCGACTACGCCGACAACCTGCGCCGCCTGTCGCGCATCATCGCCGCGCTCGACGCGCCGGTGGCGGCCGACCTCGACGTCGTGCCGATCCGTAACGGCATCGCCAGCGACATCGCCACCCTGGTCGGACGCCTGATGGAGCCGGCCGCCGGCGGCGACTCGGGCCGCGTCACGGTGCTGGCCGATGCCCGCACCAACTCCATCGTCGTGCGCGCACCCTCGCAGGCGCGCGCGAACCTCGCCAAGTCCCTGATCGCCAAGCTCGACCAGCCGACCTCGGAAAAGGGCAATATTCACGTCGTCTACCTGAAGAACGCCGACGCCACCCGTGTCGCGCAGACCCTGCGCGCCGTGGTGTCCCAGGACGCCTCGGCGGTGCCGGTACAGCAGCAGGGCACCTCGGGCGGCGCGATCCAGGCCGGCACGACCGGCGGCACCGGCGGCGGCGCCAATGTCGGCGGCCAGCAAGGCCAGCAGAGCAGCATCGGCATGGGCGGCACCGGCAACACCTTCGCCCAGCAGGGCCAGGCCACTTCCGCCGGCGGCGGCGGCGGCCAGGGCTCGGGCTTCATCCAGGCCGACGCCTCGACCAACAGCCTGATCATCACGGCGCCGGACGCGATCTACCGCAACCTGCGCGGCGTCATCGACCAGCTCGACGTGCGCCGCGCCCAGGTCTATATCGAGGCCATGGTGGTGGAGATGAATGCGCAGAAGGCGTCCGAGTTCGGCGTCCAGTGGCTCGGCCTGTCGGGCGACGACGCCAGCCGCTACCGCATCGGCGGCGTACAGTCCTTCAACTCGGGCAATGCGAACAACCTGATCAACCTGGCCGCCGCCGCGCGCTCGGGAATTGGCGGAACCAGCGGGACGGTCCCTTCGCTGCCTGGCCTGACGCTGGGCATCTTCCGCCAGGTCAATGGCGAGCTGGGCCTGGGCGCGGTCGCCAGCGCCCTTGAAAACGACGGCGCCGCCAACATCTTGTCCACTCCAAACATGATCACCCTCGACAACGAGTTGGCGACGATCAAGGTGGGCCAGAACATTCCGATCATCACGGGTTCGTTCACGACCGGCACCAGCGGTGCGAACAACCCCTTCCAGACGGTGGACCGCAAGGACATCGGCCTGCTGCTGAAGGTGCGTCCGCAGATTTCCGAGGGTGGCGTGATCAAGCTGTCGGTCTACCATGAGAATTCCGGCATCGACAATTCCGTGGTCAGGAGCGAAGGCATCGTGACCACCGTGCGCGCGATCGAAAGCAACATCCTGGCCGACGATGGCCAGATCATCGTGCTTGGCGGCCTGATCCAGGATAACGAAGACCATGGCGAGGAAAAAGTCCGCGGCCTGGGCGATATCCCGGTACTGGGCAATTTGTTCAAGTACCGCTCGCGCACGCGCAACAAGACCAACCTGATGGTGTTCCTGCGCCCGGTCGTGGTGCGCAGCAAGGAACAGAACAACAGCATTTCGCTGGACCGCTACGAATACATGCGCGCGCTCGGCGAAGTGAACCGCGCGAAGGACGACAGCATCCTGCTGCGCGACCTCGGCGCGCCTGAACTGCCGGCCCTGAGCAATGGCCAGCCGGCCCCGGGCGGCACGCTGGCGACGGTGCCTCCGCCGGCCCCGGCGCCGGCGCGTCCGGGCGCCGCCACCGGCCCCGGCACCCAGCCGTCGCCATCCACGCAGCCCAGCGCGGCGCCCGTGCCCGAATACCGCCCGGTGCAGCCGCAGAATCGGAATTGATGAACCATGAATAACTTGTTGCCTTACGCCTTCGCCCGCGACCACGGGGTGCTGGCGCGCGCCGGCGACGATCCGGCGCAAAGCGTCGAGGTGCTCATTTCCGGCAGCACGCCGCCGGCGGCGATTGCCGAGGTGTCGCGCCGCTTCGGCCGCATCGCGCTGCGCCGCATCGACCGCGGCGAACTCGACGATGCGATCGCCAAGGCCTATGCCGGCGCCGGCGGCGACGCCTCGCAGGTAGCCGACGAGTTCGACGCCGACCTCGATCTCACCAAGCTGCTGCAGGACGTGCCGGCCATCGAAGACCTGCTGGAATCGTCCGACGACGCGCCGGTGATCCGCATGATCAACGCGCTGCTGACGCAATCGCTGCGCGAGGGCGCGTCCGATATCCACATCGAACCCTTCGAGCAGACCTCGGTCGTGCGTTTCCGCATCGACGGCGCGCTGCGCGACATCGTGCGTCCCCGCAAGGGCATCCATGCCTCGCTGATCTCGCGTATCAAGATCATGTCGCAGCTCGACATCGCGGAAAAACGCCTGCCCCAGGATGGCCGCATCACCCTGCGCATCGGCGGCAAGCCGGTCGACGTGCGTGTCTCCACGCTGCCGACCGGCCACGGCGAACGCGCGGTGCTGCGTCTGCTCGACAAGGAAGCCGGCCGCCTCGATTTGTCGCACCTGGGCATGAGCCCGGAGATGCTGCCGCAGTTCGACAAGCTGATCAATCAACCGCACGGCATCGTGCTCGTCACCGGCCCGACCGGTTCCGGTAAAACCACCACGCTGTACGCGGCGCTGTCGCGCCTGAACGCCTCGACCACCAACATCATGACGGTGGAAGACCCGATCGAGTACGACCTGAACGGCGTCGGCCAGACCCAGGTGAATGCCCGGATCGACATGACCTTCGCCAAGGCCCTGCGCGCCATCCTGCGCCAGGACCCGGACGTGATCATGATCGGCGAGATCCGCGACCTGGAAACGGCGCAGATCGCCGTGCAGGCTTCGCTCACCGGCCACCTGGTGCTGGCGACCCTGCACACCAATGACGCCGCATCGGCCGTGACCCGTCTGCTCGACATGGGCATCGAGCCGTTCCTGCTGTCGTCGTCCCTGCTGGGCGTGATGGCGCAGCGCCTGGTGCGTAAGCTCTGTCCGCACTGCAAGAAGAGCGATGGCGTGCAATGGCATGCGGTCGGCTGCGAGCGCTGCGGCCACACCGGCTACCAAGGCCGCGTCGGCGTCTACGAGCTGCTGGAAACGGACGAGCGCATCCGCTCCCAGATCCACAACCAGGCGTCGGAAGCCGAGATCCGCGAAACGGCGCAGAAGAGCGGCATGAAGACGATGCGCGAAGACGGCGAGCGCTGGCTGCGCGAGGGCGTCACGACGCAGGCGGAATTGCTGCGCGTGACCAAGGACTAAACCATGCCGGCATTCCGTTACGAGGCCGTCGATGCGGGCGGCGCCACGCGCAAGGGCGTGGTCAATGCCGACAGCCCGCGCGCCGCGCGCGCCGACCTGCGCGTCCAGGGGCTGACCCCGCTCAACGTCGAGGCCATCGCGGCCCAGGTCGACGCTTCGGGCGCCACCCGTGCGCGCGGCATCGGCGAGCGCCTGTCCCAGGTCGAGCTGGCGCTGTTCACCCGCCAGCTGGCCAGCCTGCTGGAAGCCGGCCTGCCGCTGGAGCAGGCTTTCACGGCGTTGCTGGAACAGGCGGAAAAACCGTATCTGCGCGACCTGATTGCCTCGATCCGTTCCGAGGTGATGGGCGGCATGCCGTTCTCGGAAGCGTTGTCGCGCCATCCGCGCGATTTCGCCGAGATCTACCGCGCGCTGGTGGCCTCGGGCGAGCAGATCGGCCAGCTCTCGCGCGTGCTGTCGCGCCTGGCCGACTACATCGAGCGCCGCAACGCGCTGGTGCAGAAGGTGCGCCTGGCCTTCACCTATCCGGCCATCGTCACCGTGGTCGCCTTCGCCATCGTGATCTTCCTGCTGACCTATGTGGTGCCGCAGATCGTCTCGGTGTTTGCCAATACCAAGCAACAACTGCCTTTCCTCACCGTGGTGATGCTGGCGGTGTCGGACTTTACGCGGGCCTGGGGCATCCTGGTGGCGATCGTGCTGGTCGCGGCCTGGTTCGCCTGGCGCCGCGCGCTGCAGAATCCCGTGCTGAAGCGGCGCTGGCACACCTGGCTGCTGACCGCGCCGATCTACGGCAAGTTCGAGCGCAGCCTGAACACGGCGCGTTTTGCCAGCACCCTGGCGATCACGACCGGTTCCGGCGTGCCGATCCTGCGTGCGCTCGACACCAGCCGCGAAACTTTATCGAACGTTGCGATGCGTGAGCTGGTCGAACAGGCGACGGCCAGCGTGCGCGAAGGCGTCAGCCTGGCGCGGGCCTTGTCGGCGCAGAAGCATTTTCCACCGATGCTGGTGCACATGATTCGTGCCGGCGAAATCACCGGCGAACTGCCGGCGATGCTGGAGCGCGCCGCCAACTCGCAGCAGGCCGACCTCGAGCGCCGCACCCTGACCATTGCCGGCCTGCTCGAACCGGTGCTGATCCTGGCCATGGGCCTGGTCGTGCTGCTGATCGTGCTGGCCGTCCTGATGCCGATCATTGAAATCAACCAGCTGGTGCGCTAACAAGGACATCATGAAGCGTTTGCCTCTCCTTCTCACCCTGCTTGCCCTGATCTTCCTGGCGGTATCCATCACCTACTGGGGCATGCAGCTGTACAAGCCGCAGCAGCGCCCGATCGCCGCTGCGCCGCCGGCCGGCATTCCCGAGCCGTCGCCCGATGCCGCCGCAACCCTGTTCGGCGGCCAGGCCGCCACGGCGGTCGCGACCAACTACCAGTTGACCGGCATCGTCGCGGCCGGCCGCGACAGCGTCGCCATCCTCGTGGCCGACGGCCAGCCGCCCAAGGCCCTGAAAGTCGGCAAGGAACTCGCCCCCGGCGTGACGATCAGCGAGGTGCACCCGCGGTATGTGATGCTGTCCGACGGCGGTGTCATGAAGCGCATCGAGCTGGCGGCCGACACCAAGCCGGCCGTGCCCCTGTCCGGTCCCGCGATGCCGCCGGCGCCGCCGCCGATGCAGGCCACCCCGGTGGCCGAGATGCCGGCCACCGAGCCGCAAACCGCGCCGGGCGCGGTGCGTCCCCCGCCTCCGCCGGGCGAGGTCGATCCCGTGGTCGGTCCGAACGAGGAGCCGCCCCAGGAGACCCCGCCGTCGCCGGCCGCCGCCAACTACAACGGCGCAGTGCAGGGCGGCCAGCCAGGCGTCCAGCCAGGCACCCAGGCGCCGCCCCCGCCGGCCCAGCCGCAGATGCCGCCGCCGACCCGCGTCATGGGCGGCCCGGCCGCCGGCCAGCCGGCGACGCAATAACCTCAGCACAATCCCACGCCATGCTTTGCATGGCGTTTTCTTTTACCGCCGCAGCGCGGTGAACGCCGCGAACTCCCAGGACCGGAACCCCACCACCAGGCTCATCCCGTCGCGCTCCTCGGGCGGCAGGCGGCGGTCGTGCTTGTGCAGGCGCGCCAGTTCGGCCGCGAGCTGGGCGATCTTCTGCGCCATTTCCGCAGCGCTGGCCGCCGACAGGCGGGCCGGCAGGCACATCAGGGTTTCACCCGGTCCGTCGAAGCGGCCCGAAAAATAGTCCGGCACCATGTGTTCGCGGAAGAAGCGCTGCACCGGGCCATCCGGCAGCCAATGGAAGGCATGCGACACCCGCAGGCCGTAGCGGTTCAGCGGCCGCAACTCGATCAGCCCCAATCGGTCGAGTTCGGCCAGGTAGCCGATGCATTCGGCCGTCGTCAGGCGGTAGTTCTCGACGATCTGTTCCAGGGTCCAGTGCCCCAGGCAGGAGATCGCCACCAGCAGCAGGCGCGGCTTGGCGACCAGCGCGTTTTCCTGCGGCAGGGTGAGGGAGTCGGCCTGCGGCCGCATGTCCGCGGCGCGCCGCAGCACGTCCTCGAAGGCAATCCCCGCCGCCTGGCAGATCTGCGCCAGGCGCGACAGCGGCATGTCCTTCTGGCCGAACAGGCGCTTGACGCTCGACTCGCTCATGTCGATGCGCTCGGCCAGGGTTTTATAGGTAATGTTCGCCGCGCGCAGCTCGGCGCGCAGCACGTCGACGATCAGCTCGGGTGAGCTCATGGGGCTCCTGTCAGTGGGCTTTGGCGCCGCACAATGTACAGGTGAACGTGGACAGGGGCAAGATGGGGGATGGAGCCGGGCGTCGGGATGCGCGGGCGTTGTGCGGTCCGGCTTTGGCGCTTCCGTTCAACTGGTGAGACAGCGTGGGCTCAAGAGCCCACCCTACGAAAACCGGTGCACGTAGGGGGGCGGCTCGCGCAAGGGACCTGTGACCACGCCGTCTTTCGTGTCGAAGTGCACCCGACGATACGCAAAGGAGGTTCGCGTAGGGTGGGCACTTGTGCCCACGCGGTCTTTCGTATCGCGGCACACCCGACGGTGTACAGGAGATGAAAAAGGGAGCCGCAGCTCCCTTTCCTCACTCGTCCTCGTCGGTCGTCAGCTTGACCTTCTTGAGCAAACGCTTGGCGGCCTGGCGCTCGCTCGACAGCGGCTTGGCGTGCGGCCCGGCCGAGCGCGCCTTGGCCAGCGCGGCGAAGGGGTTGCGCGGCTTGCCGAAGTTTTGCGACGGCTCGATGCGCAGGCGCATCTTCTGCCGGGTTGCGAGTGCCTTGTTCGCCATCGTTTTTCTCCTTGCTCCTTACAGCACGTAGCGCGACAGGTCCTCGTTGGCGGAGAGGACGTCCAGGCGTTCGTTGACGTAGGCCGCGTCGATCGTCACCAGCTTATCCTGGCGGTCGCTGGCATCGAAGGAAACTTCCTCGAGCAGCTTTTCCATCACCGTGTACAGGCGGCGCGCGCCGATGTTCTCGGTGCGCTCGTTGACGGAAAACGCGATCTCGGCCAGGCGGTGGATGCCGTCTTCCGTGAAATCGATCTTGATGCCTTCGGTCGCCAGCAGCGCCTCGTACTGCGTGGTGAGACAGGCGTCGGTGCTGGTCAGGATGCGCTTGAAGTCGTCGATCGACAGCGATTCCAGTTCGACCCGGATCGGGAAGCGGCCCTGCAGCTCGGGAATCAGGTCCGACGGCTTCGACAGGTGGAAGGCGCCCGAGGCGATGAACAGGATGTGGTCGGTGCGGATCATGCCGTATTTCGTGTTCACCGTCGTGCCTTCGACCAGCGGCAGCAGGTCGCGCTGGACGCCGGCGCGCGAGACGTCGGCGCCGCCGTGCTCGGAGCGGGTCGCGATCTTGTCGATCTCGTCGAGGAACACGATGCCGTTGTTCTCGACGTTGTGGATCGCCTTCTGCTTCATCTCGTCTTCGTTGATCAGGCGCGCCGCTTCTTCCTCGGCCAGCACCTTCATCGCGTCCTTGATCTTCATCTTGCGCGGCTTCTTGCGCGCGCCGCCGACGCCGGCGAACATCGACTTGATCTGTTCGGTCATTTCTTCCATGCCCGGCGGCGCCATGATTTCCATCTGCGGCGCGGCGTCGGCCACTTCGATCTCGATCTCGCGGTCGTCGAGCGAACCTTCGCGCAGGCGCTTGCGGAAGGTCTGGCGCGTGCTGTCGCCTTCCTTGGCGTCGGCCGAGGCGCTGACGTTGAAGCCGAAGTCGCGTGCTGGCGGCACCAGGATGTCGATGATGCGGTCTTCGGCCGCGTCCTCGGCGCGCTGGCGCACCTTCTTCATTTCGCTGGCGCGGGTCTGCTTGACGCCGATGTCGATGAGGTCGCGGATGATGGTGTCGACGTCGCGGCCGACGTAGCCGACTTCGGTGAACTTGGTCGCTTCGATCTTGATGAAGGGCGCGTCGGCCAGCTTCGCCAGGCGGCGCGCGATCTCGGTCTTGCCGACACCGGTCGGGCCGATCATGAGGATGTTCTTCGGGGTGATCTCGTGACGCAGCGGCTCGTCGACCTGCTGGCGGCGCCAGCGGTTGCGCAGGGCGATGGCGACGGCGCGCTTGGCCTTGCCCTGGCCGACGACGTGCTTGTCCAGTTCCGAGACGATTTCAAGGGGTGTCATGTTCATGGTGTGCGCGCCGGATCAGTCCAGCGTTTCGATGATGTGGGACAAATTGGTATAGATGCACAGCTCGCCGGCAATCGTCAGCGCTTTCTTGACGACCTCGGCGGGCGGCAGTTCGGTGTTTTCCTGCAGCGCCTTGGCGGCGGACTGGGCGTAGATGCCGCCCGAGCCGATCGCGCCGATGCCGTCTTCCGGTTCGAGCACGTCGCCATTGCCGGTGATGATGAGGGTCGACTCCCTGTCCGCCACCAGCAGCATCGCCTCGAGCTTGCGCAGCATGCGGTCGGTGCGCCAGTCCTTGGCCAGCTCGACCGAGGAGCGCAGCAGATTGCCCTGGTGTTTCTCGAGTTTCGCCTCGAAGCGGTCGAGCAGGGTGAAGGCGTCGGCGGTGGCGCCGGCGAAGCCGCACAGGACCTTGCCCTGGTAGAGCTTGCGCACCTTGCGGGCCGAGCCCTTCATGACGACGTTCCCCAGGGTGACCTGGCCATCGCCGCCCAATGCGACTTGCGAGCCGCGACGCACACTCACAATGGTGGTGCCGTGAAATTGTTCCATATCTGCCTCATGGTTAACTAGCCCTCCGCAAGTGGGGCTGTTGCACAGAATTGCAAGACAAGGTGACGCGAAAGCTCAGCAGGACTTTCAGGGCGCCCGACAACCCCCCTGGCGGCGATGTGGACCGACTTCGACGGCGCGCCTTGCCCTGCGTGTCGTTGGGCGCTCCGGATTACAGTTCAGTATTTATGCGCATACAGGCGCGCACAGTCGCCGTAGCTCAGCAAACGCAGCAGGGCCGCGACCATGTGGTTCAGTTCGCGCAGCTCGACCTGGCGCCCGCCTGCAGCCAGCGCGCGCAGGCGGGCGTGCAGGGCGTTCGCCGCGCCGAAGCCGATACGCGCCAGGCGCGAGCAGTCGAGCACGATGCCTGGCGCAGCGGCATCAAGCGTTCCGGTATCGGGCGGCGGCCCCCCTTCCTGGGTGGAGGCGGCATAGGCGTCGATCGCGGCCAGCAGCGGGGCGATGTCGCCGTCCACCACGGGCGGCAACAGGAAGCGCTGCCCGGCGGCTTGCGGCGCTGTGGCGGTATCGATGGCGGCTGGCGCGCCGGCGGGAAGGCTGCGCAGCGGCGCCTCGAACGAGGGGGGCGACACCTCGAAGGTGACGCAGTAATCCATCGCGGTCTCCTCGAAATCCTTTTCGCGGTCGAGCAGTTGCAGCAGTTCGAGCAGGAGCAGCCAGGGCGCTTCGCCGCTGCCGCGCTCGCCGATCGCGAGCATGGGACGCAGTACCGCCAGCAACGCGTCGGCGCCGGCCAGGTCGACTTCGCGCCGCTCGGCACGCAGGGCCTGCAGGCCGGCCAGCAGGCAGGCGCAGCCGTCAAGGCTGGCGCTGCGCACCGCGCCGAAGTCCAGGCGCACCGGTTTGCCGGCGCTCGCCGGTGCGCGCAGGGCCAGCAGTTGGGCGGCGACGCCCGCGTCGAGCACGCCGCCGATGCGCACGGCCGGCGCCACGCCCGTAAAGGCCTGTTGCGGCGCCGCGCGCGGCAGCCGTTCGGTGTAGGCGGGCGGGGAGGTTTCGAAATGGCTGGCGTAGTCGATCGCGATGCTCTCGAATTGCGCCTCGCGGCCTTGCGCCTGGTAGAGGTCGAACAGCATCCACCAGGGCAGGCGTTCGGTGCGGCCGAGTTCGCCCAGGGAGTCGCGCAGCATCTGCTCGGCCAGGTCGGCCTGGCCATTGGCGTACAGGATCGCGCTTTCCTCGACCACGGGGGCGTTGGCCGGCGTGGCGGCCGCGTCGGGCTGGTCGGTGAGCGAGCCGGTGTGCGGAGCAATGAGCGGGCCGAGTTCGGTGTCGCCGCCGGACCCCAGCGGCGCGGCAGCCGCGGCCGGGAGACGGTGGCCGCTGCCCCAGCCGCTTTCCAGGTCATCGAGCAGGTCGGTGGTCATGGCCAGTTCGATGGCGTCGATCTTGGCGGCGGTCGCGCGCGCGATTTCGCGCTGGCGTTCGCGTTCGGCTTCGCTCGCCAGGCGTGAGGGTTCGTCCGCGCGCAGGCGCGTCGCCGGCGCCTCGGGCGGTGCTTCGTTCTTTTTCTTCAGGAAAGAAAATAAACCCACGTCGTTTCCGTCTGTCGTTTGCCTTGTGTTAGCGCCTTATTGCGGCGCGGCGCCGCTGCGGTCGGCGGCGCTCATCCATGACGGTAGCACGGACGCCCGCTTCGCACCCTGCGCACACGTGCGCATGCGCAAACACGCTGCGGGCGCATGCTGGAGCGCCTCACGACACCCCTGGACGCATTGCGTCGTCTCGCCGTATCTCGTCCTGTCGTCGACGACGCCCTTGCCTTGGGAATCTTGTCAGGCGCTCTTAGTGTATCCGATAGGAAAGATTTCGACGGCACGCCAGATGGGACTGGACGTGTAAAAAAGAAAAAAGCATGCCGTGTAGGCATGCTTTTCTCGTTTGGGGCGGACTGGAGATCAGTCGCCGTAGAGTTTCTGCTTCAGTTCGCGGCGCTGCTGGGCTTCCAGCGACAGGGTGGCGGTCGGGCGGGCGATCAGGCGCGGGATGCCGATCGGTTCGCCCGTTTCCTCGCACCAGCCGTATTCACCGGCTTCGATGGCGGCCAGCGATTGCTGGACCTTCTTGAGCAGCTTGCGTTCGCGGTCGCGGGTACGCAGTTCCAGCGCGTGCTCTTCCTCGATGGTCGCGCGGTCGGCCGGGTCCGGAACCAGGACGGTCTCGCGCAGGTGCTCTGTGGTCTCACCGGCGTTTTTCAGCAGCTCTTTTTCGAGCTGCTGCAGGCGGTCCTTGAAGAACGCGAGCTGGGCCGGGTTCATGTAGTCCTCGTCGCCCATCGCCCGAATTTCTTCTTCCGTCAAGAGTCGGTCTTCGGCCTGCGCGGCGGTATTCGGTTTCGTTGTTTTAGTCATGACTTCACTTACCTTCGATACGACAGAGGTTTTCATTTTATCAGCTGGCTCAGCAGCAACACCGGATGCACCAGGGTGTGCGCGTCGCTTCGCTGCCATGACGGCCATTGCCGCTGCCGTCTTCGCTGCCGCCTGGCGGGCCGGCAGCGCTTACTCGACGGTGCCTGTCACGCCGCAGGGAAGGACGCGACGGGTACCGCAAAACCGGGATAGTTTATACCAAACACTGTTCCAATCCGCGGATAAATACGTCTTTTGGTAAATTTTTACCAATAAACACCATTTTGCTGCCGCGCGTCTCGCCGTCTTCCCACTTTGCGCCCAGGTCACTGCCCATGATTTGATGCACGCCTTGGAATACGACTTTGCGGTCTGCGCCTTGCATGGACAGCACACCCTTGTAGCGCAGCATGTTCGGGCCGAACACCTGCACCAGGCTGCCGAGGAACTGGTCGAGGCGCTCCGGGTCGAACGCGCGCTCGCTCTTGAACACGAAGGCGGCGATGTCGTCGCTGTGGTGCGCATGGTGGTGATCGTGGGTGCAGGCTTCGCCGTGTGCATGGTCGTGGCCGCAATGCGCGTGATCGTGGTCGTGATCGTGGTGTTGGTGCTCGTGCTCGTCGGTGCGCAGGAAGTCGGGGTCGAGCTCGAGCTTGTCGTTCAGGTTGAAGCCGCGCAGGTCGAGCACGTCGGTCAAGGGCGCGCGGCCGAAGTCCGAGGTCGAGATCGGGGCGCGCGGATTGATGCGCGCCAGGCGCGCCTTCAGGGTCTCGACGGCGGCGGCGTCGACCAGGTCCGTCTTCGAGAGCAGGATCTTATCGGCAAAGCCGACCTGGCGCTGGGCTTCCTCGTGGCGGTCCAGCTGGTCCATCGCGTGGCGCGCGTCGACCACGGTCACCACGGCGTCGAGCAGGTAGTGAACGCCTACTTCCTCGTCCACGAAGAATGTCTGCGCCACCGGGCCGGGATTGGCCAGGCCCGTGGTTTCGATGACGACGCGATCGAAGGCGATCTCGCCGGCCTCGCGCTTTTGTGCCAAGTTGGTCAGGGCGACGATCAGGTCGCCGCGCACGGTGCAGCAGATGCAGCCGTTGTTCATCTCGACGATCTGTTCGCCGCTGTCCTGCACCAGGATTTCGTTGTCAATATTTTCCTGGCCAAATTCGTTCTCGATGACGGCAATGCGCAGGCCGTGCTCCTCGCGCAGGATGCGGTTGAGGAGGGTGGTCTTGCCGGCGCCGAGGAAGCCGGTCAGGATGGTGGTGGGGATCAGTGACATGGTCTTTGCTGGTTCTGGTCTGCCCGGATCAGGCCCGGGGAATCGAAAGATTATGCCGTAATTTGCAATCTGCCACCATCAACCGTACGCGCCTTTGCGCCAGCTCAGGCGAAGCCTTGCTCAGGCGCCTATCCCGGCGGGAAGAAATCGCGTCCGGAAATTGCGGGGTTTCTACTTTGCTTTCGCCCGCGGGTGCGCTTTGTCGTACACGGCGGCCAGGTGCTGGAAGTCGAGCGCGGTGTAGACCTGGGTCGAGGTGATGCTGGCATGGCCGAGCAATTCCTGCACGGCGCGCAGGTCACCCGAGGATTGCAGCAGGTGCGAGGCAAAGGAATGGCGCAGCACGTGCGGGTGCACGTGCACCGGGGCGCCGGCCTTGATCGCATGCTGCTTGAGGCGCTGCTGGACCACGCGCGGGGTGATGCGGGCGCCGCGGCTGGACAGGAACAGGGCCGGGCTGCCGTCGGCGGCCGGCGGGCGCACTGCCAGCCAGGCCGCCAGCGCCTCGCGCGCCGGACCGCCGACCGGGACCCGGCGCATCTTGCCGCCCTTCCCGGTCACCACGACTTCGCTTGAGGCCGCATCGAACCAGCCCAGCGAGTTGCCCTGTTTGCCTTCGGTGTAGGCGAGGTCGAGGCCGGCCAGCTCCGAGACCCGCAGGCCGCTCGAATACAGCAGCTCGAACATCGCGCGGTTGCATAGCTCGAGCGGTTCGGGATGGCCGTGGCGGTTCGCTTCCAGCAGCTGGACGGCATCGTCGACGGCAAGGGCCTTGGGCAGGGTCTTGGCGCGGCGCGGGGCGCGCACGCCGTCGACCGGATTGGCCGGCAGGGAGACCTGCAGCGACAACCATTGGTAAAAGCCGCGCCAGCCCGAGAGTTTGCGCGCGATCGAGCGCGGGTTCTGTCCGGCCGCGTGCAGGCGCGCGGCGAAGCGGCGCATGTCGGCGTGCGACAGGCGCGGCCAGTCGCTGTGGCCGGCCAGTCCGGCCAGCTCGGCGAGGTCGCGCCGGTAGGCCGCGACCGTGTGCGGCGACAACTGGCGCTGGGTGACGAGCTCGCCCAGGTAGCGGCTGGCCCAGTCCTGCGCCGTGCTCATGTTCAGGCGCGCAGCGGGGCCAGCGCGGTGCTGGCGGACTGGCCCAGCTGGACCAGGAAATCGGTCGCCATCGCCGGGCTGAAGCGCTCATTGTCGGGCGAACCCAGCACCAGCAGGCCGAAGGTCTTGCCCTCGGCGACCAGCGGCAGCAGGACGATCGAGCGCACGGCGTCGGCGTCGTCGAGCCAGCGCACCGCCTCGAATTCCTTGTTCGGGCCGCAGTAGGGGGCGCGCAGGCTGGCTGCGAACAGGCGCACGTCCTCGGCGACGCCGGTGGCGAACCAGTTGTCGGCATGTTCCGGCGCCACATTCCACAGGCGCAGCGTTGCCTGGGGCACACCGAAGTGTTCGACCAGGCCGTCGACCAGGTCGCGCGCCATGGCCGCGCCGCCTTGCGAACGCAGCAGCGCCAGATGCCAGGCGTGGAAATTGTTCAGGATAGTCGTGTTCTCGCTGGCGGTGCGCAGCAGCTCGGCCATGCGCAGCTCGAGCGCGTTGTATTTTGCGCGCATCACTTCCATCTGGCGCTCCTGGAGCGAGACCGCCTTGCCGGTCAGTGGGCTGGACAGCTTGACTTCGCCCAGCAGGCCAGCGTGTTCTTCGAAAAAGCGCGGGTGGTCGGCCAGGTATTGGGCGACGGCGGCGGAGTCCAGGGTGACGGTCATTGTTGGAGCTTGCAGAAATGTGGTGAGCGCAATTTTACCCGAGCAGGGGTAGAGGGCGGACAGAAAAAAGGGCGCCCGCAGGCGCCCTGGTGGAGAAGCGCTGGCGGGACGGACGCTTGCACCCGTCGCGCCAGCTTCCTCTGTTGTTTTAGAAGCGGTGACGCACGCCGATCTGGAAGGCGCGGCCGTCTTCGCCCGGCGCGCGGGTGAAGCCGCCCGGCGAACCGGCGGTGCCCGGCGCGTACTGGCCGTCGTTCTGGTTCTTGATGAAACCGGCAGCGGTGTACAGGTCGGTGCGCTTGGACAGGAAGTAGTTGTAGCCGATCGCGAACAGGTCGGCATCGCTGTCCGAGCTGGCGATGCGGTCGTCCTGGTGCGCGTAGGAAGCCATGATGCGGCCGCTGCCGATCTTGTAGTGCAGGCCGACCTGGTAGCTGCGTGCGTCCTGCTCGGTGTTGGCGGTGATCGCGTTGACGAACACGGTGCGCAGCGCCGCCTGCTGTGCGGCAGGCACGCCCAGGCCGGTCAGGACGGCCGGCACGGCGCCGTCCCAGCCGCCGATGTAGTCGCGCAGCAGGGCCGAGTTCTTGTTGCGTTGCGCGTGGTAGCCGGCGAAGAACTTGAAGTCGTCGATCGCGTACGAGCCGCCGAGGGTGATGGTGCGCAGGCTCGGACGGCCTTCCTGGTTGTAGCCGTGGTTGTAGCCGATACCGACGTCGAAACCGTTCGCCTTGTAGGTCACGGCGCCGGCGCGGAACTTGTTGTAGCGGCCGAGGTAGCCCGAACCGCGCGAGCCGTACATCAGCGAGCCGCCCCAGCCCGAGGGCAGGGCGATGCGGTACTGGATCGATTTCTGCGAGCGGATGTCCGCGCCCAGCGCGGTGAAGCCGGCGGTGCCGCCGGTGATGCCGCCCCAGGTGCCGGCGGTGCCCGATTCGAACACGTCGGCGGCGTTGAACACTTCGTAGCCCGGGGTGTACATGCGGCCCAGCAGGATGGCGCCGACCGGGGTCACCAGGCCGACCATCGAGGTGCGGTCGAACAGGGCGCGTTCCTGGTTGACGGCCGGGCCGCCCGGCGGCTGGATCAGGGTGCGCAGGCGTGCGACGATCGGCGCCGGAATCGCTTCCATGCCGCGCGTCAGGTAGAGGCCGGGATTGTCGTTGATCAGGGTCGGCTGCTGGGTGCCGGTGTCGAGCTCGACGCGCGCTTCCAGGTTGAAGATCGCCTTGTAGCCGTCGCCGATGTCTTCGGTGCCCTTGAAGCCGATGCGCGAACCGTCAGCGCCGCCGCTGATGATGCGGGTCGGGCCGCCCTTTTGCCACATGATGCCGGCATCGGCGATGCCGTAGATCTGGACACTGGATTCGGCCAGGGCCGGGGCTGCGAAGCAGGCGCCGAGCAGGACGGCGATCAAACATTTGTTCATTGTATCTCCACTATTGTTTAGGTGCGAAAACGCATGCGTTTCGCTCTGCAATATGCCATTGCTGACCGGCGCTGTATATACAGAGAGTTAATTGAACGCGAAACAATGTTGAAAAAATACAACGATAGAATGTGAAAAAGAATGTAAAAAAGGCGGGCACCGTTGCCGGTGTCCGCCTTCTTGTCAGGCTCGACGGGCCGAGGCCCGCGTCAGCTTAGAACGAGTGGTTGATGCCCAGGTCGTAGTAGTTGACCGAACGCTCGTTGCGCAGGGTGTTCACGTTCTGCGGACCCTTCTTGCGCGATGCGTCGACGTACAGGTAGGTGCGCTTCGACAGGCTGTACTCGTAGCCCAGCGACAGCTGCTTGGTCTTGACCCAGTTGTCCGGATCCTTCTGGCCGTAGCCGACCAGGAACTTGCCTGGGCCCATGGTGTAGTTAGCACCCAGCACCCATGCGTTGGTCTTCGCGCCCGGCAGCAGCAGGGCGGCGGCGGTGTTGTCCTGGTCTTGACGGGTGAACAGGGCGGTCAGCTTCAGTTCCGGGGTTGCCATGAACGAACCGGCCAGCGACCAGACCTTGGTTTCGACGGCGTTACGCTCGTAACCAGCCATCAGGGCCGCAGGGCCGTTGTTGTAGGTTGCCGAGATCGAGAACGGGTTGGCCGAAGCTTCGGCGCCGGCCGGGTACTGGCCAACTGCACGGCCGTTGGCGCCCGCGCCTTCCTTGGTGGCGATCGCGGCGTTCACCTGGAAGCCGCCGGTGACCGGCGAGTTGTACCAGAAGGCGTTCGACCAGCGGTTGTTCGACGAGTTGGCCGGCTCCAGCGGCGCCGAGTTGTAGCCAGCGACGGCCAGGTCGGTGTAGAAGCCGCCGGCGAACGGCAGTGCGTGGAACGGCTCGAAGGCGCCGATGGTTTCCTGGTACGGGGTCAGGCCGCGACCGATGCGGACCATACCGAAGTCACCCTGCAGGCCGACGCGGCTCTGGCCCTGGAACAGCGGACGCGAACCGTTTTCGACGGTGCCGGTGTCCGGCTCGTAGCGGATTTCCAGCTGGAACAGGGCTTTCAGGCCGTTGCCCAGGTCTTCGGTGCCCTTGAAGCCCAGGGTGTTGGCGGCGCGCTTGCCGATGCTCAGGGTGTTACCGCTTTGCTTGACCAGACCGGCGTCGAGGTTGCCGTAGATCTGAACGGAGGTTTGAGCGTGGGCAACGCCGGCGAAAGCGCCAACAAGAGCGACTGCCATCAGTGACTTTTTCATTTATTCGTATCCTTCTTATGAGGTGAATCGGGATCCAGAGAGCATTGAGACTTTATTGGTTTGCTGAACACTCGGACGAGTGAACCTTAATTGCTTAATGCGTCAAGATTGCCGGATTGGTTAATTATGCGTGCTGGACTTGGTGGAAAGCCAATTTAACCAATCGTGCTGTTGTATTTTCGAAACGTCGAGCCCGCTTTTTCGCACTGCCGGGGTGCTTGTTGCACCGCAATGTGGCTGAGTTCCGCTTCGTTTCGGTGCCCTTGTTCGATGTCAATCATCAGGCTGTTCGGGAGGTGAAGCGTTCGGGGCTGGCTTAGACTTTCCTCGAACCGCAGCGGTGTGGGCGTGATTTCCGTAGTTCTTGTATATTGGCAACTTTGGCCGCGGCAACGTGCTGCCATCCTCCTGCCGATTCCATCGCGCCACGCTGCCCACCCCCACTAGTAAAAGATTCGACCGATGGCTAATCGTGAAGAACTGGCGATCATCCGCGGCGCCCGTGCCGGCCGCGCCGACGCCCAGCTCGCCCTGGGCAAGCGCTACCTGTTCGGCAGCGCCGGCCTGCCGCAAAGCCTGCCGACCGCGCTGCACTGGCTCGACCGCGCCGCCCACCAGGGTTGCCTGGAGTCCTGCCAGCTGATCGGCAACCACGTGCCGCTCGAGCTGGCGCGCCACCACCCGGGGCCGCTCGCGCCCTGGTACGAGCGCGCCTACGATGCCGGCAACACACGCGCCGGACTGGTGCTGGCCCAGCTGCTGCTCGAGGACCCGGGCGCGGCGCCGGCGCCGGCCCTGCGTGCGAAAGCCCTGCGCGCCCTCGAAGACGCGGCCCGGGCCGGCTTTGCCGAGGCCCAGTGGCTGCTCGCGCGCCAGCCCGAAGCGGCCGCAACCGCATCCAGCCCGGCGCCCACCCCGGCCGGACCAGGCCGCGCCGCGGCGCGTTCCCCGGCCGGCTCCGCCAACGGCGCCGCGCCGGGCGCTCCGGTCGCCGGCCAGCCCTGGCTGCGCCGCGCCGCCGACAACGGCCTGCCCGAAGCCCAGTTCGCCCTGCTCGAACAGAGCTGGGAAGGCGGCCACTGGGACGACTACCTCGAACGCGCGCTGCCGCTGGCGCGGGCGTTGGCCGAAGGCGCCGCCGCCAGGCACACCCAGCGCCTCACGCCGGGCGAAGTGGGGCTGCTGTCGCGGGTTGCGCGCCTGCTCGAACGCGGCGTCGGCGGCGGTACGCATGCCGCCGAACTGCACACCTTCTGGGAGCTGGCCGCGGCCGAGAACGACCGCCATGCCCAGCTCGCCATGGGCTTGTGGTATGCACGCATGCAGGTCGACGGCACCCGGGTCGCGGGCGGCGCCGGCGCGGCGAATTTCAAAAAGGCGATCCGCTGGCTGCTGCTGGCCGGCGAGCAGGGCCTGGCCGAGGCCTGGTATGCGCTGTCGCGCATCTATGTGAAGCCCGAGTTTTCCCAGCGTAACGTGGCCGATGCCCAGCGCTACCTCGAACGGGCGGCGGAAATGGGTTACCGGGTGGCGCAGCTCGAATGCGGCAACAATGCCTGGCGCGCCCGCCGCGAGAACGAAAACAACGACGTGCGTGCGGTCTACTGGCTACAGCAGGCCGCGGCTGGGGGCTGCCCCGACGCCGCTGCCGCGCTGCACAAGATCGCGCCGCGCCTGCTCGACGCGCTGCATACCGAAACCGGGGCGCTGCTGGGTTGCCCCATCGACCTGTCGGCCCATCCGCTGCTGGCGGCCCGGCTCGAGCTGGCGGCCCTGTTCGGGCTCAGCCGCGCCGAGGCCTTGCTGCTCGACGTGCACGCGGCCGACCAGGGCCACTGCCTGGTGATCGATATCCGCGCCAGCTATGGACGCAGCAAGCGGCGCCTGGTCATGATCGAGACCGCGCACGAGCGCCAGGCGCTCGACCGCATCGTGCAATTGTTCGAAAACGTGGATTGCGGCCCGGGTGGGCCGGAAGGAAATTACCGTCAGCGCCTGTACCGCCTGCGCACGGTGGTGGCCGATGTCGCCCAGGTCATCCAGCCGGGCGGGCCGCCGGCGCCACGCGGTCGCGCCTCCTTCGGCTTGGCGGCCTGAGGCGTACGGCCGGCCGATGCACGGACCGACGGTGCGCAGGCCGACCTTTCAATACTGCCCGTTTGAAGACGGGCAGCGCGCAGATGGATAGCGCGCAGATTGATAGCTCGCAGATTGATGGTGCGCAGATTTACAGCGCGAGCATTTACAGCTCGATCTCGCCTTCGAACACGGTGACCGCCGGTCCGCTCAGGTAGACCGGTTCACCTTCGCCGGCCCAGGCGATCGACAATTCGCCGCCGCGCGCCGAGACCCGCACCGGCGAGTCGAGCAGGCCGCGCCGGATACCAGCCACGACCGCAGCGCAGGCGCCGGTGCCGCAAGCCAGGGTTTCGCCGGCGCCGCGCTCGTACACGCGCAGCTTCACGTGCTGGCGATGCACCACCTGCATGAAGCCGGCATTCACGCGCTTCGGAAAACGCGGGTGCTGTTCGACTTGCGGGCCGAGCTCGGCGACCGGTGCATTGTCGACATCCTCGACCGTCTGCACGGCGTGCGGATTGCCCATCGAAACCACGGACACGAACACGGTCTGCTCGGCGCCTGCCTGGCGCAGGGACAGCGGCCACAGCGTGTCGCGGCCCTCGGCGCGGCCCGCAAGGCCCGTGCTGTCGAAAGGCACGGCCGCCGGTTCGAGCACCGGGGCGCCCATGTCGACCGTGACACTACCGTCCTCTTCCAGGCGCGGCTCGATGATGCCGGCCATGGTCTGGACGCGGATGCTGCGCTTGTCGGTGAGACCCTTCTCGCTGACGAAGCGGACGAAGGCGCGCGAGCCGTTGCCGCACTGCTCGACTTCGCCGCCATCGCTGTTGAAGATGCGGTAGCGGAAGTCGCAAGCGGCTTCGGTCGGACGCTCGACGACCAGGATCTGGTCGGCGCCGACGCCGAAGCGGCGGTCGCCCAGGTGGCGCCACTGCGCCGTATCGAAGTCGATCTGCTGGTTGATGGCGTCGATCACGACGAAGTCGTTGCCCGCGCCGTGCATCTTGGTGAACTTGAGTTTCATTCTATATATCAGTCGTACAGGGAAGGCTCGCCCGGCGGGCGGGTCTTGAAGCGTTTATGCGTCCAGAAGTATTCGGCCGGCGCCTCGCGCACGCGTTCCTCGATGAAGGCGTTCATGCGGCGCGTGGCCTCGACCATGTCGGTGCCCGGGTAATTTTCCCATGCGGGATAAAAGCGCACGCGCCAGCCCTGGTAGTTCGGCAGGAAGGTCGCCACCACCGGGATGACTTTCGCGCCGGTGGTCGCGGCGATGCGGCCCAGGGCGGTGAGCGTTGCGGCCGGGACGCCGAAGAAGGGCACGAATTCGGCATCCTTCTCGCCGAAGTCCATGTCCGGCAACATGAAGTAGGGCAGGCCGTCGCGCAGCGCGCGCAAAATCGGCTTGATGCCTTCCTTGCGCGTGACCAGGCGCACCGGGCCATAGCGTTCGCGGCCATGGCGCAGCAGCCTGTCGAATGCTTCGTTCTTTTGCGGCACATACATGCTGCACACGGGGATCACGCGCGACGCGACGCCGGCCACGTCCAGGCACACGAAGTGCGGGCACAGCAGGATGGTGGGGCCGGATTCCATCTCGGCCTGCGGCACCGCGGGCTCGACCTGGATCAGGCTGCGCACGCGTTCTTCCGGCGCCCACCACAGGATGGAACGCTCGAAGATGCTGCGCGAATAGCCCTGGAAATGGCGGCGCGCGATGTCGTGCCTTTCCTTTTCCGACAGCTCCGGCATGCACAGGCGCAGGTTGGTGAGGGCGATCTTGCGGCGCTTGCCGAGGATCAGGAACATCAGGCTGCCGACGGCTTCGCCGAAACGCCCGAGCACGGGCAGTGGCAGCCAGTGCAGCAGCCACATGAATGCAATGGCGATCCTCATGCGACGGCCTCGGCTTCCGGCGCGTCCACGCCCTGCGGTTGCTTGTAGCGGTTATAACTCCAGAAATACTGGGCGGGGCAGCGTGCGATCAACTGCTCCATCGCGCGGTTGATGCTGGCGGCCTGCTCGGCCGGGCTGCCTGCCAGTTCGCCTTCGAAAGGCACGAAACGCACGACATAGCCGCGGCCCTGCGGCAGGCGCTCGGCGTAGACCAGCAGGATGTCGGCCTTGCCCAGCTGGGCCAGCTTGGCCGGCAGCGTCATGGTGTAGGCATTGCGTCCGAACCAGGGCGCCCAGACGCCTTCGCCTTCCTGCGGCACCTGGTCGGGCAGCAGGCCGATCGGCTGGCCGCTTTTGAGGGTCTTGGCTAGGATGCGCACGCCCGACAGGTTGGCCGGCGCCAGGTGCAGGTTGTGGCGGGCGCGGGCGCCTTCGACCAGGGGTTTCAGTGCGCTCTTGCGCGGCGGACGGTACATGACGGTGAGCGCCGTATGCAGCGCGATCTGCTGGGCGGTCATCTCGAAACAGCCCAGGTGTGGCGTCAGGAACACAATGCCGCGTCCCGCATCGAGGACGCGCTGGACCATGTCCCAGTTCTCGACGGTGGCGTGGCGCGCCACGCGTTCCGGCTTGCCGCACCAGACGAAAGCCAGCTCGACGATGGCCTTGCCGGCCTCGGCGACGGCGGCGCGGCGGTAGGCGCTATAGCCGGCCTGGGCCAGATTGGCGTCCAGGCGCCGGCGGTAGGAAGGGGACAGCAGATAGACCAGCCAGCCCAGCGCGCCGCCCAGGGCGTGCAGCAGGCGCAGGGGAAATATGGAGAGGACTCTGAATAAAATAACTAGCATGCGATTGATCGGGTTCAGGAAGAGCTGGCCTGCTCTGCCAAAAATTTCTTAAAGGAGCGTAAAATACCACTTTACGCAGGATCCGCCGAGTTAATAGACAACTTGCGAAGCGGAATATAAATGTCGCTAAAGCGTCGCAGGCACGTGTTGCTGCGGCAGTTTTTTGAACAGTAACTGGAGCCTTCATGTCCAACGACTACCTCTTCACTTCCGAATCCGTCTCGGAAGGCCATCCCGACAAAGTCGCCGATCAGATCTCGGACGCGATCCTCGACGCGATCCTCGAACAGGACCCGCGCGCACGCGTCGCCGCTGAAACGCTGTGCAACACCGGCCTCGTGGTCCTGGCCGGCGAGATCACGACCCACGCGAACGTCGATTATATCGGCGTCGCGCGCAACACCATCAAGCGCATCGGCTACGACAACACCGACTTCGGCATCGACTACAAGGGTTGCGCCGTCATGGTCTGCTACGACAAGCAGTCGCCGGACATCGCCCAGGGCGTGGACGAAGGCGCCGGCCTCGACCTCGACCAGGGCGCGGGCGACCAGGGCCTGATGTTCGGCTACGCCTGCGACGAGACCGCCGAGCTGATGCCGGCCGCCATCCACTACGCGCACCGCCTGGTCGAGCGCCAGTCGCAGCTGCGCAAGGACGGCCGCCTGCCGTGGCTGCGCCCGGACGCGAAATCGCAGGTCACGCTGCGCTACGTCGACGGCCGCCCGGTCGCGGTCGACACCGTGGTGCTCTCGACCCAGCACCATCCGGACGTCACCCATTCGCAGATCGAGGAAGCGGTCATCGAGGAAATCATCAAGCCGATCCTGCCGCGCGAATGGCTGCAGGGCACGAAGTACCTGGTCAACCCGACCGGCCGCTTCGTCATCGGCGGTCCGCAGGGCGACTGCGGCCTGACCGGCCGCAAGATCATCGTCGACACCTACGGCGGCGCAGCCCCGCACGGCGGCGGCGCGTTCTCGGGCAAGGATCCGTCGAAGGTCGACCGCTCGGCCGCCTACGCCGCGCGCTATGTGGCGAAGAACATCGTCGCCGCGGGTCTCGCGCGCCAGTGCCAGGTGCAGGTCAGCTACGCGATCGGCGTCGCACGTCCGATCAACATCACCGTCTACACCGAAGGCACCGGCGTGATCCCGGACGAGAAGATCGCCAAGCTGGTGATGGAACACTTCGACCTGCGCCCGAAAGGCATCGTCCAGATGCTCGACCTGCTGCGCCCGATCTACCAGAAATCGGCCGCCTACGGCCACTTCGGCCGCGAAGAGCCGGAGTTCACCTGGGAACGCACCGACAAGGCCGCGCTGCTGCGCGCGGAAGCGGGCCTGGCGTAATCGCCAACACACGCCGGCCAAGCAGCCGGCGTGTAACGTCAAAGCCGTTGAGCCAATGGCCTCGACGGCAGGTCCACGGGCGATGCGCACGTGGACCGCATACTGCCGAACCCCGCGGAACCCCGCCGAACCCCGCCGAACCCCCGCCGAAATCCTGCTATCCCCACGCGTTCGCGAGGTGCCTACCGCAGCGTGCCAGGCCTTCTCTCGCCTCGCGCTTGGCGCCGCGGATCGCCGCCTGCGCCATCGTCGCTTCCTTCTCGTTAATTGTAAGTGTGGGCAGTCGTGCAAAGGCCACGATTCTGCCGGACGCCATGGTGAGACGACACCATCGCCCAACTTACATTGAATCGACCGGTGTTCGCGCCTAATCTCGAGTGGTTGGAAGTCCCCGCTGCCGCGCAAGGCATGAACCTGACTGTCTACAAACCGGGAGGAGATCATGGCGCAATTTGGCTTTTATATGGCAGGCGCCGGCATTGCAGCCGCAGGCCGGGCCGGGCTGTTGCTGGCCTGGGACCCGAACAGCCGCGGTCCGTCGGCCGCCGACGACATCGATTTCGGCGACATCGGCCTGTACTCGTGGATTGGTCCCCTGATGAGCATCTCGCCCGCAGCTTTCAAGATGCGGACACGCTCGCCGATCACCATCAGTGACGATGGGTGCCCCCTCGCGCTGGACGGCGGCGGCGAGCGGGATTTCGTGGTGCGCTTCGGCGTCAAGCCTGGCGGCAGTATGAGCAGCCTGATTGCCGACGGCTGGTTCGAGATCTTCGAAGGTGCAACCAGGGTGTACGGCATTAATCCGCCGGGCGGCATGGTGAAGATCGAATTAGGCGAAGGCAGCGTTGCCGCCGGGCTGACGGAGTACTCCATGCAGGACCGGGTCCAACTGGCGGCGCTCGAGGATCCGCTGGAAGGCTGGGCCGCGCTGTTATCGGCCGGGACGCCGGCCATTGAGATCTGGCGCGACCTGATGACGCCCAACCAGCCGCTGAACTGGTTCCCGTTCTGACCGGCGTTTGCTGCCGGGCCCGGCGCCTCATGCGCCCACAGCGGCCAGGCGAGCAGCCGGGCGCCGCGGCGAAGCCATGATGAAGCGCGCGAACCGCATTGCTCGCGCGGCGCGGCGGTTACATCGCCCGGCCCGCTTGATGCGCTGGCAACAAAAGCGATGGCCTTCCACGGCCGGACGCTGCCCATCCCGGCCATCGTTTCTTTCATGGGAAGGAGCGCGGCGTGCATGCCGACCGGCCCCTGCACAGGATGCATGGCTGCCGATTGTTGCAACCGCACAAATGCAGCACCGGCAAGGACCATCCCCCTCCTGCCGCCGTCCAGACGTGCTAAACTACCCCGTTCCGAGGAGCGTTGCGACGAAAGAAGCCTCTTTCGCCAGGCTCGGATATCAACACTGCGCTCACGTTACTTTTTTCTTAACTTGAAAGGAGGGCGTGATGAGCGCCGTACTGAAAGAAACCCAAGACTTCCACATTGCCGACATCTCCCTGGCCTCCTGGGGCGAGAAGGAAATCCGCATCGCCGAAACCGAGATGCCGGGCCTGATGGCAATCCGCGAAGAATACGCAGCAAGCCAGCCCCTGAAGGGCGCGCGCATCGCCGGCTCGCTGCACATGACCATCCAGACCGCCGTGCTGATCCGCACGCTGGAAGCCCTCGGCGCGCAAGTGCGCTGGGCATCGTGCAACATCTACTCGACCCAGGACCACGCCGCCGCCGCCATCGCTTCGGTCGGCACGCCGGTCTTCGCCGTCAAGGGCGAAACCCTGGACGAATACTGGGAGTACACCCACCGCATCTTCGAATGGCCGGGCGACAACCACGCCAACATGATCCTCGACGACGGCGGCGACGCCACCCTGCTGCTGCACCTGGGCACCCGCGCCGAGAAGGACATCTCGGTGCTGGCCAATCCGGGTTCGGACGAAGAGATCTGCCTGTTCAACGCGATCAAGGGCCGCCTGGCGCGTGATCCGTCGTGGTACTCGAAGCGTCTGCCTGCCATCAAGGGCGTGACCGAAGAGACCACCACCGGCGTGCACCGCCTGTACCAGATGCACCAGGAAGGCAAGCTGGCCTTCCCGGCGATCAACGTCAACGATTCGGTCACCAAGTCGAAGTTCGACAACCTGTACGGCTGCCGCGAGTCGCTGGTCGACGGCATCAAGCGCGCCACCGACGTGATGGTCGCCGGCAAGATCGCCGTCATCGCCGGTTACGGTGACGTCGGCAAGGGTTCGGCCCAAGCCATGCGCGCCCTGTCGGCGCAAGTCTGGGTCACCGAGATCGACCCGATCTGCGCGCTGCAGGCGGCAATGGAAGGCTACCGCGTCGTGACCATGGACTACGCTGCCGAACACGGCGACATTTTTGTCACCTGCACCGGCAACTACCACGTCATCACCGAAGAGCACATGCTCAAGATGAAGGACCAGGCGATCGTCTGCAACATCGGCCACTTCGACAACGAGATCGAAGTCGCCGCGCTCAAGAAGTACGAGTGGGAAAACATCAAGCCGCAGGTCGACCACGTGATCTTCCCGTCGGGCCGCCGCATCATCCTGCTGGCCGAAGGCCGCCTGGTGAACCTGGGCTGCGGCACCGGTCACCCGTCGTACGTGATGAGCTCGTCGTTCGCGAACCAGACCATCGCCCAGATCGAGCTGTTCGCCAACACCGACAAGTACCCGGTCGGCGTCTACACGCTGCCGAAGCACCTGGACGAGAAAGTCGCGCGCCTGCAACTGAAGAAGCTCAACGCCCAGCTGACCACGCTGACCGACGAGCAGGCCGCCTACATCTCGGTACAGAAGGAAGGCCCGTACAAGCCTGATCACTACCGCTATTAATCGATAGCGGTAAGCGGGCGCCGCGGGCGCCCGCGGGCACGGCCGCGCAAGCGCGTCCGTGCCGGCTCCGGCTGCGTGCGGCGATGCGCTGCAAGAGACACGCGGCCTTGCATGAACGGAGCCTACACTGCGGCTCTCGCTGCGCCCAACAACAAGAAACGCACCACGAAAGAAGCTGAACATGCGCCTGCTCCTGACCTGGCTCATCAACGCCGCCGCGCTGATGGCCCTGCCTTACCTGATGCATTCCGTCGCCGTCAGCAATGTCGGCACCGCCCTGATCGCCGCGCTGGTGCTGGGCCTGGTCAACACCCTGATCCGCCCCGTGCTGGTCCTGTTGACCTTGCCTGTCACGCTGGTGTCGATGGGGCTGTTCATCCTGGTGATCAACGCCTTCCTGTTCTGGCTGGTGTCGCACTGGGTGGAAGGCTTCGAGGTGGCCGGATTCTGGTCGGCCTTCCTGGCGGCGATCCTGTACAGCGTGATTTCGTGGGCGCTTTCTACCTTGCTCCTGAAAGACGATGGAAACTCCTAATTTCAGCATCGAGTTCTTCCCGCCCAAGACCCCCGAGGGCGCGGAAAAACTGCGCGCCACGCGCCGCCAGCTGGCTGAACTGAAGCCGACGTATTTCTCGGTGACCTTCGGCGCCGGCGGCTCCACCCAGCAGGGCACGCTCGACACTGTGCTCGACATCATGGCCGATGGCCACCCGGCCGCACCGCACCTGTCGTGCATCGGCGCCACGCGCGAATCGATCCGCGCGCTGCTCAAGCAGTTCCAGCAGCACGGCATCCGCCGCCTGGTGGCCTTGCGCGGCGACTTGCCGAGCGGTTACGGCGGCGCCGGCGAGCTGCGCTACGCCAACGAACTGGTCGAGTTCATCCGCCAGGAAACCGGCGACTGGTTCCACATCGAAGTGGCGGCGTATCCGGAAATGCATCCGCAGGCCCGTTCGCCCCAGGACGACCTGCAGAACTTCGCGCGCAAGATCCACGCCGGCGCGAACGCCGCGATCACCCAGTACTTCTACAATGCCGACGCCTATTTCCAGTTCGTCGACAACGTGCGCAAGCTGGGCATCGAGGTGCCGGTCGTGGCCGGCATCATGCCGATCACGAACTACACGCAACTGATGCGTTTTTCCGACATGTGCGGCGCCGAGATCCCACGCTGGGTGCGCCTCAAACTCGCCAGCTTCGGCGACGACAGCGCCTCGATCAAGGCTTTCGGCCTGGACGTGGTGACGGGCCTGTGCGAACGCCTGCTGGCAGGCGGCGCGCCAGGCCTGCACTTCTACAGCATGAACCAGGCGGCCGCCACCACCGCCATCTGGAAACGCCTGACTGGCGAATAAGCGGCCGACAAGCCCGCGGCAACAAAGGACAATCCCGGCAGCGCAGGCGCGTTGCCGGGATTTTTTTCATTCCACCTGCGTTTCCTCGGTGACGATGAGGTCGAGCGGCACGTCGTGTGCATCGGCATCGAAAGCGGCTGCCTGGCAGGCATAGGCGATGCCCAGCGTTGCCGGGCGCACGCCGCCGGCCAGCGTGCGGTCGTAGAAACCGCCGCCGTAGCCGAGCCGGTAACCGTGTTCGTTGAAGCCGAGGCAAGGAACCAGCAGGGCCGGCGGACGCTCGACGCTGCGCAGGACGGCCGGCACCGCCACGCCCATCGGATCGCTGACCATCGCTTCGCCCGGCGACCAGGCGGTAAAGCCCAGCGCCGCGTGGCGCTCGAGCACCACCGGCAGCGCCAGCGCGGCGCCTTCCTGGACCAGGGTGCGGTAAGTCTCGCTCAGGTCCGGTTCGCCGCTCAAAGGCCAGTACACGGCCAGCAGGGGCGGGCGGGTGCGGCGCCACCAGGCCAGCACTTGTGCGCCGATGCGGCGGTCGCGCTCCGCTTTCGCGTCGCCGTCGAGAGCGGCGCGCTGGGCTTTGAGGTGTTTGCGCAACGCCTTCTTTGCCGCCGCGCTAACTCCTGCGCTTGGGGCCGTTACGCTTGAGACGTTCTCTGGCGGCACGATTGATGCGCATGGTATTCTTGATTCGCCGGTCATGATATCGAATGAAGGGTAGAAAAGCTGTGTTGTTGTTTCCGTGGAAATTGATAGCCGGCGCAGTCCTTGCCGCCTCCAGCATCTCCGTCATGGCCGAGGCTCCGCAGGCGCCGCCGCCCGTGCCCGGAGCCTCGTCGGTGCCTGCCGCCCCGGGCGCTGCCCCGGCCGTGGACGCCTCCAGCGCCGAGGATGACACCTTCCTCCTGCTGCGCGAAGCGGCGCGCCAGAACGATGCCGCCCGCGCCAATGCGCTGGCCTCGCGCCTGCCGAACTACGCGCTGCCTGGCTACGTCGACTATTATCGTCTCAAACCGCGCCTGCGCGACGCCACGCCTGACGAGGTCCGCGCCGTGCTCGGCCGTTACGAGGGCAGCGCGATCGCCGAACGCCTGCGCGCCGACTGGCTGCTCGAACTCGGGCGCCAGCGCGACTGGAACAGTTTTGAACATGAGATGCGCTTGCTGGCCGGCACGCCCGAGCTGCAGGTGCGCTGCTACGCCCTGCTGGCGCGCGCGCTGCGCGGCGAACGCGTCGCTTCGGAGGCGCGCGCCCTGCTGAACAATCCACCCGCCTACGGCGAGGGTTGCGCCGCCCTGATGACCCAGCTGGTGCAGCTGGGCCAGCTGGGCCAGGACGAGTTGCTGGTGCAGTTGCGCCTGGCCGGCGAAATGGGCGCCACCGGTCCCTCGCGCCGTATCGCCCAGCTGCTCGGGGTCTCGGACACCCGCGCCGCCCAGGCGGTCGACGTGCCGGCGGTGGCGATGGCGCGCGGCATTGGCGCGAATCGCGCCGAACACGAGATCTACCTGGTCGCGCTGGGCCGCATGGCGCGCACCAGCCTGAAGCTGGCCGTGGTCGCGCTCGAGAAGAACAGCGGCAAGCTGGACCAGGAAGAGCGTGCGATCGGCTGGGCGAATGTCGCCCTGGCCGCCTCGATCGCGCTGGCGCCGGAGGCCCACGACTACTGGAAGCGTGCCGAGGGCGCGCCGCTGTCGAATTTCCAGCTCGAATGGAAGACCCGCATGGCGCTGCGCCGCGGCGACTGGAAGACGGTGGCCGCCACCATCGACGCGATGCCGCCCGGCCTTGCCGCCGAATCGGGCTGGCTCTACTGGCGCGGCCGCGCCTACGAGGCGCAAGGCCGCAAGGAAGACGGCGAAGCCCTGTTCCGCCGCATCGCCACCCAGAACAATTTCTATGGCCAGCTCGCGATGGAAGAGCTGGGCCAACTGGTGACGGTTCCGCCGCCGGCCGCGGCGCCCACGCCGGGCGAAGTGGCCTATGTGGCGGCGCTGCCGGCGATGCGCCAGGCGATGAAATTCTATGCCTTGCGCCTGCGCGGCGAAGGCAACCGCGAATGGAGCTGGGCGCTGCGCGGCCTGTCCGACCGCCAGCTGCTTGCCGCCGCCGAATACGCGCGCCGCAACGAACTGCTCGACCGCATGGTCGAGACCTCGCTGCGCACCCGCAACGAGCTCGATTTCAACCAGCGCTTCCCGGCCCCGCACAACGACATCCTGCATCCCACCGCGAAAGACCTGTCGCTCGACACCGCCTGGGTCTATGGCCTGATCCGCCAGGAGTCGCGTTTCATTTCCGACGCGCGCTCGGGCGTGGGCGCTTCCGGCCTGATGCAGGTGATGCCGGCCACGGGCAAGTGGGTGGCGGCGAAGATCGGGCTGACCGACTTCGTCCACGAGATGCTCAATGACCTGCGCACCAACATCACGCTCGGCGCCAACTACATGAACATGGTGCTGGAAAATAACGGCGGCTCGCAGGTGCTGGCCACCGCCGCCTACAACGCCGGGCCGGCGCGCTCGCGCACCTGGCGCGGCCGGCTCGAGGCGCCGATGGAAGGGGCGGTGTTCGTCGAATCGATCCCGTTTTCCGAGACCCGAACCTACGTGCGCAATGTGATGTCGAACGCAACGAACTACGCCGCGCTGTTCGAGAAGCGGCCGCAGTCGCTCAAGGCGCGCCTGGGTACGATCGATCCGCGCGGCGCCGCGAGCGGACTCCCCTGACACCCTGGAGCGAGGACCCCATGCGCGACCTGTCGGTGGTGGTATTTGGCGGTTCCGGATTCATCGGCAGTCATTTGCTGGCGCTGCTGGCGCAGGAAAATATTCCGGTGCTGGTGCCGACGCGCCACGAGGCCCGCGTGCGCCACCTGACGACCCTGCCCGGCGTCGATGTGGTCGAGGCCGACATCCACGACGACGCCACCCTGCGGACTTTGTTGAAAGGCCATACGGCGGCGATCAACCTGGTCGGCATCCTGCACGGCAGCCGCGCCCAGCCCTACGGGCCGGAGTTCCGGCGCGCCCATGTCGACCTGCCGCGCCGCATCGTCGAGGCCTGCGCCGTCATGGGCGTCGAGCGCTACCTGCACATGAGCGCGCTCGGGGCGAACATCGACGGTCCCTCGATGTACCAGCGTTCGAAGGCCGACGGCGAGCTGGCCGCGCGCAGCCGGCCGGAAGTGGCGGCGACCATCTTCCGACCCTCGGTCGTGTTCGGCCCGGGCGACCATTTTCTTACCGTATTCGCCCGGCTGCAGCGGCGCTTTCCCGTCATTCCCCTGGCCTGCGCCTCGGCGGTGTTCCAGCCGGTCTACGTCGGCGACGTCGCCCAGGCCTTCGTCAATGCCTTGCGCAACCCGTCCGCGCGCCACCAGGTCTACCAGCTCGGCGGGCCCAACGTCTACACCCTGGCCGAACTGGTGCGCCTGGCCGGGCGCTACGCCGGCTGCGAGCGTCCCATCGTCGAATTGCCGCCGCGCCTGGCCCGGCTGCAGGCGCGCCTGTTCGAGTCGCTGCCGGGCGAGCCCATCATCACCCGCGACAACCTCGACTCGATGAAGGTCGATAACGTGATCGACCCGGCCATCCAGGACTTGACAGCCGCCTCGCTGGGAATCAAGCTCACAGCGCTTGAAGCGGTGGCGCCGCACTACCTGGCGCCCCAGGAGCCGCTCGACCGCCTGCGCGCCCGCGCCGGCCGCTAAGGAAGCACTGATGTATTCTGGCGGATGGGATTGGCCATGGAGAAAAGCAGCCGGCAAGGCGCACATCCTCGCCATACCGCGTGGTATGGCGAGGATGTGCAAGGCAGCAGGACGTTTTTCTCCCGCCAGCACCGCCGCCACGAATAGATCAGTGCTTCCATAACCTCAGCCAGGAACGTCATGCAGACCACGGAACTCGACCCGACCCTCTCGAACACCCTTGCGCAGGCGCGCAAGCCCGGCCTCACCCTCGTCATCGGCAACAAGAACATCTCCTCGTGGTCGATGCGGCCCTGGGTGGCCGCGGTCGCATTCAACATTCCGTTCACCGAGGTGCGCCTGCTGCTCGACCAGCCCGACACCGCCGCCAACATCGCGCGCTACTCGCACGCGGGCCGGGTGCCGGTGCTGCTGGCCGGCGAGATGACGATCTGGGACAGTTTGGCCATCTGCGAATACCTGGCCGAGCAGTTCCCCGACAAGCACATGTGGCCGCAGGACGTGGCCGCGCGCGCGCTGGCGCGCTCCATCGTGGCCGAGATGCATTCGGGCTTCCAGGCCCTGCGCAACGACATGTCGATGAATATCCAGGCCAGCCTGCCGGGCCGCGGACGCACGCCGGGCGCTCAGGCCGACATCGGCCGCATCTGCGAGATCTGGGAAGAATGCCTGGCGCGCTTCGGCCACCGCGACTTCCTGTTCGGCGACTTCTCGATCGCCGACGCCTTCTATGCCCCGGTGGTGACCCGTTTCAAAACCTATGGCGTGGCGCTGGCGCCGGCGCTGCAGGCCTATTGCGACCGCGTGCTGGCCCACCCGGCGGTGGCGCGCTGGGTGCAGGAGGCGATGCGCGAAACCGACCCGACCCCCTTGCACGACGCGGACCTGCCGCGGGATTGACGCCGACGATGAGCATGAAGACGTACGTTGTCGGCGGCGCCGTGCGCGACGAGCTGCTCGGCCTGCCGGTGCAGGACCGCGACCATGTCGTGGTCGGCGCCACCCCGGACGAGATGGTCGCCGCGGGCTTCCGCCCGGTCGGCAAGGATTTCCCCGTTTTCCTGCACCCCGAGACGCAGGAGGAATATGCCCTGGCGCGCACCGAGCGCAAGACCGCGCCCGGCTACCACGGCTTCGTGTTCCACACCGCGCCCGACGTCACCCTGGAAGACGACCTGGTGCGGCGGGATTTGACCATCAACGCGATGGCGCGCGCCGACGATGGCAGCATTGTCGACCCCTACGGCGGCAAGCGCGACCTGGAAGCGCGCCTGTTCCGCCACGTGTCCGAAGCCTTCGCGGAGGACCCGGTGCGCATCCTGCGCGTGGCGCGCTTTGCCGCGCGCTTCGCCGAGTTCCGCGTGGCCGAGGATACGAATGCGCTGATGCGCAGGATGGTCGAGGCGGGCGAGGTCGACGCGCTGGTGCCCGAGCGCGTCTGGCAGGAACTCTCGCGCGGCCTGATGGAGCGCCGTCCCTCGCGCATGTTCGCCGTGCTGCGCGACTGCGGCGCGCTGGCGCGCATCATGCCCGAGCTCGACGCCTTGTGGGGAAGGCCGCAGCCGCGGCGCCCGGAAGCGGACAGTGGTGTCCGCATCATGGAGGTGATCGACCACGCCGCCGGACTGGGCCACACGCTGGCGGTGCGCTGCGCGGCGCTGATGCGCGACCTGGGGGACGCCGATGCGATCGCCGGGCTGTGCAAGCGCCTGAAAGTGCCCAACGATTGCCGCGACCTGGCCTTGATGACGGCGCGCGAGCACAGCCATCTCGAGGCCGCAGCAAAGCTCGACGCCGCTTCCCTCGTCGCCCTGTTCGGACGCTGCGACGCCTTCCGCAAACCCGAGCGCTTTGCCGAGATGCTGCTGGCGGCCGCATGCCACGCGCCCGTGCCGCAGGCCTGGCTGCTGGCGGCGCTCGACGTGGCGCGCGCAGTCGACGCGGGCGCGGTCGCGGCCCGCTTTGCCGAGGACAAGGCGAAGATTCCGGAAGCGGTGCTCGCCGCCCGCGTCGGCGCCGTGGCGGACTGGATGGCGCAGTCGCCGGCGCCGGGTGGATCCGGATAGTTGTCGTAAATACCACGTGCGCGACGGCGGCCGCCGTTTTGATATGCTCCTGCAACTATGAGTAGATTGTTACGTTGGTCGGACAGCTTGTTTGCGGGATGGATGCGTCGTATGGAAGCCTTGCACCCGCGACGGCGCCTGCAATTGATCGCAGGAGCGGCGCTGCTCCTGATTGCCTTGCTGGCGGTCCTGTATACGCGCACCACCGGGGTCGATGTCGATAACCAGAACCGGGTGATGTTCGACCTGCACGAGCTGCAGCAGCTCGATGCCGAATGGGACGCGAACCTGCTGCGCGCGCATATCGGCAGCGGCCTGGCCGATGCGCGCCTGGTGGCGCCCGTCACGCAGATGCGCCAGCTGATGGAACGCCTGGAAGAGGCCTTGCCGATGACGCACGGGCGCGGCGCGCGCCAGGTCCACACCGAGCTGGCCGGGGCGCTGCGCATGAAGGCCGACCTGGTGAAAGAGTTCCGCGTCCTGAACACACCCTTGCGCGCGGCCCTGCAGACGCTGCCGCCGGCGCTGGCCGACCTGAAGACGGAGCTGGGCGGTATCGAGGGCGCGCTGGCGCCGGGACGGGTGGTGGTGCGCCTGGATGCATTGCTGAACGACCTGCTGGCCGATACCCTGCGCTACAACCTGTCGCCCTCGCCGGCGCTGGCGCGTCGCATCGAGAGCAGCCTGGCCCAGATCGAGGACCAGAAGTCGCGCTTTTCGCAGGCGGTGGTGGACCAGATCGACACGCTGGCGCGCGATACCCGCATCATCCTGGCCAACCGGCCGCGCGAGAACGAGGTCGAGTCCCAGATCGCCGCGCTCGGCACCGGGGAGATGATGGCGCGCCTGGGCCGCGAGTTCGACCGTTCCTTCCAGGCCGAGGTGCTCGAACGCCAGCGCTACCGCGGCTTCCTGTTCGCCTATTCGATCCTGCTGCTGGCCATGCTCGCCTATGCCGGCTGGCGCCTGCGCCGCAGCTACCGCATCATCAACGACGTCAACCACCGCCTGCAGGCGGCCAACGACACGCTCGAACACCGCGTGGCCGAGCGCACCGCGGAACTGGAAGAGCAGTCGAAGAAGCTGGCGCGCCTGGCCCAGCACGACAGCCTGACCGGGCTGGTCAACTACGGCCAGCTCACGCGCCTGCTGGAGCTGGCGCTGGTGCGCGCCGCGCGCCGCGACAGCGTGGTCGCCACCATGTTCATCGACCTCGACGGCTTCAAGGGCGTGAACGACACCTGGGGCCACGCCACCGGCGACCTGGTGCTGCAACTGGTTGCGCGCCGCGTGCAGAAGGTGCTGCGCGCCGAGGACGTGCTGGCGCGCCTGGGCGGCGACGAATTCGTCATCATGCTCGAGGGCGTGAGCGTGCCCGAGGGCGCGCTGCGCGTGGCCAGGCTGGTCCTCGAGCAGATCGAGGGCATCGTGGAAGCCGACGGCAATCCGGTCTCCATCTCGGCCAGCATCGGTATTACCAGCGCGCGCGGCCGCGCCGGCGCGGAGTGGGGCGCGGCCGCCTTGCTGGCCGACGCCGACAAGGCGATGTATGCGGCCAAGCAGGCGGGCAAGGGCACGTTCATCGTCAGCCCGAATGCACACTGGGGCAGTCCGGGCTCGGAGGTGTCCAGCGCCGCGCCCGCAGATACGGCGCCGCGCGCCCCGGGCGATCCGGCCTGAGGCGTATCCGCCACAGCCGGCTGCGCACGGGAGAACAGCCCCGACAGCCGGCGCGCGCGATCCGCTACAATATCGTCATGGTGCAGTGCACAAAAACGAACAGCGAAAACGACTCCGTATGCGCGACAATCCGCTAACCCACTGGCTGGCCAGCCTGGCCGGCAAGACCGACCGTCCGGCGGTGCTGGTCAAGGAACTGGGCAAGCGCGACCGTCGCCGCATGCTCAAGCACTTCCTGGCGCTCGACGACGGCGACCGCCTGCTGCGTTTCGGCACCGTGCTGCCCGACGAGCAGATCCACGCCTACGTGAACAAGATCGATTTTTCGCGCGACATCGTGTTCGGCGTGTTCAGCCACGTGTTCCAGCTGGTCGGCGTCGGCCACCTGGCCTTCGGTCCCGCCGAGCCCGGGCGCTCGGCCAATACCAGCAAGGAGCGGGTGGCCGAGTTCGGCGTCTCGGTCTCGAAGTCGGCGCGCGGGCAGGGCGTCGGCACCCGCCTGTTCCAGCGCGCGGCCATCCATTGCCGCAATTCCGACATCGACACCCTGTACATGCAGTGCCTGTCGACCAACCGGACCATGATGCACATCGCCAAAAAGGCCGGGATGGAGATCAAGCGCGAATACGGGGAAGCCGACGCCTACCTGCACCTGCCGCCACCCAGCCCGGGCAGCGTGATGCGCGAAGCGCTGGAAGAACAGTTTGCCGTGATCGATTACACGGTGAAGGCAAATGCGCGCGCGGCGGTGAAGTGGTTTACGCCGCGCAAGCGTAGCGAATGAAACGTAGGGTGGGCACTTGTGCCCACGCGGTGGAACGCCTGATCTGCCGAGAAACGTTGCGAAGCACCCGCACCCTTGCCCTGCCGGGTTACGTTTCAATGCTCACCTGTTGCACCGCGTGGACTCGAGAGCCCACCCTACGAACCCTGATCAGCGCGCCGCCGGCGCCTCGATCGGCAGCGCCGTCGTCTCCTTGATCCGCTGCAGCGCAAAGCTCGACTTCACGTCCAGCACCGAAGGATGGCGCAGCAGCGTGGCCATCATGAAGCGCGAGAAGTGGTCCATGTCTTCCACGTGCACGCGCAGCAGGAAATCCATCTCTCCCGTCATCGCATAGCAGGCCACCACTTCCGGCCAGCCCGCCACCGCCTGCGCGAACTCGAAACGCGGCGACGTGGCCGGCACGCGCGAGTTGGCCGGACCCTCGCTGTGTTTCTCCAGGCGCACGTTTACATAGGCCAAGAGGCCCAGCCCGATCTTGTCCGGGTCGACCAGGGCGACGTACTGGCGGATCACGCCGGCTTCCTCCAGCCGCTTGATGCGGCGCAGGCAGGGCGAGGGCGAGAGATTCACCCGCTCGGCCACGTCCTGGTTCGACAGGCGGCCGTCGGCCTGCAGGATTTCCAGGATTTTGCGGTCGGTTTTATCCAGCTCGATCTTTGACATAAATTTCCTTGCTACTGATTGAAGCCGCAATTTTATTGCGCAATTGCCTCGGCGTGGGGAATTGATTGGTATTTAATGCCGGGGGCACAAGACTATACTGTCGCAAATCACGGAGGAGACCTCTCCGTCGCGGCGCAACCAATAAAAACAAGGCGCCCACCACGTAGGACGCGTACGAACATGCGGCGGATGCATCGCCACCCGGAAAGAGGGGCAGGCGGTTGTCCGTTGCGTGTTGCGTCCGGCTCAACGACAACGGAGACATCAATGAACGCACCCCTGGACCGTTCCCAACTGCAACCATCGCAGCCGGAACACGAGATCACGCTCGACGATAAATGGACGCTCGAGCGCGGCCGTGCCTTCATGACCGGCACCCAGGCGCTGATCCGCCTGCCGATGCTGCAGCGCGAACGCGACCTGAAGGCCGGCCTGAACACCGCCGGCTACATCACCGGCTACCGCGGCTCGCCCGTCACCGCCGTCGACCAGACCGCGATGAAGGCGAGGAAGCACCTCGAAGCCCACCACGTCAAATTCCACCCGGGCATGAACGAAGACCTGGCGGCGACCGCCGTCTGGGGCACCCAGCAAACCAACCTGTACAAGGACGCGAAGTACGACGGCGTGTTTGCCATGTGGTACGGCAAGGGCCCGGGCGTGGACCGCTGCGGCGACGTCTTCAAGCACGGCAACAACGCCGGCTCCGCGAAACACGGCGGCGTGCTGGTGCTGGCCGGCGATGACCATGCGGCGAAATCCTCGTCCACCGCGCACCAGTCCGACCACATCCTGACTCACTGCGGCATCCCCGTCCTCTATCCTTCGTCGGTGCAGGAATACATCGACTTCGGCCTGCATGCCTGGGCCATGAGCCGCTACACGGGCCTATGGGTGTCGATGAAGTGCGTCACCGACATCATCGAGTCCGGCGCCGTGGTCGACCTGGATCCGGACCGCGTCCAGATCGTGACCCCGACCGACTTCGAGCTGCCCGAGGGCGGCCTGAACATTCGCTGGCCGGACGCCGTGCTGGACCAGGAAGTGCGGATGAGCAACTACAAGTGGTACGCCGCGCTGGCCTATGCGCGCGCGAACAAGCTCAACAAGATTATCTGGGACAGCCCGGCGCCAAAAATCGGCATCATCACCGCCGGTAAAAGCTATGTCGACACGCGCCAGGCGCTGGCCGACCTTGGCATCGACGAGCAGGCGGCGCGCGACATCGGCCTGCGCCTGTACAAGGTCGGCATGACCTGGCCGCTCGAGTCCGAAGGCGTGCACGAATTCGCGCGCGGCCTGGACGAGATCCTGGTCGTGGAAGAAAAGCGCCAGGTGATGGAATACGCGCTGAAGGAAGAACTGTACAACCTGCCGGATTCCGAGCGTCCGCGCGTGGTGGGTAAATTCGACGACACCGGCGAATGGCACAACAAGAACCGCACCGGCCATGGCGACTGGCTGCTGCCGGCCACCTACGAGCTCAACCCGGCGCAAATTGCGCGCGCCATCGCCTCGCGCATCTCGCACTACTGCGCCGGCCACCCGGTGGCCGAGCGCGTCAAGGAACGCATCGCCTTCCTGGAAGCGAAAGAGCTGGTGCTGAAGTCCATCCCGGCCAAGGCGAATCCGGAAACCGACCGTATCCCCTATTTCTGCTCGGGCTGCCCGCACAACAGTTCCACGAAAGTGCCGGAAGGCTCGCGTGCGATGGCCGGCATCGGCTGCCACTACATGGTGCTGTGGATGGACCGCGAGACCTCGACCTTCACCCACATGGGGGCGGAGGGCACGACCTGGATCGGCCAGGCGCCGTTCACCAACGAGAAGCACGTGTTCGTGAACCTGGGCGACGGCACCTATTTCCACTCCGGCATCCTGGCGATCCGCGCGGCGGTGGCGGCGAAGGTGAACATCACCTATAAGATCCTGTACAACGACGCGGTCGCCATGACCGGCGGCCAGAACGTCGACGGTCCGCTCGACCCGGGCATGATCACGCGCCAGATCGCCGCCGAAGGCGTGAAACCGATCATCGTCGTCACCGACGAACCCGATAAATACCCGAGCGACTACGCCTGGGCCGAAGGCGTGACCGTGCGCCACCGCTCCGAGCTGATGGACGTGCAAAAGGAACTGCGCGAAATGCCGGGCGTGTCGGCCGTGATCTACGACCAGACCTGCGCCTCCGAGAAGCGCCGCCGCCGCAAGAAAGGCGAGTTCCCCGACCCGGCGAAACGCGCGGTGATCAACGAGGCCGTGTGCGAAGGCTGCGGCGACTGCTCGGTGCAGTCGAACTGCCTGTCGGTCGAGCCGCTGGAAACGGAACTGGGCCGCAAGCGCCAGATCAACCAGTCCTCGTGCAACAAGGACTTCTCCTGCGTCTCCGGCTTCTGCCCGAGTTTCGTCACGGTGGAGGGCGGCGGCCTGAAGAAGCCGAAGAAAGCCGCGAGCACGGAGAATGCCCCGCCGGTGCTGCCGGCGCCCGTGGTGCCGCAGATCGGCGCGCCCTTCGGCATCCTGGTGGCAGGCATCGGCGGCACCGGCGTCGTGACCGTCGGCCAGATCCTGGCGATGGCGGCCCACGTCGAAGGCAAGGGCGCGATCGTGCTCGACCAGAGCGGCCTGGCCCAGAAGGGCGGCCCGGTGATGTCGCACGTGCGCCTGGCCCTGCACCAAGCCGATCTGCACTCGACCCGTGTCGGCACCGGCAGCGCGGATCTCGTGATCGGCTGCGACCAGATCGTCACCGCCAGCCGCGACGCCCTGTCGCGCATGGGTGAAGGACGCACCTGGGCCGCGGTGAACGGCACCGGCGCCACCACGGCGGCTTTTGTCAAGAACCCGGACTGGCAGTTCCCGGCCGAGGGCTCGCGCGGCGCCATCGTGCAGGCCTGCGGCGAAGGCAACGTCGACTTCATCGACGCCGGCCGCATCGCCACCGCGCTGATGGGCGACGCCATCGCCACCAACATGTTCATGCTCGGCTACGCCTTCCAGAAGGGCCATGTGCCTTTGTCCGAAGCCGCGCTGATGAAAGCGATCGAGCTGAACGGCGTTTCGGTCCCGTTCAACAAGGCCGCCTTCAACTGGGGCCGCAGCGCCGCGCACGACCTGGCTGCGGTGACGAAGCTGGCGACGCCCGCCAAGGTGGTCGAGTTCAAGCGCGCACAGACGCTCGACGAACTGATCAACCGCCGCGTCGAACTGCTCACCGCCTACCAGAACGCCGACTACGCCGCGCAGTACAAGCGCTTCGTCGACCAGGTGCGCGCGGAAGAGGCGAAGCTGGGCAAGGGATCGCGCCTGACCGAGGCGGTCGCACGCTACTACTACAAGCTGATGGCCTACAAGGACGAGTACGAAGTCGCGCGCCTGCACACGGATCCGGCCTTCCGCGAGAAGATCGCCAACATGTTCGAAGGCGACATCAAGCTGAAATTCCACCTGGCGCCGCCGCTCCTGGCCAAGCACGACAAGGAAGGCCGCGCGCTCAAGAAGGAATACGGTTCGTGGATGATGGGGGCCTTCGGCCTGCTGGCCAAGCTGAAGGGCCTGCGCGGCACTCCCTTCGACGTGTTCGGCTACACCGAAGAGCGCAAGACCGAGCGTGCGCTGATCCAGCAGTACCGCGACACGGTGGCCGGCCTGCTGCCCAAGCTCACGGCCGACAACCTGGCGCAGGCGGTGGCGATCGCCAGCATCCCGGAAGACATCCGCGGTTACGGCCACGTGAAGGCGCGCCACCTGAAGGCGGCGAAGGAAAAAGAGGCGAACCTGTTGTCCGCTTTCCACACCCCGGGGGGCGTCACGCGCGTCGCCTGAAGACGTTTTGTGCGGTATCTGCCGCGCCGGGACTGGCTTTGCGCCATCCCGGCGTTTTTTTTCGCCCACAAAAGAAAACTTATCAAAAAAAAATTTAATAAATGCAATCGTGCGGGTCTTCTCAAACCGACGAGCTTGGCATACTCTTGCCTGACAAACTTGTCCTTTATTTAACGAATGCCATGAAGACGCCAACTACTTCCAAAGGTCAGATGACCACTTCGCTCCGCTTGATCTGCGCCGCCGTCGTGGCCGCATCCGCGCTCGCCGCCTGCGGTGGTGGCGGCGGCGGTGGCGGCGGTGGCGGCGGTGGCCCGGTTGCAGGCAATCCGCCGCCGCCGGTGACGACCAATCCACCCCCGACCGATCCGAACAAGGCGCCGGATCCGGATCTCGCTACCCTCGGCGACCCCTTCGCTTACCAGAATCTCTGCGAGGCGCCGCGCACCGGCATCGATCCGTACACCGGCCAGGCCTACCCGGACAAGCAGGGCACCCTGCGCGACGAGCTGACCTTCCTGCGCGCCTGGTCGCACACGTACTACCTCTGGTACAACGAGATCCCGACCGACTTCAAGATGGCGGACTTCACCGATCCGGTGGCCTATTTCGACAAGCTCAAGACGCCGGTGGAACTGGCGCCGGGCGTGCCGAAGGACCGCTTCCACTTCACCTATGACTCGGCCGAGTGGGACAAGCTGAGCACCGAAGGCATCGAAATGGGCTACGGCGTCACCTGGTCGAGCAGCGGCCCGACCGCGCCGCGCACCTGGTATGCGACGACCGTCGAGCCGGGCTCCCCGGCCGCCCAGCAAGGCCTGCGCCGCGGCGACCGCCTGACCGTGGTCGACGGCGTCGACTTCGTGAACGCCACCGACGAGGCTTCGGTCGCCCGGATCAATGCCGGCCTGTTCCCGACCACGATCGGCGAGCAGCACAGCTTCACCGTCACCCGCGCCGGCATCGCCATGCCCGTGACCCTGACGGCGCAGGACGTGAAAGCGACCCCGGTCAAGAACACGCAGACCTTCGACATCGCCGGCGGCCGCCGTGTCGGTTACCTGACCTTCGACAACCACACCGCGGTTGCCGAGCGCCAGCTGATCGACGCCTTCACCACGCTGAAGAGCCAGAACGTCAACGACCTCGTGATCGACATGCGCTACAACGGCGGCGGCCTGCTGTACATGGCGGCCGAGCTGGCCTACATGGTGGCGGGCGACCGCTCGACCGGCAAGGTCTTCGAGCGCCTGCAGTACAACAACAAGGTCGTTCCGGACGCCAGGGATACGGTCTACTTCAAGCCGACCGCCGAAGGCTTCGACGCGCCGAACAAGGTCGCGACCGGCACTCCGCTGCCGACCCTGAACCTGCCGCGCGTGACGATCCTGACCACCGAGGGCACCTGCTCAGCGAGCGAAGCGGTGATCAACGCACTGCGCGGCGTCGACGTCCAGGTCGACATCGTCGGCAGCCAGACCTGCGGCAAGCCCTACGGCTTCACCCCGGTGCCGAACTGCGGCACGACCTACTTCTCGATCGAGTTCAAGGGCGTGAACGCGAAGGGTGTGGGCGACTACGCACAAGGCTTCGCGCCGACCTGCGCCGTGGCCGACGACCTGACCCGCGAGCTGGGCGACCGCAACGAAGCCCTGCTGGCCACCGCGCTGAAGCACCGCGAAACCGGCGTCTGCCCGACCCAGCCTTCCGCGGTCGCGATGTCGCTGGCGCAGCCGAGGACCCTGGTGCGCAAGCACGTGTCGGAACTGAAGATCTACAGCCGTCCGCGCTGATCGCCGTCCGGTCTTCAGACAGGGAGAACGCCACCTTCGGGTGGCGTTTTTTATGGTCTGCCGCCACGCAAACCCGACTATAATTTTCCGCTTTGCCTCTTATCCAACTGCCGGAGCTTCATCGATGATTCGTTCTGCGTTACTGCTTGCGCTGCTCGCCGCCATGCCGCTGTCCCATGCCGCCCCTGATCTCACGACCGTGTCCGAGCGCTCGGGCTTCCAGGCCACCGGCCGCTACGACGAAGTCATCAAGCTGTGCGGCGAATTCCAGAAGGCCTACCCGAAGGACGTGAAATGCATCGAGTTCGGCCGCACGCCGGAAGACCGCCCGATGCTGGCGCTGGTCGTCACCCGGACTGGCGCCTTCACGCCGCAGGCGGCCGCGAAGAAGGGCCTGCCGGTCACGCTGATCCAGGGCGGCATCCACGCCGGCGAGATCGATGGCAAGGACGCAGGCTTCCTGGCGCTGCGCGAAATGCTGGCGGGCCGCCTGGCCAAGGGGGCGCTGGACAAGCAGGTGCTGCTGTTCGTCCCGGTCTTCAACGTCGATGGCCATGAGCGCTTCCAGAAGTGGAACCGCCCGAACCAGCGCGGCCCGGTCGAGATGGGCTGGCGCACCACCGCCCAGAACTTCAACCTGAACCGCGACTACGTGAAGGCCGACGCGCCCGAGATGCAGGCCATGCTGGCGCTGGTGAACGCCTGGGACCCGCTGACCTACGTCGACCTGCACGTGACCGACGGCGCCAAGTTTCAGCACGATGTCTCGATCCAGGTCGAGCCGGTGTATTCGGCCGATCCCGAGTTCCGCAAGGCCGGCCTGGAACTGCGCGACAACGTGATCGCCGACATCGCCAAGCAGGGTTCGAGCCCGCAGTCCTACTACATGTCCTTCGCCAAGACCGACGATCCGATGTCGGGTTTTGTGGACGGCGTGTCGGACCCGCGCTTCTCGACCGGCTACTTCCCGCTGCGTAACCGCATGGCGATGCTGGTCGAGACCCACTCGTGGAAGGATTACCCGACCCGCGTGCGCATCACCCACAACAGCTTCGTCTCGGTATTGGAACAGGTGGCGAAGCACGGCAAGGCGTGGCAGCAGGCCGCCGCCGCGGCCGACGCGCGCGCCAAGCAGCTCGCGGGCACGCCGGTGGCGCTGACGTATAAAACCACTGAGAAGTCGAAAATGGTCGACTTCAATGGCTACGCATACACGCGCACGCCGTCGGATGTCTCGGGCATCCTGATGACGCGCTACGACGAGACCAAGCCCCAGGTATGGCGCGTGCCGCTGCGCGACGAGGTGGTGGCCGACCTCGAGGTGGCGGCGCCGCGCGCCGGCTACATCGTCCCTGCCGCGCACGCGGCGATGGTGGCCGCCAAGCTGACCCAGCACGGCATCGCCTTCCGCAAGCTGGACAAGGCGCTGGACCGCTTCGACACCGAGACCTTCCGCGCCGACAAGGTGAGCTTCGGCGCCAAGTCCTTCGAATCGCACCAGCGCCTGACGGTCGAGGGCGGCTGGAAGAGCGAGCCGCGCAGCGTCGGCCGCGGCGCCCTGTTCGTGCCGATCGCCCAGCCGAAGGCGCGCCTGGTGATGGCGATCCTGGAACCGCAGGCGCCGGATTCGCTGCTGGCCTGGGGCATGTTCAACAATGCCTTCGAAGCCAAGGAATACATGGAAGAGTACGTGGCCGAAGACGTGGCGCGCGAGCAGATGGCCGCCGACTCGGCGATCGCCGCCGAATTCCAGCGCCGCATCGACACCGACCCGGCCTTCGCCAAGAGCGCCCACGCCCGCCTGGAATTCTTCGCGCGCCGTCACGCGTCCTGGGACGAGCGCCTGAACCTGTACCCGGTGCTGCGCACGAACGTCGCCCCGTAAGCGACAACGACAACGGCCGGGAATCCCGGCCGTTTTTCTTGTAGGGTGGACACCTGTGTCCACGCTGTATGGTACCGATGCGTACTCGCGGCGCGTTCTCAGGCGGATGCGAGAACACCCTGAATCCATCGTTTCGATCACTCATCCGTGCTATACCACGTGGACACAGGTGTCCACCCTACACCTGCATGAACGGTCGATATCATCCGTTTCGACTACGGCGCCGCGCCGGTCTCCGGCAGCGATGTGAACACCACCGTCGTCACGCTCCCGTTCGCCCCCGGAATCAACTGGTACACCCGGTCGAATTCGTTATCGGTGATCTCCGCCCCGGCCTTCCCGCCGAACAGCCGCACCAGCTCCGGCAGCGTGTTCGAATGCCCGACCACGAGCACCGGCCCGGATAAACCCTTCACCTTCGCCACCAGCGCCTGCGGCGCGCGCGGATCGTAGAGCTCGACCTGCAGCCCGTTGCGGTCGGCCAGCGGCTGCGCGGTCTGCCGGGCGCGCGTGGTCGGGGTGGCGAAGATGTACTGGATGCCGGCCTTGCCCAGCATCGTCGCGATGTTCCGGGCGCGCTGCAGGCCCTGGGCCGTCAGGGCCGGATCCTTGCCGACAGTTTCCTTCTCTCCGTGGCGCACGAGATAGATCATGGCGGGATCAGCGAGGGCGGCGCAGGGCGCCAGCATGGCAAGGACAAGCGCGAAGGCGGCGGACAGGCGTGGCAGCAGGGGCATCGTGGTCTTTCATGGCGGTGGCAAGGAATGGCCGAGGGGCCTGAATGCAAAAGTATCACAACGTTAAGGCTTGACGTAGACTACACGCACTGATTACACGCCATGCCATCGCCAGGAAGCATCGTGACCGCCCATCCTCCCGCCCGCGCACCCAGGATCGTCCTCCAGACCGAGCGGCTGCTCATCCGGCACATGACGCCCGAGGACGCGGCCTTCATGCTGGAGCTGCTCAACGGCGAGGCCTGGCTGCGCTTCATCGGCGACCGCGGCGTCAGGACCCTGGTTGACGCGCGCCGCTACATCCTCGACGGCCCGGTCGCGATGGTGGACCGGCTCGGCTTCGGCTTTTATATCGTCGAATCGAAGGAGGGCGGCTGCCCGATCGGCGTGGCCGGCCTGGCCAAGCGCGACTTCCTGGACGACGTCGATATCGGCTACGCTTTCCTGCCCGCGTATTGGGGCAAGGGCTACGCTTACGAAGCAGCCAGCGCGGTGCTGGCGTATGCGGTGGAGGAACTCGGGCTCAGGCGCATCGTCGCCACCGTGCGCGCCGAAAATGCCTCGTCGATCGGCCTGCTGAACAAACTGGGACTGCGCTTCGAGCGTGCGATTGCGCCTCCCGACGGCACGCGCGACCTGCAACTGTTTTCGGTCGCGTTCACCTGAGGCGCAGCAGAAATGGACAGTCACTCGAAAGCCGCATTGGATAGCTTGACGGGCCCGCGCTCCCTGGCCGAGCGGCGCCCGTTTCTGACGGCATTCGCCCTGGCGCTCGGCGCCGCCATTTCGCTGGGCCTGACGCGCTTTTCCTATGCGCTGCTGCTGCCGCCCATGCGCGCCGACCTGCATTGGTCCTACCTCTTGTCCGGCGCGATGAATACCGGGAATGCCTTGGGCTACTTTTTGGGCGCCCTGGCGACACCAAGCCTGATGCGCCGCTATGGCGCGCATGCGGCCCTGGTCGGCGGGGCAGTGCTGGCCGGTCTGTTCATGATGCTGTCCGGCTTCGTGGTCGATGCCGATTTGCTGATCGGCCAGCGTGTCCTGGCCGGCATCGCGAGCGCCTTCATCTTCATTTCCGGGGGCCTGCTGGCGGCCCGGCTGGGGTTGCTGCATCCCGAGCGTTCCGGCCTGCTGCTCGGCATCTATTACGGCGGCACGGGCCTCGGCATCGTCGCCTCCGCCCTGCTGGTGCCGCTGGTCCTGGACGCCGCCCATGCCCATGAGGTGGCGCACGGCTGGCAATGGGCCTGGATCGCGCTCGGCGCGCTCTGCCTGCTGGCGACGCTGGCGATGGCGGTGCCGGCGCGCCAGGTCGACGGCGCGGCGTCACCGGCGAACGGGCAGGGAGGCTTCCGGCCGCGGGACTTCGCCTTCGGCTTGCTGGGCTACCTGACGTTCGGCGTCGGCTATATCGGCTACATGACCTTCGTGATCGCCTTGCTCCGCGAGCAGGGGATGAGCGGCGCCGCCGTCACGCTGTTCTATGCGGCGCTGGGCCTGGCCGTGATGGCCTCGTCGCGGATCTGGGCGCGCATGCTGGACCGTTTCAAGGGTGGTCAATCGATGGCCATCCTGAACGCTTTATTGGGCGTGGCGACGATCCTGCCGGCCCTGACGGCCGCGCCGCTCCTGATGTTCGTCTCCGGCCTGCTGTTCGGCGGGATTTTCCTGTCGGTCGTGGCTTCGACCACCGCCCTGGTGCGCCACAACCTGCCCCAGCACGCCTGGTCGGCCGGCATCAGCGCCTTCACGACCGTGTTCGCATTGGGGCAGATCGTCGGGCCGTCGGTGATCGGCTGGATCGCCGACGGCCCCGGGGGCTTGCAGCGCGGACTGGTGTATTCGGCGCTGGCGCTGTTCATCGGGGCGCTATTGGCATCGCGCCAGCGCCCCCTGGTGTGAACAGCCGAAGCGTTACAGCTGGGTCAGCGAAATCGTATTCGTCGCCGGCGTCGAGCAGGGCTCCTCGTCGAAGGCGATGTCGCCGTTCGGATTCGGCACGCCGTCCGTCTTGAGGTCCGTAAAACCGAACAGGTCGCGGTCCATCAGGTGCGAAGGCACGACGGTCGTGAGCGAGGAGAAGATGTTTTCCACGCGGCCCGGGTGCTTCTTTTCCCATTCGCGCAGCATGGCCTTGATCTGCTTGCGCTGCAGGTTTTCCTGGGAGCCGCACAAATCGCACGGAATGATCGGGAAACCCTTCACTTCGGCGTAGCGCTCGGTATCGGCTTCCTTCACGTAGGCCAGCGGGCGGATCACCATGTGCTTGCCGTCGTCCGACACCAGTTTCGCCGGCATGCCCTTGATCTTCGCGCCGAAGAACATGTTCAGGAAGAAGGTCTCGAGGATGTCGTCGCGGTGGTGGCCGAGGGCGATCTTGTTGCAGCCGAGCTCGTCGGCGACGCGGTACAGGATGCCGCGGCGCAGGCGCGAGCACAGCGAGCAGGTGGTCTTCCCCTCCGGGATCAGGCGCTTGACGATGCTGTAGGTGTCCTGGTTCTCGATGTGGTAGGGCACGCCGAGTTTATCCAGGTAGGCCGGCAGCACCTCGGCCGGGAAGTTCGGCTGCTTCTGGTCGAGATTGACCGCGACGATGTCGAAATGGATCGGCGCGCGCTCGCGCAGCGTCATCAAAATGTCGAGCAGGGCATAGCTGTCCTTGCCGCCGGACAGGCAGACCATCACCTTGTCGCCATCCTCGATCATGTTGAAATCGCCGATCGCCTGGCCCACCAGACGGCACAGGCGCTTGTGCAGCTTGTTGTTCTCGTGTGCGATTTTCTCGAGTTTCTTGGCGTCCGCTGCTTCTGCGGAGACCTCATTCATTACTGCACTCATGCTTCATCCTTGATCTGGAATACTTCCACGCCGACGCCTTCGCAGTCGGGATACACGTCCGGCTTCATCGTCGACACGCAGGCGGCGCGCACGCGCGGGTGCGCCAGCATGGCGCGCACGACGTCGTCGCACAGGGTTTCCTGCAGGTGCACGTGGCCTTGCGCCATGCGGCGCGCGATGGTCTCGCGCATGAAATCGTAGTCGACCACTTCGTCGAGCTGGTCGGCCTTCGGGGTCGATTCGGCCAGCGGGATGTAGAGGTCGACGTTGATCAGCACGCGCTGCTCGCCCTTCTTCTCGAAGTCGTGGACGCCGATGTTGATCATCACTTCGTAATTGCGCAGGAACAGCCGGCGGCAATCGCGCAAGCTCGGGTGGGACAGGGCGGACAGCATAACAAGCCTTAATAAGTTATTTGGTAAGGAACATCACGTCGCGCGCCAGCGGCACCAGGTGCTGGCCGCCGTCGACCACCAGCGTGGTGCCGGTGAGCGCGCGCGCCGACGCCGCATACACGACGGCATCGGCAATATCCTGCGGGGTCGAGGAACGTCCCAGCGGCGTCACCGTGTGCGCCTGCTTGAAACCTTCCTCGCTCTGGTCGCCCGACACCATGGTGATGCCGGGCGCCACGCCAACGATGCGTACCGTCGGCGCCAGCGCCTGGGCCAGCATTTTGGTGGCCGTGTCGAGCGCCGCTTTCGACAGCGTGTACGACAAAAAATCCGGGTTGAGATTGTACAGTTTCTGGTCCAGCAGGTTGATCACCACCGCCTGGCTGTTTTCCGGCGTGGCCGCGTGCAGGGCCTGGGCCAGCAGCAGGGGCGCGGCCAGGTTGGCGCTCATGTGGGCGGAAAGTAAAGCCGGCGAAAACGTGGTCGCGTTGTCGTATTCGAACAACGAAGCGTTGTTGACGATGCAAGTCACGCGACCCAAGGCTTCGGCCGCGCGGCCCGGGAGGGCGCGCACCGCCGCTTCATCGGTCAGGTCGCAGGCGAGCAGGGCGGCGCGCCGGCCCAGCGCGCGGATGGCCTGGGCGGTGTCCTCAGCCTCGCGCTCGGAATGGCGGTAATGGACCGCGACGTCCCAGCCGGCTTGCGCCAGGCCGAGCGCGATTGCGCGGCCGAGACGGCGTCCTGCACCGGTGACGAGCGCGACGTTTGGCTTGTCATGCGGCGGTGTGTCTTGCGTCATAACAGAATGTGAGTTGCCTGAAATTGTTGATCCCTGCCGATCTGGCTACAATGCCGGGATGTCCCTACCCCTTCCCGACAGCGACGCGCTGGCCGCGTCCCACGCCTTGCAGCAATTGATTGCCGCCGAAATCGAACAGCAGGACGGCGCGATCGCGTTTTCGCGTTTCATGGAGCTGGCGCTGTATGCGCCCCGGCTCGGCTACTACAGCGGCGGCGCGGCCAAGCTGGGCAGCGACGGCGACTTCACCACTGCGCCCGAGATCACCCCCCTGTTCGGGGCGGCGCTGGCGCGTGCGGCAGCCGCTATTATCGCCCAAAGCGCGCCCAACATCATCGAATTCGGCGCCGGCACCGGCAAGCTGGCGCGCGACGTCCTGGGCGCGCTCGGCGAGCAAGGCGTGCAGGTCGACAGCTACACCATCATCGAACTGTCGGGAGAACTGCGCGCACGCCAGCAGGAAGCGCTGAAGGATTTCCCGCAGGTGCGCTGGCTCGACGGGTTTCCGGAAGCATTCAGCGGCGTGGTGCTGGCCAACGAGGTGCTCGACGCCATGCCGATCGAGCTGGTGGTCAAGACGGCGTCCGGCTGGCGGCGCCAGATGGTGACCGTCGAGGACGGCCGTTTTACTTACGTGCAGCAGGAGCTGGACCCGGCGCTGTCTGAGCAGTTGGCGCGCCAGATTCCCGATGCCGACACGCTGCCCGAGGGGTACCTGACCGAGATCCATCCCGTCGCCTGCGGCTTCATGGCCTCGCTGGCGCGGATGTTCGAAGGTGGAAAGGGCGCGGCGCTGCTGTTCGACTACGGCTTCCCGGCCCACGAATACTATGTCGACCAGCGCATGGGCGGCACGTTGATGTGCCACTACCGCCACCATGCCCACCCCGAGCCCTTCTATCTGCCTGGCCTGCAGGACATCACCGCCCACGTCGACTTCACGGCGATGGCGTTGGCCGCCCAGGACGCCGGGCTGGAAGTGCTGGCCTACATGAACCAGGCCTCCTTCCTGCTCGGCTGCGGCATCGGCGAACTGCTGCTCAGGACCAACCCGGAAGACGCGGTGCGCTACCTGCCGCAGTCGAAGGCGGTGCAGAAACTGGTGTCCCCCGCCGAGATGGGCGAGCTGTTCAAGGTGTTGGCGGTGGGGAGGGAAGTCGCGCTGCCGGATGCAATCGTGCGCGCGGATCGCAGTCACCGCTTGTAAGATTGACATCTTGCGCTGTGGATACAAACCCGGCTATGCTGTACCGATTCCACTGCCCGCATGGCCTGCGGGATCGGATATTATCCAGAACAGAACAGGCGCCAGATAAGCGACCCCGCTGACACAGACCATGGCCAAAATCCACACCCATTATGACAACCTGAAAGTGGCGCGCGGCGCGCCGCAGGAAGTCATTCGTGCGGCCTACAAGGCTCTGAGCCAGAAATACCATCCCGACAAGAATCCGGGCGACGAAAAGGCCGCCCGCATCATGGCGATCGTCAACACCGCCTACAACACCCTGTCCGATCCGGTGCGCCGCAAGGAGCACGACGAGTGGATCGCGGCCGAGGAGTGGGAAGTCGAGTGGCTGGAAAGCAGCGGAGAAGAGGGCGGCCGTTCCCGCGGCGAAGGCGGCTGGGAAGCGCCGCCGGCGCCGGCCCTGCCGCGTCCGAGCCTGCTGCGCGATCCGAAATGGTGGCTGGGCATCCTCGGCGGCGTGACGGTGGGGGCGATTGCCGCGGTGCTGCTGATCCAGCCGCCGAAGCTGCTGCCGGCGGCCCTGGCCTTCAACGGCAAGCCGGCCGCCGCCAGAACCGAAACCCCGACGCCGGTGCGCGATGCCGAACCCGACGTCTGGGCCGGCCTGGACGGCGCGCGCATGCCGGCCAGCCAGGTCAAGGCGCTGGCCGTCACCCAGCTGGTGGTGCCGCCGCGTAAGCCCGACTGCGCCACCGACATGGCGACCCCGGCCGCGCCGAACGGCGAGCCCTGGCCGGCCGACTCCGGCTACATCGCCGGTTACCCGGTCGGCAATCTGGGCAAGGAAATGTCCGTGGTGGTGGACAACGGGGCCAACGAGGCGCCGGTGTTCGTCAAGATTCACGACCTCGACCGCCGCTCGAACGTGCGCCACGCCTATGTCGAGGCGCACGCCACCCTGACGATCGACCAGCTCGCCGCCGGCCGCTACGAAGTGCGCTACCAGAACATCGTCACCGAGGCGGCGCGCGCGGCCTGCGCGAATGCCGCGCCGCTGCGCCAGGCCGCCAGCTTCTAGACTCTGTCGCTTTTCCCCATCGATGCGGCGCTTTTACGCAAGCCTGCTATTCAATTTAAGTAATTTTTTTCCTCGCCGTAATATACTCAAGGGGCAGCGGCCAACGTAGCCGCGCCGCTTCGACGGCATGCAGGCAGGCCGCCTCGGGGCCAACGGAAAAAAATCGCCATGAACGAACTAGACGGCCTCAGCGCACTGCTCATCGAGCCCCACGCAGGGATGCGGGCGAACATCCATGGCATGCTCACCATGTGCGGCCTGACCCGCATCGACCACGCCAGCAGCGCCAACCAGGCCGTCAAGCAGCTCGGCCTCAAGTCCTTCGACCTGGTGCTGTGCGAGTACGACCTGGAAGGCGGGCAGGATGGCCAGCAGTTGCTGGAAGACCTGCGCCACCACAAGCTGATCGCCCTGTCGACCATGTTCTTCATGGTGACCGCCGAGGGCGACTACGGCAAGGTGGTCAGCGCCGCCGAGCTGGCCCCGACCGACTACATCCTCAAGCCCTTCACCGCCGACCGCCTGCTCGAGCGCATCGCCCGCGCGCTGGAGCGGCGCAACGTCCTGCTGCCGGTGTACCGGCTGATGGAGGCCGGCGCCCAGCACGAGGCGATCGGACTCTGCATCGAGGGCGAGACCGCGCATCCGCGCTACGCCGTCGACTTCCTGCGCCTGCGCGCGGAACTGCACCTGTTCCTGGGCGAAGCCGAACAGGCCGAGCCGATCTACCGCCGCCTGTCCGACACCCGCGCGATCGCCTGGGCGCGCCTGGGCCTGGCGAAAACGCTCTACCTGCGCGAGCAGTACGATCAGGCCGAGAGCCTCCTGACCGAGCTGGTGCAGACCAACACGAATTTCGTCGACGCCTACGACTGGCTGGCGCGCACCCACTCGGCGATGGGCGAACTGGACAAGTCGCAGGACGTGCTGGCGAAGGCGGTGGCGGTGTCGCCGCATGCCGTGCGGCGCTTGCGCACGCTGGGCGAAGTGGCGTTCGAGGCGGGCGACAACGACACCGCCGAAAAGGTGCTCAAGCAGGTCGTGGCGAAGGCCAAGTATTCGGAATTCCGCGACCCCGAGGACCACGTGAAACTGGTGCGCACCCTGGTGAAGAAGGGCGACCCGGTGGCCGCGGCCGCCGTGATCCGCGAACTGGACCGCTCGATGGGCGGGCGCCAGCACGCCGACGCCTGCAGCGCGATCTCCTCGGCCCTGCTGCACGAATACACCGGCAACGAGGAGCGCCTGGCCGAGGCCTTGACCGCGGCGGTGGCCGCCAGCCAGGACATCCCGGCGATGTCCGCCGACCTGAAGCTCGAACTGGCGCGCAGTTGCCTCGACCACAACATGGCCGAGGGCGCCGCCAGCATCGTGCGCGAGGTGATGCGCAACGCCAGCGACGCCTCGAGCATGGACCGCGCCATGAGCGTGATGGCCCAGGCCGGCCACGCCGAACTGGGCGCCAGCCTGGCCCAGGAAGCGCGCCAGCACGTGGTCGACCTGGTCGCCGGCGGCGCCGAGCGCGCGAAGAGCGGCGACTACCACGGCGCCGTCACCCTGATGCAGGAAGCGGCGCAGCGCATGCCGGGCAACCCGCAGGTGGCCTTCAACGCCGCGCTGGCGCTGCTGCGCTGCCTCGAGCACACCGGCTGGGACGAGAAGCTGGGCCAGCAGGCCCTGGTCCAGCTTGGCTCGGTGCGCCGCCTCGATCCACGCAACCCCAAGCTGCCGGCGCTCACCGCGCTGCACCAGGCGGTCCTGAAAAAATACGACAAGGGCGCACGCGCCAGGAAAGCCGGATAAGCAATGGCAGAAGCAGGAAGCACGCCCCAGGACGAACAGACGACGCGCCGCGTGCGCGCGGCCCTGATGCAGAAGGTGAACGGCGACGAGGAGATGTTCGCCCTCGGCAGCGCGGTCGCGCGCGTGGTCGAACTGGCTTCCTCGGACGACCAGGGCACGCACGACCTTGCCTACTTCGTGCTGTCCGACGTCGCGCTCACCCAGCGCATCCTGCGCCTGTCGAACACGGTGCAGTACCGCACCGCGGCCGGCGCAGTGGTCACCACCGTGTCGCGCGCCATCGCGCTGCTCGGCTTCGACAACGTCAAGACCACCGCCCTGGCCATGCTGCTGGTCGACACCCTGGACAACGGCGCCCACGCCGGCAGCGTGCGCGTCGAGCTCGAAGCGGCCCTGTGCGCCAGCCTGGTCGGGCGCGAGATGGCGCGCCTGTCGTTCTACCAGGGCGCCGAGGAAGCGGCAATCGGGGCGCTGTTCAAGAACCTGGGCGCGCTGCTGGTGGCCTCGCACGAGCACGAACGCTACCGCGAGATCCGGCAGCTCGCCGCCGGCGGCAGGCATTCCGTCGCCCAGGCCTCGCAGATGATCCTCGGCTGCAGCTACGACACCCTGTCGGCCGCGGTGCTGGCCGAATGGAAGATCCCGGACGTGATCGTGCGCGCCCAGGCCGCGCTGCCTGCCGGCGCCCTGAAGCCTGCCGCCAACCGCGGCGAATGGATGCGCCAGGTGGCCTCGTTCAGCCTGGAGGTGGCGGGCCTGCTGGCGCGCATGCCCGAGCCCGGCGGCTCGCCCGAAGCGCGCGCGCTGCTGGCGCGCTACGGCGCCGCCTTCGAGCTCGACGGGGCGAAGCTCGACACCCTGTTCGCGAACGTCGCCGGCGGCATGCAGGCCCTGATGGAGAGCATGAACCTGCAGCCGCTGGCGCCGCCCGAACCGGAGGAGGGCGACGGCCTGCCGAATGTGCTGCTGCTGGCCACGCTCGACGCCGGCGACGAGGAAGAGGGATGCCACCCGAGCGGCAAGCCGAAGAACGCGCGCGAGCTGCTGCTGGCCGGGGTGCAGGACGTGACCCAATTGCGCGCGGCCGGCGGCGCGCGCCTGAACGACGTGATCCTGGCGGTGCTCGAGACGCTCTACCGCGCGCTCGGCTTCCGCTTCGCCACCGTGTGCCTGAAGGACGCGCGCCAGAACCAGTACCGCGCCCGCGTCTCGTTCGGCGCGGAGCACGCGCGCGTGCAGGCCGGCTTCAGCTTCCCCGTGGCGGGCAATGGTCCCGGCCGCGACCTGTTCCTGCTGGCGCTGGACAACGATGCCGACCTGATGATTTCCGATGCGGCCAGCCCGAAGATCCGCGAGCTGCTGCCCGCCTGGCACCGCACCCTGCTGCCGGATGCGAAGAGCTTCATCGTCCTGCCGCTGGTCGTCGGCAAGGCCCAGCTGGGCTTCTTCTACGCCGACCGCACCTTGAGCGCGCCCGAAGGCGTGCCGCCCGACGAGACCGCGCTGATCCGCGCCCTCAAGCGTCAGGTACTGTCTGCGCTTGCCGCCGGATGAACTCGCGGAACTCGGCGGCCGGCATCGGCCGCGCGAACAGGTAACCCTGGGCTTCGTCGCCGCGCTTGTCGCGGAGAAAACCCCACTGGGCCTGGGTTTCCACCCCTTCCGCCACCACCGTCAGGCCCAGCGAATGCGCCAGTCCGATGGTGGCGGCAACGATCACCGCGTCGTTCGGGTTGTGCTCGATGTCCTTCACGAAGCCGCGGTCGATCTTGATGCGGTCGATCGCGAACAGCTTCAGGTAGGCGAGCGATGAATAACCGGTGCCGAAGTCGTCGATCGCCAGCGTGAAGCCGCGCGTGCGCAGCTGGCGCAGCAGCTGGCGCGTGTTTTCCGGGTCGCGCATCGCGGCCGATTCGGTGATCTCCAGTTCCAGCAGCGCCGGATCGATGCCGTAGTGCGCCACCAGCTCGTCCAGGCGTTCGATGAGGGAGCCTCCCGTGAACTGGCGCGCCGACAGGTTCACCGCCAGGCGCAGGTGGTCCAGCCCCTCGCGCTGCCATTCGGCCAGCAGGGCCATGGTGCGCGCCAGCACCCAGTCGCCCAGCGGCACGATCATCCCGCTTTCCTCGGCCACCGGGATGAAGCGGCTCGGCTCGACCGATCCCAGTTCGCTGTCGTGCCAGCGCAGCAGCACCTCGGCGCCGATCACGCGCCCGGTCTGCAGCGAGACCTGGGCCTGCAGGTGCAGCTCGAAGTCCTCGGCGCTCAGCGCGCTCCACATGCGGTTCTCCAGCAGCAGGTGCTCATGGGTCGCCGCGTTCATCGCCGGCGAGAAGAACTGGAAGTTGTTGCGCCCTTCGCGCTTGGCCGCGTACATCGCCATGTCGGCATGGCGCAGCAGCGTGCCGGCATCCTCGCCGTCGTCGGGGAACAGGGCCACGCCCACGCTGGCGCCGCTGTGCGCCGTGTGCCCGCCCAGCTGGTAGGGCTGCGACAGCGACTCGACCAGCCGCACCGCGACCCCGGTCACGCTGTCGGGCGTGAGCGGGCCGGCCAGCACGATGATGAATTCGTCGCCGCCCAGGCGCGCCAGGGTGTCGACGTCGCGCAGCAGGTCCTTCATGCGCGCGGCGGCGCCCACCAGCAGCTTGTCGCCGGCCGCATGGCCGAGCGAATCGTTGATTTTCTTGAAGTGGTCGAGGTCGATGAACAGCACCGCCGCCGGTTCCTTGTGGCGGCGCGCGCTCGCCAGTTGCTGCTCGAGCCGGGCGTTCAGCGCGACCCGGTTCTCCAGGCCGGTCAGCACGTCGTGGTGGGCCAGGCGGTAGATGTGCTCCTGCGAGCGCTGCTGCTCGGTCAGGTCGCGCAGGATGCAGACGAACAGCTCCTCTTTCCCGATCTGCACCGGCGCCACCGAGACCGACAGCGGAAAGTTCCCGTTGCGCGCATTGCGGCCCTCGAGCACGCATTCGTCGGGCCCGGCCCGGGACAGGCGCGTCAGCTGGGCCCTGGCGTCGCCGTCCACCCCGGCCGGCACCAGGGAGCCGAAGGGCAGGCCGACCAGGTGCTGGGCCGGGTAGCCGAACAGGCGCGCGGTGGCGGCGTTCGCGGACACCACCATGCCGCCGGCGTCGACCGTGAGGATGGCGTCGGCCGCGTTGTCGAGGATGGCTTCGAGGCGCGCTTCACGGTCGCGCAGGCGCCCGGTGCGGTCGCGCACCTGGGCTTCGATGGCGGCGCGTTCGCCGCTGACCAGGAGCAGCAGGGCGCCCAGCAGGCCCGTGAGCAGCAGGCCGGCCGAGAGCACGGTCCAGCTGGCCACGCCGCGCTCGGCGGCGCTGTAGGCGGCGGTGGGATGGAAGGCGATCAGGTAGCTGCGTCCGGCGAAGGACAGGCCGATGCGGTGCTCGTCGGGGTGGGGCGGGCCGAGCGTGCCCACCACCGGCAGCGCGGCGCCGTCGGTGACGTCGACGAGGGCCGCCTGGAAGCCGTCGAAGCCGGCGCGCGCGATCGTCTGCTCCAGCAGGATATCGGCATTGAGCACGAACACCACCACGCCGGCGGTCGGCAGGCTCGGGTCTCCCACCGAGCGGAACAGGCTGATCCCCATGTCGCCGGTCGTCATCAGGCGGAAGGGTTCGGTGGCCAGCGGCGTGCGCGCGGTGAGCGAACGGGCGGCGGCGGCGGCGCGGCCGGGCGCGGTCAGGAAGTCGACCCCGCGCAGCTCGCTGTTCGAAGGCGGCCAGGTGTAGAGCACGGGCAGATAGCGTTCGCGCGGGCCGGCCGGCGCCAGGCGCAGGCTGGCGTCGACGTCCTGGATGCCGGGGAAGGAGGCGTCGAGCGTGCGTCGCACCCAGTCTTCGAAGCCGGCGCGCTCGCCCTCGAGCACCGGCACCGCCCAGTTCACGCCCTGGATCTCGGGCCGGCCGTCGACATAGCCGCTGGCGATGAGCAGGAACTTGTCGCGCGCCAGGATGTGTTCGGTGTCGGCGAGGGTGCGGGCGAAGGTGCCGACGAAGCGCACGTGTTCGTTGAATTCGGCCTGCAGCATGTCGGCGGTCTGCTGCGCCTTCAGGCGGTAGGGCTGCAGGTGCTGCGCGTGCTCCCAGCCGACGGTGAACCGGTAGATGGTCAGCACCGCCGCGCTGGCCAGCAGCAGGGGCAGCCCGACGATCGTGGCGCGCTGGCGCCACAGGCGGCGCGGCTGGCCGCAGACGATCCAGCACAGGGGCGCGGCCAGCAGCACGCCGATGGTGTCGCCGGCCCACCAGGCCAGCCAGCTGCGCACCGGCTCGGGATAATGCGCCACCCCCAGCAGGTGCAGGGACGGCACCGAGACGCTGGCGCTCATCAGGCAGACGAGAGGCGAGAGCACGAGGAAGGTGACGACGTCGCGGCCGGAGTCGATGGCCGGACGCAGCCAGCGCCGGAACTGGCGCGCACCGAGCCAGGCCTGGAGCATGGCGCCGAGCGCGACCGCGGAGGTGGCCAGCACGGCAAGCTCCGGCGCCAGCTCCGTGTTGCGCAGGTACCAGGGCAGGTTGACGATCACTGCGCCGATCACCACGCCCGGCAGTACCCAGGCGCCGGCCACGGTCGCCAGCGCGAGCGCCACGCCGGCCGGCGGGAACAGCGGCAGGACGTAGTTCTCGCCGAGCGAGAGGGCGTCCGCCGCCAGCCGCGTGCCCAGCTGGACCGCGATGATCGCCAGGTTGGCCAGCAGCAGCTGGCGCCAACCCCAGCGGGGATATCCTGGCTTCTTGATGTCCATCTGCCCCGTATTTACGTACACTTGAGGCGTACAGTAACCCACTACGCATGGGCGCAGCGCACTGCTTGCAAAAACAACCCTTGCAGGTTTGTACTGGGTACGGTTACAATCACGCCCCGAAGCAACGCTGCTATTGAGCCAGGTTCGTAGTGATGGCAAAAATAGTTGACAGCATGTTGAGCTTGCTTCATACTCTGCGGTTCTTCGCGGTGGGGTGGCCGAGTGGTTAAAGGCAGCAGACTGTAAATCTGCCCTCTCTGAGTACGCTGGTTCGAATCCAGCCCCCACCACCAAAAAGAAGAAATCGTGAAGTCGAATTGAAGTTGTGCCTCGCGGGTGTAGCTCAATGGTAGAGCTGAAGCCTTCCAAGCTTACGACGAGGGTTCGATTCCCTTCACCCGCTCCAGTTATTGCGCTGCAGTCTGTGCGGCGTAAACAAATAAGCCCTTGTAGCTCAGTGGTAGAGCACTCCCTTGGTAAGGGAGAGGCCACGTGTTCAATCCACGTCAAGGGCACCAGAATTTAGCACGGCAGTCCGTAGTACTCGTCCGTCAGGTGTGCCTGGTAATTCTCAAAAAATCGTTAGGATCGTTAGGAGTCTCAAATGGCAAAGGAAAAATTCGAACGGACCAAGCCGCACGTGAACGTCGGCACCATTGGTCACGTTGACCACGGCAAAACCACCCTGACGGCTGCAATCGCAACCGTTCTGTCGAAGAAGTTCGGCGGCGAAGCCAAGGCGTACGACCAGATCGACGCGGCTCCTGAAG
>JBFLZJ010000011.1:0-168173 GCA_040755875.1 Pseudomonadota bacterium | reverse complement strand
GTCGGGACGACATTCGGGAACTCTCCTTCCAAGGCATCGCACGCTCCAGTTGTTGGCCGTGCAACGATCATAAAAGGTGTTACCTATGTCTCTAGACAAGTGTTACCCATGTCCCTGTGCTGAACACTCTCGAGCCCACGCGGTCGTACGGATGAGATGGCGAAACGTGTGCAGAAAGCTGGAGCGCGACGAAGCGGATGAATGTGAACGTACGCGCGTACGCATCCGTGCCATACCGCGTGGGCTCAAGAGCCCACCCTACGAAACCTGGAAAGGCCGCAGGTTATTTCTGCCCGAACTGGACCGCGGCCACCTGCTGCGCCACGACCTGCTCGACCGCCTGGCGCACGCCGAGCTGGATCTGCTCGTTGGCCGCGGCCAGCGCGCCGCGCACGACGGCGTCGATCTGGGACTGGAGCTGCTGCACGACGCGCTCGGCGATCCGGCGCTCGAGTTCGTCCCAGTCCGGCTCCGCGGCCTGCGCCGGGGCGGCGGGTTCGGCAACCGGCGCGGCCGCAGGCGCCTCGGGCTCGGCCGGCCCGGAACCCGGCACCGGCTCCAGCACCAGGGGCTCCAGCACGACTTCCGTCAATACGGGGATGCTGCTATCGAAGGCCGGGTTCTGGCTCATGATTGTCCTGCGACGAAGTGGGTCAGCGGGTAGGACTGCTTTTTATACGCGACATAGCGCTGGCGGCCGGCGGCGGCGTCCTGCTCGTCGGTGGAAATGATCTCGAACACCCGGGCGAACCGGGCGAAAGTGGAGGGCGTGCGCCGCGTCAGGTTGACCAGCATCTCGTAGTGCGGCAGCGCCACGTCTTCGCGGTCGGTGACGATGATCGGCGTCTGCTCCGCCAGCGGGTCATCGACCAGCACGTGGGGGATGAAATCCGTCTCCGACAGTGTCCACAGGGCGTCGTTCAGGGCGGCGGCCTGGGCCGCGTCCTCGGCCAGCAGCACGATCCTGGCGCGCGTCGACCAGGCCTTGCGCGCCAGGCGGCAGGCATAGCTCAGTTTGTCGGGAATGTTGGTATGGAAGTCGATCCGGGTCATGGTTCAGGATTGTAATGCGAACGGCCCGCCAGCGGTATTGCACCGCTGGCGGGCCGTGGTTTTATTGCCGAGCTGGATTCGTAGGGTGGGCACGGAGTGCCCACGCGTTACGGGCGCATGCTTGCTTCGTTGGCGCTGACGTTTCGCTCGTGCCGCATGCCAAGGCCAATGGCTCCGCTCCAGGGTTGCAAGCGACATGTCACCGCCAGCGGTGCAAGGTCGAACACGTAACGCGTGGGCACGGAGTGCCCACCCTACGATCTGCCAGCGCTGCAAGGTCGAGCACGCCGTGCCCACCCAGCGATGCCGGATCAGCCGTTCATGCCGTTGTGGCGCAGCAGGGCGTCGATCGAGGGTTCGCGGCCGCGGAAGGCCTTGAACGACTCGAGCGCCGGGCGCGAGCCGCCCACGGCGAGGATCTCGCGCTGGAAGCGGCGCCCGGTCTCGACCGAGATCTCGCCGCCGCCGGCCTCGACCGCCTCTTCGAAGGCCGCATAGGCGTCGGCCGACAGCACTTCCGCCCACTTGTAGCTGTAGTAGCCGGCCGCATAGCCGCCCGCGAAGATATGGCCGAAGGAGTGCTGGAAGCGGTTGAAGGACGGCGGGATCAGCACCGCGAACTTCTGGCGCACGTCGTCGATCAGTTCCTGCACGGTCTGCTGGCTGTTCGGATCGAAGTCGTAGTGCAGGTGCATGTCGATCAAGGAAAACTCGACCTGGCGCAAGGTCTGCATGCCCGACTGGAAATTTTTAGCCGCCAGCATCTTCTCGTACAGGGCGCGCGGCAGCGGTTCGCCGGTCTTCACGTGGGCGGTCATGCCTTGCAGCACATCCCACTCCCAGCAGAAGTTTTCCATGAACTGCGACGGCAGCTCGACCGCGTCCCATTCGACGCCCGAGATGCCCGATACCGACAGCTCCTCGACCTCGGTCAGCATGTGGTGCAGGCCGTGGCCGAATTCGTGGAACAGGGTGGTCACCTCGTCGTGGGTGAACAGCGAGGGCTGCAGCTTGCCGTCGACGGTTGCGGGCGGGGTGAAGTTGCAGGTGAGGTAGGCGACCGGGGTCTGGATGATGCCGCCGGTGGTCGTGCGGCGCCCGCGCGCGTCGTCCATCCACGCGCCCTGGCCCTTGCCGGCGCGCGCGTAGAGGTCGAAGTAGAACTGGCCGACCAGCTCGCCGTCGCGCTCGATGCGGTAGAAACGCACGTCCGGGTGCCAGACCGGCGCATCGTCCGGCTTGATCTGGACCGAGAACAGATTCTGCACGACCTTGAACAGGCCCTCGATCACCTTGTGCTCGGGGAAGTATTCCTTCACTTCCTGGGCCGAGAAGGCATAGCGCTTCTCGCGCAGCTTTTCCGAGGTGTAGGCCACGTCCCAGGCCTGCATGTCCTCGATCCCCAGCTCGTCCTTGGCGAAGGCGCGCAGCTCGGCCAGGTCCTTCTCGGCGAACGGACGGGCGCGGCGCGCCAGGTCTTCGAGGAAGCTGATCACGTGCTCGGGGCTTTCGGCCATCTTCGGCACCAGCGACACTTCGGCGAAGTTGCGGTAGTCGAGCAGCTTGGCTTCCTCGTCGCGCAGCTTGAGCAGGGTCGCGATGTTCTCGGTGTTGTCCCACTTGTCCAGCTCGCTGAACACGGTGCCGGCGTCCGAGGCCTTGGTGGCACTGGCGCGGTAGATGGTCTCGCGCAGGGAGCGGTTGTCGGCGAACTGCAGCACCGGGAAGTAGGACGGGAAATGCAGGGTGAATTGCCAGCCGGCCTTGCCTTGCGCTTCCGCGGCGGCGCGCGCGGCCGCCTTCACGTCCTCGGGGATGCCGGCCAGTTCGCTTTCGTTTTCCACGACCAGCTTGTAGTCGTTGGTGGCGTCGAGCACGTTTTCCGAGAAGCGGGTGGAAATGGCCGCGTGCTGTTCCTGGATCGCGGCGAAGCGTTCCTTCTTGTCAGCAGGCAGCTCGGCGCCGCCCAGGCGGAAGTCGCGCAGGGCGTTCTCGACGATGCGCTTGCGGGCCGGCGACAGGTTGATGAAGTCCGGGTTGGCGCGGATCGCCTTGTACTTGTCGAACAGCGCCTCGTTCTGGCCCAGGGTGGTCCAGAACTCGGTAACCTTCGGCTGGTTCTCGTTGTAGGTGGCACGCAGCTCGGGCGTGTCGGCCACGTGGTTCAGGTGGTTGACGATGCCCCAGGCACGGCCCAGGCGCTCGGTCGCTTCCTCGAGCGGCACCACGAAATTGTCCCAGGTCACGTTGTCGCTCGGCGCTTCGAGCTTGGCCACCACCTCGGCGGCTTCCTTGATCAGTTGCTCGATGGCTGGCGTGACATGTTCTGGACGGAACAGGTCGAAGCGCGGCAGGCCCGAGAAATCGAGAAGGGGATTACTGGTGTCAATGCTCATGGTGTTCCTTCCTAGGGTTCGGAAATCGCTCCCGAGGGAGCGATCTCGCTTATTTAATCAAGCGACGCCCGGCTTCGGATCCATGCCCGTGGCCTGGACCAGCTGTTCCTGGCGCTTGCCGAGCACGCGTTCCGCGGATTCGACGGTGTTCATCAGCAGCATGGTAATCGTCATCGGACCGACGCCGCCCGGCACCGGCGTGATGTGCGAGGCAAGCTCGCGTACGCCGGCGAAGTCGACGTCGCCGCACAGCTTGCCGGCGTCGTCGCGGTTCATGCCGACGTCGATCACGATCGCGCCCGGCTTGACCATGTCGGCGGTGACGGTATTGCGGCGGCCGACGGCGGCGACGATCACGTCGGCCTGGCGGGTGTGGTAGCCCAGGTCCGGCGTCGCGCTATGGCAGATGGTGACGGTGGCGTTGGCTTGCAAGAGCAGCAGGGCCATTGGTTTACCGACGGTGTTCGAGCGGCCGATGACGACGGCATGCTTGCCGCGCAAATCGAAGCCGGTCGACTCGATCAGCTTCATGCAGCCGTAGGGCGTGCAGGGGCGGAAGCCCGGCAGGTTGGCGACCAGTTCGCCGGCCGACAGCACCGAGTAGCCGTCGACGTCCTTGGCTGTCGCGATGGCCTCGATGACCTTGCTCGGATTGATGTGGCGCGGCAGGGGCATCTGCACCAGGATGCCGTGGATGGCCGGGTCCTCGTTCAGGGCCGCGATGCGGGCCAGCAGGGCAGCCTCGGTCAGGTCGGCGTCGTACTTTTCCAGCACCGAGTGGAAGCCGACGTCGCCGCAGGCCTTGACCTTGTTGCGCACGTAGACCTGGCTGGCCGGGTCTTCGCCGACGAGGATCACGGCCAGGCCCGGCTGTTGGCCGGCGGCGGTGAGTTTGGCCGCGCGCTCGGCGATTTCGGCGCGCAGTTGTTGGGAAAGTTGGACTCCGTCGATCAGTTGGGCTGGCATGGTGGGGCTCATCACTGGACAAAGATGAAATTATAAGGCCGGCACGGGTATCGCGCGCCGCGCTGCGCGCTTCGTTGTCATATTTATCGGGTGACCAAGGATGAGGGATCGTAACGGGGCGGGAAGCTTGAGGCGGCCACGTCCTGTTGCGGGGGCGTAGGGTGGGTTCGTCATTGAGGCCACTGGCCTCAATGACCCCACGCGGTCGAACCGATGTGACATCGCGCTGCATGACAACGGCCATTTTTGCATGCACGGACCTGTGCTTGCGTCTCGATGACGCATGCGTTCGTACCGCGTGGGTTCAAGAACCCACCCTACGAAAAACATGCTCAAAGCATTGGTAATTCCATATTATGAAATGATATATCGTAATTTGAAAAAGGCCAGGTGCACTGGTAGAATCGCATGGCTTAATTTCATGTTTACTGTTCATCAAATCCGCCGCCGGCGATCTGGGGATCGGGGTGGGGCATAAACCAAGGAGACACACTGATATGTCAGCTCAACTCGACCAATTGACGGCCCAGGCCGCCAATGACCCGGACGCCCTCGAGACCAAGGAGTGGCTCGACGCGCTTGAGGCGGTCATCGAAAACGAAGGCACCGAACGCGCCCACTACCTGATGGAGCGCCTGGTCGACCTGGCGCGCCGCCGCGGCGCCCACATCCCGTTCTCGAGCAACACGGCCTATGTCAACACCATCCCGGCCCACCTGAACGTGAACTGCCCGGGCAACCTGGAATACGAAGAGCGCCTGCGCTCGTGGATGCGCTGGAACGCGATGGCGATGGTGGTCAAGGCCAACCGCGCCGACGGCGACCTGGGCGGCCACATCTCGTCCTTCGCCTCGCTGGCGAACATGCTGGGCATCGGCTTCAACCACTTCTGGCACGCCCCGACCGAAGAGCACGGCGGCGACCTGCTGTACATCCAGGGCCACTCTTCGCCGGGCATCTACGCGCGCGCCTACCTCGAAGGCCGCATCTCGGAAGAGCAGCTCCTGAACTTCCGCCGCGAAGTCGACGGCAAGGGCCTGTCTTCCTACCCGCACCCGAAACTGATGCCGGACTTCTGGCAGTTCCCGACCGTCTCGATGGGCCTGGGCCCGCTGATGGCGATCTACCAGGCGCGCTTCCTGAAGTACCTGCACGCACGCGGCATCGCCAACACCGAGAACCGCAAGGTCTGGGTCTTCTGCGGCGACGGCGAGATGGACGAGCCGGAATCGATGGGCGCGATCGGCATGGCCGCGCGCGAGCGCCTCGACAACCTGGTCATGGTCGTCAACTGCAACCTGCAGCGCCTGGACGGTCCGGTGCGCGGCAACGGCAAGATCATCCAGGAACTGGAAGCGGACTTCCGCGGCGCCGGCTGGAACGTCGTCAAGGTCATCTGGGGCTCGCAGTGGGATGCGCTCCTGTCGAAGGACAAGGACGGCATCCTGCAGCGCGTGATGATGGAAACCGTCGACGGCGAATACCAGAACTACAAGGCCAAGGATGGCGCCTACGTGCGCAAGCACTTCTTCGGCAAGCATCCCGAGCTGCTGAAGATGGTCGCCAACATGAGCGACGACGACATCTGGCGCCTGACCCGCGGCGGCCACGATCCGCACAAGATCTACGCCGCCTTCAAGAACGCCCAGGAGAACAAGGGCACTCCGACCGTGCTGCTGGTGAAGACCGTCAAGGGCTTCGGCATGGGCAAGTCGGGCGAGGCGCGCAACACCGCGCACCAGACCAAGAAGCTGGACGACGAGGCGATCCGCGAGATGCGCGACCGCTTCAACATCCCTATCCCGGACGACAAGCTGTCCGAGATCCCGTTCTTCAAGCCGTCCGACGACGCGCCTGAAATGAAGTACCTGCACGAGCGCCGCAAGGCCCTGGGCGGCTACCTGCCGCAGCGCCGCCAGAAGGCGGACGAAGCCCTGGTCGTGCCGCCGCTGGAATCGTTCAAGGCCGTGCTCGAGCCGACCGCGCCGGGCCGCGAGATCTCGACCACGCAGTCCTACGTGCGCGTGCTCACCAGCCTGCTGAAGGACCAGAGCCTGGGCCAGCGCATCGTCCCGATCCTGGTCGACGAATCGCGCACCTTCGGCATGGAAGGCCTGTTCCGCCAGATCGGCATCTTCAACCAGCAGGGCCAGCTGTACGAACCGGTGGACAAGGACCAGGTCATGTACTACCGCGAGGACAAGGCCGGCCAGATCCTGCAGGAAGGCATCAACGAAGCGGGCGGCATGAGCTCGTGGATCGCCGCGGCGACCTCGTACTCGTCGAACAACCGCACCATGATCCCGTTCTACACGTTCTACTCGATGTTCGGCATGCAGCGCGTGGGCGACCTGGTCTGGCTGGCGGGCGACATCCGTGCGCGCGGCTTCCTGATGGGCGGCACCGCCGGCCGTACGACCCTGAACGGCGAAGGCCTGCAGCACGAGGACGGCCACAGCCACATCATCGCGGCGACCGTCCCGAACTGCATGCCGTACGACCCGACTTTCGGCCACGAAGTGGCGGTGATCATCCGTGACGGCCTGCGCCGCATGGTGGAAGAACAGGAAGACGTGTTCTACTACATCACCATCATGAACGAGAACTACGAGCAGCCGGGCCTCAAGCCAGGCCAGGAAGAGGGCATCCTGAAGGGCATGTATTTGTTCCAGGAAGGCGACAAGGAAGCGCAGAACCGTGTCCAGCTGATCGGCTGCGGCACCATCCTGCGCGAATCCATCTTCGCCGCCGAGTTGCTGAAGAACGACTGGGGTGTCGCCGCCGACATCTGGTCCGCTCCGTCGCTGACGCTGCTGGCGCGCGACGGCCAGGACGCCGAGCGCTGGAACATGGTGAACCCGGATGCGGAGCAGCGCGTGCCTTACGTGACTTCGCTGATGCAGAACACGACCGGCCCGATCGTGGCGACCACCGACTACATGCGCCTGTTCGCCGAGCAGATCCGCGCCTACATGCCGAAGGACCGCACCTATAAAGTGCTCGGCACCGACGGCTTCGGCCGCTCGGATTCGCGCGTCAAGCTGCGCGAGTTCTTCGAGGTGAATCGCTACTACGTCACCGTCGCCGCCCTGCGCGCACTGGCCGACGAAGGCAAGATCGACAAGGCCGTCGTGGCCCAGGCGATCGCCAGGTACGGCATCGACGCGAACAAGCCGAATCCGGTGACCCAGTAATGTGAGTGGTGTTGCGCCGCTTCCTCGCCCCGGGCGAGGAGGCGGCAGTCAATTCACAACAAATGAATAAGAACGGAGCGAACACTATGAGCATTGTGGAAGTCAAAGTCCCGGACATCGGCGATTTCAAGGAAGTCGAAGTCATCGAACTGATGGTCAAGCCGGGCGACACGATCAAGGTCGACCAGTCCCTGATCACCGTCGAGTCGGATAAGGCCAGCATGGAAATCCCGGCGAGCCACGCCGGCGTGGTCAAGGAAATCAAAGTGAAGGTCGGCGACAAGGTCGCCGAGGGCTCGCTCGTCCTGCTGGTCGAGGAAGCTGGCGGCGCCGCCGCCGCGCCCGCACCAGCCGCCGCAGCGGCGCCTGCGGCCGCCGTACCGGCCGCCGCCGAAGCTGCACCCGCACCGGCGCCTGCCGCCGCGGGCGGCATCGTCGAAGTCACCGTGCCGGACATCGGCGACTTCAAGGAAGTCGAAGTCATCGAACTGATGGTCAAGCCGGGCGACCAGATCAAGGTCGACCAGTCGCTGATCACTGTCGAATCGGACAAGGCGAGCATGGAGATCCCGTCCAGCCACGCCGGCACCGTCAAGGAAGTGAAAGTCAAGGTCGGCGACAAGGTCGCCAAGGGTTCGCTGGTGCTGCTGGTAGAGTCGGCAGCCGGCGCTGCGACCGGCGCTGCAGCACCTGCCGCGCCTGCAGCCGCTGCGCCCGCACCTGCTGCCGCTGCCGCGCCGTCGGCCCCGGCTGCCGCACCCGCCGCTGCGCCTGCACCGGCTTCCGCCCCAAGCCAGGGCGTCACCGGCTCGAAAGCCCACGCCTCGCCGTCGATCCGCAAGTTCGCCCGCGAACTGGGCGTGGACCTGGCGCGCGTGCCGGGCACCGGCCCGAAAGGCCGCATCACCCAGCAGGACGTGCAGAACTTCGTCAAGGGCGTGATGGCCGCGCCGCAGGCCGCCGCCGCACCGGCCAAGGCCGGCGGTTCGGGCGTCGGCCTGGACGTGCTGCCATGGCCGTCGCTGGACTTCTCGAAGTTCGGTCCGACCGAAACCGTGGCCCTGCCGCGCATCAAGAAGATCTCCGGCCCGAACCTGCACCGCAACTGGGTCATGATCCCGCATGTGACCCACTTCGAGGACGCCGACGTCACCGACCTGGAACAGTTCCGCGTCGATTCGAACGCCGCGCTGGCCAAGCAGAAGTCGAGCGTCAAGCTGACCATGCTGGCTTTCGTCATCAAGGCATCGGTCGCCGCGCTGAAGAAGTTCCCGCAATTTAACTCGTCGCTGTCGGAAGACGGCGCCAGCCTGATCGTCAAGCAGTACTACAACATCGGCTTTGCCGCGGACACCCCGAATGGCCTGGTGGTCCCGGTCGTGAAGGATGCCGACAAGAAGACCATCTCGCAGATCGCCGTCGAAATGGGCGAACTGTCGGCCCAGGCGCGCGAAGGCAAGCTCTCGCCCGCGAACATGCAGGGCGCGACCTTCACCATCTCGTCGCTGGGCGGCATCGGCGGCACGGCCTTCACGCCGATCATCAACGCACCGGAAGTCGCGATCCTCGGCCTGTCGAAGTCGGCGATGAAGCCGGTCTGGGACGGTTCGGCCTTCCAGCCGCGCCTGATGCTGCCGCTGTCGCTGTCCTACGACCACCGCGTGATCGACGGCGCCGGCGCCGCGCGCTTCGCCGCCTACCTGGCCGACGTCCTGGCCGACCTGCGCAAGACCCTTCTGTAAGGAGCGCCGAGCATGAGTACTGTTGAAGTAAAGGTCCCGAACATCGGCGACTTCAAGGACGTCGAGATCATCGAGCTGATGGTGAAACCGGGCGACACGATCAAGGTCGACCAGTCGCTGGTCACCGTCGAATCGGACAAGGCCTCGATGGAGATCCCCTCGACCCACGCCGGCGTGGTGCAGGAACTGAAGGTCAAGGTCGGCGACAAGGTGAACGAAGGTTCGCTGCTGCTGACCCTCGATGAAAGCGCTGCGGGTGCTTCGGCGCCTGCCGCTCCGGCTGCGGCGCCTGCCGCTGCTGCGCCTGCCGCGCAGATCGGCGCGCAGGCGGCCGCTCCGACCGCGGCCGCCGGCCCGACCGACTCCTACGCGCCGGCCCATAAAGCCGACGCTGCGGCCCCGAACGCCGTGCCTGCGCCGAACGCGGCCAGCTACAGCGGCCAGGTCGACGTCGAGTGCGAGATGATGGTGCTGGGCGCCGGCCCCGGCGGCTACTCGGCCGCCTTCCGCTCGGCCGACCTGGGCATGAACACCGTGCTGGTCGAGAAGTACGCGACCCTGGGCGGCGTCTGCCTGAACGTGGGCTGCATCCCGTCCAAGGCGCTGCTGCACGTGGCGCACATCATGGACGAGACCGCGCACATGGCCGACATCGGCGTCTCCTTCGCCGCACCTAGCGTGGACATCGACAAGCTGCGCGCCTACAAGGACAAGGTCATCAAGACCATGACCGGCGGCCTGGCCGGCATGGCCAAGGCCCGCAAGGTCAACGTGGTGCAGGGCGTAGGCCAGTTCCTCAGCCCGAACCACATCGAAGTGACCGGCCCGGACGGCGCCAAGAAGGTGGTCAAGTTCGCGAAAGCGATCATCGCCGCCGGTTCCGCGGTCGTGAAGCTGCCCTTCGTGCCGGAAGATCCGCGCATCGTCGGCTCGACCGGCGCGCTCGAGCTGCGCCAGGTGCCCAAGCGCATGCTGGTCATCGGCGGCGGCATCATCGGCCTGGAAATGGCGACCGTGTACTCGACCCTGGGTGCGCGCATCGACGTGGTCGAGATGATGGACGGCCTGATGCAGGGCGCGGACCGCGAGGCGGTCAAGGTCTGGCAGAAGTTCAACGCCCATCGCTTCGACAACATCATGTTGAAGACCAAGACCGTCGGCGTGGAAGCGCTGCCGGAAGGGATCAAGGTGACGTTCGAGTCGGCCGAAGCCGGCCAGCCGGCGCCGCAAGCGCAGGTCTACGACCTGGTGCTGGTCGCCGTGGGCCGCAGCCCGAACGGCAAGAAGATCGCCGCGGATAAAGCCGGCGTGGCGGTGACCGACCGCGGCTTCATCCCGGTCGATGGCCAGATGCGCACCAACGTGCCGCACATCTTCGCCATCGGCGACCTGGTGGGCCAGCCGATGCTGGCGCACAAGGCCGTGCATGAAGCCCACGTCGCGGCCGAAGCCGCGCACGGCGAGAAGGCCTACTTCGACGCGAAAGTCATCCCGTCGGTAGCCTACACCGATCCGGAAGTGGCATGGGTCGGCCTGACCGAGGACGAAGCCAAGCAGAAGGGCATCCAGGTCGAGAAGGGCCACTTCCCGTGGGCCGCCTCGGGCCGCGCCGTGGCGAATGGCCGCTCGGAAGGCTTCACCAAGCTGCTGTTCGACGCCGAGACCCACCGCATCGTCGGCGGCACCATCGTCGGCACCAGCGCCGGCGACATGATCGGCGAGATCGCCCTGGCGATCGAGATGGGCGCGGACGGCGTGGACATCGGCAAGACCATCCACCCGCACCCGACCCTGGGCGAGTCGATCGGCATGGCCGCGGAAGTCTACAAAGGCGTCTGCACCGACCTGCCGCCGCCGCGCAAGCGCTGAGCTGCAAGCTGGTCGCAAGGCTGGCCGTAACACATGCAACCGGGACCGCAAGGTCCCGGTTTTTTTCGCGCCGCATTTTTGGGAATGCTGCTTCAATGACGACATCACAAGGAGGACACCATGGAGATCGGATTCATCGGCCTGGGCGCAATGGGGCGCGGGATGGCGGCCAACCTGCTGAAAGCCGGGCGCCCGCTGCGGGTCTGGAACCGTAGCGCGGGGCCGGCGCAGGAACTGGCGCTGCAGGGCGCGCACGCCGTCGCCAGTCCGGCCGAGGCGGGCGCCGTCGACGTGCTGTTCACGATGCTGGCCGACGACGCGTCCACGCGCGCCGTGCTGCTCGAGGGCGGGGCGCTCGACGCGATGAAGCCCGGCGGCATCCACGTGAACATGGCGACCGTCTCGGTGGCCTTCGCGCGCGAGATGGCGGCCCTGCACGCGCAGCGCGGCGTCGGCTATGTCGCCGCGCCGGTGCTGGGCCGGGTCGACGTGGCCGCGGCCGGCAAGCTGAACATCGTTGCGGCGGGACCGGCCGAGCTGATCGGGCGCGTGCAGCCATTGTTCGACCTGATGGGACAGAAGACCTGGCGCTTCGGCGACGCGCCCGAGCAGGCCAACGCGGTGAAACTCGGCGCCAACCTGAGCCTGGCCTGCGCGATCGAGGCGATGGGCGAATCGGCGGCGCTGGCCGGGGCGCACGGCATCCCGGCTGCGGATTTCCTCGACCTGCTGAGCCAGACCCTGTTCGCCGGCTCACCGGTCTACAAGGGCTATGGCGGGATGATCGCGCAGGAGCGCTACAGCCCGGCCGGCTTCAAGCTCTCGCTCGGGCTGAAGGACGTCGGCCTGGCCAACGACGCCGCGGCCGAGCAGGGCCTGCGCCTGCGTTTCGGCTCGGTCCTGCGTGAGACGCTGCAGGAAGCGGTCAAGCGCGGCGACGGCGATCTCGACCTTGCCGGGCTGGCGCGGATGTCGAAGCCTGAATCGTAATGTAGGGTGGGCACCCCGTGCCCACGCGTTACGTGCGCCTCCATTTTCGTTGGCGGTGACCTGTCGCCCGCCGGCGCCGGAAAACATTGCAGTCGTCAGCGTACGCGTCGTACAAGCGGTCCGCACAGACCACGTCAAAGCGATACGGTGGCGGGCGACACGCCAAGGTCCTGGGCCGCTAGGACACGCACGTAACGCGTGGGCACGGAGTGCCCACCCTACGGGACTGCGGTTCGCTGCTGCGCGAGACGCTGGGGGAAGCGGTGGTGCGCGGTGACGGCGAACGCGACCTGGCGGCGCCTGAGGCGCGTCGCCCACGCGCTATTTTCATGTTGTGCCGCGCGCCGCGCTTGCCTATGATGAAAGCACGCAGCGGCGAGGACAGGCCGCGCCTGCACAGCGGATGCGCCTTCACGGGAGACCATCATGGAAGAGCACGGCAAAGAGTATGTCGGAACGGTTTTCGTCCTGCCGGAGTCGCGCAGCTTCGAGCTGAAGACGACACTGCACGGCGTGCCGGTCACGCTGACCGGGACCGTGTCCCAGCAACTGGCGGCCCAGTTCGCCGGCAACCTGGCCGCCGGCGCGCCGATCGACGTGCGCCAGCTGGCGCTGCAGCCGCGCCGCGTCGAGGTGCTGACGCGCGAGATCCACGAGCGGCACCGGGCGCCGCGCAAGGTGCACTTCCTGATGCGGGTGATCGACGGGGCGTAGAGCGTGTGAAAAAATCGTCAGGGCAAGGAATGCGGCCCTCCGACGCATCGTCGAAGACAGTACGAGAGTACGGCGAGACGATGCAACGCAGCCATGGCGATTTTTCTCACATGCTCGTAGGGTGGGCAACCTGTTGCCCACGCGGTGATCGTTTCCGTCTCCAACGCCGGGCACGATGATCTTGCCGCACACCGCTGCCGCCTTACTTCAGGCGCACCGGCGCCACCGTCAGCTCGCCCCGCACCTCGATCGCCGCATCCTCGAAGCCCGGTGGACCGAACCTGCCGCGGGCGTCGCGGCTGAAGCCGTAGTTCTCGCTGGGGATGCCGACGAAGTTACGGTCGAGCTCGTTGTTCTCGTTCTCGTCCTGGTAGGCCAGCACGGCCCAGGCGCCGGGCGGCACATCCTTCAGGGTGACGACCGTTTCGCCCGCCTTCGCCGGCGCCGAGCCGCTGTGGCTGCATTGCTTCAGGAAGCGCTCCTTGTCGCAGACCGCGACATTAATTTTTCCCTTGTTTCCGGCCACCCCGGACACGCGGACCTCGACCGTGGCGGCCGAGGCGCCGGATGCGGCCGCAGCCAGCCCGCAGAAGAGTGTGCAACCAAGAACTGTCCTCAAAAACATGTGTCATCCTTTATTCGTGAAGGTGAAGAGGAAGCGTGACGCCTCCCATCCGTGCGCACCGTGCGCCATGGTAGGCTTGAGCCATTCCGGCTCCTTTTGACGCTCCTTCCTTTTGACGCTCCTTTATCGCTCTGGCGATCCATCCACATGCTGCTCAATACGCTCATCGTCGTGCTCACCGTCGTGGCAATGGAAATCTTCTCCATCGTCGCGCACAAGTACGTCATGCACGGCTTCGGCTGGGGCTGGCACAAGTCGCATCATGCGCCGCGCACCGGCTGGTTCGAGAAGAACGACCTGTACGCGGTGGTCTTCGCGGGCGTCGCCATCGCCCTGATCTACGCCGGCAGCCGCGGTCACCATCCGCTCGAGTGGATAGGCGCCGGCATGACGGCCTACGGCTTCCTGTACTTCGTCGCCCACGACGGCCTGGTGCACCGGCGCTGGCCCTTCCATTACGTGCCCAAGCGCGGCTACCTCAAGCGCCTCTACCAGGCCCACCGCATGCATCACGCGGTGGACGGCAAGGACGGCGCGGTCTCCTTCGGCTTCCTGTATGCGCCGCCGGTCGAGACGCTCAGGCAGCAGTTACAGGCACGCCATGGGGGCCGCCTGCGGCGCCGCCGCCGGGGCGCTGCCACAAGCTTGCCGGACGCGGCGCCGTCCTCATCCGAAACCTTGAACTGAGCGCATCCAGCCCGCCGCGCAGCAGCAGCCACAGCTTGGTGAGCTTCGAGGTGCCCGCGCGTTCGTCCCAGGCATGCGCGCCGCGCCGCTTCACTTCGATGCCGATCTGCCGGTAGACCAGGTGCGCGCTGGCGATCGCCCAGCTTGAGCGCAAGGGCAGGGCGGACAGGCCGACCATCGCCGAATCGTAATAGGGTTCGGCATAGTCGACCAGACGCGCGGCGACCTTCGCCAGCGCCGCGCGGTGCCGCGGCAGCGCGACTTCCTCGGGCGGGATGCCGGCCTCCCGCAGCCAGCCTGCGGGCAGGTAGCAGCGCCCGATCCGCGCGTCGTCGACGATGTCGCGCGCGATGTTCGTGAGCTGGAACGCCAGGCCCAGGTCGCAGGCGCGGTCCAGCACGCGCTGGTCGCGTGCGCCCATGATGGAGGCCATCATCAGCCCGACCACGCCGGCCACGTGGTAGCAGTAGCGCAGGGTGTCCTCGATGGTCTCGTAACGGGCGCCTTCGACGTCCATGGCGAAGCCTTCCAGGTGGTCGTAGGCATGGCGCGGCTCGATGGCGTGCTTCAGGGCGACTTCCTGGAAGGCGGCGAAGGCCGGGTCGCGCATGGTCTCGCCCGCATAGGCGCGCCGCGTCTGCTCGCGCAGCAGCGCCAGTTCGGCGGCGGCGTCGTGCGGCGCCGGAGCGGCGGCAAAGCCCAGCTCCTGGCCGTCGACCACGTCGTCGCAGTGGCGGCACCAGGCATAGAGCATCAGGACGCCGCGGCGCGTCCGTGCATCGAACAGCTTGGCGGCCGTGGCAAAGCTTTTCGAGCCGACCTCGATCGTCTGGGTGGCGTGCTGCATCAATGCTTCGCTCATGCCGGCGCCTCCCCGAGCATCAGGCCGGCGGTCGCCTTGGCCGAACCGATCACGCCGGGCACGCCCGCGCCCGGATGGGTGCCGGCGCCGACCAGGTAGAGATTCGACAGCGCGCCGTCGCGGTTGTGCGGGCGGAACCAGGCGCTTTGCGTGAGGATCGGCTCGAGCGAGAAGGCCGAGCCGAGGTGGGCGTTGAGCTCGTCGCGGAAGTCCAGCGGCGTGAAGATGCGGCTGGTGACGAGCTGGCTGCGCAGGCCCGGCATGTAGCGCTGTTCGAGGTAGGCGAAGATGCGGTCGCGGTAGAGCGGTCCTTCGACTTCCCAGTCGATCGGCGCATTGCCCAGGTGGGGTACGGGCGCCAGCACGTAATGGCTGCCGCAGCCGGGCGGGGCCAGCGAAGGATCGGTGACGCAGGGCGCGTGCAGGTAAAGCGAAAAATCCTCGGCCAGGGTCTCGCCGTTGAAGATGTCCTTGATCAGTTCGCGGTAGCGCGGGCCGAAGCAGACCGTGTGGTGTTGCAGTTGCGTGTGGCGATGGTCGAGCCCGAAGTAGAGCACGAACAGCGAATTGCTGAAGCGCTTCTTGCGCAGCGCCTGGGCCTCGGCCACGCCGCGCGCATCGTGTCCCAGCAGCTTCGCATAGGTATGCACCACGTCCGCGTTCGAGGCCACGGCGTCGGCCGCGAACAGGCGTCCGTCTTCCAGGCGCACGCCGCTGGCGCGCCCGCCCTGCGTTTCGATGCGCGCCACCGGGGCGTTCAGTTCGATGCGGCCGCCGATGTCCTCGAACAGCTTCACCAGCGCCTTGACCAGCGCCCCGGTGCCGCCGCGCGGGAACCACACGCCCCAGCGCCGTTCCAGCGCGTGGATCAGCGTGTAGATCGAGGACGTGGCGAAGGGATTGCCGCCCACCAGCAGCGAATGGAAGGAAAAGGCCTGGCGCAGGTGCTCGTCCTGGATGAAGCGCGAGACCATGCCGTAGACGCTGCGCCAAGCCTGCAGGCGCGCCAGTTGCGGCCCGGCCTGGATCATGTCGCGGAAGGAGAGAAAAGGCACGGCGCCGAGCTTGACGTAGCCTTCCTCGAACACGGCCTTGGAATAGGCGAGGAAGCGCTGGTAGCCGGCGACGTCGGCCGGGTTGCGCGCGTGGATCTGGCGGTCCAGGGCGTCCTGGTCGTTCAGGTAGTCGAAGTGGCTGCCGTCTTCCCAGCACAGGCGGTAGAAAGGCTCGACCGGCAGCATCTCGACGTAGTCCTGCATGCGCTTGCCGGCGGCGGCGAACAGCTCCTCGATGCAGGAGGGATCGGTGATGACTGTCGGGCCGGCGTCGAACACGAAGCCCTGGTCCTCGTAGACGTAGGCGCGGCCGCCCGGCTTGTCGCGCTTTTCCAGCAGCGTGGTCTGCATGCCGCTGGCCTGCAGGCGGATGGCCAGGGCCAGGCCGCCGAATCCGGCGCCGACGACCACGGCGTTTTTGCGTTCGTTCATTCGGAATTCCTGATCTGACGGGGGTGGGTCTTGCAGGCGGCCGAGAAGGCGGCCAGCAAAGGGACGGGTGGTTTGCCGGTGAGCAGGCGCGCCTTGTCGCCCAGGCTCAGGCGCCCGGCGTAGAAGTGCTCGATCAAGCCGGACGGCAGGCGGTAGAAGCGCTGCATCACGCGCCAGCGTTTATCCGGACTGCCGGCCAGGAACAGCATGCGGTTGAGCAGGCGGAAGAAGCGCTGCTGGCGCCATGCCTCCTGCGCTTCGTCGCGGATCGCGGCGAACAGGCGCGGCGCGCTGACATCGGAGAGTGCGGCGATCCGTTCGGCCAGGCGCACCGCATGCGGCAGCGAATAGCCTGTGGTCGAGTGGAACAGGCCGGCGCGCAGGCCGGCGCAGGGCTGGCCGGCCAGGTCGCGCCAGTATTCCTCGAACTCGCCTGCCAGCACGATGGGCAGCGAGCCGTGTTCCTCGCGCAGCAGTTCGGCGATGCGCCAGCCGCGCGCCTGCGCGTACTGCGCGATGTTCGTGCGCAGGCGCTCCGGCTCCCAGGCGCCGCTGTCGACGTAATGCGTGTCTTCGATCAGCAGCGTATGGGCGTCGAAGGGCAGCACGTAGACGAAGCGATAGCCGCCCTGCTGGGCGACGCTGGCGTCCATGATGATCGGGGCTGCGAGGCCGTGCGGTTCGGCCAGGCGCACCTCCTGGCCGAGGAAGGTCTGGTAGCCGAGCGCCAGGCGGTTCGTCGCCCGCACGCCGCGGCCGTCGATCACGGCGTGGGCGTGCAGGGTCTGGCCATCGGCCAGCGTCACCGTGGTCGGGCTCAGCCTGTCGATGCAGGCGTTCACGCGCAGCGCGGGGCCGAGCGCCTGTTCGATGACGCGCGCGAAGTCGTTTGAAGTAACGCTGGCGTAGCCGCTCTCGAGGGTGCGTGCGAACGCGGGAAAGACCACGTCGTAGCGCGGCCAGCGCGCGGAGACGATGGGCGCGAGCCACCGGCGCTGCTGCGCGTCCAGGTCGCCGTCGTGGAAGGACCAGGTGTGGTTGCCGCCGATCCGTTCGGCGGCTTCCAGCAGCAGGATGCGCAGGGCGGGGCGCGTCGTGTGCAGGCGCCAGGCGATCAGGCCGTTGGCCAGGCCGCCGCCGACCAGGATCAGGTCCCATGCGGGGCCATCGAGGGGCGCGCCCGGTTTATCCAAGGCTGGCCACGCCGTCGGGCGTGTCCTCGCGCGAGGCCGGACGTTTCACGCCCAGCGCATCCTCGATCAGGTCGGCGGCGCGCCGCGTGCCGCCGGCGCGCGCGAGGTCCTCGGCCAGCGGCGCCATGCGCTGCGCGAAACCGGGCTCGGTCAGCAGGCGCTGCAGCCGCCTGGCGATCTGGGCGGTCGTGGCGAAGCGCGGCGAGGCGGTCAGGCCGATGCCGGTGTGGCGGATGCGGGCGGCCGCACCGGGCTGGTCGAAGGCGATCGGCAGGCCGAGGATGGGCGTGCGCGCGGCGATGGCGTCCATCACGGTGTTCGAGCCGGCGTGCGAGACCACGGCGTCGGCGCGCATCAATGCCTCCTGCTGCGGGGCGAAGGCGCAGACCCAGTCGGCGCCGGCGCGCAGCAGGGCCTGTTCCTGGCGCGCGTCGAGGCCGCCGCAATGGGCGACCAGGAGCTGGACGTCGAGCTGGCGGCAGGCGCGCGCGATGCGCCGGAACAGCGCGAAGCGCCCGCCCTGCATGGTGCCGAGCGAGGCGAAGACGAAGGGACGGTCGGGCGCCACCGGCGGCATGGCGCGCAGGTCCGCCGGCGTCCCCGTCCTGCCGGCGCTGCGGGTAAAACGCAGCGGGCCGACATGGTGGAAATGCGCGGGCAGGTCGCTGCGCGGGAATTCGAAGGATGCGGTGGTCTGGCTGACTTGCACCAGCGGCGACAGGCAGTCGTGCAGGGCGCGGCGCGGTCCCAGGCCGAGACGGCGCGCCTGCGCGGCGATGACCTCGGCGTGCGGCGACATCAGCCAGTCGTAGACCCGGGTGCTGCCCCGGTAGATGTGGCGCGCGCGCTCGCTGTCCTCGAAGGCGAAGGGCATCACCGGCAGCGGAACGCCGGGCTCGCGGTTCACCGGCAGCGCGCAGGCCACCGAGACGAAGGGCAGGCCCAGGCCTGCGGCGACGAGTCCGCCGGCCGCTTCCATCTGGTCGGCCAGCAGGGCGTCGATCCCCAGGCGTTCGATGGCATCGGGCAGTTCGCGGCACAGCATGTCGGTGGTGCGCGCCATGTCCTGGATGACGCGGCGCAGGCCCAGCGGGCCGCCCGGGTTGGCGGCGCGCCGCAGGGCGCCCGCGAGCGAGCCGGGCGGATGGCTGGCGGCGCCGAGCGCATGAAAGCCCAGCGGCAGGTCCTTCAGGTAGGCCTCCGCATCGGGCTGGTGCAGGAAGGTGACGCGGTGGCCGCGCCCGACCAGTTCGGCGGCCAGCGCGGACATCGCGTTGAAGTGGCTGTAGAAGGCCGGTGTCACCACGCCGAAATGGGCCATGCGGAGAAGTCCTTCAGGGCTGCGGCGGCGGGTTCAATGGTGGACGGCGTAGCCGGGCTGCGCGGCGCCCAGGTGCGGCGCCGCCTCCTGGCCGAACAGGCTGCCGACGAAACGCCGCGTGCCCTGCTTGCTGCCGACGGCGTCGGTGAGGCAGCGGTCGGCCTCGTGCAGGTGGTCCATCAGGCGGCGCCGGGCTTCCTCGAAGCCGAGCGTGTTGATGAGCGTGGCCTTGCCGATGTCCTTGCCGGTGTCCTTGCCGGTGACGGCCGGATCCATGCCCGGATCGTCCTGGAAGTCGTCGCGGATCTGGAAGGCCTGGCCGGCGGCCAGCGCGAAGCGGCGTAGCGCCTGCGCGACACAATCGTCAGTTTCGGCAATGATGGCCGCCATGTCGACCGCCGCGCCCAGCAGCACGCCGGTCTTGAGTTCGTTGGTGGCCGCGATTTCCTGCGGCGAGCGGGCGCCGCCCTGCAGGTCGAGGAACTGGCCGCGCACCAGGCCCTGGGCGCCGATGGTGTCCGACAGCCGCGCCACCAGCCGCGCACGCACCGCGGGCGGCACGTCCTGGGCCGCGGCGAGGATGCCGAAGGCCCGGCTGAGCAGGGCGATCGAGGCGAGGATGGCGACGTCTTCGCCGAACTGCACGTGGATGGTCGGCTTGCCGCGGCGTAGGCGGGCATCGTCCATGCAAGGCATGTCGTCGAGGATGAGGGAGGCGGCGTGCACCAGCTCGACGGCGCAGGCGACGTCGATCAGGGCCGGCGAGTCGCAGCCGAGATCGCGCGCGACCAGCATCAGCAGCAGTGGGCGCATGCGCTTGCCCGCGCCGAGCGCGCCGGCGCGCATGGCCGATGCCAGCAGGTCGGCACCGGGGCCGCTGTCGGACAGCAGGACAGCGAGGCGCTCTTCGAGTTCCTGGCGCACCAGCGCGAGCTCCGCTCCCGCGATGTCTTCCTGGTTCTCCACGCCGAGCCTGGCGAATCGTCGTGCTTGCGTAGTCATGCGCATTCCTCCGCCGAGATCTGGATGGTCGAAATTGATGAATTTGTGGACCATGATACCGGAAACAAAGTTAAACAATAATTAACGACGTCAACGGTGTGCGCCCCGGCCGGGTTTGGCGTTTCCGCAGTTTTGGCATCGTTTATTTGCATTCCGGGTGCCTGAGGCAGATATTCTTTGCCTGGCGTGCGTGGCCTGCCCGAAGGCATCGAGCGGCGCCGCACATTGATCGAGACGCTGGGCAATCTTCTGGCCGCGGTGGCGCCGCTGCCGCGGGCGGCGCCGGCGGTCCGGCATAATGCCGGCTCATCCATATCGTGTCGGGAGCCCCAGTGAAGCCGTTCGCCCCAGCCTGCCTCTGCCTGTCCCTTGTCCTGTCCTGCGCCGTGCCGGCGCTGGCCCAGCCGCCCGCGCCCTCGGCCGCCGCGCCGGCCGTGGCGCGCGTCGCCGTCGGCAGGCTCGAGCGCCTGGCGCTGCCGCCCTCGCGCTTCATCGCGCCGCGTCCGGTCGAGGTCTGGCTGCCGGAGGGTTATGCGGAGAAGGCGCGCGCCGGCAAGCGCTTCCAGGTGCTCTACATGCACGACGGCCAGATGCTGTTCGACCCCGGCACCACCTGGAACGGGACCGCCTGGAACGTGCACGAGACGCTGGCGCGCCTGATGCGCGAAGGGAAGGTGGACGACACCATCGTCGTCGGCGTCTTCAACGTCGACGGGAAGCGTTACATCGAATACTTCCCGCAGAAGTTCCTGGACGAGATGACGCCCGCGCTGCGCGCCGCCTACCTGCGCGAGAACCTGAAAGGCGAGCCCAGGGCCGACGACTACCTGCGCTTCCTGGTGCAGGAGCTCAAGCCCTTCGTCGATGCGCGCTACGCGACGCGCAGGGATGCGGCCGGCACCTTCGTGATGGGATCGAGCATGGGCGGCCTGATTTCGGTGTACGCGATGAGCGAGTATCCGCAGGTCTTCGGCGGCGCCGCCGGCCTGTCGACCCACTGGCCCGGCATGCACAAGCCGAACGCGACGGTGCCGCTGGCCGCCTTCAACTATTTGAGCCGCAAGTTGCCGGCGCCCCAGGGCCACAAGCTCTACCAGGACCACGGCGGCGTCGGCCTCGACGCGCTGTATGCGCCCTACCAGGTGCTGGTCGACCAGATCGTGCGCGACCGCGGCTATACGGACGCGAACTACCTGAGCAAGGTGTATCCCCAGGACGACCACAACGAGAAGGCCTGGGCGGCGCGGCTGGAGCTGCCGCTGGTGTTCCTGCTGGGCGGCGACCGCGCGGCAGTGAAAGCGCAGTAAGAACCTATCTCGGTAGGAAGGAGAAGCGGCCTACCGAGTAGGGTCAAAGCCACGACCGGACAGAAACAAGGGGCAAACAGCGAGGGTCAGGTCTGACATTTGGACACGAGCTCTTCCTTGAACCGCCATCGGTCGATCAGGACAAAAGCTGAGTCCGTGTCCGATTGTCAGACCTGACCCCAGCTGTTTACGGCATCGCGTCGTAAGGAAAACAGCGAGGGTCAGGTCTGACATTTGGACACGAAACACGAAACAGCGAGGGTCAGGTCTGACATTTGGACACGAGCTCTTCCTTGAACCGCCATCGGTCGATCAGGACAAAGCTGAGTCCGTGTCCGATTGTCAGACCTGACCCCAGCTGTTTGGGCACGCCAAAAAACAAAATGCCGCCCGGCTTGCGTCGGGCGGCATCGCGTCGTAACGCTGCTTCAGTCAGCTCAACTGTAAGCAGTCCAGGTCTGCGGGATTTCGATCTGGCCGGTCTTGGCGGCGGCAGCATAGGCGCGCATTTCCGCGACGACTGCTTCCAGCTGTTCGTTGCCCGGGTTCTGCAGGAACCCCTTCATGCGCTCATGCAGCGCGGCCTGCTGGTCGCGCCATTCGTAACGGGAGGTCTTGCTCATGCCGCCTCCCCGCGATTCAACGCTGTGATGTTCTTGTTGAGATCCATGACATCCTCCTTGATAAGGCGAGTAGGTTCGCACAACGAGTGCACCAGGTCGGTGCGTTGACGCACATTCGCTCAGCAGTATTCCTCTACCTCAATACTGCGCGGAAGAACAATTCGAGGCGTTCGTCGAGCAGCTTGTGGGCCTCGTCCCGGGGAGGCTGGGCATTCGGAAATACGAAGCGCTGCACGCTGTCGCCGGCGATGGTGCTGGTGAGGATGGCCGGCAACTGGCCGAAGGGGAGATCCTCGCGCAACTGGGCGCGCACGTCCGGACGGGCGAAGAAGCGGTCGAGCATTTCGCGCGTCAGGCGCGGGCCGGCGCTGTAGAAGGTGTCGGCCAGCTCGGGGTTGCCGGGAGCCTCGGCAATCACCACGCGCTGCATTGCAATCAATTGTTCCTTGCACAGCAGGTCGAAGAACTGGTGGGCGAAGTCGCCGACCACGTCGCGCAAGGGCCGCTGGTCCTTGTCCATGTCGCGCATGCGGAAGAACTGGTCGCGGCGCGACACCAGCACCGCATTGAGCAGGCCGGCCTTGCCGCCGAACTTGACGTAGATGGTGCGCACGGCCACGCGCGCGGTGCGGGCGATGGTTTCCAGGCTGGTGCGGGTGTAGCCGTTGGCCAGGAACAGCGCGGCGGCGGTGTCGATCAGGTCCTGGGTGCGCGCTTCGACGTCACTTGCCTTCGGCCGTCCGGCGCCGCGTGCACAGCCCTGAGCGCTTGCTTGCGATGGTTTGCTCATGGCATCACTGTAAATCACCAACAAATGAAATGCAACCGTTTCATTTCTTGACGAACTGAGGAGGATGCCGAATAATGTAGGACAACCCTTATTCCTTTTTCGGAGTTGCCTTCATGTCCCAACCGCAGACTTCGGGCGCGCAAGCGCCGCTCGGCGCCGTTCCATCCGCCGCTCCTGCTGCTCCCGCCGCTGCCGGCAAGACGCCGCCCAACAAGCGCGTGCTGACCGTGGTCGCGCTGATCGCCCTCGCCGCGCTTGTTGCCGGCGGCCGCATGTGGTACCGCAGCCATAACTTCGTCGAGACCGAGAACGCCTACGTCGCCGGTCACGTGCACCCGGTGTCCTCGCGCATCGCCGGCGTCGTCACCCGCGTGCTGGTGGAAGACAACCAGCACGTCAAGGCCGGCGACCCGATCGCCGAACTCGATCCGGCCGACCAGCACGTGCGCGTCGAGCAGATCGAGGCGCAGATCGCCAGCGCGAAGCAGCAGGTGCTCCAGGCCGATGCCCAGGTGGCCCAGGTGCGGGCCCAGGCCGAAGCGGCCGCGGCCCAAATCGGCCAGTCGCAGGCCCTGCTGGTGCGCGCGCGCCAGGACGCCGAGCGCTTCGGCCAGCTCTACAACACGCAGATGAAGGCCGTCTCGAAGGCCGAGGTGGACGCCGCCAACGCCGCGAAAGCCGCCGCCACCGCCGACGTCGCCGCACGCCGCGACACCGCCAACGCCGCGAAAGCCCAGATCGCCGCCGCTACTTCGGCGCGCGACGTCCTGAACGCCCAGATCAAGGTGCTGCAGGCGCAACTGAAGGACGCCCGGCAGCAGCTCGGCTACAGCCGCATCCTGGCGCCGGTCGATGGCCGCATCGGCCGCCGCAGCGTCGAAGTGGGCGCGCGCGTGCAGCCGGGCCAGCAACTGGTCGCCGTGGTCGAGGACAAGGTCTGGGTCACCGCCAACTTCAAGGAAACCCAGCTGGCCGGCCTGAAGCCTGGCCAGGAAGTCGAACTGGCGGTCGACGCGCTGCCCGACGAACACCTGGTCGGCCGCGTGGACAGCTTCTCGCCGGCCTCGGGCAACCAGTTCGCGCTGCTGCCGGCCGATAACGCGACCGGCAACTTCACCAAGATCGTCCAGCGCGTGCCGGTGAAGATCACGCTGTCGCAGAAGGACCAGCAGCGCCTGGCCGGCCGCCTGGTGCCGGGCATGTCGGTGGTCGCCGAGATCGACCTGCGCCAGAAGGCCGAGCCTACCCGCACCGCAGCGGCCAAGTAATCCTTAGCCAGGGACCACCATGAGCACTACGACCAAGGCCGCGCCAGCCGCCTTCCCGGGCGCGCCGGCCGCCGGCGCGAGCATCGGCCTGCGCACCTGGATCGCGGTCGCCGCCGGCATGCTCGGCGCCTTCATGGCGGTGCTCGACATCCAGATCACCAACTCGTCGCTGCGCGACATCCTCGGTACGCTGTCGGCGACCCAGGAAGAGGGCTCCTGGATTTCCACCGCCTACCTGTGCGCCGAGATCGTCGTGATCCCGATGACGGCGCTGTTCGCGCGCGCCTTCGGGGTGCGCAACTACATGATCGGCACCACCGCGCTGTTCCTGGTCTTCTCGACCCTGTGCGGCGCGGCCTGGAACCTGGAAAGCATGATCGCCTTCCGCATGATGCAGGGCTTCACCGGCGGCGCGCTGATCCCGATGGCGATGACGCTGGTGATGACGCGCCTGCCGAGCTCGAAGCGCGCGGTCGGCATGGCGATCTTCGGCCTGACCGCGACCCTGGCCCCGGCGATGGGCCCGACCCTGGGCGGCTACCTGTCCGAGCTCTACGGCTGGCCTTCGATCTTCTACATCAACTGGGTGCCGGGCGTGCTGCTCATCGCCGGCATCGTCTGGGGCCTGGACAAGGAGAAGATGCAGGTCGGCCAGCTGGTGAATGCCGACTGGCTCGGCATCTTCCTGATGGCCATGGGCCTGGGCTGCCTGACCATCTTCCTGGAAGAGGGCAACTCGAAGGACTGGTTCGATTCCCAGTTCATCATCATCTTCGCGGCGCTGGCGCTGATCGGCATCCTCGGCTGGATCGCGAACAGCTTCACGCGCCAGCAGTCCTTCGTCAACCTGCGCCTCTACGGGCAGCGCAACTTCCTGGTGGCGACCGCGCTGTCGGCGGTGACCGGCATGGGCCTGTATGGCTCGTCCTACCTGCTGCCGCTTTACCTGGGCCAGATCGCCGGCTACACCCCGATGCAGATCGGCGAAGTCATCGCCTGGGTCGGCCTGCCCCAATTGATCGTGATGCCGTTCGCGGCCGCGCTGTCCTCGAAAGTCGACAACCGCATCATGTGCAGCTTCGGCCTGCTGCTGTTCGGCGGCTCCTGCCTGATGAACGCCTTCATGGACGCGAGCACCGGCTACGACCAGCTGATGGTGACCCAGATCATCCGCGCCATCGGCCAGCCCTTCGTGATGCTGACGCTGTCGAACTTCGCGATGCAGGGCATCGCGCCGAAGGACATGCCCTCGGCCTCGAGCCTGTTCAACATGACGCGCAACCTCGGCGGCTCGGTCGGCATCGCGCTGCTGGCGACCTCGCTCACCAACCGCGAGCACTTCCACTCGGCGCGCATCGGCGAAGCGGTGTCGAGCTATGCGCCGGCGACCCAGGAACGCCTGGAGCAGATGACCCAGGCCTTCATCGCCAGCGGCATCGACCCGGCGACCGCCGCCAGCCAGGCGCTCGCGGCGCTCGACCGCATCGTGCGGCGCGAGTCGTATGTGATGGCCTACAACGACGGCTTCTGGATCGTCGGCATCATCCTGATCTCGTGCATCGCCGTGGTCTGGCTGGCCGACAAGGTCAAGTCCCCCGGCGGCGCCGGCGGCGGTGGCCATTGAACCCTATTCGACTGAAGAGAAAAACGATGTTCGATACCTTTGCCAAGACCTTCCCGCGCCGCGCGGCGCTTGCCACGGCGGCCGCGCTGGTCGTCTCCGGCTGCTCGACGATCGGTCCGGATTTCGTGGCCCCGAAGGGCGCGCGGGAAGCCGTTTTCCGCCATGCCGAAACCGCGCCGGCCGACAATGCGCGCCTGCCGGCCACCTGGTGGACCGTGTTCGACGACGCCACCCTGAACGGCCTCGAGGAGCGCGCCCTGCGCGACAGCCCCGGCGCGCGCGCCGCGGCCCAGCGCCTGCTGCAGGCCCAGGCCCAGCTCGGCGTGGTGCGCGCCGGCCAGGCGCCGAACGTGTCGGTGAACGCCGGCGTGTCGAACTCGCGCACCTCGGCCGAGACGGCGCAGGGCCTGGCGCTGGGCGGCCGTTCGATCGAGGGCAACAACTTCTCGGTCGGCGCCGCGCTGTCTTATGAGCTGGATATCTGGGGCCGCGTGCGCCGTATCGTGGAAGCGGCCGACGCCCAGGCCCTGGCGGCCCAGGACGACCGCGACGCCGTGCTGCTGATGCTCTCCAGCCAGGTGGCGCAGAGCTACTGGCAGCTGCGCGGCCTGGACGCCGAACAGGCCATCCTGCGCGATGCGCTCGCAGCCCGGCGCGAAGCACAGGAACTGATCGAGGCGCGCTTCAACGCCGGCCTGTCGAACGAGCTGGACGTCTCGCGCTCGCGCATCGAGCGCGCCAACGCCGAAGCCGACCTGCACGAAGTGCAGCGCCTGCGCAACCAGGTCGAGCACGCGCTGGCGATCCTGGTCGGCGTCTCGCCGAGCGCGCCGCTGCTCGCGCCCGAAGCGACACCGGTGCTGCCGCAGCCGCCCAGCATTCCGGTCGGCCTGCCGGCCAGCCTGCTGGGCCAGCGTCCGGATCTCGCCGCGAGCGTGGCCAACCTGAAGGCGGCGAACGCCCAGGTGGGCGTGGCCGAGGGCATGTTCTATCCCTCGCTGACCCTGACCAGCAACTTCGGCTATGCCTCGGAAGCCCTGCGCGACCTGGCGGGCGGCAGCGCGCGCCAGTTCTCGATCGGGCCGCTGGCGCTGTCGCTGCCGGTCTTCGACGGCGGGCGCAACCGCGCCAACCTGGCGCTGTACAAGGCGCGCTACGAGGAAGCGGTGGCGAACCACGAGAACCGCCTGCTGACCGCCCTGCGCGAAGTCGAAGACGCGCTCTCGGACGTGCAGCAGCGCCAGAAGCAGGGCGAGGTGCAGGCCCAGGCGCAGGAAGCGGCAAGCCGCGCGCTGCTGGTGGCCCAGGCGCGCTACGAGCGCGGCGTGTCGACCTACCTCGACGTGACGGACGCCCAGCGCAGCGCGCTGGCGGCCAGCCGCGCGGCGGCGCAGATCCGCACCCAGCGCCTGCTGGCATCGGTGGCCGTGGCGCGCGCGCTCGGCGGCGGCTGGTCGCAGGCGCCGGCGCTGGCGACGGTGCGTTGAAACCGACGCGATTCGCTTCCCGGCATGTGCCGATCCGGGCCGTGCTGCTTCCGTAGGGTGGGCACTCCGTGCCCACGCGTTACGGGCGTGTGATTGCACCCGCGGCGGTGAAACGTCGCCCGCGAAAACGGTAACAGCCACGTCGGTACGCAATCGTTTCGTCCGCCATCTATTTCGCGAGCGAGTCGGTGCCGCCAACGGTGCAAGGAGACGTCCGTAACGCGTGGGCACGGGGCGCCCACCCTACGGTCCACGCTGTCCCATTCCCTCCTAACGGTATTACAATCCCCCGGTTGCATTCCAATCAACCAGGGGACACATGAAACATCTTCTCGCACCTATCGTGCTGGCCATGGCGGCCGGCGCCGTGATCGCAGCCGAAGCGCCGGCCGCCAAGCCGGGCGCGGCCAGCGTTGCCGAACTCAATGCCATGGCCAAGCGCTTCGCGCCGGTCGAACTGCGTGCCGATACCTCGAAGCTGTCGAAAGGCGACCGCGCCGCGATCGCCAAGCTGATCGAGGCGGCGAAGATCGTCGACACCCTGCAATTGCGCCAGCGCTGGGCGCACAACGAAGCCCTGTGGGCCGCCCTGCGGAAGGACAATTCGCCGCTGGGCAAGGCGCGCCAGGATTACTTCTGGCTGAACAAGGGGCCGTGGTCCATCATCGACGGCAACCGCTCCTTCATGCCCGCCGAGTACGCCGGCATCAATATTCCGGCGCGCAAGCCAGACGCCGCCAATTTCTATCCGGCGGGCGCCACCAAGGAAGCCCTGGAAGCCTGGATGAACTCGCTGCCGGCGAAGGAGCGCGAAGCGGCCCAGTGGTACTTCACCGTGATCCGCACCGGCCCCGACGGCAAGTTCCGCACCGTGAAGTACTCCGACGAGTACAGGCCGGAACTGCAGAAGCTGGCGACACTGCTGCGCGAAGCCGCCAGCCATACCGACAACGCCTCGCTGAAGAAATTCCTGCTGCTTCGCGCCGACGCCTTCCTGTCGAACGACTACCTGGCGTCCGACTTCGCCTGGATGGACCTCGACAGCCCGGTCGACATCACGATCGGACCGTACGAAACCTATAACGACGAGCTGTTCGGCTACAAGGCCGCGTTCGAGGCCTACGTGAGCGTGCGCGATCCGAAGGAGACGCAGAAGCTGAACTTCTTTGGCAAGCACATGCAGGAACTGGAAGACAACCTGCCGGTCGACAAGCAATACCGCAACCCGAAGGTCGGGGCGATGGCGCCGATGGTGGTGGTGAACCAGGTGTATGGCGCGGGCGACGGCAACATGGGCGTGCAGACCGCGGCCTACAACCTGCCGAACGACGAGCGCATCATTCGCCAGCGCGGCTCGAAGCGCGTCATGCTCAAGAACATCCAGGAAGCGAAGTTCGAATCGACCCTGAAGCCGATCACGAAACTGGTGCTGCGTCCCGAGGACCAGAAGGACCTCGACTTCGATTCCTTCTTCACCCACATCCTCGCGCACGAGATCACCCACGGCCTGGGCCCGCACGTGACGCACAAGGGCGGCAAGGAATCGACGCCGCGCCAGGACCTGAAGGAAACCTACTCGACCATCGAGGAGGCGAAGGCCGACGTCACCGGTCTCTGGGCGCTGGCCTACATGATGGAAAAGGGCCAGTTGAAGGACACGCTGGGGCAGGGCGAGGCGGCCGAGCGCAAGCTGTACAACACCTTCCTCGCCTCATGCTTCCGCACGCTGCACTTCGGCCTGACCGACTCGCATGCGCGCGGCATGGCGATCCAGGTCAACTACCTGCTGGACAAGGGCGCCTTCGTCTCGCATGGCGACGGCACCTTCTCGGTCGACTTCAAGAAGATCAAGCAGGCCGTGAGCGATCTCGACCGCGAGTTCCTGACGATCGAGGCGACCGGCGACTATGCCCGTGCGAAGTCGATGATGGCGCGCTACGTCGTCATCCGTCCGGACGTGCAGAAGGCGCTCGACAAGATGAAGACGGTGCCGAACGATATCCGTCCGGCCTTCGTCACCGCCGCCGCACTGACGGGGGCGCCGGTACGGTAAAGGGCGACCGATAGCGAAAATCTGATGGTTTTATAGATTTTCGCTATCAAAGTTGGAAATTAATAGACCCAACAATCAAATTCGGCAATTTCTGCTATATTCATACTTATTTCCATGCGGCAATTGATTGCAGCATGAGCGACCGGAGCGTTTTCTCCGGATGAAACAGCGAGCAGAAACATGTCCACCTCCAGATTCACCATCGGCGCACGCCTTGCGCTGGGCTTCGGCGCCGTGCTGGCGCTGATGATGCTGCTGACCGCGCTCGCGGTCAGCCGCGTCGGCCAGATCGACGCCACCCTCAACCACATCAACGACGTCAACAACGTCAAGCAGCGCCACGCGATCAACTTCCGCGGCAGCGTGCACGACCGCGCCATCGCCCTGCGCGACGTGGTGCTGGCGCCCGACAACGCCGGCGCCCAGCCGGCGCTGGACCGCATCCGCAGCCTGGATGCCAATTACCAGAGCGCCGCGGCCGCGCTCGACGCGCTGTTCGCGCAGCGCAGCGACATCCTGCCCGAGGAGCGCGCCGCCCTGGCCGCGATCAAGGAAGAAGAGAACAAGACCCAGCCGCTGATCGCGAAGGTGAGCGAACAGCGCCTGGCCGGTGACGTGGAGGGCGCGCGCACCCTGCTGGCGCAGGAAGCCGGCCCGGCCTTCGTCGCCTGGCTCGCCAGCGTGAACCGCCTGATCGACCTCGAGGAAGCGTTGAACAGGGAGGCGGCCGAGGGCGCGCGCGCCCTGTCGGGCAGCTTCTTTGCGTGGATGGCGCTGCTGTGCACGATCGCGGTGGCCATCGGCGCGCTCGGCGCCTGGATCATCAGCCGCGGCCTGCTGCGCCAGCTCGGCGGCCAGCCGGATTACGCGGTGCGCATCGCCGGCCGCATCGCCGCCGGCGAGCTGGGCGTGCGCATCGACACCGCGCCGGGCGACCGCTCCAGCCTGCTGTATGCGATGAAGGGCATGCGCGACAGCCTGGTCGACATCGTGTCCCAGGTGCGCGCCGGCACCCTGACGATCGCCGACGCCTCGAGCGAGATCGCGGCCGGCAACCACGACCTGTCGAAGCGCACCGAGCGCCAGGCCCAGACCCTGATGGACACCGCCGCCTCGATGGAGGAACTGACCGGCACCGTGCGCCAGAACGCCGAGAACGCGCGCCAGGCGAATGCGCTGGCGGAGTCGGCATCGAGCGTGGCGCTGCGCGGCGGCGCCGTCGTCGGCCAGGTGGTCGAGACCATGGCCTCGATCAACGATTCCTCGAAGCAGATCGCGGACATCATCGGCGTCATCGACAGCATCGCCTTCCAGACCAATATCCTGGCGCTGAACGCGGCGGTGGAAGCGGCCCGCGCGGGCGAGCAGGGACGGGGCTTCGCTGTCGTGGCCGGCGAGGTGCGCAACCTGGCGCAGCGCTCGGCCGCTGCCGCGCACCAGATCAAGGACCTGATCAAGAGTTCGGTCGAGCGCGTCGACGCCGGCGCGCGCCTGGTCGACGCCGCCGGCAGCACGATGGACGAGATCGTTACCAGCGTGAAGCGCGTCACCGACATCATGGCCGAGATCAGCCTGGCGAGCGCCGAGCAGAGCGCCGGCATCGAGCAGGTCAACGCCGCGATCGGCCGCATGGACGAGGCGACGCGCCAGAACGCCGCCCTGGTCGAGCAGGCCAGCGCGGCCGCGGGCGCGCTGCAGGACGAGGCGACGACGCTGGCGCAGGTGGTCAGTGTCTTCAAAATGACACAGCCGGCAGCAGAGACTGTTGCATCGGCGCCGCAAAGCCGGGCGCTCGCATTGTCGGTTTGAACACGGACAAAAATATTTCCGTTTGGGAAGATATTCTCGGTCCTAGAATTGCCTTAGAGCATTTCGCCCTTACCGGAAATCTTCCATGTTCAAGTATCTTGCCGCCGCCGCGCTGTTCGCCGGCGCATCCGCCCAGTCCGCCGAACTGACCGCGCTCGAACAGCGCTGGCTGCAGGCGGCGGGGCCGGTCCTGTCCTATTCCCAAAGTCTGAAGTTGCCGATCGACATCATCGTCCAGCCGCAGGCGCGTCCGAACGACGTGCCGCTGGCGATGGGCTATGACGGCGGGCGCTGTAAGTTGGTGCTCACCCTGCGCGGCAATCCGCAGGCGGAAAGCGTGCTGGCCGGCGTGCCGGCCGAGCGCCAGGGCGAGTTGATCGAGGCGATGGCGGCGCACGAGGTGGCGCACTGCTGGCGTCACGCCCAGGGCTCCTGGAACGTGCTGCCGGCCGGCTTCGTGGAAGTGGGCGAGGAAACCGCCGCCAGCAGCGAATTGCTGGCGGCCTCGAAGGCGATGCGCGAGGCGCGGCGCGAGGAAGCCTATGCCGACCTGGCCGCCCTGGCCTGGACCCGCCACCGCAATCCGGAAGCCTATGGCCGCGTGCATGCCTGGTTCGAAGCCGTGCGGCGCGACCAGCCGGTTGCGCGCAGCGGCCACGACACCCGCGTCTGGGTCGAGCTGGCGCGCGACGCCGGCCGTTTCGGCGACGCGGCGGCTCCCTTCGAGGACGCGGCGCCGCTCTGGCGCGAGGGTTTGTTGCGCGCCGAATAAGCGCATCCGGACAAAGTCCCGCGCGGGGCTTGCATCGCTGCCAGCCCCGCGCGAGCCATTTATGGTTTTTCCGGCAAGTGTACGTTGACGCACAGATGATGGCGGGGGTGCGGCGTTTAATGGCGTTATCACAACAACCGACCCAAGGGACATCGCCATGAAAACGTTGCTCGCAACTCTGCTGGCCACCGTAGCCGGCGCCAGCTTTGCCGCCGCACCGACCGCCGCGCTGAACCACGACCCGGCGACCTACCGCAACGTGACTCAAAAGGCTGCTTCCGAATACAAGGCCGCGACCGCCAAGTGCGACGCCAAGAGCGGCAACGACAAGGACATCTGCATGGCCGAGGCGAAAGCCTCCCGCGCCCGCACCGAGGCCCAGGCCATCGCCAAGTACAACAACAGCGCGGAGGGCAAGGCCAAGGCCCGCAGCAAGGTCGCCGAGGCCGAGTACGACGTGGCCAAGGCCAGGTGCGACGCCAAGAGCGGCGCCGAGAAGGACAGCTGCATGGACAACGCCAAGTCGGTGCGCACCGCCGCCCTGGCCGACGCCAAGGCGGGCCGTGACAGCGCGAGCGCCACCGGCGCCAGCGGCAGCGCCGGCCTGATCGCCAGCACCGACACCAAGGATCCCGCCAAGGCCGCCGCCGTCGCCAAGTGCGAGCAGGCCACCGGCAACGCGAACACCGGCTGCCTGGTCGACAGCAAGGGCAACGTGACCACGATGGCTGGCCGCGCCGAGAACGCGACCGAGCGCGCCGCCGACAAGACCCGCGATGCCGCGGCGACCGCCGCCGACAAGACCAAGGCGGTGGCGGCGACCGCTGCCGAGAAGACCAAGGAGGTCGCCTCGACCGCCGTCGACAAGACCAAGCAGGTTGCCTCGACCGTGGCCGAGAAGACCGGCCTGGAGGGCGCCGGCGAGCGCCTGCGCGCGGCCGGTTCGACCATCGCCCAGAAGACCGAGAGCGCGGTCGAGAATGCCGGCGAGAAAACCCGCCAGGCCGCGGCGAGCGCCAAGGAAAACACCAAGGACGCGATGCAGACCGCCGGCGAGAAGACCCGCCAGGCGGCATCGACCGCTGCCGACAAGACCGACCAGGCGCTCGACACCGCCGGCGACAAGACCCGCGACGCCGCCTCGAATGTTGCCGAGCGTACCGATCGCGCCACCGACAAGGCTGCCGACAACACCCGCGACGCCACCCGCGGCACCGCGGTGGCCGCTTCCGACACCGCCATCACCACCAAGGTGAAGGCCAGCATCTTCAAGGAGCCGGACCTGAAATCGATGGCGATCCATGTCGAGACCGAAAAGGGCGTGGTGATGCTGAGCGGCTTCGTCGATTCGAAGGCCGAGGCCGACAAGGCTGTGAAGGTGGCCAAGGAAGTCGAAGGCGTGACCAGCGTGAAGAGCGCGATCAAGGTCAAGTAAGCCTGGCGCGGCCATCGGCCGCAATGCACCTGCGCGCGCGGCTGTCGCTGGACGGCCGCGCGCTCTTTGTTTGACGCTGTTTCGCCGCGCATTCCATCGCGCATGTCGTCGCTGCCATGCCACCATGCGCCGCGATTTATCCCGCATGCGTACCCGGAACGGCTGGCCGCGCGTGGCGCCGGGTATAATTTTCGGGTGAACAAACTCGAAGCCTTCGGATACATCGTGGCCCAGGCGGCCCGCGGTGAAATCACCTTTCCCACCAGCGTCAACGCCGTGCTGCGCCTGCAGCAGGCGCTCGACGATCCCGATTGTCCGCTCGACGAGGCGATCCGCCTGGTGCTGGCCGAGCCGCAACTGGCGGCGCGCACCGTGGCGCTGGCCAATTCGGCCGCCTTCGGCGGCGGCGGTCCGCCGGTCACCAACGTGCGCGCGGCCGTCATCCGGATCGGCTACCGCCGCCTGCAGGCGCTGGTCGCCAGCCTGGTGGTGCGCCAGTTCGGCAGCCGCATCAAGGACCCGCAACTGCGCGCCAAGGCCGAGCAGTTGTGGGAGCACACGGTGCACGTCGCGGCGCTGGCGCAGTCGCTGGCGCGCCACGTCACCTTCGTCAATCCGGACACGGCCCTGTTCGCCGGCATCATCCACGAGGTCGGCGGCTTCTACCTGCTCTCGCGCGCCGACGAATTCCCGGGCCTGCTCGAGGACGACCCCGAGAAGTGGGGCGAACTGTGCGAGGACGTGGTCGGCCTGGAAGTGCTCAAGAAGCTGGCGGTGCCGGCGCCGGTCGCGGACGCCATCGGCGAAATGCGCCGCGCCTGGATCAACATGCCGCCCGCGACCCTGCTCGACACGCTGCTGCTGGCGAACCAGTATGCCCCGGTGCCGTCGCCCCTCGGTACGGCTCCGGCCGAGCCGCCGGCCCACGGCGACAGCGCGCTCGACTTCGTGCTCGACGAAGACATGCTCGACGAGATCCGCGGGGAAGCCGCCGCGACGCACCTGGCGATGGGCGGACCTTTGCTCGTCTGAGGCTTGATGCCGGAGACGAAACCCGGGAACCAAGGCCGAGGCCAGCAGTTCTAAGCGCAGGGGACCTTCATCCCGTGCGGAGGCATCGTGTCAGGTCGACAGGTTTCGTCGCCCAGGTTTCTTCAACTGCTGTGCCTGCTATTCCTGCTGGCGGTCGCCCCGGCCTGCGCGCAGGCGCCGGCGCCGGCGCGCGCGCCCTCCGTGGCCCTGCTGACGATCGATGGCCCGATCGGGCCGGCGTATGCCGATTATGTCGAACGCGGCATCGCGCGCGCCGCCGCCGAGGGCAGGGCGCTCGTCGTGCTCCAGCTCGATACGCCCGGCGGGCTCGACACCGCCATGCGCACCGCGATCCGCGCCATCCTCGCCGCGCCGCTGCCGGTGGCCTGCTACGTGGCCCCGAGCGGTGCACGCGCGGCCAGCGCCGGCACCTACATCCTCTATGCCTGCCACATCGCGGCGATGGCGCCCGGCACCAACCTGGGCGCGGCCACGCCGGTCCAGGTCAGCCCCGCCGGCCCCGCTCCGCCCGAAGCCGGCAAGGACAAGGCGCCCTCGACCATGGAAGCGAAGGCCATCAACGACGCCGCTGCCTATATCCGCGGCCTCGCGCAGTTGCGTGGGCGTAACGCCGAGTGGGCCGAGAAGTCGGTGCGCCAGTCGCTCAGCCTGTCGGCCGGCGACGCCCTCGCCGCCGGCGTCGTCGACCTCGTCGCGCGCGACGTGGCGCACTTGCTGGCCCTGAGCGATGGCCGCGTCGTGCGCGTGCGTAACGCCGATTGGCGCGTGGCGTCGGCCGGCGCCGGCGTGACGGATGCCGCGCCCGACTGGCGCACGCGCCTGCTGACCGTGATCGCCAACCCGAGCGTGGCCCTGATCCTGCTCACCGTCGGCGTGTATGGCCTGCTGTTCGAATTCATGAGCCCCGGCGCGGTGCTGCCGGGCGTGGTCGGCGCGATCTGCCTGCTGCTCGGGCTGTACGGTATGCAGCTCCTGCCGATCAATTATTCGGGCCTGGCGCTGATCTGCTTCGGGCTGGCCTGCATGGTGGCCGAGGCCTTCCTGCCCAGCTTCGGCGTGATCGGCCTGGGCGGCGTGGTCGCCTTCGTCATCGGGGCCCTGCTGCTGATGGACAGCGAAGCGCCCGGCTTCGGCATGCCGCTGGGGTTTGTCGCCAGCGTCGGCGTGATGGCGGCATTGCTGGTCGGCGCCACCGCCCAGGTCGCGCTGCGCACGCGGCGCCGGCCGACGCCCGGCGTCACCGCGCAGCTCGAGGGCGAGATCGCGGAAATGCTGGGCGCGACCGCGCGCGAGGGCTGGGCCAACGTCGGCGGCGAGACCTGGCGCGTGCTGACCGACACGCCGCTCGCGGACCGGCAGCGGGTGCGGGTAGTGGGGCGGCGCGGACGCGTGCTCCAGGTCGTGCCTGTCGAACCCGGAACGCCGGACGCACGTGCGCCGGACAGGAAGCCCGCCAACGGGCGTTAGGAGGCTGAGATGCTGTTCGAACTGGGTTTCGGCGCCGGGTTCCTGCTGATCCTGCTGGGGCTGCTGTTCGCCCTGTCGGTGCGCATCCTGCGCGAGTACGAGCGCGGGGTGGTGTTCCAGCTGGGGCGCTTCTGGTCGGTCAAGGGACCGGGCCTGATCCTCCTGATCCCGGTGCTGCAGCAGATGGTGCGGGTCGACCTGCGCACCGTGGTGCTCGACGTGCCGAAACAGGACGTGATCTCGCGCGACAACGTGTCGGTGAAGGTCAACGCGGTGCTCTACTTCCGGGTGATCGATCCCGAGCGCGCCATCATCCAGGTCGCCAACTTCCTCGAGGCGACCAGCCAGCTGGCCCAGACCACGCTGCGCTCGGTGCTGGGCAAGCACGAGCTCGACGACATGCTGGCCGAACGCGAGCGCCTGAACATCGACATCCAGCAGGTGCTCGACGCCCAGACCGATGCCTGGGGCATCAAGGTGGCCAACGTCGAGATCAAGCACGTCGACCTGGACGAGTCGATGGTGCGCGCGATCGCCCGCCAGGCCGAGGCCGAGCGCGAGCGGCGCGCCAAGGTGATCCACGCCGAGGGCGAACTGCAGGCGTCGGAAAAGTTGATGCAGGCGGCCGAAGTGCTGGCGCGGCAGGGAGGGGCGATGCAGCTGCGCTACCTGCAGACGCTGTCGACCATTGCGGGAGACAAGAGCTCGACGATCGTGTTTCCGCTGCCGGTGGAGCTGCTGTCGAGACTGATGGAAAGGGATGGGGAGCAGGCGAGGGGATGACGATCCCTCGCCTGTTTTTGTTGCGCTCTAGCGGTGTTGCAGGGCAGCCTGGGGACGGCCGCCCGAGAGCATCAGGAGCGACAGCGCCACACCGGCGATCGCCAGGCCGGCCGCCACCCATTGCGGCGAGGCGTAGGAATAGCCCAGCGTCAGCGGGATGCCGCCGAGGAAGGCGCCCAGGGCATTCCCGATATTGAAGCCCGACTGGCCCAGCGAGGAGCCGAGCATTTCGGCTTCGCGCGAGTGGCTGATCAGGAGCATCTGGATCGGCGGGCCGAGAGCCAGTGCGTTGGCGCCGGTCGCGAAGGCGAGCACCAGCATCGCCGCCTGCGAATCGGCCAGCAGGCCATTGAGCAGGAGCAGGATTGTCATGCTCGTCAGCAGCAGGGCCACCGCGCGCAGCGGCGCGAAGCGGTCGGCCAGGCGTCCGCCCAGCGTCACGCCGACCGTCATGCCCACGCCCACCACCGTCATGATCAGCGGGATCTGGCCGGGAGCGAAATGCGAGACCTCGGTCAACAGCGGCGCGATATAGCTGAACCAGGCGAAGAAGCCGCCGGTGCCGATCGAGGTGATGCCCAGGGCCAGCCAGAGGCCCGGCTTGCGGAAGATCTTCAGGTCCTTCCTCAAGCCTGCGCTTGGGGTCGCCTCGAAGAAGGGCACGAGCTGCTTCAGGCTGAGGGCGGTGGCCAGGCCGATCGCGGCGACGATCAGGAACACCAGGCGCCAGCTCAGGTTGTGGCCGAGCCAGGTGCCGAAGGGCACGCCCAGCACATTGGCCAGGGTCAGGCCGGTGAACATGGTGGCCAGCGCGGCGGCGACCTTGCCGGGGTCGGCCAGGCGGCTCGCGACGACGGCGCCGACGCCGAAGAAGGCGCCGTGCGGCAGGCCGGCCATGAAGCGCGACGCCATCATCATGGCGAAATTCGGCGCCAGCGCCGACAGGGCGTTGAAGGCGGCGAACATCAGCATGAACCAGATCAGCACGCTGCGCGGCGGACGGCCGGCCATCAGCGCGACCAGGGTCGGCGCGCCGACCACGACGCCCAGCGCATAGGCGGAAATCAGGTAGCCGGCCTGGGGAATGGTGATGTCGAGACCGGTGGCGATGTCGGGGAGGATGCCCATCATGACGAATTCGGTCATGCCAATGCCGAATCCGCCCAGGGCCAGTGGGAACAGGCTCTTCTTGATCAAAATATGGTGTCTTTACAAATGCGTGGTTGCCCGCGACACGCCGCATGCGGTCGAAGGTGGTCGGCCACTATAGCGGCTCGCTGGCGCGCGGTCCGCTTTCGTGTCGTGATGTCTGGTATGCGATGCGATGATGTGGGCGCGGACTGCGCCCTTCAGGCCTGCCGTTCACTCTTCCTCGCGCGGCCAGCCGATGCGTCCGTGGCCGGCTTCGTTCAGGCGCGCGGTGAAGGCGGCCGCCGCCTGTTCGGGCAGGCTGAACGCGAAGCTGACCTCGTCGCTGTGGCTCACGTCCAGCAGGACGGCGCCGGCTGCCTCGATCTCGCGCCGCACCAGGCCTTCGAGCGGGTAGGGCGCGCTGCAGCGCAGGATGGCCTTGCGCACGATCGCCACCTTTTCCGCCTGCAGCAGGGCCTGGGCGACGCTGTCGGTGTAGGCGCGGACCAGGCCGCCGGCGCCGAGTTTCACGCCGCCGAAGTAGCGCACCACGGTAGCCAGCACGCCTTCCAGGTCCTGGTGGCGCAGCACGTCGAGCATCGGCCGGCCGGCCGTGCCGCTCGGTTCGCCGTCGTCGACCGCGGCCGACTGGCCGCCGGCCAACAGGGCCCAGCAGACATGGGCGGCGGTCGGGTGCTGGGCGCGCAGGCTGGCCACCACCTGCTGGGCGCCGGCACGGTCCGCCATCGGCTGCACGCAGGCGATGAAGCGGCTCTTCTTGATGAGCAGTTCGTGGTGGACGGGAACGAGGATGGTCTGGGGCATAAGGCTGCCGGCAGCGAAACCGGAAATGGAAACAACAACGCCAACCCGAAGGTTGGCGTTGTTGTTGAATCTTTGGTAGGCCGTGCGGGATTCGAACCTGCGACCAACGGATTAAAAGTCCGCTGCTCTACCAGCTGAGCTAACGACCCGAAGAAGGCAAGATTATAGCCGGACTCTGGCGATATTCCAAGTGTTTCCTGCACAGTCTTGTGGGAACGCAATATACGCCCCCGTTTTCGATGGCAGAGGCCGTGCGTCCCGCCCGCGCCAGACGTGCCACAATGACCACACCATGACGAGACCGCCCCAACGCGCCAGGCTGCGCACGCTGCTGGAGGACGAGCTGCGCGGATTGACCACCATCCAGGCCAGCGACCGTGTCTGGCAGATGCCCTTTGCCGCCGCGCTGGCGTCCGGCCTGCCGCTCCTGGCCGGCGCCTGGAGCGGGCGCATGGATTACGGACTGGTGTCGTCCCTGGGCGGCCTGGTCTTCATCTACCTGCCGAATACGCCGATGTCGCACCGCATGGTGGTCATGATGGCCGCCGCCTTCGGCCTGACGGCCTGCTACACGCTCGGGGTGATGAGCCATTTCGTGCCGGCCCTGATGATGCCGGCGCTGGTCTTCACCAGCATCCTGGTGACGATGATCTGCCGCTTCTACCGGGTGCCGCCGCCGGGCAGCCTGTTCTTCGTGATGGCCGCCTCGATCGGCGCCTATTCGCCGGCGCCGCTGGCCGAGCTGCCGCTGCGGGTGGGCCTGATCTTCCTGGGCGCCTTGCTGGCCTGCCTGATCGCCTTTTTCTACAGTTTATACATGCTGCACCGGCGCGCGCCGATGCCGATCGCGCCGCTGCCCGCGGCCACCTTCGATTTCGTGGTCTTCGATTCGGTGGTCATCGGCGTCTTCGTCGGACTGGCCCTGGCCGTGGCCCAGCTGCTGCAGCTGGAAAAGCCCTACTGGGTGCCGGTGAGCTGCCTGGCGGTGATCCAGGGCGCCTCGCTGCGCGCCGTGTGGAGCCGGCAGCTGCACCGTACCATCGGCACCGCGGTCGGCCTGCTGCTGGCCTGGGGATTGTTGCTGCTGCCGCTGGAATACTGGAGCATCGCGCTGCTGATGATGACGCTCACCTTCCTCATCGAATCGACCATCGTGCGCCACTATGCGCTTGCGGCCGTGTTCATCACGCCGCTCACCATCCTGCTGGCCGAGGCGGCCGTGCTCGGCCACGGCTCGGCCGGCGCCCTGATCGGCGCACGTTTCGTCGACACCCTGCTCGGCTGCCTGGTGGGGTTGGCCGGCGGCATCTGCCTGCACAGCCCGCGTTTCCGCGAGGCGCTCGGCGCGCCGATGCGGCGCCTGGTGCCGCTGCGCTTTACACGCGCTTCGAGATAGCGGGAACGGCTCAGGTCTCGACGTCCTTGTCCTCTTCCTGGGCCTCGTGCATCGCCTGGGGTTCGAGCTTTTCGGCGTCCACGTTCTGGCGGATGAACACGCCCCAGGCCGCCAGCAGGATGGCCGCCGCGATCCCGATCGAGGCGACATGCGGCAGCAGCTCGGGCTTGGTGTGCAGGAACTGGAACACGCCGATCAGGCACTCGACCGCGAGCGACACCACGACCACGATCAGGAAGCGCGACAGGAAGCGCCGCACGCGGGTCGGCGCGCTGGTGTGCACGGTGCGCTGGACTTCTTCCTCGAGCACGGTCTGCCCCAGTTCCAGCGCCGCGACGGCGATGGTCAGCAAGCCCACGCATTCGAGGATGAGCTGGAAGCGCTCCTGCACCGACTGCTCGTCGCCGGGCCGCAGGGCCGACCAGATCTCGATCCCGGCCAGCACGATGAGTGCGAAACCGCAGGTGAAGAAGAGCAATGCAGCGAGGACGTAGCCGACGGAACTGAGTTTGTGGAGCGCTTTCACGATGGACCTTTTGTTCACACTTGTGAACACTTTAGCATCATCGCATGGAAAACCGCGCTCGGCAGACGGGCCTGCGCTCCAGGGGACGCGTCAGGTGGATGCCGGCGCCGCGCCGGCCTGGGCGTCCGGCTTCGACGCCGGTGTGGCCAGGGCCTTGTTGATCTCGGCGACGATGCCGTCCAGGGCGGACTCGTCATAGCCGCGGTAGGTCTGGATGACATTGCCGTCGCGGTCGATGATCAGCATGTGCGGGATGCCGTTGACCTTGTAGGCTTTCTGGGCCCGCTTGTCGGGATCGTAGGCAAACGACAGGTCCATCTTGTCGAGGGCGCGCACGACCTTCCTGAACACCGCGCGTTCCTCCGTGTTCACCGCGACCACGTACATCTGCTCCTTGCCCGCCAACTTTTGCAGGCCGTTCAGGATCGGCAGCTCCTTCAGGCAATACGGGCACCAGGTCGCCCAGAAGGAGACGACCACCACCTTGCCCTTGTGTTGCGACAGCAGCACTTCGGCGCCGTCGAGTGTCTTGCCGACGTAGTTCGAGGGCCCAATGGCGTCCGGCGCGTTCGCCGTCTCATCGCCAGCCCATCCGGGCAGGCTACACGCCAGCATGAGTATGCCGATCAGGAGGCGCAGTTGCCAGGCAAGAGCGTTCATGGATTCCTCGATTAAAAAGGGGTGATGTCGAAACGACAGCATCCAGTCTAGTGGAGTCGTGTTCTTTCTGTCTAGAAATCATTTACTTCAGATAAGAAGCTGGTCGCGCGAGCCGAACCGTGCATGAGCTGGCGCAATGATGACGACGCGCAAGATACCGTTCGCGCCGCGCGGCATCATGGCAGATGCCTTTCAGCACTATCCACTATTCCTGAGGAGCGCATCGGCTCATGAGCATCAGCTTGTCACAGCAGATCACCGCCGCCCTGGCGGAGTTTTCAAGCGCAAGCCGGCTGGTCGAACTCGTGATCGATGCGGGGCGCGCCGGGCCGGTCCAGGGAAGCCTGCTGGTCGAGGCCTTCGCCGCCAGCGATGCCGTGCAGGAGATCGGCGTGCGCGATGTCATCGTCCTGTCGACCAGCGCCCATGTCGCGCTCGACGCATTGCTGGGCGAGCCGGCCGCGCTCGAAGTCTGCCTGGCCGACGGCAGGCGCGAGCGCTTCGCCGGCGAGATCAGCGAGGTGGCGATGCTGGGCAGCGATGGCGGCCTGGCGCGTTACCGGATCCGGATCTCGCCCTGGCTCTGGCGCCTGGGCCAAGTGCGCAACAGCCGCGTATGGCAGGACAAGCGCGTGATCGACATCGTCGATGCCGTCTTCGCCCCCTACCTGCCGCTGGCGCGCTGGCGCTGGAGCGAGGAAGCCAGCCCGTTCATGAACGGCGCGCTGCCGCGCAGCTACTGTTGCCAGTACCGCGAGACCGATCTCGATTTCGTTTCACGCCTCCTGGCCGAGGAGGGCCTGTGCTGGCGCTTCGAGCAGGATGCGGACGGTCCGGGGCTGGTGCTGTTTGCCGACAGCAGCCGCGCATGCGCGGCGCCGGACGATGCCAGCAGCGCCGCATCCGGCGGTGTGCGCTTCCATGGCGCACGTTCGGTCGAACAGGACGATACGGTGCAAGCCTTGAGCGCACGGCGCTGCCTGCAGGCTTCGCTCACTACAGTGCTGAGCTACGATTACAAGGCCAGGCAGATCGTCGCTGGCAGCTCGCCCTCGCGCCTGGACGATGGCCCCAATCTGCCGCCGCGCGAGGCCTTCGACGTGCCCGGGCAATACGCCTATGCCAACCGCGAGCAGGCCCGCCGCTATGCCGACCTGCAGATGCAGGGAGGAGAGGCGCGCGCCCAGTTGTGGCAGGGCCGCTCGACCGTGCGTACGCTGCGCGCGGGAACCCGGCTGGCGGTGCGCGACGCGCCGCTGCGCCAGCTCGGCGACAGCCCGGCCTTCGTCCTCACGCGGGTGCTGAGCGTGGGCGTCAACAACATGCCGGCGCCGGCCCAACACGCCCTGGCCGAACTCTTCGGCCCGATCCCCGAGCTGCTCGAGGAAATCGCCACGCCTGCATGGCCGCAGGACTTCCACCTGGCGATCGCCCAGGCGCGCGAGACCGGCTATGCGAACTGGTTCGAGGCGATTCCCGCCGACCTGCCCTGGCGTCCGCAACTGCCCGACCATCCGAAGCCGACCGCCCATGGCGCGCAGAGCGCCATCGTCATCGGCGCCGACGGCAGCGACTGCCCAGACGGCGCCGACGAACTCTATTGCGACCGCCTGGGCCGTGTACGCATCCGTTTCCACTGGCAGGACAGTGGCGACGCGAGCTGCTGGGTGCGCGTGGCGCAACGCTCGGCCGGCGGCGGCATGGGCAGCCAGTTCCTCCCGCGCATCGGCCAGGAAGTGCTGGTGCAGTTCCTGGAAAACGACATCGACCGGCCGATCATCGTGGGCGCGCTGTACAACGGACAGGGCGAGGGCGGCATTGCGCCGACGCCCGGCGGACAGCGACATGGTTCGGACAACGTGGACTGCTTCAAGACGGCGCACGACCACGGTCCGTCGGCGCAAGGGAATCTCGCCGGCGGCAACAGCCCGGTATGGCACGGCGCCTCGTTTGACAGCGCCGGCCACCGCAATGCGGCCGCGCAATGGGGCATACGCAGCAAGGAATTCGGCGGCAGCGGCTACAACCAGCTGCTGTTCGACGACACCGACGGACAGGGGCGGGTGCAGCTTCGCAGCACCTATGCCACAAGCGAACTGAACCTTGGACATCTGATCCACGCCGCCGACAACTACCGGGGCAGTTTTCGCGGTCTTGGGGCTGAACTGCGCACCGATGCCTATGGCGCCGTGCGGGCGGGCGCGGGGCTGCTGGTGTCGAGCTACCCGCTCAATCACGCGGCGGCGGCCCGCGACCCCATAGGCGAGAACGCTGCGGGCATCGCCATGTTGCGACAGGCAACGAAGATGGCGGAGACCTTCAGCGCTGCTGCCGCGACGCATCAGACGGCGGCGCTGGCGGCGCATGTAGGCGCTGCCAAGGCGAACGCGAGCGTGCTGGACGAGCAATCGGCGCCGCTGAAGGCGGTGCTCACCTCCCTGTCGGGCATGGTCGGCAAGGATGCGCTCGATGCGGCGCTGGCTGATGCCGGTGCACGCAATGTCGCGGCGGGAGAGGGCAAGGTGCCGCATCTGGTTGACCCCGTGATCGCCATCGCGGCCAAGGACGGTTTCGGCGCAGATGCCGGGCAGAGCTTGCAATTGGCGAATGGCGAGACGGTGACCTTGATGAGCGGGCTGGATACCCAGTTCGTTACCGGTGGGCAGATGCGGTGGCATACCGGACAGGCGATCGGCGTGCTGGGCGGGGCGGTGAAAGCTGGGGAAGGTGGCCTTGGTCTGCAGCTGATCGCGGCGAAGGATGACATCGATGTGCAGGCCCAGGGCGACGAGCTGAAGGTGCAGGCGCGGGATGAGGTGAATGTGATCTCCGCGAATGCGCATATCGATTGGGCGGCGGCGAAGAAGATCAGTTTGTCGACCGCGGGCGGGGCGAATATCACGATTGAGGGCGGGAATATTACGGTGCAGTGTCCGGGGAGGATTGTGGTGCGGGCGGGGAAGAAGAGTTTTTTGCCGCCGCAACAATTGAGCTACAAGTTGCCGATATTGCCGCAATCCGTTTGCGTGGAGTGTCTTGCTAAGCGCGCGCTGCAAAGGTCAGCCTTCATCAATAAAGGAGCGTAGGTGGCACGCATGAACCTGGATTTCGAAGTTTTTCAAAACATGGCCCGCGAGGATCCATCGCTCAAATGGTATGCAATTGTCGACAATGCCCAATGCGAAAAGCTTCCTGATTTGTTGGGGGCAGGTCCGCGCCAGATACGTTGTTTGCTGGACGCTCCCTTGGATAGTCCACTCGCTCAACTGTGCCCTCATCTCGTAGAGCTCTGCTCGCCAGACAATGTTGATAGTGGCTGGGTGTGGATTCGTCTGCATGGAGCGTCAACCCCTTGCGTCTCGATCATCGCGACCTGTAAAACCTTCGATACGCTCTTTACTCAACTTGCCAATTGCACGCAGATTTCGTTACCAGATGGGGACACAATGTTCTTTGCCTTTTGGGACTCGGCGGTGCTTGGAACACTAATGGGTCAGGCTGACGACCAAACACTCCATGTCCCTGGACCAGTGCTGGACCGAGGGCAACAAACCATGTTAGCTGACGGCATCGCAAAGTGGTGGTATTGGGATAGAAATGGGGGAATTCATTCGTTTGCCGTTAGATCATCACCCGACCTAGCGGCAGCACACTCTCTTGAATTAGACCAGCAGCAAGTCGATGATTTAGTCGAGGCTAGTGTGCCCGATCATTTGTTGTATTACCTTTCTTTGAATCAGTCTGCCCTCATCAACGATTTTTCGCCGTCAGAGCGATATCACATCGTTCGTGGCGCTCTGGCCAAAGCTCGCGATATTGGACTCGTCTCGATGCGCGATTTGGTCAATTATGTTTGTGTGGAATTAATTTATAAAGAGCGACTTTCCGAGGACCGGTATATTGCCGATCTCTTAGCTAAAGTGAAAGCAAGTCAACTGTCATTTCACGATGCACTCGAGTTGCTTCCTTGACCGCATGTGTCAAGCATAAGCGCGTGGAGTAGTCAATATGGTTAAGCCGATCTCTCGAAGAAAATATTTGCAACTTCTTGGATTTTCGCCTTTATTTGTTGCAGCTTGCGAAGCAAAGCCTATGAAAATATTTCTCAATATATCATTGTTTAGCTATCTCGATCGCCCCATCTACGATGTGAACATGAATGGCACTGATTTTATGGGAGCAATGGAGCATTCTTTTTACGGCTCTAACGCAGTAATGATAATGCAGCCCATAACTTTGGGGGCGCAACTTGTCAAGTGGCGTCTAGGTGGTCCAGAAAGGGCTGCAGGAAACGGCGAGCTCGTTAGTGCAAAAAACATTCCTACGCTGGATGCCATACCCAAGGATATTAAGTGGCTGGCCCTGCATATCTATGATGACAACACGGTTGAGATCAAACTTAGTAAGGGGAGTAAGGATGAGTTGCAGACCGTCCGCGGCAGACAAATAATTGAGGAGTGGGAGAGGAAGCATGGCAAGTGAACGTGTGCAAGCATGTTGCTCTGCGAACCGCGACGTGCCCGATGAAGCCCCGAAACCGTATCAGGACTGCAGGGACGTAATTCATGTCGCCATTTTCTTCGATGGCACCGGAAATAATGATCATATCGATGGCGCAAGCAAAAAATGGAGCAATGTTGCGCGCATGTATTTTGCAGCGAAACTGGCGGCTCAGTCCGATAGGAGCAGCACGAGTTATCCAATTTATGTCGCAGGCGTGGGAACAACGTTCAACGGCAGGGCTGCAGACCGGATGGCTGCGGCATCGGCGTGGGTTGAGGACGGATTTCCTGGAGCTGGCTCTGGTGCCGGAGGAAGTCGACGAATGGAGTATGCAGGCGACATGGTCAACGAACAGCTGCGCACGGCGTTAATTGCTAATGCATCGTTGCTTGGCGGTCGTGTTGCAAAGTATGCTGATGAGAATAAGCAGAAAAGTTTCGGAGAGTTGAATGCCGCTTTGGCAAGACACCGGCTTGTCAAGGTCGTCAATTTGTCGATTTTCGGTTTTTCTCGAGGAGCAGCACTTGCACGTGCGTTCTCAAATCTGTTCATAAAAAAATGTGAGTTAAGCAATGAGTCCTTGATTTATCAGGGGTTTCCGGCTCGTATTAATTTTATGGGCGTATTCGATACCGTAGCTTCGTTTGGCGTTCCGGCGCAAAATGCACGGACACCCTTTACTGAGCGGGAGCTCATCGTTTCAAGACTGGTTGAGCGGTGTGCACACTTCATTGCCGCCCATGAGTTGCGTTTTTCCTTCCCTGTGGATTTGATTCAGAAGAATGGTAAGCTTGCCGGCAACTGGATTGAAAAGGTGTATCCGGGCGTGCATTCCGATGTCGGAGGTGGGTATGAACCACGTGAACAGGGGGTGGATAATAATTATGCGCGTATACCAATGCGCGACATGATGAAAGAAGCAGTGCTGCACGGCGCAAGAATGCTAAATTATGACGAGATCAGGAAGCGCGCATTTCCAATCTTCGCAGATCGCTTCGAGTGCCGACCTGAAACAGAAAAAGCTTATCGTTCATACATGGCTGCGTGCTCTGGCACCGGTGCGACGATTGAAGAGCAAATAAAGGAACATCTGAGGCTCTATTACAGTGCTCACGGTACGATGCATCGGAAAGGAATAAAGAGCGTTGGCGAGCGTAGAAGGGACGCGAATAAGCTCAAATATATCTTTGGATCCAAAGGGATGGCCTTCGAGGTAAAGCTCTACCGGACATTAGTAAAGGCTGGCGAGTGGTTACGGCTGGAGGAAAGTACTGCCAGGGGATTTGCACAATATCTCGAGATTAAGGATTGGCAGCTTGCCGCGTGGGATGCGAATTCGACACAAAGTACGATGGATTTTTTTTCGCACTATGTGCATGACTCCAAAGTCGATTTCATGGGAAATATCGAGCCTTTTACCTATTTTCGACCACGCGGCCTGGACGAATCGAGTATTAGTATTTGGGCTGAGGGTGGAAACTGGATTCAGAACAAGGTTGGGGCTGTTAATGGTGTAGCGAGGTCAGTAGCCCAGGCAGGGAGGGAAAGGGCTACAAAGGTCGTTGATGGTACCGCTGCCATGGTTGGACGTGCTACAGATGCGGTTCAGCGGAGCGCGAGTGAGGCGATTAAAACAGTGAAGGATAGCGCTGGCAAGGCTGTTGCCAAGGCAAGTGATGCATATAGCGCGGTTGCTGCGTCTGGTAAGCAAGTCGCCTCTACAGCCGGGAAAAAAGCGCACGAGCTGGGAAGAGGTGTAGAAGAGATCCATGAAAACGGTATTCGGTGGACTAAGCGTGAGATCGACAGAATTGTTGATTTTTTCGAGTGAGGGCATTTGTGCCATCGAGGCGTGTTACACAGGAAGCATATTGAGCATCCGTGCTCCCGTTCGTTATTCCCAAAAACAAAAAAGGCATCATGATTTCTCATGATGCCTTCATTGCTACAACCAAATTCGTGGTAGGCCGTGCGGGATTCGAACCTGCGACCAACGGATTAAAAGTCCGCTGCTCTACCAGCTGAGCTAACGACCCGAAAGAGGCAGCATTATAGCCGGCGATTTGCGTTTGCGCTAGAGGTAACGTGCATCAGGTTGCAGGCGACAGCGCCGAGGTCACTTTCAACACTTCTTCCGCCGTCGTCACGCCTTCCGCGATCTTCATCGCCCCGGCGATGCGCAGCGGCTTCATGCCATCCTGAACGCTTTGCTGGCGCAACGCCTGCAAATCGGCCGAGGCGCCGATCAGTTGGGTGAAGGCTTCCGACACGGTCAGCAACTCGTACAGCCCGGTGCGTCCGCGGTAGCCCGTTTGCCGGCACTCGGGGCAACCGATCGGACGATAGACCGTCGCCGGCTTGGGAAGGTTCCAGGCGCCGCCGATGCTTTGCCAGACGTCGTCGCTCAGCTCGCCATCCGGCGCCTTGCAGTCGGGGCACAGGGTGCGCACCAGGCGCTGGGCCATCACGCCGATCAGGGTCGCTTCCAGCAGGTAGTCGGGCACGCCCAGTTCCAGCAGGCGCATGATGGCCGAGGGCGCGTCGTTGGTGTGCAGGGTCGAGAGCACCAGGTGGCCGGTCAGGGCGGCCTGGATCGCCATCTCGGCGGTGGCAAGATCGCGGATCTCGCCGACCATGATGATGTCCGGGTCCTGGCGCATCAGGGCGCGCACGCCGTCGGCAAACGACAGGTCGATGCCGGGTTGTACCTGCATCTGGTTGAAGGAAGCCTCGACCATCTCGATCGGGTCTTCCACGGTGCAGACGTTGACCTCGTTGGTCGCCAGCGCCTTCAGGGTCGTGTAGAGCGTGGTGGTCTTGCCCGAGCCGGTCGGTCCGGTCACCAGGATGATGCCGTGTGGGCGGCTGGTGAGCGCATCCCAGCGCCGTGCATCCTCCGCCGGAAAGCCCAGCTCGGGCAGGGTCTTGACCACCACTTCGGGGTCGAAGATACGCATCACCAGCTTTTCGCCGAAGGCGGTCGGCATGGTCGACAGGCGCAGTTCGACTTCCTGGCCGGTATTGGTGCGCGTCTTGATGCGGCCATCCTGTGGGCGGCGCTTCTCGATCACGTCCATGCGCCCCAGCAGTTTGATGCGCGCCGTCATCGCCAGCATGACCGCGGCGGGCACCTGGTAGACCTGGTGCAGCACCCCGTCGATGCGAAAGCGGATGACGGCGAATTCGCGCTTCGGTTCGAGGTGGATGTCGGAGGCGCGCTGTTCGAAGGCGTAGCTCCACAGCCAGTCGACGATGTTGACGATGTGCTGGTCGTTGGCGTCGAACTGTTTGTTCGCCTTGCCCAGCTCGACGAGTTGTTCGAAGTTGTTGCGCAGCGCGACGTCCTGCGCATTGGTCTTGCTGGCGTCGCGGATCGATTTCGCCAGGCTGAAGAACTGCGAGATGTACTGGGCGATGTCGAGCGGATTGGCCAGCACCAGTTCGACGCGGCGGCGCGAGACCTTGGCGATCTCGCTTTCCCATTCCGTCGCGAACGGGTCGGCGGTGGCCACCGTGAGCGTGGTCGCGCTGATGTCGACCGGCAGGATGTTGAAGCGCGCCGCGTAGCTGGCCGACATGACGTCGGCCACCCGGGTGAAGTCGATTTTCAGCGGGTCGATGCGGATGAAGGGCAGGCCGACCTTGGCCGCGCACCACTCGGACAGCACGTCGAGCGTCAGCAGGCGGTGCGGCGGCTGGTGCGAGACCAGCTTGCACTGCGCCACGGCGGTCAGCGGATGCATCGAACCGGCGGCATTTTTCAGGATGCCCTGGGCCTGGGCATAGTCGCCCTTGACCTTGTCTTTCTCGACGATGCCGTCGGCCAGCAGCCAGGAAAAGATCGCCTGCAAGTCGAGGCGCCGCGGCCGCTGGGGCGTGCGGGGGAGGGAAGTCGTCTGCGGTGCGTTGGCGGTCATGATTCCCTCATCAAAAAGCGCTGGTCAGCGCGCAGCCTCGATACCCGCTTCGATACCCTTGAGCCAGGACTTCGCGGGCAGCTTGGTGGCGGCCACGATCTGCGCCGCGCGGGCGGCCAGCGCGGCGCTGTCGAGCTGGGGCCGGGTCTTGAAGCACAGCGCGACCACATTGCCGTCGTGGACCTCGGGCAGGCAGATCACGTGGTCGAAGGCGAACTTCATTGCCTTGAGATTCTTGTTGAAGCTCGGATGGTCGCCGAACAGGTTGACCGTCATGATGCCATGCGGCGCCAGGCAATCGTTGCAGGCGGAGTAGAACTCGGGCGTGTCGAGCACCGGGCCCTTGGCCGTGGCGTCGTACAGGTCGCACTGCAGCACGTCGAAGGCGCCGTGGTTGTCGGGATCTTCCACGAAATCCATCGCGTCCATCTCGAGCACGTTCAGGCGCTCGTCCTCGGGCGGCAGCTTGAACATGGAATTGCAGATGGCGATCACCGAGGGATTCAGTTCCACGGCGGTGACCTGCGCTTCCGGAAACTGGCGGTAGCAGTACTTGGTGAGCGTGGCCGCCCCCAGGCCGAGCTGGGCGATGCGGCGCGGCGACTCGATGAACAGCATCCACGCCATCATCTGCTGGGCGTATTCGAGTTCCGGCCAGTCGGGTTTACGGATGCGCATGGCGCCTTGCACCCATTCGGTGCCGAAGTGGAGATAGCGCACGCCGTCCTGTTCGGACAGCGTCACCGGCGCGAATTTCGGTTTGCGCGCGGGACGGCGCGAGGATTCGGCTTGTTCGATGGATTTACGTTTGATGAGCATAGGGCGACCTGTTGAATCGTCCTATTATCGGGGTGGGGTTCCCGCTGCGCAAGCGCAACGGGAATGAGGTCGGGGCGGAGAAGGAGGGGGCGTTCCCCGCCCCGATGGCAACTGTGGTGGGACCTCGGCAAACCTACTGCGCGTCGTACTGTCGGCCTGCGATGCTCGCTGTACCGTAAGTACAGCTGCGCTTCTCGGCCAACATTACTTCCGCTCGCTACGGTTTGCCGAGGCCCTTTTGAGTCTCGGGTCTTTTTCTTAATACTGGTCGTCGGGCTGGACCGACACGCGCAGGCGGACGCGGTTGCCGGGGTCGCGGCTCATGAAGGCGGTCTGGGTCTGGCCGCGGTATTCGTAGGTCACGTCGTAGCCGGTGGTGCGCGACTCGTAGGAGTCGATGGTGCGGCACTGGCGCACGGCCTGTTCCTGCACGCCCTGGTCGTAGTTGCGGCCGTTGTTCTCGACGCGGTCGCCGACCATGGCGCCGGCAATGGCGCCGGCGGCGGCCGCCGCCACCTTACCGTTGCCGCTGCCGACCTGGCTGCCCAGCAGGGCGCCGGCGATGCCGCCGACCACCGAGCCGCCGCTGCCGCGCTGCTGCTGCACCGGCACCTGCACGTATTCGGTGCGGCATTCCTGGCGCGGCTGGCGGATCTGCTCGACGCGCGGCTGCACGCGCACCACGCGTCCGAAGTCTTCGAATTCGGCAGCCTGGGCCAGCGGCAGCGCCGACAAGCCCAGGGCGGAAATCAACAGTTTGGTTTTCATGTTCATGGTGAACCTCGTTCGTTCGGTGCTGTTGGCGGGACTGGATCGTTTTCATCCACGCTTGTATGTTAATCCTGTCTGGCTCATCAAATCGATCTACGTGGCAACAAAATGTAACAGCGGCGCGCAGAGCGGGAGAGGGCGGCCAGAATGGCAAAACACGCCAAAAAGTGCGGATTCGAGTGAAAAAGCGGCGGATTTTTTCAGTTTTGGGCTGTAAAGTCACATTCGGGTTGCTTCGGAAACTACAAAACGTTACCCTTACACAAATTAGGGTTTATTGGCGCGTGGAAACGATTTAGGAGAACAGCGTTGCCGCCCGGGTGCGCATGGTGAGCGAGCCCCGGCGATTCGAACCACACCACCAGGTCGACTTGAGGGAAAAATGAGTTTGTTGATGAGAGTGCCGTCCAATCTTGTGCAGTCGATTCGGGCCTATCGGGTGCCGGAACTGCAGGAAGAAGCGGCGCGCATGGGCCACCATTTCCTGTACGCGCATTGCGCCAACACGCTGACCAAGCAACAGGTGTGCGCCCGCATCGGCGAAAACTTCTACTTCACCAAGCCCTGCAGCAAGAACTTCGACGCCCTGCGCACCTGCCTGACGGAGACGGTATTCCAGGCGGGGCCCCAGCCCGGCTTCCTCGTCGTGCTGGAGCAACTGCCGAACACCCAGAAATTCGACAAGGAAGCGCGCGAGACCCTGCTCGACGTGTTCCGCGACGCGGCCGAATTCTGGGCTGAAAAGCGCGTGCCTTTCCGGGTATTCTATTCCTTCGAGTAGAAGAAAAGCGCCTGCAAGCGTCTAACAAAACCTCCATGGCTGCGTTGCATCGTCTCGCCGTACAGGCGTACTGTCTTCGACGCTGCGCCTTGCCCTGAAGGTTTTGTTAGACGCTTTAAGCCCATCCTGGCGTTGCCATACCACAGTTGGGCGTTGGCCATACGGTACAATGCGCGCTATGAAAAACATCGTGATCCTCATTTCCGGCCGCGGCAGCAACATGGAAGCGGTCGTGCGTGCGGCGCAGGCCGAGGGCTGGCCGGCGCGCGTGGCGGCGGTGATCAGCAACAAGCCTGACGCGAAAGGGCTGGCCTTCGCCGAGGCGCACGGGATCCCGACCGCCGTGGTGCCGAGCAAGGCGTATCCGGACCGCGCCAGTTTCGACGCTGCCCTGCAGCGCGAGATCGACCGTTTTTCGCCCGACCTGGTCGTGCTGGCAGGATTCATGCGCATCCTGACGGCGCCCTTCGTCGCGCATTACGAGGGGCGTATGCTGAACATCCATCCTTCGCTGTTGCCGGCCTTCCCGGGCCTGGACACGCACAGGAAGGCCCTGGAGGCGCGCGTGCCCGAGCACGGCGCGACGGTGCACTTCGTGACCGCCGAGCTGGACCACGGCCCGATGGTCGCCCAGGCGCGCGTTCCCGTGCTGCCCGGCGACACCGAGGAAACCCTGGCCGCGCGCGTGCTGGCCGAGGAACACAAACTCTATCCCTACGCGGTGCGCCTGTTCGTCGAAGACAGGTTGAGCATCGAGCAAGGCGACGTGCGCATCGCGCAGTTCGCCTGAATCAATACAGTATCTAATCAAGGAATTTCATGAGATTGCCACCAGCAATTCTCGGCAGCACTGAAGAAGTGCTGCGCGAGATCTTGCGCTTTACGGCCCCGGCCGACGTTACCCTGTCGCGCTACTTCAAGGACCACCAGCGCCTCGGTCCGCGCGAACGCGGCGTGATCGCCGAAGCGGTGTATGCCGTGCTGCGCAACAAGACCTTCTTCACCGATTTCGGCGGCACCGGCGGCACCCCGTCGATGCGTCGCCTGGCCCTGCTGGGCCTGTCGGAAACCGTCGGCATCGACGCCCTGGGCGGCCTGACGGAAGACGAAACCGCCTTCCTCACCCGCATCAAGGAAATCGACCGCAGCCTGCTGCCGCCACTGGCGCGCGCCAACATGCCGCAGTGGCTGTACGACAAGCTGGTCGCCCAGTTCGGCGAGCAGGAAGCCCAGGACCTGGCCGCCGTGCTGAACACGCCGGCGCCGCTGGACCTGCGCGTGAACGCCATCAAGGCCAACCGTGACGAGGTCATCGCCAAGCTGGCCGAAGCGCCGATCATCGCCGAGCCGACGCCGTACTCGCCGCTGGGCCTGCGCGTGAAGAAAAAGCCGAACCTGCAGGGCCTGCCGCTGTTCAAGGAAGGCGCGATCGAGGTGCAGGACGAGGGCAGCCAGGTGCTGGCCCAGATCCTGGCCGCGCGCCGCGGCGAGATGGTGGTCGACTTCTGCGCCGGCGCCGGCGGCAAGACCCTGGCCCTGGGCGCGACCATGCGCAACACCGGCCGCCTGTATGCCTTCGACGTGTCGGAAAAGCGCCTGTCGAAGCTGAAGCCGCGCCTGGCGCGCAGCGGCCTGTCGAACGTGCATCCGGTCCTGATCGCGCACGAGCGCGACGCCAAGATCAAGCGCCTGGCCGGCAAGATCGACCGCGTGCTGGTCGACGCGCCATGCTCGGGCCTGGGCACGCTGCGCCGCAATCCGGACGTGAAATGGCGCCAGCCCGAAGGCGCCGTGGCCGAGATGCAGGAAAAGCAGGCCTCGATCCTGGACGGCGCCGCACGCCTGCTCAAGGGCGGCGGCCGCCTGGTGTACGCCACCTGCTCGCTGCTGAACGAAGAGAACGACTTCATCGTCGAGCAGTTCCTGGCCTCGCACCCGGACTTCGAACTCGTGCCGATGAGCAAAGTCCTGGCCGAGCAGAAGATCGACCTCGCGATGGACAAGTACCTCAAGCTGCTGCCGCACAAGCACCAGACCGACGGCTTCTTCGCCGCCGTACTGGAGCGTAAAGCAATGCCCGCGAAGGCCCCGAAGGCCGCCGAGGCTGAGGCGGAGTAAGACCAGACGTGCGCAACATGCCGCTGACCGACCTGCTGCAGGATCTGCTGGAAGACATCAGCAATCCGGGCATCCTGTGGCAGGCCCTGGCGATCGCGATCGCGGTCGCCGTCGGCCTGCTGCTGGCGCGCGTCATCCGGCGCGGCTGGCTGCACGAGAGCGATAACGCCGGGGCGATCCGCCGCATCGGCGTCGAGGGTTTTGGACGCGTGCTGGCGCCGCTCCTGATCACGGCTGGCGTCTGGCTGGCCATGGTCATCCTGGCCCGGTACCAGAACGTGCACCTGCTGCGGGTTGCCCTGCCGCTGTTCGCGTCGATGGCCTGGATCCGCATGGTTTTTTATCTGCTGCGGCGGGTGTTCGCGCGCCATGGCCAGCTCGGCACCGCCCTGCAAACCTTCGAGAAGGTGCTGGCCCTGGTGGTGTGGGTAGGCGTCGCGCTTTATTTAACCGGGCAATGGCCCGACATTATTCAGTTCCTCGAGACGCACAGTGTGCCGCTCGGCGCGAAATCCGCGTCCCTGCTGGCGATCCTGCAGGCCGTGGTGTCCGTCGTCGTCCTGATGATGCTGGCCCTGTGGGCCGGCGCCGCGCTGGAAGAGCGCCTGATGCGCCTCGAGGGCATGCACACCTCGGTGCGCGTGGTGCTGGCGCGGCTGGGGCGTGCGGTCCTGATCCTGGTGTCGGTGCTGGTCAGCCTGGGGCTGGTCGGCCTCGACCTGACTGTGCTGTCGGTGTTCGGCGGCGCCCTCGGTGTCGGTCTCGGTCTCGGCATGCAGCGCATCGCCAGCAACTATGTGTCCGGCTTCCTCATCCTGCTCGAGCGCAGCCTCTCGATCGGCGACCCGATTACGGTGGATAAATATTCCGGCCGGGTGGCGCGCATCAACACGCGCACCACGGTGCTGCAGGCGGCGGACGGCACGCAAACCCTGCTGCCGAACGAAATGCTGATCACGGGCGTGGTCCTGAACCAGGCGACGACCAACAAGGCGGTGCGCCTGAGCACGAAGATCACGGTCGCCTACGACAGCGACCTGAGCGAAGTGATGAGCCTGCTGGCGCGCCAGGCCGACGAGGTCGAACGCGTGATCGCCGATCCGGCGCCTTCGGTCCAGCTGAACGCCTTCGGCCCGCACGGCTACGAGCTGGAGCTCGGTTTCTCGATCATCGATCCGGAGAAGGGCAGCGGCAGCGTGATCTCGAACGTCAACAAGAATATCTATGCGCTGGTGCATTCCGGCGCGATCCGGCTCGGTCTGCCGCCGCAGGCGCCGCAGCCTTAGCGCGCCTGACACAGTCTTCAGGGCAGGCGCCTCGTCGAAGACAGGACGAGCGTGCAGCGAGACGATGCAGGCCGCCGTGGAGGCTTTGTCAGGCGTTCGCAGTGCATATTTCGCATCCTCCTGTCGCACATTTCGAATCGAAGCGCATTTATCTGCGTTGTTCGTGCCGTGTGTCATTAGAAGTGCGTAGAATGCGGGGTTGATCGGCCGGCGTTCGCGCGCCGCCACCGGCGACTGTTCCATAGAAAGAACGGCGCAAGACAAAATGTATTCACTTTGGAGCAGTAATGACCTTTAGCAATATCCTGCATTCCGTGCTGGAATTCATGTCCACCGGCCTCGTCGGCCTGAGCGCCTGGGAAGCCGTGGTGTACACGCTGGTGGTGACCCACATCACCATCGCCAGTGTGACCATCTACCTGCACCGCCACCAGGCCCACCGCGCACTGGAACTGCATGCGATCCCGAGCCACTTCTTCCGCTTCTGGCTGTGGTTGACCACCGGCCAGGTGACCAAGGAATGGGCGGCGATCCACCGCAAGCACCACGCCAAGTGCGACACCGAAGAAGATCCGCACAGCCCGCAGACCCGCGGCATCAAGAAAGTGCTGCTGGAAGGCGCCGAACTGTATCGCGCCGAGAGCAAGAACAAGGAAACCCTGGAGAAATACGGCCACGGCACCCCGGACGACTGGATCGAACGCCATGTGTACACGCCCTACAGCGCGGCCGGCGTCTCGGCGCTGCTGGTGATTAACTTCGTCCTGTTCGGCGTCATCGGCGTGAGCATCTGGGCGATCCAGATGATGTGGATTCCGATCACCGCGGCAGGCATCATCAACGGCCTGGGCCATTGGTGGGGTTACCGCAACTACGATTGCAACGATGCGGCGACCAACATCTTCCCGTGGGGTATCCTCATTGGCGGCGAAGAGCTGCACAACAACCACCACACCTACGCAACCTCGGCCAAGCTGTCGAGCAAGTGGTATGAAATCGACCTCGGCTGGGCTTACATCCGTACCCTGGAAATGCTGGGCCTGGCAAAGGTGAAGAAAGTGGCGCCGAAGCCGAAGCTGGCCAAGGACAAGGCCGTCGCCGACCTGGAAACCCTGCAGTCGGTGATCACCAACCGCTACGACGTGATGGCGAAATATGCCAAGTCGGTCAAGGCCGCGTTCCGCGAGGAACTCGAGCACCTGAAGCACAAGGCCGAGCTGGAAGCGCGCTTCCTGAAGACCTCGCGCAAGCTGCTGCAGCGCGAGCCGGGCAAGCTGGAGCTGTCGCAAAAGGCGCAGCTGATCGAGCTGTTCAAGCACAGCAAGGCTCTGGAAACGATGCACCAGATGCGCGTGGAACTGGGCGCGATCTGGGAGCGCTCGCACTCGACCCGTGACCAGCTGCTGCAGCAGCTGCAGGACTGGTGCGCACGTGCCGAAGCCTCGGGCATCAAGTCGCTGCAGGAATTCTCGCTGCGTCTGCGCAGCTACGCGTAAGACTCCTGGCATGCACAAAACGGCTCCTGCGGGAGCCGTTTTTGTTTGCGCCTTCGGGCGGAAGGCGACTGGAAGAGGGCGGCAGGACGAAGCAGCTGCGCTAGCGCATCATGCAGGGCGAGTCATTCCTGTCGGAATTTTTTACAGGCCTTGCCAATCGTTCAAGACGAATTCCTTTAAGTAATTGATTCCAATAGTAAACGTTGTTCTGGCACAAGAATTGCTTATTTGGCTAGGTCTGATAAAAACCGATTCTCACCATTAAAGAGCTAAATATGAAATTTCTGAAGAAATTGACTTGCGCTGCAGCCCTTGCCCTCTCGTTCAATGCCGCCCAGGCAAACGTGGTCCTGAACGACTGGGTGTTCAACCCGAACGGCGGCGGTTTCACCAATGGTCAGGAAATCAACGAGTACCTGGACATCAACGGCAACGCTTTCATCCAGCTGACGCCGAGCGGCAAGAACTCGTTCTCGTTCGTCGAGCACGCTGTGTTCAACATTTCGCAGGCCGACAGCAATGGCGCGCTGTTCCCGATCAGCTACGCAGGCGGCAATATCACGGCCGTCTTCGAAGCCTACGGCAAGGGCAATTTCAGCGGCGCCTTCAAGTTCACTGGCGGCACCATCCGCATGTACCAGAACCCGACCAATGGCCAGTACGGCAGCACCGCAGGCACCTACGGCGCCGACCTGGGTAACCTGATCGCCCAGTTCAACGTGCTCGCCGGCGGCGGCGGCCTGGTCGATGCAAGCGGCAGCCCGGTAAACAACGGCCAGGTCAGCGTGATCGCCCAGGCAGACGCAGGCAGCCTGAAGGAGGGTTACTTCTTCCGCGGCAACGGCAAGGACCTGTCGAAGGAAGCCATCCTGTCCTTCGCGTTCACCAACGCCAACACCGTTGGCGAGCCGACCTCGCGCCTGGTCAGCGAAGTGGCGTGCGAGTTCGCCGGCTTCGCGGGCCCAGGTTGCTCGGGCGGCGCCTACAAGAATGCGCCGAACTACTTCTTCGTCTCGAACAACGGCCAGTTCAAGCTGGCTGAAGTGCCGGAGCCGGGCTCGCTGGCCCTGTTCGGCATCGCCATGCTGGGCGCCGGCATGATCGCCCGTAAGCGTGCCAACAAGGCATAATCGCAAAGCGATCGGCAGCAATGAAGAAGAGCGGGCATTGCCCGCTCTTTTTTTGCCCTGCCGGGTGGACCCGGGCGGACAAGTCCGCCGGTGATCCGGTCTTCCGGGCCAGTCGGCTGCGCTCTGGCGCGCGTGAGCAAATAAAAAAGCCGCGCACTTGCGTGGGCGGCTTTTCGTCTACTGCACCAGATCGATTACTTGATCTTGGTTTCCTTGTAGATCACGTGCTTACGTGCCTTCGGGTCGAATTTGGTGATTTCCATCTTCGCCGGCATCGTGCGCTTGTTCTTGGTGGTGGTGTAGAAGTGACCGGTACCTGCGGTCGATTCCAGCTTGATTTTGTCGCGGCCAGTTTTTGCCATGATAGCTCCCTAATTAAACTTTTTCGCCACGGGCACGCATGTCGGCCAGGACGGCGTCGATGCCGAGCTTGTCGATCACGCGCAGACCGGCGTTGGACAGACGCAGGGAGACCCAGCGGTTTTCCGATTCCACGAAGATGCGGCGGTTCTGCAGGTTCGGCAGGAAACGACGCTTGGTTTTGTTGTTAGCGTGGGAGACGTTGTTGCCAACCATCACTCCCTTGCCGGTAACTTGGCAGACACGTGCCATAGTGCACTCCTTAAGAATATCCAGGATTGGAAAAACGAGAGTATAGCGTGAAAACCATCACGGAATCAATCACTTGCGAAAAACAATTGTATCTTAGAGTTCGCCATGAATTTAACAATTGTAAAATGGCGGCTAGCCTCTTGTTTTCTCGCAGTTAACTGCAGGTTTTTTCACAGTTGGCCATGCTCGGCGAAGGAGTGCACCTGTGTCCCCGCCACCACAAAATGGTCGAGCACGCGCACGTCGACCAGGGCCAGCGCCTGGGCCAGGGCGCGTGTGAGGCCGAGGTCCGCATCGCTGGGCGCGCACTCGCCGGACGGGTGGTTGTGAGCGAGCATGACGCCCGAGGCGTTGCGCCGCAGCGCCGCCTTCACCACTTCGCGCGGGTAGACGCTGGTGTGCGTCAGCGTGCCGCGAAACATTTCCTGTGCATCGATCAGGCGGTTCTTCACATCGACGAACAGCACCACGAACGACTCGTAGGCTTGGAGGCCGAACTTGGCGCGCAGATAGTTTTTCACCACGTCGGGCGAGCACAGCGCCTGGCGGAAGAATTGTTCCGAGATCGCCCGGCGCGACAATTCCATGACGGCCTGCAGTTGCGCATACTTGGCCATGCCCAGGCCGTGCACCTCGGAAAACTCCTGCGGCGTCGCATGCAGCAGGCGCTGCAGTGAGCCGAAATGCGCGAGCATATGGCCGCCGAGTTCGACCGCGCTGCGTCCGCGCACGCCCACGCGCAGGAAGATGGCCAGCAGCTCGGCGTTGGACAATGCGGCAGCGCCTTCGCGCGCCAGCCGTTCCCGCGGCCGGTCCTGTTCCGGCCAGTCGTTGATTCCCATGGTGGTCCTTGTCGTAAAGGAAAGGGCGACCGGCTGCGGCCGGTTCGCCGCCACGCATTATGGGCGGACAAGGGAACATGGTTCTGATCTGGCGCGCATGTACGCTAACTGCCGCGCCTTGTTCGGAAGCAGCAGGACTGGCGTGTGAAACGCACTGGAAGGTGCCGCCGTCCTTTGCATGTGCACAACGGCGTTCGCTTTTCGCACCAGCCCCGCTTAGTTGACTTGCCGCGACCAACGGCAGGCCAAGCGGAGCGTTATCGTCTCAGGCGCCCGGTTCGCCCAGCGGCTTCTCGAACCGCACCTGATCGGAGAAACCTGCCTTGCGCCGTACGACGACCGTGTCCGCCAGTTTGTCGTGCCAGGCCTGTTTGCGTGAATCAAACACCACCCACAGGTAGCCCAGGAAACAGGGCAAGGTTGACAATCCGTAGCCGAGGTAGCGGATGACGAATTGTTTCGTGCTGGGCTTGCCGCCTGTTTTCGCATCCACAATGGTGGCGGCAATCGCCATCTTCCCGGGTGTCGCCGATTTTTTTACCCAGAACATCATGATCAGGAAGGGCGGCAGCAAATACGAGATCGCCAGGCCGGCAGGCCCGGCGTAGGCTTCCGAATCACCGAAATCGGCGACGCCGTACACGGCCACCAGCAGCAGCACGATGATCAGGTAAGTCAGCAAGGCGTCGAGAAACGAGGCGCCGAAGCGCTGCCAGAAGCCCGCATAGACCAGATCCGATTCGCCAGGTGTCATGATTCTTCCTCCTTGTTGAGATAGTTTCTACGTGGAAATGAACCTGACAATAGCAGCCGGCGCACCAGGCAGTCCGGTGCCAGCGCATGGAAATACGGACGTTTGCTGATCGTCATGCCGATGCGTCGACACGACAGCCGGACTCGAAACGATATCTCGCGGCACCGCTACTGCCGAAAAAAGCGGCGGCCGGCGGCGGGAAGGGCGGTGGTGGCTTACAATAGCGGTTTGCCTGCAACAGGCCTGCCTGCTACTCGAAACGAACATGTCCAACGCTTCTCCCGCCGTCGTCAACGAATCGTCCTACCTGACCCTGCATTACCGGCTCGCGATTGCCGGCGGTGCCGATCTGATCACCACTTTCAACGGCACCCCGGCCACCCTGCTGCTGGGCCAGGGCCAGCTGGCGCCCTTCCTCGAGCAGCGCCTGCTCGGCCTGCCGGAAGGCGCGCACGAAACCTTCGAGCTGAGCGCGCAGGAAGCCTTCGGCGACCGCAATCCCGAGCTGATCCAGCCGGTGTCGAAGGCCACGCTGGAAGAAAATTCGGTGCCGGACGCCGACTACAAGGTGGGCGAACTGATCGAGTTCAACGCGCCGAAGGGCGGCCGCTTCGCCGGCGTGCTGCTGGAAATGCGCGACAACAGCGCGCTGTTCGATTTCAACCATCCGCTGGCCGGCCAGGCCCTGCAATTCGAAGTGAAACTGATTTCGGTCCTGTAAAGGAACACGCTATGGAAAACGAGATTCTGCTTGCCCAGCCGCGCGGCTTCTGCGCCGGCGTCGACCGTGCCATCGAGATCGTCGAGCGCGCCTTGAGCCAGTTCGGCGCGCCGATCTACGTGCGCCACGAGATCGTCCACAACGCCTATGTCGTGGCCGACCTGCGCAACAAGGGCGCGATCTTCATCGAGGAACTGGACGACGTCCCGGCCGGCAACACGTTGGTGTTCTCGGCCCACGGCGTCTCGAAAGCCGTGCGCGCCGAAGCCGAGGCGCGCGGCCTGAAGATCTTCGATGCCACCTGCCCGCTGGTCACCAAGGTGCACGTGGAAGTGTCGAAGATGCGCAAGCAGGGCGCCGAAATCATCATGATCGGCCACCAGGGCCACCCGGAAGTCGAAGGCACGATGGGCCAGGCGGAAGAGGGCATGCACCTGGTCGAGACCGTCGAGGATGTCGAGAAGCTGCAGGTCGCCAACCCGGATTTGCTCGCCTATGTCTCGCAGACCACGCTGTCGGTCGACGACACCCTGGACATCATCGCCGCCCTGAAAAAGCGCTTCCCGAACATCATCGAGCCGAAGAAAGGCGACATCTGCTACGCCACCACCAACCGCCAGGAAGCCGTGAAATTCATGGCGCCCCAGGTGGAAGTCGTGGTCGTGGTCGGCAGCCCGAACAGCTCGAACTCGAACCGCCTGCGCGAAGTGGCCGAGAAGATGGGCACCCCGGCCTACATGGTCGACGATGCCGACAAGATCGAACCGAGCTGGATCGCAGGCAAGAAGCGCATCGGCGTCACCGCCGGCGCCTCGGCGCCCGAGGTGCTGGTGCAGGCCGTCATCGACCGCCTCAAGACCCTGGGCGCCGCCAGCGTGCGCGCCCTCGAAGGCGTGGAGGAGAACGTGACCTTCCCGCTGCCGAAAGGCCTGGACGGCGTGCGCGCCGACGTCGCGTAAATCCTGCTGCTCTTTCGATAACAAACAAACGCCGCAAGCATTTTTCCGTTGTTCGTTTTTCAAAAAGCTCGCTATGATGGCGACGCTCGGAATTTTTGTCTTGGCAACTGTTCTTCCTGAGGGAAGACGGTCTGCGCTGCGGTGAACAAGTGGTCAGCCAGGCAACGGCACTTCGGGAAGCTCGAAGTGCCGTTTTTGTTATCGAAAGAAAGAGGCGGCGGAAACAATGGAGACTTTTGTCCAGCAGATACTCAACGGGCTGGTGCTAGGCAGCATGTACGCACTGGTCGCGCTCGGGTACACGATGGTCTACGGGGTGCTCAATCTCATCAACTTTGCCCACGGCGACGTCCTGATGATCGGGGCCATGGTCGGCCTGTCGATCCTGCAGCTGCTCGACGCGCACTTCCCCGGCCTGCCGGGCTACCTGCAGCTGGGGATTGCCATCCTGGGCGCGATTCCCGTCACCATGCTGGTGAATGTGCTGATCGAACGCATCGCCTACCGCCGCCTGCGCAACGCGCCGCGCCTGGCGCCCCTGATCACCGCGATCGGCGTGTCGATCCTGCTCCAAACCTTCGTCATGGCCATGCCGTTCTGGGGCCGCAGCCCGCTGCCTTTCCCGCAACTGCTCTCGTCCGAGCCGATCATGATCGGCGGCGCCATGATCTCGCAAACCCAGGTGCTGCTGCTGGCCCTGGCCGCGCTCGCCATGGTGGCGCTGGTCCTGCTGGTCGAACGCACAAGGATGGGCCGCGCGATGCGCGCCGTGGCCGAGAACCCCCGCGTGGCCGGCCTGATGGGCGTGGATTCGAACCGCGTGATCGTCGCCACCTTCGCCATCGGCGCCGCGCTGGCGGCCGTGGCCGGCGTGATGTGGGGCGCGAACTATGCCTCGGTCACCTTCACCATGGGTGTGCTGCCCGGCCTGAAGGCCTTCTGCGCCGCGGTGCTGGGCGGGATCGGCAATATCTATGGCGCCATGATCGGCGGCCTGCTGCTGGGTATCATCGAAGCGCTGGGCGCCGGCTACATCGGCGAAGCCACCGGCGGCTTCCTCGGCAGCCACTACCAGGACATCTTCGCCTTCGTGGTGCTGATCCTGGTGCTGACCGTACGTCCGTCCGGCATCATGGGCGAGCGCGTCGCCGACCGCGCCTAAGGAGCCGACATGTCCCTGCTGACTTTCGACCTCCAGCACCACCCGCGTCAGGCCCGCCTCAACATGGTCCTGCTGCTGGCCGTGATGATCGCTTTTCCCTTCTTCGCCTCGCAGTACGGCAACTCCTGGGTCCGCATCATCGACCTGGCGCTGCTCTACATCATGCTGGCGCTGGGCCTGAACATCGTGGTCGGCTTCGCCGGCCTGCTCGACCTCGGCTACATCGCCTTCTTCGCCGTCGGCGCCTACCTCACCGGCCTGTTCGCCTCGCCCCAGTTCGCGGCCCTGCTCGAGTCGGTGGTCTACAACTATCCCGTGCTGGGCGAGTGGCTGGTGGCGGTGCTGGGACCGGAAATCCAGCAGGAGGGCATCCACTTGTCGGTGTGGGCCATCGTGCCGCTCGCGGCCCTGGTCGCGGCCCTGTTCGGCGCCTTGCTGGGCGCCCCGACCCTGAAACTGCGCGGCGACTACCTCGCCATCGTGACGCTGGGCTTCGGCGAGATCATCCGCATCTTCATGAACAACCTGATCGAGCCGATCAACTTTACCAACGGCCCGCAGGGCATCAACATGATCGACCCGATCCGCATCTTCGGCGTCTCGCTCGCCGGCGAGGCCGGATCGCAGTCGACCGTCTTCATCGGCGGCTACGGCATCCCGTCGGTGAATGCTTACTACTTCCTCTTCCTCGGCCTGTGCATCGCCACCATCTTCATCACCAGCCGGCTGCAGCATTCGCGCCTGGGCCGCGCCTGGGTGGCGATCCGCGAGGACGAGATCGCGGCCAAGGCCATGGGCATCAATACGCGCAACGTCAAGCTGCTGGCCTTCTCGATGGGGGCGTCCTTCGGCGGCGTGGCCGGCGCCATGTTCGCCGCCTTCCAGGGCTTCGTCTCGCCGGAATCGTTCGCGCTGACCGAATCGATCGCCGTGCTGGCGATGGTGGTGCTGGGCGGGATCGGCCACATCCCGGGCGTGGTGCTGGGCGGCGTGCTGCTCGCGGCCTTGCCGGAAATCCTGCGCCACGTGGTCGAACCGGCCCAGGTCGCACTGTTCGGCGAGAAGATCATCGAGGCCGAGGTGCTGCGCCAGCTGCTCTATGGCCTGGCGCTGGTGGGCATCATGCTGGTGCGTCCGGCCGGTCTGTGGCCGTCGCCGAACAAGGAGGAGCGCCCGAACGCGGCCCTGGCGCGCGAGGACGAAGAGGAGGCCAAGGCATGAGCGACATCCTGTTGAATATTGCAGGCGTAAATAAACGCTTCGGCGGCCTGCAGGCCCTGACCGACGTCGCCATCCGCATCGAGCGCGGCCAGATTGTCGGTCTGATCGGCCCGAACGGGGCCGGCAAGACCACCTTCTTCAACGTGATCACCGGGCTGTACCAACCGGATAGCGGAACGTTCGAACTGGCCGGCAAGCCGTATTCGCCTTCGGCGCCGCATACGGTGGCCAAGGCCGGCATTGCGCGCACTTTCCAGAACATCCGCCTGTTCGGGGAAATGAGCGCGCTCGAGAACGTCATGGTCGGGCGCCACGTGCGCACCAGGCAGGGCGTGTTCGGCGCCATCTTCCGCCACAAGGCTGCGCGCGAGGAAGAAGCGGCGATCCGCGCAAAGGCCCTGGAACTGCTCGATTTCGTGGGCATCGGCCAGTTTGCCAACCGCACCGCGAAATACCTGTCCTACGGCGACCAGCGCCGCCTGGAAATCGCCCGCGCGCTGGCCACCGAACCCCAGCTGCTGGCCCTGGACGAACCGGCGGCCGGCATGAACGCCACCGAGAAGCTGGCGCTGCGCGAGCTGCTCGTGAGGATCAAGGCGCAGGGCAAGACCGTGCTCCTGATCGAGCACGACGTGAAACTGGTGATGGGCCTGTGCGACCGCATTACCGTGCTCGAATACGGCAAGCGCATCGCCGAAGGGCTGCCGGCCGATATCCAGCGCGACCCGGCGGTGATCGCAGCCTACCTGGGAGGTGCTCACTGATGAGCGAGAACATTCTGAAGGTCCAGGGCCTGCAGGTGGCCTATGGCGGCATCAAGGCCGTCAAGGGCATCGACCTGGAAGTGAACAGGGGCGAACTGGTCACCCTGATCGGCGCCAACGGCGCCGGCAAGACCACCACCCTGAAAGCCATCACCGGCACGCTGCCGACCGCAAAGGTCGAGGGAGCGATTTCCTATCTCGGCGAGCCTTTGAAGGGCAGGCAGTCCTTCCAGCTGGTGCAGCGCAAGTTGGCCATGGTGCCGGAAGGACGCGGGGTGTTCACCCGCATGTCGATCCACGAGAACCTCTTGATGGGCGCCTACACGCGTACCGACAAGGCGGGCATCGAGGCCGACATCGAGAAGTGGTACGCGGTCTTTCCGCGCCTGAAGGAGCGCTCGGCCCAGTTGGCGGGCACCCTGTCCGGCGGCGAGCAGCAGATGCTGGCGATGGCGCGCGCCCTGATGTGCCATCCGACCCTGCTGCTGCTGGACGAGCCGTCGATGGGCCTGGCGCCGATCATGGTCGAGAAAATTTTTGAAGTGATCCGTGAGGTGTCGAAGCAGGGCATCACCATCCTGCTGGTCGAGCAGAACGCCAAGCTGGCGCTGCAGGCCGCGCACCGCGGCTATGTGATGGAGTCGGGCACGATCACGATGACCGGCCCGGCAGCGGACATGCTGCACGATCCGCGCGTGCAGGCGGCGTATCTGGGGGAGTAAGCGGTATCGTGACGTCGGGTGGGGGCATTGAGGACGTAGGGTGGGCGCCCCGTGCCCACGCTGGAAGCCTGCGTCGTGTTGGCGTTTATAAAGCGTTGCGTCTGCCCATCGTTCACGCGTGGCACGGGGCGCCCACCCTACAAAAAAAGGGACTGGCCGACGATGTCGACCAGTCCCGTTTTTTTGTACTCTTACTTAAGCTCGAAGCTTACGCTGCGGCAGCCGAAGCGGCGTTGGCGGCGGCGGCCGGGGCCTTGGCGGCGACGGTCGAGAATTGCGAGATGGCCGCGTTCATGTTGCTTTCGATGGCTTCGACAGCCTGCTTGGTGGTCTTGCTGAACTGCTCGTAGCCGGCGTTGGCGTTGCTGATCGCGGTCTTGACGGCGGCAACGAAGCTTTCCGAACCGGCCGGGGCGTTCTTGCTCACTTCGTCGACCAGGGCGATGACCTTGCGGTTGGCTTCGACGATCTGGCTTTCGGCGGCCTTCGAGAATTCGGCGCCGGTGCCGGTGGCGATCGAGGCCAGCTGGCGGCTGTACGACAGGGCTTTCTCGGCGGTCGGCTGGGCCTGGGAAGCGGACAGCTGGAAGAATTCCTGCGGATCCTTGGCCGACAGCAGCTGGCGCGCGGCGGTCGAACCGTCCGACAGCGTGGCGCGTGCGGTGTTGATGTTCAGTTCAACCAGCTTTTCCATGCTTTCGAAGGTCTTCGAGGTCAGCGACGACAGCAGGGCGAACTGCGACTCGAGGTTTGCTTTGGTGGCATTCGAGAACTGCTCTGGGATTGCAAACATGTGGTTCTCCAAACAAGACGTTATATGAGTGAATGCTACTGGGACCGGTGAAGCGGGAAGGCTGGCCGGTGCATCTTTGAATTGTGCACCGCAACAGAGCGAATTTTTCCTCACTTTGGCGGGCAGGTCAAGCGTTTTTGGTGCGTCGCACCATACTGGCCTCTTTTGTTGTTTCCTTGCATCGGATGAAATACTTCTGAACAACTTTATTGGTGGTTTTGCCAGCAGGATGGGCCGGTTTTTCAGTCTGGAAAAGTGTTGTTGCCACCCGTGCTAGACTTGTCGTTTACGCCAGCCGTCCGGCCCGCGCACTTTCGATCACTATGGCCCATTCGTCCGCGACTTCAGGCGCTTCGCGCCCCGCCCACCGCTGGCTGGCTCCACTGCCGCTGTTTTTCGTGGTGTTGTGGAGCACCGGCTTCATCGCCGCCAAGTACGGTCTGCCGTACGCACCGCCGCTGACCTTCCTCATCCTGCGCTGCCTGGGCGTGCTGCTGGTGCTGGTGCCCGTCGTGCTGATCTGGCGCGCGCCCTGGCCGACAGGGCGCATCAAGCATGTCGCCGTGGCCGGCCTGCTGCTGCAGGCCGGTTATCTCGGCGGCGTCTGGAGCGCGATCAAGATCGGCATGCCGGCCGGCCTGTCCGCCCTCATCGTCGGCATGCAGCCCATCCTCACGGCGGTGGCCGCGCCGCTCATCGGCGAGCGGGTGCTGCCGCGCCAGTGGCTGGGGCTGGGCCTGGGCCTGCTCGGCGTGGCCCTCGTGGTGGCCGCCAAGATCGACCTGGCCGGCCTGTCCGCTACGCCCATCCTGTATTGCGTGCTGGCGCTGATCTCGATTACCGCCGGCACCATGTACCAGAAGCGTTATTGCCCGCAGTTCGATTTGCGCACCGGCACCGTGATCCAGTTCGGCGCCACGGTGGCGGCATTGCTGCCGCTGGCGATCGTTCTGGAACAGTTTGATATGTCGTTGTCAAAGGTAGAGTGGAATATTCACTTCCTTGGCGCCTTGCTGTGGTCGGTGTTCGCGCTGTCGATCGGCGCGATCTTCCTGCTGTTCCGCCTGATCAGCCGCAGCGCCGCCACCGAGGTGACGAGCCTGCTCTACCTCACGCCGCCGACGACCGCCATCATGGCCTGGCTGCTGTTCGGCGAGGTCCTCGGCCCGCTCGGGCTGGCGGGCATGGCGGTGGCCGTCATCGGTGTCGCATTCGTCGTCAAGAAACAGGAGACTTCATGATTTCAAGCCAGCAGCAAGAAGCGGTCGATGCCGCGATCACCTCGCGCCGCTCGATCCGCGCTTTCCTCGACCAGGCCGTTGCGCGCGAGGACATCGAGAAAATCCTCGAAGTGGCGTCGCGCGCGCCCTCGGGCACGAATACCCAGCCGTGGAAGGTCTATGTGCTGACCGGGCAGGCGCGCACTGCGCTGTCGGAAGCGATCCTCGCCGTGCACCTCGATCCCGAGCTGTCGCGCCAGCACACCGAGGAATACGCCTACTATCCGCGCGAATGGGTCTCGCCCTTCATCGACCGTCGGCGCAAGGTGGGCTGGGATCTGTACAGCCTGCTGGGTCTGACGCGCGATAACAAGGAAGGCATGGCGGCCCAGCACGCGCGCAATTTCCGCTTCTTCGACGCCCCGGTCGGCCTGATCTTCACGATCGACCGGGTCATGGAGCAGGGCTCCTGGCTCGACTATGGCATGTTCCTGCAAAACATCATGGTGGCGGCGCGCGGACGCGGCCTCGACACCTGCCCGCAGGCTGCCTTTACCCAGTATCACCGCATCATTGCCGAGCAGCTGCAATTGCCCGCCAACGAAACGGTGGTGTGCGGCATGGCGCTGGGCTGGGCCGATCCCGCGAAAATCGAAAACTCGCTCGTGACCGAGCGCGAGCCGCTCGCTTCATTCGTGCACTTTATGGAATGACATGTTGCGGTACGGACACATCTGCACGCCGAGGAAGATTTGTACCCCTCTTCGCGCGCCATAAACCATTGAGGTGGGGCAAAATGAACGCCACAGTGTTAAATCCGCTTGTACTTGAGTTCAACACGACTACACTTGAGTTATAGCTCATCAGTTCCGTACGCAGAGGGAGTGCAGATGATTAAGCTTGCGTTGGCCATCCTGGTATCGCTGTTCCTGGTGGCGGAGCCCGTCTCCGCGGCCGGCGCCGGCGCGGGTAGCCAGGCCAGCTCGGCCAAGCAGAAGCGCCAGGCCGTCAAGAAGAAACCGGTCAAGAAAAAAGCGGCCGCCAAGTCCAAGCGCGCCAACCGCAAGGAGGTGGCGCACGCCATCGCCGACAACAACCGCCAGCGCATGGTGCGCCGGGTGACCAAGGTCAACGGCAAGCGCCGCGTCACCTACCATGTCGTGCGCAAGGCGGCCCCGACCGTGGCCGCGATGCGCACCGCCGGCGACCTGGCCGGCCTGCACAAGACCAATGACCCGCTGTCGCTGCGCTCGAACGTCGCCTTCGTGCTCGACCAGAACAGTTCCGAGGTGCTGTTCGAGAAGAACGCCAATGTCGCGCTGCCGATCGCCTCGATCACCAAGCTGATGACCGGCCTGATCGTCGTCGAGGCCGGCCAGGATCTCAATGAGATGCTGACGATCACGAATGCCGACGTCGACCGCCTCAAGTACAGCAGCTCGCGCCTGCCGGTCGGCGCCCGCATGACCCGCGGCAACCTGCTGCACATCGCCCTGATGAGCTCCGAGAACCGGGCGGCCTCCGCGCTGGGCCGCAACTACCCGGGCGGCATCGACGGTTTCGTGGCCGCGATGAACGCCAAGGCGAAGGAACTGGGCATGAACGACACCCGCTACGTCGATTCGAGCGGACTGTCGAGCCAGAACGTGTCGAGCGCGCGCGACCTGGCCAAGCTGGTCGCCTTTGCCCACCAGAAGCCGCTGCTGCGCCAGTATTCGACCGACCCGAACTGGGTGGTGGAGGCGAGCGGCCGCCCGATGCGCTACTCGAACACGAATTACCTGGTGGCGCTGCCGGACTGGAACATCGGCCTGCAGAAGACCGGTTTCATCAACGAGGCGGGACGTTGCCTAGTGATGCAGGCGATGATCCAGGGCCGCAACGTGATCATGGTGTTCCTGGATTCGAAGGGAAAGATGTCGCGGACCGCGGACGCCGGACGCATGCGCCGCTGGCTGGAGGCCCTTACGCCGGACAGCATCGTGCCGTCGGCACATGCGGCGACCACCCCGGCGACGGTCAGCGAGGGAAGCCACACCTCGTTCTCGACCGTGTCGGCGGCAACGGTGCTGCAAAAACGCTGAGCGCGTCCAGGGTATCCTGATTGCGAAGCGCCCGGCCCCTCAAGGCCGGGCGCTTCGACGTTCAGGCTGCGGAAGCTGGGCGGAAGCCTAGCGTGGCCGAAATCTGCCCGGCGGTCTGCACCAGGTCGTCGAGCCATTCTTCCTGCAGGCGGTCGGCCGGCGCCGAGATCGACAGGCCGGCCACCAGCTTGCCGCTGTCGTCGTAGATGCCGGCGGCCATGCAACGCACCCCCAGCTCCAGTTCCTCGTTGTCGCGCGCATAGCCGCGCGCCCGCACCAGGCTCAGCTCGCGCTCGAGCTTGGCGAGATCGGTGATCGAATTCTTGTTGTGGCCGGCAAGGCCGGTACGGGTCGCATAGGCGCGGATCGCCTTCGGCTCGTCCACCGACAGGAACAGCTTGCCGGTCGAGGTGAGGTGCAGCGGACCGCGTCCGCCGATCGCACGCACCACCTGCATGCCTGAGCGTTCGGAAAACGCGCGGTCGATGTAGACGATCTCGTCGCCCTGGCGCACCGACAGGTTCACCGTTTGCTGGGTCTTCTTGTGCAGGTTGCGCATGAAGTCGAGCGCCGCTTCGCGCACCGACAGGCGGCTCTTGACCACGTTGCCCAGTTCCAGCAGGCGCATGCCGAGCCGGTAGGTGCCCGGCTCGACGCGGTCGACGAAGCGCGTGACCACCATGTCGTTCAGGATGCGGTGCGCGGTGGAAGGGTGGAGACCGGATACCTTGGAGAGTTCCTTCAGGCTGACCGGGTCGGGATAGTTTGCCAGCGCGTCGAGCAGCGCGACCATGCGTTCAATCACCTGGATCGATGTCTTGGCTGGTTCAAGGGTGTCGATTTTCATGATGTGGTTGGTGCAGTGCAGTATCGTCTCTACTTTATACCATAATGCGAAAAAGCGTCGACCGATTCGCTAGTGCCCAGCATCTAATGCCCGGATGCCCCGGCATGCCGGGGGAACAGGCATAATGACAATCCTGTATGGTTTTTGGAAATGAAATGGAAGATCCGGTCAGCGAATTCAAGAGTAAAGGTGGGTTCCGGCGCATCGTCAACGCGTCCAGTTATTCGATCCAGGGCCTGGCGACGGCCTGGCGCATCGAACACGCCTTCCGCCAGGAAGTGCTGGTATTCGTGCTCGGCGTGATCTTCGCTTTCGTGTTGCCGGTGTCCGGCTTCCAGCGCCTGGTCCTGATCGGCGTGCTGCTGCTGGTGCTGATCGTCGAACTGATCAATTCCGCCTTCGAGGCCGTGGTCGACCGCATCTCGCTCGAACGCCATCCCTTGTCGAAGAACGCCAAGGATTTCGGCAGCGCCGCCGTCGGCCTTTCCATCCTGCTGGCAGCCATCACCTGGGGCACGGTTCTCTACAACCGGTTTGCGTGACAACCCGGCAAGCTTGTTCAAAATGCCGCACAATGGCTGAATTGTCAGTACGGCGCCATGGTGACGCCGTACATTCTCGTCCTCAACTATGGAGAAAACCATGAGCTTACGCCTCGGCGACACCGCACCTGACTTCGAACAGGATTCCAGCATCGGCCGCATCCGCTTTCACGAGTGGGCAGGCGACTCCTGGGTGGTGCTGTTCTCGCATCCGGCCGACTTCACCCCGGTCTGCACCACCGAACTGGGCCTGACCGCCAAGCTCAAACCCGAATTCGACAAGCGCAACGTGAAGGCGATCGCGCTGTCGGTCGATCCGGCCGAGCAACACCGCAACTGGATCCGTGACATCGAGGAAACCCAGCAGACCGTGGTCGGCTTCCCGATCATCGCCGACGCCGACAAGTCCGTGTCCGAGCTGTACGACATGATCCACCCGAACCAGTCGGCCACCGCCACCGTGCGCTCGCTGTTCGTGATCGACCCGAACAAGAAGGTCCGCCTGATCATCACCTACCCGATGAGCACCGGCCGCAACTTCGACGAAGTGCTGCGCGTCATCGACGCCCTGCAGCTGACCGACGGCTACACCGTGGCCACCCCGGGCAACTGGAAGGATGGCGACGACGTGATCATCCCGCTGACCGTGCAGGACCCGGAACAGATCAAGGCGAAGTATCCGAAGGGCTTTACGGCGCCGCGTCCTTACCTGCGCCTGACGCCGCAGCCGAACAAGTAAGGATCGACACCGGCGCGCCCACCATGCGCGCCAGGCATCCGCGCCCTTTGATCGCCCACAAGTGCGATCGAAGGGAGTAGGGTGGGCACTTGTGCCCACGCGGTCGAACGGAAATGTGTCGAAACGCATCCCGATAGGCCGATTACGTGGCGTTCCGGTTAGCTCGGCATCATATCCACCGGTGATCCCGCGTGGGCACAAGTGCCCACCCTACGAAAACCGCATATCGACCTGCACGTCCGCAGGCACCCTCCGCACCCTCATCCCCATTGCACGCATAAGCAAATAAGGAAGCTGTCGTTTGTCCAACGGCTGACCCGGCTTACTCTTGGGTTCACTTGAGGGTACAGCATGTTGATGACATACATTACGGCCGGCTTCGGGGTCGGTCTCCTGGTAGGCATGACGGGCGTCGGCGGAGGTTCGCTGATGACGCCGCTGCTCACGCTGCTCTTCGGCGTCTCGCCGACCGTCGCGGTCGGCACCGACCTGGCGTTTGCCTCGATCACCAAGAGCGCCGGCACCATCACCCACCGTTTCAACAACACGGTCAACTGGGCCATTGTGCGCAGGCTCTGCCTGGGCGCGCTGCCGGCCGCCCTGGTGGCGACGCTGGCGCTGCGCCACTACGGCGCGCTCGACGCCCAGATCGGCCAGGTCATCCGCTATTCGATCGCCGGCTCGGTCATGCTGACCGTGGTCGCGCTGCTGTTCCGCCGCCGTATGCTGGCCTGGATCAATGCCCATCCGTCGCGCCAGCTGCAGGGGAGGGCATTGACCGCCGCCACGGTGATTTCCGGCGCCATCCTCGGCGTGCTCGTCACGGTGTCCTCGATCGGCGCCGGCGCCATCGGCGCGACCCTGCTGGTGATGCTGTATCCGAAGCTGACCCCGGCCGAAGTGGCCGGCACCGACATCGCCTACGCGGTGCCGCTGACCGCGATCGCCGCTTTCGGCCACTGGTGGCTGGGCTCGATCGACTGGACGCTGCTGCTGACCTTGCTGATCGGTTCGCTGCCGGGCATTACCCTGGGTTCCATGTTGGCGCGCAAGGTGCCGGAACGCTTCCTGCGGGCGCTGCTGGCGATGACGCTGACTGGCGTGGCCGCGAAATTGATCTACTGAATTCATTTACCGAGCTTATGAAGTACAGCGTGCTAATAGCGTAATTCGTCTATGCAAATGAAGAATCCTTCGTTTGCATTATGAAAATTGCGTGAGATTATGTCAGCCTGTTAGAAGAAAATGTAATAAGGCACCCCATGACTTCCATCCCGCAAGCACGCGCACCCGGCCGGGTCATACCCGGTTTCGGGCTCTCGCTCGGGTTCACGATCTTTTATCTCGCATTGATCGTGCTCATCCCGCTGTCGGCCGTCTTCCTCAAGACCTTCACCATGAGCTGGGAAGCCTTCTGGAGCGCCGTCACCTCCGAGCGCGTGGTCGCTTCCTACAAACTCACCTTCGGCGCTTCGCTGATCGGCGCGGCGCTCAACGTCGTCTTCGGCGGCATCGTCGCCTGGGTGCTGGTGCGCTACAAGTTTCCGGGCAAGCGCTTCATCGACGCCCTGGTCGACCTGCCTTTCGCGCTGCCGACCGCCGTGGCCGGCATCACGCTGACCGCCCTGTATTCCTCGAACGGCTGGATCGGCCAGTACCTCGACAAGCTCGGCATCAAGGTCGCGTTCACGCCCCTCGGCGTGGTCGTCGCGCTGACCTTCATCGGCCTGCCTTTCGTGGTGCGCACCGTGCAGCCGGTGCTGGAAGAGGCCGAGCGCGAGCTGGAAGAGGCCGCGGCAAGCCTGGGCGCCAGCCCCCTGCAGACCTTCTTCCGCGTGATCCTGCCGTCGATCGTGCCGGCCCTGCTGACCGGCTTCGCGCTGGCCTTTGCCCGCGCCACCGGCGAATACGGCTCGGTCATCTTCATTGCCGGCAACCTGCCGATGGTGTCCGAGATCACGCCGCTCTTCATCATCACCAAGCTGGAGCAGTACGACTATGCCGGCGCCACCGCGATCGCGGTCGTGATGCTGATCATCTCGTTCATCCTGCTTCTCACGATTAACCTGCTGCAGGCATGGACGCGCAAACGGGCGGGCAAGAAATGAGCGCTGCACTCGATACCGTCGTCGACAAACCCACGGTCGCCGCGCCGCGCAATCTCCGCGCGCCGAAAACCAATAACTTCGAGCCGAACTGGGTGCGCTGGGCGCTGATCGCCGTCGCGCTGATCTTCCTCACCCTGTTCCTGTTCGTGCCCCTGGTGGCGGTGTTCACCGAAGCGCTCAAGCGCGGCTGGGACACCTATGTCGAATCCATCCTCGATCCGGATGCGATCTCCGCTATCAAGCTGACCCTGATCGCCGCCGGGATTTCGGTGCCGCTGAACCTGGTGTTCGGCGTGGCCGCGGCCTGGGCCATCGCCAAGTTCGACTTCCGGGGAAAAAGCGTGCTGCTGACCCTGATCGACCTGCCGTTCTCGGTGTCGCCTGTGATCGCCGGCCTGATCTACGTGCTGCTGTTCGGCGCCCAGGGCTGGTTCGGCGAGTGGCTGGCCGCGCACGACATCAAGATCCTGTTCGCGGTGCCGGGCATCGTGCTGGCGACGGTGTTCATCACCTTCCCGTTTGTCGCGCGCGAGCTGATTCCGCTGATGCAGCAGCAGGGCACCGAGGAGGAGGAAGCCGCGCTGGTGCTGGGCGCTTCGGGCTGGCAGACCTTCTGGCGTGTGACGCTCCCGAACATCAAGTGGGGCCTGCTGTACGGCGTCATTCTCTGCAATGCGCGCGCGATGGGCGAGTTCGGCGCGGTGTCGGTGGTCTCGGGCCACATCCGCGGTGAGACCAACACCATGCCGCTGCAGGTGGAGATCCTCTACAACGAATACAACTTCACGGCCGCGTTCGCGATCGCGTCGCTGCTGGCGCTGCTCGCGCTGGTGACGCTGGCCATCAAGACCTTTATCGAATGGCGCCTGCACCAGTCACGCAGTGCGGATGCCGGCAACATGGAGCACGCGCAATGACGATCGAAGTCCAACACATCCGCAAACAGTTCGGCCAGTTCACCGCGCTCGACGACGTCTCGCTGCAGTTCCCGGACGGCCAGCTGACCGCCTTGCTCGGCCCTTCCGGCTGCGGCAAGACCACGCTGCTGCGCATCATCGCAGGCCTCGAGCATCCGGATTCCGGCTCGGTCCTGCTCGACGGCCAGGACGCCTCGCACCGCCACGTGCGCGAGCGCCAGGTCGGCTTCGTGTTCCAGCACTATGCGCTGTTCAAGCACATGACCGTGTTCGAGAACGTCGCTTTCGGCCTGCGCGTGAAACCGCGCCGCGAGCGTCCGTCCGAGCAGCAGATCCGCGACAAGGTCAAGCAGTTGCTGGAGCTGGTGCAGCTCGACTGGATCGCCGACCGCTACCCGCCGCAGCTCTCGGGCGGCCAGCGCCAGCGCATCGCCCTGGCTCGGGCGCTGGCCGTGGAGCCGCGCGTGCTGCTGCTCGACGAACCCTTCGGCGCCCTGGACGCCAAGGTGCGCAAGGAACTGCGCCGCTGGCTGCGCCGCCTGCACGACGAGCTGCACGTGACCTCGATCTTCGTCACCCACGACCAGGAAGAAGCGCTGGAAGTGGCCGACCAGGTGGTCCTGATGAACAAGGGCCGCGTCGAGCAGCTTGGCACCCCGGAAAGCGTCTACAACCAGCCGGCTTCGCCTTTCGTCTACGGCTTCCTGGGCAACGTCAACCTGTTCCACGGCCGCGTGCACGAAGGCGTGCTGGCCAGCGGCGACGCCCTGTTCGACGCGCCCAGCCTGAATGGCGTCACCAATGCCGAGGGCGTCGGCTACGTGCGTCCGCACGACCTGGAAGTGGAGCCTTACGCGCCGGGCCAGGAAGGCATCGCCGTCAAGCTGCGCCGCGCCCATGCGATCGGCCCGCTGGCCCAGCTCGACCTCGAGCGCCTCGATACCAAGGGGCTGATCGAGGCGGTGATCCCGAACGAGCGCTTCGCGCGCCTGGGCCTGAAGGAAGGCGACACCTTGAGTGTGCGTCCTCGCCGTATCGAAGTGTTCGTCGACGAGGGGGGCGGCATATGAACTTCCAGCAGCTGCGCTCGGTCCGCGAGGCCGCGCGCCGCAACTTCAACCTGACCGACGTCGCCAACGCGCTGTTCACCTCGCAGCCGGGCGTGTCGCGCCAGATCCGCGAGCTCGAGGAAGAACTCGGCGTGGTCATCTTCGAGCGCAACGGCAAGCGCCTGACCGGCCTGACCCCGCCGGGCAAGGGCATCCTGAAGATCGTCGAGCGCCTGCTGGTAGAGGCGGAAAACCTGGCCCAGGCCAGCCAGGAATACGCGGCCCAGGACAGCGGCACGCTGACCATCGCCGTGACCCACACCCAGGCCCGCTATGCGCTGCCGCAGGTGGTGCAGTCCTTCCGCAATGCCTTCCCGAACGTGCGCATCGCACTGCAGCAGAGCGCGCCGGAACACATCGCCGAATGGGTGCTGTCGGGCCGCGCCGACATCGGCATCGCCACCGAGGGCCTGTCGGCCTTCCCGGACCTGGTGTCCTTCCCGTGCTACCGCTGGAGCCACATCGTGGTGGCGCCGGATGGCCACCCGCTCCTGGGCAGCACGCCGCTGCGCCTGGAAGACCTGGCCAACTACCCCCTGATCACCTACGACGTCGGCTACACCGGCCGCGGCCACATCGACGAGGCCTTCCGCGGCGCCGGACTGACGCCGGACATCGTGCTCACCGCCATGGACTCGGACGTCATCAAGCAGTACGTGTCGCTGGGGATGGGCGTCGGGATCATCGCCTCGATGGCGTTCGACCACGGACGCGACAAGGGCCTGCGCGCGGTCGAGTCCTCGCACCTGTTCGCCCCCAACGTGACGCGCCTGGCCGTGCGCCGCGGGGCCTACCTGCGGGCGTATGCCTACCACTTCATCGAGCGCTTCGCGCCGGGATTCACGCGCTCGGATATCGAGAAGACGCTGCAGGCGGAAGTGGCAGTGGCGTAGGGTGGGCGCCCCTGTGCCCACGCGTAAACGATGAGCAGACGCGGCGCCTCATAAACGCCAACATGACGCAGGCTTCACGCGTGGGCACAGGGGCGCCCACCCTACTGCCCTGGATTCGTGATCCGCGCATGAATCGCGTCGATCGCATCCGTCACTTCGCGCGACAACACGATCGCGGCGGCGTCGATGTTTTCCTTCAGCTGATCCAGCCTGGTCGCCCCGATGATGGTCGACCCCACGAACCAGCGCGAGTAACACCAGGCCAGCGCCATCTGCGCCGGCGTCAAGCCGTTCGCCCGCGCCAGCGCCGCGTACTCGCGGGTCGCCGCCAGCACCTCGGGCCGCACGTAGCGCGGGCTCCAGTTCGGCGGGAAGATCGTCAGCCGACCGTGCGCCTTCGGATTGTCGATGTACTTGGCCGTGAGCTGGCCGAAGGCGAGCGGGCTGTAGGCCAGCAGGCTGACCTCTTCGCGGAAGCACACCTCGTCGAGCAGGGTGGTCTCGAAAGCGCGCGCCGTCAGGTTGTAGAGGTTCTGGATGGTCGCGATGCGCGGCAGGCCCTTGGTTTCAGCCTGCTTCACGTACTCGCACACGCCCCAGGGACTTTCGTTGGACACGCCGATGTGGCGGATCTTGCCGGCCTTGACCAGTTCATCGAGCGCGCCCAGGGTTTCCTCGATCGGCACGCCGGAACGCTCGCGCTTCGGGTTGAAACTGTTGGAGCCGAAGATCGGCACGTTGCGGCTCGGCCAATGGACCTGGTAGAGGTCGATGTAGTCCGTCTGCAGGCGCTGCAGGCTGGTTTCCACCGCCGCGCGCACGTTGGCCGCGTCCAGGTCGTGCGAGGCGCCGCGGATCCAGTGCATGTTCGCGTTCGGACCGGCGATCTTGGAGGCGATCACCAGGTCGTCGCGGCGGCCGCGTTTTTGCAGCCAGCTGCCGATGAAGCGCTCGGTCGAGCCCTGGGTCTCGGCGCGGCCCATCACCGGGTACATCTCGGCGGTATCGATGAAATTGATGCCGCGCCCGACCGCATAGTCGAGCTGGGCGTGCGCATCACGCTCGGTATTCTGCTCCCCGAAGGTCATGGTGCCGAGGCAGACCTTCGAGACCACCAGGTCCGTGCGGCCGAGCTGCTTGCGTTCCATCGCGTTCTCCTGTGTCGCTTTCAATGCGCCTTCAATGCGCCCGGATCGCGTCCGCGCACTCGCGCACCAGCGCCGGGCCACGGTAGATCAGGCCGCTGTACAGCTGCACCAGCTGGGCGCCGGCCGCCATCTTTTCCTTCGCATCCGCGCCCGACAGGATGCCGCCGACGCCGATGATCGGCACCGCGTCGCCCAGTTCCTTCTTCATGGAGCGCACCACGATGTTCGACAGGTCGAACACCGGCGCGCCCGACAGGCCGCCGGTTTCGTGACCGTGGCGCATGCCGGCGACGTGGTTGCGGCTGAGCGTGGTGTTGGTGGCGATCACGCCGTCGATCTTGTGGCGCAGGAGGGCGCCGGCGATGTTCTGGATCTGGTCGACGTCGAGGTCGGGCGCGATTTTCAGGGTCAGCGGCACGTAGCGGCCGGTCTGGTCCGCCAAGCGGGTCTGCTCCGCCTTCAGTTGCGACAGCAGGTCGTCCAGTTCGGATGCGCCCTGCAGCTGGCGCAGGTTCTTGGTGTTCGGCGAGGAGATGTTGACCGTGACGTAGCTCGCGTACGGGTAGACCTTGCGCAGGCAGTGCAGGTAGTCCTCGGCCGCGCGCTCGATCGGCGTGTCGGCGTTCTTGCCGATGTTCAGGCCGAGCACGCCCTGCTTCTCCTGGTAGAAGCGCGAAGCTTGCACATTCGCGACAAACGCGTCGACGCCGCCGTTGTTGAAGCCCATGCGGTTGATGATGCCTTGCGCGGCCGGCAGGCGGAACATGCGCGGCTTCGGGTTGCCGGCCTGGGCACGCGGGGTGACGGTGCCGATCTCGATCGAGCCGAAGCCGAGCGCGGCCAGGCCGTCGATGTAGGCGCCATCCTTGTCCAGGCCGGCGGCGAGGCCGACCGGGTTCGGGAAGGTGATGCCCATCACGGTGCGCGGATCGGGCGCGGGCTTCTTGAACATGCCGGTCATGCCGCGCTCGGCGGCGCGGCGCAGGGCCGGCAGGGTCAGGTTGTGGGCGGTTTCAGGCGGCAGCGTGAACAGCAGGGGGCGGGCAAGGGTGTACAGGAGTTTGTCGGACATGGAGCGCTCGTAGAAATGGTCGCGTCATTGTACCGTGAGCGTGTGCCGTATCGACAATTGGTGCGGGTATCCGCAGGGTGGACGGGATAATCGCGGCCAACGGCCTGAATGATGAACGTCCACGCGTCGATCGTTGGCAGCACACTCGTCGCGCTCGCCAACGGAGCCGGTAACGATCACCGCGTGGGCGGGCAGCCGCCTTTCGCGGCCGGTCCACCCGACGGGTCAGGTACGAGCGTCCTGACCGGTCATCGATCCAGGACGCCCCACTTGCCGCTGATGCGCGCCTCCAGCGGCCGGAAGTTGATCTTGTAGGCCATCTTCGGGCTCTGCTCGATCCAGTAGCCGAGGTAGACGAAGGGCAATCCCAGCTCGCGCGCCTGGCCCACCTGCCACATGATGTTGTAGGTGCCGAAGGAAGCGCCGGCCACGTCCGGGTCGAAGAAGGTGTAGACCGAGGACAGGCCGTCGGACAGGACGTCGATGATCGACACCATGCGGAGCAGGCCGTCGGGTTCGCGGAACTCGACCAGGCGCGTGTTGACCCGGCTTTGCAGCAGGAACTGGGCGTACTGGTCGCGGCTGTCCTGGTCCATGCCGCCGCCGACGTGGCGCGTGGTCTGGTAGCGCAGGTAGAGCGCGTAGTGCTCGTCCGAGAACGACAGGTTGGCCACCATCGCGGTCAGGTTCTCGTGGCGCTTCCAGGCGCGGCGCTGGGCGCGGTTCGGCGCGAAATCGGCGCAGCGCACGCGCACCGGGATGCAGGCCTGGCAGCCGTCGCAATACGGCCGGTAGGTGAAGATGCCGCTGCGGCGGAATCCGTTCTTCACGAGCTCGGAATACACGTCGGCATTGATCAGGTGCGAGGGCGTGGCCACCTGCGAGCGCGCCTGGCGCGCGTCGAGGTAGCTGCAGGGATAGGGTGCGGTCGTGTAGAACTGCAGCGTGGAGAAGGGCAGGTCATTAAGGTGCGTCATGCAGAACTCTCGAGACGACGTGATGAACCTATTCTAACGAAAGCGAAGGGCGCGCACGGTTAAGTGCCCAACGGTGGCGCCACTTCCCAGCGTTCGATGGCGCTCTCGCCGATGGCGGCGCGCAGGTGCTGCAGGAAGACGCTGCGCGGGATCGGCGCCGCGCCCAGCGAGGCCAGGTGGCCCGTCTCCTGCTGGCAGTCGATCATCCGCACGCCGTGCGCGCGCAGGAAGGCGACCAGGTAAGCGAGCGCGACCTTCGAGGCGTCGGAGACGCGCGCGAACATCGACTCGCCATAGAACATGCGGCCGATGCACACGCCATAGGCGCCGCCGACCAGTTCGCCGTCGAGCCAGACCTCGGACGAGTGCGCATACCCCATCCGGTGCAGGCCGCCGTAGCCGGCGATGATGTCTTCGGAAATCCAGGTGCCGGGCCCGTCCTTGCGCGGGGCGGCGCAGGCGCGCATCACGCCTTCGAAATCGCTGTCGAATTTCACCGTCCAGCGTCCGCCTTCCGTGCGGCTGCGCTCGACGCGGCGCAGCGTCTTCTTCAGGCTGTCGCTGATCTTGAACTCGCTTGTGTAGAGCACCATGCGCGGGTCGGTGCTCCACCAGAGGATGGGCTGGCCTTCGGAGAACCAGGGGAAGATGCCGTTCTGGTAGGCCAGCAGCAGGCGCTGCGGCGACAGGTCGGCGCCGGCCGCGAGCAGGCCGGGCGCGTCGATGGTGAGCGCCTCGGACACGTCGGGAAACGGCGTATGCGTGTCGAGCCAGGGAATCATGGCGTGCCTGCTTGCTCAGTCGGGTTCGCGTGGTGCGATCATCGGGCGGACGATGTCGTGGCTGTGGAACCCGTAACCGACCTGGGGTCCTCCCTCGCGCATTTTGACGCGGTCGGCAAAGAACAGTTCCAGGGTCTTGCGGATCGTCGGGAAGGCCAGTTCGTCCCAGGGAATGTCGCGCTCGGAAAACATCTGCACTTCCAGGCTTTCCTCGCCCGGATTGAATTCGAGGTTGCGCAGGCGGGCCAGGTAGAACATGTGGACCTGGTGCACGTGGGCGACATTGAGCAGGGCGAACAGATTGCCGAGCTCGATGTTGGCGCCGGCTTCCTCGTCGGTCTCGCGCGCCGCGGCTTCGCTCGTGGTCTCGCCGTTTTCCATGAAACCCGCCGGCAGGGTCCAGTAGCCGTAACGCGGTTCGATCGCGCGCCGGCACAGCAGGACCTGCAGGTGTCCCTCATGTTCCCACACTGGAATCGTGCCGATCACCATCTTGGGATTCTGGTAATGAATCGTGCCGCACTGCGTGCACACATGGCGCGGCCGGTTGTCGCCTTCGGGAATGGCCAGCGCGACCGGGTGGCCGCACTCGGAACAGAATTTCATAAAAAATGGCGAAAATGAATGTATGCCTACTTTACACCTGAATGGCCCTGCTGTGCCGCAAGCGCCGCCCGACTTCAGCGAGCGGGCGGGCCGTGCGAACGTCCGTTCGTGCTGCAATCGCACATTGGGCCGGGATTGAGTTTGCCTAAAGTGCCGAAGGGGCGTATAATTCATTTCATCAGACGCGGGGTGGAGCAGTCTGGCAGCTCGTCGGGCTCATAACCCGAAGGTCACAGGTTCAAATCCTGTCCCCGCAACCAAATTCGAAGCCGTTGATTCCTTGGAATCAGCGGCTTTTTCGTTTGCCTGCTCGTTTCCTCTCGTATTTCCTTCCCGAAAAACCCTCGACCAGGATCAAGCGGCCTGCGCTTTGGCGGCACCTGGCGAACCCGGCACTGTCCAAAACAGGCTGGCTCGGCTGTACGCGCGGGCCGCGCCAGCGATTTCTGCTGCATCGCATGCTGAATTCACGCAAATAACGGGTTCGACCATGATTACTGTTGACGACATTAACGAGGCCTGGGGCTGGGTGGGCTTGCGCGCCGTCGAAGTGCTGGGCGCCAACGCCTTCGGCAATCTGATCATTCGCGACGCCGACGGCAGCTATTGGCGGCTGCGTCCGCAAGACCTGTGCTGCGAGCCGGTCGCCGAAGACCGCGCCGCCCTCGACGCGCTTTCCTACAACCAGGACTTCCTGAACGACTGGTACATGCCCGAACTGGTCGACCTGGCCGAATCCACGCTCGGCCCGCTGACCGAAGACCGCAAGTACTGCCTCAAGATTCCGAGCGCGCTCGGCGGGCACTACGGGCGCGACAACCTGGCAACCGTACCCCTGTCGGAGCTGATCCGTTTCTCGGGGGAGGGCGCGCAGCAGTTCGAGGGCTTGCCGCGCTGGTGCTGAATCGTAGGGTGGGCGGCTCCACCCGGATGCGTGCGCACACGCGACGGATGCGCCGCCCACGCGTTCAACTATCCTCCGCGGGCGGCATCGTTTCGCAAAGCCGTTGAACGCGTGGGCGGCGCGCACGACAGGAGCGCTCGTCTGTCCCAGGTGCAGCCGCCCACCCTACCGGTGCTGGACGTATCGAGGTGGGAAACCGGCCGCAGGCGTTCATCCAGCCGGCTGGTTCAAACTCGCCCACAAGTATGCCGCCGCCATGGTCCGATGCGGCCGGTAAGCCTCGAGCCAGGCCTGGGCCTGGGCGATGTCGGGTTTCGTGGCCGCGCCCGTGAGGCGCCCGATCGCGCTGCGCACCGCCACGTCCCCGTGCAGCGAGCAGTCGGCGTAACCGTAGCCGCGCAGCAAGGTGTAATTCACCGTCCAGGGGCCGATGCCCTTGATGGCCAGCAGGGCGGCCGCAGCCCGCTCCGGATCGTCATCCTGGCGCAGCACCAGTTCGCCATCGGCCACCAGGCGCGCCACGCGCAGCAGGGTCTCGGCCTTGGCGCGCGAGAACTTGCGGCCGGTGAGAGCGTCGATGTCGAGCCGAGCGACGTCGTCGGCCTCGGGGTAGCACCACAGGCCGCTGCTGTGTTCTCGGCCGGCCTGCTGGACAAAGGTGCGGCGCAGGCTGATCGCAAACGGCAGGTTGATCTGCTGGCCGATGATGGCCCAGGTCAGGGCTTCGAACACGGTGGCCGACTGCACGATGCGCAGGCCCGGCAGGCGCCGCACCAGCGGCCCGAAGCAGGCGTCGCCCTGCACGAAGCCGGCAAACGGCGCCGGGTCGATGCGCAGCGCCAGGATGTTGCGCAGCGCCTCCTGCGCCAGCGCGCCGGCGGCGGCATCGAGCTCGCCGTCGGCCTCGATGCGGCAGGCGACGTCATCCTGCCCGAAGCGCAGCGCGAACAGCACCGGCACGCCGCCCAGCAGCACGGCCTTGCGCACGCCGTCCTCGCTCACCTGCTCGGCCAGCCCCTCGGCGTCGCGCGCATGGAAGGCCAGCACGTCGGCGAGGCGGTACTGCGCCGGCAAGGGCAGCGTCAGGGTGTGCACGGCCATTACTTGCCCGCGGCGGCGGGCGCGGCGCGTCCCAGGCGCGGCGCGAAGCCGGTCACGAGGGCGGTGCCGACCAGCACGATGGCCGAGCCCGCGAGGGTGTGCCAACCCACCACTTCGCCCAGGAACAATGCGCCCCAGAGGATGCCGAACACCGGGTTCAGGAAGGTGACGGTGAGCGCCGAGGTGGGACCGACCTCTTCGATCAGGCGGAAATAGATCAGGTAGGCGATGCCGCTGCACAGCACGCCCAGGGCCAGCACCGCCGCCCAGACGCCGGGCGTGGGCGTGGCGGGCGCGGGGAAGAAGGGCAGGGCCGGCAGCACGAACAGGGTCGCCGCCCACATGGTGCCGTGGGCGTTGGCGAAAGGCTCGACGCTTTTCGCCGACTTCGCGTACAGGCTGGCGATGCTGTAGCACAGCGCCGCCGCCAGCGCGGCGACAAGCGCGATGGCGGCGCCCGGGCGCGTCGACACGTCGTCGAAGCCGACCAGCAGGGCCACGCCCGCCGTGCCCAGCACCAGGCCCAGGCCGGTGCGCAGGGTGATCGGCTGGCGGCCCCAGAGCGCGCCGAGCAGGGCGCCCCACATCGGCGCGGTGGCGTTCAGCACCGACAGCACCGAAGCCGTGAGCGTGCGCGCGCCGTAGGCGAACAGCAGGAAAGGCAGGGCCGAGTTGAAGAAGCCCAGCATCAGGTAATGCTTCCAGTTGGCGCGGAGGTCCAGCCGCTTGCGCAGCGCCAGGCCGACCGCCGCCAGGAACAGCGCGGCGAACAGCACGCGGTATTCGATCAGCACGGCCGGCCCGAGCACCGGGGCGCCGATGCGCATGAAGAGGAAGGAGCCGCCCCAGATGGCGGCGAGCAGGAGGAGGCGCAGGAAATTGGAGGTGTTCATATTGTCATGGTCGGCAAAGGCGCATCGTGATGCGCGCCGCCGGCGCGCGCATCCCGTTTGTTGCTATTACATGGAGCCACTGCGAGGGAATTCGTGTTCTAGCGCCCGCAGGCGGCGGCACTGGCAGGTTGCGGCGCGGCCGCGTGCGGCACCAGCATCGCCGCCGGCACGCCGTTCTTGATGGCGGTCATTTCGGCCAGGATCGCGATGGCGATCTCGGCCGGGGTCTTGCTGCCGATGTAGAGACCGATCGGGCCATGCAGGCGGTCGAGCTGTTCGTCGCTGAGGTCGAACAGCTTGAGGCGTTCGCGGCGCTTGGCATTGTTCAGGCGCGAGCCGATCGCGCCCACGTAAAAGGCCTCGGACTTGAGCGCTTCCATCAGGGCCAGGTCGTCGAGCTTGGGGTCGTGGGTCAGCGCCACCACGGCGCTGCGCGCATCCAGGCGCGACTCGATGACGACGTCGTCGGGCATGGCGTGCAGCAGCTCGACGCCGGGCAGGTTCCAGTCGGCGCGGTATTCCTCGCGCGGGTCGCAGACGGTGACGCGGTAGTCCATGCCGCTGGCGACCTGGGCCAGGAAGCGCGACAGGGGGCCGGCGCCGATGATGATCAGGCGCCAGCGCGGCCCGTGCACGGTGTGCAGGACCTCGTTCTCGACGCGCAGCACGGCGCCGGGCGCGGCGGCGGCCAGCGTGACGGCGCCGCTGTTCAGGTCGAGGCGGCGCTCGAGCAGCTCGCCGCCCTCGAGGCGCTGCAGGAGCTCGGGCAGGCCGCTGCCGGCGTGGAGCGGCTCGATGGCGAGCTCGATGGTGCCGCCGCAGGGCAGGCCGAAGCGGTGCGCGTCGTCGGCGCTGATGCCGTAGCTGAGGATGTGCGGCTTCGCGTCGGGCGAAATCCCCTTGGCGCGCACGTTCTCGATCAGGTCGTCCTCGATGCAGCCGCCGGACACCGAGCCGATCACGCGGCCGTCGCCGCGCACCGCCAGCGTGGCCCCGATCGGACGCGGGCTCGAGCCCCAGGTCTTGATGACGGTGACCAGCTCGCAGCGGTGGCCTTCGGCGAGCCAGCCGGCGGCGGTCTTGAGTACTTCCAGGTCGAGGCTATCCATGATTCCTTGTGCTGGCGCTGCTGGTAAAGGATAACAATGATACAAAAAAAGCCAGGAAGGCGTCGGCGGGGAGGTCGCGTCGCGGGAACGCTTGGGGAGGCGCAGGTGGTTCGATGACCGTGCGGCCGGCAAGAAGGCAACGCCGTGCCGATGTTCGCGTGGGCACGGAGTGCCTACGCCGGCCGCGCCCACCCTACGGTCAACGCAACGGAAAATACGAGAAGATCGTGAACGCATCCTGTAGGGTGGGCACCCCGTGCCCACGCGGAACGATGCGAATGTTGGCGCGTTTTGAACGGTATCGGAAGCAAACCCGGCCGCGTCCCATTGCGGACACGCGGCCGGGTCAAACCGGTCACATCACGGCGTCAGCGGCCTCTTCGCCGCACGCTTGGCCTTTACGTCCGCCACGGCCGCGTCGATCGCCGCCAGGCGCGAGGCCAGCGCCGGGTGATTCGCCGTGTGCCCGTTGGCCACGCTGGCCGGATAGGCGGCGGCAAAGCGCTTCCAGAACGCCGACGCGCCCTCGACGTTGTAGTCGGCGCGGGCCAGCAGGTAGACCGCGAGACGGTCCGCCGCGGCGTCCAGGTTGCCCGGCATGGCCTTGATGCCGGCGCTGCCATTGAGCATGGTCAGGTCCGGCGTCACGCGCGTGAGATTGGTGATGACGCTGTCGATCGTGGCCGAATTGCGCTGCGCCGCCGGGTGGCCCAGCATGTTGTGCGCCATCGTGCGCGCCAGCACGTAGGCCAGTTCGTCGTCGCTCCTGGCCACGCCCATCATGCCGCGGGTGACCATCACGCGCTGGCCGTCGGCATAGGCGTTGACGTTGTCCGCGTTGCCCAGCTCGATTGCGAAACTGCAGGCGCGCGTGACCGGAATGCTCAGGTCGCGGTTGCGGCCCTCGCGTTCCACCGTCAGCGGCAGGGTCGGCTGCGAAGCCACGATCGGTCCGAACACGGCGCCGGCGCCGGAGAGCGCGTTCGGTCCGGTCGGCAGCGGCTTGCCGCCGGCCGCGACCAGGCCGTCGCCCAGGCGCAGGCCCGCCTTGGCGGCGCCGCTGCCGGCCAGCACGCCGGTCACCTGCAGCCGTTCATCCATCCCGAAAGCCAGGTGCGCGGCCTCGTTGTATTCGCCCGGATACGAGTAGCGGTTCTTCGCCGTGAAGCCGAGCAGGTTGCGCGCATGCTTGGTGCAGAGCTCCGCGTTGTCGATCAGGAGCGGCGCGGCCACGCGGTACAGGCGGTCCTGCAGCGCGGCCATCTTACGGAGCGTGTCGGCGGCGGCAGCCATTTGCGGCGTGAGCGGCTGGCCTTGCGGCGTCTCGGCGCCGGGGCCGGGGAAGCCCCCGGTCTGGCCAAACTGGCCTGGCGTCGTACAGGCCGACAGCAGCAGGGCGGTAAAGACTGCCAGCGCCCCGGGGCGCAGGCGATGGATGCGGATCATGGTCCTCCTCGTGTTATTGTTTTCCGGTGCTGCCGAACCCGCCGGCGCCCCGTTCGCTCGTTGCGAACTCCTCCACCACATTGAAGCCAACCTGCAGCACCGGCACGATCACCAGCTGCGCCAGGCGGTCCAGCGGCTGCAGGGTGAAGGCGGCGTGGCCGCGGTTCCAGGTCGACACCATCAGTTGGCCCTGGTAGTCGGAGTCGATCAAGCCTACCAGATTGCCCAGAACGATGCCGTTCTTATGGCCGAGCCCACTACGCGGCAGGATCATGGCCGCATAGCCGGGGTCGGCCACGTGGATCGCCAGGCCCGTCGGCACCAGCACGGTCTGGCCGGGTTCCAGCGTGAGCGGGGCGTCGATGCAGGCGCGCAGGTCCAGGCCGGCGCTGCCGGGCGTTGCATAGGCCGGCAGCAGGTCTTTCATGCGCGGATCCAGGATTTTTACGTCAACAGTCTTCATGCAAAACTTTATGTGATTCAGGTGAGCAGCGAGCGCTGTTCCAGGCGCTTGCCGATTTCGGAAATGAGCTGGCGCGCCAGGCTCAGCTTGTCGGCGCGCGGCAGCAAGGTGTGGCCGCTCTCGTCGAACAGGACGATGGCGTTGTCATCCTGCCCGAAGGTGTGATGGCCGATATTGCCCACCAGCAGGGGGATGCCTTTTTTCTCGCGCTTGGCCGCGCCGTACTCGACCAGGTTCTCCGACTCGGCGGCAAACCCGACGCAGTAGGGCCAGCCCGACAGCGAGGTGGTGGCGGCCACCGAGGCCAGGATGTCGGCGTTCTGCACGAACTCGAGCTGGGGCGGGGCGCCGCCTTCCTGCTTCTTGAGTTTCTGTTCGCTGGCGTTGGCCACGCGCCAGTCGGCCACCGCCGCCACGCCGACGAAGACATGCTGGCCTTCGACCTGGGCCATGACCGCGTCGTGCATCTGCTGTGCCGACAATACGTCGATGCGGCGCACGCCGTACGGGGTCGGCAGGGCCGTCGGGCCGGACACCAGCGTGACTTCGGCGCCGGCTTCGCGCGCGGCGCGGGCGATCGCATAGCCCATCTTGCCCGACGACAGATTGGTGATGCCGCGCACCGGATCGATGGCTTCGAATGTCGGGCCGGCCGTGATCAGGACCCGCTTGCCGGCCAGGACCTTGTGCTGGAACGAGGCGACCAGTTCGTCGAGCAGCTGTTCGGGTTCGAGCATGCGGCCCAGGCCGGTTTCGCCGCAGGCCTGCTCGCCCGCGGCGGGGCCGAAGATGCCAATGCCGTCGCCCTGCAGGGTGGCGACGTTGCGTTGGGTGGCCGGGTTCTGCCACATCTCGACGTTCATGGCCGGCGCCACCAGCAACGGCACGCCGTGCGGGCGCGCCAGGCACAGGGTCGAGAGCAGGTCGTCGCACACGCCGTGCGCAAGCTTGCGGATGAAATCGGCCGAGCAGGGCGCGATCAACACCGCGTCGGCGCCGCGCGTGAGGTCGATGTGCGCCATGTTGTTGGGCATGCGCGCGTCCCATTGGTCCAGCCAGACCGGATTGCCGGACAGCGCCTGCAGCGTCACCGGGCCGATGAAATGGGTGGCGGCCTCGGTCATCACCACGTGCACCTTGGCGCCCTGCTTGACCAGTGCGCGGCACAGCTCCGCGGCCTTGTAGCAGGCCACGCCCCCGGACAGGCCGAGGACGATTTTCTTGCCCTTCAGGTCCATGCTCATGTCGGACTCCTTCTGCTTTCTCAGTACTTGCTCGGTCGGTGCTTGCTTAGTGTTTGTTCACGCGACGCAGTTCGTCGACGATGAACAGGAAGGCGCCGACCGAGATGCCGATGTCGGCGACATTGAAGGCCGGGAAGTGGCCGACGCCGCGCCAGTAAAAATCGAGGAAGTCGATCACGTGGCCGTAGGCGACGCGGTCGATGACGTTGCCGACCGCGCCGCCCAGGATCAGGGCGAGCGACCAGCAGAACAGGCGCTGGCCGGCGTTGCGCTTCAGGAGGTAGAGGATGAAGCCGATGGCGCCGATGGCGATCGCGGTGAAGAACCAGCGCTGCCAGCCGCCCTGGTCGCCGAGGAAGGAGAAGGCCGCGCCCGGGTTATACACCAGCACCAGGTTGAAGAAGCTGGTCACCGGCAGGGTTTCGCCGTAGACGAACAGTTTCGAAACGGTGATCTTGGTCAGCTGGTCGATCAGGACGATGATGAAGGCGATGCCCAGCCACGGCGTCATGCCGCCGCTGGATTTGTGGACCATGGAAATGCTCGGTTTTTTCTTGGTTGCCATTGGATTAACGGATCAGATGTGAAAAACCGCCATGCCGGGGTGCGACATGGCGGTTGCTTTGCCCGCTGTTACGCGAAACGGCGTGCTTCGCCGGCGCCGAACAGGTTGGCCACGCAGCGGCCGCACAGGCCCGGATGCTCGTGCTTGTGGCCGACGTCGCGGCGGTAGTGCCAGCAGCGCTCGCATTTCTCCGCGTCCGACGGGGTCACGGTCACCGCCTCGTTGGCGGCGTCCGCGACCTGTTCCACCTTGGCCTGCGAGGTGATGAAGACGAACTTCAGGTCGTCGTCCAGGCTCGACAGCAGCGCGTACTTGTCGCCGGCAGCCTTGATCGACAGTTCCGCCTGCAGCGAGGAGCCGATCGCACCGGAAGCGCGCACTTCCTCGAGCTGCTTGGTCACGTCGGCGCGCACTTCGCGCAGCGCCGCGTACTTGGCCAGCAGCGCTTCGGCATCAGGCAGTTCCGGGAAGCTCCACAGGGTCTGGGTGAAGATGGTCTCGTCGCTGTCGGCAAAGGCCTGCTGGCCGGCAAACACGGCCCAGGCTTCCTCGGCGGTGAAGGACAGGATCGGCGCCATCACGCGCAGCAGGGAATGGGCGATGTGCCACAGCGCGGTCTGGGCCGAGCGGCGCGCCTGCGAATTCACGCCGGTGGTGTACAGGCGGTCCTTCAGGATGTCGAGGTAGAAGCCGCCCAGGTCTTCCGAGCAGAAGTTCTGCAGGCGCGCCACCACCGGGTGAAACTCGTAGCGTTCGAAGTGCGCGGCGATATCGCGTTGCAGTTTTTCCGTCTCGGCGAGCGCATAGCGGTCGATCTCGAACAGTTCGGCGACCGGCACGGCGTCCTTTGCCGGGTCGAAGTCCGAGGTGTTCGCCAGCAGGAAGCGCAGGGTGTTGCGGATGCGGCGGTAGGCTTCGGTCACGCGCTTGAGGATCTCTTCGCTGATCGCCAGTTCGCCCGTGTAGTCGGTCGACGCCACCCACAGGCGCAGGATGTCGGCGCCCAGCGAATCGGAGATCTTCTGCGGCGCCAGGGTGTTGCCCAGCGACTTGGACATCTTCTTGCCGTTCTCGTCCACCGTGAAGCCGTGGGTCAGCAGGGCCTTGTAGGGCGGCGTACCGTTCAGCATCGACGAGGTCAGCAGGGACGAGTGGAACCAGCCGCGGTGCTGGTCCGAGCCTTCCAGGTAGAGGTCGGCCGGGAAGGTCGACTGCTCCTTGTGCGAGCCGCGCAGCACGGTCTCGTGCGTCGTGCCCGAGTCGAACCAGACATCGAGGGTGTCCTTGTTCTTCTCGTAGAGGTCGGCGTCATCGCCCAGCAGCTCGCGCGGGTCGAGCGCCTGCCAGGCGTCGATGCCCTTCGCTTCGATCAGCTTGGCCACCTGTTCCAGCAGCTCCGGGGTGCGCGGATGCAGCTCGCCGGTTTCCTTGTGGATGAAGAAGGCCATCGGGACGCCCCACTGGCGCTGGCGCGACAAGGTCCAGTCCGGACGGTTGGCGATCATGCCGTGCAGGCGCGCCTGGCCCCAGTCCGGGAAGAACCGGGTTTTCTCGATGCCGGCCAGCGCGGTCTCGCGCAGGGTCGGGCCGCCGTCCTTGGGCGTGATGTCCATGCCGGCGAACCACTGGCTGGTGGCGCGGTAGACGATCGGGGTCTTGTGGCGCCAGCAGTGCATGTAGCTGTGGTCGAACATCTTCAGTTCGAACAGGGCGCCGGCGGCGCGCAGGGCGTCGCAGATCGGACGCGAGGCGTCCCAGATGTTCATGCCGCCGAACAGGGGCAGGGTCGAGGCGTAGTCGCCATTGCCCATCACCGGTTTCAGGATCTCGTCGTCCTTCATGCCATGGGCCTTGCAGGACTGGAAGTCTTCCAGGCCGTAGGCCGGCGCCGAGTGCACGATGCCGGTGCCGCTGTCGGTGGTGACGTAGTCGGCCAGGTAGACCGGGGAGGTGCGGTCGTAGAACGGGTCGGCCGCGTGCAGCGGGTGCTTGAAGCGCAGGCCGCCCAGCTTTTCGCCGGTGGTGGTGGCGATGGTCGTGCCTTCGAGCTTGTAGCGCTGCAGGACGGATTCGACCAGGTCCTGGGCCAGGATCAGGAGCAGAGCTTGGCCGTCGCGCTCGGATTGCACCAGCGCGTACGTCACTTCCGGATGCACGTTCAGCGCCTGGTTCGACGGGATGGTCCAGGGCGTGGTGGTCCAGATGACGATGAAGCCATTGTTGGTCGGCAGTTGCGCCAGGCCGAAAGCGGCCGCGACTTTCTCGGGCTCCGCGAACGGGAAGCCGACATCGATCGCCGGGTCGCGCTTGTCCTGGTATTCGACTTCCGCTTCGGCCAGGGCCGAGCCGCAGTCGAAGCACCAGTTGACCGGCTTCAGGCCGCGGTAGACATAGCCCTTGTCCAGCAGCTTGCCGAGCGCGCGCAGCTCGTCGGCCTCGTTACCGTAGGCCATGGTCATGTAAGGATTGTCCCATTCGCCCAGCACGCCCAGGCGGATGAAGCCGGCGCGCTGGCGGTCGATCTGCTCGAGCGCGTAGGCGCGGGCTTTCTGCAGCACTTCCGCGGTCGGCAGGTTCTTGCCGAATTGCTTCTCGATCTGGATCTCGATCGGCATGCCGTGGCAGTCCCAGCCCGGCACATAGGGCGCATCGAAGCCGGCAATGGTGCGCGACTTGACGACCATGTCCTTCAGGATCTTGTTGACGGCGTGACCGAGGTGGATGTCGCCGTTCGCGTACGGAGGACCGTCGTGCAGGACGAACTTCGGACGGCCGGCGGCCGCCTTGCGGATGCGCTGGTAGATCTTCTTGTCCTGCCATTGCTTGACCCAGCCCGGCTCGCGCTTGGCGAGGTCGCCGCGCATCGGGAAAGGGGTGTCGGTCATGTTGACCGGGTATTTGCTCTCAGGCTTCTTTGCGCCTTTCTGGGCAGGCGCATTCTGGACGGGTTTGCTGTTTTCGGACATATGCTTCTTCAAGAGGGATGTTCGGAGGTGGCCAGCCAAAGGCGGCCGCGCAAGCGGAGTGACTTGCGCGTCAAATTCGGTCGGTCGCGGTCAGGGCGCCCGCGCGTGTCGCTTCGTCGCAGCTGTTGCGCGCATCGCGCGCGTCGCGCGCCGCGAACCAGGCGCGGGCCTGCTCGGCGTCACGGTGGATCGCCGCGGTCAGGGTGTCGAGATCGACGTATTTTTCTTCGTCGCGCAGCTTCTGCAGGAACTCGACGCGCACCAGCTTGCCGTAGCAGGGCTGGTTGTAGTCGAAGATATGGACTTCGAGCAGCATGCGACCGGCGTCCTCGACGGTCGGGCGCACGCCCAGGCTGGCGACCGCCGGCAGCGGACCTTCCGCCAGGCCATGCACCTGGACCACGAAGATGCCCTGCAGGGCGGGGCGGTGCATGACGCGCAGGTTCAGCGTCGGGAAGCCCAGGGTGCGGCCGAGCTTCTGGCCGTGGATCACGTGGCCGGAAATTGAGTAGGGGTGGCCGAGCAGGGCGCAGGTGGCGTCGAGGTCGCCTTCGGCGAGGGTGGCGCGCACGGCCGAGGAGGAGATGCGCTGCGCGCCTTCGCGGACGGTGGGCAGGGTCTCGACATGGAAGCCGTAGCGTTTGCCCGCCTCGATCAGCATGGCGACGTTGCCAGCGCGTTTGGCGCCGTAGCAGAAATCGTCGCCCACCATCAGCCACTTCACGTGCAGGCCTTCGACCAGCACGCGTTCGGTGAATTCCTGCGGGCTCATGGCCGCGAAGTGCTCGTTGAAATGCTCGACGATGACGCGGTCGATGCCGCCGTGTTCGAGCGCCTCGAGCTTGTCGCGCAGGTTGGCGATGCGCGCGGGCGCGCGGCTCAGGTCGTTTGCCCGGCGGGCGAAATACTCGCGCGGATGGGGCTCGAACGTCATCACGGCCGCTTCCAGCCCGAGCGCGTCGGCAGCCGCCCGCACGCGCGCCAGCAATGCCTGGTGGCCGCGGTGGACACCATCGAAGTTGCCGATCGTGAGGGCGCAGGGCGCGCGCGCCTGGTCGTTGGGAAGTCCGCGAAATACCTTCATTGGTTCAGAGTGCCGCAAGATGCCTGCACGTCAATCCGGGGTGAAATACCTGATTATACGGTAAAGGCTTGTTGCACAGCGGAAGAGCAGGGGCGAGGCCGGCTGCCGCAACCAGGCCGGGCGAAAAAAAACGCCGCCCCGGAGGGCGGCGTCTTCACGCGTGAGAGCGCGGTGAATCAGGCCAGCGGCTTGTTGATGGCCATGATCCAGTAGCGGGCCAGGTCGGCGGTGCCTTCCTTGCCGCCCACGGTGCGCAGGGTCGAGATCGCCTGCTGCTTCTTGCCGGCGACAGCGTAGGCTTCGCCCAGGCGCAGCTTGGCTTCGTCGGCACGACGCAGGCCGCCTGCCTTGATGGCGGCTTCCATCATCTTCAGGCCCTTGTCGGCCTGGCCGGACTGCACCAGGCTGTAGCCCAGGCCGACCAGGCTGTCGTTGTCCTTGGCGGCCGTGTACTCGGCTTCCAGGGCAGCGACGCTCTTGTTTTGCTCAGCCAGGGTCTTCTCGGCCAGGTCCTTCAGGCGCTTGTGACGCTCGGCGTCCGGACCGGTGCCCAGGGCGCCGCTCTTGTAGCCCTTGTCGATGACCTTCAGCGCTTCGGCCGGGGCCTTCGCCTGCAGCACGAGCTGGGCCATTTCCATGAACTCGCTCGGCTTCTTCATCAGGTTGTTGGCCAGCTTCAGGCGGTAGACGTCGACCGACAGGCGGCTCGAGAAGCCCGGTTTGCCCTGCACGCGGTTCAGCAGGTCGTTCCAGTACTGGGCCTTCGGATAGCTGGCAGCCAGTTTCTCGATGGTGTTGACGTAGCCGACCTTGTCGTTCTTCTTGAGCTGGATGTTGGCCAGCATGCCGAGCATGTCTTCGCTCATGCGGCCCGACTTCTCGGCGGCGCGCAGTTCGCTCTCCAGGGCAGCGATGTTGCCCTGCTTGTAATAGTTCTGCAGCAGGTAGGCGCGCAGTTTCGGATCGTCGCGGTCCTTGAGCTGGCGCTGGATGGCTTCGTTTGCCTTGTTCAGGTCGCCTGCGCGCATGTAGATGCCGATCAGGCCTTCCGAGAACTGGGCGCGCTCGCCGGCCGACAGCTTGCCCGAAGCGATCAGGGCTTCGAAGGCCTTGGCGGCGGTGTCGTAGTCACCGGCCGACGAGGCTGCCGAGGCGCGCACGCGCTCGATCAGGAAGCTTTCGTTGGCGGTCTTGTTGGCGACCTTGTCCGCTTCGCGCAGTTTTGCCAGGGCATCCTTGTGCTTGCCCTGTTTCATCAACGCCTGGGCTGCCTGCAGTGGCTTGCCGATCTCGGCGCGCACGGCTTCCGCCGCGTGGGCAGGGGCCAGGCCGATGACGGGGGTAGCTGCGGTGAAGCCGAGGGCGGCCAGTGCGAGGCCGAGGTGTGCGAGACGGAGTTTGCTCATGTGTCGAAAATCCTCTTTGAAAATGGACACGGCAGGGAAACCCTGCCGTGTTGGTCAAACCTGGTGCGGTTACTGGAACTGCTCGTTACCGACCATGCCGATCTTGGTGACGCCGAGACGCTGGGCGGTAGCCATGACACCGGCAACAACCTTGTACTCGACCAGCTTGTTCGGACGCAGATGCACTTCCGGCTGGTTGGGCTGGGCTGCCACTTCATTCATCTTGGCTTCCAGGGTCGCACGATCCGGGACAACCTGACCGTCCCACAGAACGGTGCCGTCGAAGTCCACGTCGATCGTCACAACCCGGGGTTCTTCCGTCTGCGGCGGCGGGGTGCCGACTGGCATGTTCAGATTGACCGAGTGGTTTTGCTTCGGAATCGTGATGATCAGCATAATGATCAGAACGAGCAGGACGTCGATCAGCGGCGTCATGTTCATTTCCATCATCGGTTCCGGATCAGCTCCTTTGGCGGAGCCTGAACCTACGTTCATACCCATGGTGTTTCCTTTTCAAATGTTGGGGGGCGGTGCGGACCAGGCCGAAACCCGGTCCGCAGGAGGCTTATCAGCCGCCTTTATCAGGTGGTTCGATGACGAAACCGACCTTTTGCACCCCAGCACGTTGTGCCGTGTAGATCACCCGACCGATTGCTTCGTAGCGCGTTTCCTGGTCGCCACGAACTTTCACTGCAGGCTGCGGCACCTTCACCGACTGCTCCGCGAGGAACTTGAACAGCTCGTCCGTATTCGCGATGCGGGTCTGGTTCCAGTACATCTCGCCGTCTTTGTTGACGGTGATGTTGATGTCTTCCGGCGCAGTCTTGGTGACCTGGTTCGTTTCTGCCGGCAGATTCACTTTTTGCAGCTGCAGGACCACCGGGCTGGTGATCAGGAAGATGATCAGAAGAACCAACATGATGTCGACGAGCGGCGTCGTGTTGATTTCTGACATCACGGCATCATCATCTCCGGAATCGGAGCCGACACTCATTCCCATAATTTATCCAATCTTGTCTTGTGAAGACAGCCCGAATTAGCCGATCTTCTTGGCCGACGAAGCAGCGCGAGCGGCTTCCGAGGTCGACATGGCGCCCGACACCAGGACCGAGTGCACGTCGGCGCTGAACGAACGGATGTCTTCCATCGCGGTCTTGTTACGACGGACCAGCCAGTTGTAGCCCAGAACGGCCGGAACTGCAACGAACAGACCGAAGGCGGTCATGATCAGTGCTTCACCCACCGGACCTGCAACCTTGTCGATCGAGGCGTTACCCGACATACCGATGTTGGTCAGTGCGTTGTAGATGCCCCAGACGGTACCGAACAGACCGATGAACGGCGAGGTCGAACCGACGGTTGCCAGGAACGACAGGCCGTCTTGCAGACGCGACTGGACGCGGTCCACTGCGCGCTGGATCTGCATGGTCACCCAGGTCGACAGGTCGATCTGCTCGAGCAGGGCGCCGTCGTGGTGCTGGGTTGCCTTGGTGCCGGTTTCAGCGATGAAGCGGAACGGCGAACCTTCTTTCAGCTGGGCCGAGCCGGCTGCGATCGAGTTGGCTTTCCAGAACTTCTGCGAAGTTTCCTTCGACTGGCGCATGATCTTCGACTGGTCGATCAGCTTGGTGATAATGATGTACCACGAACCCATCGACATCAGCGACAGGATGATGATGGTGCCCTTGTTGACGAAGTCGCCTTCTTCCCACATGGCCTGGAAGCCGTACGGGTTGTGGACTTCTTCTTTTTCGCCAGCAGCGGCGGCCGGAGCGGCGTCGCCTGCCGGAGCAGCGGCTGCGTCAGCCGGAGCGGCTGCAGCGTCAGCCGGAGCGGCAGCTGCGTCGGCCGGAGCGGTTGCCGCCGGGGCTTCTGCGCCTGCTGCCGGTGCGTCGGCGAAGGCCGGTGCCGAGACCAGAGCCGATGCCGCCGTAACCGAGAACAGGACAGCCGCCAGGATAGCGGACAAACGGGTATTCTTAAACATGCTTCCTCCAGAGATATAAAATAGACAGTTCGCTGATCAAATGACAACGAAAATCATAATGTGAGACGGTGCTCTGTCTCGGTTATTGTTCCAGCGACCAGACGTACTGTACTGGAGCCCAAGATTGCTGAGGCTGACCGTTGACGACGGCCGGCTTGAAGCGGCATTTGCCGATGGCTGCCTGAGCTGCCCTGTCCAGATCACGCGAACCGCTCGATTTCGTGATCTTGGAATCGATCGCACGACCATCCACGCCGATCAGGAACGAAATCGTCGTGACGCCTTCTTCTTCGTTACGCGCTGCCGATTTCGGGTACTCGGGCTTGGCGCAGCTGCTGAAGTCCGCGACTGCCGGGGTGCTGACCGGACCTGCCGCCGGAGCCGGAGGCGCCGGCGGTGCCGGCGGGGCCGGAGGCGCCAGGTTCGTGGTCGGCGGCGGCGTGTTCGTGGCGGCCTGGATCACGTTCTGCGGCGGCGGCGGTTGCTGTACCTGAACCTCGACCGGCGGGATGAACGGCGGTGGCGGCGCCTTCATTTCCGGCGGTGGCGGCGGTGGTGGGGTTTCCGGTGGTGGCGGCGGCTTCACCTCTTCGATCAACTTGGTCTCCACTGCTTCCTGTACCTTCGTGATCACCTTCGTACCGAGACCATTGATGATCCCCCAGGCGACCAGGACGTGCAACAGGACCACAATGGTGATACCAGTGAGATTCTTCCCCGGTTCCTTCTCATGTGAAAAATTCATGCCTGCTTTCTCCAATACCAACTCTTTTTGTTGCTACTAAACCCACAAAACACGACGAAAAGACAAGGCCGCATCCGGGACATCGGCGAATTATACCTACGAATTCTTTTTTGCACAGGTATTTTTAAGCCCCCGAAACGCTCGTAACTGCCTGTAAATCCAAGCAATACAGCTCATCCGGACGCACTCCTGTTGTGCAAAAAAGCGCACCAAAAAACGAGCAAAAATTACAAGATTGCACCTTGTTACTTAGTCCACTGTAGAACATCAGGAAAGACCAGCAGTTTTGCCAAATTTTGCACGTTGAATTTGCCACTTGGCAAATATCATATAGTGCAATGCTGAGCTTTTTGCAAACTATAGCCAGTTTCGGGGAAAGCGGGCGTGCGTTAGGTAACACAGCCGCAGGGGACACGGGGCTTGCGTATGAGCCCGGGTGATGGGAAAGCGATTTCTTGATATGGCTCAGTGTAGAGCTTGCTCACGGACACGTATAGACAGCATTTTGTGCCCGTGAGCAACGTTTTTACCGGTTACGTTTCTCCCGCCGGCACTCGAGGAAGCTGACCACGTGGCCGCTGGTGTCCACCGTTTCGAGGCGCACGTCGAAACCCCAGAGGCGGGCAACGTGCTTGAGCACTTCCTGGGCCTGGCCGTTGAGCGGTCGGCGCTGGAACTGGGTATGGCGCAGGGTCAGGGCACGGTCGTCGCGTGTATTGACCTGCCAGACCTGGATGTTGGGCTCGCGGTTGCCGATGTTGTATTGCTCGGCGAGCTGCTGGCGCACGTAGCGGTAGCCGGCTTCGTCGTGGATCGCGGAGATCGTCAGCTTGTCGCTGCGGTCGTCGTCGAGCACGGCGAAGAAGTGGAAGTCGCGGATCAGCTTGGGAGAGAGGTACTGGGCGATGAAGCTCTCGTCCTTGAAGTTGCGCATCGCGAAGTCGAGCGTCTTGACCCAGTCGCTGCCGGCCATGTCCGGGAACCAGGCGCGGTCTTCCTCGGTCGGGTTCTCGCAGATGCGCCGGATGTCGCTCATCATCGCGAAACCGAGCGCATACGGGTTGATGCCTGAATAATAAGGACTGGTCGCCGCCGGCTGGTAGACGACGTTGGTATGGCTTTGCAGGAATTCGAGCATGAAGCCGTCGCCGACGATCCCCTCTTTATATAGTTCGTGCAGGATCGTGTAGTGCCAGAAGGTGGCCCAGCCCTCGTTCATGACCTGGGTCTGGCGCTGCGGGTAGAAGTATTGCGAGATCTTGCGGGTGATGCGCACCAGTTCGCGCTGCCAGGGTTCGAGCAGCGGCGCGTACTTCTCTATAAAGTACAGCAGGTTTTCTTCCGGCTCGGGCGGGAAGCGCGGCGGCGGCGCATCGCGCTCCTGTTCCTCGCGCCGCGGCACGGTGCGCCACAGGGCGTTCACCTGGGACTGGGCATACTCCTCGCGCTCCTTCTGGCGCGCCGCTTCCTGGGCCACCGACAGTTTTGCCGGGCGCTTGTAACGGTCCACGCCGTAGTTCTGGATCGCGTGGCAGGAGTCGAGCAATTCCTCGACCGCATCGATGCCGTAGCGCTGCTCGCATTCGGCAATGTAATTCTTGGCAAACACCATGTAGTCGACGATGGCCTCGGCGTCGGTCCAGGTGCGGAACAGGTAGTTGCCTTTGAAGAAGGAGTTGTGGCCATAGGCCGCGTGGGCAATCACGAGCGCCTGCATCGTCAGGCTGTTTTCCTCCATCAGGTAGGCGATGCAGGGATTCGAATTGATGACGATTTCGTAGGCCAGGCCCATCTGGCCACGCTTGTAGCTCTTTTCCGTCGTCAGGAAGTGTTTGCCGAAAGACCAGTGGTTATAGGACACCGGCATGCCCACCGAGGTGTAGGCATCCATCATCTGCTCGGCGGTGATGATCTCGAGCTGGTTGGGGTAGGTGTCGAGGCCGAACTTGCGGGCGACCCGGCGGATTTCTTCGTGCGCCTGTTCGATCAGGTCGAAGGTCCACTCCGACTGTTCGGGCAGGGCGCGGGGGTTGTCAGTGCGATCGTCTGGCATAGTCAGAACTCCATTTCCTGGTCTCACTTCGGCTGCTTCTTGAACAGCTCACGGAAGACCGGGTAGATGTCGGCCGGCGTCACGATTTTCTGCATCGCGAAGTTGCTGTGGTGCGCGGCGACCTCGGTGTATTGCTCCCACAGGTTCTGCGGCGGTCCGTCGGTGATTTCGACATAGGTGTAATACTGGACCTTCGGCATGATGCCGTTGGTGAGCAGCTGCTTGCACAGCACCGAATCGTTGTCCCAGTTGTCGCCGTCGGAAGCCTGGGCCACGTAGGCGTTCCAGTCGGAGCTGGCGTAGCGTTCGCCGATGACCTTCTGCAGCAGGTGCAGGGCCGAGGAGACCACGGTGCCGCCCGATTCGCGCGAGTGGAAGAATTCGTCCTCGTCGACTTCGGCCGCGGCCGTGTGGTGGCGGATGAAGACGACGTCGATGTGTTCGTAAACACGTTTCAGGAACAGGTAGAGCAGGATGAAGAAGCGCTTGGCCGTGTCCTTGCGCGTTTCGTCCATCGAGCCGGAGACGTCCATGATGCAGAACATCACGGCCTGGGTGCTCGGTTTCGGCACCTTGATGCGGTTGCTGTAGCGCAGGTCGAACGGGTCGATGAAGGGAATCGCGTTGATGCGCGTGTGGTAGTGGTGGATCTTGCGGCGCAGTTCGACGACGCGCGGATCGCTTTCCGGCACTTCCTGTTCCTGCAGTTCCTTCAGCTCCTGCTCGGCGAGCTCGAGCTGGCGCCGGCTTGGTCCGCCGACGGCGATGCGCCGGCCGAGCGCGCCGCGCAGCGAGCGCAGCACGTGGATGTTCGATGGCGTGCCCGAGACGTTGTAGCCGGCACGCTGGGTCTTGAAGTCGATGGTCTGGGTCAACTGGGTCTTGACCATGTTCGGGAGTTCAAGATCTTCGAAGAAGTAGTTCATGAACTCTTCACGCGACAGCTCGAAGATGAAGTCGTCCTCGACCGTCTGTTCGCTGTTGCCGGCACGACCGCGTCCAGAGCCGCCGCCGCCGCTGCGGGGGCGGTTGAACTGGTCGCCTTTCTGGTACTCGGTGTTGCCGGGATTGACGGTTTCCCACACGCCGCCATGGGCATGGCCGAAGTGGGGTTCGTTGACGTCCTTGACCGGGATCGATACTTTTTCGCCGTTCTCGATATCGGTGATCGAGCGGCCCTTGATGGCGCGGCCAACCGCGTCCTTGATTTGCGCCTTGTAGCGGCGCAGGAAGCGTTCGCGGTTAACCGCGGACTTGTTCTTGCCCTGCAAGCGTCGGTCGATGAGGTAAGTCAAAACATGCCTCCTGCTCAAATTCGCGGCGGACCGGATGCTGCCCCGGTCCCCCTATCTTAATCCTCCCCGCGCGCACGCGCAGCGCGCACGGCTGGCAGGGTCGTCAAACATGCGCCACACCGGACATTGCATGCCGGCCGGCAGCGCCTGACGTCTTCCCGCAGCATCGGGGCGGCCGGGGGAGGCGCGCGGCCCTGCCGGCGCCGCGCAACCCGACCTGGCTCTGGCTTACGATGACTTGCGCACGCGCAGGTACCATTCGCACAGCAGGCGCACCTGCTTGGCCGTGTAGCCTTTTTCGACCATGCGCGCGACGAAGTCGGCATGCTTGGTTGCGTCCTCCGCACTGGCTTTGGCGTTGAAGGAAATCACCGGCAGAAGTTCCTCGGTGTTCGAGAACATTTTCTTCTCGATGACGGTGCGGAACTTCTCGTAGCTGGTCCACGCCGGGTTCTTGCCGCCGTTGGTGGCGCGGGCGCGCAGGCCGAAGTTGACGATCTCGTTGCGGAAATCCTTCGGGTTCGAGATGCCGGCCGGCTTCTCGATCTTCTCCAGCTCGGCGTTCAGGGCTTCGCGGTCGAAGCTCTCGCCGGTGTCCGGGTCGCGGAATTCCTGGTCCTGGATCCAGAAGTCGGCGAAGGTCACATAGCGGTCGAAGATGTTCTGGCCATACTCGGAATAGCTTTCCAGGTAGGCGGTCTGGATTTCCTTGCCGATGAAGTCGACATAGCGCTGCGCCAGGTGCTCTTTGATATAGGAGTGGTAGCGCTGCTCGAGCTCGGGCGGGAACTGCTCGCGCTCGATCTGCTGTTCGAGCACGTAGAGCAGGTGCACCGGGTTGGCCGCCACTTCGGTATTGTCGAAGTTGAAGACCTTCGACAGGATCTTGAAGGCGAAGCGCGTCGACAGCCCGTTCATGCCTTCGTCCACCCCGGCGTAGTCGACGTATTCGTGGAGCGACTTGGCCTTCGGGTCGGTGTCCTTCAGGTTCTCGCCGTCGTACACGAGCATCTTCGAGAAGATGCTGGAGTTTTCCGGGTCCTTCAAACGCGACAGGATCGCGAACTGCGCCATCATGCGCAGGGTGCCCGGCGCGCAAGGGGCTTTCTCGAGCGAGGAATTGCGAATGAGCTTGTCGTAGATCTTGATCTCGTCGGACACGCGCAGGCAGTAAGGCACCTTCACGATATAGATCCGGTCCAGGAAGGCTTCGTTGTTGCGGTTGTTGCGGAAGCTCTTCCACTCCGATTCGTTCGAGTGCGCCAGGATGATGCCCTCGAACGGAATCGCGCCGAAGCCTTCGGTGCCCTTGTAGTTGCCTTCCTGGGTCGCGGTCAGCAGGGGGTGCAGCACCTTGATCGGCGCCTTGAACATCTCGACGAATTCCATCAGGCCCTGGTTGGCGAGGCAGAGGCCGCCGGAATAGCTGTAGGCGTCGGGATCGTCCTGGGAATAATCTTCCAGCTTGCGGATATCGACCTTGCCGACCAGCGAGGAAATGTCCTGGTTGTTTTCGTCGCCCGGCTCGGTCTTCGAGATGGCGATCTGCTTGAGCACCGAGGGGTAACGCTTGACCACGCGGAACTTGTTGATGTCGCCGCCGAATTCGTGCAGGCGCTTGACCGCCCACGGGCTCGGGATGGCGCGCAGGTAGCGGCGCGGGATGCCGTAGTCTTCTTCGAGGATGACGCCGTCTTCCTCTTCGTTGAACAGGCCCAGCGGCGACTCGTTCACGGGCGAACCCTTGATCGCGTAGAAGGGGACCTGTTCCATCAGGTGCTTGAGTTTTTCGGCAATCGAGGACTTGCCGCCGCCGACCGGTCCCAGCAGATACAGGATCTGCTTGCGTTCCTCCAGCCCTTGCGCGGCATGGCGGAAGTAGGAGACCACCTGTTCGATGACTTCCTCCATCCCGTAGAACTCTTTGAACGCGGGATAGATCTTGATGACCTTGTTGGCGAAGATGCGCGACAGCCGCGGGTCGAGGCGGGTATCGACGAGCGTGGGTTCCCCGATGGCAGCGAGCATGCGTTCCGGCGCGCTGGCATAGGTCAGCGGGTCTTTCTTGCACAGGGCAAGATACTCCGACAGGGAATACTCTTCTTCGCGGGTACGCTCATAACGGGCTGCGTAGTTGTCAAAAATGGTCATGTGCATGTCCTTTAGTTTGCTAACAACGATCACTGTCACGACAGTCCGAGCGACGTCGGCTGCCCAGGCCCCGTTTTTTCTTGGCGTGCTTCCCTTTTATTGGCGGGTCGCCCTGGTAGCGCCGCGGTGGCGGCGACTCAGGCGGGTCATTCTTGTTCTTGGCGGCTCGTGGCCGAATTTCCCAGGCTCGTGGCCGGATTTCCCATGGTGGTCGGAGGGTCTTCTTGTAATTCTGAAATTTATTATGTGCCTATTGGTTCTCGAAGTCAAAGCGTTCGTGCGTACTGTCGCGTTATCGCTAAGTCTTTGATTTTTGGTTAAAAATTCTCGGTTTCCGGGGCCGCGCGGGCGTGCCGGATCGCGTTCGGAACGACCCTGCGGCAAGCCCGTTATACTCCGTTTTTCGTCATCCTTACTGCTGGGTTGGCAAAGGCCTTGAATCGATAGTGCACGATATGCGCTGCTGGTGGCGCACGCGATTCGCCTACCGTTTTCGGCCTTCTTATCCAGTGAAACCGGGGCCGTGGCGGCATGCGGTACACTGCACGCTCCAGCCCTACCAATCGACTTCCAGCCGGAGAAAAACATGCTGACCGAGCAGCTGCGCAACACCATTCAACAGATGCCGAAGGCAGAATTGCACATCCACATCGAAGGTTCGCTGGAACCCGAGCTGATTTTTGCGCTAGCGCAAAGAAATGGCGTCTCGCTGGCCTATCCAACGGTCGAGGCGTTGCGCCAGGCCTACGCTTTTAGCGACCTGCAGTCCTTTCTCGACATCTATTACGCCGGCGCCAGCGTGCTCCTGACCGAGCAGGATTTCTACGACATGACCGCCGCCTACCTGCGTAGGGCAGCGGACGACAATGTCCGCCATGCCGAGATCTTCTTCGATCCGCAAACCCATACCGCGCGCGGCGTGCCTTTCGAGACCGTCATCAACGGCATCTGGCGCGCCTGCCAGGATGGACCGATCAGCGCATCGCTGATCATGTGCTTCCTGCGCCACCTGTCGGAGGACGAAGCGCTGGCCACGCTCGACGAAGCCCTGCCTTACCGCGACAAGTTCATCGGCGTCGGACTGGACTCCTCCGAGGTCGGCAACCCGCCCGAAAAATTCGCGCGCGTGTTCGAGCGCGCCCGCCAGCTCGGCCTGCGCCTGGTCGCGCACGCCGGCGAGGAGGGCCCGCCGGCCTACATCGACAGCGCGCTCGACGTGCTCAATGTCGAACGGATCGACCACGGTGTGCGCTGCCTCGACAGCCCGGAACTGGTCGAGCGCCTGGTGCGCGAGCAGATGGCCTTGACCGTCTGCCCGCTGTCGAACATCAAGCTGCGCGTCTTCGACGTCATGGGCTCGCACAACCTGCGCACCCTGCTCGACAAGGGCCTGGTCGCCACCGTCAACTCGGACGACCCGGCCTATTTCGGCGGCTACATGAACGACAATTTCATCGCCGCCTTCGAGGCCCTGCCGCTCGACGAGTCGCACGCGCGCCAGCTTGCGCGCAACAGCTTCGCCGCCGCCTTCCTCGAGCCGGAACAGAAGCGCGCCTTCCTGGCGGAGGTCGACCGCTTCTTCGCCGGCGCCCACGCCGCATGAACGGGAGACGTCCGTGCTGATCCAGTCCCTCCGCATGACCGCGCGCGACTGGCGCGCGGGCGAACTGCGCTTCCTGCTGGTGGCGCTGATCGTCGCCGTCTCGGCCCTGTCCTCGGTCGGCTTCTTCATCGACCGCATGCGCGCAGGCCTGGCGCGCGACGCCAACCAGCTGCTCGGCGCCGACCTGGTGATCAATGCCGACCAGCCGGTTGCCGCCGCCTGGCGCGAGGAAGCGGCGCGGCGCGGGCTGCTGCTGGCCGATACGGTCACTTTTCCGAGTATGGCCCAGGGCGGGGAGGGCGAGGATTCGCAGGCCCAGCTTGCGTCGATCAAGGCGGTGTCGCCCGGCTATCCGCTGCGCGGCGAGCTGCGCATCACGACCGATCCTGACGATGCAAGCGAGGCGCTCGGCACGAAGACGCGCGCGATTCCCGCGCCCGGCACCGTGTGGGTCGACGCCAACCTGCTGCCGGCGATCGGCGTCAAGGTCGGCGAGACGCTGCAGCTGGGCGACCGCCGCTTCACCATCGCCCAGCTAGTCGCGGCCGAGCCGGACCGCGGCGCCTCGTTCGCCAACTTCGCGCCGCGCGTGCTGCTCAACATGCTCGACCTGAAGTCGACCGGCCTGGTCGACAACTTCGCCCGCGTGACCTGGCGCGTGCAGGTGGCGGCGCCCTCGAAGAACGACTTCGCGCGCGTGAAGGACTTCGACGGTTGGCTGCGCGAGCGGATCAAGGCAGACAACGTCAAGGGCGTGCGCCTCGAGTCGCTGGAAAACGGCCGTCCCGAGATGCGCGCCACCCTGGACCGCGCCGACCGCTTCCTGTCCCTGGTCGGCCTGCTGTCGGCGATGCTCGCCGCGGTGGCCGTGGCGATGGCGGCGCGCCGCTTCATGCAGCGCCACCTGGACGCCTGCGCCATGCTGCGCTGCCTGGGGATGACCCAGAACCAGGTCGGCGCCATGTACCTGATCGAATTCGCGCTCGTCGGCCTGGCCGGCAGCCTGCTCGGCGTGCTGGTCGGCTTCGGCGCCCACTTCGTGCTGCTCGAGCTGATCGGCGCGCTGCTGCCGGCCGACCTGCCGCCGGTGTCGGCGCTGCCGGCGCTGCAGGGCATCGCCACCGGCATGCTGCTGCTGGTCGGCTTCGCGCTGCCGCCGGTGCTCCAGTTGCGCAACGTCCCGCACAACCGTGTGATCCGGCGCGAGCAGGCTGCGCCCCAGCCGATGGCGCTGGCCACCTATGGCCTGGGCACCGGCGTGTTCGTCGCGCTGCTGCTGTGGCAGGCGGGCGACCCAAAGCTGGCCCTGCTCACCGCCGGCGGCTTCCTGGCCGGCTTCGCCGTGTTCGCCCTGGTCGCCTGGCTCGGCCTGCGCCTGCTGCGCCGTTCGCGCAACGTCTTTGCCCACCAGGGCTGGCGCTTCGCCGTCACCTCGCTGCAGCGCCGCCCGGGCGCGACCGTGGTGCAGGTGGTGTCGCTGGCGCTGGGCCTGATGGCGCTCCTGCTCCTGACCGTGGTGCGCGGCGACCTGGTCGCCGCCTGGGAACGCGCAACGCCGGAGAACGCGCCGAACCGTTTCATCATCAATGTCCTGCCCGACCAGAAGCAGGGCGTCGAAGGCCAGTTGCGCCAGGCCGGCGTACAGGCGCCGGTGCTGTATCCGATGATCCGCGGCCGCCTGACCGCCGTGAACGGCAAGCCGGTCACCGCCAACACCTACGCCAGCGACGACGCCCGCCGCCTGGCGAACCGCGAGTTCAACCTGTCGACGATGGCCCAGCCGCCGGAAGAAAACGAGATCGTCGCCGGCAAGTGGTACACGGACGCACCGGGCGTGGCCGAGGCCTCGGTCGAGCAGGGCATCGCCCGCACGCTCGGGCTGAAGCTGGGCGACGTGATGCGCTTCGACATGGCCGGCCTGGTGGTGGACGCCAAGGTGACCAGCCTGCGCAAGCTGGAATGGGGCTCGATGCGCGCCAACTTCTTCGTCATCATCAATCCGGCGGCGATGGCCAACGCCCCGGCCACCTACATGACGGCCTTCCACCTGCCCGAGCGCGGCGCCAACCTCGCCAGCCAGCTCTCGCGCGCCTACCCGAACCTCACCGTGATCGACGTCAGCGGCATCATCCGCCAGGTGCAGGAAGTGGTCGACCAGGTCGTGGTCGCCGTGGAGTTCCTGTTCCTGTTCACGCTCGCCTCGGGCGTGCTGGTGCTCTACGCGGCGTTGATGGGCTCGCAGGCCGAGCGCACCCGCGAGGCGGGCCTGCTGCGCGCCCTGGGCGCCACGCGCAAGCAGCTGGCGCAGGCCCAGCGCATCGAGTTCGTGCTGGTCGGCGGCCTGGCGGGCCTGCTGGCCGCGACCGGCGCGGCGGCGCTCGGCTGGGCGCTGGCCAACTACCAGTTCAAGTTCCCCTGGACCTTCGAGCCGGGCGTGTGGGGAGCTGGCATCAGCGCCGGCGTGGTCTGCGCCCTGGTGGGCGGCTGGCTCGGCCTGCGCGCCGTGCTGCGCCAGCCGCCGCTGCAGACGCTGCGCGAGGCGAGCTGACAATATTCGGCGTTGATGGTGGGCGCCCTGTGCCCACCGAATGCCTGCACCACGTGAGGCCCGCCCTACGCTATCATGACGGCATGTCCGAGAACCAAACCCTGTACGAAATCATCGGCGGCGAAAGCCGCCTGCGCGAACTGGTCGACCGCTTCTACGACCTGATGGAACTGGAGCCGGAATTCGCCGGCATCCACGCGATGCACCCGAAACCGAACGACAGCTCGCGCGAGAAGCTGTTCATGTTCCTGTCCGGCTGGATGGGCGGGCCCGACCTGTTCATCGAACGCTACGGCCACCCGCGGCTGCGGGCGCGCCACCTGCCGTTCGCGATCGGCACGAGCGAACGCGACCAGTGGCTGCGCGCCATGGCCTGGGCCATGGAAGACATCGGCATGGACGACGCGTTGCGCCTGCGCCTGATGCAGTCCTTCTACCAGACCGCCGACTGGATGCGCAACAAGGCCGACTGAGATGAGTACCCTCCAATTCGCGGTGATCGCGATCGCCTTGCTGGCCGTGATTGCGCTGCAGGTCGTGGTGCTGCTGCGCGGCCGCGGCGGTCACGGCAATGGCGACGGCCAGCAGTTCGAACGCGTCGAGCGCGAACTGCGGCTGGAACTGCAGCACAGCGCCCAGGCCACGCGCCAGGAACTGGCGGCGCACATGGCCCAGCACCAGGCCGCCACCGTCCAGCAACTCGACAGCATGCGCCAGCAGATGCAGCTGCACGCGGCCGGCGGCCGCGAGGAGCAGGCGCGCGCCCTGAAACGCTTCGCCGACACCCTGCAGCAGACCCTGGCCAACCTCACCGAATCGAACGCCCAGCGCATGCTGGAAGTGCGCGCCACGCTTGAAACCAAGATCCGCGATCTCCAGGTCGACAACGCCAAGCGCCTGGAAGAGATGCGCCAGACCGTCGACGAGAAGCTGCACACGACGCTGGAAACGCGCCTGACCGAGTCCTTCCGCCACGTTTCCGAGCGCCTGGAAAAGGTGCACCAGGGCCTGGGCGAGATGCAGCAACTGGCCATCGGCGTGGGCGACCTCAAGCGCGTGCTCACCAACGTCAAGACGCGCGGCACCTGGGGCGAAGTGCAGCTCGAGATGCTGCTCGAGCAGGTGCTGACGGTGGACCAGTACGCCAAGAACGTCGAGACCGTGGCCGGATCGAACGCGCGCGTCGAATTCGCGATCAAGCTGCCGGGCGTGGTCGACGGCGGACCGCCGCTGTGGCTGCCGATCGACGCCAAGTTCCCGAAGGAGCAGTACGAACGCCTGATCGAGGCGCAAGACCGCGCCGACGCGGAGGGCGCCGTCCGCTACGGCGCCGAACTCGAGCGTGCCGTGCGCGCCGAGGCCAAGACCATCTGCGAGAAATACGTGTCGCCGCCGCAGACGACGGACTTCGCGATCCTGTTCCTGCCGACCGAAGGGCTGTACGCCGAGGTGATGCGCCGCCCCGGCGTCGCCGATGACCTGCAGCGCACGCTGCGGGTCACGATCGCCGGCCCCTCGACCCTGACGGCGCTGCTGAACAGCCTGCAGATGGGCTTCCGCACCCTGGCGCTGGAAAAGCGCTCATCCGAAGTGTGGCAGGTGCTGGGCGCGGTGAAGACGGAATTCGCCAAGTTCGGCGACGTCCTGGCCGCGACCAAGGCGACCCTGGAGAAGGCGGCGAAGAACATCGAAAGCGCCGAAGTGCGCAGCCGCCAGATGGCGCGCAAGCTCAAGTCGGTCGAGGCGCTGCCGAGCGAAGCGGCGCAGCTGATGCTGGGGCCGGATGGGATGGAGAGGGATGAATAGCTGGAGCGTTTGCCGTTGACCGTAGGGTGGGCGGGTCTCCCGCCCACGCGTTCAACCTGTCTGTGATCATTCGCGATTTAGAACCGTAGGGTGGGCGCCCCGTGCCCACGCGGAACATGGCATCGACGCGGCGGTGTTGAAACGGATACTCACGCGTCCCCTTGATGCGTCTCATCAATCACCACTTACAGCAGCAAACGGCTCTACGCGTCCTCTACAATGCGCGCCACTATGTCCCGCTATCGCCGCTCTCGCACTGGCTCCACCTACTTTTTCACGTTGGTGTCATTCCGGCGAAATCCGATCCTATGCCTGCCGCCAATTCGCTCGGCACTGCGCCGGGCTATCGAAGACGTCCGCCAATCACGGCCATTCGAGATCGATGCTTGGGTGCTGATGCCCGACCACCTGCACTGCATCTGGACCCTGCCGGACGGCGACACTGACTATTCGACACGCTGGGCAATTATCAAAAGCTCGGTATCCCGATTCGCCTTGGTCTCGACAGTTTCAACCGGCACCAGGAATCCGTCGCGTATCAAGCACCGTGATGCTTCGATCTGGCAACGCCGTTTTCATGAGCACCAGATCCGCGATGATCGCGATTTGGAACGTCACATGGATTACATCCATTTCAATCCGGTGCGGCATGGGCACGTGGCGAGTGCGGCGGATTGGCCGTATTCGACCTTTCATCGGTATGTGAAAAGTGGCGTGTACCCGGCGGATTGGGGCGGGACGCCGCAGATGGAAGTGATGTGGATCGAGTAGGGCAGAAGACCGCAGGATGCGGAATTGGTCCGCATCGGAACACGTGGCGTGGTGATGCACCGGTTTGCATGCGTAATGCGTGAGCACGGTGATGAACCGGTTTGCATGCGTAACGCGTGGGCACGGGGATGAACCGGTTTGCATGCGTAACGCGTGGGCACGGGGATGAACCTGTTTGCATGCGTAACGCGTGGGCACAGGGCGCCCACCCTACGTTCTGTCGCTGTTATCGCGCCTTTAGCGTTACACCAAGCCCTCGAACATCAACACATCCACCATCTCCCCCGCCGCGACGCTGCCCTGTTCATCGTGCAGCACCACCATGCAGTTCGCTTCCGACATCGAGCGCAGGATGCCCGAGCCTTGCGAGCCGGTGATGCGCACCTGGGGCGCGCCGTCCTCGCCGTGGGTGAGGATGCCGCGCTGGTATTCGGTGCGGCCCGGCTTCTTGCGGATCGCGCCTTGCGAGCGGGCGCGCAGCAGCGGCAGCGGGGCCTCGGCGCCCATCATGCGCAGCAGGGCTTCGCGCGCGAAGAAGTAGAAGGACACCATCACCGCCACCGGATTGCCCGGCAGGCCGAACAGGAAGGCGCTGTGGCCGTTCGATGCAATGCGGCCGAAGGCGAGCGGCCGACCCGGGCGCATGCCGATCTTCCAGAAGGTCACGTCGCCCAGGCGCGCCATGATCTGCTTGGTGTAGTCGGCCGCGCCGACCGAGACGCCGCCGGAGGTGACGATCGCGTCCGCGTTCTCGCAGGCGCTGCGCAGGGCTTCCTCGAGCGCCGCCGGATCGTCGCGCACGATGCCCATGTCGATGATGTCGCAGCCCAGGCGCTGCAGCATGCCGTAGATGGTGTAGCGGTTGCTGTCGTAGACGCTGCCTTCGTCGAGGGCCTGGCCGATCGAGCGCAGCTCGTCGCCGGTCGAGAAGAAGGCCACGCGCAGGCGGCGCTGCACCGGCGCCTCGGCGATGCCGAGCGAGGCGATCAGGCCCAGGTCGGCCGGCCGGACGATCTTCCCCGCGCGCAGGGCCGGGCTGCCGGCCTTCAGGTCTTCGCCCGCAAAGCGCCGGTTGTCGCCGGCGCGGATCGCGCCTGCCTTCAGCGCGATCTCGTGCTCGCCGTCCTCGAGCAGCAGTTCCTGCGGCACCACGCTGTCGCAACCGGCGGGCATGACGCCGCCGGTCATGATGCGCACGCATTCGCCCGGGCCGGGCACCAGTTCCGTCGGACGGCCGGCATAGACGGTGCCGATCACCGCCAGGCGCGCCACGCCGTCGGCCGGGATGTCCTCGCCGCGCAGCGCATAGCCGTCCATGGCCGAGTTGTCGTGGGCCGGGACGTCGATCGGCGAGACGATGTCGCGCGCCAGCACGCGGCCCAGGGCGGCGCGCAGCGCGACCTGCTCGCTTGATCGCACCGGCTGCACGAAGTCGCGGATGATGCGCTGGGCGTCGCGCACCGGCAGCGCGTCCGGATCGTAGGCCGACAGGCAACTCGTCACGTCCTGCAGGCGCTGCGGAGCGCCGGTATCGAGACTGCGCAGCTCGTCGAGCGTGTTGATGTTGCGGAAGGCGTCCGCATCCTCGAACAGCACCTCGACGGCCTTCAGGTCCTTGTACCAGCCGTCCATGCGGCGCCCGCCTTCCGCCAGGTAGCTCGACAGGATCGGCAGCAGGTTCGCCTTGACCAGGCAGAAGACCGGATGCGGCTGCACCCGCTGGCCCGGCTCCTGGGTCGCCGCAAAGGCCAGGTCGGCGTCCTGTTCCTCCAGCGCGGCGAGCAGGCGCGCGGCCAGGTCGGCAGGAACGAAGGGCGAATCGCAGGGCGCGGTCAGCAGGTAAGGGGTCTGGCAGCGGCGCATGCCGGTTTCCAGCCCGGCCAGCGGCCCGGCGAAACCGGCCAGGTCGTCCGGCCAGACCGGCACGCCGAGTGCCGCATAGGCGCCGGGGTTCTGGTTGGCGTTGATGGCCACGCTGGCCACCTGCGGCGCCAGGCGCTCGAGCACGTGCGCCACCATGGTCTTGCCGCGGAAAGGCTGCAGGCCCTTGTCGACGTGGCCCATGCGCGAGCCGCGTCCGCCCGCGAGGATCAGTCCGCTGATCGATGCTTGCTTGTTCATGTTGTTTTTAACCGCCGATATAGGACATTTCGACTTTTCGCGCGCCGCGCGCGAGACCGCTCGTGTTGATCGTGCGCGTCTCGGAATAGCGGTCGGCGCGGCCTTGCCACAGGTGGGCGACGGCGCCGGCTATCGCCAGGTCATCCATGCCGCCACGCAGCAGGGCGCGCAGGTCGTGGCCCTGGGTGGCGAACAGGCAGGTGTAGAGCTTGCCCTCGGTCGACAGGCGCATGCGGCTGCAGTCCTTGCAGAAGGCGCCGGTGACGCTGGAGATGACGCCGACCTCGCCGCCGCCGTCCAGGTAGCGCCAGCGTGCGGCGGTCTCGCCGGTGTAGTTGGGGTCGAGCGGCGCCAGCGGCATCTCGGCGCCGATGCGCCGCACCACCTCGCTGGACGGCACGACTTCATCCATGTTCCAGCCGTTCGAGGCGCCCACGTCCATGTATTCGATGAAGCGCAGGATCACGGGCGAGCCTTTGAAGTGGCGCGCCATCGGCACGATCTGGTCGTCGTTGCTGCCGCGCTTGACCACCATGTTGACCTTGATCGGCCCCAGCCCGACGGCATGCGCCGCCTCGATCCCGGCCAGCACGTCGGCGACCGCGAAATCGACGTCGTTCATGCGCTTGAAGACGGCGTCGTCGATGGCGTCGAGCGAGACCGTGACGCGGTCCAGGCCGGCGTCTTTCAGGGCGCGCGCCTTGCGCGCCAGGATCGAGCCGTTGGTGGTGAGGGTCAGGTCGAGCGGGCGGCCGGAGGCGGTGGGCAGCGCGCGCAGCATTGCCACCAGGTGCTCGAGGTTCTTGCGCAGCAGCGGTTCGCCGCCGGTCAGGCGGATCTTCTCGACGCCGTGGGCGATGAAGATGCGCGCCACGCGCGTGATTTCCTCGAACGAGAGCAGGTCGCCGTGCGGCAGGTAGGGATAATCCTTGCCGAACACTTCCTTCGGCATGCAGTACACGCAGCGGAAATTACAGCGGTCGGTGACCGAGATCCGCAGGTCGTGCAGGGGACGCGCGAGCGCATCGACGAGATGGCCGCTGGGTGCGACGGGTGTTGCCGGAACGGCCAGCGCGGGACTGCGCAGGTCATTCAGCATGATGATTTTTTCAGCCATACCAATACGATAGCACGAGGCCCGCGAGCGCACAGGCAGCGAGCAGCTTGATGGTGCCGACCCGGTAGCGCAGCAGCGCGACAGCGGCGAGGGCGCCAATGACGAGGGCAGCGGGCTGGATGGCGCCGCCGGCGAAGAAGACTTCGCGCCCGAAGTATACAGCAAGGCTGGCGATGACGCCGACCACCGCCGCCGAGATCGCGGTCAGCGGGGCGCTCAGGCGCAGGTCGCCACGCGTGGCCTCGACCAGGGGGCCGCCGGCCAGGATGAAAATGAACGAGGGCAGGAAGGTGAACAGCGCCGCGACCGCGGCGCCGAGCAGCCCGGCCAGCGGCAGCGCCTCCGGCCCGAGCAGGGCATGGGACCAGCCGCCGACGAAGCCGACGAAGGCGACGATCATGATCAGGGGCCCCGGCGTGGTCTCGCCCAGCGCCAGGCCGTCGATCATCTGGGTCGCGTCGAGCCAGCCGTAGTGCTCGACCGCGCCTTGCACCACGTAGGGCAGCACGGCATAGGCGCCGCCGAAGGTGAGCAGCGCGGCCTTGGTGAAGAACCAGCCCATCTGCGCCAGGGTGCCGTGGGCGCCGCCCCAGGCCGCCAGCGCCAGCCAGGCCGCCCCCGCGAGGGCGACGCCGGCCAGCGTCACCAGGGCCAGGCGCGGCCACGAGAAGCGCGCGTGCGCCGGCGTCGGGGTGTCGTCGTCGATCAGCGCGGGCAGGGAATGCGCCTGCCTGGCGCCGGGGTGGGCCGACGCTGCGCCGGGCGCCAGGAAAGCGGCCGGACGCAGGCGGGCGCCGATCACGCCGGCGACGGCGGCGCCGAGCACGATCAGGGGAAAGGGCAGGTGCAGGAGGGCAATGGCGACAAAGGCCGCCGCGGCGATTGCGGCGAGTATCCCGTTGCGCAAGGTGCGGCTGCCGAGGCGCCAGGCGGCGGCCAGCACGATCGCCACCACCGCCGGCTTGATGCCGTCCATGATGCCCGCCACCACCGGCAGGTGGCCGTATGCCAGGTAGATCCAGGCCAGGCCCATCAGGATCAGCAGCGAGGGCAGGATGAACAGGGTCCCGGCGACGATGCCGCCGCGCGTGCGGTGCAGCAGCCAGCCGATGTAGACCGCCAGTTGCGTCGCTTCCGGTCCGGGCAGCAGCATGCAGTAGTTGAGCGCGTGCAGGAAGCGGCCTTCGGAAATCCAGCGGCGCCGCTCGACCAGTTCGGTATGCATCAGCGCGATCTGTCCGGCCGGGCCGCCGAAGCTGATGAAGCCCAGCTTGAGCCAGTAGAGGAAGGCTTCGCGGCGGCTGACCTGGCGGGGCGGGGCAATCTCGTTCATGGGCGGCACAGGAGCTCGATGGAGGAAGGAACAACGGACGAAAAAAGGGGGAAGCCGGCAGGCTTCCCCCTTTCATGTCGCCGTGACAGCGGCGGGCGCGATCACTGGCGGGTATCGACCTGGATCAGCTGCTCTTCGACCGGCGGCGCGACCGGCTTGCGGGCACGGCCGAGGCGGACCGGCGCGGCTGCCTTGGCGGCCGCTTCCTGGGCTGCGCGCAGCTTTTCAGGATCGGTCGAGGCCAGGGTCAGGCCGACGTTGCCGAGCAGTTCGTCGAGGTTGGCAGTCGCGGCTGCCGGAGCCGGAGCCGCAGCCGGGGCCGGGGCCGGGGCCGGAGCCGGGGCCGGAGCGACTGCAGGCTGGACCGGCGCCGGTGCGGCGGCTTGCACCGGCTCGGCTTGCACCGGTTCGGCTTGCACCGCGGCGGCTTGCACCGCCTCGGCTTTCACCGGCTCGGCTGCCACGGCCGGCTCGGCAACCGGCGCGGCTGCCTGGACCGGCTCGGCGGCCGGCGCGACAGCGGCTTCGGCAGCCGGTGCGGGCTGGGCCGCAGCGGCCGGCTTGGCCTGGCTGGCAGCCATCGACGCCGAGGTCGGGAAGAACCAGGTGTCGGCGGTCGGCGCCTTGACCTGCTGGGCCGGAGCGGCAGCGGCCGGAGCCGGCTGTTCGGTCGCTGCCGGGGCAGGCGCTGCTTTCGCGGCGGCCTTGGCCTTGGCGGCGGCAACCGAGGCGGCGGTCGGGAAGGGCCACGGCGCCAGCTTGGCGTCCTGCGCCTTGGCGCCGCGCGGCTTGCGGCCGGACTTCTCGGCCTGGACCTTCGCCGCTTCCTCGTCGGCTACCGGGGTGAAGGCCGGAGCGCCCTCGTGTTCGCCGTGCTCGGCCGATTCCATGCCTTCGACCTGGTCGCGGTCGCGGCGGTTGCGGTTGCGGCCACCGCGGCGGCGGCGGCGGCGCGGCTCGTCGCCGCCCGCTTCGCTATCGATTTCCTCGCTGGGACCGGTGCTGATCACCGCCTTCACCGCGTGCTCGAGCTGGTCGCCGTGCGGGGTGGTGGTCGACAGTTCGCTTTCCGGCGTCGGGATCGCCTCGACCGTGCTCAGGTCCTCGGCCTTGGCTTCGACCGGCTGGGCGCGTTCGCCACGCTCGCGCGGCTGGCGCGCTGGGCGTTCGGCGCGTTCGCCACGTTCGGTGCGCTCACCGCGCTCGGCACGCTCGCCGCGCTCGGCCTTCGGCGCCTGTGCGCCCTCGACCTGCTCACGCGCTTCGCGCGGGGCACGCGGCTCGCGCGGCGGACGCGGCTGGCGCGGCGCTTTCTCTTCGCGCTCGGCCTTCACGGTCTCGTCGGCGCCGGCCTTGGCCGTCGCGTCGCGCTCGTGGCCGGTCTTGCCGTTGCGGCCATTACGGGTGCGCTGGCCGCGGCCGTTGCGCTCGCCGCGTTCGGCGGGCGCCGGGGCTGCCGGCTTGGCCGGTTCGACCGGGGCAGGAGCCGGGGCGCTTGGCGCCGGTGCGCCGAAGAAGAAGCTGCGCAGCCTGGAGAAGAAGCCGGCAGGCGCCGGCGCCACGGCCGGCGCAGCGGCGGCGACCGGCGGTTCGACCGGTTTCGCGGCCTTGATCGGCTCGCTGCGGTCGACCATCGGCGCCGGCTGGGCCGGGGTGATGCTCTTGACCACGGCTTCCTGGCGCGGCTTGGCTTCTTCCTTCTGGCGCTTGCTGTAGGCCATGTCGGTTTCGGCGGTCTCGGCCAGCGAATAGCTGGCGGATGCGTCTTCCAGGCGCGGGTCGTCGTGCTTGATGCGCTCGAGCTTGTAGTGCGGGGTGTCGAGGTGCTTGTTCGGCACCAGGATCACGTTGATGCGGTGGCGCGCCTCGATCTTCATGACCTCGCCACGCTTTTCGTTCAGCAGGAAGGCGGCGACGTCGACCGGCACCTGGACGTGGATGGTGGCCGAGTTTTCCTTCATCGCCTCTTCCTGGATGATGCGCAGCACCTGCAGGGCGGACGATTCGGTATCGCGGATGTGGCCGGTGCCCGAGCAGCGCGGGCAGGTCACGTGGGAGCCTTCGGACAGCGACGGACGCAGGCGCTGGCGCGACAGTTCCATCAGGCCGAAGCGGGAAATCTTGCCCATCTGAACGCGCGCACGGTCATGGTGCAGGGCGTCCTTCAGGCGCTGTTCGACTTCGCGCTGGTTCTTGGCCACTTCCATGTCGATGAAGTCGATCACGATCAGGCCGCCGAGGTCGCGCAGGCGCAGCTGGCGGGCCACTTCGTCGGCCGCTTCGCAGTTGGTGTTGAAGGCGGTGGTCTCGATGTCCGAGCCGCGCGTGGCGCGCGCCGAGTTGACGTCGATGGAGACCAGGGCTTCGGTGTGGTCGATGACGATCGCGCCGCCCGACGGCAGCGGCACGGTGCGCGCGTAGGCGGTCTCGATCTGGTGTTCGATCTGGAAACGCGAGAACAGCGGCACGTCGTCGCTGTAGCGCTTCACGCGGTGCGCCATGTCGGGCATCACGTGGCTCATGAACTGCTGGGCCTGCTCGAAGATCTCGTCGGTGTCGATCAGGACTTCGCCGATGTCAGGCTGGAAATAATCGCGGATGGCGCGGATGACGAGCGAGCTTTCCTGGTAGATCAGGAAAGGACCGGCGGCCGACTTGCCGGCGCCTTCGATGGCGCGCCAGAGTTGCATCAGGTAGTTCAGGTCCCACTGCAGTTCTTCGACCGTGCGGCCGATGCCGGCGGTGCGGGCAATGACCGACATGCCTTGCGGCAGGTCCAGCTTGTCCATCGTCTCGCGCAGTTCCTGGCGCTCTTCGCCTTCGACGCGGCGCGACACGCCGCCGCCGCGCGGGTTGTTCGGCATCAGGACCAGGTAGCGGCCGGCCAGCGAGATGAACGAGGTCAGGGCCGCGCCCTTGTTGCCGCGTTCTTCCTTCTCGACCTGGACCATGATTTCCTGGCCTTCGCGCAGGGCTTCCTTGATCGTGCAGTTACGCACGTCGACACCATCGCGGAAATAAGAGCGGGCAACTTCTTTGAAGGGGAGGAAGCCGTGGCGGTCTTCGCCGTAGCTGACGAAGCAAGCTTCGAGGGAGGGTTCGATGCGGGTGATGACACCCTTGTAGATGTTGGACTTGCGCTGTTCGCGTCCGGCCGTTTCGATATCGATGTCGATCAGTTTCTGGCCATCGACGATCGCTACGCGCAGCTCCTCTTGCTGCGTAGCGTTAAACAACATACGTTTCATTTTTATTAACTCCGCGACCCGTGGGCCGTTCCGTGCCGTCTTGCCAGGACGGCGAAAGTACAGGGACGTACGCGGGAGGGGAGAGCTGGAGGGGGGTATGCCCGGGTGTGGGGGCCGGCGAAGCAAAAGGCTACGCTGCCGCCACAGGGCGCGAATGGTGTCGATCGTCATGCCGAGGGCACGCCGCAACTGTAGTTGCACCCTCGGCCGCTCATCCCGAGCGGCGCAACAGGGTCAACCAGGCGGTGCGCGCAACAACCAGCCAAACCTTAGCCAGCGAACAAACCAAGACTTCGATCTATCGGCGAACGGGACGTCGATCAACCTGCTGCGCGTCGGCTCGTCGGCCATCACCTTGTGGGGTGACCAACAATCCTTCCGCTCGTGGCGGTTTCTCGAAGTCCTATAAAATCAGCCTTTACTCTCAAGCCTTACGGATGAGGCTTACATCGGGTCGGGCGAAACGACAAGCGTTATCGACACCATCAACCGGCGAGCCCGCAAAGGCAAGCTTGCCGGTACTTATCCTTACAGTTCCAAACAATCCAATCCGGCACTCCTGCGCGCGACCCGATTGCAACTGCGGTGCAACCCTGATCCACGCAGAAATGTGCGTACACGTTTTTTCCATCGATTTTGCATGCCAGCGGGGCCGATGGAACGCGCCCCTGTGTAAAATATCGTTTTAATTCTTACACCTGCAGAGGTTTGACCGCCGCCTGTCGATTATATATTCAAAATGAAGGACTTAGAGAGAATTTCTGGGAAGACAGGCCAAATGAAGATGCAAAACGATGTTGTTCCCCCTTCATCACAGGCATTAGCGGCACAGTTCGTCACCATTACCGAGGAGGAAGCCGGTCAGCGCATCGATAACTACCTGCTGCGTATGTGCAAGGGCGTTCCGAAAAGCCATATTTACCGCATCCTGCGCTCGGGCGAGGTGCGGGTCAACAAGGGCCGCATCGACCAGTTGTACCGGCTGGAGCAGGGCGACCTGGTGCGTATCCCGCCGATTCGTATTGCCGAAAAAGCAAGCAATGCCGCCGTGCCCGGCGCCGAGTTCACGATCGTGCACGAGGATAACCACCTGCTCGTGATCGACAAGCCGGCCGGGGTGGCCGTGCACGGCGGTTCGGGCGTGTCGTATGGCGTCATCGAGCAGCTGCGCGCCTCGCGGCCGGACGCGAAGTTCCTGGAACTGGTGCACCGGCTCGACCGTGAAACCTCGGGTTTGTTGCTGTTGGCCAAGAAGCGCTCGGCACTGACCAACCTGCACGACCAGATGCGCGAGGGCCACACCGACAAGCGCTACCTGACTGCCGTCGCCGGCAACTGGGTCAACAAGCGCCAGCACGTGAAATTGCCGCTGCATAAGTATACGACCCCGGACGGCGAGCGCCGGGTCGTGGTGCAGGCCGGCGGCATGGAGTCGCATACCGTGTTCAGCCTGCTGCGCAAGTGGGAGGATTTTGCCTTGCTGGAAGCCGAACTGAAGACCGGACGCACCCACCAGATCCGGGTTCATCTGGCATCGTCCGGCTTCCCCATTCTTGGTGACGAGAAATACGGCGATTTTGCATTGAACAAGCAATTGCAAAGAGCCACGGAGACACGCGGCGCGCTGCGCCGGATGTTCCTGCATGCTTACAAAATCACCTTCACGCACCCCGATACCGGCGCGAAGATGAGCTTGCAGGCGCCGCTGCCAGCAGAGTGCGACCGTTTCTTGGTAAGCTTGGGGCAGCCGGTGGGTTGATAAACTGATGGATGGTGGGCACGGGGCGCCCACCCTACAGTATCGAACGTATATGCCATGTGCGAGACCCCACCATTTAACATGCGCCGATGTAGCTAACAGGAGCCGGCAAAGCCGGAAGAAATGCCAAGAAAGCAATTTGATCTGATCGTGTTCGACTGGGACGGCACGCTGATGGACAGCACGGCGGCCATCGTCAAGTGCATCCAGGCGGCGGCGCGCGACGTCGGTCTCCCGGTGCCGAGCGACGAGGCGGCTTCGCACGTCATTGGCCTGGCCCTGCCCGAAGCCATGCAGGCCGCGGTGCCCGACATGGAACCGGCGCTCTACCCGCGCATGGTCGAGCGCTATCGCTACCATTTCCTCACGAAGGACCACGAACTCGTGCTGTTCAAGGGCGTTCGCGAGATGTTGAGCGAACTTTCCCAGCAGGGCTATTTCCTGGCAGTGGCCACCGGCAAGAGCCGGGTCGGCCTGAACCGGGCCCTGAACGCGGCCGGGCTGCTCTCCATGTTCGATGCAACCCGTTGTGCGGACGAAACTTTTTCCAAGCCGCATCCGGCCATGCTGCAGGAGCTGACGCGCGAACTCGGCCAGGACATGCGCCGCACCGTGATGATCGGCGACACCACGCACGACCTGTTGATGGCCCGCAATGCCGGCGCCGCCGGGATTGCCGTCGAGTACGGCGCCCATCCGGTGGACCAGCTCCAGGCCTGCCATCCCGTGTTCTCCGCGAAAACTGCGGTCGAACTGCACGCCTGGCTGGCCGACAACGCATAATGGCCGAGGTCTACGTCTGCGACTCCAGCGCCCTGGTCGACGGCGGCGAGGGCGTGCGTTTTCCGGTGCTGGCCTTCGGCGATCCGGCCACGGGCTTCGCGGTGCGCTTCGGCGGCACCGTCTATGCCTACCTGAATCGCTGCGCCCATGTTCCGACCGAGCTGGATTGGGTGAAAGGCCAGTTCTTCGAGTCGGGCGGCGAGTACCTGATGTGCGCGACGCATGGCGCCGTGTACAAGCCCGAGACCGGGGTGTGCGCCGGCGGGCCCTGCCGCGGCGCGCGGCTGCGCCCGATCGCGGTGCGCGAAGTCGAGGGCAAGGTGTTCTGGCAGCCGGACGAACGCATCCAGTCCCCGGCCTGAGCCGCGCGACAGTCAACCAGTCAGCAAGGCGGCAACCATTTAACTTCTTTACTGCTTATGAGCGACAACATCAGGAACGATGGCGAAAGCCGGTTCGCAGCCAACCCGACCGCCAGCAACTGGGAACGCGAGACCCTCGAGACGCTGGTTTTCGCCACCATCAAGGAGCGCCGCGCGGCGCGCCGCTGGAGTATCTTCTTCCGGCTGGCCTTCCTGCTCGTGCTCATCGTCGGGCTGTGGACCTATCTCGGCCTGAGCTTCGGCGGCGACGACGAGAACCTCGGCCGCCACACGGCCCTCATCGAAATTAACGGCGAGATCGAAGCGGAAGGCAGCGGATCGGCCGATAATGTCATTCCTTCGCTGAACAAGGCCTTTTCCGACGCGGGTTCGGCGGCGGTGGTGATGCGCATCGACAGCCCCGGCGGCAGCCCGGTGCAGGCCGGCATCATCGTCGACGAGATTCGGCGCCTGAAGAAAGGCTATCCGGACAAGCCCCTGTACGTGGTCGTCGACGAGATCTGCGCCTCGGGCGGCTATTACATTGCCGCCGCGGCCGACAAGATCTATGTGAACAAGGCCAGCATCGTCGGCTCGGTCGGCGTGCTCATGGACAGCTTCGGCTTCACCGGCACCATGGAAAAGCTGGGCGTCGAGCGGCGCCTGATGACGGCCGGCGCCAACAAGGGGTTCCTCGATCCGTTCAGCCCGCAGTCGGAGAAGCACCGCGCCCACGCCCAGGAAATGCTCAACGAGATCCACCAGCAATTCATCTCGGTAGTGCGCGCCGGACGCGGTGCGCGCCTGAAGGAAACACCGGAAACCTTCTCCGGCCTCTACTGGACCGGCGCCAAGGCGGTGGAGATGGGCTTGGCGGACGGCTTCGGCACCGTCGATACGGTCGCGCGCGACATCGTCAAGGCCGAGGACATCGTCGATTACACCGCCCACGAAGGCCTGCCGGAGCGGGTGCTGAAGAAGTTCGGCGCGGCGGTGGGCGACGGCGCGGTGAAGGCCATGTCGCACACGGTTTTACCGAAATTAAAATGAGCTGAACTGATGTTGCTCAATATGTTCCTTGAAAGTTCCGCGAAGTGTTCTATAGTGACTTTCGTAGTTCTTTCAGGGGAGGGCGACCAACAAGAAGTGCCAACCTGTTCGCAATTGTTCATTCGTTGACGCTAAAGCGCCGCATGCGTGCGGTTTTCGAGAGAATTCAATTCCTCAATCTACCCGGCCCTTCCCGGGAAGTGAAAACGACGGCGCAAGCCGTCGTTTTCTTTTATCGCAACGAGGATTTCAGGCGGGGGTGTCGGATTCGGCCGGATGGGGCAGGGCGGCGCCGTCGTCATGCTGGACGAAGCCGCCGCGCTCGAGCCAGGCCTGGAAGTCGCGTTGTGCGCGGGCGTACCAGGCGGCGCGCAGAGGCGCATGGCCGGCGCCATGCAGATGCGGGACGTTGCCGCCGCTGGTCCAGCGCGCCAGCGCGAGCCGGGTCGGGAACAGCGCGGTATGCGAACGCGCCAACGACAGGCGTGCGGCTCGGACCGAGGCTGGGGCGACTGCGGGCACGGCGTCCCTTGTGGGGTTCACTGGTTGCATCTCGTAATCCTCTTATTAATCTTAAATAATTCCTACTGCATCCCTCATCAATTCCTCTTGGTGCAGTAGGCCGATTCCTAATGGAGTTGAAGTCTATCAATGGATCGCTCGCTACGATTGATCTATCTCAAACGGGCGCATCATCTCTATCCCAGCGGTAACATCCAGCGGCCTTTGCCGCCCATGGGCCTTCTGTTAAAGTCTCGCCCATGAGTAAATTATCCCTGGACCGCATCCTGCAATCGCAGGGTTTCGGTACCCGCAAGTACTGCCGCGCCCTGATCGAGGACGGCGACGTCGCCGTCAACGGCGTGATCGAAGACAACTACAAGACCACGGTCGAGACCGACGGCCTCGTGCTGACCGTGTTCGACGAGGAATGGGTCTACCGCGAACACGTCTATATTGCACTGTACAAGCCGGCCAATTTCGAATGCTCGCGCAAACCCAGCCACCACCCGGGCGTGCTGACCCTGCTGCCGGAGCAGTTCGGCTGGCGCGAAGTGCAGCCGGTCGGCCGCCTCGACCACGACACCACCGGCCTGCTCCTGATGTCCGACGACGGTCCCTTCATCCACGCCCAGTCGTCGCCGAAGCGCCACGTGCCGAAGATCTACCAGGCGACCACGGCCGATCCGGTCACCCCGGAACTGGTCGAGCAGATGCTCACCGGCGTGCAATTGCACGACGAGCCGGCTCCCCTGCGCGCCGTGTCCTGCGTACAGCGCGGCGAGCACCAGCTCGAGATCGTGCTCGAGCAGGGCAAGTATCACCAGGTCAAGCGCATGCTGGCCGCCGCCGGCAACCACTGCAGCGCGCTGCACCGTTCGGCGATCGGCGGTCTGACGCTCGAATCGCTGGGCATCAAGGAAGGGGAGTGGTGTTTCCTGGAGCAGGCCCAGCTCGATTTGCTGGTGCCGGCCTGAGTCTGCGCTTTATTGCCTCATGCCGCCGGCGCTTGAATGCGTGGGCGGCGCCCGAGCCGCGTCGGTTCACCGTGACCGGTAGAGCCGCCCACCCTACGGATCTGTTTCGCGCACAGGTATCCTGTCGAGGCCGCCGCATCTCGGCGTAGGGTGGGCGGCTACACCGGGGAACGGGAGACCACGCGGCTCGCGCGCCGCCCACGCGTTCAACGGACCCATGCATGCCTCGGGTATCGCGAGCGAAGCCTGAGCCGCGGCAGTTCAACGCAGGCGGGCCAGCGCCAAGCCTAACCGCCTCCACGCGACACAAACGCCATCCACTCACAAGCGTGCGACAAAAAAGCTGATCTTCTTACAAAATTGTATTGACTCGCGTCAGATCGTGGTCGGCGCGGTCATGCGCGGCCGGCTGCGAAGACGCATTTTCGCAACCGACTATTGTGCTCCAGATGCCGCTTCCACACCGAACCCTCCTGATCACGCTTCCCCTGATCTGCGCCGCCGGCGCCAGTGCGCAAGAAGTCCCCAAGGTCCTCGCCGACTGCGCCAATATCGGGGACAACACCGTCCGCCTGGCCTGTTTCGACAAGCTGGCGGCAACGCCGGCGCCGCGCACCGAGGCGGCCGTCGTCGTCAATCCGGCCGACGGCGCCCCGGCGGCGACCGTGCCGGTGGTGACGGCCCAGCCGTCCGCCGAGAGCAGCGCCAAATACAGCCAGCTCGACCACTGGGAGCTCGACGGCCCCTACCGCCGCGGCGTGTTCAAGTTCCGCCCGCACCATGCGAGCTACCTGATCGCCACCCGGACCTACCGCCCGAACGACGCGCCCTACGCTCCCTACCGCGACCTGACCGACAACGATGCGGACCTCTCGAAAACCGAGCTGGCCTTCCAGCTGAGCTTCAAGATGAAGATGGTCGAGCAGGCCTTCGGCAAGCCGGTCGACCTGTGGTTCGGCTATACCCAGAACAGCTTCTGGCAGGCCGCCAACAGCAAGGCCTCCAGTCCTTTCCGCGAAACCAACTACCAGCCCGAAGTGATGGCGACCACGCCGATCGGCGTCAAGCTCGGCGGTGTCGACCTGCGCTTCGCCGGCCTCGGCTTCGTGCACCACTCGAACGGCCAGTCGGGCACGCTGTCGCGCAGCTGGAACCGCGTCTATGCCCAGCTCGGCGTCGAGAAGGACGGCTTCTCGGCCACCGCCCGGGTCTGGAAGCGCCTGAACGAAAGCGCAAGCGAAGACGACAATCCGGACATCGTCGACTACATGGGGCGCGGCGACCTGGCCCTGGCTTATCGCCGCGAAGGGCATATCTACTCGTCCACGCTGCGCTACAACTTCCACACCGACAAGGGCGCGATTCTGGCCGGCTGGGCCTTCCCGCTGGCCGGCAACCTGAAAGGGTATGCCCAGGCCTTCGCCGGCTATGGCCAGAGCCTGATCGACTACAACTACTTCCAGCGCTCGATCGGCCTGGGCCTGCTCGGCACCTTCTGAGCCGGAAGGGGAAGACGGTGCACTACAATAGCGCACCGTTATTTTCCTGACTGCGAATGAAACTTGCGACCATCCACGACGGCAGCCGCGACGGCCAGCTGGCCGTCGTGTCGCGCGACCTGAAAACCGCGCACATGGCCGACGCCATCTGCCCGACCCTGCAGGCGGCGCTCGACGACTGGGCCTTCATCGCGCCCCAGCTCGACGATCTGTATACCCAGCTCAATGGCGGCCAGGCGCGCCGCGCCTTCGACTTCGACCCGAAGCGCTGCATGGCGCCGCTGCCGCGCGCCTATCAATGGGCCGACGGCTCGGCTTACCTGAACCATGTGGAGCTGGTGCGGCGCGCCCGCAATGCCGAGATGCCGGAATCCTTCCGCGAGGACCCGCTGATGTACCAGGGCGGCAGCGACGATTTCCTCGGCCCGCACGACGACATCGTGCTGGCGCATGAAGAGTGGGGCATCGACTTCGAGGCCGAGGTGGCGGCGATCCTTGATGACGTGCCGATGGGCGCGACGCCGGACGAGGCCCACGGGAAAATCCGCCTGCTCATGCTGGTCAACGACGTTTCGCTGCGCAACCTGATCCCGGCCGAGCTGGCCAAGGGCTTCGGTTTCCTGCAATCCAAGCCGGCGACGAGCTTTTCGCCGGTGGCGGTGACGCCCGACGAACTGGGCGATGCCTGGCGCGGCGGCAAGGTCCACCTGCCGCTGCGCTCGACCTGGAACGGCCACCTGGTCGGCCAGCCCGATGCCGGTGTCGACATGGCCTTCAATTTCCCACAACTCATCGCCCACTTGTGCAAGACGCGCAATGCCCGCGCGGGCAGCATCGTCGGCTCGGGCACGGTGTCGAACCGCGACGCCAGCCTCGGTTATTCCTGCATCGCCGAGCAGCGCTGTCTCGAGACCATCGCCGACGGCGCGCCGAGCACGCCTTTCATGCGCTTCGGCGATACGATTCGCATCGAGATGCTCGACGAAAAGGGCAAGTCCATCTTCGGCGCGATCGACCAGGCCGTGCGCAAGGCGTAAAAGACGGAGCGCCTGACAAGACTTGCAGGGCAAGGGATGCGGCCACCCGAGGCGTCGCCGCAGCGGCGGAGCGCGAAGCCAGTACGAGCGTACGGCGAGACGACGCAACGCCGCCATGAAGGTTGTGTCAGGTGCTCCTAGCGTGCGGGCGCTGCTTCCTCGGCAAACAGCGCCTGCCCGCCGTCCCCGCGCAGGTCGACCTCGACCGGCGGCGCCATCCGCCGCAGCGTGCGCGCCAGCCGCAGGCCGCCGTCCGGCGCATGCAGCCGGTACCAGAGCAGGGCGACGCCCGACAGGCGCAGCTTCTGTCCCGTGAACAGGCTGTCGCGCACGATGCTCAGGCCTTCCAGGCGCAGGTCGACGTCGAGCACCGGCGCGCCCGCGGTGCGGTTGGCGTAGCCGAGGTAGCGCGCCGCGTTGTACAGCGGACTGCGTTCGCCGGGCTCGCCGGCCTTGAGCGACTCGATGAAGGCGTCGACCGCCTTGAGCGCGGCGCCGGCCGCGCCGGCCACGGCGCCCAGCTCCTTCTTCTCTTCCCCCTTGGCGTTGTCGGCCAGCTTCTGCAGCAGGGCGATGCGGTTGGCGTAGTCGGCGCGGTGGTTCGCGAGCGCGCGCAGGCGGCCGAGCAGGCGTTCGTGCTGGGCGGTATCGAGTTCGCCCAGGTAGCCGCCGCCGAGCCCGGCAACCTGCTGCGGGCAGGACTGGGCCAGCGCGCTCGCGAACAGGGCGCGCGCACCCTCGCCATAGGCCAGGCCGGCGGCCGTGACATCGCTCTTGAACAGGGAAGCGGTGTCGAGCGAGGCGCGCAGCACGGCCGGCACCACCGTCAGCGCGGTCGACAGCGTGGCGAGCACGGCGCCCGGCGGCGTATGGCTATCGATATATGACTGCAACTCCTTGTTGCGCCGCGCCATGTCCTCGCCCATGCGCACCAGGGTGTCGTTCACGGTGCGGGCCGCCAGCACGCCCTGGCTGACCGCGGGATCGTAGAGCACGACCTGCTCGCCGGCGGGCAGGGTGGCGCAGACCTCGGCGGCGAGCTGGCGCGTCAGGTCGAAGGCGCGCACCAGTCCGACGGCCCCGAACTGGCGGGTCTCCACGGCGCCGGCCAGGGCGCGCACGTTGGCTGCCGGAAGCTGGGCAAGCAGGGCGGCGCGTTCGGCCTCGAGCGTGGCCTGGCGCGCCTCCGCCTCGCGCTGGGCGACCAGGGCGTCGCCGGCAAGCTGGACAATGCGTAGCTCGAGCGCATTCTTCGCCGCTTCGAGTTCTTCTTTCGTGATTTGCGCGGCGGCTGGAAATGTAAATCCAGCAGTAATAAATAATATAAGGCAACGATATTGGAGCCAAAGAAATTGCTTCATTACCGTACCCTTTTTAAATATGTTACGAGTTGTAAATAATGGGGAAATGCATGTGGCGGAAATACGTCAAAAACTGTAACAAAGTGTCGGGAAATATTAGGAAAAGTTAGGAGAACATTTTTTGCAATAAATCAACATCTCACTAGGCAGTCAAAAAAGCCATGACAAATCATGTACTTACCTGATGGTCAACAGAAGCCAGCTACCGCAGGTGCTGCGCCGCACGATTGCCGCTGAGCGTATGCTTTCTCTGGAGAAATGCGCTAGAATTGCCAAGTTATTCTCGTGTCAACGTGGAACGATTGGAAACTCATTTCATAGTCTCTGAAGCCGGCTGGATGGTCTCGTTGCTCTGCTCGCTGCTGCTGGTCGCGACGACCCGCTGGCATGGGCGGTTCACGCTTGACGCGACGCGCGGCGTGCAGAAATTCCACAGCGCTCCGACGCCGCGGATTGGCGGACTGGCGATCATGCTCGGCCTGATCGTTGCCTGCGCCTTGTCGTCGCCCGTTCAGCAGGCCCTGTTCACGCCTTTGCTGGTCGCCGCGCTTCCGGCCTTCCTGTTCGGCATGGCCGAAGACCTGACCCGCCGCGTCTCGATCGGCGCGCGCCTGCTCGCCACCATGGCCAGCGGCGTTGCCTGCTGGGCCCTGACGGATGTGCGCATCCTGGGCACCGGCATCGGTCCGCTCGACGTGGCGCTGAGCTGGCTCCCGCTGTCGGTGCTGTTCACGGCGTTTGCAGTGGGCGGCGTCGCCAATGCGGTCAATATCATCGACGGCTTCAACGGCCTGGCCAGCGGCACCGTGATCATCGGCCTGGTGGCGCTGGGTTTCATTGCGGACGGCAGCGGCGACGCCGAGCTGGCGCGCCTGTGTTTCCTGATCTGCGCCGTGACCGCCGGCTTCTTCCTCGTCAATTTCCCGTTCGGCAAACTGTTCCTCGGCGATGGCGGCGCCTACCTGCTGGGCTTCCTCCTGTCCTGGCTGTCGGTGATGCTGGTCTACCGCAATCCGGATGTGTCGGCCTGGGCTCCGCTGCTGGCCTGCGCCTACCCCGTATTCGAAACCGTGTTCACGATCCTGCGCCGGCTCTGGTGCCGGCGCCATCCAGGCCAGCCGGACAGCTGTCACCTGCACAGCCTGGTCAAGATCGCCATCGCCGGACGTTATTTCCGCGCCTTCAGCGCACCGGTGCGCAATGCCCTGGTGTCGCCGTTCTCCTGGGCCATCGCCGCGGTCCCGGCCTTGCTCGCGGTGCGTTTCGCCGACAATACCGACGCGCTGCTGTTCGGCACCCTGGCCAGCTTCGCCCTCTACCTGGCCTTCTACTGGTACGTGGCGCACGCCGCCCGGGCGCGCCGCCGCCGCGCCATGCGCTCGCAGGCACGCGCCGCCGCAGCCATGGCGACCCTGGTGCCGGAGCCTGAACCGGTCCAATCCTGAGGCCGGCTGCAAAAAAACCACATTTGCACAAATTTTTTTGCTGACACTTAGCCTCGGCGACTTTACGGTTGTATGTATGCCGGTGTGAGTATTGGTGAGATTTTAGGAAATCTTCCTGCCGGCTTTCCTCCGTTGATTCTCACCAATTCTCACTTTTCGCCTTTCTTTAGCCAGCGGTATGGATAACGAATTACCGTTCCTCGGCTAAAACTCACATTCCCCCACAGATTTCATATTGCCTCTCGGAAATGACGCGTTTGTTTCCAGGGGAATTGTCACAATTTCGGTATCTAGAGCAATCGAAATTGATCAGCTACAATACTTTTAAGTAACCTGTAGTTCATCTCCGTTACCCCCTTTTCGACCGCCGGCTTGTGAGTGCGGTTATTTCCCCACCCGTGGCTTTGGTAGCGCAGGGCGTGTGCCCCAGCGTTCGGCCTTCCCATGGTTTGTGCGAGTCCGTCGTCGGGCGGCTCATTTCGAAGGCGAGTGTCAGTGTCATGAGTGTGGTCGTCCGTTCCGGACTCTCGGTAACCTGTTCGGCGTGGAAAGCGCTGCTGCTGCGCGAGACGGTGCAACGTCTGGCCGCTGGGCGCGCCGCATGGGTATGGCTCCTGCTGGAACCGCTCATCCACGTGATGTTCATGCTGGCGATGTTCACCGCCATCCGCGTCACCACCGTGGGCGGCATCGACACCACGCTCTGGCTCACCACCGGCATGGTGGCGTTCTTCATGTTCCGCCGCACCGCCAACCAGTGCACCAACGCCATCGCCGCGAACCGCGCGCTGTTCACCTACCGCCAGGTCAAGCCGGTGGACACCGTGCTCGTGCGCGCGGCGACGGAAGGCTTCCTGATGCTGCTGGTGCTGATCCTGGCCCTGTGCGTGCTGGCGCTGCTCGGCCATGACATCCGTCCTGCCGACCCGCTGACGCTGCTCGGCGCGCTGCTCGGCCTGTGGCTGGTCGGGCTGGGTTTCGGCCTGGTGTTCTCGGTCGGCACCGAGCTGGTGCCGGAACTGGGCAAGCTCGTCAACATCATCATGATGCCGGCCTATTTCATGTCCGGCGTCATGGTCCAGATCGGCGCGATTCCCGAGCCCTACCGCGGCTACCTCGCGCTCAATCCGCTGGTGCACGGGCTCGAATCGGCGCGCCTGGCCTTCGCTCCCTACTATCACACGATCACCGACCTGAGCCTGGCCTACCTGTACGCCTGGGCGCTGGCGCTGGTCTTCCTCGGCCTGGCCCTGCAGGTACGTTTCGCCCAGCGGGTGGTGAGTCAATGATCATCGTCGACGATGTCCACAAGCGCTATCGCACCGAGCACGGCCCCGGCAAATGGGTGCTGAGCGGCGTGTCGTTCACGATTCCGAAGAACGTCAACGTCGGCCTGGTCGGACGCAACGGCGCCGGCAAGTCGACCCTGTTGCGCCTGATCGGCGGCATCGACACCCCGAACCGCGGACGCATCGAGCGCCAGTGCCGCGTGTCCTGGCCGATGGGCTTCGGCGGCGGCCTGCAGGGTTCGCTGACCGGGCGCCAGAACGCCAAGTTCGTCTGCCGCATCCTCGGCCACGAGCACGACATGGCCGAGCGCATCGCCTTCATGCAGGAGTTTGCCGAGATTGGCGCCTCCTTCGACGAGCCGGTCAAGACCTACTCGGCCGGCATGAAATCGCGCCTGCAGTTCGCGATGTCGCTGGCCTTCGACTTCGACGTCTACATCTCCGACGAAGTCACCTCGACCGGCGACGCCGCCTTCCGCGGCAAGGCCAACAAGGCATTCAAGAATCTGGCCAACCGCGCCGGCCTCATCATGGTGTCGCACAGCGACAGTACCTTGCGCGAATTCTGCAGCGCCGGCATCTGGCTGCACGAAGGCCGCGCCCACTGGTTCGACGACATCGGCGAGGCCCTGAAACTCTACAAGGAAAGCATTGCAGTATGAATGACCGCATCAAGGAAGAGGCGATCGCCGCGCCGGCGCTCCAGAAGCGCGCCGGCGGCGCGCGCGCGCTGGCGGCGCGGCTGGCCCGGCCGGTGCGCAGGCACGGCGTGTTCGGCGTGGCCGGCCTGGTCTGCGCCGCCGCGACCGTGTACTGGGGCGCGATCGCTTCCGACCGCTACGTCTCCCAGGCCAACGTGATCGTCCAGCGCACCGACCTGGCCGCCGGCCACACCATGGACTTCAGCTCGCTGCTGGGCGGCGTCAACGGCAGCCGCAGCGACGAGCTCCTGCTGCGCAACTACCTGCTGTCGATGGACATGCTCAGGAAGCTCGACAGGCAGCTCGACCTGCGCGCGCATTTCAGCGACCGCGCCCGCGATCCGCTCTCGCGCATGTGGGCGAAGGACGTGCCGGACGAGCGGTTCCTGCAGTACTACCTGTCGCGCGTGAGCGTGGAGCTCGACGAGTACTCGGGCGTGCTGGTGATCAAGGCGCAGGGCTACGACGCCCGCACCGCCCAAGCCATCACGACGCTGCTGGTGCGCGAAGGCGAGCTTGCGATGAACGAGATGGCGCACCAGCTCGCACGCGAGCAGGTCGCCTTCGTCGAAAAGCAGGTGGCGCAGATGGCCGAACGCTTCCAGCAGACGCGCCGCGACGTGATCCGCTTCCAGAACGCGCACGGCCTGGTCTCGCCGCAGAGCCGCGCCGAACAGCTCAACGGCGTGGTCGAGCGCCTGAACGCCCAGCGCACCGAGCTGCAGACCCGCCGCACCGCGCTGCTCGGCTACCTCGAGCCGCGCGCGGCGGGCGTGGTCGAACTCGACCTGCAGATCGAAGCCATCGACAAGCAGCTGGCGCAGGAGCAGGCGCGCCTGACCTCGACCAGCGGCAAGGCCCTCAACAGCACGGTCGAGGAGTACCAGCGCCTGGAAATGGCGGCCGGCTTCGCCAACGACGTCTACAAGACCGCGCTGGTGGCGTTAGAGAAGGGCAGGGTGGAGGCGACCCGCAACCTGAAGAAGGTGTCGGTGGTGCAGAGCCCGACCCTGCCGCAGCAGGCGCTCGAGCCGCGCCGCGGCTACAACATCATCGTCTCGGTGCTCGTCACCCTGCTGCTGGCAGGCGTGGCCCACCTGCTCGCGGCGATCGTCCGCGACCACAAGGATTAAGCATGCTTCGTTTCGTTTCCCGTCTTTCCGCCGGCGCGCTGCTGGCCCTGGCCTGTTCCGCCGGCGCCGCCCCGACGGCTGCCCCGACCGCCATCGCCGGCGTCCCGCCTTCCGCCCTCAACGCCGCCGGCATCACGCCGGCGATGGCGGCGCAGCTCCAGGCTGCCCAGCAGCAGGCGGCGGCGCTGCCGGCCGCCGCCGCGCCTGCCGACATTCCCATGCAGGCGCCGCAGCGCTACGACTATAGCCTCAACCGCGCGACCGACGTGTTCGGCGCCTCGCTGTTCTCGGGCAGCTTTGCCGCCGGCGGCGCCACCCAGTTCAACCCCGACTACATGGTGGCCGTCGGCGACCGCATCCAGATCCGCCTGTGGGGCGGCTACGCCTTCGACGGCATCCTGACCGTCGACCCGCAGGGCAACCTGTTCGTGCCCCAGCTCGGCCCGGTCAAGCTGCTCGGCGTGCGCAACCGCGACCTCCAGCGCGTGCTGGAAACGGCGATGCGCCAGGTGTTCCGCGCCAACGTCAACGGCTACGCCAGCCTGGCGGCCGCCCAGCCGGTGCGCATCTACGTCGGCGGCTTCGTCAACCGTCCGGGCATGTACAACGGCACCAGCATGGACAGCCTGCTCAACTACCTGGACCAGGCCGGCGGCATCGACGTCGAGCGCGGCAGCTTCCTGAACGTGCAGGTCAAGCGTGGCCAGCAGGTGCGCGCCACCGTCAACCTGTACGACTTCCTCCTGCAGGGCAGCATTCCGCAGATCCAGTTGAGCGACGGCGACGTGATCTTCATTGCCCCGCGCCAGAACACGGTGCGCGTGACGGGCCTGGCGGCCAACGCCAAGCGCTTCGAGTTCGCGGGCGCCGACCTGTCGATCGACGAGCTGGCGCGCCTGGCCAAGCCGGCCGCCAGCGCCACCCACGTGCGCGTGGTGCGTAATACCGGCACCGTGCGCAACACCGACTACTACCCGCTGAGCGCGGCGCGCGAAGTGCGCGTGGCCAATGGCGACGACGTCGAGTTCACCGCCGACAAGAAGCCCGGCACCATCACGGTGCGGGTCGAGGGCGAGCACCAGAGCCAGCAGGAATACGTGCTGCCCTACGGCTCGCGCGTCGGCGCGCTGCTCGGCCAGGTGCGCATGACGCCGCTGTCGGACGCCGCCAGCATCCAGCTCTACCGCGTGAGCGTGCGCGAACGCCAGCGCGCCATGCTGCAGACCTCGATGCGCAGCCTCGAGTCGGCGGTGCTGACCGCGCGCAGCGGCACCAGCGACGAAGCGGTGCTGCGCAAGCAGGAGTCCGACCTGATCCTGCAATGGGTCGAGCGTGCCAAAAAGATCGAGCCGAGCGGCCAGGTGCAGATTGCCTCGAGCGCCGCGCGCGACGAGCTGCTGCTGGAGAACGGCGACGTGATCCGCATCCCGACCCGCGATGGCCTGGTGCTGGTGAGCGGCGAGGTGTTGTTCCCGAATGCAATGGCATTCGACCGCACGCTGAAGGTAGGCGACTACATCGCGCGCGCCGGCGGCTATACCCAGAACGCGGAGAACTCGCGGGTCGTGATCGCGCACCGCGACGGCAGCTTCGAAGAAGGCACGCCGAAGGCCAGCCTGCGCGCCGGCGACGAAGTGCTGGTGCTGCCGAAGGTCGACGTCAAGTCGCGCCAGATCTTCAAGGACATGACGCAGATTATTTACCAGATCGCCGTGGCGGCGAAGGTCGTGCTGGGCCTGTGATACACGCACGTTCCGCGCACGACGCGGACGGCGACAAGAACATATTCGGTAATAAACTAGGGAAGCAGCAAACATGACTATTCTTGTGACCGGCGGCGCCGGCTTCATCGGGTCGAACTTCGTCCTCGACTGGCTTGCACATCAAGACGAGACCGTCGTCAACCTCGACAAACTGACCTATGCCGGCAACCTCGCGAACCTGGCGAGCCTGCAGGGCGACGCGCGCCACGTGTTCGTGCACGGCGATATCGGCGACGCCGCTTTGGTGGCGCGCCTGCTGGCCGAGCACAAGGTGCGCGCGGTGTTGAACTTCGCGGCCGAGAGCCACGTCGACCGCTCGATCGACGGCCCGGGCGCCTTCATCCAGACGAATATCGTCGGTACCTTCAACCTGCTCGAAGCGGTGCGCGGCTACTGGAGCGCGCTGCCGGACGCCGAGCGCGCCGCTTTCCGCTTCCTGCACGTGTCGACCGACGAGGTCTACGGCTCCCTGGAAGCGGACGCACCGGCCTTCACCGAGACCCACCGCTACGAACCGAACAGCCCTTACTCGGCAAGCAAGGCCGCGTCCGACCACCTGGTGCGCGCCTACCACCACACCTACGGCCTGCCGGTGCTGACCACCAACTGCTCGAACAACTACGGTCCCTACCACTTCCCGGAAAAGCTGATCCCGCTGGTGATCCACAACGCGCTGGCCGGGAAGCCGCTGCCGATCTACGGCGACGGCCAGCAGATCCGCGACTGGCTTTATGTGACCGATCACTGCAGCGCGATCCGCCGCGTGCTCGAAGCCGGCCGCCTGGGCGAAACCTACAACGTCGGCGGCTGGAACGAGAAGGCCAATATCGAGGTCGTGCGCACCCTGTGCGCCATCCTCGATGAGCTGGCCCCGCGCGCCGACGGCCAGCCGTATGCCGGCCAGATGACCTTCGTGAAGGATCGTCCCGGCCATGACCGCCGCTACGCGATCGACGCCCGCAAGCTCGAGCGCGAACTGGGCTGGCGCCCGCGCGAGACCTTCGAGACCGGCATCCGCAAGACCGTGCAGTGGTACCTCGACCACCAGGACTGGGTGCGCAACGTCACCAGCGGCGCCTACCGCGAATGGATGGAAAGGCAGTACGACGCATGAAGATCCTCTTGTTGGGCAAGGACGGCCAGGTAGGCTGGGAGTTGCAGCGCGCGCTCGCGCCGCTGGGCGAGCTGCGGATGCTGGGCCGTGCAGAGGCGGATTTCGACCAGCCGGAATCGCTGCGCGCCTGTGCGCGCGATTACGCGCCGGACGTCATCGTCAACGCCGCCGCCTACACCGCGGTCGACAGGGCCGAGAGCGACACGGATACCGCCGAGCGCGTGAACGCGATCGCCCCCGGCGTGCTGGCCGAGGAAGCCGCGGCCTGCGGCGCCTGGCTGGTGCACTACTCGACCGACTATGTCTTTGACGGCAGCAAGGAGGGCGCCTACGTCGAAAGCGACACGACGCATCCGCTGTCGGTCTATGGCCGCACCAAGTGCGAGGGCGAAGAGCGCATCCGCGCCAGCGGCGCTCGCCACCTGATCCTGCGCACCAGCTGGGTGTTTGCGGCGCGCGGCGGCAACTTCGCCAGGACCATGCTGCGCCTGGCGAAGGAGCGCGAGCAGCTGAACGTCATCGCCGACCAGCATGGCGCGCCGACCTCCGCCGAGCTGATCGCCGACGCCACGGCGCTGGCGCTGCACAGCATCCGCGATGCCGGCCCGGCCGGACCGGCGATGTCGGGCACCTACCACCTGGTCGCCGCCGGCGCCACCACCTGGCACGGCTACGCGCAATACGTGCTCGAGCAGGCGCTGGCCCACGGCGCCCAGTTGAAGGCCGGCCCGCAGCAGGTGCAGCCGATCGCGACCGAGGCCTACCCGACGCCGGCCGCGCGCCCGCGCAACTCGCGCCTCGACACCCACCGTTTCCAGACCACGTTCGGCCTCCAGCTCCCGGACTGGCGTCACCACGTCAACCGACTCATCGCCGAGCTGGCGGCACAAGGACAACTATGAAGCCAACCAACAAGCGTAAGGGCATCATCCTGGCCGGCGGCAGCGGCACTCGCCTGTACCCGGCCACGCTGGCCATGTCGAAGCAGCTCATGCCGGTGTTCGACAAGCCGATGATCTACTACCCGCTGAGCACCCTGATGCTGGCCGGTATCCGGGACATCCTGATCATCTCGACGCCGCAGGACACCCCGCGCTTCGCGCAGCTGCTGGGCACCGGCGAAAGCTGGGGCCTGAACCTGTCGTACGCGGTGCAGGAATCGCCCGAAGGCCTGCCGCAGGCCTTCACCATCGGCGAGCGCTTCCTGGACGGCAGCCCCTCGGCGCTGGTGCTGGGCGATAACCTGTTCCACGGCCACGAATTCAACCAGCTGCTCGAGCGCGCCTCGGCGCGTGTGGATGGCGCCAGCGTCTTCGCCTACCACGTGCAAGACCCCGAGCGCTATGGCGTGGTCGATTTCGACGCCTACGGCAAGGCCGTCAGCCTGGAAGAAAAGCCGACCAACCCGCGCTCGCACTACGCGGTCACCGGCCTGTACTTCTACGACGAGAACGTGGTCGAGATCGCGAAGGGCCTGCAGCCCTCCGCGCGCGGCGAACTCGAGATCACCGACCTGAACCGGATCTACATGGACCTGGGCAAGCTGCACGTCGAGATCATGGGCCGCGGCTATGCCTGGCTCGACACCGGCACCCACGAGTCCCTGCTCGACGCCAGCAAATTCATCGCCACGCTGGAGCACCGCCAGGGTCTGAAGGTCGCCTGCCCGGAGGAGATCGCCTTCCGCAAAGGCTGGATCAGCCCGGCCGAGCTCGAATCGCTGGCCGCGCCGATGAAAAAGAACGGCTACGGCCAGTACCTGTCACGCATCCTGAAAGAGACTGTTTTCTGATGAACGCCATCCGCCTTGCCATTCCCGACGTCGTCCTGTTCGAACCGCGCGTGTTCGGCGACGACCGCGGCTTCTTCTTCGAGAGCTTCAATCACCGCCGCTTCGAGGAAGCGATCGGCCGCACCGTCGAATTCGTCCAGGACAACCATTCGAAGTCCGCCTGCAACGTGCTGCGCGGCCTGCACTACCAGGTCAAGCAGGCCCAGGGCAAGCTGGTGCGCGTGGTCGAAGGCAGCGTGTTCGACGTCGCCGTCGACCTGCGCCGCGGCTCGCCGACTTTCGGCCACTGGGTCGGCGAAATCCTGAGCGCGGAAAACAAGAAGCAGCTGTGGGTGCCGGAAGGCTTCGCGCACGGCTTCGTGGTGCTGTCCGAATCGGCCGAGTTCCTGTACAAGACCACCGACTACTGGTCGCCGGAACACGAGCGCTGCATCGCCTGGGACGACCCGACGCTGGCCATTGACTGGCCGATCGACGCCGCGCCGTCGGTGTCGGCGAAGGATGCGCAGGGCGTGCGCTTCGAGGCTGCCGAGGTGTACGAGGCGGAAGAGGTGGCCGAGGTGTGTGCCTGATGAAGCTGTACAAGTCGGCGGCGAAGCGAATCGGACGCATCAAGGCGCGCCTGGCTCGTCATGCCATGCCCATCCTGCGCAAAGCCTGGCCAATCTATGGCGCAGGCGACTGGCAGCCAGTGCACGAACTGCAGCGGGGCCTGAAAACGCCCGGGCGTTTCGTTTCGCTCGGCACCGATCCGCATTTCCGCTTGCCGCACAGCGTGCCGGCCGGCTGGTACATGTTTGAAGCAAAGCTGCATCTTCCCGGCGCCTGGGCCGAAGCCAGAATCTACACGGACACTGGCGCGGGCGAGTCCGAAGCCGAGTCGCTGCCATTGCGTCTGCATACTGAGCGGCTGTCCAAGAGACTGGTCTATTTGCCGGTTGCCGCCCGCCTGCGCTTCGATCCCCTGTCGATCCCCGGCACGTTCACGGTCCAGCACTTGCGTCTGGTGAAGGTCAAGGAGACCTTCGCGCGTGAACGCCTGCAGCAGAAACTGACGGCAAAGCACCCGACCCACGCGCGCGGAATGGCACGCGATCACAGCGATGAGCAGCTGTGGGCCGACTATTGCAAACTGTTCGAAATCGGTAGCGAACTGGTGCCGTATTCGGACTGGATCGAGCATACGGAGCGCCAGCGCCTGCCGAACCGCGAGCAGCAACAATCGGAAGCTGCCGCATGGACCTGGACGCCTACGCTGTCGGTCGTCGTTCCAACCTGGAACACGGATTTGTCCATGCTGCGCGCCTGCCTGGACAGCGTGCTTGTCCAAGGCTACCCATACTGGGAACTGTGCATTGCCGATGACGCCTCAACGGCGCCAGGCGTGCGCGAACTGCTGGCGGAATACGCCAAACGCGATGCGCGTATCAAGGTGCATTATCGACTTGCGAATGGCCACATCGTCGCTGCCAGCAACAGTGCACTCGAGCTGGCCACTGGTGAATTCGTCGTGCTCCTCGACCATGACGACGAGCTGGCGCCGCACGCGCTGTTCGCGGTAGCGAAGGCCTTGCAGCAGCGGCCAAGCGCGCAGTTGCTGTACTCGGACGAAGACAAGCTCGATCGCGAAGGAAAGCGCTGCTCGCCATATTTCAAGCCCGACTACGCGCCGGACCTGCTGTACTCGCAGAACTATTTTTCGCACCTCGGGGTCTATCGCCGCGAACTGGTGCAAGCCGTGGGTGGCTTCCGTGCCGGCTATGAGGGGAGTCAGGACTACGACTTGGTGCTGCGTTGCGTCGCCCGCGTGGCCGATCCGTGCGACATCGTCCACATTCCGGAAATCCTGTACCACTGGCGCATCGTCGACGGATCGACTGCGGGTGGCCATGATCAGAAATCGTATGCCAGCGAAGCCGGCCGCAAGGCGCTGCAGGATTACTTCGACCAGACCGGTCATCCGGTAACGGTGAGTGTGCGCGCACCTGGCATCTACCGGCATCGCTGGGCCATGCCGGACCCGGCGCCGCTGGTCAGCCTGATTGTGCCGACGCGCGACGGCTACCAAGTACTGAAGACGTGCATCGATTCGATCCTGGCGAAGACCAGCTACCGCAGTTACGAGATCCTGATCGTCGACAACCAGAGCACTTGCCCGGATACGCTTGCGTACATGGCTGGACTGGAAGCCGCCGGCAAGGTACGGGTGCTGCGCTACGACAGGCCATTTAACTACTCGGCGATCAATAATTTCGCGGCCATCCATGCGCGCGGCAGCATCGTGGGACTGATCAACAACGATGTGGAAGTCATCAGCCCCGACTGGCTTTCGGAAATGGTCAGCCATGCGGCACGCGGCGATATCGGCTGCGTGGGGGCAAAGCTGTACTACCCGAATGACACCGTCCAGCACGCTGGCGTGGTCTGCGGCGTGGGAGGCATCGCCAACCATTCGCACCGTCATTTTGCGAAGGATTCGCCGGGTTACTTCGGGCGCCTCTGGCTGATTCACAATCTGAGCGCGGTAACGGCGGCCGTGCTGTTGGTGCGCAAGGACGTGTTCAACGAGGTGGGCGGGCTCGACGAGGCCGGGTTGCCGGTAGCCTTCAACGACGTCGACCTGTGTCTGAAGGTGATGAAGGCTGGATACCGGAACCTGTGGACACCGTTCGCTGAGCTGTATCACCACGAATCTGTCAGCCGCGGCAGCGATGAAACGCCGGAGAAGCGCGCGCGCTTCCTTGGCGAGTGCTCCGTCATGCATGCGCGCTGGGCAAACGAACTCGCCTCCGACCCGTACTACAACCCGAATCTGACCCGGCGGAGAGAAGACTTCTCGCTGCGGACCGCACTTGAAACCTGATATGAGCAACTTTTCGACAGTCCGCAAGCTGCCGATGGCCCAATCGGCAATCCAGGCATGGGCGCTCGACTTCCCGCAGGCGCAGGCTGCTCCGCGCATCACCGAGCGCGGCTTGTATTTGCAGGGCTGGCTGCTGGCCGATCCCGCCGTTACCCGGGGCGACATCGTCGTTCGTGTCGACGGCGACGGGCAGGACGCGCTGCGCAAGCTGCCATTCAACAATGACCGTCCGGACGTCATCCAGCGCATGCTGGGCGAGATGCCTGAGGCCCACCCACGCCTGCGCTGCGGCTTCATCGCCTTCCTCAACGAGGCGCCGTCCCGGTTCTCGTTGGGTGTCATCATCGATGGCGAGCCGCACTGGCTGTGCGAGGTCGAGCTGCACGGCGAGCCAGTCGTGGTGCCGAAAGCCGCCGAAACGCAGGTGATCCGTGGTGGAGACGGCTGGCTGTACCTCGACAACGACACGAACCGCAGCGTCGACCAGTACACCGGTCGCCTGCTTCTCGACGACCATGGCCTGACGCGCTGGAAACAGTATTTCGAGGGCTGCACCGCGATGGCCGCGAATGTTGGCGCACGTCACGCAATCCTGATTGCCGCGTCGAAGGAACAGGTACTGCCTGAGTTCTATCCGCATGCGAAAGGAGAGGTGACGCTGCAGGACCAGGTAAGGTCCCTGCGGCGTGACGAGCACCGCGTGCTCGATACCGCCGAGCTGCTCGGCGCCCGTACGGACAGGGCGGCATGCTTCATCAGGACCGATACCCACTGGACTGATCGTGGCGCAATGCTTGCGACGCTCGGACTGCTGGAGACTCTGTCGCTGGATACCGATGCCGCGGCAGCGCACTTCAGGAAGGACGTGTATTACACCATGCCTTTCGTCGGCGACCTGGGGACGAAATTGTCTCCGCCGGCGGGGGCGCCCACGGAGTTCCTGCAGGCGCCAGCGGTAGCGAATGACGCGGCCTTCGATAACCACTTGCCGAACATCGGGCGGATTCTTGTGTTTGACGATGCACGGGCACTGTGGCCGCATCGCGCCGTGATCTTCGGCGCATCGTCGTCTTACCCGATGCTCAAGTACCTCAAGCGTCTGTTCCGCCGCATCGTGTTCGTTCACAGCGCGGGCAATGTCGACAGCGCGATCGTGGCGCATGAGCGGCCCGACTACTTGATCATGCAGACGACGGCGCGTTTCATGATCACGCCACCCGACATTGGATTCGTATTGCACTCGGCGGTAGCAGAAAAACTGCGACACGCCGATGAGCAGGTGCGCGCGCGGGCAGGGGCCTCGGCCGTGAAAGCGGCCCTGGATACGCAAAACCTGCCTTACTGCGACATGCTAGAAATGGATGGAAACTGAAATGGGCAAGAAAACGATGTCATATCTTTCGGGCGCCACTCGTCTCTTGCCGATGCTCCTGCTGGGCATGCTGGCAGCCTGTGGCGGTGGTGGGGCCGACCCGGCGCCACCGGCCCCGGTCGTGATACCGGCGGTAGCGCAGATCGAGGCCGGCACCTGGGTGGTGATGGGTTCGTCCACCGCCGCTGGCGCAGGAGCGCCCACCGGCAAAGGCTGGGCTGCGCTGCTCGCTGTTGGCTACGCCGTACGCGGCGTACAGGTCGCCAATCTTGCCAAGGGCGGGGCCGTGACCTATGAGGGCTTGAGTGCGAACACGGCGCCCGTGCCGAACCGCCCCGCGCCCGATCCCAAGGTCAATATTGACCAGGCCTTGTCGCGCAAACCGGTGTTGCTGATCCTGTCCTATCCGGCCAACGACACCGCCAAGGGTTACGGCGTCGATGAGACCGTCAACAACCTGCTAGCGATCCGTTCGCGGGCGTTGGCTGCGGGGGTGCCGGTGCTGGTGATGTCCAGCCAGCCGCGCAACCTGAGCGACTCCAAGCTGGCGCAGCTGCGGGCAATCGACGAACGCATGGCGGCAGGCGTAGGAGGATGTTTCGTTGACGTGCGTACGCCGTTGTCCGGGGCAGACGGTAGGTTGCCGTTCAGCTTCGATTCTGGCGATGGGGTGCATCCGAATGAAGCCGGACACCGCGTCATCGCAACGCAGGTCGAAGCCGCTTTGAACAGCGAACGATGCATCCGTTTTTCGAATAACTAAAACAAACTGCTGCCGCTGCGAACGATGTACGCGGCGGCTCTAGTCCAACAACCTGGAAATCCTGTGAAGTTTTTTAATTTAAAGAAAAAAGCGAAGAAACTGGCATTGCCTGCTGTCGTTGACGTGCAGTCCAGTCCAGCTCGGATTGGTAGCGCTAATTCGTCTGTCAATCAGCGCCTGAAGGTCGATAAAGTCATTCGTCGCGGTAACAAGGTCGTTGTTGAAGGCTGGACCAACGCCGATATCGAGATTTCACTGGCGGCAGCCGGCGGCACGGTCAGGATGAACCGCCAATCCTTGCCGCGGGCTGACGTCGCGCGCCATCTCGGGCTTTCTTCGGAAGACAATCTTGGGTTTGCACTGGTCGCTGAAGGCGTCACCGACGAGTCGTTCGCTTTGACATGGACCGAGTCCACGGGCCTGCGTCGCCGCTCGACTCCGCTGGAGTATGTGAACGAGCCAAGCGCTAACGACGCAGTCGGAACCTTGATCGGGCCCAGCAATGCATTCGAGGAGCCGCGGATCGGCGCGATCGCAATCGATCATGGCGTGGCACTCGGCGCCAATGGCCTGTTGATTTACGGTTGGCGTCACTTCAGGAAAGGCAAGGTCCTCTCCCTGCATTTGCACGGCGCCGATGGCGTAACGCTGGACATGACCAATTCGCTCTTTGCGCTTTCGCGCGTCGACGTGATGCGGTCATTGAAAGACCGCTTTGACGATGTCGGCGAGTTTTGCGGATTTATCGCCCACATCAAGGTACCCACCGAGAAGCTGGACCGACCGACGATTGAAGTTCGTCTCGATGACGGCTCCAGCAGAACCGTGCGCGTTCCGTTGGCCCGCGACGATATCAGCGGCGTACGGCTGATCAAGGACCTGCTGATGCGGGTGCCCGCGGCGAACCGGATACAACCTCGCTTGTTCGACCTGTTCGATCAGCACCTTGGACCAGTCATTGAAGAGATCAGCGCGGCGCGCCCGGCGTTCGACGGCACCGTCGTCGAGCAGCAATTCGGCGTCCCGCCGAAAGACCCGAAAGTCTCTGTCATCGTTCCACTGTACGGCAGGTACGATTTCGTCCGCTATCAGCTGGCGCACTTCGCCGACGACAAGGAATTCAAGGACATCGACCTGATCTATGTGATCGACGACCCGAAGATCATTACCGAAACCAACGAGCTGGCGACAATCTATCACCCCGTGTTCAACGTGCCATTCCGTACGTTGTCGTATGACTGCAATCTCGGGTTCGCGGGTGCGAATAATGTCGGCGTGCGCCATTCGCGCGGCGAGACCATCGTGCTGCTCAACTCCGACGTATTGCCGCGCGATCACGGTTGGGTATCGAAACTGAAGGGCGCGCTCGACCAACTTCCTCAGGCCGGTGCGGTCGGGCCGCTGTTGCAATTTGCGGACGACAGTGTCCAGCACGCCGGCATGATTTCGAAACGCGACACCCGTCTTCCCGGCTTCCTCCTGAATATTCATCCGGGCAAAGGCCAGCCATGGAACGGGCCGGAGACGCCCCGCGAATGCCAGATGCTGACTGCGGCCTGCGTCATGCTCGACAAGGCTCTCTACCTCGAGGTAGGGGGACTGGATGAAGGCTATGTGATCGGCGATTTCGAAGACAGCGATCTGTGTCTTGCATTACGCAAGCGTGAAAAGCGTCTCTGGCTGGTTCCCGAAGCGAAACTCTGGCATCTCGAGCGCCAATCACAAAATCTGGAAAGCATCAGCGGCTATCGCCAGCTGCTCACCCTGTTCAACGGTTGGCGCTTCCACAAGAAAATTCAGGACGGCCTGATTGCCGATCCTGCCCAGTTCACCAAAGCGGAAGCTTGATCATGCGAGTATTAGTTTTCAGTCACGGCCATCCCACCTTCAGCAAGGGCGGCGGCGAGTTTGCTGCGTATTACCTCTACAAAGGCATCGATGAGACCCCAGGTCACGAAGCGTGGTTCGCCGCGCGCGGCGAGGAAAAGCTGCTGCACCTCGGCACGCCAATTGCGTCCCTGAACAAGAAGGAGTATCTGATCTCGGGGAACGCGGATATCCCGCACCTGACGACCTGGCTTGCCCTGGACGACGAGAGCGATTACGCGGAAATGCTGCGTACGGTCCGTCCTGACGTGATTCATTTCCATCATTACGTGCATCTTGGCCTAGAGCTGATCCGCGCGGCAAAGCGCATCTGCCCGAACGCCCGCATCGTTCTTACCTTGCACGAGTACATCGCGATCTGCATGAACAGTGGCCAGATGGTGAAAACCGATGGCCGGCTGTGCCACCAGGCCAGCCCACGCGAGTGCGCGCAATGCTTCCCGGATCGCACGCCCGAGTCATTCTTCCTGCGCGAACGCTATATCAAATCGTTCTTCGACGTCGTCGACGAATTCGTTTCGCCGAGCGAATTCCTGCGTGATCGGTATATCGCCTGGGGGATCGAGGCCGAGCGAATCACCGTCATCGAAAACGGTCTTCCTGTCGCGCAGAAGACCCCACCGCGGAAAATACAACCCGATGGCAAGCGCGGGCGCTTCGCCTATTTTGGACAAATCAATCCATTCAAAGGCGTGGATGTCGTACTGGATGCGTTCGCACGCCTTGATGATGAGGTGAAGAAAGACGTCACCCTGGATATTTTTGGATCGGGACTGAAGAACCAATCGCAAGAGTACCAAGCGCGTTTTGCAAAACTGCTTGAGGAAAACAAGGATCATATCCGTTATCACGGCCAGTATGAGCCGCACGAAATGGGCCGAATCATGGCGGATGTGGACTGGGTCGTGATGGGGTCGGTGTGGTGGGAGAACTCGCCACTTGTGATCCAGGAGGCATACAAGTTTGGTCGCCCCGTTATCTGCCCCGATATCGGTGGCATGGCTGAGAAAGTCATCAATGGGGAGGGCGGTCTGCACTACCGTGTGCGCGACTCGATATCGCTCGCAAGCGTGGTCGCTGGTGCATACGCCGATTGCGAACAATACGACCGTCTCTGCGCGCAGCTCCCGCAAGCAATGACGATCGAGCGTTGTGTAAGCGAGCACCTCGCTCTTTATACGAAAAACGAAACATCTGAAACCGATATCACAGAGGACCGTAGCAATTTGGTCGTCGTTTGATTCAGTCACCGTAGGAAATCATTTTTTATGAAGACGATCATTACATACGGCACCTTTGATTTATTTCACGTGGGCCACGTCAATCTTTTGCGACGCTTGCGCGGTCTGGGTGACCGTCTGGTTGTTGGGTGCTCGACTGACGAGTTCAACGCGATCAAAGGCAAGAAATCTGTTATTCCGTACGCGGACCGGGTGGCTGTGCTGCTCGCATGCCGCTACGTGGATGAGGTTTTTCCTGAAGAGACCTGGGATCAGAAGCCCAAGGACATTGTTCGTTTCAACGCTGATGTTTTTGCAATGGGTGATGACTGGGAAGGGAAGTTCGATAATCTCAGTGAATATTGTCAGGTTGTGTACTTGCCGCGAACGAAAAGTGTTTCATCGACCGAGATTCGATGTGCGGCACACGCGCACAAGAGCGAGGAAATTCTGAAACGGGACGCGGTAGAAAGCCTGCCGGCCTGAGCGCAATACACTAGAGCAGTGTAGCCTTCGAAATAAGTTGTTGTTGCAGAGAGCACGAAAAATGGAAAAAGTGTCCTTAGTCCCCGGTCTTGGTCTTTTCGGTCCAACAGAATATGACTGCCTCCGTGTTGCGGTTCCGGAACATGTGACGAGTATTAAACTCGTTCTGCGTGATCCTCAACCCCAAATATTGAACTTGAAAAAAATCGAGTTTCTCTTTCAGGGCAAGGCAGTAAAACTTGATCGGAATGGATATACGCTGTTCCAGAGCAGTGTGTATATGGACAAGGAACCTGGTCTGCTTCTTTCCGGGGATGGCATGCACACGGAGCGTGAGCATGCGCCATTCTGGTCGATCTCCTTCACCAAGCCGGCCGCCATCGATGAGGTGCGCGTTTTCAACAGGGGCGACAAATGGTCGATGCGCTCGAAAACCATCGCTATTGAAGCGACCGACGCGGCAGGTGCGACGGTCAACCTGTACCAGCCCGCGACTGCCGAGGAACTCCTGCAAAAGATCATCGCGGCTATTCCTGGCTTGAAGGAGGCGGCAGGCACGGAATTGACCCGTGAGCGCATTATTGCTCAGCTGGTTCGCTCTGCCATGAACGGGGACCTGAAGATCCTCGATGCGGAGTGGCCGACGCTGATTCAGCTGATCGATGTGTGGAACGAATCGATCGATCTTTCGGAAGACGAGATTGCAGTACTTGCGCTTTATCTTCTGGCGCAGCGTCAAATCGGTTGGAAGACCTCGCTTGCGTTCTTTTCTCCTGTTCTCAAGACCCGGGTACACCTGAGGACGCTCGAGGATCTGATCAACCGTTTCGCGGGCGTTTATGGCCTGAAACGGTATGTGCTGACTCGCCATGGCATGTCTCCTGCGACGCTGATGGAGCAGGCGCCTGGTTATGTTACGGCCTTGCGCAAGGTGATGGGCGCGGTGGATTCGTTCGGCTATGAGTCGTTCATCTGCTATGGCACCTTGCTCGGCGCTGCGCGGACGGGCACGTTTATTCCGCACGACGATGACGTAGATATCGCGTATCTGCTGAAGGCCACGACGCGCGAAGAGGTGGTTGCCGAAACCCAAGCAATAAAAGCCAAACTCGAAGGCAAGGGCTTCTTCGTTGGCGTTGTGCCTTTCCAGTTGAACATGCACGTACGCATGCCAGATGGTAAATCAATCGATCTTTTCCCTTGCTGGCTTGAAAACGGAAAAGTTCAGTTTTTCATGGAACGCATGGTGCAGCGGGGAATCGCTCCCGAGATCGTATTCCCCTTGGGGAGCATCGAGCTCTATGGTGAACGGTTTGTCGCGCCGAGGGACCCGGCCGGGTTCCTGGCGGAGCGGTACGGTAGCGGCTGGTCGATCTCGGATCAATATTACGAATGGCCGTGGCCGTTGCAGGACAACCCAAAGATCCCTGCGGAACCTGTTGCCGCACCTGCGCCGCAAATCGTCGTAGCAAAAAAAATCCCGACGAGCATGCGTGCTCATGTGGATCGTTGCGACGCAACCATGGTGTGCGGTTGGGCAATCGACTTTGCCGATGTAAGAAAGCATTTATCGATCAGTATTCTGGTCGATGGTGTGGAGGTTTGCGAGGCGGTTGCAAAAGACTATCGCGAAGATCTGGCTGCGAACACAGCCTTCGCAGGAACCCAACATGCTTTCAATATCCCTCTCCCGCCGCAGTTGATGGATGGGAAGATCCATCAGGTATCTGTCGTCTATTCCGACACCCGCAGTGTTATCGGTACGCCAAAAGCGGTTCTTTTTGTTGCAGAGGCCCCGCGTGTTCCGGGCGCCTTGGTAGGCAAGGAGGGATGGCTTTTCCTCAGCAATGATTCCAATGCTTGCATTGAGCAGTTCATTGGCCGCCAGCGCCTGAGCAAGGCCATCCTCGACGAGTATCAGACCCTATACGAAGCTCGACAGAAATACTTGAAAGCCTCTGGTATCGCTTATCTGATGGCAATCGCACCGGGCAAAGAGTATGTGTATCCGGAATACTTACCAGACGAGGTTGTCAAAGGAGAGTTGCCCGATTCGTGTGCACAATTCATCGATGCCGTTGGTCGTTCCTTTGATAATGAGATAATCAATCTTCGAAGTGCACTGATCGAGAATAAGCATCGCGGCCCTCTTTGCTACAAGAATGACTCGCATTGGAATTATCTGGGTGCGATGATCGGCGCCAAGGCGCTTCTCCAAAGTGTGCGAAATCTGTTCCCAATCGTGCCGCAGTTTGAAGAATCAAACTACCAGCTTGCTGTCGGGAATGAGGGGATCGGCGATCTCACGGCCAAGCCGCGACTTGCTTACGCTGGGGGGAAATACTTTCCAAGTAAAGAAATTACAGGCGAAGAAGCTCGTTGCGCTGTAGGTGTACAGTACGCCAAGCATGCACAAGAAATAACAGAGCATGCCTACATGCACCTTTCGCAAACGCGACCGACCCGTCTGTTCCGCAATCAAAAGGCAGCGCATTTGCCGCGAGCGATCATACTGCGTGATTCCTACGCGGACTGCATGATTCCATTCCTGACCGAGTACTTCTCCGAATGTCTGTTCATCTGGACCCGCAGGCTGGACGAACAAGTTGTCGCGTCGTTCAAGCCCGACCTAGTGGTTGAGGTGGTGGTCGAACGTTTTCTGTTGACGAACAAGAATATCGGTCTCGCGTCGAAAGTCGCCGAACCGAAGGTGTCTGGAGAGCGTAGCGCCCAGAACTCGCCGATCCAGCTGACCTCGGAGCGGCATGAATCGAATTTTTCCAACCTGCTTTCACCGTGGTTAATACAAAAAATTACCGATAAGACCATCGAACTGGATCACGGATTGAGTTCGCCTGCCCATCTGGTCATCGACTCGGTGACCGATAGGGCAGGAGCCAAGGCGATCGTCTGGGGCGCGGGGGCATCCGGTTGCGAGACCAGTGCCCAGCTTTGCAAGGACGCGGAGTATCGCGCCGTACGCGGTCCCCTGACACGGAATGCTTTGCGCGTCGCCGACATCGAATGCCCGGAAATCTATGGTGATGCGGCGCTGCTGCTGCCCTTGTTTCATAAACCGCAGGTCCAGAAAACGCACGAAGTAGGTGTCATCCTTCGGCGTTCTGAAGCGATCTGGAATCAGGTCGTGTTTGCCGACGGCGTGAAAAAGATTTTTCTTGAGTCCGACGATATCGAAACGCTGCTCGATGAGATCCTGTCGTGTAAGCGTATTGTCTCGTCCTCGTTGCACGGACTGGTCATAGCGGACGCATATGGCATCCCGTCGGCATGGATGGACTCCGGCGAGCCGGTGGGTCTGCATTTCAAGTTCTATGACTACTTCCTGTCTGTGAACAAAGTGCAGCGCCCCCAGCGTTTCAACCCGAGTGGAAACCGGATCGGCCTTGTGGATGTGTTGGCAAATTTCGATTTCGACGCTCGCCGGATCGAGTTTAACAAGGACGCGTTTTTACAGGCTTGTCCGTTGATTCAGCAACGGGAAACACTTCGCCAGGCGAATGATGTCTAGTCTCGTCGCGACCGTTTGCTTTTCTCATCCGTAAGAAATATTGAAACTCCGGACCTCGACATGTTAATGCGCTGGATGCGAAGTTTTTTCGCAGCACATCCTCCTCGATTCAGGCAGCAGCCGGCAGTAGTAGGGCGGGCCGATGTATTGCTGCTCGCGTCCGGCGACAATGCATCCATCGCTTACCTAGTCGAGCCTTACCTCGGCTCGCTCGGCTTGACGTCCGTACGGATGGACGTCAGCGAGAAAACGGCGCCTGATATAGGAGAGGCAGACTGCCACACCGTTGTCGTCGTTCGTTATCTGCCGAGCCGGTGTATCGCTGCCCTGCGGAGCTTGAAGCGTGCCGGAAAACGGATCGTGTATTTCATGGACGACGATTTGATGGACCCTTCGGTTGCGGCCGACTTGCCGAGGGCGTATGCCCGGAAAATCAAGTTGAACGCAACGCGACAACGGCAAATTCTTGAGGAGTTGTGCGATGAGTTTTGGGTCGCAACTCCTTTTCTCGCCAGCAAGTATGAGAGCTGGTCCCCACGTCTCCTTTCCGCTCGCCCAGCGGCTCGCTATCTCACATCGCTTGCCGGGGTCAGCGTGTTCTACCATGGCAGCGCGTCTCATCATGCCGAGCTTGTGTGGTTGGCGGGAGTGATGGCGAAGGTCCAGGCGGCCACTAGCGCCACCCATTTCGAAGTGTTTGGTGATCAGGCAGTCAATCGCCTGTACCGCACCATTCCGCGTGCCGCCGTCGTACATCCGATGGGATGGCCCAATTACCTGTCGTACACAGCGGCAGTGTCGCGTGAAATCGGTCTGGCACCGCTGCTCCCAAACAGCTTCAATGCCGGAAGAGGACCAACAAAGTTCTTCGATTTCACGCGTATGGGGGCAGTCGGTATCTACGCGAATGTTGCTCCTTACGATGGCTTTATCCGGGATGGTATCGACGGAATATTGTTGCCGCTGAATCCTGATCTATGGGTAGAGGCAATACTTTCCCTCGCCCACGATGAGCCGCGCAGGAAAAGGATGGCGCTCGCTGCACGCGAACGAGCGCTGTCGATGGCTTGGGACGCGGGTGAGCAGAGGCTGGCAGAACACTCGCAGCAGTTGTGAAAGCAGCCTTTGTAGTTTGATGAAGTTAGAAAAATTAAAGATGAAAAAGATTACCAAGGCAGTTTTCCCCGTCGCCGGCCTCGGCTCCCGCTTTCTTCCCGCCACCAAGGCGAGCCCGAAAGAGATGCTCCCGATCGTCGACAAGCCACTGATCCAGTACGCCGTCGAAGAAGCGGTCGCTGCCGGCATCACCGAAATGATCTTCGTCACCGGCCGCAACAAGCGCAGCATCGAGGACCACTTCGACAAGGCCTACGAACTTGAAAGCGAGCTGGAACGCAACAGCAAGCACAAGCTGCTGGAGCTGGCCAAGGACATCCTGCCGCCGCACGTCTCCTGCCTCTACATCCGGCAGGCACAGGCGCTCGGTCTCGGACACGCCGTGTTGTGCGCCGAACCGGCTGTCGGCGATGCGCCGTTCGCGGTGATACTGGCCGACGACCTGATCGACAGCGAGCCGGGCGCGATGGCGCAAATGGTGCGCACCTACGAGCAGACCGGCAGTGCGGTGCTGGGCGTCGAGACCGTGGACTGGGAACAGACCGGCTCCTACGGCATCGTCGAGGCGGCCCAGCGCGATGACGGCAAGACGCAGATTTCCAGCATCGTCGAAAAACCGCATCCGAGCGTTGCGCCCTCGAATCTGGCCGTGGTCGGCCGCTACATCCTGACGTCGGCAATCTTCGACAAATTGCGCGCTGTCCGTGCCGGCGCCGGTGGCGAAATCCAGCTCACCGATGGCATCGCCGCGCTGCTCAAGGATGAGCCGGTGCTGGCGCAGACCCTGGCCGGCACGCGCTACGACTGCGGCTCGAAGCTGGGCTATCTGAAGGCCACGCTGGCCTATGGCATGAAGCATCCCGAAGTCGGCGCGGACTTCAGCAAACACTTCGAACTGATGCGGGCTTGATGTGATCGGTATTTTTTCGGGCGGGATCTGGCGCCTGCCCTATCTGTCGGCGTTCCTCGGCAAGGAAGTCACCAGGCTCCGTTCATCGCTTGGCGCGCCCGCGGCGCACGTCGACGCCATCGCCGGCTGGGGCCGCCGCCCCACCACCGAACGCGCGCGCGCCTACGCGGACCGCCACAAGCTGCCCTTCCTCGCCCTCGAGGACGGCTTCCTGCGCTCGGTCGGCCTGGGTGTGGCCGGCGCGGCGCCGCTGTCGCTGGTGGTGGACGACCTCGGCATCTATTACGACGCCACGAGCCCTTCGCGCCTGGAGGCGCTGATCGCCGGCCTGGCGCCGGACGAGGAAAAACAGGCCCAGGCGCAGCGCGCGCTCGGGCTGATCCGGCGCCACAAGCTGTCGAAGTACAACCACGCGCCCGAGCGCGCGCTGCCGCCGCTGGCCGCGCCGTACACGGCGCGCGTGCTGGTCATCGACCAGACCATGGGCGACGTCTCGGTGCGGCTGGGCGGGGCCGACCAGGCGCGCTTCGGCGCGATGCTCGAGGCGGCGCTGGTCGAGAACCCGCAGGCCGAGATCTGGGTGAAGACCCATCCCGATGTCCTCACCGGGAAGAAGCGCGGCTACCTGCCGGCGGCCGGGCTGGCGCGCCATCCCGACCCGCGCCTGCACGTGCTGGCCGAGGACGTGTCGCCGCTCGGCCTGATCGAGCAGGTCGACAAGGTCTACGTCGTGACGTCGCAGATGGGCTTCGAGGCCCTGATGCTGGAGAGGCCGGTGGTGTGCTTCGGCCAGCCCTGGTACGCGGGATGGGGCCTGACCGACGACCGCCATCCCGGCATGGACGCGCTGCGCGCGCGCCGGCCTGTCCGGCGCACGCTGGCGCAGCTGTTCGAGGCGGCCTACCTGCACTACGCGCGCTACATCGACCCGGCCACGGGAGAGCAGGGCGGCATCTTCGAGGTCATCGACTGGCTGGTGCGCAACAAGGCCGCCAACGATGCGGCGCGCGGCACGCTGTACTGCGTCGGCATGAGCCTGTGGAAGCGCGCGATCGTGCGGCCCTTCCTGTCCGGGCCGTCCTCGCGCGTGCGCTTCGTGCGCTCGGCCGCGGCGCTGGCGCGCCAGGCCCTGGCGCCGGATGCGCGCATCGTCATGTGGGGCGTGAAGGAAGAGGCGCGGCTGACCGGACTCGCGCGCGAGCGCGGCCTGCCTTTATGGCGCATGGAGGATGGCTTCCTGCGCTCGGTCGGCCTCGGTTCCGACCTGTTCCGTCCGGTGTCCCTGGTGCTCGACACCTCAGGCATGTACTACGACCCGGCATCCGGCAGCGCGCTCGAGGCCATGCTCGCCACCCAGCAGCTCGATGCCGACGACCTGGCGCGCGCCGCGCGTTTCCGCCAGGCGTATGTGTCGATGAAGCTCAGCAAATACAACCTGGGCCGCTCCACGCTGCAGGTCGACGCGCGCGGCCGGCGCGTACTGCTGGTGCCGGGGCAGGTCGAGGACGACGCCTCGATCATGCGCGGCTCGCCGGCGGTGCGCACCAACCTGGACCTGCTGCGCGCGGTGCGCGCTGCCAACCCGGACGCCTGCATCCTCTACAAGGCCCACCCGGACGTAGTCGCGGGCAACCGCCGCGGCGCCGTGCCGGACGGCGAGCTGGCGGTGCTGGCGGACCAGTGCGTCAACGAGGCCAACATCATCGACTGCATCCTTGCCGCCGACGAGGTCCATACGATGACCTCGCTGTCCGGTTTCGAGGCCCTGCTGCATGGACGCACCGTGCATTGCTACGGCGGTCCTTTCTATGCGGGCTGGGGACTGACGGTCGACCACTTCCCGCTGCCGGCGCGGCAGCGCCAGGTGAGCGTGGACGGCCTGGTGCACGCGGTCATGCTGGCTTACCCGCGCTATGTCTTGCCGGGCGCGCCGGGCTTCGCGTCGGCCGAGCAGGTCATGCACCACCTGGCCCGGCAGGCGACGCACAGCACCGCGCTCGACACCGGCTGGCTGGCGCGCAAGCTGCGCAAGGGCAGGGCCTTGGCCGAACTGCTGCGTGGAGAGTGGCAGGCACGCAACGCCTGAACGAAGAAAACGGTTTTGTGACCCTGGTGTTACAAAGCTTGAGTTTTCAAACATTAATTTTTCCTATAATCAAGCCGCCCTTTTCAGCCCGCCCTCTATCGATGAATGCACGCCTCGACCCCAGGCAGCTCGCCCGTTACCGTACCGGCGACTATTCCGTTCCTGGCTATTACAATCTGCTGCAGTGCCGCCGCATTCTGATGCTCCAGGGACCAATGGGGACCTTCTTCAACCGGGTTGCCGCCTGGTTGGGGGAGCAGGGCGTGGCGGTCAAGAAGATGAATTTCAATGGCGGCGACTGGTTCTTCCACCGCAAGCTCGACGCCGTCGACTACCGCGGCGCGCTCGCCGATTTTCCCGGTTACCTGCGCCTCTTCCTCGAGGTGCACCGGATCGATGGCCTGCTGTGCTTCGGCGACTGCCGCCATTACCACAAGGCCGCCAAGGCGGTGGCCGACGAGCTGGGCCTGCCCTTCTTCGTGTTCGAAGAGGGCTATGTGCGTCCGGACTACGTGACGCTGGAATGCGGCGGGGTCAACGTGCATTCCCTGGTGCCGCGCAGTCCGGCCTTCTACCTGTCGCTGCCGGACGTGCCGGTGCCCAAGCCCCAGCCGGCGCACCCGAGTTTCCGCCGCGCGGCCTGGTCGTCGATGGTGTATTACGCGGCCGGGCGGTTGCTGGAGTCGGAGTATCCGCTCTACCGCCACCACAAGAAGTTTTCGATCCGCTACGAAGCGCGCGCCTGGTGCCGCTCCTGGGTGCGCAAGCACCTGAACCGCTGGCGCGACAAGCCCGTGTTCGAGAACCTGCTGAACGAGCATGACGGACAGTATTTCGCGGTGGCCCTGCAGGTGTACAACGACAGCCAGGTCACCACCCACAGTCCCTACGCCGATGTGCGCGACTTCATCCGCGAAGTGGTCGCCTCGTTCGCGGCCTACGCCGACCAGCGCCACCACCTGGTGTTCAAGCACCATCCGATGGACCGCGGACAGCGCGATTACCGGCGCCTGATCGACGGCCTGTGCGAGCGCCACGGCGTGACCGGGCGCGTGCATTACGTGCACGACGTGCACCTGCCGACGCTGCTGCGCCATTCGCGCGGCGTGGTCACGATCAACAGCACGGTTGGCCTGTCGACCCTCTACCACTACAAGCCGCTCAAGCTGATGGGCCGCGCGTTGTACGACATGGACGGCCTGACCTTCCAGGGGGAACTGGGGCAATTCTGGACGGCGGTGACGCGTTTCGACCGCGCCCTCTGGCGCCGCTTCCGCGCCTACCTGATCACCCAGACCCAGCTCAATGGTGCCTTCTACGGCCGCGATTTCCATACCCTGCTGGAGAGCGGCAAACCGGGGACGGGCTCGCGCATCGCGGCGCCGCTCGAGCTGGCGCCGGCGTATCCGGACGAGGACGAGCTGCAGGCCCGGCGCGCCTGAGGCTTACAGCGACATCTTCAGCATCAGCAGCACGATGTTGCCCTTGGCCTTGCGCATCGACAGGTGGGGCACGTAGGTCGCCGTGAGCTGGGCCTTGCGCGTGCCGACCGAGAACACCGGAAGCACGGCGGGGAAGGGGCGGCCGTCGAACCAGTCGTGACGCCGGATCAGCAGCCCGGTCACGCCGGCGCTGACCTCGTACTGCGCCACCACCGGAAACACCCACTGGTAGGCATAGCCCGCCATGTACTGCGGCCGCTGGTTCGAGTCGCGGATCCCGACCAGGTAGACCGATTCGTCGTTGCCGCGCTCGTTGCGCAGGCTGCGCCCGATGCCGCCGCCCCAGGTGTTCTCGTTCATCTTGTTCAATTGCTTCTGGGTGTAGGTGTCGCGGTCGTGCCAGGCATAGCCGGACAGATAGACATCCCAGCGCGCCTTTCCTGGTGCGTCGCCTTCGACCGACATCGCGGAGCGGAAGGGATTCTCAGGCATGGCGAGTTCTTCGCCTGCCTGTGCCGTGCCGAACGCCAAGGCGCCGGCGCAGAGGAATGATGCAGCGCAGCAAAATTTCACATTTGGAACGATACCCATAGAGCCCCCGATGACAGTGGACGTGCATGAACCAAATCCACGGCAAGCCTGCCGCGTGTTTTGCAAGACATCCCTGCCAGCGGTTATTTCCCTTTGGAATCAACAGGGAAGCTTCTTTTTCTGCTCTGCTGGACGGTTTTATTGTAGAGCTAGTATGCGCAACGCGTAGCACAATTGCTAACGATTTTTACAACACTTCGGTGTTTTGCTAAGCAGCAAAATTAACAATTGGAATAATTCCATACGGCAACTTTCTGCGCCAAGTATGAATTGGCGGGACTTTTCCTTCTTGTTCTAGATATAGCCGTGCGGCAATAGCGGCGATAATGCAGGCTCGACATATAGGGGAAGACAGGGGAGCAGGGCATGGCCGACAGCGACGCAGAGAAGACAGAAGACGCGTCACCCAAGAAACTCGAGAAGGCGCGCGAAGAAGGCGACATACCCCGCTCGCGCGAACTGGCGACCTTTGCCGTCCTGATGACGGCCGGCGCCGGCCTCTGGATCACTGGCGGCAGCCTGGTCGGCCGCCTGTCCGGCGCGCTCGAGTCGGGTCTGACCCTCGACCGCGAGCAGATCTACAACCCGAGCGTCCTGCTCGAACGCATCGCCGCCGACGTCGGCGGCGTGCTGCTGGCCTGCCTGCCGCTGGCCTTCGCCATCATGCTGGTCGCGGTCGCCTCGCCCTTGCTGATCGGCGGCTTCAATTTCAGCTCGAAGGCCTTCATGCCCAACTTCATGAAGCTCAACCCGATCAGCGGGCTGGGCAACATGTTCTCGGCCAATGCCCTGGTCGAACTCCTGAAAGCCATCGCCAAGACCCTGCTGGTCGGCGCCGTGGCCTGGGTCGTCGTCATGAGCGAGAAGGAAGCGGTGCTCGGCCTGGCGGTGGAGCCGCTGGGCACCTCGACCGGCCACTTGGCCAGCCTGATGTGGCGCGCCTTCCTCTTCATCGTCGGCGCGCTGGGCGTGATCGCAGCGATCGACGGTCCCTACCAGATCTGGCATTACGCCAACAAGCACAAGATGACGCGCCAGGAAATGATCGAGGAAGCCAAGGAATCGGACGGCAATCCTCAGATTAAAGGGAAGATTCGCCAGATGCAGCGGCAAATGGCGCGCAACCGCATGATGCAGAATGTGCCTACTGCCGACGTCGTGGTGACCAACCCGACCCACTACGCGGTGGCGCTGAAGTACGCCGACGGGCAAGCCGGCGCGCCGCGCGTGGTCGCCAAGGGCGTCGACGAAGTGGCGGCCAGGATCCGCGAGCTGGCCAGGGAAAACAAGGTCGCGATGCTGGAAGCGCCGGCCCTGGCCCGTGCCCTCTACAAGCACACCGAGATCGACGACGAGATCCCGGAAAAGCTGTACTCGGCCGTGGCCGAAGTGCTGGCCTATGTCTTCCAGCTGCGTAACTACAGCAAGGCCGGCGGCCACTACCCGGATCGCCCGACGAAACTGCCGGTGCCGCCGGAGATGGACCCGCTGGACCCCGCATCACAGATGCAGCCGCCGCAGCAACCGCTGCATTGAGCGTCGCAAGCGTCACAACCGCAGCAACCTGATACCGATAACGGAGCAATTCGATGAATAGTGTGAGACTGCCCGCCTGGCTGAGCGGACTCGGCAGCCGGGGCAATGCCCTGGCCGCGCCGGTCCTGATCATCCTGCTGCTGGCAATGATGATCCTGCCGCTGCCGGCATTCATCCTCGACCTCTTCTTCAGCTTCAATATCGCGCTGTCGGTGATCGTGCTGCTGACCGCGCTCTACACGGTCAAGCCGCTCGACTTCATGGCCTTCCCGGCGATCCTGCTGGTGTCGACCATGCTGCGCCTGTCGCTCAACGTCGCGTCGACGCGTATCGTCCTGACCGAAGGCCACACCGGCGGCGCCGCCGCCGGCAAGGTGATCGAAGCCTTCGGCCACTTCCTGATCGGCGGTAACTACACCGTCGGTATCGTGGTGTTCGTCATCCTCACCATCATCAACTTCACCGTCGTCACCAAGGGCGCGGGCCGTATCGCCGAAGTGGGCGCGCGCTTCGCCCTGGACGCGATGCCGGGCAAGCAGATGGCGATCGACGCCGACCTGAACGCCGGCATGATCACCGAGCCGGAAGCGCGCAAGCGCCGCACCGAAGTGGCGCAGGAAGCCGAGTTCTACGGCGCCATGGACGGCGCCTCGAAGTACGTCAAGGGCGACGCCGTGGCCGGCATCATGGTCACCCTCATCAACGTCATCGGCGGCCTGATCGTCGGCGTGGCGATGCACGACATGGCGGTCGGCGACGCCGCGAAAACCTACACCCTGCTGGCCATCGGCGACGGCCTGGTCGCGCAGATCCCTTCGCTGGTGATCTCGATCGCGGCCGGTATGGTCGTCTCGCGCGTGGCCAACGACCAGGACATCGGCGGCCAGATGGTCGGCCAGCTGTTCGCCAAGCCCGAGGTGCTGTACATCACCGGCGCCATCATCGGCGGCCTGGGCCTGATTCCGGGCATGCCGAACCTGGTGTTCCTGCTGCTGGCAGGCATGCTTATCGGTGGCGGCTACCTGCTGGCCAAGCGCAACAAGGATGCGCCGCAACGCGAAGCCGAAGCCGCGGCCGAAGAGGCGGCAGCCGGCGCCGCCAAGGCAGCGTCCGCCGAGACCGAGGAAGCGACCTGGCAGGACATCATGCCGGTCGACACCCTGGGCCTGGAAGTGGGCTACCGCCTGATCCCGCTGGTCGACAAGACCCAGGGCGGCGAACTGCTCAAGCGCATCAAGGGCATCCGCAAGAAATTCGCCCAGGAAGTCGGCTTCCTGGCGCCGCCCGTGCACATCCGCGACAACCTGGAGCTGAAGCCGTCCGCCTACCGCATCACGCTCAAGGGCGTGGAAGTGGGCACGGGCGAAGCGATCAACGGCCAGTTCCTGGCGATCAATCCGGGCATGGCCAGCGGCACGCTGCCGGGCCAGCAGACGGTCGATCCGGCCTTCGGCCTGCCTGCGGTCTGGATCGACGCCGGCATGCGCGACGAGGCCCAGAACCTGGGCTATACCGTGGTCGACGCCGGCACCGTGGTGGCAACCCACCTGAACCACCTGATCACGACCCACGCCTCGGAACTGCTGGGCCGCATGGAAGTCCAGGCCTTGCTCGATCACCTGGGCAAGGAATCGCCGAAGCTGGTGGAAGACCTGGTGCCGAAGGTCGTCTCGCTGTCGACCCTGCAAAAGGTGCTGCAGAACCTGCTGCTCGAAGGCGTGCACATCCGCGACATGCGCACCATCATCGAGACCCTGTCGGAACACGCGCCCCAGACCCAGGATCCGAACGACCTGACCGCGCTGGTGCGCATCGCGCTGGGACGCGCGATCGTGCAGCAGCTGTTCCCGGGCACGAACGAACTGAGCGTGATGACCCTGGACAACCGCCTCGAGCGCCTCTTGATGCAGGCCCTGGGCGCCGGCGGCGACGGCACCGGCATCGAGCCGGGCCTGGCCGACACCATCGCCCAGCAGGCCCACCTGGCCTCGCAGCAGCAGGAAGCGATGGGGCACACGCCGGTGCTGCTGGTGCCGGGCCCGCTGCGCGTGCTGCTCTCGCGCTTCCTGCGCCGCGCGCTGCCGCAGTTGAAGGTGCTGTCGCATTCGGAGATTCCGGAGACGAAGACGATTCGGGTGACCAGCCTGGTGGGGGCGCAGTAATCAAGGATGGCGTCGAGTGATACCGACGCCATTTTTTTTACGCGTAGGGTGGGCGTTCAACGAACGGATGAAAACCCGGTATGCGCCGGATCGTTGGATGCCCGTGGTTTGCCAGGGTTTGGGAGCCCGTCGGCGCGCCGTTATCGGTGTTCATGATCCGCGTGGGCACAAGTGCCCACCCTACGGGTGAAGTTTCGTAATCGCAAATTTCACCCCGCAGCCGCAACCGTAGGGTGGGCACCCCGTGCCCACCATGACACAGGATGCGTTCCAGGAACGCATGCTTTACCCCGCGGCCTCGACCGTAGGGTGGGCGCCCCGTGCCCACCATGACACAGGATGCGTTCCAGGAACGCGTGCTTTACCCCGTGGCCTCGACCGTAGGGTGGGCGCCCCGTGCCCACGCGTTATGCACGTCCCCGCGAGCCCGGAACCGCACGCATTCGCCCCCAACGCCACGCGCGACCACGCACGCCAACACGCCCTGGCGAGAATTAGCCCCATTTCCCCATCCTTTTCGGTAGATGGTTGCTTCACGGCATCGTCAATAATCTCTTCCGTAGACAGGCGAACCATGCCTGCAATGAACAGACCAGAAGCAGTGCGGAGAAAAAGATGAATGTGAAGAAATTTACAGCGGCAACTTCCCGCGAGGCCTTGCGCAAGGTGCGCGATGCGCTCGGGCCCGACGCCGTCATCCTCTCGAACCGGCCCGTCGATGGCGTGGTCGAGATCCTCGCGCTGGACAACGACGACGTCGCTTCCCTCGCTTCCCCCGCCGCCGAATCCGACATGGCCGCGCCCCAGCCGCGCCTGGACCACCTGCACGCCTTCGAACCGGAAGCCCCGGCCTTCGTGAACCGCCGCGCCGCCGCGCCGGCACCGGCCCCGGCGCCGGAACACGTTTTCGCCCCGCGCCGCGCCGCCCAGATGGAGCCGGAATTCGAAGCCGCCTTCAGCTCGCGCCGCGCGCCTGCACCGGCTGCCGAACCGGCCATCGACATGGCCGCCATGACCCAGATGATGCAGGCCGCGATTGCCCAGGCCCGCGAATCGGCCGCCGCCGAGATGAACGGCATGATGAGCGAGATCCGCGCCATGCGCGGCATGATGGAAAGCCAGCTGGCCGAGCTGTCCTGGGGCAGCACCCAGCAGCGCGAGCCGCAGAAGGCCGTCGTGCTGCGCGAGATGCTGGCCGCCGGTTTCTCGGCCTCGCTGTCGCGCTACCTGATCGACAAGATGCCGGCCAACAAGGACGCGGCCGAGGCGATGCGCTGGATCAAGACCGTGCTGGCCCGTAACCTCACCACCATGGCCGACGAGGATACGCTGCTCGACAAGGGCGGCGTGTTCGCCCTGGTCGGCCCGACCGGCGTCGGCAAGACCACCACCACCGCCAAGCTGGCTGCGCGCTGCGTGATGCGCCACGGCCCGGAAAAACTGGCCCTGATCACCACCGACGCCTACCGTATCGGCGGCCACGAGCAGCTGCGCATCTACGGCAAGATCCTGGGCGTGATGGTGCACTCGGTGAAGGACGAGGCCGACCTGCGCATCGCACTGAAAGAACTCAAGAACAAGCACACCGTTCTCATTGACACCATCGGCATGTCGCAGCGCGACCAGATGGTCACCGAGCAGGTGGCGATGCTGGCCGGCGCCGGCGCCGACGTGAAGCGCCTGCTGTGCCTGAACGCGACCTCGACCAACGAGACCCTGAACGAAGTGGTGCGCGCCTACCAGGGCAGCGGCCTGCACGGCTGCATCATGACCAAGCTCGACGAAGCCGCCTCGATCGGCAACGTGCTCGACGTCGTGATCCGCCAGAAGCTCAACCTGCATTACATCTCGAACGGCCAGCGCGTGCCGGAAGACCTGCACCTGGCCGACCGCGCCATGCTGGTCGACCGCGCCTTCCGCGGCCGCCGCGATCCGGGCAACCAGGTCGACGACGCCGACCTGCCGCTGCTGATGGCGCATACCGGCAACGTCGCCAACGACAGCAGCCTGCGCGGGGTGCGCCTTGGCTAGTTTCGACTTCGACCAGGCCGAAGGCCTGCGCCGGATGCTGGCCGGCCCCAAGCCGCGCGTGGTGACTTTTCTCTCGGCCACGCCGGGCGACGACAAGGCCGCGATGCTGGTGAACCTGGGCGCCTCGCTGGCCCAGGCCGGCAACGACGTGCTGATCGTCGACGCCTGCCAGCGCGAGTCGGGTGTCGCCCGGCGCCTGGAGATGGAGCGCCACGTCAGCCTGATGCAGGTGGCGCGCCAGGAGTGCGCGCTGAACCAGGTGGTCCAGCATGCGCCGCAAGGTTTCCAGGTCGCCCTGCTGGCGCGTGATGGCGTCGTGCCGCGCACCGGCAGCGATGAGCAACGCCGCCTGGCGAAAGCCTTCGAGGTATTGGTGAAAGGGCAGGGCGGCATCGTCATCGTCGATGGCGAACTGAACCGCGAAGGCGGCTTCGCCGTGCCCATGCTGGCGGACTCGGAGATCGTGGTGCAGGTATCAAACAGCGCCATCTCGATCACCAACGCCTATGCGCTGATCAAGCGCCTGGCCCAGGAATTCGGGCGCCGTCCTTTCGGCATCCTGGTCACCGGCGCCACCGAGGCGGAGGCGAAGGTGGTTTACGATAATATGGCGTCGGCGGCAAGCCGTTACCTGGCGGTAACGTTGAGCTCGATGGGCTCGGTGCCGGCCGACGAATACCTGCACCGCGCAGCGCGTCTCGGGCGCGCCGTGGTCGATGCCTTCCCGCTGGCCGGGGCCTCGGTCGCGTTTCGCCGGCTCGCCGGACGCTTCGCATTGCCGGAGATGGCCGGCCTGGGGCGCCACGGCGGCGGTGGGGTCGGCTCGCGCGCCGGCTCCTGAATCGGTTTTTAAGAAAAAGCACAAGCATGTATACCGTCAAAGGGAAAGCGGACAAGAACCACTTGCTCACCCAGCATGCGCCGCTGGTCAAGCGCCTCGCGCACCAGATGAAGGCCAAGCTGCCGCCCTCGGTCGAGGTGGACGACCTGATCCAGGCCGGCATGATGGGCCTGCTCGACGCCATCAACCGCTACGAAGACAACCACGGGGCCCAGTTCGAGACCTATGCCGTGCTGCGCATCCGCGGCGCGATGGTCGACGAATTGCGCGCCAACGACTGGATGCCGCGCAGCACCCGCCAGAACATGAAGAAAGTGGAGACCGCCATGACCACGCTGCAGCAACGCCTGGGCCGCCCGCCGAGCGAATCGGAAGTCGCGAAGTCGCTCGACCTGTCGCTCGAGGATTATCAGGAAATGCTGTTCGAAGGCGGCGGCCACCAGCTGGTCTACTACGAGGACTTCCACGAGGACGACGGCAACGACAGCTTCCTCGACCGCTATGCCGTCGATGAATCTGATCCGCTGCGCGCGCTGCTCGACACCGACTTCCGCTCGGCCGTGATCGAGGCGATCGACAACCTGCCGCCGCGCGAGAAGATCCTGATGGGCCTCTACTACGAGGAAGAGCTGAACCTGAAGGAAATCGGCGCCGTCCTCGGCGTCTCCGAGTCGCGCGTGTCGCAGTTGCACACGCAAGCGGTGGCGCGCCTGCGTGCCTCGCTGCGGGAGAGACTGTGGACTTCGCCAGCCTGATCGGCCTGGCGCTGGCGCTGGCCGGCCTCTTCGTCGGGCACACGCTCGACGGCGGCCGCTTCGCCTCGCTGTTCCAGCCGGCGGCCTTCGCCATCGTCGTCGTCGGCACCTTCGGCGCGGTGCTGCTGCAATCCGAAGCGCGCAGCTTCCGGCGCGGCATGCGCATGCTGCGCTGGGTCTTCTTCCCGCCGCGCAGCCAGCGCCAGCCGCTGGCCAGTGCGATCGCCCTGTGGAGCCTGTCGGCGCGACGCGACGGGCTCTTGTCGCTCGAGCAGTACATGGGCACCAAGGATCCCTTCATCCAGAAAGGCCTGCGCCTGGTGGTGGACGGCATCCATCCCGACAAGCTGCGCAACCTGCTCGAAACCGAGATCAACGCCTTCGAATTCGCCGAGCGCCAGGCGGCGCGCATCTGGGAATCGGCGGCCGGCTATGCGCCGACCATCGGCATCCTGGGCGCGGTGCTGGGCCTCATTCACGTGATGGAAAACCTGTCCGACCCGTCGCGGCTCGGTTCGGGCATCGCGGTCGCTTTTGTGTCGACCGTCTACGGCGTGGGATTGGCCAATCTGTTCTTCCTCCCGGTCGGCAACAAGCTCAAGGCCATCGTCGCCGACCAGGTGGCGCAATACGAGATCCTGACCGAGGTCTTCCACGACCTGGCCAGCGGCAACCACACGCGCGTGGTCGAAGAGCGCGTGGCCAGCCTGCTGGCGAAACGCTGAAGGCCATGGCGCGCAAACGCTACGACGACGCCGCGGCCAGCGAAAGCCACGACCGCTGGCTGGTTTCCTACGCCGACTTCATCACGCTGCTGTTCGCGTTTTTCGTCGTGATGTACGCCGTTTCCGTCGTCAACGAGGGCAAGTACAAGGTGCTGTCGGACGCGCTGGGCAGCGCCTTCGGCGGCAACCCGCAGACGCCGCAGGCGAGCAGCGCGATCGAACCCTTGCCGCTGTCCGGCATCATCGCCCGCAAGCGCGCGGAGGCGGCGAAGCGCGAGCGCGAGCGCATGAACACGCTGGCGCGCGACCTGAGCGCCTCGCTGGCGCCGCTGATCGCCTCCGGCAAGGTGCGCGTGGTCCAGACCGCGCGCGGCGTGAGCGTGGAGATCAGCGAGAGCGTGCTGTTCGCCCAGGGCCAGGCGGCGCTGGGCGAGGCCTCGCGCGCCACGCTGGGATCGATTGCCGGTCTCCTGAAGAACGATCCGCATGCGATCGAGGTCGAGGGGCACACCGACAATGTGCCGATCGCCAATCCATCCTTTCCCTCGAACTGGGAACTCTCGGCCGTGCGCGCGAGCAGCGTGGTGCGCCTGTTCATCGAGAACGGCATCGCGCCGGCGCGCCTGACGGCGGTGGGGCATGGCGAGAACCGGCCGGTGGCGTCGAACGATGACGAGGCGGGCAGGGCGAGGAATCGGCGGGTGGCGGTGACGATTTTGACGTCTACGCCGGGGTGAAAGAAGATTTCGCTTTCTCGTCTTTGGTGAAATATTCTTTCATCAAATGTTCCATGCAGCGTGGGGTCAAGACCCCACCCTACGAAAAGCGCCGTTGTAGGGTGGGGTCTTGACCCCACGCGGTCTCACCGTTCGCTCTCACGGAACCTCACACCCGCACCCACCCCTTGGCATTTCCCTTACACGCCCGCACAATGGGATAACACAAGCATATGGAGCACCCATGCAACGCCGACCCTTCCTGCTCGCCGCCTTGATGGCGGCCAGCTTCCTGCCCGCGCTCGCGGGCGCCTCTGCCGGAGACCCCCAAGTGGCAGTCAGAAACAAGATCGAGGTCGAATCCGTGAACGGCCGCGCACTGGTCCACCTGACGGTGTACAACTACGGCAAGCAGACGATCTGGATTCCGCGCGAGATGGCGGAAGAAAAGGAACTGACCGGGCGGCGTTTCGACGTGCGCGCCTTCGACGGCCGGCCGCTCGACTACACCGGCAAGATGGTGAAACGCGCGGCCCTGACGGCGGCCGACTACGTGCCGATCGCACCCGGCAAGGAGGTGAGGAACACGATCGACATCACGCCCTCCTACGCCTTCCTGAAGGGCCGGCACAGCTACCAGATCGGCTATGACGGCCCTTACCTGGCCGATGTGAAGCAGCTCGACAAGCCGGCGGAAAGCCCCGCGCGGCCGCTGACCTTCATCCACACCGGCCACTAGGCCGCATCAGTTCAGCGCCGGGGTGTTCTCGGCGAAGTATTCATGCGAGTCGGCGTTCTGCACGGCCAGGTTCGGGTCGCTGATCGCCAGGCTGGCCGCACCGCTCTGGCCATAGACATGGTCGTCGGTGCCGGCAACCACGTTGAAGTGGCTCATCTCGTGCACCAGGGTGCCGCCTTTCGAATCGGTGCCGGTCATCGGCGCCGACCAGAAGGCCTTGCAGACGTAGATGCGGTAGGGCTGGGTCGGATACACGTAGGCGTAGTAGTTCTGGTTGCAGCCGCAGTCCACCACCACGTTCTTGTTGTCGAACGCATCCTTGATGGCGTTGAAGTGCGAGCGCACGGTCGAGACGCGGGTCGTGGTCGCGGTGCCGAACCACTTGGTGTAGCGCGGGCCCATCGTGGTCTTGCTCATGTAGCTGACCGAACCGTTGCTCATGGTCTTGGCGGCCGAGATCGCCGACGCGACCGTGGTCTGCTGCGAGGCGGTGCAGTTCGCGTAGCTCAGCCCCATCGGGGTCACGCCGCCGTCGCCGCCCGGACGCTTGAGCGCTTCCATGATCGGCGAGCCGGAGCCGCGCGGCAGGCGGCCTTCGATGTACAGGGAAGCCGCATCCGATTCCAGTTCGCCCATGTTGCCGGCGGCGGCATCGACGCTGCCGCCGAAGCGGCCGTTATTGGCCAGGAACAGGTCCGGCGAAGTGGTGCGGTAGCGGATCGCGTAGTCGCCCGTCACGCTCAGGTCGTAGAGGGCCGACAGTTCGACCTTCACCGTGTGCGAGGCGCCCGGCTTGAGCAGGTAGTAATCCGCCGCGGTCGGCTTGCCGCGCTTGACCAGGGCGCCCGTGTAGATCACCTTCTGGCCGTCGCGGGTGATGTCGAACAGCGGCGCCGTCAAGCCTTCGAAGGGCGTGCGCGACTTGAGCACGTACTGCGGGCTGTTCGAGGTGTTGGTGATCGTCACCTTGACCACCACGTCCTCGCTCGCGCCGAGCATGTTTTTCTCGGGCGTGACCGAGACCTTCACGCCATTCGACCCCGCTTGCGCGCCAAAGGCGACGCCCAGTGCCGCAATACCGAATACCGACTTCAGGATGCTGTTCCAGCTCATGTGTCTTCTCCGTATATAAGTTGTCGTGGCTGCGGTTGCAGCCTTGTTATTGACGAGTTCTCGCTGAAAGCTTGATCTCAATCTAACGAAAACTCACGTCCATACTGAGCATTTCATGAGCTGGTAGCAATTCAAATCGGATAGTGCGCACCCCGCTTTGCGAAAAAATAACAAATGTCCATTTTCTTAAAGAAGTGATGGATTTTTGTTGTCAATCGTGCTAGGTCGTCTATACATCATTGCTGGGCGGGGTTGTTTTCGCCGAAATACTCGTGCGAGTCGGCATTGTTGATCGCCCGCTGGGGCGCGGTGCGCGCCAGCTCGGCGGCGGCGCTCTGGCCGTAGACGTGGTCGTCGGTGCCGGCCACCACGTCGAAATGGCTCATCTCGTGCAGCAGGGTGCCGCCCATGGAATCGGTCCCCGTCATCGGCGCAGTCCAGAACGCCTTGCAGACATAGATGTTGTAGGGCTGGGCCGGGTAGACGTAGGCGAAGTAGGGCTCGTCGCAGCCGCAGTCGACCTTCACCGGCTTGGTCTCGAAGGCATTCTTGATGGCGCTGAAATTGTTCGTGACGGTAGTCACGCGCGCGGCCTCGTGCGGTCCGAACCAGTTGACGTAGCGCGGCCCCTGCTCCTTGCGGCTGCTCAGGTATGCCACGCCGTCGGCCGCCATCGCCGTGCCAGCCGCAAACGCTTTCGTGACCGATTCCTGCTGGGCGTTCGAGCACTGGCTGAAAGTCAGCCCGGCGGGACCACTGGGTGCCGCCAGGCTGGGCGTCGCGAGGCCGCGCGGCAGGCGTCCCTCGATCCAGATCGCGGCCGGCGCCGAAGCGATGTCGCCAACGACGATGTCGGCTCCCGCCTTGGCGCTCGGTGCAGCGTTGCTCGTGTGGTAGCGCACCGAATAGGCGCCCGTCACCTGCATCTCGTACAGCTTCGACAGCTCGACCCGGGCGCTGCGCGATTCCCCCGGCGCCAGCACGACGTAATCGGCTTCGGTTGGCGCGGCGCGCTTGACGTGGCGGCCGAGGTAGCGCACCGGGATCCCGTCGCGCGTGATGCTGAACAGCGAATGCTCCGCCGGCACGAAGGGCGTGCGCCACTTCAGCAGGCGCTGGGGCGTGCTGCCGGTGTTGGTCAGCGTGACCGTGACGTTGACGTCGTCGCCCTTGCCGAGGGCCGGCTGCTCGGGCGTGACGGTGACGGCGATCGTGTCGGCGGCGTGGGCGGGCAGGGCGCAGGCGAGCAGCAGGGCGGCAGCGGCGTGAAGGGCAGGGCGTTGCATGGATTCCTCCGTCGAAAAATGACTCCAAGGAATACTGTGTGCCCGTTGGGAGCGATGGTGCTTGCGCTAAGGCAAGGTTTGTAGGGTGGGTTCTCGAACCCACGCGGTACCGAGCCCGCGTTGTCGCAAATTTGATCCGTCTACCGCGATCAAGTGAACAGCCTCATGAATTGCATGACGAAATCAATTTCTTGCTCCAAGAGCAACACGTCCGTGCACTGCGTGTAAATGAAGCCCGTTATCGGCCGTGGACTAAACCGAGGTCCTTCATGCTGTCTTGCTACGGCAGCGGCATGTCAGTCTTATCAATCCTCTTTGCCTCTGCAGACGGTGAGTCACCGTACTGAATCGTCCTTATAAATGGCTTAGGGTAGAAACCGGCCATTTTGCCGTCACGCCACGGCGGCCCGGCACGAATGCCGACCACATGAGGACAATATGAGCGCTACCGATCACGAAAAGCATGAAGCCGAAACCCGCGTGACTGCCGTCGAGCCGGGAACGAATGAGCAGTTCGACGTGTTCAAATCGAAAGCATCGGATGTGCTTTCCTCTCCGTATGTGCGTGGCGCCGCTGTGCTGGGAATCGCAGCGGCGGGCTATGCTCTCGTCAGGCGCAAGAAAACGCCTGGATTCAGTAGGCCCAGTAGGTCCAGTAGGGCAGCGGAACGCAGCGACGACACCGGCGATACTGTGAAGGCGGGGAGTTTTCTTGTACCTCTGGCAGCGTTTCTTGCCTCGGCAGTTAACAATGCAAATGTCCCCGCCTCCGCCCCGGTCCAGGAAGCAACGGAATATGCTGCGACGCGTTCAGAGCACCGCAAACCCGATGCAAAGGACGCGGACGCAGCCACAAGCACCCCGGCGCCCCCAAGGTTCGAGCAAACCTCAGCGAGCTGGGTCGGCAGGCAGTGGCAGATTATCCTGGCGGCAGCAAACGCATGGATGGATGATTACGCCCCGACTATGGGGGCAGCGCTGTCGTACTACGTACTGTTTTCCCTGGCGCCGCTACTGGTCCTCGTCATCGCGATTGCAGGGATGGTATTTGGACAGGACGCCGCACAAGGAGCAATCATCGCGCAGCTTCAAAGCATTATGGGTAAGGAGGGAGCGACGGCTGTGCAGGGCTTGCTTCAAGCCGCGCGTGAACCGTCCACTGGAATCGTCGCCAGTATCGTTGGCGGTTTTCTTCTGCTGCTGGGCGCAACTGCCATTTTCGCCGAACTGCAAACCGATCTGGATCGAATCTGGCGAGTGCCGGCGAAAGAGAAACCTTCAGGCATTTGGGGTTGGGTGCGCAGCCGCATATTATCCTTCGGACTGGTTCTCGGACTCGCTTTCATGCTGATGGTTTCCCTTGTCGTCAGCGCTGCGCTCGCGGCGACGAGCGAATGGCTGGGCGGGGGAGAGACAGCGGAAAGCGTTGTGGCAAGCGTACTGAATTTCACCGTGTCGTTTGCCCTCTTCACGGTTCTGTTTGCGATGATCTACAAGATCATGCCAACCGCTAAGATATCCTGGCACGATGTGTGGATGGGGGCCGCAGTAACAGCCTTGCTCTTCAACGTAGGCAAATCCTTGATCGGGCTGTACCTTGCGAAATCGAGCGTGGCCTCGGGCTTTGGCGCAGCCGGCTCTTTTGTGATTCTTGTCGCGTGGTTCTACTATTCTGCGCAGATTTTCCTGTTTGGCGCCGAATACACATGGGTGTACGCAAACAGCAAAGTACGGAACGGTAGCGCCGCTCGCCGCTAGTCGCGACGCAATGGATGAAGGCAGCAGGAGAGGTGTTGGACAGCCCCGGAAACAACAACGGCCGCATCATGAACTGACCCCAGAAAGTTGGACAGGTTAGTTTGCTAGGCCATCAAGGGCTGAGTCCTGTATTGCACAGGACTCAGCCCTTTCAGTTTGAGCTTGATGCGGTCATGGTTGTAATAGTGGATGTAGC
>JBFLZJ010000010.1:0-187089 GCA_040755875.1 Pseudomonadota bacterium | reverse complement strand
CTTCTGCGACCGTGAGGTAGCAAGAATCGATCTGAGAAGCCGCTAGAATAGACCTTGGTAGTGTTACCCATGTCCCTAGACATGTGTTACCTATGTCCCTGTGCTATACACTCTTGAGCCCACGCGGATCTCGAACACCGATACCGTAACAGGCAACAGCCCCACGTCCCCAGGCGAAGGAGGGGGGGGCGCCTGGACACACCGCCCAGGCCATCGCGGAAACAGCACCCGTAGGGTGGGCGCCCTGTGCCCACCGTTTGCTGTTGGCGGTGACCGTAGGGTGGGCTCTTGAGCCCACGCGGATCTCGAACACCGATACCGTAACAGGCAACAGCCCCACGTCCCCAGGCGCAGGAAAGCGCCCAGGCAAATCACAGGAACAGCTTGTAGACCGGATTCGCGCTTTCGTCCCAATACCGGTAGCCCAGCGTCGCCAGGAACTGCCTGAATTCGTCCATCTCCCCCGCCGGCACCTGCAGGCCGACCAGGATGCGGCCGACGTCGCCGCCCTGGTTGCGGTAGTGGAACAGCGAGATGTTCCAGTTCGGCGCCATGCTGTCGAGGAAGCGCATCAGGGCGCCGGGGCGCTCGGGGAACTCGAAGCGGTAGAGCAGCTCGTCGTGGGCCAGCGCGCTTTTTCCCCCGACCAGGTGGCGGATGTGCAGCTTGGCCAGTTCGTCGTGGGTCAGGTCGAGGGTGCGGAAGTCGTGCTGTTCGAAGGTGCGCGCCAGCAGGCTTGACTCGCCGCGGCTGCCGACCTGCACCCCCACGAACACATGGGCCTGGCGCTCGTCGCTGATGCGGTAGTTGAACTCGGTGACGTTGCGCGGGCCGACCAGCGAACAGAAGCGGCGGAAGCTGCCGCGCTGCTCGGGGATCGTGACCGCGAACACGGCCTCGCGTGCTTCGCCCAGCTCGGCGCGCTCGGCCACGAAGCGCAGGCGGTCGAAGTTCATGTTGGCGCCGCAGGCGACCGCCACCAGGGTCTCGTTCTTCACCGGCTGGCGGCTCATCTGCGAGCGTTCGACATAGGCCTTGGCGCCGGCCACGGCCAGGGCGCCGGCCGGCTCGAGGATGCTGCGCGTGTCCTGGAACACGTCCTGGATCGCGGCGCAGATGGCGTCGGTGTCGACCAGGATGATCTCGTCCACCACTTCCTTCGCCACGCGAAAGGTCTCTTCGCCCACCAGGCGCACCGCGGTGCCGTCCGAGAACAGGCCGACGTCGGGCAGGGTCACGCGCTCGCCCGCCTTCAGGCTTTTCGCCATCGCGTCCGAATCGATGGTCTGCACGCCGATCACCTTGATGTCGGGCCGCACCGCTTTCACGTAGGCGCCGATGCCCGAAATCAGTCCGCCGCCGCCAATCGCCACGAAGATCGCGTGGATCGGGCCCGAATGCTGGCGCAGGATCTCCATCGCGATGGTGCCCTGGCCGGCGATGACGTCGGGGTCGTCGAAGGGGTGGACGAAGGTGAGCTTCTGTTCGCGTTCCAGGGTGAGCGCGTGGTTGTAGGCGTCGGTGTACGAGTCGCCATGCAGCACCACTTCGACCGCCGGGCCGCCGCGCGCCTTCACCGCGTCGACTTTGACCTGCGGGGTGGTGGTCGGCATCACCACCAGGGCGCGGCAGCCGAGGCGGGCGGCCGACAGCGCGACGCCCTGGGCGTGGTTGCCGGCCGAGGCGCAGATCACGCCGCGCTTCAGGGCTTCCGGCGAGAGGTGGGCCATCTTGTTGTAGGCGCCGCGCAGCTTGAAGCTGAACACGCTCTGCATGTCTTCGCGCTTGAAATAGATGCGGTTGGCGAAGCGCTGGGACAGGGTAGGGGCCAGCTCGAGCGGCGTTTCCTGGGCGACGTCGTAGACGCGGGCGGTCAGGATTTTCTTCAGGTAGTCGGTGGTCATGGGCGGAAAGTGAAGATGTAAAAGCCAGTGTCCTGGTTCCGGTGACGCGAGACTGTGTTTCCCGGGTGGGTGACCGAGGTGTGCAGCCGATACGAAGCGCTGGGTCGCAGGCTCGTCGTATCGTGTCGAAGCGATGGGTTTTCCTCATTATAATGGACAGCTCTAACTTCACGTTCCCCCGATGATCGAAACCGCTGTCCTCTGGCTGCTGAAGGTCCTCGCCGCTCCCACAGTCGGGCTTACGTCGGTATTCCTCATCGCTTTTGTCTCCGCCACGCTGGTGCCGCTCGGTTCCGAGCCGGCCGTGTTCGCCGTCGTGAAGGCGAACGAGGCGATGTTCTGGCCGGCCATCCTCGTCGCCACCGTCGGCAACACGCTGGGAGGCGCGCTGAACTACGGCATCGGCTACCGCGCCAAGATCGCCTTTGCGAAGGAACGCCAGAGCCGCTGGTTCGGCTGGCTGCGCCGCTTCGGGGCCAAGACCATGCTGCTGTCCTGGATGCCGGGCATCGGCGACCCGCTGTGCTCGCTGGCCGGCTGGCTGCACCTGCCGTTCTGGCCGAGTGTGATGTACATGGCCATCGGCAAGTTCGGGCGCTACCTGACCATGACGGCGGCGCTGCTGTACGTGCCGGACGGGTTCTGGAAGCGGATCGGGGACATGATCACGCAGATCACGGGTTGATGCCTAGGGTGGGCGGCTCCACCCGAACGGATGCACGGTGACGGCTTTTGCGCCGCCCACGCGTTCAACCATCCGATGCAATGCCGCGACGGTTCATCTGTCCGTTGAACGCGTGGGCGGCGCGCTTGCCGCGTGTCCGCAAGCCGTCGGGTATAGCCGCCCACCCTACGGTCCTGCTGCAGACGCCGAAGGAGCCACATGCGATTCGGATGGGTTTGTTCAGGGGCACATTTTCGGTGCTTGCAAGCCATCTAATGCAAACGAAATTTGCATAGACAGGCCTTTGTGCATATTTTGTTGCCTGCCCCTTCGGCGGGAAATCCCCGCAACCCAGCGTTGTGCGCCGCAATAAGCTAGAATGATTGTCCTTCGGGCCAGTCCAAACCTCATCTCATCCATGAACGCCCCAGCACAACTCCACACCCTCCTCGCCGACAACGCGCCGGCACGCCTGCGCGAAATCCCCTACAACTACACCTCGTTCTCGGACCGCGAGATCGTGATCCGCCTGCTGGGAGAGTCGTCCTGGAAGCTGCTCGACGAGCTGCGCGGCGCGCGCCAGACCGGCCGCTCGGCGCGCATGCTGTACGAAGTGCTGGGCGATATCTGGGTCGTGCGCCGCAACCCTTACCTGCAGGACGACCTGCTGGACAACCCGAAGCGCCGCCAGAAGCTGATCGACGCGCTGCACCACCGCCTCGCCGAAGTCGACAAGCGTCGCATCACCGTCGACGTCAACGACGCAGGCGCCGATACCAATGCCGAAACGGCCGCCGCGCGCAGCGCCGCCGTCGAGCAGCTCTTGCAGGCCGCCCGCAAAGCCGTCGACGACTTCGGCCGCGAGTTCCGCGACATGTACGACCTGCGCAAGCGCGCGCGCGCCGTCCTCGGCGCCTACACCGACAAGCGCAACATCCGCTTCGACGGCATGCACCGCGTCTCGCACGTGACCGACGCCACCGACTGGCGCGTCGAATATCCCTTCCTCGTGATCCTGCCGGACAGCGAGGAAGAGATGGCCGGCCTGGTCAAGGGCTGCATCGAACTCGGACTGACCATCATCCCGCGCGGCGGCGGCACCGGCTACACCGGCGGCGCGATCCCGCTGACGGCCATGTCGGCCGTGATCAACACCGAAAAGCTGATCGCCCTGGGTGAAGTCGAAATGACCCGCCTGCCCGGCGTGGACCGCGACTACGCGACCATCCACACCGGCGCCGGCGTCGTCACCCAGCGCGTCTCGCAGGCGGCCGAGAAGGCCGGCTTCGTGTTCGCGGTCGACCCGACCTCGGCCCACGCTTCCTGCATCGGCGGGAACATCGCGATGAACGCGGGCGGCAAGAAGGCCGTCCTGTGGGGCACGGCGCTCGACAACCTGGCGTCCTGGCGCATGGTCGACCCGAACGGCGACTGGCTGGAAGTGACGCGCATGGACCACAACCTGTCGAAGATCCACGATGCGCCGGTCGCCACCTTCAAGCTCGAATGGACCCACCCGGCCGTGAAGGGCGGCGCCAGGGGCGAGCCTTTCCGCACCGAGACCTTGACCATCGAAGGCCGCAAGTTCCGCAAGGAGGGCCTGGGCAAGGACGTGACGGATAAATTCCTGGCCGGCCTGCCGGGCATCCAGAAGGAGGGCACGGATGGCCTGATCACCTCGAGCCGCTGGATCCTGCACAAGATGCCGAAGTACACGCGCACCGTGGCGCTGGAATTCTTCGGCCAGGCGCGCGACGCGATCCCGTCGATCGTCGAGATCAAGGATTACCTCGATTCGCTGCCGAAGAGCGGCAAGCCGGAATTCGCCACCCTGCGCCTGGCGGGCCTGGAGCACCTGGACGAGCGCTACCTGCGCGCGGTCGGCTATGCGACCAAGTCCAAGCGCGGCACGCTCCCTAAAATGGCGCTGTTCGGCGACATCGTCGGCGACGACGAAAACGCGGTGGCGCTGGCCGCCTCGGAAGTGGTGCGCATCGCGAACACCCGCGTCGGCGAGGGCTTCATCGCCGTCAGCCCCGAAGCGCGGAAAAAATTCTGGCTGGACCGCGCCCGCACCGCGGCGATCGCCCGCCACACCAACGCCTTCAAGATCAACGAAGACGTCGTCATTCCCCTGAACCGCATGGGCGAGTACACCGACGGCATCGAGCGCATCAACATCGAGCTGTCGATCAAGAACAAGCTGCAACTGGCCGAACAGCTGCGCAGCTATCTCTCGGGCGACCACCTGCCGCTGGAAAAGAGCGACGACGCCACCGGCGACACGGTCGCGCGCGACGAGATCATGGGCGACCGCCCGCAGCAGGCGCTCGAACTGGTGGACCAGGTGGCCGCGCGCTGGAGCTATGTGCTGGCCAACCTCGACCAGCCGCTGCGCGCCGTGCATCCGAAGCTCGACGAGCTGGGCCTGGGCCAACTGTCCGCCGTGATCGACCAGCGCATCGGCACCCAGCCCGGCGCGCTGCTCTTCGACGTGGTCCAGGACCATACGCTGCGCGTCTCGTGGAAGAACGAGCTGCGCGCCCCGCTGCGCCAGATCTTCAACGGCGCGGCCTACAAATGCATCCTCGACGAGTGCACCGCCATCCACAAGCGGGTATTGCGTTCGCGCGTCTTCGTGGCCCTGCACATGCACGCGGGCGACGGCAACGTCCACACCAACCTGCCGGTGAACTCGGACGACTACGCGATGCTGCAGGACGCGCACAAGGCCGTCGAGCGCATCATGAAGCTGGCGCGCTCGCTGGACGGCGTGATCTCGGGCGAACACGGCATCGGCATCACCAAGCTCGAATTCCTGACGGATGAGGAGATCGGCGACTTCCGCGACTACAAGCTGAGGATCGACCCGGAAGGCCGTTTCAACAAGGGCAAGCTCCTGAACCTGGAAGGCGCCCACGCCGACCTGCGCAACGCCTACACGCCGTCCTTCGGCCTGATGGGCCACGAGTCGCTGATCATGCAGCAGAGCGACATCGGCGAGATCGCCAACAGCATCAAGGACTGCCTGCGCTGCGGGAAGTGCAAGCCGGTCTGCACCACCCACGTGCCGCAGTCGAACCTGCTGTACTCGCCGCGCGACAAGATCCTGGCCACGTCCGCCCTGATCGAAGCCTTCCTCTACGAGGAGCAGACCCGCCGCGGCGTCTCGATCCGCCACTGGGAAGAATTCGAGGACGTGTCCGACCACTGCACCGTCTGCCACAAGTGCGTGACCCCGTGCCCGGTGAACATCGACTTCGGCGACGTTTCGATGAACATGCGTAACCTGCTGCGCAAGATGGACAAGCGCAGCTTCAAGCCGGCCAACCGCGCGGCCATGTTCTTCCTGAACGCGACCGACCCGACCACCATCAACGCCACGCGCAAGGCGATGGTCGACTTCGGCTTCAAGGCCCAGCGCCTGGGTAACAGCCTGCTGAAGGGCTTCGCCAAGGACCAGACCAAGGCGCCGCCGCCGACCACCGGCAAGGCGCCGGTGCGCGAGCAGGTGATCCACTTCATCAACAAGAAGATGCCGGGCAATTTGCCGAAGAAGACGGCGCGTGCACTCCTGGACATCGAGGACGACAAGGTTATTCCTATCATCCGCAACCCGAAGGCCACCAGCGCCGACACCGAAGCCGTGTTCTACTTCCCGGGCTGCGGCTCGGAGCGCCTGTTCTCGCAGGTGGGCCTGGCGACCCAGGCGATGCTGTGGGAAGTGGGCGTGCAGACCGTGCTGCCGCCGGGCTACCTGTGCTGCGGCTACCCCCAGCGCGGCGCCGGCCAGTACGACAAGGCCGACAAGATGGTGACGGACAACCGCGTGCTGTTCCACCGCATGGCCAACACGCTGAACTACCTCGACATCAAGACGGTCGTGGTGTCGTGCGGCACCTGCTACGACTCGTTGGCGAACTACGAGTTCGAGAAGATCTTCCCGGGCTGCCGCCTCATCGACATCCACGAATACCTGCTGGAGAAGGGCGTGAAACTGGAAGGCGTGAACGGCACCCGCTACATGTACCACGATCCCTGCCACACGCCGATGAAGATGCAGGATTCGTTGAAGACCGTGAATGCGCTGGTGCAGACCGTGGACAACGTGAAGATCGAGAAGAACGATCGCTGCTGCGGCGAGTCCGGCACCTTCGCCGTGACGCGCCCGGACATCGCGACCCAGGTCCGTTACCGCAAGGAGAACGAGATCGAGCGCGGCGCGGCCAAGCTGCGCGCCGACGGCTTCGAAGGCGAAGTGAAAGTGCTGACCAGCTGCCCGTCCTGCCTGCAGGGCCTGTCGCGCTACAACGGCGACGCCGGCACCAGCGCCGACTACATCGTCGTCGAGATCGCCAAGCACCTGCTGGGCGAGAACTGGCTGCCGGACTACGTGGCGCGCGCCAACAACGGCGGCATCGAAAGGGTGCTGGTATGACGAACGGTCCACTGCGCGAGCCGGGCTGCGAACTGTGCGACCTGGCCGCGCCAATGACGGTCTATGCCGACAGCAAGCTGTCGGTGATTCTCGTCGACGACGCCAACTATCCGGGCTTTTGCCGCGTGATCTGGCGCGACCACGTGCGCGAGATGAGCGACCTGTCGCGTGAAGACCGGCTGCTGCTGAACGAAGCGGTGGTCGAGGTCGAACTGGCCGTGCGCGAGGTGATGAAACCCACCAAGGTCAACGTGGCCAGCCTGGGCAATGTGGTGCCCCACCTGCACTGGCACGTCATCCCGCGCTACACTGACGATGCGCACTTCCCGGCGCCCGTGTGGGCGGCGGCCGTGCGCCAGACTGAAGAATCGCCCCTGGCGGCGCGCCGTGCGCTGCTGCCGGAACTTGCCGACGCATTGTTTAACGCTTTTGCGCGGCGCATGAACCAAGGATAAGAGAGAAATGCCCAACCCGACCGAACTGGCCGTCCGCCAGAAATCCCGCCTGCTCGACATCGCCTTCGATGACGGCAGCAGCTTTTCGATTCCCTTCGAGCTGATGCGCGTGTATTCGCCCTCGGCCGAAGTGACCGGCCACGGGCCGGGCCAGGAAGTGCTGCAGCTCGGCAAGCGCGAAGTGGGCATCACCGGCGTCGAGCCGGTCGGCAACTACGCCATCAAGCCCATCTTCGACGACGGCCACGCAAGCGGCATCTATACCTGGGCTTACCTGCACAAGCTGGGCAGCGAGCAGGACGCGCTGTGGAAGGATTACCTGGCGCGCCTGGAACAGGCCGGCTATGCGGGCGACAGCGGCCGCGCGCCGAGCGCCGCGCCGGTGCGCAGCAGCGGCGGTGGTTGCGGCAGCGGCAGCTGCGGTTGCTCGAAGTAAGAAGAGCCGAAACATAGACCGTAGGGTGGGCGCCCCGTGCCCACGCGCTACGTGTTTCACCGGAGTCAGCAGCCGCGCTGATTCGCTCCGCGGCGTTTCGATCTTCTTTCATGTTGGCGACACGCTTTGGACGCTGCCAACAATATGCAGCGTATGCGTCAAATCCGGAGGGCAACACCGATTGGGCTTTCGCGTGGGCACGGGGTGCCCACCCTACGGCCCGACACGATGATTCGCCCGATAACAAAAAAGCCAGCTTGCGCTGGCTTTTTTGCTTTACGAGCCAGCTGCTGCCGGCATCGCGATTACTGCGGCTGGATGTTGGCAGCCTGCTTGCCCTTCGGACCGGTGGTGATCTCGAAAGTCACGCGCTGGTTTTCGGCCAGCGACTTGAAGCCTTGCACGTTGATCGCCGAGAAGTGGGCGAACACGTCTTCACCGCCGCCGTCAGGCGTGATGAAACCAAAACCTTTTGCATCGTTGAACCATTTAACGGTACCGCTCGTCATGATGTTACTCCCCTAAAGATATTTGTTGTTATGCCTTGCCTTACTACTCGGTGATGTGCGCATGACGCCAGCGCCGGACTCAACAAAGCGTTTTTATTATAGGGATAAGTTGACAAGAGTGAAGCACAATTCGACACACTTTTTATTGTCGAGTTGGTTCCAAACTACGTCTCATCGTTCCTGCATACTTCAGCACACCAAATTACAGGCTGAGTGTTTCCTTGAGTTGCGTTGCATTGCGCCGCGATATCTCTAGTTTCTTTCCGTTATCAAGTGTGACGAGGTAGGCGCCGCTCATCGCTTCCTCGATGGACGCGATCGCGGCCAGGTTCACGATGTGCTGGCGGCTGACCCGGAAAAACATGTCGCGCGGCAGGCGTTCCTCGACGCTGCCCAGCGACTTTTTCACGTAGGCGTGGGTCGCGTCGAAATACACCTGCACATGGTTCTTGCAGCTCTCGAAGCAGCGGATCGAGGCCAGGGGCACCATGTGGCAGCGTTCGCCATCCTTGATGAAGATGCGGCTGCCCGCTTCGAGCGGCGCTTTCGGCGCTTCGCCGGCCGCCTCCGGCTGCGGCGGCAGGGCGCGCGCTTCGAGCTTGCGGATCGCCTGCGCCAGCCGCTCGGCGCTGATGGGCTTGAGCAGGTAGTCGACGGTGTCGAAGTCGAAGGAGCGCACCGCATACTCGGCATGCGCGGTGGTGAACACGATGCGTGGATGCGTGTCGAGCCGCGCCAGCAGGTCGAAGGCGTCGGCGCCGGCCATCTGGATGTCGAGGAAGAGCACGTCGGGCGCGCTGGCGCGGATCAGGGGCAGGGCCGTATCGGGATGATCGGCTTCGCCCACGACCGCGATGCCCGCATGCGCGCCGAGCATGCGCACCAGGCCTTGCCGCGCCAGGCGCGAGTCCTCCACCACGAAAGCCTTGATCGGGGCGCTGATCGGGACACTCATGGCGCCAGCTCCAGCGGCAGGGTCAGGTCGACGCGGTAGGCGTGGCCCTCGTCGCGCGCGTCGTGCGCCGCGCGCTCGCCATACAGCAGGGCCAGGCGCTGGGCGATGTGGCGCATGCCGATGCCCAGGCCATCGGTTCCGGCGCGCGCCGCCGGCTTGTCGTTGACCACCGCAAGGCGCAGCAGCTCGCCGTCCTGGGCGCCATCGAGCACCAGCTTCCCGCCTTCGCGCAGGGGTTCGATGCCGTGCTTGACCGCGTTCTCGACCAGCATCTGCAGCAGCAGGGGCGGCACCAGGCAGTCGTGCAGGCGCGCCGGGATGTCGATCGCCACGCGCAGGCGCTCTTCCAGCTGGGCTTCGGCGATCGCGAGGTAGCGCCGGACGATCTCGAGCTCCTCGCCGAGCCGCACCTTGCGGCGCTCGTCGCCGGCCAGTGCGTAGCGCAGGATCTCGGACAGGCCGACCAGCATGGTGTCGGCGCGTTGTGCGTCTTCGTGGATCATGAAGCGGATGTTGTTGAGCGAATTGAACAGGAAGTGCGGGTTGAGCTGGTTGGACAGGCTGCGCAACTGCGCTTCGCGCAGCGCGCCGTGCAGGCGCGCCGTCTCCAGCTCGCGGGCGCGGGCGTCGCGGCTGCCGGTGAAGCTGATGTAGATGAAGATCCAGGCGCAGAGGAAGACCTGGGCCTGCAGGCTGGTGCTGCTGATCGTGCGCACCAGGTAGGGCCCGAGCGCAAGCGGCGCGCCGCGGGCGGCGTACCAGGCCGCCAGCTCGCCCCAGAAGAAAGGCAAGGTCAGGGCCGTCACGCAGCCCGCCACCAGCACCGCCGTCACGCTCGCATAGACGACCGCGAGCGCGATCAGGCGGCCCATCGGCAGGGCATGCCAGCCGCGCCGCTTGTACAGCCAGCGAAATCCCAGCACCGCCAGCGTGTAGGGCGGCAGCCAGACCGCCACCGCCGCGCTGTCCTGCAGTACGAGAGGGCTCCACAGGACGATGGTCAGCAGCGTGGCGGCCGCGCAGAACGCGCCCGCGCCCAAGTGGTAGAACCAGAATTGCCGGCTGGCCGGGAAGAAGCGGAGTGCCATCGTCGTTGTTGTTTCAGGGCAAGTTACAAGCGCAGTATAGCCGCTCACCAGGCGCGCAGGCGTGCTGCGGCAGGCAGGAACATGGCGTCGCCCGCGCGCGTGCCGAAGGCCTCGTGGAAGGCGTCGAGCTGCATGGCCGGGAAGTTGGCGCGCAGCGGGGCCGGCGCATGCGGGTCGCTCCCCAGCAGTTGCAGCGTCCGCTCGTCACGCCGCTTGACCGCCCACTGGCGGGCATAGGCGAGGAAGAAGCGTCGTGCGCCGCTGTCCTTGTCGGCGCCTGGGGCCGGGTTTTTCCCATGACTGGTCTTGTAGGCGCGCCAGGCCAGCTGCAGGCCCATCAGGTCGGCGATGTTTTCCGGCAGCGTCAGCTTGCCGTTCACGTGGGCGCCCGGCAGCGCCTCGACCGCATCGAAACGGGCCACCAGGCGCGCGCTGAAGGCCTGGAATGCGGCGTGCTCGCCCGCCGTCCACCAGTCGCGCTGCACGCCGCGGCTGTCGAACTGCGAACCGGTGGAATCGAAGGCATGGCTGATCTCGTGCGCGATCAGGCTGCCGATGCCGCCGTAGTTGGCGGCGTCGTCTGCATCGGCATCGAAGAAGGGCGCCTGCAGGATGGCGGCCGGCAGGTTGATCTCGTTGAGCATGGGATCGTAGAAGGCGTTCGGCTCGAGCGGGCTCATGGCCCAGGCCGCCCGGTCGACCGGCGTGCCGGACAGCGCCGCCAGGCGCAGCCATTCGTGGCGGCGCGCGCGGTCGCGGTTGCCGAGGGCGTCGCCGGGATGCACGTCGAGCCCGCCGTAGTCGCGCCAGGCTGCCGGGTAGCCGACCTTTGCCCGCATGCGCCGCACTTTCTCCCGCGCTTCGAGGCGCGCCTGCGGTCCCAGCCAGGCGATGCCGGTCACCGCATCGAGGGCGGCCAGGCGAATGTTCTCCGCCATGGCCTCCACGCGCGCCTTCTGCGCCGGTCCGAAATGGCGCGCCATGTACAGCTCGCCGAGGCCGTCGCCCAGCGCCTCGCCGAGGGCGTCGAGGGCGCGCTCCTCTTGCGGCCGGGGCGCCGCCAGGCCGCCCAGGACCTTGCCGCGAAACGCGAAGTGGGCCGCGCGGAAGTCACGCGGCAGCAGGGGCGCCGACACGTCGAGCAGCCGCAGCCGGAAGTAGCGCTTCCAGTCGGCCAGCGGCAGCTCGCGCAGCAGCGCCGCCACCGCCGCGGCCGCCGCCGGCTGCACCACGTTCACCGCATGCCCTTCGGGGAGCGCGGCGCCCGACAGGAAGGCCGCCCAGGACAGGCCCGGCGCGGCGGCTTCCAGCCCGGCCGCGTCCAGCGTGCGGACCTGGGCCGGGTTCATCGCCTCGGCGGCGGGGACGTGGGCGCGCGCCAGGCGCGTCTCGAGGGCCAGCACGCGTTGCGCGGCGACCTTCGGCGCGGCGTCTCCCGCCAGCCGCGCCAGCGTCTCCAGGTAATCGAGGTAGGCGCCGCGTGTCGCGACGAAACGCGCGTCCTCGCCCAGGTAGTAGTCGCGCTCAGGCAGGCCGAGGCCGCCCTGCATCACCAGCACCCGGTTGATGCCCGGGTCCTTGAAGTCCGCGAAGCCGCCCCACAGCCACAGCGGCGTTTTCAGGATGCCCTGGACGCTGCCCTGCCAGCGCGCCAGGTCCTCGACAGTGGCGATGGCCTCGATCGCCGCCAGCCGGGCGCGCAGCGGCGCCAGGCCGGCGCGGTCGATGGCCGCCAGGTCGCGCTGGCTGTCGTAGAAGTCGATGAGTTTGCGCTGCACGCTGCCGGCCGGCTGCGGGGTCCTGCGCAGGTCCTCGACAATGGCGCGCACGCGCGCATTGACGCTGGCGGGCAGGTCGGCGCGGTACACCTCGGAGCGCTCGGGCGGGATGACGGTGGCGTCGAGCCAGGCGCCGTTCGCGGCCAGGTAGAGGTCGCCGCGGGCCGCGGCAGGCTGGTCCGGAGCAGGCGCGGCGCTGCCGGCGGCGGGAAGGGTGGACAACGCGGCAAGCGCGAGCAGGAGAGTCGACAGGGTGCGATGGGACACGGCGGGATCCGGTTCAGGTTTGGAAAGTCGCCAGTATCGGCAGGACCGGCGGCCGCATGGAGAAAAGGTGCCGGACGGCGCAAGGAAAGGATGAGCGGCGCAAAACGCGGCGCCGGAGGGGCACCGTGGCGGCCTTGCCAGGCGCTCAGGCGGCCGTCGAGCGCGACAGCAGGTCGACCAGCTGCTCGATGGTGTAGGGCTTGGCCAGCACCTGCACGCCCGGCACGGCGATCTGCTGCTCGGTGTAACCCGTCGCCAGCACCACCGGCAGGCCCGGGTAGCGTTCCCTGAGGATGCCGGCCAGGTCGACGCCGCTGACCTGGCCCGGCATCACGACGTCCGAGAACACCACGTCCGGGTGGCGCTGCATGGCGTCGAGCATGCGCAGGGCGGTCTCGCCGTCTTCCGCCACCATGACCTCGAAGCCGCTCTCGTCGAGGGCGCGCACCACCGCCTCGCGCACCAGGGCGTCGTCTTCCACGAACAGCACGGTGCCCGTGCCCCTGGCCGGTGAAGGTGCGGCGCCGTCCGCGGGCGCCATGGCGACCGCGCTGGCGGCGCGCGCCAGGTAGAGGTCGACCCGCGTGCCGATGCCGGCAATGCTGTCGAGGACCAGCGTGCCGCCCGCCTGGACGGCGAAGGCATAGGCCTGGGGCAGGCCCAGGCCCGTGCCCTGGCCCGGCGGCTTGGTGGTGAAGAAGGGATCGAGGGCGCGCGCCATCACTTCCGGCGTCATGCCGCTGCCGCTGTCGGTCAGGGTGACCAGCACGTAGTCGCCGCGCGGCAGGGGCCCTGCGCCGTCGAGCGCGACGTTGTTCGCGTCCACGCGCAGCGTGCCGCCGTCCGGCATGGCGTCGCGCGCGTTGGTGGCCAGGTTCAGCAGGGCGACGTCGAACTGCAGCGGTTCGAGCGTGACCGGCCACAGGTCCTCGGCGCAGTGCACCTCGACCACGATGTCGCTCTGCAGCGAGCCTTTCATGAGCTGGACGGCGCTCTTCAACTGGGCGCAAACATCGACCGTCGTCAGCCGCGCCGCCTGCAGGCGGCCGAAGGAGCCGAGCTGGCCGGTCAGGGCGGTCGCGCGCGCGACCGTGCGCTTGCAGGTCTCGAGCAGGTTCTGCACTTTGTCGTTGCCGCGCGTGGCGAAGCCGGTCAGCTGCAGGGCCGTGGTCAGGGTCTGCAGCAGGTTGTTGTACTCGTGGGCGATGCCGCCGGTGAGCCGGCCCAGCGCTTCGAGCTTCTGGTTCTTCAGCAGGGCCTGCTGGGCCCGCTCGGTGGCGGCGACCGCCTCGGCCACGCGCGCTTCCATGTCGGCCTGGGCGTGGTGGATACGGCTGCTGGCCTCGGCCAGGTGGCGGGCGACGCTGTCGATTTCCAGCCAGTTGGCGCTCTGGTAGTGCACCTCGCGGCCTTCGCCCAGGGTCTGCGCGCTGCGCCCGAGCGCCTCGATCGGGCCGATGGCGCGATTCGCGAAACGCCGCGCCGCCACCAGGCCCAGCACGAGCAGCACGGTCATCAGGCCGCCCAGCAGGGCGGCCGCGCGCAGCGGTGGAGCGCGCAGCTCACTGCGCGGGATACTGAGCAAAACTTTCCAGTCCGCATTCGGCACGGTGCTGGCGTAGACGCGCGAGTCGATATCGTCGAGGGTGCGCGATTCGTAGATCGTCTCGTCCTTGCCGGCGATATGGCGGCGCGTGGCCTCGCGCACCGACTTGCCGACGTACTGCTCCGGATTGCGCGAACGCGCCACCACGATGCCGTTTCTGTCGATCACGCTCGCCAGCCAGGTATCGGGCAAGCGCTGGCGCGCCAGCAGCCGCTGCAGGGAACTGGCGTTCACGCCTATCGCCAGCAGGTAGCGGATCCGGCCGTCGAGCTGGACCGGGACCTGGATGGCAAAATCATGGCGCCGGGCGACTTGCGCCATGAAGAGGTCCGACACGAGGGTGCGGTCCAGGCCCAGGCGCCCGGCCAGCGCGCCGAGGTTCGAGGCGGGCCGCGTCGGCAGTACCTCGCCGTAGGCGCGGCGCGTATTGATCAGCTGGCGGCCGTCCAACTCGAACAGGACCAGGGCCGATTCCGGCGGCGGCACGACGCGCCGCGCATGCTCGTAGAAACCGGCCAGGTCGCCCGTGGCCAGCGACGGCGAGCCGGCCAGCACGCGCAGCAGTTCTTCCTTTTTCTCCAGCTCGTTATCGACCAGCAGGGCCATCGCGCGCGCCGTGTCGAGCATGGCGCGGTCCTGGGTGCCGCGGGCATCGTGGTAGACATAGGCGACGGCCAGCGCGGCCGCCACGAAGGAGGGGACCAGTACCGAGAGCACGAGGAGCAGCAGGCGCGACCGGGTACGCATGGGGGTTGTTGCCTAAAATGATAGAGCTGGAAGCCGGGGATTATACAAGAGTCAATACAGCAGCGTAGCACAGCTGAGCAGGCGGACACGCGGCGGCGAAAGCGCTCCGCAGCGACCGGTGCGCGTGGCGCTTGTATAATGCGGCAAGATCAAATTGCCCATACCTTATGACCAATACCACCCATTTCGGCTACAAGACCGTGTCCGAGGACGAGAAGGTCCACGAGGTCGCCAAGGTCTTCCATTCGGTCGCGTCGAAGTACGACGTGATGAACGACCTGATGTCCGGCGGCCTGCACCGCATCTGGAAAACCTTCACCATCGCCCAGGCCGGCATCCGCCCCGGCTTCAAGGTGCTCGACATCGCCGGCGGCACCGGCGACCTGTCGAAGGCCTTCGCCAAGCAGGCGGGCCCGAGCGGGGAGGTCTGGCTTACCGACATCAACGAGTCGATGCTGCGCGTAGGACGCGACCGCTTATTGAATAAAGGCCTGGTCACCCCCACCTTGCTCTGTGACGCAGAGAAGTTGCCGTTCCCGGACAATTATTTCGACCGGGTCAGCGTGGCCTTCGGCCTGCGCAACATGACGCACAAGGACCAGGCACTGGCGGAAATGCGCCGCGTGCTCAAACCCGGCGGCAAGTTGCTGGTGCTGGAGTTCTCGAAAGTGGCGGCGCCCCTGCAGAAACCCTACGACCTGTATTCGTTCTCCGTGCTGCCGTGGCTGGGCAAGCGCATCGCCAACGACTCGGAAAGCTACCGCTACCTGGCCGAATCGATCCGCATGCACCCGGACCAGGAGACGCTCAAGACGATGATGCAGGACGCCGGGCTGGAACGCGTGCAGTACTTCAACCTGACGGCGGGCGTCGCGGCGCTGCATACCGGTATCAAAATGTGAGGGTAGGACAATGAAAAAATTGTTGGTTACGATGATGCTGGCGATTACCGCCACCTCGATGATTGCCGAAGCGGTTGCCCGTCCGATGGGCAGCAAGCGCTCGTTCGGCCGCCAGTCGCAGACCGTGCGCCAGATGCCGGCGCCGGCGCCGGCGCCCGCCGCGCCGATGAATCGACAAACGAATCAGGCAACCCCAGCCGCGCCAGCAGCGGCAGGCGCCACTGCTGGCGCCGCCGCTTCCCAAGCCGCCAAGCGTTCGAGCCCGTGGAAGGGCATCCTGGGCGGCGCGCTGCTCGGCCTCGGCCTGGGCGCCCTGTTCTCGCACCTGGGCATCGGCGGCGCCATGGCGTCGGTTCTGTCCTCGATCCTGATGTTCGCGCTGCTGGCGCTGGCCGTCATGTTCATCGTGCGCATGTTCCGCCGCAAGGACACCCCGGCCAATCCGTCCTTCCAGGGCGGCTACAGCCAGCAGCCGGTGCCGGCCGGCGCCACGCCGCAGATCGGTTCGGGTCTCGGCCAGGCCCAGCCGCAGGCTTTCCAGGCCCAGCAGCCGGTGGGCGGCCTGTCGCTGAACAAGGCGGCGCCCGTGCACGCCCCATGGGGCGTGCCGGCCGACTTCGACACCGAGGCCTTCCTGCGCCACGCCAAGTCCTCCTTCATCCGCATGCAGGCGGCCTGGGACAAGGGTGACGTCAACGACCTGCGCGAATTCACGACGCCCGAAGTCTTCGCCGAGCTGAAGACGCAGATCCTGGAGCGCGGCGGCAATGCCGACTACACCGACGTCGTCTCGATCGACGCCCAGCTGCTGGGCATCGAGACCACCGCCACCGACTACCTGGCCAGCGTGCAGTTCAACGGCATGATCCGCACCGCGCCGAACGCCCCGGCCGAGCCGCTGGCCGAGGTCTGGAACATGTCGAAGCCCCTGTCCGGCAATGGCGGCTGGGTGCTCGCCGGTATCCAGCAGATCGCTTAATTTTTAACAAACTTTCCCGTGCGCTCGGGTTTGTGCCCGGCAAACTGGTAAGATCGAAGCCGCCCGCGTTATCCCGGGCGGCTTTGTTTTTTGGCGACCCATCATCATGTTTCCGAGTTCATCTTTTCTCTCTCCGCAACGCACGCTGAGCGTGTCCGCGGTGGCGGCGATCAACCACCTGCTGGCCCAGGAGGACTGGGCGCGCGCAGCGCTGCGCCGTCACGCCGGCAAGCTGGCCTGCATCGATACCGGGCACTTGCAGCTACGGCTGCGCGTTGCCGCCGACGGCCTGCTCGAAGCGGGCGACGCGGACGCGGCTGCCAACGTCACGATCCACGTCAAGCTGAGCGACCTGCCGCTGATCGCGGCCAACCGCGAGCGCGCCTTTTCCTACGTGCGCATCGAGGGCGATGCCGAGTTCGCGAACACGATCTCGCAGTTGAGCAAGGGCTTGCGCTGGGAACCGGAACACGACCTGGAGCGCCTGTTCGGACCGATCGGCGCGACCCGCCTGGCCGGCGGCGCCCGCAGCGCCCTGGCCAATGCCCGCGCCACCGGCCGCCGCCTGGCCGAGAATCTGGCCGAGTTCCTGGTCGAGGAGCAGCCGGTGCTGGTGCGTCCGGGCGACGTCGAGGAATTCGGCGCCGGCGTGGTGCGCCTGCGCGACGACGTCGAGCGCGCCGCCAAGCGCATCGCCAGACTCGAACAAATGCTGGAGCAGGCAAGGAGCAAGGCCGCGGCGCCGGCCATGGCCTCTTCCACACCCCACGACGTGATTCTCCGCCCCACCCACGACGTGACGCTGCACACGGCGCAGAGCGGCGCCGTCATTCCGACAACCCGCCCCAGCGGGGACACTAGCCTGGATCGCTGATGATATTGAAATTCCTGCGCCTGCTTAAAATCTTCACGGTCGTCATCAAGTATGGCCTCGATGAAATCGCAATGTCCGGTCTCCAGGTGCCGCGCACCGCAAGACTGATCAACGGCATCTTCTTCTGGCGCAGGATCACGACGCCGCGCGCGATCCGCCTGCGCCTGGCGCTCGAGGAGCTGGGCCCGATCTTCATCAAGTTCGGCCAGGTGCTGTCGACCCGGCGCGACCTGATGCCGCCCGACATCGCCGACGAACTCTCGCTGCTGCAGGACCGCGTGCCGCCGTTCGGCTCGGACCTGGCGATCGCCCAGATCACGCGTTCGCTCGGCGCGCCGCCGGACCAGTTGTTTGCCACTTTCGATCCGGTGCCGGTGGCCTCGGCCTCGATCGCCCAGGTCCACTTCGCGACCTTGAAGAACGGCCGCGACGTCGCGGTCAAGGTGCTGCGCCCGGGCATGAAGAAGACCATCGACGAGGACATCGCCCTGATGTACATGGCGACCGGCCTGATCGAAAAGCTGTGGGCCGAGAGCCGCCTGCTCAAGCCGCGCGAGGTGGTCGCCGAATTCGACAAATACCTGCACGACGAACTGGACCTGATGCGCGAGGCGGCGAACGCCAGCCAGCTGCGCCGGAATTTCGCTGACTCGGACTTGCTGCTGGTGCCGGAGATGTTCTGGGACTATTGTTCGAGCAACGTGATCGTCATGGAGCGCATGCACGGCATCCCGGTGTCGCAGATCGACCGCCTGGCAGCCGAAGGCGTGGACCTGAAAAAGCTCTCCAGCGATGGCGTGGAAATTTTTTTCACCCAAGTATTCCGTGACGGCTTCTTCCACGCCGATATGCACCCGGGGAACATCCTGGTCTCGGTCGAGCCGGAAACCTTCGGGCGTTATATCGCGCTCGACTTCGGCATCGTCGGCACCCTGAACGACTTCGACAAGGACTACCTGTCGCAGAACTTCCTCGCCTTCTTCCGCCGCGACTACAAGCGCGTGGCCGAGGCCCACATCGAATCGGGCTGGGCGCCGCGCCATACCCGTGTGGACGAACTGGAAGCAGCGGTGCGCGCCTGCTGCGAGCCGATCTTCGACCGTCCGCTGAAGGACATTTCCTTCGGCCAGATCCTGTTGCGCCTGTTCCAGACTTCGCGCCGCTTCAATGTCGAGGTCCAGCCCCAGCTCGTGCTGCTGCAGAAGACCCTGCTCAACATCGAGGGCCTGGGCCGCCAGCTCGACCCCGACCTCGACTTGTGGAAGACCGCCAAGCCCCACCTGGAACGCTGGATGACCGAGCAGGTCGGCTGGCGCGGCTTCGTCGAGCGCCTGAAGGCCGAGGCGCCGCGCTACGCCCACATCTTCCCGCAGTTGCCGCGCCTGATGCACCAGACGCTGGAGCGTCATTCCCAGCCGCATGCGGCCACCAACCACGAGATGATGAGCCGCATGCTGCACGAGATCCGCCGCACCAACCGCATGCTGGGCGTCCTGGCCTGGCTGGCCGGCGGCGTGACCTCGGGCCTGCTGCTGGCGACCCTGCTGCACCGTTTCGGCGGCGCCTGACATGCCGGACTTCGCCAGCCGCGATCCGCGCACCCCGGGTTTCTGGGACGAGCGCTTCGAGCAGGGCTTCACGCCCTGGGACCGCGGCGGCGTGCCCCAGGGCCTGCGCGACTTCGTCGCCCGCACGCCGCGGCCATTGCGCACCCTGATTCCCGGCTGCGGCAGCGGCTACGAACTGGCCTGCCTGTGCGAGGCCGGCTGGGATGCGACCGCGATCGATTTCTCGCCGGCCGCGGTCGCGACGGCGAAGAAGGCGGTGGGACCGTGGGCGGGCAGGGTAGTCGAAGCCGACTTTTTCGCCTACGCGCCGCCGCGTGCCCTGGAACTGATCTACGAACAGGCTTTCCTGTGCGCGATGCCGCCGGCGCTATGGCCGCGCGTGGCCGCGCGCTGGGCCGAGCTGCTGCCGGGCGGCGGCCTGCTGGCCGGATTCTTCTTCTTTGGCGAGTCGCCGAAAGGGCCGCCCTTCGGCATCGCCCGCGCGGCATTGGATGCGTTGTTGCTGCCGCATTTCGAATGCACCAGGGACGAGGCGGTCGAGGAGTCGCTGCCGGTTTTCGCCGGCAAGGAACGCTGGATGGAGTGGCGCCGCCGCTGATCCAACAATGGTGGGCACGGGGCGCCCACCCTACGATTTGCCGCTGATACCGAAGGTTCCGTAGGGTGCGCGCCCCGTGCCCACCATGATGAACCGAACGCCCAAAAAAACGCCCGCATAAGCGGGCTTTCTTAAATGCAGCGTTCTTGTACGGCCATGCGGCGATCTTCATCGCGCAAACTTCTGTTTCTTGAATCTCATACACGGCCGGCTAACTGGGTCAGCCGGCAACGTGTGCCGTTGAGAAATAATATTTAAACACCCCAGTTGATGTTCAGCAACGTAAAACTGACAGAATGCTGACGAAAAACAACACTGTCGCGCTGCAACACAGCCCCCGGGCCTGTGCGGCCTCCCCGGGAAGGGCGCTTTCGGGAGAATCGGCAACATCCCCAACAAAAGCTTTATAATTCAGGGTTTTGAAGATTTTTGCGGAGTATCAAATGCCGATCTACGCCTACCGCTGCGATGAATGCGGTTTTTCCAAAGATGTGCTGCAAAAAATTTCTGATCCGGTCCTGACGACCTGCCTGTCCTGCGGCAAGCCATCGTTCAAGAAGCAGGTGACCGCGGCTGGCTTCCAGCTCAAGGGCACCGGCTGGTACGTGACCGACTTCCGTGGCGGCAGCGCCCCGGCCACCGGCGCTGCGCCGAGCACGAACGCGGCTCCGGCGGCCTCGAGCGAGAGCACGGCCGCCAGCGCACCGGCGCCGGCAGCGGCTTCCAGCGCCGGCGGCGACAGCAGCGCATCCTGATGTTGCCCTGATGTTGCCATACCCTGCGGCCTCCGGGCCGCAGCAATAAGAACAACGAGAAACTGATGCGCAAATACTTCCTTACCGGCCTGCTGATCCTGGTTCCCCTGGCCATCACGGCCTGGGTGCTCAGCATGGTCATCGGCACGCTCGACCAGTCCCTGCTGTTCGTCCCCGAACGCTGGCAGCCGCGGACCCTCTTCGGCACCGACATCCCCGGCATCGGCGCGATCCTGACGATCGCCATCGTGTTCCTGACCGGCCTGCTCACCAATAACCTGGTCGGCAACTACATCGTGCGCCTGGGCGAGCGCCTGCTCAAGCGCATCCCGGTGGTCAGCTCGCTGTACGGCAGCGTCAAGCAGGTCTCGGACACGCTGTTCTCGTCCTCGGGCAACGCGTTCCGCCAGGCCGTCCTGATTCCCTATCCGCACGCGGATTCGTACACTATCGCTTTCCTCACCGGCGTGCCGGGCGGAGACGTGAAGAACCACCTGGTCGGCGAGTACGTGAGCGTTTACGTGCCGACGACCCCGAACCCGACTTCCGGCTTCTTCCTGATGATGGAACGCAGCAAGGTCGTCGAGCTGGACATGACGGTAGACGCCGCCCTGAAGTACATCGTGTCGATGGGCGTTGTGGCTCCGGAATAAAGTAACAAGCAATGAGGTCGCTGCTGCTGGCGGCGCAACTGATACACCAACCTGGAATAGAGAAAAATATGTCCTCCATGCGTACCAACTACTGCGGCCTCGTGACCGAAGAGCTGCTGGGCCAAACCGTCAGCCTGTGCGGCTGGGTGCACCGTCGCCGCGACCACGGCGGCGTCATCTTCATCGACCTGCGCGACCGTGAAGGCCTGGTGCAGGTCGTCTGCCATCCCGACAACGCGGAAGTGTTCAAGGCCGCCGAGCACGTGCGCAACGAGTACTGCCTGCGCGTCACCGGCACGGTCGTCAACCGCCTGGAAGGCACCGCCAACGCCAACCTGAAGTCGGGCAAGATCGAGATCAACACCACGCAACTGGAAGTGCTGAACGCGTCGGTGCCGGTGCCTTTCCAGCTGGACGACGACAACCTGTCGGAAACCACCCGCCTGACCCACCGCGTGCTCGACCTGCGCCGCCAGCAGATGCAGCACAACCTGCGCCTGCGCTACAAGGTGTCGATGGAAGTGCGCAAGTACCTCGACAATCTGGGCTTCATCGACATCGAGACCCCGATGCTGACCAAGTCGACCCCGGAAGGCGCACGCGACTACCTGGTGCCGTCGCGCGTCAACCCGGGCAACTTCTTCGCGCTGCCGCAGTCGCCGCAGCTGTTCAAGCAGCTGCTGATGGTCGCCAACTTCGACCGTTACTACCAGATCACCAAGTGCTTCCGCGACGAAGACCTGCGCGCCGACCGCCAGCCGGAATTCACCCAGATCGACTGCGAAACCTCGTTCCTGACCGAACAGGAAATCCGTGACCTGTTCGAAGACATGATGCGCGTCGTCTTCAAGAACGCCGCCGGCATCGACCTGCCGAACCCCTTCCCGGTGATGGACTTCGCCACCGCCATGGGTAAATACGGTTCGGACAAGCCGGACATGCGCGTCAAGCTCGAGTTCACCGAGCTGACCGAGCTGATGAAGTCGGTCGAGTTCAAGGTCTTCAACAGCGCCGCCAACATGACGGGCGGCCGCGTGGTCGGCATGCGCGTGCCGCAGGGCGGCTCGATGGCGCGTTCGGAGATCGACGCCTACACCCAGTTCGTCGCCATCTACGGCGCCAAGGGCCTGGCCTACATCAAGGTCAACGAGAAGGCCAAGGGCCGTGAAGGCCTGCAGTCGCCGATCGTCAAGAACATCTCCGACGAGGTGCTGACCCAGATCCTGGAACTGACCGGCGCGCAAGACGGCGACCTGATCTTCTTCGGCGCCGACAAGGCGAAGGTCGTCAACGACGCCATGGGCGCGCTGCGCGTGAAGATCGGCCACTCGGAATTCGCGAAGAAGGCCGGCCTGTTCGACGACGTCTGGGCGCCGCTGTGGGTCATCGACTTCCCGATGTTCGAATACGACGAAGACGGCGACCGCTGGAACGCCACCCACCACCCGTTCACCGCACCGAAGGACGGCCACGAAGACATGCTCGAGACCAACCCGGGCGCCTGCGTCGCCAAGGCCTACGACATGGTCCTGAACGGCTGGGAACTGGGCGGCGGCTCGATCCGTATCCACCGCGAAGAAGTCCAGAGCAAGGTGTTCCGCGCCCTGAAGATCGACGCCGAGGAAGCGCAGCTGAAGTTCGGCTTCCTGCTCGACGCCCTGCAGTACGGCGCGCCGCCGCACGGTGGCCTGGCCTTCGGCCTGGACCGCCTGATCACGCTGATGACCGGCTCGGAATCGATCCGCGACGTGATCGCCTTCCCGAAGACCCAGCGCGCGCAGGACCTGCTGACCAATGCACCGTCGGAAGTGGACGAGAAGCAGCTCAAGGAGCTGCACATCCGCCTGCGTAACGAGCCAAAGGTGGGCTAAGCACGCTCGGCCTTACGGCTGGGTAGAATAGGGGCCGGGACCTGTCGTCGATGACGGGTTCCGGCCCTTTTTATTTGTTCCACGGAGTAGCCAAGCGTGCACAAGATTCCCGAATCCGTCCTCGTCGTCATCCATACGCCCGAGCTGGAAGTGCTGCTGATCGAGCGTGCGGACCGGCCCGGCTTCTGGCAATCGGTGACGGGCTCGCTCGACGCCCTCGACGAACCGCTGCTGGAGACGGCCGCGCGCGAGCTGTTCGAGGAAACCGGCATCGTGGCCGACGGCGAACGCATCCGGCTGCTGGACTGGGGGCTGTCGAACATCTACGAGATCTATCCGACATGGCGCCACCGCTACGCGCCGGGCGTCACGCACAACACGGAGCACGTCTTTTCCGTCTGCGTGCCGCGCGAGACCCCCGTGATCCTGAGCCCGCGCGAACATGTGCAGTACGCCTGGCTGCCCTGGCTGGAGGCGGCTGACCGCTGCTTTTCGTCCTCGAACGCGGAAGCGATCCTGCAGCTTCCCCATCATATCGGCTAGTTAACTTCGCCGGCTGCCGGCCTATACTGCTCGGAAACATTTCGCAACTTCAGCAGAAGGTTTCCATGCGTTCTTTCGCCGCAAGTCTCGCCACCTTCCTTCTCGTCCTTGCCCAGGGCGCCGTCGCCCAGACACCGATTCCCGATTCTTACCTGGAGCGCCTGAAGCTGGCCGAAGCGGCCACGGCATCCCTGCCGCCCGCTGCCTTCGGCCAGCCCGGCGACCCGGCGCTCGACAAGCTGGTGCTGGCGCATCGCAGCCCGCTCCAGCAGCTGGGGACGGCGCGCTCCATGGTGGGCGACACCGAAGGCGCGCATGTGGCTTTCGACGCTTTGCACCGGCGCGAGCGGCGCCATCCGCCCAGCACCGTGCGCCAGATGGCGCTGCTGGAGAGCGCCGTGGCGGAGGACGCGATCGCGGCCATCGTGCGCGAGGCGCGTACGAAACGCATCGTGCTGATCAACGAAGCCCACCATGTGCCGCTGAACCGGGCCTTTGCCCAGCGCCTGGCCGCCGAGCTGAAGAAGATCGGCTACAGCTACCTGGCCTGCGAGACCTTCAATGCGCCGGGCGCGCAGGCGGCCAACGAAAAACGCTACATCGCCCGGAACAACGGTTATTACACCGCCGAGCCGGTCTTCGCCGGCTTCGTCAACGCGGCGCTGGCCGATGGCTGGAAACTGGTCGCCTACGAGTATGAAGGCGGACACCATTTGCCGCCGGCCGAGCAGATGCGTATGCGCGAAGAAATGCAGGCGCGTAATTTGGTCGAGCGTATCCTGGCGAAAGACAAGGACGCCAAGGTGCTGGTCTTCGTCGGCTATGGCCATCACCACAAGGCGACCGAGCCCGAGCCGAAGATGATCCTGATGGGAGAACACCTGCGCCGGATGAGCGGCCTGCCGACGCTGCACGTCGACCAGACCGCGTTCGTCGCCCATCCCGACGCCACGGACGAGAATCCACTGTATGCGCCGCTGCTGGCCAAGTACCCGTCGAAGGATCCGATCATTCTCAGGAACAAGGACGGCAGCTATTCGATTCTGCTGGGCCTGAGCGGGCGCATCGACATGCAGGTCATTCATCCACGCTACGCGGTGCAGGACGGCCGTCCCGGCTGGCTCGTCTCGCTGGCGGGACGCAGCCCGCAGCCGGTGCCGGCGGAGCTGCTGCCGGCCAGCGGCCGCCGCGTGCTCAAGGCCACGCCGGCCGCGGCGCCAGCGGATGCAGTGCCGACGGACATCATCCTGGTGGAAGCCGGCAAGCCGGTTCCCTCCTTCATGCTGACCAGGGAGAAATACCGCTTCGACTACGAGGATTGATCGGCGAAATCCGCATATAAGGAAGTGTGATTAAAATCGTTCGTTTCCACCTCAGGCTGGAGTAGGCTTGGTATATGAACGACAATTCCTTCCCCCCGGCCGGCGCCAGCCACTGGCAGCTCGGCCCCATCATCGAGGCGCTGCGTCATTCGCGCGAGAAAACCCACAACATCCGGCACCAGGGCCGTGTGCGCGAACTGCCGTCGCGCGAAGTCCTGAAGCAGGTGATCGAGGGCATCTCGGCGGCGCTGTTTCCCACCCACTATGGCCGTCCGGACCTGAACGACGAGAGCATCGACTATTTTGTCGGCGATACCCTCAACGTCGCGCTCGACCGCCTGGTCGAGCAGGTGCGCCGCGCCCTGCGTTTCAGCAGCGACTACGACGAGCTGTGCGAGGTGGAACTGGCCGAACGGGCGCGCGAAATCACCCGTGCCTTCGCCGCCCGCCTGCCCGACATCCGCGCCTTGCTCGTCTCGGACGTGCAGGCGGCCCTGGCCGGCGACCCGGCCGCCAGTTCCGTGGCCGAGATCATGCTGTGCTACCCCGGCACCATCGCCGTGCTCTACCACCGCCTGGCGCATTGCCTGCACCGCCTCGGCACGCCTTTCCTGGCGCGCCTGGCGGCTGACATCGCGCATACGCTGACCGGCATCGACATCCACCCGGCGGCGCAAATCGGCGCCAGCTTCTTCATCGACCACGGCACCGGCGTGGTGATCGGGGAGACGGCGATCATCGGCCAGCGCGTGCGCCTCTACCAGGCCGTCACCCTGGGCGCACGCCGCTTCCCGACCGACGAACACGGCGCCCTGGTCAAGGGTGCGCCGCGCCACCCGATCGTCGAGGACGACGTCGTCATCTACGCGGGCGCCACCATCCTGGGCCGCATCACGGTGGGCGCCGGCTCTACCATCGGCGGCAATGTCTGGCTCACGCAGAGCGTGGCCCCGGGCAGCAACGTGACCCAGGCGCAGATGCGCGGCTGCTGAGACCGCTGGTCCGCGGACCTGGACGGCTCAGGCTGCGGGACGCAGCGCGATGTCGATGCGGACCTGACGGCCCGGGTGGGTTTCAGGCAGGCGCGCGCCGGCGCCGAGCAACTGTTCGCGCAGCGTGGCGCCGCGCTGGCTGTCGCCGACGTCGCTGCGGTAGCGGCCGCGCCGGCGCAGCTCGGGCACGACCAGCTCGACCACGTTGCGCATGTCTTCATGGGCCAGCGCATAGGCCAGATTGAAACCGTCGATGCCGGTCTCGTCCAGCCAGGCGATGAGCTGGTCGGCCACCTGGCGAGCATCGCCCACCATGATCGGGCCGCGTCCGCCCAGGCCGATGAACAGCGCCGCTTCGCGCACGGTCCAGCGGCGCGCCGGATCGGCCACGCTGAGCGAGGCGAGCGCCGAGCGGCCGGCCTCGGTATCGATGTACTCGACCGTGTCGTCCAGGCCATAGCGCGAGAAGTCGACGCCGGTCCAGCCCGAGAGCAGGGTCAGCGAGGCTTCGATGTCGATGTGCCGACGGTACTCCTCCAGGCGCGCCTGCGCCTCGGCCGCGGTCGCGCCGGTGACGACCAGCGCCTGCGCATACACGAGGAGAGCTTCCGGATCGCGTCCGGCGGCGCGCACGGCGGCGCGCGCGCTGTCGACGTAGCGCCTGACGACGCCCTTCGTCGGGCCGCTGACGAAGCTTGCTTCGGCATGCCGCGCCGCGAAGGCCAGGCCGCGCGGCGATGCGCCGGCCTGGTACAGGAAAGGAGTGCGCTGGGGCGAGGGCTCGCACAAATGGATGCCCGGCACCGTGTAGTGTTCGCCCCGGTGATTGATGGGGTGGACGCGCGCCGGGTCGGCATAGATGCCGCGCGCGCGGTCGCGCAGCACGGCGCCGTCTTCCCAGCTCTTCTCCCACAGCTTGTAGACGACTTCCAGGTACTCGTCGGCCTGGTCGTAGCGCGCGTCATGCCCGAGCTGCCGCGCCTGGCCGAGGTTGCGTGCGGCGCTGTCGAGGTAGCCGGTGACGATGTTCCAGCCGATCCGCCCGCCGCTCAGGTGGTCGAGCGTCGACATGCGGCGGGCGAAGGTGTAGGGATGCTCGCCGCCGGTGGAGGCGGTGACGCCGACACCCAGGCGCGTGGTCGCCTGCGCGATCAGGGGCGCCAGCGCGAGCGGATCGTTCAGCGGCAACTGCACCCCGTGGCGCAGGGCCGCATCCAGGCTGCCGCCGTAGACGTCGTAGGCGCCCAGCACGTCGGCGAGGAAGATCGCGTCGAAGCCGCCCGCTTGCAGCAGGCGCGCCAGCTCGACCCAGTATTGCGCGTCGCGGTAGCCGCCGCCGGTGTCGCGCGGATGGCGCCAGAGGCCCGGCGACTGGTGGCTGGGCGTGTTCATCTGGAAGGCGTTGAAGCGCACCGGTTTCGCGGCGCCTTGCGCTGATGCGTTCATTTTGCGCTCTTTTCCAGCGCCAGCTGGTAGTCGGTCTTGGCGTAGTCGGCGAACAGGCGGTTCGTCACCTCCAGGAATTCGCGCGAGCGGTAGGCCGCCGCGATGTCGCGCGCGAAGGGTTTATCTTTATCGGCCGTGCGCACCGCGACCAGGTTGGCGTAGCTCGGCGAGATCTTCTCGGTGCGCAGGGCGTCGCGCAGCTTCAGGCCGGAGGCGAGCGCGAAGTTCCCGTTGACGAAGGCGAAGTCAGCGTCCTGCAGGGAGCGCGGCAGTTGCGCGGCTTCCAGCGGCAGCAGTGTTATCTGGCGCAGGTTCCGGGCGATGTCCTTCTCCGAAGCCTTGATCGGGTCGATGCCCGGTTTCAGCTTGACCCAGCCCATCTGGTCGAGCATGACCAGGGCGCGCGCCTGGTTGGTCGGATCGTTCGGCAGGGCCACCGTGGCGCCGGGGCGCACCGCGTTCAGGGATTTGTGCTTGTGGCTGTAGATGGCGATTGGCGCGGTCGGGATCTTGACCAGTTCCGACAGCGCCAGCTTGTGCTGCTCGGCGAAACGGGTCAGGTAGACGATGTGCTGGAACACGTTGGCGTCGAGCGCGCCCTCGGCCAGCGCGAAGTTCGGCTGGATGTAGTCGTTGAACTCGACCAGCTTGATCTTGTAACCCTGCTTTTCCAGGATGGGCTTGATGCCGAAGCGGATCTGGTCGGCGTAGGGGCCGGCGCTGGTGCCGATGACCAGCTCTTTCGGGTCCTTGGCGTGGGCGGCGCCGACGAGAAGCAGCGACAGGGCGGTGGCGATCAGGGTGCGGCGGTGCGGGCGCATGGGAATCCTTTCTTTTTATGAGGGGGAGTCAGCGTTTGTCGAGGCGGCGTGCGGCGCGGGCGCCGGTCAGCTGGATCAGCTGCACCAGCACGACCAGGATCGTGACGGTGAAGATCATCACGACGGTCTCGAAGCGGTAGTAGCCGTAGCGGATCGCGAGGTCGCCGATGCCGCCGCCGCCGACCACGCCGGCGACGGCCGAGTAGGAGAGAAAGCTGATCGCGAGCACCGTGAGCGAGAGCACCAGGGCGGCGCGCGCTTCGGGCAGCAGTACGCGCATCACGATCTGGAATTCGGAGGCGCCCATCGCCTGGGCCGCCTCGATCACGCCGCGCGGCACGTCGCGCAGGTTCTGTTCGACCAGGCGCGCGAAATAGGGAATCGCGGCGATCGACAGCGGCACCGAGGCCGCCAGCGGCCCGATCGAGGTGCCGGCCAGCACCCGGGTGACCGGCACCAGCGCCACCATCAGCACGATGAAGGGGAAGGAGCGCACCGTGTTCACGAACCAGCCCAGCACCAGCGCCAGGCGCCGGTTCTGCAGGGCCTGGCCGTCGGCGACCAGGAACAGCAGCACGCCGAGCGGGCCGCCCAGCAGCACGGCGGCCGAGACGCCGATGCCGAGCATCAGCGCGGTTTGCAGGAAGGCGGTCCAGAGTTCGGGCAGGACGGCGGCGATCGAATCAGGCATGGGCATCTCCCCAGGCGGCCGCGGCAAAGGCCTCGGTGCCGTAGTAGGCAAGTTCGCGTCCCAGCGCAGTCTTGCGCGGGACGCTGCGGTCGGCGAGGGCGAACTGCTCGGCCACCACGCCGCTTTCGATGACGGCCACGCGGTCGCACAGGCTGCCGAGCACCTGCAATTCGTGGCTGACGATGACGATGGTCACGCCCAGTTGCGCGTTGATGGTGCGCAGCGTCTCGAGCAGGGCGCGGGTGGTTTCCGGGTCGAGCGCCGAGGTGGGTTCGTCGCACAGCAGCACCGCCGGGTGGCTGGCCAGGGCGCGCGCGATCGCCACGCGTTGCTTCTGCCCGCCCGAGAGCTGGGCCGGATAGCTGGCAGCCTTGTCCGCCAGGCCCACCAGTTCCAGGCATTCCGCTACGCGCGCCTTCAGGCGCGGGGCGTTCAGCGCATCGTGCAGGCGCAGCGGAAAGGCGACGTTCTCGAACACGGTGGCGTTCTGCAGCAGGTTAAAGCCCTGGAAGATCATGCCGATGCGGCGCCGCGCCTGGCGCAGGCCGCGCTTGTCGAGCGCCGTCAGCTCTTCGCCGTCGACGATCACACTGCCGCGCTCGGGGCGTTCGAGCAGGTTGATCAGCCGCAGCAGGGTCGACTTGCCGGCGCCGCTCTTGCCGACGATGCCGAAGATCTCGCCTTCCAGGATGTCGAGCGAGACGCCGCGCACGGCGTCGAAGCGCCCACCGTCGGGCAGGGCAAAGGTCCTGGCGACGTCCAGCAGCCGGATGGCCGCCTTTGGCGCGCCAGCGTCAAGGGTAGGGTGCATGCTCACGGTATCAGGAATAGGGAGTGGGTTCGGGCAGGCGGCCTTCCAGCGCATAGCGCCCGAGGTCACGCAGCTTGTAGTCGACCGGATCGTGCAGGGTGTGCACGCGCGCGTTGCGCCAGTAGCGGTCGAAGCCGAAACGCGCGGAGGTCGAGCGGGCTCCGGTCAGTTCGAACATCTCGCTGCCGATGTCGATCGCCGCGCGGTGCGCCAGCACCTTGGCTTCGGCCACCGCGACCGCCACTTCGCCGCGCTCGCGCGCATCGAGTTCCGCGGCCTTCCCGAACGCGGCGTCGAGCAGGCGCGCAGCAATCTCGGCCAGCACCGTGGCCGGACGCAGCTTGAGCCAGAACTCGCCGTAGCGGTGCTGCACGAAGGGATCGGCGCTGGACTCGGACATGCCTGAGGCGAACCAGGGCCGCGCCTGTTCCAGGGTGTAGTCGCGCGCGGCCTCGAAGGCGCCGATGGCGATGCCGAGGTAGAGGTTGGCCATGATCAGCTGGGCCACCTGCGAACGCAGCGTCGCCTGCGCGGTGGCCGCCTGCCCGGGCGCCTGCAGCACCAGCGCGGCCGGCAGGTAGACCTCCTCGAAGCGGACGGTGCCGCTGTCGGTCTGGCGCTGGCCGAAGGCGTCCCAGTCGGCTTCCACCGTCACGCCCGGCTGCGCGGTGGGCAGCGCCGCGATCAGGGCGGCGCCGGCGGCGTCATCCCAGGCCGATATCGTCAGCCAGTCCGAGCCCACCGAGCCGGACGCAAAACTTTTCACGCCATCGAGCACGAAGCCGGCGGGAACGGCCCGGGCGCGGGTGCGCTTGTCGAGGGGATTGAGGGCATTGCCCCAGAACAGGCCCTGCTCGACGGTGGCGGTGAGCAGGTTGCGCTGCTGGACCGCCGTGCCGTACAGGCGGATGCCCGCCAGTTGCAGGTGGTGAAAGCCATACAGGTGGGCCAGCGCGCTGTCGGCCGTGGCCAGCTTGCGCACGACCTGCATGACGGTGTCCCAGGACCCGCCCTGGCCGCCGAACTCGCGCGGCGCCGACAGCGTGAGCAAACCGCTCTGGCGGATCAGTTCGCGTTCATGCGCGGCATGGCCGCCGAGCCGGTCGCGCTCGACGGCGGTGGCGGCGAACTGCTGCGCCAGGCGCTCGGCGAGCGCCAGCGGATCGGGAAAGTCACCAGACGAAGCGCCCGGTTCCGGGAGACGCAAGGGGAGGACGGAAGAAGACATCGCGACAGGCCCTGATGAGAAAGTTGCAGTCAAGTTTGCACCGGGTACGGCGCTGCGTGAACGAAGAAATACGGTCATCGATATGCGCAAAACCTTAAAACGCCGGGCGCATATGGATGTGCGAAACGATTAGTTTTCTTTCAAGTCCGCGAGCTCTACGCTGTGGCTCATCACCCATGAACGGACCACACCATGAGCGTCTTCCTGCTGGGCGGCAGCCCGTCGCCGCAATCCTCGTCCTCGCGCCTGCTGCAGCACATCGGCGAGCGTCTCGGCCTGCACGGCCAGCGCCTGGCGCGCTGCGAGGTGCGCGAGCTGCCCGCCGCGGCCCTGCTGGCCCTGGACGGCAACGAACCGGCGATTGCCCACGCGCTGGCCCAGCTGCGCCAGGCCGACGCCGTGGTCGTCGCCACGCCTGTTTACAAGGCGGCCTACAGTGGCCTGCTGAAAGCCTTCCTCGACCTGCTGCCCCAGGACGCCCTGGCCGGCAAGCTGGTGCTGCCGCTGGCCACCGGCGGCAGCCAGTCGCACATGCTGGCGCTCGACTACGCCCTGCGGCCGGTGCTGGCCTCGATGTCGGCGCGCTTCATCCTGCCCAGCATCTATGCGACCTCCGAACAACTGGGCCGCGGTCTGGATGGCAGCCTGGCGCTGGCCGCGCCGATCGCCGTGCGCGTGGCCCAGGGCGTCGAGCAACTCGCCTCGGAACTGCGCGCCGTCGCGCCGCGCCCGCTCGCCGAACCCGCCGCAGCACAAGCCGCAATGCAAGCCGCAATGCAAGCCATTCCAGCCTGACCCACTATATATAAGAGAGAGAAGCATGCACCCCGATCACCCATCGCGGCCGACGCGCCGCCGCACCCTTGGCCTGCTCGCGACCGGCATCGCCGCCGGCCTGCATGGCCACGCCCTTGCTCGGACACCCGCGCAGCCGCCTGCCCAGGTCCGCATCGGCTACCAGAAATACGGCACCCTCACCCTGCTCAAGGGGCGCGGCACGCTGGAACAGCGGCTCGCGGCCCAGAACATCGCCGTCAAGTGGACCGAGTTCCCGGCCGGGCCCGTGCTGCTCGAGGGGCTGAACGTCGGCAGCATCGACTTCGGCACCGTGGGCGAAGCACCGCCGATCTTCGCCCAGGCCGCGGGCGCGCGCCTGGTGTATGTCGGCCACGAGCCGGCCTCGCCCGGCAGCGAGGCCATCGTGGTGCCGAAGAACTCGGCCCTGCGCACGCTGGCCGATTTGCGCGGCAAGAAGATCGCCCTGAACAAGGGCTCGAACGTGCACTTCCTGCTGGTGAAGGCGCTGGAGAAGGCGAATATTCCCTACAGCGCGATCCAGCCGGTGTACCTGCCGCCGGCCGACGCGCGCGCCGCCTTCGAGCGCGGCAGCGTCGACGCCTGGGTGATCTGGGATCCTTTTCTCGCCGCGGCCGAGCAGCAGCTGGGCGCGCGGGTGCTGGCCGACGGAAGAGGGCTGGTCTCGAACCACCAGTTCTATCTCGCCGCGCGCAGCTTCGCCGAACAGCATCCGGATCTCACCCGCATCCTGATCGAGGAAATCGCCAGGGTCGACGAATGGGGCCGGGCGAATCCGGCCGAGGTGTCGGTCATTCTCTCCGCCCAGACCGGTCTTGCGAGGAACGTGGTCGACCTGGCGGCAAGCCGCTATGCCTATGGCGTGAAAGCGATGTCGCCGGAAGTGGTGCGCGATCAGCAGCGCATCGCCGACGCCTTCCACGCCCTGAAACTGATCCCCAAACCCATCGCGGTCAAGGACGCGCTGCCGGCGTCGCCGCTCTGAAGGAAACACCATGTCCACTCCCAACGTCTTCTGGTTCCTCCCCACCCACGGCGACAGCCGCTACCTCGGCACGACGAAAGGCGCGCGCACGGTCGATGCCGATTACCTGCGCCAGATCGCGGTCGCGGCCGACACCCTCGGCTACGACGGCGTGCTGCTGCCGACCGGGCGCTCCTGCGAGGATCCCTGGATCAGCGCCGCCTCGCTGATCGGCGCCACGAAAAAGTTGAAATTCCTGGTGGCGATCCGCCCGGGCCTGTCGACGCCTGGCCTCGCGGTGCGCCAGGCCGCCACGTTTGATCGCCTGTCGAACGGTCGCCTGCTCATCAATGTCGTCACCGGCGGCGACCAGGGCGAGCTCGAAGCGGACGGCCTGTTCGCCGACCACGCCAAGCGTTACGAGATTTCCGACGAATTCATCCGCATCTGGCGCGCCAGCATGGCGGGCGAGGGCGGCGCCGCCGGTTTTACTTTCGAGGGCAAGCACCTGCAGGTGAAGGGCGCGCGCACCCTGTATCCGCCGATCCAGAAGCCGCATCCGCCGCTGTACTTCGGCGGCTCGTCGGAGCCGGCGCACGAGCTGGCGGCCGAGCAGATGGATGTCTATCTCACCTGGGGCGAGCCGCCGGCGGCGGTGGCGGAAAAGCTGGCCGACATCCGGGCGCGCGCGGCGAAGCGCGGCCGCACGGTGAAGTTCGGCATCCGCCTGCACGTGATCGTGCGTGAAACCAACGAGGCGGCCTGGCGCGCCGCGGAAGAACTGATCAGCCACCTCGACGACGAGGTCATCGCCAAGGCCCAGGCCGCGTTCGCGAAAATGGATTCGGTCGGCCAGCAGCGCATGGCCGCGCTGCATGGCGGCCGGCGCGACAAGCTGGAAGTGGCGCCCAACCTCTGGGCCGGCGTCGGCCTGGTGCGCGGCGGCGCCGGCACCGCGCTGGTGGGCGACCCGGAAACGGTGGCCGCGCGCATGCGCGAGTATGCCGACCTCGGGATCGAGACCTTCATCCTGTCGGGCTATCCGCACCTGGAAGAGTCCTACCGCTTCGCCGAGCTGGTGTTCCCGCTCCTCGGCAAAGGCAAGGAAAGCGGCGAGCAGTCGCTGACCGGACCCTTCGGCGAGATGATGGCCAGCGACATCGTGCCGAAGAAGGCGGCGTGATGGCATCGTTCGAGGTGCTGCGGGCGAGTGCGGCGGGCGCGTCCGACAGCGGCGGCGTGGAGCCTGCCCGGCTCGCGTCCGCGCCGCGCGAAGCGGGCGCGGCGCCGGCGGTGTCCCCCGGCGGCGCGGCGGTCCGCGCTGCCGGCCGACGCCGTCCGGCGCTGGCGGCGCTCGCGCCCTGGGCCTTGCCGGCCGCCCTGGTCGCATTCTGGCAGGTGGCCGCCCACATCGGCTGGCTGTCGAGCCGCATCCTGCCCGAGCCGTGGCAGGTCTTGACGGCTTTCTGGTCGCTGGCGGAATCGGGTGAATTGTGGGCCCACCTGCGCACCAGCCTGTGGCGCGCGGCGGTCGGCTTCGGTATCGGCGCCGGGCTGGGCCTGCTGCTCGGCTTGCTCAACGGCAGCTCGCGGCGCGCCGAGACCCTGCTCGACACCACCCTGCAAATGATCCGCAACATCCCGGCGCTGGCGCTTATTCCGCTCGTCATCCTCTGGTTCGGCATCGACGAGACGGCCAAGCTCTTCCTGCTGGCGGTCGGCGTGTTCTTCCCGGTCTACCTGAATACCTTCCACGGCATCCGTTCGGCCGACCAGGGGCTGATCGAGATGGCGCGCAGCTATGGTTTATCCGGCTGGGCGCTGTACCGCGACGTCATCCTGCCGGCGGCGCTGCCTTCCATCCTGGTCGGCGTGCGCTTTTCGCTCGGGCTGGTGTGGGTCTTGCTGATTGTCGCGGAAACCATTTCGGCGCAGGCGGGCATCGGCTACATGACCATGAATGCGCGCGAATTCCTGCAGACCGACGTGGTGCTGGTCGGCATCTTGCTCTACGCCCTGCTCGGCAAGGCCGCCGACCTGGCGGCGCGTGCGCTCGAGTGTCATTTCCTGCGCTGGAATCCAGCCTACCGTTAACGAGGTCCCATGCATATCACTCCTGATGAAGCGGCACGTGTCGCCGCGGTGGAAGCAGATCGCCAGGGCGCCCGCGTCACCCTGCAGGCGCTGTCCAAGCACTATGGCGAGCGCACGGTGCTCGACGACATCGACCTTGCCATCGCGCCGGGCGAATTCGTCGCCGTGGTCGGACGCAGCGGCTGCGGCAAGAGCACGCTGCTGCGCCTGATTGCCGGGCTGGAATTGGCCGATGCCGGCGCGGTCGAGGTCGAGGCGGGCGGGGGCGCCACGCGGCTGATGTTCCAGGAAGCGCGCCTGCTGCCCTGGAAGAGCGTGCTGGACAACGTCGCGCTCGGCCTGCGGGATGGCGCCGCGCCTGCGCGGGAAACCCTGGCGACGGTCGGGCTGGCCACGCGCGCGCGGGACTGGCCGGCGGTATTGTCCGGCGGGCAGCGCCAGCGCGTCGCCCTGGCGCGCGCCCTGGTCCATGCGCCGCGCCTGCTATTGCTCGACGAGCCGCTGGGCGCCCTCGATGCGCTCACCCGCATCGAGATGCAGCGCCTGATCGAGACCTTGTGGCTGCGCCAGGGTTTTACCGCCGTGCTGGTCACCCACGATGTCCAGGAAGCGCTGGCCCTGGCCGACCGCGTGCTGGTCGTCGAGGGCGGCCGTATCGCCCACGATCTCCCGGTAGCCTTGCCACGGCCGCGCGAACGCGGCAGTGCGGACTTTGCCAGCCTCGAGCGGGAGCTGCTGGGCAGCGTGCTCGGATACGCGGCTTGATCCATCTCATGCCAGCCTCGCCGCCTTTTCCGCGAGGCGGTCAACGGCGTCGCATGGACGGGTCAAGCATTGCCTGAGCTGGCGCTGTAAACAAGTCAAGAAGTAATTTTTAATCCGGCGTAAATACAACAGCGATCACATCGTCTAGTTGCCTGATTTCATGCCATTTCTTTCCCAAATGTACTAACCGAAGGGTCATTTCTACAAAGAGTCGAAGCTGACGTGGTGAAACTTCGTCGGTCATCGCTAAACGCACGCTTAAAGTGTGTCGAACGATGACGAATATGCATAACAGGTGAGTAAATGTTTTGGCGGAAACTTTGATATTTACTTAACGAAATTAATTTCTTTGGGAAAAATTCCAAGAGGAAATTCGTTATGTGAGCTAGCGCACAATAGAATCTGCGTTTGACAATCGGAAACGAGTCGAATATTGTCAGCAGTTCGCGTCGAGCGAAATTTTAAAACTGCAACAAAGTCCAACCAACGGATTCTGGAGGAAAAGCATGGAACAATTCCAACCGAAGCACGAGGAAAAGGTGAAAGCCCTGAGCGTGGACGATGAATGCTTCTACATCGATCTCGAATGCGGATTACGCCTGAGCGGTCCCCGCCTGGTGGCCGTTCCGCTCTCGGAGGCCGAGAACCTGGCTGCCCCTCGCAACGCCGCGCTGCGTAGCGACTGGGAAGCGGCGCCCGTGCTGGATTGATCCGACGAGTACGGGGCGGAGCTAAATTCTAGCGCCGTACCTGTACCACCCGACACCGCGCGTCGCGGCATCTTGCACGCCACGCCGCACGATTGGACATCGTTCCAAAATGACATGGACTGATGGGGGTAGAATGTTCCCATGAAGATTCGTGTCGCAACCTATAACATTCACAAGGGCGTTTCGTCGCTGCGCAGTACCCCCCGGGTCCTGGCGCTGAAGAAAGCGATCTCCGAATTCCACGCCGATATCGTCTTCCTGCAGGAAGTGCAGGGCAGGCATGACCGCCACCAGGCGCGCTATGGCAACCACAAGCGCGAACACCGGATCTGGCCGGAAACGGCGCAATACGAATACTTCGCCGGCGACTCCCATCATTCGGCCTACGGCATGAATGCGGTGTATGACCACGGCCACCACGGCAATGCCTTGCTCAGCAGTTTTCCGATCGAAAACAGCCATAACCACGACGTCTCCGACCATGCCTACGAGCAGCGCGGCATCCTGCATTGCGTGCTCGAAACGCCGGCCGGGCGCGTCCACTGCTATGTCGTGCACCTGGGCCTGTTCGAAGGCGGGCGCGGGCGCCAGACCCTGCAACTGATAGAGGCGGTCCAGCAGTCCTCGCACGACGAACCGGTCATCATCGCCGGCGACTTCAACGACTGGCGCAATACCCTCAGCGAGCGCCTGCGCAATGCCCTCGGCGTGGCCGAGGTATTCGACGAGCTGGGGCCGCGCTCGCCCCTGGGCGACATGGTCCGCAGCTGGGCCGGCCGCCAGCCGCGCCTGGCGCCGGCGCGCACCTTCCCGGCGGCATTGCCCTGGTTCCGCCTGGACCGCATCTACGTGCGCGGCTTCAAGGTCGATAATGCCCAGGTGATGGCCGGCCCGATCTGGGCCAAACTGTCCGATCACGCCCCGATCGTCGCGGAACTGCAGCTGGCCTAGCGTATGCGCACGGTCAGCTATATAGCGAACAACGACGTCACCCTGCTCGAGACCGGACAACAACTGTTCCCGGCGATGATCGCGGCCATCGACGCCGCGCAGCACGACATCCTGTTCGAAACCTATATCTTTGCCGAGGACGACGTGGCGCGCAGCGTCGAGGCGGCGCTGATCCGCGCGGCCAGGCGCGGCGTGAAGGTGCGCGTGCTGGTCGACTGGTTCGGCACCGGGCACCGGGTCTGTTGCCGGCGCGCCGAGGCCTTTGCCGAAGCCGGCGTGCATTACCGCGTCTTCAATCCCTGGTTCAAGCGCGGCATCACCCGCACGCACCGCAAGATCGCCGTGGTCGACCGCGCCATCGCATTCGTCGGCGGCATCAACATCAACGACGACATGCTGTGCGACTACGAACCCTACCGTCCGCTGCCGGCGCCGCGCTGGGACTTCGCGGTGCAGGTGAAGGGGCCGCTGGTGGCCCAGATCCACCTGGAAGCGCAGGCGCAGTGGACCCGCGCCGGCCACCTGAACCTGATCCGCCGCATCGGCCTGTTCCGCGAGATGCGGCGCCAGCCGCCCAGCGAGGGCGCACGTCCCATGCGCGCCGCCTTCGTCGTGCGCGACAACCTGCGCAACCGGCGCACCATCCAGCGCGCCTACCTGCAGGCGATCGGCCAGGCGAAGAAGTGCGTCCTGTTGGCCAACCCGTATTTCGCGCCGGGCCGCAAGTTCCGCGAGGCGCTGGCGCAGGCCGCCAAGCGCGGCGTCGAGGTCACGCTCCTGATCGGCGTGGGCGAATTCAGGCTGCAGGACGCCGTGGCGCGTTCCTTCTATCCGAAGCTGCTGGCGGCCGGCATCAAGGTGGTCGAATACCGCAAGACCCAGTTGCACGCGAAGATCGCGGTGGTCGACGACGACTGGGCGACCGTAGGATCGAGCAACTGCGACGGCCTGTCGCTCTTCCTCAACCAGGAAGCGAACGTGGTGGTGCGCGACGCCGGCTTCGCCCGGGCGGTGCGCGCCCACATCCTGCGCGGCGTGGCGGACGGCGTGCCGGTCCATCCGGAGGAATTCGCCGGTATCGGCTGGGTGCGCCGTGCGTGCTATGAAACGGCTTACCTTGTGTATAAACTGGCGATGCGGATTTTTGCAATCGGTTACGCTTGACGGGGTCGAAAAACCTGTCATGCGTCGGCATATGGGGTGCTCGAACCAAACCGAGGACAAGCAATGGAAGACAACAACGTACGCATCGACAAATGGCTGTGGGCCGCGCGCTTCTTCAAGACGCGCTCGCTTGCCGCCGACGCGGTCGACCGCGGCCGGGTGCGTATCGGCGGCGAGCCGGTCAAGCCGGCACGCGTCGTCAAGCTGAACGACAAGATTTTCGTCGACAATGGCTCGGACCGCTGGGAGGTCGTGGTGCTGGGCATCTCGGACAAGCGCGGACCGGCGCCGGTGGCGCGCGAGCTGTACCGCGAGACGGAAGAGAGCATCGTGCGCCGCGAAAACGATTCCGAGGCGCGCAGGTTGTTCCCCGAGCCGGGCAGTACGATCAAGGGAAGGCCGACCAAGCGGGACCGGCGGGCGATTTCGCGGGCGGGTGGGTGATGGCGCTGCACATCTGGACGTAGGGTGGGCGGGGTAATTCAGGCCAATGGCCTGAATTACGAACGCCCACGCGTTCAGCCGGTGCCAGCACAGCCATAGGTGCGCATCCGTGCGTTGAACGCGTGGGCGGCGCAGCGGCAGCGTGGTCATCCGACGGCCGGGTATAGCCGCCCACCCTACTAGAACCCGACCTCTAAGTTCCCGTTTGACATTCCACGGCCGATAGATAATAGTACGAGCGTTCGGATTTTTCGATTCACGCAGGGGACAGTTATCAACACTTCAGCCAAATTCATGCGCAAGGGCGAGCAGACGCGGGCAGCGATCCTCGACGTCGCGCTCGAGCTGGCCAGCCGCAACGGTCTGGAAGGCCTGACGATCGGCCTGCTCGCCGATCGCATGAACATGAGCAAATCGGGCGTCTTCGCGCACTTCGGTTCGCGCGAGGACCTGCAGATGGAAGTGCTCAAGCTCTACCACCACCGTTTCGAGCAGGAAGTCTTTTTCCCCAGTGTCAAAGAGTCGCGTGGCCTGCCGCGCCTGGAGTCGATGTTCGCGCGCTGGCTCAAGCGGGTGTCGGTGGAAATCGCATCGGGCTGCATCTATATCAGCGGCGCGGTGGAGTACGACGACCGTCCCGGCCCGATCCGCGACGCCCTGGTGGCAATGGTGCGCGCCTGGCAGGGCGCGCTGCTGCGCGCCGTGCAGCAGAGCGTCGATGTTGGCGCCCTGCAGCCCGACACCGACCCGCAACAGCTGGTCTATGAAATGTATGGGCTGATCCTGGCCCTGCACCACGATGCACGTTTCCTGCGTAGTCCCGGCGCCGTCGAACGCGCCCACCGCGGGTTTGCGCGGCTGATCGAGAATTACCGTAATTCCACTCAAGTCACTCAAGCGGACTAATCCGCCTTCAGTCACAAACAATCTTACCTTCGTCAGGAGAAAACCATGGGTCAGTACGTCGCGCCAATTCGGGATATGCAGTTCGTTCTGCACGAATTCCTCAACGTCACCGAAGAGTTCAAGAACTTGCCGGCGTACCAGGAGATCGACGCCGACATCATCAACCAGGTGCTGGAAGAAGGCGCGAAATTCACGCAGGAAGTGCTGTTCCCGCTGAACCACTCCGGTGACCGCGAAGGCTGCCACTACGACGCCGCCACCAAGAGCGTCACCACCCCGAAGGGCTTCAAGGAAGCCTACAAGCAGTACGTCGAAGGCGGCTGGGCCGCGCTGGCGTGCGATCCGGAATACGGCGGCCAGGGCCTGCCGGTCTCGCTGAACAATTCCTTCTACGAGATGCTGAACTCGGCCAACCAGGCCTGGACCATGTACCCGGGCCTGTCGCACGGCGCCTACGAGTGCCTGAAGGAACACGGCACCGAAGAGCAGAAGAAGTTCTACCTGCCGAAGCTGGTCTCGGGCGAGTGGACCGGCACCATGTGCCTGACCGAAGCGCACTGCGGCACCGACCTGGGCCTGCTGCGCTCGAAGGCCGAGCCGCAAGCCGACGGCACCTACAAGATCACCGGCTCGAAGATCTTCATCTCGGCCGGCGAACACGACGTGTCGGAAAACATCGTCCACCTGGTGCTGGCGCGCCTGCCGGACGCACCGGAAGGCTCGAAGGGCATCTCGCTGTTCCTGGTTCCTAAATTCCTGCCGAACCCGGACGGTTCGATCGGCGAGCGCAACCCGATCTTCTGCGGCGCCATCGAAGAAAAGATGGGCATCCACGGCAACTCGACCTGCCAGATGAACCTGGACGGCGCCGTCGGCACCCTGATCGGCCAGCCGCACAAGGGCCTGAACGCGATGTTCGTGTTCATGAACGCCGCCCGCCTGGGCGTGGGCATGCAGTCGCTCGGCCTGACCGAAGTGGCTTACCAGAACGCCCTGGTCTACGCCAAGGACCGCATCCAGATGCGTTCGCTGTCGGGCCCGAAGGCGCCGGACAAGCCGGCCGACCCGATCATCGTGCACCCGGACGTGCGGCGCATGCTGCTGACCGCCAAGGCCTATGCCGAAGGCGCACGCGCGCTGACCTCCTACGTCGCGCTGCAGATCGACCGCGAACTGAACCACCCGGACGAGGAAGTGCGCAAGGAAGCCGCCGGCGAAGTCGCGCTGCTGACCCCGATCGTCAAGGCCTTCATCACCGACAACGGCTGGATCGCGACCTCGGAAGCGATGCAGGTCTACGGCGGCCACGGCTACATCAGCGAGTGGGGCATGGAGCAGTACGTGCGCGACGCGCGCATCAACATGATCTACGAAGGCACCAACACCGTGCAGTCGCTGGACCTGCTGGGCCGTAAGATCCTGATGGACAACGGCGCCAAGCTGCGCGCCTTCGGCGAGAAGATCAAGAACTTCGTCGAAGAGAACGGCCTGGACGAGTCGCTGTCGGAATTCGTGACCCCGCTGGGTGAGCTGGGCGAGAAAGTCACCAAGCTGACCATGGAAATCGGCATGAAGGCCTTCACCAACCAGGACGAGGTCGGCGCCGCCGCCGTGCCTTACCTGCGCGTGGTCGGCCACCTCGTGTTCAGCTACTTCTTCGCGCAAATGGCGAAGATCGCGCTGGAAAAGAAAGACTCGGGCGACAAGTTCTACGAAGCCAAGCTGCACACCGCACGCTTCTACTTCGCCCGCCTGTACCCGGAAACCGCCATGCTGATCCGCCAGGCACGTTCGGGCGCAAGCAACCTGCTGGCGCTCGACGCCGACCTGTTCTAATCGCTTCTAGGGATAAAACCATGACCAATTTCACCGTCAAGAAAGTCGCCGTCCTGGGCGCGGGCGTGATGGGCGCGCAGATCGCTGCGCACTGCGTCAACGCCAAGGTGCCTGTCGTCCTGTTCGACCTGCCGGCCAAGGAAGGCAACAAGAACGGCATCGTCCTGAAGGCCATCGAAGGCCTGAAGAAGCTGTCGCCTGCACCGCTGGGCAACAAGGAAGACGCGAGCCTGATCCAGGTCGCCAACTACGAGGACAACCTCGAGCTGCTGCTTGGGTGCGACCTGATCATCGAAGCGATCGCCGAGCGCATGGACTGGAAGCACGACCTGTACAAGAAGGTCGCTCCGCACATCGGCGCCAACGCGATTTTTGCCTCGAACACCTCGGGCCTGTCGATCAACAAGCTGGCCGAAGGTTTCGACGACGAGCTGAAGGCGCGCTTCTGCGGCGTGCACTTCTTCAACCCGCCGCGCTACATGCACCTGGTCGAACTGATCCCGACCACCTCGACCAAGCCGGAAATCCTCGACCAGCTCGAGACCTTCCTGACCTCGGTCCTGGGCAAGGGCGTGGTGCGTGCAAAAGACACCCCGAACTTCATCGCCAACCGCGTCGGCATCTTCGGCATGCTGGCCACCATCCACGAAGCCGAGAAGTTCGGCCTGTCGGTGGACGTGGTCGACGACCTGACCGGCGCCAAGCTGGGCCGCGCCAAGTCGGGCACCTTCCGCACCGCCGACGTCGTGGGCCTGGACACCATGGGCCACGTCATCAAGACCATGCAGGACACCCTGCAGGACGACCCCTTCTTCAGCCTGTACAAGACGCCTGACGTCCTGGCCAAGCTGATCGAGAAGGGCGCCCTGGGCCAGAAGGCCGGCGGCGGCTTCTACAAGAAGGTCGGCAAGGAGATCCAGCGCCTGGACTTCGCCACCGGCGACTACGTGCCGAGCGGCGCCAAGGCGGCCGACATCGTCGCGCGCATCCTGAAGGAAAAGGACCCGGTCAAGAAGTTCAAGGCCATGCGTGAATCGAGCAACCCGCAGGCGCAGTTCCTGTGGGCGATCTTCCGCGACGCCTTCCACTACATTGCGTTCCACCTGGAGTCGATTGCCGACAACGCGCGCGACGTCGACTTCGCCATGCGCTGGGGCTTCGGCTGGAGCGTCGGTCCGTTCGAGACCTGGCAAGCCGCCGGTTGGACCCAGATCGCGCAGTGGGTGAAGGAAGACATCGACGCCGGCAAGGCGCTGTGCAATGCACCGCTGCCAGCCTGGGTGTTCGAAGGCCAGGTCGCCGAGAAGGGCGTGCACACCGTCGAGGGTTCCTACTCGGCTTCGAAGAACGCCTACGTGCCGAGGTCAAGCCTGCCGGTCTACCAGCGCCAGGAATTCCGTGCGCCGGTGCTGGGCGCTGGCGTCACCGACGCCAAGACCGCCGGCACCACCGTGTTCGAGGACGACTCGGTGCGCCTCTGGCACACCGGCGACGAGGTGCTGATCATCTCGCTCAAGACCAAGATGCACGTCATCGGCGACGGCGTCATCAAGGGCATCAAGCGCGGCCTGGCGGAAGCCGAAGCGAACTTCAAGGGCCTGGTCATCTGGAACACCGACGCCACCGAAGGCGGCGCGTTCTCGGCCGGCGCCGACCTGCAATCGGCCCTGCCGGCCTTCATGACCGGCGGCGCGAAAGCGATGGAGCCGATCGTCAAGGAACTGCAGGACACCTTCATGCAGATGAAGTACTCGAACGTCCCGGTCGTGGCGGCGGTTGCCGGCCTGGCCTTGGGCGGCGGCTGCGAGATGGCCCTGCACGCATCGAAGCGCGTGGCCTCGATCGAGTCCTACATCGGCCTGGTCGAAGTGGGCGTGGGCCTGGTGCCTGCCGGCGGCGGCCTGAAGGAAGCGGCCGTGCGCGCCTTCACCGAAGCCAAGGGCAACGACATCCTGCAATTCCTGAAGACCGGTTTCACCAACGCGGCCACCGCGCAGGTCTCGAAGTCGGCCCTGGAAGCGAAGGCCATGGGCTACCTGAAGGAAGACGACATCATCGTCTTCAACCCGTACGAACTGCTGCACGTGGCGAAGGTCACCGCGCGCTCGATGTTCGACGCCGGCTACCGCGCACCGCTGCAGCGCCCGGTGACCGTCACCGGCCGCTACGGCTGGGCGACGATCCGCGGCCAGCTGGTCAACATGCGTGACGGCGGCTTCATCTCGGCCTACGACTACCACCTGGGCGACACCATCGCCGAGATCGTGTCCGGCGGCGACGTCGACCAGGGCAGCGTGGTGTCCGAGCAGTGGCTGCTGGACATGGAGCGCAAGGCCTTCATCTCGCTGCTGAACAACCCGAAGACGCAAGAGCGGATCATGGGCATGATGCAGACCGGCAAACCGGTGCGCAACTAATCGCGGAACAGACAGGACGACCAACATGAGCAAACAACTTCAAGACGCATACATCGTCGCAGCGACCCGCACCCCGATCGGCAAGGCGCCCCGCGGCATGTTCAACAAGACCCGCCCGGACGACCTGCTGGTCGCCGCCATCAAGGGCGCCATGGCCGCCGTGCCGAACCTGGACCCGGCGCTGATCGTCGACGCCATCGTCGGCTGCTCGTTCCCGGAAGCGGAGCAGGGCTTCAACATCGCCCGTAACTCGGTGGTGCTGGCTGGCCTGCCGAACACCGTGGGCGGCGTGACCGTCAACCGCTACTGCGCTTCGGGCATCACGGCTCTCGCCATGGCGGCGGACCGCATCCGCGTCGGCGAAGCCGATGTGATGATCGCCGGCGGCGTCGAATCGATGTCGATGGTCCCGATGATGGGCCACCACCCGTCGATCAACATGGAGACCTTCAGGGACGAGAACGTGGGCCTGGCCTACGGCATGGGCCTGACGGCCGAAAAAGTGGCGCAGCAGTGGAAAGTGTCGCGCGAAGACCAGGACGCCTTCGGCCTGGAATCGCACCGCCGGGCGATTGCCGCCCAGCAGGCCGGCCTGTTCAAGGACGAGATCACCCCGGTCGAAATCGTCACCCGCACGCCGAACCTGGCGACCGGTGAAGTCTCGGTCAAGCGCCGCACGGTCGATGCCGACGAAGGCCCGCGCGCCGACGCCAGCATGGAGTCGATGGCGAAACTGAAGCCGGTCTTCGCCGCCAAGGGCACCGTCACCGCCGCGACCTCGTCGCAGATGTCGGACGGCGCAGGCGCCCTGATCGTCGTCAGCGAGAAGATCCTGAAGGAACACAACCTGACCCCGCTGGCCAAGTTCTCCTCGTTCGCCGTGCGCGGCGTGCCGCCGGAGATCATGGGCATCGGCCCGAAGGTCGCGATCCCTGCGGCCCTGGCCGCCGCCGGCATCACCCAGGACCAGCTCGACTGGATCGAGCTGAACGAAGCCTTCGCCGCACAGGCGCTGGCCGTGATCCGCGACCTGGGCCTGGACACCAGCAAGGTCAACCCGATGGGCGGCGCGATCGCCCTGGGCCACCCGCTGGGCGCCACCGGCGCGATCCGCGCCGCGACCGTCGTGCACGCACTGCGCCGCAACAACCTGAAGTACGGCATGGTGACGATGTGCGTCGGCGCCGGCATGGGCGCGGCTGGTATCATCGAGCGCGTTTAATCCCGATAGCGGCCGTCTCAACGTGTGCGTTGATGCGGCCTTTCCCTATCACCGCGTGGGCACGGGGCGCCCACCCTACATGGCATCGATCCGGGTGCCGGCAATCGTAGGGTGGGCGCCCTGTGCCCACGCTGTTTTTCGTGCCCCGAAAAATCCTGGAGACAGACAATGACGATCCAAACGAACAAAGAAAACGGCATCCTCACCATCGAATTCAACCGCCTCGAGCGCAAGAACGCGATCACCGGCGCCATGTACCAGACCATGGCCGACGCCCTGAAGGACGCCGAGCAGGACCCGGCCGTGCGCGCCGTCCTGATCACCGGCAAGCCGGAGATCTTCACCGCCGGTAACGACCTCGACGACTTCCTGAACAACGTCGGCGAAGGCGCCATGACCGAGGACCGTCCGGTGTTCCAGTTCATGAAGGCGCTGGAAGGCTGCAGCAAGCCGGTGGTCGCCGCGGTGGCCGGCGCGGCGGTGGGCATCGGCACCACCATGCTGATGCACTGCGACCTGGTATATGCGGCCGACAACGCCAAGTTCTCGATGCCCTTCACCCAGCTCGGCCTGTGCCCGGAATTCGCCTCGTCCCTGCTGGTCGCGCAGACCGCCGGCTATACCCGCGCTTGCGAGAAGCTGATGCTGGGCGAAGCCTTCGGCGCCCAGGAAGCCTTCGAGATGGGCATCGTCGCGCGCGTGCTGCCGGCCGCCGAACTGCTGGCCTTCGCGCAGGCGCAGGCGGCCAAGCTGGTGGCCCTGCCGGCCGCCTCGATCCGCGCCACCAAGGCGCTGATGAAGCGTCCACGCGCGGCGATCGTCGCGGAGACGATCGGCGTCGAGAACAAGCAGTTCAGCGCCATGCTGGTCGGTCCGGAAGCGAAGGAAGCGTTTACCGCCTTCTTCCAGAAGCGCAAGCCGGATTTTTCGAAGTTCGATTAAAGATACTTGCCAGTCCCGTAACCGGGCAGGTTGATAACCTGCCTGGTTACGCAATCTCCGTCTTTCAATCTCAATCTTTCCGTTCACGGCCATCTACCATCAGATACACCGAACTCTTCGGTCGATATGATCAGCCGGCGGACGGGGCGCAAGCAGTCCTGCACGCGTCGACTCCTACCTTCAATGCCCTAAGCATACATTTTTAAACACGATCTGAAGCGCTTGTCAGACACACCTGTGCAATGACAAAAATCAAGGCAGTGGCATATCTCCCATGACATTGTTTCGTGTGAATCTTTTTCTTCGGGAAGAAATTTCACATGAACGTGCTCAACGCACCTGGTGTCGCTTCCGCTCTCACCCAAACCAATCGTCCCATCCGTGTGCGTTTATCACGCCCTGAAGGTGTGCTTGATGACGTCTTACAGGTTAAGCATGTCAGCGGTCAGGAGACGCTGTGCGGCGGCATCGAGTACCGGTTGCTTTGCGTCTCCATAAACGCAACTCTGCCGCTGAAAGAATTTATTGCGCTGCCAGCCGAACTGCAATTCGTTACCGATCGTGGGCGATTGCGTTCGGTGTGCGGCATCGTGGCACAAGCTTCTGCCGGACAAAGCGACGGAGGACTGGGAACGTATCAGCTCCTGCTGCGCGATGCCTTGGCCTTGATGGAGCAGCGTGTGAACACGCGCATCTTCCGGAACATGAACGAAGTCGAGATAACGGAGGCTCTTGTGCGCGAGTGGCGCCACGCCAATCCGATCCTTGCAAAGGCTTTCGATCTCGATATCTCCGGCATCACAGGAAACTACCCTCCGCGCGAATTCACGATGCAGCACAACGAATCGGACGCCGCATTCTTGCGTCGGTTGTGGAAGCGCCAAGGCATAGGCTGGTCCATCCGTCCGGGCCAGTCCAGCGAATCCGGCAGCTCGGTCACACCCGGTCACGCACTCGTGCTGTTCGATACGCCGCACGCGTTCTCACAGAACGCAGCAGGTACCGTACGTTTTCACCGCGACGCGGGCACGGAAGCACGCGATGGGGTCATCAATTGGAGCGCTGTCCGTACTTTGCAGGCCGGCAGCGTTACCAGGCAATGTTCGGATTATTTGCAAGGGCGGATGATGTCTGTCCATTGGCCGACCAATATGCAACAGGGAGAGGCCGGCAACCAATTTGCCTACAGTCTGGACGACTATCAGATCGACGCACCGCACGTTGGCGACGATGGTAGCGACTATCGCCGGTTAGGCCAGTTGCGGATCCAGCGGCATGAATACGAAGCCAAGTGCTTCTATGGCGAAAGCGGCGTTCGGGATCTGTGCATCGGCCAGTGGTTCCGGCTCGACGGACACCCGGAAATCGATACGCACCAGGACGCGGAGCGCGAGTTCGTGCTGACGGAACTATCGCTCGTCGCAGAAAACAATCTTCCCAAGGACATCGATGAGCGCGCCCAGCGCCTGTTTGCTGCCAGTGGCTGGCACCAGGAAGCGGCTGATGTCACCCTAGAACAGGCAAGCGAGCACCGCGACGTGAAATATACCAACCGCTTCGCATGCGTGCGGCGTGGCATACCGGTCGTGCCGGCCTACGATCCGCGCATCGACCTGCCCCGCGTGCGCCTGCAATCGGCCATCGTGGTCGGGCCTCCGGGCGAAGAGGTTCATTGCGACCAACTCGGGCGCGTCAAACTGCGCTTTCCTGGAACGCGAGAGCAAGATCATCTGGACGGCGCAGGCGCCAGCAATACAGATCGGGACTCCGCCTGGGTGCGGGTGGCCAGTCATTGGGCCGGTGACCGCTGGGGCAGCATCAGCTTGCCGCGAGTCGGCGACGAAGTGCTGGTGGAATTTCTCGCTGGCGACCCGGACAAGCCGATCGTCGTGGGCCGCGTGCACGGCGGCAGGGCCGTTCCACCGGCATTCAGCCATCAGGGCGAACTGCCGGGCAACCGTTTTGTTGCCGGGATCAAGAGCAAGGAAGTACGAGGAACGCGTTGCAATCAACTCAGGCTGGACGACACCACCGGTCAGATCAGTGCGCAACTGGCAAGCGAACATGGCCATAGCCAGTTGAACCTCGGGTGGCTGACGCATCCGAGAAGCGGCGGTGAGGGCAAGGCGCGCGGTGAAGGGGCCGAACTGCGCAGCGACCAGTCCGTCGTCGTGCGTGCGGCACGGCTGATGCTGTTGACGACCCAGGCGATGCTTGGCGCAGCGGGAAAGCAGCTCGAGCGCGAACCGCTGCAGGCGCTGCTCGAGGGATCGCAGGCACTGCTCAAGGAATTGGGCGAGTTCGCCGAGCAGCACCAGGCCATGCCGGTCGATCTCGCGCCTCACCAGCAACTGGCGGACGACCTGAAAAATGCGGAGCAGGGGAGTAATACTCAGTCTGCGGGGGCGGCAAAGGGTGGCGCACCCCTGATCGCCAAGTACGCTGAGGGTGGATTTGTCAGTGCCACGCCGAATTCATCCGTGAGCTACAGCGGCCGGCAGCAAAATATTGTCGCGCAACAGCATATCCAGGCAGTTGCGGGCCAGCGCGTGAACATCAACGCCGGCAAAGGAATTTCGCTGTTCGCGCACCAGGACGGGATGAAGCACATCGCCCGCGCCGGCAAGCTCGACATCCAGGCCCAGCAGGACAGCATCGGCATTGCGGCTGACCGCGACGTGAACGTTAGCGCAAGCCAGGGCGAGGTCGTCATTGCGGCGAAGAAGAGCGTCACGCTGCTATGCGGCGGCGCCTATATCAAAATTGCCGAAGGCAATATCGAACTCGGTTGTCCAGGTACATTCCTGGTCAAGGCGGGCATGCACAAGTGGGACGGCCCGGCCCGGCAACAGGCGGAGCTGCCGTTCTTCCCGGCCGCCGAGCACACCAACTGGCTGAAACTCGACCTGGACGGCTACGAAGGCGCCCCGATGGCGGGCGTGCCGTACACCCTGCACTTCGCAAACGGCCAGCAAAAGAAGGGCACGCTCGACGGCAGCGGGATGGCCGAAGAGCGCAACCTGCCCGACACCATTTCCAAGCTTGTGTATCACAACGCGCCGTCCGCCAAGGACGAGGCGCGGCCGACAGGCGGCGACCTGCTGTCCAAACTCGATCCGCTCATAGCTCAGGAGCCCAACCTGATGAATGCATCGCATGATCCGAGGAGGAAATGATGGCCGCATCGGACGAGACACTGGAAGCCTTGAACGAAATTCAGGGACAGGAAAAACCGGACGATGTCGGCTTGGGCGAATGGATATGGGGAGCATTGCAGGGAGATTTCAATCCCGAGCGATCGACCGGCCAGATCGGCTTTGACATGGTGGTATCGCTTATTCCGATTGTCGATACCTTGTGTGATTTCCGTGACCTATGGGCGAACATCCGTCAATACCGTAAGGAACCCGGCAACAAAATCGCCTTGTTCTTCATGGCGACAACGGTTGTCGGCTTCATTCCGGAAGCCGGCACCGTAGTGAAGAGTGCACTTCGCCTTGTCTGGGTCTACCTGAAACCGCTGATCAAGCATGCCGACGATATCACCAATGTCAGCAAGCTGGTAGCGGCTACCAACCGCGCGTGTGACGCGGCATTGCCGAAGCTTACTGAGTACCTGCAGCACAGCCGGGTAGCGAAATGGGCGACGAAGGACAAGCTGCCCGATATATACCAGTTTGTGGCAAAGACTATTCGCGATGTATCGGACAAGATCAGTTCGGCGAAATTGAGCAGCCTGTTGGACGAAAAAGTAGGTGACCTGAAGGCGCTGCTGCAAAAGATACGGCCCATCGTGCCAAGCACTATTCGGGAACAGATTGACGATGCCTTGAAGTTCTTGGATGCGAAGCGCCGGGTGATCGGCGGCGCGATCCAGGAGTTCACACAGCCGGTAAAGACCGTGCTGAAGGTGTTTGCCAAGAAGCTGGATGATCAGGCATGGCGGGTGGAGATTCATCGAACCAATCGCGACTGGATTGCGCCGATATCGGAGTCGGGGTCGGCGAAGTTGATCAATGCGAAACCGCCGAAGTGGGCGAAAAAAAAGTCAGGACCAATGGGATTTCCGTCTTTGGATTCTACTGATCCAAAGATTCAAGCGTTGGTAAAAGGAAATCCGAACCATCCGCAGCTTCAAGATTGGATGATCGAGACGTTTTCGAAAAAAGGTGGAGGGATGCGGGCTGAAGTCATAAAAGGGCCAGCGAAACTTTACCGTATTGTCGACCCCTCCAATGAGGCCGGGGGTATTTTCTGGGTGACGGAAGCAGAGTTCAAAGCCATCAAAAATCGGGATGAATGGCGCAGTAAGTTCGCTGTCAAGCCAGAATGGAACCAGAACGGCTGGTATGTTGAGTATGAAGTTAAGAGCGGTGAAGCATTACCTGTTTGGCGTGGTCCGGCGGCCAGTCAAGAGCTCAAGGGGACGGATTATTACCTTGAAGGAGGAGGCGAACAGATTGTACTCTTTCCAGGTAATCGTGACGACATGGTGCAGGCGATGCCTCGAGTGGATCGGGAGACTGGGGAGTTTGTGGAAATTAATGGGAATATTGACCGTAATGTAGAGTTCACTGATGTGACGGGAGAAATGATTCCAACGAAACTGCGGGCTCGGATAAGAGATCCGCGTATTAAAGGTCCGTTCGAGACTGGATGGGGTGCGACAGACTACACGCCGCAAGAGGCTAAAAGAATCCTGTTGACGGTCCCGACATCGCGGTGAGCCATAAACCTTGAGGCGAGGAAAAAGACATGCGAAATTTACATCGGGAAGCTGCTATTTGGTCGCTATTTACCTCGGACGAGTTTTTTGAGGCTGCTGCCAAAGAGTGCGAGCAAACCATGACATGGTTTGGATCTATTGCTATTTCAAAGCACGTTGTGAATTTTGGTAGGAATAACCAAATTTTTGATACATTCAAGTCACTTGCGCGTGATTTCAGGCGCGGCGCTGAAATGGCAAAGCTTGATGACTATAAGTTGGTATGGGATACTGCCCGTTGCCTGAGAGGTGATATTCGGGGCATGATGGAACAGCCACTTCATAGTTGGATGAGCGAGTCTGAATATCAAGAGTTTAGTAGGGTTAGAATTGGTAGGGTCATGGGCTATGCCCGTCCAATTAATAGGGCGCTTCATAATGCAATGGTTGGGGCGGAAAACTTTTTTAATCCGAGTCCGAATTATCCAGAACGAATTAATGATGATGATGGGTTCCCAGGAAATGAAATAGTCGAAGTGTACGACGCGTATGCCAATCTCTACAAAGAATCGTTAGCCCGGAAGATTCCTGATCCGTTGCCAGAATATCGGGTCGATACTTCAGTCAGCTGTCGAACCGGAGATGAGGTACCGTGGACAGGCGTGTGGTTTCCAGAGACCGGGCTCGAGTACCACAGTCTGACGTTCGCCGTTAAGGGTCTAAGGATGCAGCCGGTGTATCGAATTGTCAAAACAAAAGAAGAAGCTGAAGTCGAGGGGGCTTCCTTACCAACCCTGGAGACAGTAGCGGTCGCTACCAGCTGGCATCCGCTTATCCTTTCTGGACACCAGGCTGAGGTAAATAGAGAACTTTGGGCGAAAGCAGGTCAACCTTGCCCCAAGGCAGGCATTTGGCAACCAACTGATCCAGGCGCAGCGCAACGAACCTATGAGGCAGGAGAAAAAATGCTTCATCTTGGTTCGCCGTACGGATTCACGATGTGGCGTTGGATTGCCGACCGATAAAACCAGCGAGAGGGACTATTGCCGGACTGCTTGGGCGACTACGAAATCGAGGACGCAATCCTGGACGGTAGCAGCCAGCATTTTTGTTTGTCGCTCGTGTACGCCGCAATGGTTCGGGAAGGAAAAACATGAAAGGTGTAATCCGACTCGGTGACTCGACCAGCCATGGCGGCAAGGTAATCGCTGCCTCCGGCAGGGCATTCGTGAACGGTATCCCAGTAGCCCGCCAGGGAGACGCCTGCATTTGCCCGATCAAGGGACATTCGAACTGCGTCATCGCACAAGGCGATCCGCTGGTGCTGGAAGGCGGCAAACCAGTGGCATTCGAAGGCCACAAGACCTCATGCGGCGCCTCGCTTATTTCGTCAGTACTTACTTCGGGGAAAGTGTGACGCTGCTACAAGCGACACAACTCGACTGCTGCAACCCGGTAACTGCACGATAAATGGTACTGAAAGTTGATTGTTCTATGGACGAGACAAACCCCGGCACCACAGTTTGCCCGATGACGGCGACGGCAGCGAAAGCGCAGATGGCGTCATCACCCTTGAACAGGTTGCACGTGGCCGCAGCGGCGGCGGGACTGACCTGCCTGTCGTCCAGTTGGACGGGCTGGAAGGCAAGCTATCCCTTCCGTTGCGCTCATGGGCATGTATTCATGCGCAGCGCTTCATTCGTCGCGCATCATGCGGTTTCCTGCCCCGAATGCCGAGATGTGCGTCGCCTGGCGCAACTCAAATCCACTGCACACGCTAAGGGTGGGCAGTGCTTGGATACTGTCTGGCAAGGCAGCGGCGCACGGCATCAATTTCGATGTGCGCACGGACATGTCTGGAAAGCCGTCCCGCGTAAAGTGATGGGTGAAGGAAGCTGGTGTCGGCGGTGCGCGCAACAGGAACATAGCAAAAGGATGCTGCGCGAGGACGGCTTCTTCCGCATGCAGGATATGGCAACCCGTAAGGGCGGCAAGCTGCTCGATGACGAGTATGCCGGGCTGCATGCACGGTATCGTTTCTCCTGTGCGAACGGCCATCACTGGCAGGCTGAAGGCGCCGAGATCGTGCGCGGCTCCTGGTGCAGGATGTGTGCCAATGCCGAGAAGCGTGTTCTCTACCGTTTGCCCGATGGACTGGCTCGGCTGCAGGCTGCGGCACAGGCCAGGCAGGGCATCTGCCTTGCTTCTGAATACGTGCAGGCTCGAAGCCAATACTGGTTCCGTTGCCTGCCATGGCCATGAATGGCAGACCTCGGGCAACCGGATCTTTCGGGGAACGTGGTGCCCTACCTGTGCACATGACCGTATGCGGCTGAGCATCGACGAGATGCACAGATTGGCACGGGAACGTGGCGGCATGTGCCTGTCCGAGCACTACAGAAACACGTCAACCAAGCTGCACTGGGAATGCCACCGTGGCCACCGATGGCATGCGCCCGCTGGAACCGTCCGCCAAGGCCACTGGTGCGCAGTATGCGCGCACCTCAACAAGATTTCGAATACGAAGTCGAAAGCGCGGCTCAAGTACTTGGCGGTCGAGCGACGGTAAGGCAGTGGTTTAGGTCTAACTATTCCCCTCCCTGGCGGAAGTGGTCCAAATAGTTGTCCACTCCGCTAACGGTACGGCTGCTGCGCACACGCGCTTCTGCAGTCGTGAAAGGAGGAATCTGGTGCCGGTATGTTTCCCGACCGCCGGCGCCGGTAGGGCGGCAAAGCCGCCATGTTCGAGCGAACACGCCTATCCTCGCCCACCAATGTGACGGCGGTTTGACAGCCGCATGACAGTTCGCTGACGGCTACAGGCTCTTCGCGGCAGCCGGCGTGGCGACCCCGAGCTTCCAGCCCAGCCTGCGCAGCATGGCCATGGCGTCCGGCGCCAGTCCAGGACCGGGCGCGAGCATGCCGACCGCCGTGGCCAGGGCCTTGTCGCCGGCGGTGCCGAAGAGGCGGGTGCTTTCCGGCGCAGGGCGAGGAGAGAGCGGTGGCGCCGTCGTGGCTGCCCCGTCCTGCGCCGGCAGGTGGTGCGCGAGGTCGGCTTCGCGCAGCGCCAGGCTTTCCAGGCCATCCTCGTCGGCCGCGGAGGCAACCACCACGTCCGGCGTGATGCCGTGGGCCTGGATCTCGCGGCCCTTCGGCGTGAAGTAGCGCGCCACCGTCATCTTGACGGCGCTGTCCTCCGACAGGGGGAATACGCTCTGGATCGAACCCTTGCCGAAGGTCTGGGTGCCGATCACCCTGGCGCGGCCGTTGTCCTGCAGGGCGCCGGCCACCAGCTCGGCCGAGGAGGCCGAGCCGCCGTTGACCAGCACCGCCAGCGGCACGCTGCGGGCCCAGGCCGGCAGGGCTGCGAGCACGTCCGCTTCGCCCGCCGCCCGGTAGTAGCGTGGATGGACCGTGACTGTACTGTTGGCCCCGGCCATCCGGCCGCGCGCGGAGAACAGCACGGTGTCGGGCGGCAGGAAGGCGCCGGCCACGCCGACGGCGGCCGAGACCAGGCCGCCGGGATCGTTGCGCAGGTCGAGCACGATGCCGCGCGGCGCCTGGCTCGCATCGAGCGCGGCCAGGGCGGCGGCCAGGTCCGCGGCGGTCCGCCCTTCGAAGCTCGAAATGCGGATCCAGGCCACGCCGGGCGCGGCCATGCGCGTGCGCACCGTCTCTGCACGCAGCGCGGCGCGCGTCACGTCCAGGCTGCGCACCTCGCCCTTGCCGGCGCGGCGCAGGCCGATCGACAGCGCGGTTCCCGGCACGCCGCGCATGCGCCGGGCCACATCGGGCGCGTCCAGCCCGAGGATCGTCTCGCCGTTCACGGCGACGATCGTGTCGCCCGGTTCGATGCCTGCCAGGTCGGCCGGACTGTCCTCGGCGACGCCGAGCACCTGCATGCGGCCGTCCGCGACGTCGACCTCGACGCCGATGCCCACGTACTCGCCCAGCCTGTCCTGTTCCAGCCCGGCCAGCGCGTCCTTGTCCAGGTATTGCGAATGCGGATCGAGCGAGGCGAGCATGCCGCCGATCGCGGACTGCAGGAGCTTGCGCTCGTCGGCGGGCTCGACGTATTGCGACTTGACCAGCGCATAAGCCGCCAGCAACTGTTCGAACTCCGCTCCTGGAACGGTGACGGTTGCCTCGCTCGCCTGGGCGGCGCTGGCGCAACAGAGACAAATGGCGGCGGCAAGACGATGCAAGGGCATGATGGGTCCTTTCTGGTTGTCCCGATTCTGGCGCCTGCCCCTGTTAGTTGCGGTTATGCATTAGTAAGCAAGTGTAAGCGAGTATCATATGTAGCTTTGCGGAAACAATTTCCGTGCGGCTGCGCCGTGTCCGGCTGAAGCCGTTCTATACTAAGAGTGATGCCTGTATTGACGACAGGCAGGCTCGGCGCCGCCGTGTACCCAGGAGATTCATCAACCCATGCTAATCGGAAGCTACGATCCATCGCTCGTCCTGGTGTCGGTACTGGTCGCCGTGTTCGCGTCCTATACCGCGCTCAGCGTGGCCGGCCGCGTCAAGCAGGCGCAGGGCTACGCGAGCTGGGCCTGGACCGCCGGCGGCGCGCTGGCGATGGGCAGCGGCATCTGGGCCATGCACTTCATCGGCATGCTCGCTTTCCGCCTGCCGATCCCGCTCGGCTATGACCTTCCGCTCACCGTGTTGTCGCTGCTGCTGCCGGTGCTGGTGTCGGGCATGGCGCTGTGGCAGCTGCGCGCACCGACGCTGACGCCGCGCCATTTCGCGTCCAGCGCCATCCTGATGGGCCTGGGCATCAATGCGATGCACTACACGGGCATGGCGGCGATGCGCATGGTCCCGGGCATCGAGTACGACCCGCTGCTGTTCGCGCTCTCGGTGCTGATCGCCATCGCCTCCTCGGCCGGCGCGCTGTGGATCGCCTTCCGCCTGCGCCAGGGGGCGTCCGGAGCATGGCTGGCGCAGCTTGCGGCTGCGGTCGTGATGGGTTTCGCCATCGCCGGCATGCATTACACCGGCATGGCTGCCGCCCGCTTCCCGGCCGGCAGCATCTGCACGGCTGCCGAGGGCTGGATCAACCCGCACAACCTGGCCCTGATCGTCACGCTCGTCATTGTCGGCATCCTGCTCGTCGCCTTGCTGGTGTCGGTGTACGACGCGCGCCTGCAGGCGCGCGCGGCCAGCCTGGACGCCTCGCTGGCGATCGCGGAAGAGCGCAAGACCCTGTACCTGCACGAAGTCGAAGCGCGCGTCGAGGCGGAGCGCCTCAACCAGATGAAGGACGAATTCCTGTCGACCGTCTCGCATGAGCTGCGCACCCCGCTCAACGCCATCCTCGGCTGGTCGCAGCTGCTGGCGCAGAAGGGACCGGTCAGCGAAGAGATGTTGAGCAAGGGCTTGCAGACGATCGAACGCAATGCGCGCGCCCAGGTGCAGCTGATCGACGACCTGCTCGACATGAGCCGCATCCTGTCGGGCAAGGTGCGGCTCGACCTGCAGCCGGTGCGGCCAGGCGAGTTCGTCGGCACGGTGGTCGAATCGCTGCGTCCGACCGCGCTGGCCAAGCGCATCCGCCTCGACGCCGATCTCGACCCCGAGGCCGGTCCGGTGCTGGCCGACACCGGCCGCATGCAGCAGGTGATGTGGAACCTGGTGTCGAACGCGATCAAGTTCACCCAGGCCGGCGGCGAGGTGCAGGTGTCGCTGTGGCGCGAGGGCGAGCAGGTCGCCTTGCGCGTGCGCGACACGGGCGCAGGCATTCGCAGCGACTTCCTGCCCTACGTGTTCGACCGTTTCCGCCAGGCCGACACCTCGACCACGCGCCACCATGGCGGACTCGGACTCGGCCTGTCGATCGTGCGCCAGCTGGTCGAGCTGCACGGCGGCACGGTGGGCGTCGACAGCGCCGGCGAAGGGCAGGGCGCGACCTTCACCGTGCACCTGCCGCTCCAGCCGGCCTTGCCGGACTGGGCGCGCGCGCCCGATACCGCGCCGGACGAGGCGCACGCCGCCGCCGCGGCCCTGCCCGACCTCGGCGGCACGACCATCCTCGCGCTCGACGACGACCCCGACTCGCTCGAGGTGGTGCGCACCATCCTGCAGGCCAGCGGCGCCGAGGTGATCGCCGCCAGCACGCCGCCCGAGGCGCTGCGCCTGCTGCAGGAGCGGCGGCCGCAGGTCCTGATCAGCGATATCGGCATGCCCGACATGGATGGCTTCGAACTGATCCGCCGTGTGCGCGCGCTCGCCGATACCCAGTTGTGCATGGTGCCGGCGCTGGCGCTGTCCGCCTTCGCGCGCAAGGAGGACCGCGAGCGCGCCTTTGCCTGCGGCTTCACCGACTACATCGTCAAGCCGGTCACGCCGGCGCTGCTGGTGGAGGCGGTGGCGGCGCTGCTGGACGCGGGCGCGCGCAGCGCCGCCACCGCCGGCGCGACCAGGTCCTGAGCGCTTTCGGCGCTGAGGCTTTCACGACCACATCGTTGTCCGCTCTTCCGGCGTGTTGCTGGAACGGCCATCCCTTGCGATAGCTGTTCCCCTTAGGAAAGAAAGAAACGATAATCCTTGCTTCCCGAGCTGAACCACAGGAGAAGCAAGTGCACGACCACGACACCAAGGACAACCAACCCGCGAGCCCGGGCCGCCGGCGCATCTTCCAGGCCGCCGCCGCGGCCGGCATCGCCGGCACGCTGCCGGCTGCCGCCGAGGCCGCGCCGAAGCGCGCGGGCGCCAAGCCGGCCGCCTCGCTCGACGCCAAGCTCAAGGCGCACGTCAAGAACGTGGTCGTGATCTACCTCGAGAACCGCAGCTTCAACAACCTGTTCGCCGGCTTCCCGGGCCTGGCCGCGCCCATGCCGGCCAGCGCGCCGCAGAAGGACCGCGACGGTTCGGTGTTGCCGTCCCTGCCGAAAGTGTGGGGCGGCATGGTGCCGGGGCGCCAGGACATCGGCGGCAAGGAATACCAGATCGGCGAGGACAAGATCGCGAACCTGCCGAACGGTCCGTGGAAACTGGTGGACGCCGAGGGCAAGCCGCTGCCGGAAGGCCTGGTCACGCGCGACCTGGTGCACAACTTCTATCACAACCAGATGCAGATCAACGGCGGCAAGAACGACGGTTTCGTCGCCTGGGGCGACTCGGGCGCGCTGGTGATGGGCTACTACGGCGAGACCGAGAAGCACCTGGGCCTGTGGCAGATCGCGCGCGAGTACACGCTGTGCGACAACTTCTTCATGGGCGCCTTCGGCGGCTCCTACCTGAACCACCAGTTCCTGATCAGCGGGCGCACGCCGGAATTCTTCCACGCCGCCGAGACGCCGGCGAAGAAGAAGGTCGCGGTGCTGGAAGACGGCCCGCAGGGGCGGCGCCTGGCCGTGGCGCCGGATTCGCCGAAGAGCGCGCTCGAGGGCAAGCCGAAGTTCGTGAACGCCGGCGCGATCACGCCGGACGGCTATGCGGTGAACACCATGGCGCCGCCCTACCAGCCGAGCTGGGTTCGTCCGGCCCCGGGCGGCGACAGCAACATCGCCGACCCGAACGACCCGTCGGTGCTGCCGCCGCAGAGCTACGACACGATCGGCGACCTGCTCTCGCGCGCGGGCGTGGCCTGGGCTTGGTACGGCGGCGCCTGGCAGGCGGCGATCGACGGACGCGGCGCCGGCCAGCGCCCGAACTTCCAGCACCACCACCAGCCCTTCAACTATTTCAAGCAGTTTGCGCCGGGCACGAAGGCGCGCCAGGAACACCTGCGCGACGGCGGCCTGGGCGACAGCCCGATCTCGAACCGCTTCATTGCCGACGCGGTGGCCGGCAAGCTGCCGGCGGTCGCTTTCTACAAGCCGCAGGGCAACCTGAACCTGCACGCCGGCTACTCGGACATCGAGTCGGGCGATGCCCACATCGCGAACGTGATCGAGCACCTGAAAAAGTCGCCGCAGTGGAAGGACATGGTCGTGGTCATCACGTTCGACGAGAACGGCGGCTGGTGGGACCACGTGGCGCCGCCCGAAGGCGACCGCTGGGGCCCGGGCTCGCGCATCCCGGCGATCGTGGTGTCGCCGCACGCGAAGAAAGGGGCGGTCGACCATAACTTCTACGACACCACCTCGATCCTGCGCTTCATCACCCGCCTGCACGGCCTGCCGCAACTGGAAGGCCTGGCCGCGCGCGATGCCGCCTTCAAGGCGCGCGGCGCCCGCGGGCCGGGCGACCTGACGGCGACGCTGAGTTTCCGCTGATCCGCCAGGGTTCCTGATGTGCATGGCCGGCCGGGCTTCCCGCCGGCCATTTTCTTTGCGCCCGGAGCCAGAAAATTGCCAAGCGGCTAACGCGCGCTGGCTTCGGGAACGCGGCGATACACTCCTTTTCGGCTCGGTTGCCGCTCCGTTGCCGCATACGCGGCGCGGACGGCACACAGGCATGCCGATGTCATTTGAACAGGAGTGCCGGCACAGGAGACGTGATGCCGGCTCCTTCCCCAACCAAGGAGAGCATCATGCAAAAAAACAAGGTATTGAAAGGACTGCTCGCCGTATCGGCAGTAGCGGCCATGTTGGGCGCCCATGGCGTCCAGGCCCAGACCTCTTCCACCACCCCCAGCGCCACCGAGCTGCAAAAGCAGCAGGGCCAGGGCGGCCAGAACCTGAGCGGCAAGTCGGCCCATGACGGCGCGGTCGACAACACCAACAGCCAGGGCATGGAAGACCGCAGCGGCCAGGTCGGCGCCAGCAGCGCCGGCCAGACCGGCAGCGGCGCCACGTCCTCGGGCTCTTCCTCCACCGCGCACGGCGCGGCCCATGGCCAGAGCGGCAGCACCAGCGGCAGCGCCGGCATGAGCGGCAGCACCGGCACCGGCGCGGCCGGCATGTCTAGCCAGTCCTCGGGCGCTTCGGGCGCCGCCGGCGCCACCGGCAGCTCGACCCTGAGCAAGGCCGACAGCAAAGGCATTACCGACATGGCGATGGTGAACATGGCCGAGATCGAAATGGGCAAGCTGGCCCAGAGCAAGAGCCAGAATCCGGAAGTGAAGACCTACGCCCAGCAGATGATCGACGACCACACCAAGGCCCTGCAGGAAGTGCAGACCGTGGCCCAGGCCAAGGGCGTGACCCTGCCGACCGAACTCGACGCCAAGCACAAGGCCATGTCGGCCAAGCTGGAGAAGCTGAGCGGCGACGCGTTTGACCGCGAGTACATGAAGGTCGGCGGCGTGGCGTCGCACAAGGAAGCCCACAAGCTGCTGCAGAAGAACCAGAAGTCCGCCAAGGATGCCGAGGTCAAGGGCCTGGCGACCAAGATGCTGCCGACCGTCGAGCAGCACCTGAAGGCCGCGCAGCAGATGCCGGCTGCGAAGTCGGGCACGACCTCGGGCAAATAAGCGGCGAGTAGCGCTCCGTAAGCAAGCGGCAAGCCTGTCGCAAGACAGCTTGCCGCGCCGCCGCGCGTGGACCGCGGGTTCGCGCGCGTCGTCGTTTGACCCTCGACTACCTTCCTCGAGCACGGGCTGGCGTATACTTCCGGCCATGACGACCAACCGCTGCAGCTGGGCCAATCCGGCCAATCCCCGCTACCTCGACTACCACGATCATGAGTGGGGCACGCCCTGCCATGACGAGCGCCGCCTCTTCGAAATGCTCAACCTCGAAGGCGCGCAGGCAGGGCTGTCCTGGGAAACCATCCTCAACAAACGCGAGAGCTACCGCGCCGCCTTCGACGACTGGGACGCCGAGAAGATCGCCCGCTACGACGACGCCAAGGTCGCCGAGCTGCTGGCCAACCCCGGCATCGTGCGCAACCGCCTGAAGGTGGCGGCGGCGATCAGCAATGCGAAAGCCTACCTGGCGCTGCGCGCCGAAGGGCAGACCCTGGACAGCTACCTGTGGGCCTGGGTCGACGGCAAGCCCATCGTGGGCGACTGGAGCGAGGGCACCCGTCCCAGCAAGACGCCGCTGTCCGATCGCATCTCGAAAGACCTGTCGAAACGCGGATTCAAGTTCGTCGGGTCGACCATCGTCTACGCCTACATGCAGGGCATAGGCATGGTCGACGACCACGCGCCGCACTGCTTCCGCTACACGGGAGCGGCGTGACCGCATTGGCCGCATTGCCGTCATCGCTGTCCTGGCAGGGCCGCGAACGCTATACCGTGCTGCACACGCGTTACGGCGACGGCGCGGATGTGCGCGCCCTGATCGCGGCCTGGCGCGCCGACCCGCTGCGTCCCGCGCGCCTGCACATCGTCGCGCTCGCGCAAGGGCTGCTGCCCGGTTTTCACCGCATCCCGCAAGCGGACGATGGCGTCACGCTGGACCTCCTGTGCATGCCGCTGGATGCCGCCCTGGCCCAGCTGGCGGCGCGCATCGATTGTGCGATCCTGGCCGGGGTGCAGGATTGCGGCCCGGGGTTCGCCCGGGCCCTGGCGCGCCTCGTCGCCGGCGATGCCGTCCTGCATGCCGAGGCGCTCGCCGCCGACCAGGCTGCGGCGCTGACGGCCCAGGGCTTCGTGTTCGACGAGGCAGGACGCAACGCGCGCTTCGCCAGCCGCAAACCGCGCCAGCCCCTGGCGCCGGTGCCGCCGCGTCGGGCGGTCGTGATCGGCGCGGGCCTGGCCGGCTGCGCCGCCGCGCACAAGCTGTGCGCGCGCGGCTGGCAGGTGACCCTGGTCGAGCGTCACCCGCTGGTGGCGATGGAGGCCTCGGGCAACCTGGCCGGCATCTTCATGCCGCTGCTCTCGAAAGACGACAATATTCCGACCCGCCTGACGCGCGCGGCCTACCTGTATGCGTTGCGCTACTGGGACAGCATCGGCGGCATCGGGCGTGCGATCGAGGGCGCGGCCTGCGGCGTGATGCAGCTCGCACGCGACGCGGACCACGCGCGGGTGTCGCGCACCATCGCCGCCGCCGGCGCCTATCCGCGCGAGTTTGCCGAGTGGCTGGAAGGGTCGCAAGCGCAGGCCCTGCTCGGCCTGCCGGCCCCGGACGGGGCCTGGCTGTTCCGCCAGGGCGGCTGGGCGCGGCCGGGCAGCGTCTGCGCGGCCATGCTGGAGGCCTGCGGCGAGCGCCTGCTGCAGCGCTTCGATGTCGGCAGCGTGAGCCTGGAACGGGGCGAAGGAGAATGGCTGGTGCGGGGGAGCGACGGCGCCGCGATTGCCCAGGCCCCGACCGTGGTGCTGGCCGGCGGCGCGGCATCGACCCGCTTCGACCAGGCGGCGCGGCTGCCGCTGGCGGCCTTGCGCGGCCAGGTGACCCACCTCGATGCGACAACGCTGCCGGCGCTGCCTTTCGTGCTGTGCCGCGAGGCCTACCTGACCCCGGCCGCGAACGGCGTCGCCTGCGCCGGCGCCACCTACGACCTCGATGCCGACCCTGGCCTGCGCGCGGCCAGCCAGCAGGAGAACATCGAGCGCCTGCAGGCGCTGGTATCCAATCCCGGCGCCGGCGCCGGCGCGCCGCTGCAAGGGCGGGTCGGTTTCCGCTGCGTGGCCCCGGACCGCCTGCCGCTGGTGGGCGCGCTGCCCGATTTCGAGGCGGCCGGCAGCACCGAGCGCCTGCGCGACGTGCCGCGCCACGCGGGCCTCTACGGCCTGCTCGGCTATGCCTCGCGCGGCCTGATCTGGGCGCCGCTGTGCGCCGAACTGCTGGCCGCGCGCCTGGAAAACGAGCCGCTGCCGCTGGAGACGTCGCTGGTGGACGCCCTCGATCCGGCCCGCTTCGTGTTGCGCGCGCGCCGCACCAGCCGCGCTCCGCAGCTTCTCATGCCAGATTAAGAACCGCCTGCGTACGCGCAAGGCGACCACGCCGCCTTCTGTGCGTATAATTGGCTGATGGCAACTTTTGCGCCGGAAGGAGGGCGCCGGCGCATGGACGACACCCAACATTCCCAGCAGCTCGCGCTGTTCCTGGCCTCGACCGCGCACGACATGAAGAACTCGATCAGCGTGCTCTCGGGGACGCTCGAGCGCCTGCTCGACGAGGCTTCGCCGCAAACCGAGAAGGCGTATCCGCAGATGGCGCAGATGCTGTACCAGACGCGCCGCCTGAACGATAACCTGATGCAGTTGCTGGCCCTGTACAAGCAGGTCGGCCAGCCGGAATATCCCTTCGACGTGCAGCCGATCGCGGCCGGCGAGCTGGTCGAGCAGGTGGCGGCGCTGAGCCGGGTGCTGCTGCAGGCGCGCGGGATCGCGCTGGACATCGAGGTCGACCCCGAGCTCATCTGGCACCTCGACGAGGACCTGATCGTCGGCGTGGTCTCGCACGCCGTCAACAACGCGGTGAACTACACGCGCGACCGCATCCGCCTGGCGCTGCGCCAGGACGGCGAGCTGCTCGAGATCCGCGTCGAGGACAATGGCGAGGGCTATCCGCAGTCCCTGCTGGACGCCGGCGCCGCGGCCCTGAGCGGGGTCGCCAGCGGCGTCAACTTCCTGACCAACAGCGCGGGCCTGGGCCTGTACTTCGCGCGCGAAGTAGCGCGCATGCACCGCCACCGCGGCCGCACGGGCGGGGTGCGTCTCGAGAACGGCGGGCGGCTCGGCGGCGGCTGCTTCGTGCTGACCCTGCCATGATGCAACCCAATCAGCAAGCCATGAGCCAGCCTGTCGAGCGCAAGGCCGAGCAGATCGACTGGGCCGGCAAGAACTACCTCGTGGTCGACGACTTCGTCGGCGTGCGCCAGCTGCTGCGCGAGAGCCTGCGCAGCCTGGGCGCGCGCAACATCGACCAGGCGGCCAGCGGCGGCGAGGCGATCGCCCTGCTGGCGAAGATCCGCTACGACGTGGTGCTGTGCGACTTCAATCTCGGCGACGGCAAGAACGGCCAGCAGGTGCTGGAGGAAGCGCGCGTGCGCAACCTGCTGCTGCCCTCGAGCGTGTGGATGATGGTGTCGGCCGAGAAGAGCGTCGAGTCGGTCATGGGCGCGGCCGAGCACCAGCCCGACGCCTACCTGGTCAAGCCGATCACCGAGGGCGTGCTGCTCACGCGCCTGAACCGCGCCTGGCACCGCAAGCAGGTGTTCCGCCCGATCGACCAGGCCTATGCCGAGAAGGACTACCTGCGCGCGGCGCGCCTGTGTGACGAGCAGATCGCGGCCAGCCGCGTGCACGAGATCGAGCTGCTGCGCATGAAGGCGCGCCTGATGGAGAAAAGCGGCGAGCCGGAACGGGCGCGCGAAGCCTACGAGCGCGTGCTGGCCCAGCGCGAATACCAGTGGGCGCGCGCCGGCCTGGCGAAGATCCGCATGGCCAACGGCGAACTGGAGCAGGCGCGCCAGATGTTCCTCGGCGTGATCGCCGAGAACCGCTACTACATCGACGCCTACGACCAGCTGGCCCAGGTCTACCAGAACATGGGCAAGCTGGAGGAGGCCTGTTCCATCCTCGAGCGCGCCGCCAGGCTCTCGCCCAATTCCGTGCCGCGCCAGCGCAAGCTCGGGACGATCTGCCTGAAGCTGGGCAACGTGGCGCTGGCCGAGAAGGCCTTCCGCAGATGCATCGCGGTCGGCGAGTACTCGGTGCGCAAGACGCCCGACGCCTACCTCGGGCTGGCGCGGGTGTGCGGCCTGAAGAACGACCCGAAGGAAGCGCTGGCGCAGCTGGCGACGGCGCAGCGCGAGTTCGGCGCCGAGCATGCCGACATCGGCCTGCGCGCCAAGATCACCGAGGGCCTGGTCTACCACGAGAGCGGCGACTACCGCCTCGCGCGCAAGGCCGGCGACGAACTCGAGGCCCTGCTGGACGCGCGCCCCGAACGCCCCGACGTGCCGACCTGCCTGGAAATGGCCACGCTGCTGTTCGCCGTCGGCGTCAAGGAAGCGCCGGTCGAGCTGCTGTGCTACGTCACCCGCAACAACCACGACAACGCGGTGCTGCTGGACGAGGTCCAAGCGATTTTTGAAAAGGCGCGCATGGGCGAGGAGGGCGAGGAGCTGATCCGCGCCGCGAAGAAGCAAGCCTCGGACCTGATGAACCAGGGCGTGCTGCTCTGGAAGACCGGCAAGCTGGGCGAGGCCGTCAAGTGGATGCGCAGCGCGCGCGAAAAACTGCCGAACAACCAGCGCATCCTGTTCAACGCGGCCCAGGTGCTGGTGTCGCACATGCGCGAGAAGGGCTACGACGCGCTGCTCGCGGCCGAGGCGCACGAGGTGCTGGCCCACGTCGACCGCCTGCAGCCGGGGCAGCCGCGCTTCGCGCAGCTGATGGAGCAACTGGCGGGGCTGGCGCCGAAAGTGGAAGAGGCGACCCCGGCGGACGCGTCACCGCCACCGGAGCCCGCACCGTAATTCGTAGGGTGGGCGCGGCCGGCGTAGGCACTCTGTGCCCACGCGGTACGTGCGTTTGCGTTCCCGGGTAATCGTGGCATCAAACCAATCGGCAACGACGGAACCGTGAATGGGGCATCCCCGGAACCGTTGTAATGTGCGCATTGTGTCAACCGTCGCCGCGCAAACAATGTGCCGCGTTCCGCGTGGGCACGGGGTGCCCACCCTACGGATCTATCTGAACGCATCGCGCCCGCAGCCGCACACGCCTTGCGTGCCGCATCCGCACGCCGGCCTTGCCGGCACGATTGGCGCCGGCGCCAGTCCATGCTCGCGCAGCAGGTGCGCGCACAGCTTCGCCACATCGTGCCCGCCGTCCGCGCGCCGCGACGCCGCCGCCGCGCCGGCCAGCGCCGCCTTGACGATGTGGTAGCCCAGCGCCCGGTAGCTCTCGAACTGGGCCTCGTCGAACCACTGGTCGGCGGTGCTCTGGTGCGGGTAGTCGGGATGAGCCTTGCGGTAGTTGAGCACGTCCGCGTTTTCCGAACCGACGATGGCCGGCTTGATGTACAGGAGGGTGCCGTCGACGCCGCCGGGGTCGACATGGCTGTAGCGCACCGCGCCCACCGCGCAGCTGCCGCCGCACAGGCTGGTGCCGGCCTTCAGGTCCATCTTCGACACGTCCAGCTCGATGCTCACGTGCAGGTCGGTGGCGCACTTGCGGATCGCGTTGCCCAGGTCCTCGAAGGCCATCTCGCGGTCGCTGGCGACGTCCACCGCGACGATCAGGCGGCAGCGCCGCCGCACCAATTCATAAATGCCGAGGTTCTCGAAATGCCCGCCGTCGGACAGGTAGACGTAGTTGGCGTCGGCGTTGGTCATGCCGAACAGTTCGGAGATCAGGCTGAACAGGCCGATGCCGGGCGAGGAGTGGGTCCAGGTCGCCTTGCGCGGGTTGGGGCACCAGCGTCCCAGGCGCACGTTAAACATCGTCATCAGGAAGTTCAGCGGCGGCGAGGAGTGCGTGCCCATGTTGGGGCTGGCCGCCGCGCCCGAGAGCGCCACCGCCATCCCCAGGCGGACGGTGTCGTCGATGTCGGACGCGCCGGCCTTGGAGGCGTACTCGCGGGTCGGCCGGTAGGCGCCGCGCTGGGCGTCGCGCAGGCCCTGCTTCGGTCCCTGGGCCGGCATCAACGGCATCTCGAAGCCGCAAAAGCGTGGCGTGAACACGAAGGAGGCGGCTTTTCTCGTCTGCCAGGCCAGTTCCTCGCCGCTGACCAGGTTCAGCGCCGTGTTGACGATGTGGTAGGGACGCTGGTCGGCCATGTCGGCCAGTTGCGGGTCGTCGTCCGGATCGAAGCCGGTGAAGGGATGCGGTTTGCGCGTGCGGCTGCTGGCGCCGAAATAGGCGCGCACCAGGCGGTTCCGGTACAGCATGTAGAGCGAGAATTTGTTGATGTCGACGCGCCAGCCGAGCAGGAGGGCCGCGCCCAGGAAGAAGCCGAAGGCGATCAGGAGGGTGCTGCCGCTCGTTTCCAGCGTGGCGTTCGCATGGGCGGCGTAGATGCAGGGCAGGGAGATCGGTTTCGGGCAGCGCGGGTCGGGCATGGCGACGCTGGCCTGGACCAGGCTGGAGAGCAGCGCGAACACGCCGACGGTGAAGAAATAGGGCGCCAGGCGCGCCACCAGCTCGCGCTTGGCGCAGTTGCCGGCCGGGGAGCCGGTGGCGCTGCCGCTGCCGGCCTTCAGGCCCAGCCAGGTCATCACCAGCCAGCCGATCGCGGTGCCGGCGTTGGCGAGCGGGTCGAACGTGAGCCAGGCCCAGTGCAGCAGCGGCGCCCCGAAGAAGGCCACGCCGAACATCGCCACCCAGACCAGCGAGAAGATCGAGGACCAGGCGCCTTGGCGGCTCCACCACTCGCGGCTGGCGTCGCTGTAGAGCGAGCCGATCAGGCCGATCATGAGCGTCATCGTCACCGAGAACAGCGTCATCATCAGGGGCATGCCGAAGCTCGCCAGCGCGATCGCGTTGTTCAGGATCCGGTGCTGCTGGGGATTCGGCAGCAGCGACAGTCCCGCCAGCAGCAGCAGGGTGCCCACGGCCAGCGCGCCGATGGCGCAGGCGAAGTGGCTGAAGCCTTCCTGCAGTTCGGCGCGCGAGACATCGGGGATGCAGCGCCCGCGCCCGAGCCGCCGTTCGAGCGCCAGCGCGCCGGCGCCGACCAGGAGCGCCGCCATCATCGCCGGGATCAGCGGCCAGGCCAGCAGCTGCGCCCACTTCAAGGGCATCAGGTGGGCCACGGTGTCCGGCGCGAAGGTCAGCGCCGCCTTGAGCGACATGGCCAGCACGGCCGCGGCGCCGGCGCCGCAGACCATATAGCCCACGTTCCGGTAGGGACTGGTGCGGTCGTGCGCCAGGTACCAGCCGCTGGCCCAGACGATGAAGTAGACCAGGCCCGGCACCAGCAGCCAGGCCAGGCCCCAGCCCTCGAAGCGCGCCGGCAGGCCGTGTTCCCAGATCGCCGGCACCACGCCGCCGTGGCGCCACAGCCCGATGCTGACCAGGAAGCCGGCCGCCAGCAGCGGCAGGTTGATGCAGACCAGCACCGCTCCCTGTTCGAGCGGGAAGCGGCGCAGGCCGCGCGAGCTTTCCGGCTTGCTGGATATGCTCAGCGCGATGCAGAAGACGGCGCCCAGGAACAGGGCGATGCCCAGCAGCCAGGCGGCGTCGGACCAGGCGGCCCAGGGACCGCCCGGCTTGACGATGCGGTGCACGGCCCAGACCGCGAAGCGCGGCAGCACCAGCAGCGCGCACAGCCAGGCCACCAGCATCGCCAGGTTCAGGCAGGTATTGCGCACGTAGGTGCCGATCAGGGTCCAGGTGTCGGCGCTGAAGGTCCCGCTCTTCGGCGTCAGGTAGTTGCTGTACTGGCGCAGGAACTGGATCTCCACCGGTTCCGCGGCCACGGCCTGGCTGCTGGCGCCGGGCGTGAGCATGGCCTCGACCGCGCGCACGTCGCCCTGGCGTTCGCGGATGCACTTCGAGAGCCAGCCGCCGATGAAACCGCCGCCCGACACCGTCGACAGATAATCGAAGTCGCGCAGCAGGCGCAATTCGGCCAGCGCCTGCAGGGCGCCGAGGTTGAAGGTGGCGCTGCGCACGCCGCCACCGGACAGCGCCAGCCCGCTCAGCGCCGCCCCGTGCGAGCGCTGCAGCAGTTCGGCGGAGCAGGCCGGCATGAGTTGTTGCGGGTTGCCGTCCGCGCGCGGGCGCAGCAGGTCGAGCTCGTTCTGGAAGACTTCGCTGAACACGCTGCCGCTCTGGGCGTCGAGGCGGCGCCAGGTCGCTTCGTCGAGCGGGCCGCCGGTCGCGATGCCCTGCTGCCTGCGGAAGGCGGCGATCGCGTCGTCCAGTTCCGCGAGCGTGCCGGCGTGCGGCGGCACGGTGCAGCCGGCGCTCTCGAGCTTGCGCCGCAGGTCGGCCACTTGCGCGGCCGTCAGATGGGAAAAATCGACAGTGGACATGGCCAGCCCCCACGAAAAACATGCGGACCGGAAACGTTAACAGCGTCGAAAGTCAAGCGCCCCGGCCGTGCTTCCAGTTCAGCACGGCTGGGGCGTGTGTGATGCCCGTCAAATCAAATGAAGGGCTGGCGACCGTGTACTAATGCTGCAAGGATTAGCTTTTGTCGGCTTTCGTGCGATTCTGGCGCGCGCCGCCCATGTCGGTCGGTTCCTTGGCGGGCTGCTCCTTGGCCGGCTTGGCCTCGGGATTGGCGCCTGCGTCGGCCGGCATGGTGCTGGCCACAGCCTGGCGGAACTGTTCCTGCAGCAGATTCCACCATGCAACGGCGGCCGGCATGGCCGATTCCGCCGTCGCTGCGGGATCGGCGCCGGCGCCGGGCATGCTGGTGCCGGCCTCCTGGGCGCCGGAGGGCGCGAAGAAGGCGGAGAAGGGCGGGACCGAAGCGGTCTGGTCGCCCTGCTTGCCCATGGCCTGGACCATACTGTCGCTCATCGACTTGAGCGCCGCGATGGTGCCGCGCTGCACTTCGAGCGCCTGGATCGAGGTGCGCAGCATCGACAGGTTGAGATTGAGCCAGTTCTCGACCGCCTTCAGGTCGGTGATCCGCTTGTCGAGCTCGTCCGTGGACAGGCCGGCCGACCCCATGCCGGGCATCCCGGGCATGCCGACGCCGGGCACATTCATACTGCCCCACAAATTCTTCACGAACTCGAGCGTGTCCGTCATGCCTGGCATATTCTGCGAGGGAGGTTTGAGCATGGTGGTCTCCGTTGGTTGTCGCCGCTTGATTGTCGTCCTAGCGTAGCAGATAAATAACAGTCGTTCAAAGGCTGGCCGCTAGCTGCTGGACGGCAAGCAGGGGCGCGGAGCGTTACACTAGGGTCATGGGTATCGTTTCCTACATTTCCACACGGCGCCGCGCGCTGCTGCTGGGCACACTCGTGGTGCTGCTGCATGCGCTGCTGTTCGCCTGGATGGGAGGCTATGCCGGCATGCCGCGCGTGATGGCGCCGCCGGCCGGCATGGACATGGTCCAGACCCGCCTGCTGCGCGAGCCCGCGCCACCGCCGCCGCCCGAGCTGCCGCCGGCGCCGCCGCCGAAGCCGCTGCCCCCGCCGCCGCTGCCCGCGCTTCCCGAGCTGCCGATCGAGGCCGGGCCGGTGCTGGCCGACGACGCCATCGGCCCGCCGGTCGCGCCCGGGGAGGGCGGTGTCGGCGAAGGCAAGCCCGCATCCGGCGCGCCGCCGGCCCCGGCCACCGCGGCGCTCGAACCCGCCCCGCCCGAACCGGCGCCCGCCGCGCCGCCGCCGCCCGAGCCGCGCCGCTACAAGGTCGACATGCCGCCGCCGGCCGCGATCACGATGGACGTTGCCCGGACCGACGCGGACGGCACCCAGTGGAGCGGCGAAGCGCAGCTGGCCTGGCGCTATGGCGAGGACACCTATCACATCACGTTCGAGGCCGGCATCCGCGTCGTGTTCACCCGGGTCAACCTGGCGGTGCTCAATAGCGAAGGAGCGGTCGCCGCGACCGGGTTCGCGCCCGTGAAGATGACGGAAAAGCGCCGCGGCCGCGCCATGACCGCCACCCATTTCGACTGGAGCGGCAACAAGATCACCTTCTCGGCCTCGCAGAAATCCTATCCCTTGATGCCGGGCGCGCAGGACAAGGCCAGTGTCCCGTTGCAACTGGCCGCCATCGCGCGCGGCGATGTCGGACAATTGACGGGCGATATAGACATCCAGGTGGGCGAAGACCGCGACGCCGCCGTCTTCCGCTTCGTCGTGGTGGGCCAGGAAGAGATCGATACCAAGCTCGGCCGTCTGCAGACCTGGCACCTGTCGCGTCCGCCAAAAGAAGGCTCCTACCGCTCGCGCCTGGACGTCTGGCTGGCGCCGGCGCGAGGCTGGTATCCGGTGCAGATTCGCAATACGGAGGCCAACGGTGCAGTCACCACGCAAACCGTGAATAATATAGCCTTCACCGATACAGGAAAATGATAATGCGAAGCAACCTCTTGATGCGCTATGCCACCGCGGCCAGCGCCGGCCTGCTGGCCCTGAGCCTGAACACCGCCGGCGCCGCCCCGGCCGCGCCCGTGAAACGCGCGGTCGAACTGCCGCCTTCGGCCGACCTGGCCTATGAGTTGAGCGCCCAGCAGCGCGGCATCGGCCTGAAGGGCGACGCCCTGATCACCTGGCGCGCCGGCGAGGGCAAGTACGACGTCAATGTCGAGGCGCGCGTGGCCCTGCTGGGCAAGCTGAACGAATACCGCAGCCAGGGCGTCATCGACGCCTATGGCCTGGCCCCCGACACCTTCACCGAAAAGCGCTATCGCAAGGACGCCACCACCACGACCTTCGACCGCGAGGCCAGGACGATCGTGTTTACCGAAGCCAAGCAGCCCACCACGATGAAGGGCGGCGAGCAGGACCGCGCCTCGATCACCTGGCAACTGGCCGCCGTGGCGCGCGCCGCCGGCGAGGCGAAATTCAAGCCGGGCAGCGAATGGACCTTCGTGGTGGCCGGGCGCCGTGACGCCGAGCCCTGGACCTTCAAGGTCGTCAAGCAGGAAAAGATCCGCACGGCGATGGGCGAACTGGACACCATCCATGTGAAACGCGAGCCGCGCGACAGCCGCGGCGACAGCGTCGAGATCTGGCTGGCGCCGTCCCAGGAGTGGTATCCGGTGAAATTGCGCTTCGAGGACGAGCGCGACACGATCGACCAGACGATCACCCGGATTACGCGTAAATAAGCTTGTATCAATGAAAAGAGCCGCCACGCAGGGGAATGGCGGCTCTACGCCGGCGCGCAGGGCGCCGGATGGTCATCAGTAATCGTAGCCGCACATGTCGCGCAGGCAGGCGATTTGCGCGGCATCGCATTCGGCCCTTGGCACGCCGCTATCGATGCAGTAACCATAGTCCGAAGCGCAGTAGAACTGGCAGCTGGCCAAGGCCGGGCTCGATGCTGCTCCGAGGCCAATCGCAAATAGCAGGGTGGCAATCTTTTTGTTCATGGTGCTCTCCTTCGTGTGTTCAACGGTGATATGACGGCTGTGTCCGCGTCAGGCACGCCAATAAAAACCCGGTCGCTCAGCGGCGTCGGCTTGCGTGCCCGGCAGCGTCCGGATCAGTAGGTGGGACCGCAGAACAATTCCCAGCATTCGGCGCGCTCGGCGGTGCATTCTTCGAGTGGCCTTCCGCTGTCGACGCAATGGTTGTATTCCGCCGCGCAAGCGTATTTGCAGCTGGCGGCCACTACCGGGCTCGAAGCCGCTCCCAGGCCGATGGCAAACAGCAGCGCAGCAATTTTCTTGTTCATTGTTTTCTCCTCCTTGTTCGACGGTGTCATTGCGGCCGCGCCGCGCCGTCGTATCGCGACCACCGCCGTACCCTTTCCGACCTGCTGGCTGTCCAGGTACTGTTTTTCTCGCTGTAAATACCAATTGTTCAAGACTCCCATCCGTGCAGGAACGTGTCAAACCGCTATGCATGGATATGAGAATGGCATGAGGAAGCTGGCCTGACTGCCCCCGTCGCGGCCTCGCCGCCCGCAGGACGTCGGAATCGGCCGCGCGACGATGCGCGTCAATGAAAAAGAGCCGCCATCCCGGGGGGGGCGGCGGCTCTGCGCCGGCGCACATGGCGCCGGAAGAAGGTCAGTAATCGTATCCGCACATGTCGCGCAGGCAAGCCATGCGCTCGGCTTCGCAATCGGCCGACGGCACGCCGCTCTCGATGCAGTAGCGGTAGTCCGACGAGCAATAGTATTCACAGCTGGCCAGCGCCGGGCTCGACGCGGCTCCCAGGCCGACTGCAAACAGTAGCGCAGCGACTTTCTTGTTCATTGTTCGCTCTCCCTTGTTCTACCGTAATAGTGCGGCTATGCCCATATCGGGCACGCCAATGAAAAAGCCGAGGGCCCTGGCGGGCAACGGCTTTTCACGCTCGGCAGCCAGCCGATCAGTACACGCCCTCGCAGAGCCTGTTCCAGCATTCGATACGTTCGGCAATGCAGTCCGTCCCGCCGTTGGTGACGCAGTAATAGTAGTCCTCGGAGCAAACTTCCTTGCAGTTCCATGCAAAGGCCGGACCGGCGGCCGCGCCCAGGCCGATGGCAAACATCAGGGTGGCAAGTTTCTTGTTCATTGTTCTCTCCTCTCAAGTTCGACGGCACGTGTCGTGGCCGCGCTGCGCCGTCGTTTCGCAGCGCGCCGGACCGCGGAGATGCACATCCGTTCCCGGTCCGCCGACAGGCTCACACCACCTTGCTGTCGTGTCAACTTGCCATGCATATATATGAAAATCTCATAAAAGAAGGCGTCCCAGAAGCTTGACTTCTGGTTTCCGTGCCCATGCCCGGGCGCCCCGCGGTTGTGTCGTTTGTACAAAACCGGCCGCTCCGCGACGGAATATTGCTGCCGATTAAGCAGCCCGAACTGTTATACTGGCGCCCCCCGCGGACACTTCGACTTGCCTGCTCAGGCAGTGCGGTCCGCTTGCAGACTGGTATCCCAACGATGATCGACACACAGGCGGCCCTCGCCGCGGAACCCCATGGCATTGCGCAGGACGAGCTCGACCCGCTCCAGGCGCATTTCCATTCCGGCATCGCGCCGGACGAAATCGAGCAGGTGTTTCACCTCAAGAAGGCGCAGCCCATGCTGTCCGCCTTCTCGGCGCTGTTCCACGGCAGCCAGGACGGCGTGCTGGTGCGTCTGCTGGTGCTGCGCGAGCTGGCCGCCGACACCGCCAGCTCGGCCTTCTCGCGTGCCGACATCAACCAGAAGCTGGCCTACCTGATTCCCGAAAGCCTGGAAACGGTGCTGAACCGCCTGCGCACCCATGGCCTGCTGGCCTGGGACGCGCCCAACGGCGTCTACCGCATCACGCCGCTGGCGAGGAACGTCCTGTCCGCGCTCGACACCCTGCTGGCGCTGGGCAAGCCCGAGGACGACGAGGCCGAGATGGGCTTCCTGCTGTCGCAGGTGGCCGGCGCCCAGGCCGTGGGCGGCGTCACCGTCGAGCAGCTCAAGCACCTGCTGGGCCGCCTGGTCGAACTGACCGAGGAGTTCCGCGACGCCATCGCCTCGGGTTCCGAATTCAAGCTGCGCAATTCCCAGGCGAAGTGGCACATGGCCTGCGACTGGGTGGAAAAGGGCTCGGTGATCCTGCGCGCCATCACCCTTGATCCGCACGCCGATGCCGCGACCCACAAGGCGGCGCAGGCGATCGGCCGTGCGCAAAGCGCCTTGCTCAACATGCAGGGCATGTTCTCGCGCGCCCTGAACCAGATCGAGCGCCAGCGCGTGCACCTGGGCCAGTCGGGCCTGTCGACGACCGACGTGAAACGCTGGCTGCTGGCGTACGAGGACCTGGCCAGCCTGGCCGAAGGCGCGATCGACCGCCCGGTGGTGCCGCTGTTCGGCACGCCGGCCGAGATGATCGACGTGGCCGAGACCGAACTGCTCGCCGAGCGCGTGGTGGTCGTCGGCCCGAAAGGCCTGCCGAGCGGCCAGGATGCGCCGCTGACCATCAACGACAACCCGGCGATGCAGGCCGAACTCGACGACTGGATCACCAAGCTGGCCGACTTCGCCAACCTCGGCAACTTCCCCGAGTTTTCCGAGATCGGCCCGAAGAAGGTCGAGCTGCACGAGTCGCTGCTGCCGGCCTCGTTCGCCGTCGCCTCCTACCGCGCCTCGTTGCTGCCGCTGCTGGGCGACGCCGCCGAGGCCAGCCTGCAAGGCGCCACCGCGGAACTGGCGCGCCTGCCGATCAAGTTCGAAGCACGCGACGAAATGGTCAAGCTCGACGATCCGGAAGTGGCCGCCATGTCCTTTGCAACCCTCTCACTAGATTTAGATCTCGAAAGCGGCACGCCGAATGAATGACGATGCACAAATCCTGATTGCCCGCCTGCTCACGCACCAGACCCTGCGCCGCGACGACAAGATGGTCAAGCGCGCGCTGTCGGACGAGACCTTCCGCGCCGAAGTCGACAAGCGCCTGCTGGAATCGGGCCTCAAGCTCCTCGACAACGTGTATGCCGACCATGTGACGATCGCGCTGCACAGGAATGTCGAGCCGAAGATCTTCGGCGCCAAGGACATCTGGCAGAACAATAACTTCGGCCTGACGCGCGACGGCGTGGCCCTGCTGGTGGTGCTGTGGGCCCAGATCATCCTGCCCAAGCGCGAGCGCCAGGAAACCCACACCACGGTGGTGGACGACCAGACCGACATGTTCGACAAGGACGCGCCGATCCCGCGCGCCGAGGACACTTCGATCGGCATCTCCTACACCGCGCTGCTGTCGGACTTCGGCGACAAGCTGGGCAAGAAGACGCGCATGGACATGAACCTGGGCGTGCTCTCGAAACTCGGCTTCATCGAGCGCCGCGGCGACGTGATCCTGGAAGGCCCGCTGCTCGACCTGATGATGGACACCGACCTGCTCAAGGAGCGCATCATCAACGGCGCCCTGTCGGACGTGTTCAAGCGGGCCCCGCTGGCGGCTGTGCGCCGCACCGCGGCTGACGCCGCCAACGACGCCGAGCTCGATGCCGAGCCTCTCGATAATCCAAGCTGAGCGAACTGAGACACCATGTTCCACATTAAATCACTCGAACTGGTCCACTGGGATTACTGGCAGCGGATCAAGAACATCCCGCTCGACGCCAAGATCATCACCATCGCCGGCCAGAACGGCTCCGGCAAGACCACGCTGCTCGACGCGCTGCGCACCCTGTTCGGCCTCGATTGCTCGATGGGCCGCACCTACAAGCACTATGCGCGCCACTCGGGCCAGCAAAGCGCCTGGCTGCGCGCCGTGGTCGACAACAAGCCGGTCGGACGCCAGCTCTCGAACCGTCCCTTCCGCCACTCGGGCTTCTTCAGCGACGACGAAGTGACCCTGTTCTGCCAGGTGCAGAAGAACGGCGGCGACTGGAAGCGCCAGTACCTGATGCGCCCCGGGAACGTCGAGATCGAGGAAGTGACGGAAGCGACCGACTGGCTGGGCGTGGAAAACTACCGCAAGCGCCTGGCATCGGCGGGCCTGTCGCCGGCCATGTCGAAGGTGCTGGCCCTGGAGCAGGGCGAGACCGACAAGCTGTGCGAATACGCGCCGCGCCAGCTGCTCGACCTGGTGTTCCAGGTCTTCGGCGACAAGGAAGTGCTGGACGCCTACGACGAAGCCAAGCGCCACCAGCGCGACACCGAGACGGAACTGAAGCGCTTCGAGGCGGAACTCGAGACCTCGCGCATCAACCTCGAGGGCCTGCGCCTGCGCGTGGCCAACTACCACCAGTGGGAAGACCTGCACAAGGAAAAGCGCGAGCTGCGCGAAGAAGTGCTGCCTAGCCTGGAATACCACGAGGCGCGCGAAAAAGCCGCCGCGATGAGCCGTCACCTGCGCGAGCAGCGCAAACCCATGCAGCAGGCGGACAGCCAGCTGGCCGAGAAGCGCCAGGCCCTGGCCGCCCAGCAGCGCGCGCTGACCGAAGCCCAGCAGCTGGAAACCAGGCTGGAGCAGGAAGGCACGGAACTGGCGGGCCGCCTGACGGCCGTCAACCAGAAGATCAAGCCGCTGGAAAACCTGCTGGAGCAGAAGGAGCGCCTGCAGAAACTGGCGGCCGACGCCGGCGCCGACATCGCCGAAGTGGCCTCGCAACTGGAAGAGAAGGAAGCCGAACTGGCGCGCCAGAAGGCCGCGCGCGAGTCCGTCTCCGCGAAGATCGCCATCGAGATGCAGACCATCTCGGCCCTGCAGGGCAAGAGCGCGATGCCGGAACCGGAAGCCCAGCGCCAGATGCGCCGCGCCCTGCGCGACGAGGGCATCCCGCACGCCATGCTGTCGGACATCGTCGAAGTGACGGACCCGAAATGGCAGGGCGCGGTCGAGGGTGTGCTGGGCGGCTACGCATCGGTCGTGCTGCTCGAGCGCGCCAAGGATGCGCCGGCGGCGTATCGCTTGGCGGAGAAGGAACGCTACCGCCACTTCATCGTCCCGGATTGCATCGAAGCCCCGAAGATGAAGGACGACAGCCTGCTGTCGGTGGTGCACTTCTCGGCCCCGGCGCCGTCCTGGCTGATCGACCAGCTGGCGCGCATCGACCGCGTCGACTCGGTCGATGCCGGTTTCAAGTCGGGTTCGGACGAGTGGATCACGCCGGACGCCTACCACCGCGAACGCCGCGGCGGCCGCTCGCTGTACGTCGAGCCTTCGCGCTACCGTTTCGGCGCGGCCGGCAAGACCCAGCGCCTGGAAGCGATCCAGAAGGCGCTGCCGGGCCTGGAAGCCAAGGAAGACGCGCTCACGCTCACCATCAGCAAGCTGGCCTCGGAAGTGGGCGCCCTGAAGGCGCGCATCGCCGGCGTCGACGCGGCCAAGGAACTGGCGGCGCGCCAGGCCGAGTTCGAAGAGGCCCTGCGCAGCATTGCGCCGCTCAAGGCCGAGCGCCTGGAAGTCGGCGCCCGCCTGGGCGAACTGCAAACGCTCACCAAGAACGCGACGGTCGCGCGCACCCGCGCCGACACCGTGTGGCAGAACGCGCGCATGGCGCTGTCGGAAGCGGAAGCGGGCCTGCGCCTCAACCACCGCCGCCAGATCGAACAGCGCGCCGAGCACGCCAAGGCCCTGCTGGAAATGCGCCGCGGCTGGCGCAGCATCCCGGCCGCCTGGAAGAACCCGGCGCGGCGCGCGGCCCTGGTGTCCCAGCACCAGAACGCGCACCAGGTCAACCTGCGCCTCGGTTCGCTCGAGCACGCGCTGGCGCGCGACGACTGGGAGCAGGACTCCACCGTCATCGACCAGTACGCACGCCTGAACGAGCAACTGGCCGGCCGCCAGAGCGAGACCGAGGAGCGCCGCTACCAGAACAACCGCGCGATCGAGGCCACGGCGAACGCCCGCGGCGCCTACATCGAGCGCCTGCGCTACACGATCAAGACCTACTCGAAGAACATCAAGGAGCTGGGCGAACTGGCCGGCATCGACGTCCAGGCCGACCCGGTGCGCCTGGAGAACGACGACGTGCAACTGGCCCAGGCCGGCCTGCACGTGCGCTTCAAGTTCGACGGCAAGGACCAGATCGGCATGAACGACGGCGAAGCCTCGGGCGGCCAGCAGGTCATGAAGTCGCTGGTGCTCCTGATTGGCCTGCTCAAGTCGGAAGAGGGCTCGGGCGGCTTCGTCTTCATCGACGAACCCTTCGCGCACCTGGACATCCGCAACATCCAGCTGGTCGGCGAGTTCCTCAAGAACACCGACGCCCAGTACCTGATGACCACGCCGCTCACCCACAACACCGACGTGTACGACCCTTCGGAACTGACGCTCATCACGAGCAAGAAAAAGAAGGACGTGCAGTGGGCGCAGCCGATCTTCGTGCTGCAGAGAAGGAAGGAAGAGGCGAAAGCCGCGTAAGAGCGAAGGGGCCCGATGGGCCCCTTTTTTTGTTTGCGGGATGATGGATGCGTTTCGTGAACGCCTTGGATCCGCTGGCTCGTCATTCCCGTTTCGACCGAAACGCCGTTCCATCTGCTCATGCTTCCGCGTGGGCACGGAGTGCCCACCCTACGGTCGTCGCTATCGGTGCTGACAGCGGATCAGTCGCGCACCCGTAGGGTGGGCACTCGTGCCCACGCGGTGCAGGGCATGCCGACACGGAACCAGCGCGAACAATGACGTGCGCCCGTGTGCCCGCAGCCGATCTTCGTGCTGCAGAGAAGGAAGGAAGAGGCGAACGCCGCGTAAAGCAGAAGGGGCCCGGCGGGCCCCTTTTTTGTTTGCGGGATGATGGATGCGTTTCGTGAACGCCTTTACATCCGCTGGTGCGTCGTTTCCGTTTCGACCGAAACGCCGTTCCATCTGCTCATGCTTCCGCGTGGGCACGGAGCGCCCACCCTACGGTCGTCGCTATTGGTGCTGACAGCGGATCAGTCGCGCCCCCGTAGGGTGGGCACCTGTGCCCACGCGGTGCAGAATGTGCAAACACGGAACCGGTGCGAATAATGCGTGCGCCCGCAAACCCGCGGCCGCACAAGGAAGCGGCCCGGTAGCGCCCGCATACCGATCTGAAGATCAGGCTTGCTCGATCGCCCGGCGCAGCTTGCGCCGCCACAGCAGCAACCCGACGGAATACGCCACGAAGTACCCGGCCGTCAGCCCCACGCACAGCATGCTCAGCGGGCTGTCGGTGAAGCGCGGCGCCGTGGCGCCCGAGCCTTGCAGCGTGTACAGCTCGATGCCGATGTAGAGCACGCGCGCCACCAGGACCATGGCCATCACGATCCCGAGCCGCATCGGCGGGGTGAAGAAGTAACCACTCTCGGTATCCTCGTACTTCGTGCGGCGCAGGCCGAAGTGGCCCCAGAAGACGCCGAGCGCCGTGCCGGCCGCCAGCGCGCCCAGTTCCATGGGCCGTGCGATCACTTCCGACAGCGGCACCAGGATCATGGCCCCGAACACCAGGATCCCCGTGTAGTGGCGCGACATGATCGAACGCTGGCGCGCCATCTGCGTCTTCAGGCGCGCATAGATGCGCCACACCAGGATGGGAGTCAGGAGCAGCAGGGCGAGGGTGGTGATGTTCATCGTGGTCGAAAGCGGGAGAAATCGAAGCCGGCATTGTAAACGAGCACCGGCCGGGCCGGCGGACGGGGCCGCCGCCATCCGGGCGTCGGCCACCGTGTACCCATGCTAAGGTGTTAACTCCATGAACCAGGAGACCCCGAACATGATTCCAGTGATGCCTATGCCGGTACGTTTCCACCGCGCCCCGGATCCGGTGCCGATCGAGGAACCGCAGCCCGAACCCTTCGACGCACCGCACCCCCACCATACGCCGATCCATACGCCCCAGACCGAGGACCCGGTCCCCGATCCGAAGCCGAGCCTGCACTAGGCAGGCATGAAGCACGCATCAGGCAGGCTGAGAGCGCATGACACGACGGTCAGGCGCTCTCAATCAAAGGCCCACGCATACAGCACGTCAAGCGCCGTGTTCGTGCCGGTCTGGAACTGCAGCGTCCAGCGTGGGTTCAGCTTGTAGCGCAGGCGCACCAGGCTCGAGGCCGTGGTCGCGCCCTGTTCGAAGCTGAGGTAGGCGCGCGAGGAGATGCGCTTGCCGACCGTGACCACCGTGTTCGCCAGGCCCTCGGCGTCGCCGCCGCGGGCCTGGGACAGGCCGAGTTCGTCCACGCCGAGCGAGTTGGCCAGCTTGGTCGTGATGCCGCCGGTGCCGCCCTTGCCGCCGAGCAGGGCGCCGGCCGCGGCGCTCAGCACGTCCTTCTCGTTGCCGCTGGTCCCCTCCATGCCGTGGCCCAGCACCAGCCAGGAGAGCTTCTCGCTGTCCGGCACCGAGGGCGTCGACACCAGGCGCGCCTGGGGCGACTGGGCCGTGCCGCGCACCTGCACGCCCGCCTCGACATTGGATTCGCTCAGCTGGGTGCCTTCGGGCTGCTTGCGCACGGCCAGCACGTCGAGCGCCGGGTTGTCGTAACGGCCGCTGAAGGTCAGCACGCCGCGGTCGATGGTCAGCTTCTGGCCATAGGCCGCATAGGTGCCGCTGACGACGCGGATGGTGCCGTTCACGCGCGGGTCGCCGCTGCCGACCATGCGCACGCGTGCGCTGCCGGCCAGGTAGGCGTCGATGCCCAGGCCGCGCAGGTGGAAGTCGTCGCCCAGGTCGGCGGCCAGGTTGATCGACAGCGGCACTTCCGCTTCCTTCCTCTGCGGCGCCGCGGGTGCGCCGCGTCCCAGCACGATCACGTCTTCGGACATGGTCGGCCGTCCCTGCGGCGCGAACTCGATCAGGGCGCGGTCGGCCTTGAAGCGGCCGTCGAGCGTGAAGCGCTCGGCGTCGCGCACCAGGTTGGCTTCGCCGGAGACGACCACGGTGCGGTCCGGACGCGACAGCGCCTCGAGCTTGTTCGCCACCAGGCGCAGCTGCATCGCGCCGTCGGCGCCGAAGCGTACCGAGCCGTCGGCGGTGGCATTGCCCTGCACACCCTCCAGATACAGGCGCTGCAGCTGCAGGCGGTCGCCCGCCAGTTGCGCGCGCAGCTGGCCGTTGCGCAGGCGCACGCCCTGTTCCGGCCAGCGCACGGCGAGCGCGTCGCCGTTGACGCTGCCGTTCAGCGAAGGGGTGCCGATGGTGCCGCCGCCGGTCAGCGCCAGCTTCAGGCTGCCGTCCAGTTCCAGGTCGCGCTGGCCGGCCAGCGGCGCCAGCCAGGCGATCGAGGCCATGTCGGCGTTCGCCGTCATGCGCAGCGGGCTGTCGCGGTCGACGCGCCCGCCCAGCATCTGGACCGTGCCGTCGACGCGGGCGCTGCCGGTGCGGGTACCGTCCAGCGCGAGCTGGGTGCGCAGCGAGCTGCCCGCGACATCCGCGCGCAGGTCGAAGGTGCGCAGGCCCAGGGCCACCGGCACGTCGGCGCCGACGATGGCGTCGCCGCCCTCGCGGAACACGTGCACGCCGCCGGCGAGGCTTGGGGCGCCGCCGGTGCCGGTGGCGGTGCGCAGGTCGAGCGTCCAGTCGGCGCCCAGGGTCAGGTTGCCCTGGACGTTCTCGCGCAGGGCCGGCGAGAACTGGGCCAGGTAGTTCAGCGGCACGCCGGCCGCGGCGCCGCGGCTGCTCCAACGCGGGCCGTTCTTGGTGAGCGAGGCGATGTTCACGGTGCCCGAGGGCAGGCGGATGACGGCGCCGTTGAAGGCCAGCGACTCCGGCTTGGCCAGGCCCGTCACGCCGGCGCCCGGCGCCACGCCGATGCGCAGCGGCACCGGCTGCGCCAGCGTCATCGCGTAGCGCCCCTTGTTCTGCAGGGTCGCCAGCATGCCGTCCCAGGCATTGCCCTTCCAGCCGCCGCGCACCTCGACCAGGGCGTCGAAAGCGTCGCCGCGGGCGGCGGCGCGCAGCGTGTGGGCGGCGCGCGTGCCGTTCGTCTGCAGGCTGGCGGCGGCGATGCGGGTCTCGCCGCTGGCGAAGTCCACGATCTGGATGTCGCTGACCAGGGGATCGGCGCCGCCGCGGCCGGAGCCGAGGTTGGCGCTGGCGCGCAGCGAGCGCAGCGTGTGGGCGCCGAGGACCTTCAGGTTCTGGCCTTCGAGCGCGGCGCTCAGCGAAGGGGTGTCCATGGTGCCGGTAAGCTTGCCGCTGCCGCGCAGGACGCCGCCGAAGTCGGGACCGAGGGCGGCGAGCTGGGTGGCGTCGATGCGCCAGTCGAGCACGTCGCGGCCGGCGCCGAAGCTGCCCTTGGCCGCGATGACGTTCGGACCCACGTGCAGGTCGACGTCGGTGTTCGAGATGTGGCGGCGGTCGGCGTTCAGGCGCGCGTGGCCCCAGAACGGCGACTTCGCCAGCGTCGAATCCTCGACTTTCAGGTCGAGCGCGCCGCGCCAGTCGGCGCCGGAGCGGCCGCTGGCGGCAAAGGCGCCGTTGATGCTGCCGGGGAGGGGGCTGCCGAAGGCGGCCGGGTTGAAGCGCGCCATGTTGCCGTTGGCCTTGACCTCGACGAAGCGCGCTTCCTTGCCGCCCGCGAGCCAGGCTTCGCCGTTCACGTGCAGGTTGCTGGTGTTGGCCTTGCGCTGGGCCGCGACCCAGCCCAGGCCATTGGCATCGAGCTCGAAGGTGGTGCGCGGCGCCTCCATGCTGCCGGTGACGACGCCGCTGGCAAGCACGGCGCCATACAGGTCGCGGCGCAGGGCGGCGAGCTGGCGGCCATCGACACGCCAGTTCAGCTTTTCGCCGGGGGCGCCGAAGGCGCCGCGCAGGTCGACGCTGTTCTGGCCCAGGGAGAGCGTCGCGTCGACGCCGCTCACGTGCTTGGCGTCGGCCGCCAGCTTGCCGCGTCCGGACAGCGGCTGGTCGAACAGGCGGCTCGGGCGCAGGGCGAAGTCGGCGTTGACCTTCCACGCGGGCGCCAGCACGCCGGCCGCGTTGATATTCGCGTTGATGTCGGCCTGCGGATAGTCGCCCAGCGCGGCCGGGTTGAAGCGGCTGGCGTTGGCGTTGACCTTGAAGGCCTTGTCCTCGCCGAGGTTCATGTTGCCGGTGAGGGCGATGCTGCCGCTGCCGGCGGTCAGCCGGGCCTCCGGCACGTCGAGCACGTTGTTCGCGAGTTTCGCGCGCGCGGCCAGGCGCAGGCCGGCGTCCACCAGCTTCAGGTCCAGCGTCTGGGTGGTGCCGACGTTGGCCACTGCGATGTCGCCGGCGATCTTCGTCGGCTTCATGCTGCCGTGGATCTGCCGCAAGTCGAGGCGGTCGGTGTGCAGGGCGAACTTCGCGGTGCCCAGGCCTTCCTCGTCCTCGCCGCGCTGCACGCTGCCGCTGCCGGTGAAGCGCCCGGCGCCGCCCAGGTCGACCAGCACGTCGCTGAGCTGCATGGCGTTCAGGTTGCCGCCGAGCTGGCCGTTCATCGCGCGCAGCGGCAGGCGCTGCTGGTCGATGGTGCCGGCCGGGCCGTCGTTGACGAGCTTGACGCTGCCGGAGATGTTGCGCTTGTCGTCCAGGCGCGCCGCGATCGCCAGCGTCATGTCGGCGGTCGGCAGCGAGGGGTCGAAGAAGCCTGGATCGATGTTGCGCGCGTTCAGGTTCATGCTGCGCAGCGGAATCTCGGCGAACGGGGACAGCGCGATGCGCGCTTCGCCGCCGGCGCGTCCCGCCTGGCCGCTCGCATCCAGGGTGGTCAGGTTCAGGTCGCCGCCGGCATGCAGTTTCAGCTGGGCCGGCGTGCCGGCCGAGCCCACCGGGGTGCCGGAGAGGCTGGCGTTGGCGTCGAGCTTGAACGGGCGCGTCGCGCCGATGCTGCCGTCGGCGGCCAGCTTGCCCCAGGGCGTGCTGGCCGTCGCATCGCGCAGCTGCCACTGCACCTTGTCGCCGTGCAGGCGCAGGCGGATATTCGTGATTTCGGTGGCGGCGCCCTTGCTCACAAAAGTGGCCTTGGCCAGGCGCGCATCGTCGAGCGAGATCGGGAAGGGCGAAGCCAGCGAGGTCGGCATCTTGCTCGGCTCTTCGCTCTCGCGCAGGGTCTCCATGCGCAAATCGGCCGCGTGCAGCTTGCTGACCTCGATGCCGCTGGAGAGCAACTGGCGCGGCGACCAGTCGAGGTCGATATTCGTCGCCACGATCAGTTGCTCGTCGGTGCGCCAGACCATGCGGTCGATGTGCATCGCGCCGTAGATCGAGCCGCGGATGCCGGTCAGGGTCAGCTTGCCGCCGGTGGCGCGGGCGGCGCGTTCGGCGATCATCTGCAGCGTGGTTTCGCGGCCCAGGTACCAGAGCGCGCCGCCGATCACGACGCCGGTTGCGACCAGGCCGATGGCGACCCGGCGCGGCCAGCGCCGCGGCTTCGGTGCGGGCGCCTTGGCCGGGGTTTGCGGGGTGGGGTTGTTGTCGGCGTCCATCAGAACGTAAATCCAAGTGAGAAGTGCAGGCGCGCCTTCTTGACCGCGTGGCCATAGGCGACGTCGACATTGATCGGGCCGACCGGGCTGCGCCAGCGCGCGCCGATGCCGTAGCCCGATTTCGGGTGCAGGTCGCCGAACTTGTCGCCGGCATTGCCGGCGTCGTAGAACACGGCCACGCCCCAGGGCGGACGGAACCAGTACTGGTATTCGGCGCCGGCGGTGAGCAGGTAGCGTCCGCCGACGATGGCCTCGCCTTCGCGCACGCCGAGCTGCTGGTAGCCGTAGCCGCGCACCGACTGGTCGCCGCCGGCGCGGAACAGGAAGCTGCTCGGCACGCCGTCCTTGTCCTTCGAGAACACGCCGCCGAGTTCGCCGCGCAGGATCAGGGTCCCGCTCTCGCCGACCGGGCGGTAATACACGCCGCGGGTATAGGCGCGAATGAATTTCTCGTCGGTGAAGAGCGGCAGCGGCGCCACGCCGACCTGCCAGTTCAGGGCGTAGCCGCGGGTCGGCAGGATCAGGTTGTCGAGCTTGCGGCGGGTGACGCTGTAGGTCAGCGGAAGGCTCTTGCTGTAGGTCGATTCGAGGCCTTCGACTTCGCGCTTCTCGGCCAGCACCTCGACCGTGAGGCTGCGTTCGAGTTCGGGCGTGCCCCAGGCGCGGCGCGCGGACACGCTGGCGGTGGTGGTGATCTCGCCGCGCACGTCCTCGCGCTCGATGCCGCCGCCGACGCTGTCGTTGTAGCCATCGGGCGTGGTCGGCCAATAGAAGTCGACGCGCGCGTTCTGGCGCTTCTGCTCGTAGATGAGGTCGCTCTTCATGCGCTTGCCGAACACGTTCAGGTCGTCGTAGCTCAGCTGGGCGCGGCCGCCGGTGTTGGTCGAGAAGCCGAGACCGACCTCGACGTTCTTCTGCTTGTTCTCGGTGACGCGCACCAGCACCGGCAGCACGGTCGGGCCGGGCGTCGGCGGCTTCACGCCGGTCGCGGCCTGGCCGGGGACGGCGGGGGCGTCGGGATTGTCAGCCTGCGCATCAGCCGGCGGCGCCGTGCCGGACGCTTCGTCGTTGCCTTCCTTCATTTCCTTCAGCTCGGCGGCGAGCACGGCGCGCATGTCGGCGCTCACTTCCACGGTCGCAAAGTAGCCGGTTTCCTGCAGGCGCGATTGCAGCGCCTGCAGCGCCGCCTCGCTGTATTCGTCGCCCGGCTTGATCTTGTTCAGGTTGGTGATGACGGTCGGCGGATACCGCTTCAGGCCGCGGATGCGCAGTTCGCCGAAGCGCATTTCCGGACCGCTGTCGATCACCACGCGCAGCGAAGCGCGGCGGGTGTCGGGATCGACCGTGGCGCTGGTCTCGACCAGTTGCGCGCGCGGGAAGCGCGACTGCATCACTTCGCGCAGCAGGTCGCGCTTGGCGCCTTCCCAGTCGGCCTGGCGGAAACGCGAACCGACCGGCAGCGACCAGCGGTTGCGCAGCGCCGCCGCGTCGTAGGGCGCGCCGCCTTCTTCGAAGGGCACGAAGCCCTGCAGCACCAGGTCGACGTCGGAAACGACGGTCGGTTCGCCCGGTTCGACGATGATGCGCGCGACCGGCGTCGCTCCGCTGGTATCGAGTCCGGCCGAGATCTTGGGCGAGTAATAGCCTTCGGTGGCGATCAGGGTCTTCGCCTGCTCGGGCGCATCGCGCACCAGGCGCTGCAGCTGTTCGAGGTCGACCCGCGAATTGCCGCGCCAGCGCAGCAGGTCGAGGTTTTCTTCGAGCAGATCGTCGAGTTGTCCCGGCGCGTCGATGCGCACGTTGTAGTCGATGCCTTGGGCGAACGCGGCCTGGGCGCCCAGTACGGCGTACACGGACAGCACGATTTGTGCCAAAATCCGCAATCGCCCTGGCGCCGCGATGGTCCGGTCGGATGTTGCGAGAGTCATGTCTCTCCATTCAGTGTCAATGCTGAGGTCATCTTAACGGAATTGCAAAAAAGCTGGCGAACGTTTAACTCCCGAAAAGACCCCTTATGCACGCACCCGATACCGCCCTCGTCCTCTTCAGTGGCGGGCAAGATTCCACCACCTGCCTGGCCTGGGCCCTGCAGCGATATGCACGCGTCGAGACCATCGGTTTCGACTATGGACAGCGCCATGCGATCGAGCTCGAGGTCCGTCCGACGGTCCTGCAAAAAATGCGTGAGCTGTCGCCCGAATGGAACGCGCGCCTGGGCGAGGATCACATGATCGACCTCTCGCTGATCTCGCGCATTTCCGACACGGCGCTGACCAGCAACGTCGAAATCGCGATGCAGGCGAACGGCCTGCCGAACACCTTCGTGCCGGGGCGGAACCTGCTGTTCATGACGGTGGCGGCGACCGTGGCTTACCGGCGCGGCCTGAACGTGCTGGTGGGCGGCATGTGCGAGACCGATTTCTCGGGTTATCCGGACTGCCGCGACGACACGATGAAGGCGCTGCAGGTGGCGCTCAACCTGGGCATGGCGACGCGCCTGAAGGTGGAAACGCCGCTGATGTGGATCGACAAGAAGCAGACCTGGGAGCTGGCCGAAGAGGCCGGCGGCCAGGCCCTGGTGGACCTGGTCCGCTTCGAAACGCATACCTGCTACCTGGGCGAGCGCGGCGCGCGCCACGACTGGGGCTATGGTTGCGGCGCCTGCCCGGCCTGCGCGCTGCGCGCCCGCGGCTACGAACAGTTCGCCGCCGAGAAGGCCGCGCGCGGGGAATAAGAAACGGCGCCGGGTAAGCGGCGCCGTTTCACGTTCAAGAGCAGGCGATCAGATTGCCGCTTCGCGCTGCATGCGGTTCCTGCGCGAGCGGTGCACCAGGTACCAGATCACGGCCAGCGGCAGCAGCAGGGGCAGGAAGAAGGGCACGATCGCGGCCGTCACGGCGAAGGCCGCCACCGCCAGCGCGCCGACCAGGACCACCCCGACGCCGGCGAACACCACCGCCAGCACCGCCCCCACGACGATCGTCACCAGCACGCCGATGATCGTGCCCCCGGCCCCGAACAGCAGCGCCAGCGCGGCGCCCAGCGGGCCGTCGACCTCGTCGCCGTCGATATGGAAGCTGGCGTCGCCGAAGGTGAACAGCAGATCCCACAGCAGCAGCGCGCACAGGACCAGGACGATGTAGGGGACGATCTTTTTCATGATGTTTTCCTCGTGAAGTCAGGTGGTATGGCCCTACTGTAGGCCGGCGCCGCCCACCGGGCCAGCCGTCTGCGACGATCTGCATTTTCGGCGGGCCGGAGCGCATCTGGCGGCGATAAACGCTGTCCGGAATGACCATGGCGTCAAGAAAACATTCGTGTATTTCTGACCTTGCATTGCGCGGCTCGCCACCTATACTGACAGCCTGCTTTTGTTGTAGGAGGGCTCCCATGCATCCTGTCAAACCAACGACGATCTTGCAGCACTACACCGACCATCCGGCCTGGGCGGGTGGTGGACCGAAGGGACCGCCATCGGCGCCGCCTACCATTCCGCCGATCATCATCAATCCTTTCAATCGCGAAGCGCCGCGGCAGCCCAACATCGATCCGCTGCGCACCCCCTTGCCGCCGCCGGTGCGCCCACCGCGCCAGCCCGGCATGCGTATATGAGCCGCTAGCGCTCGCTATCTGCCGTCCCCTGTACCTGCTTGCGTGATTTCCACTATGATCTTGCTTTGGGCGTGAGCCCGGCAGATGGAAGCAGCAAGCAATGAATGACGATGTCAACGACCTGGACCCGCGCGACGACGATGCGCCGGTCCAGGAACCGCGCCTGTGGAAAGGCAACGGCTGGACCGCACGCGTGATCAAGAACGAGGACGACGAAGGCTGGGCGGTCGCCATGTACAAGGATGGCGAGCCGGAGCCGGCGCTGGTCGGCCCCTGGACCATGGGGCGCGACAAGAAGAACCCGAAGCCGCTCGACACGAACGCCTTCAATACGCTGGTCAAGACGGCTTCGGAAGTCATCCGCCGTCACGAGCAGCACCTGCACGCGATGCTGCACAAGAGCACCGTGGTCTCGACCGAGCAGGGCGAGCTGAAGGTCACGCTCGACATCGTGCCCGACGATGACGATCCCTATGCGATCCTGGCCGCCATCGACGAGATGGGCGAGCAGGTCGCCCAGGCGCGCGTGGCCGCGACCTTCAAGCTGACCCCGGCCTCGGCCACCGCCTGGATCGAGAACGACTTCCGCGCGCCGCGCTAGGCCGGATTATTGCGTTGGCTGTTCGATGCGCCGCAACAGCGCATCGACCAGGGCGCGCCGGTCGTAGGGATCGTCGGCCAGCACGATGCTTGGCGTGACCAGCTCCGGCGTGCGCGCGCCCGAAGGGCGGTCCAGCACGAAGCGCGGCACGACGATCTCGAGTTTCGTGTTCGGCAGCGCCCGCACCTGGATGCCGCCGCTCTGGCGTGCGCGGGCGTAGCCGCGTGCGCCGACCAGTTGGCCGAACCCGAAATCCTGCATCGTGTTGCTGAACAGCACCGCCGACGAGTAGGTCATCCCGCCCACCAGCACGTAAACGCGGCCCTTGAACAGCAGGGGGTTATCCGGCTGCGGCGGCTCCCAGCTCTCGAGCGTCCCGTTCACCACATCGCCCACTTTTTCCGTCGCGCTGGCGCGGCCCGGAATCACCTTCTTTATATACGTCGAGGCGTGCCGGTAGGGACGGGTGGCGATGTAGGGGAGCACGCCCTTCTTCCACATGTCGTCGTCGCCGCCGCCATTTTCGCGCACGTCGATCAGCAAATCCGTGACGCCGGCTGCGCGCATGCGGGCAAAGGCATCCGCCGTGAAGGCGTAGAACTTGTCCTTGTCCGGCCAGGAGAACTGGTTGATGGTCAGCAGGGCGGCATGCTTGCCGAGCAGCTCGAAGCGGTACACCCGGTCGAAATCCGCCGCCTCCGTGCCGACCAGCCACTCAGGGCGCGCCGTGCTGGCCGCAACGCTGAGCGGCTTGCCGTCCCGCACCAGGGTATAGGTGGCGGGGGCGCCGTAGGTTTTCCAGTAATAGAACCAGAAGCGGCGCGACAGCACCTCGGTTCGGAACGCGGCCGTGTCGCCATGTACCAGTTGCAGGAGTTCCCGCACGATCTGGTCTGCCGGCAGGCCGTTGAGCTGCTCGATGCGGGCGCCGGCCAGCTTGCTAGCCTTCCCGCCCAGCTCGGCGCGGATGAACAATTGTCCTTCAGGCGAGACGCGCACCTCGAAGGGGAAAAAGCCGCCGCCCGCCGCCAGGTGGGCCTGAACTTGCTTGTCCCGATCCGGCTGCAGCAGGGCCAGGTGCGCATCGGCGAACTGGGGATTGAGTGTCGCCAGCACGCGCCAGGCCGCGTCGCGGTCCATTGGGGCCGAGAGCTGCTGCTGCGCCGTGTCCATTGCCGCCTCCAGTTGCGCCGGTGCGATCGAGAAGCCCGGATCGGGATGGATCTCGGCGATCGCCTGGCGCATGAAGCGTACGTCCTGCTGGAGTTGCTCGGCCGTCAGCACCGGACCGGCCGCGTGGGCGGCGCCTGCCAGCATGCCGATGATCAGGAGGCGGATTGCTTGTCGCATGGAACCCTCGTGTTATGAAAACGGCCATTGTATAGTTGAGCATATGGCTAATGCTTAACGTCAACTCACTTTTCCGTTAAGGCTGGACTACATGCTGAGCAGCGAAGACCTGCGTTTCTTTTGCGCCGTGGCGAGCCAGCCGACGCTGGCGGCGACCGCGCGCGTGCTGCACGTGACGCCGTCCTCGGTGACCCAGCGCCTGCAAGGCATCGAGGAAAAGCTGGGGCTGCGCCTGCTCGACCGCTTCGGTCGGCGCGTCACCCTGACCGACGAGGGAGAGCTGCTGGCCGCGCGCGCCCGGTTGATCCTGGCCGAGATGGACGCGCTGCTCGAGGCGCTGGGCGACCGCAAGAACGACATGGTCGGGCGCCTGCGCATCCTGGCGCCGCTCGGCTTCGGCAATGCCTGGGTCGCGCCGCTGGCGGCGCGCTTCCAGGCCGCGCATCCGCTCCTGTCGGTCGAGCTCGAATTGTCCGACCAGCCGAACCTGGCGGCGGGCGAGGGCTGGGACATCGTGGTTCACATCGGCGCCTTGCGCGACTCGACCCTGCGGCGCCAGGTGCTGGCGAAGAACCGGCGCCTGCTGTGCGCGGCGCCCGCCTACCTGGCGCGCCACGGCACGCCGCGCTCGACGGCCGAACTGCGCCAGCACCGCTGCCTGATGCTGCGCGAGAACGCGGAAGACCTGAGCCTGTGGCGCCTGCGCGGACCCGGCCAGCCCGACTACGAGGCGGTGCGCATCCATCCTGCGCTGTCGAGCAACGACGGCAGGGTGGTGAAGCAATGGGCGCTGGACGGCTATGGCATCATGCAGCGCTCCAGCTGGGACATCGCCCAGGAGCTGCGCCAGGGAAAACTGGTGCAGGTCCTGCCCGACCACGAGGCGCCGGACGCCGACATCGTCGCGCTGCTTGGCGCCCATCACAGGCGGCGTTCGGCGCGGACCGAGCGCTTTCTCGACTTGTTGAAACACGAAATCGGGTCCATGCCCTGGGCGCTCTGAGCATAGCCGACGCCGGCCGTTGTCTTTGCGCCCCTCTCCGCCTGAAAGCGCTATTGATCCAGCGCAACTACTGCTAATATTTCCCAAGTGCATTAACTCACTGGGAAAAGCCATGGAACGTCTCGACCGGCTGGAAGCGGTCCAGTCGATGCTGCTCGAAATCGGGCAGACCTCGACCAGTTGCAGCGATATCACCGAATTCATCCGCGCGGTGCACCGCGCCCTGGGCCGCATCATGTACGCGGCCAACTTCTATGTGGCGCTGTCGGACCGCGAGGAAGGCACGGTGCGCTTTGTCTACTTCGTCGACGAATCGGACGAAGGCCCGGAGCTGAACCAACCGGTGCGCCTGGCGTCGCCCGACGAATCGCCCACCGCCTGGGTGATCCTGAACCGGCAGTCGCTGGTGGTGACGCGCGACGATTTCCACGCCCGCGAGCGCGAAGGCGCGAGCTTCGGCGCCGGCAGCGCGGCCGAGCACTGGATCGGCTGCCCGCTGCTCGACCAGCAACACCTGCCGCTGGGCGCCATCGTCATCCAGAGCTATACCCCGGAACACACCTACAGCGACGAGGACCAGGCGCTGTTCGCCGTGATCGCGAACCACGTCTCGGTGGCCCTGCAAAGCCTCCAGAGCATGGACCGGCTCGAACGCGCCGTGCAGGAGCGCACCGCGCGCCTGGCGCACGAGGTGGCCGAGCGCCGCCGCGCCGAACAGGTGCAGCGCGCCTTGTATGAAATCGCCAACCTCTCCGCCGGCGCTCTCGACGGCAACGCCCTGATGGCCAGCCTGCACGGCATCATCGGCCGCCTGATGGTGGCGGAAAACTTCATGATCGGCCTGTATCACCCCGAGACGCAGGAAATCAGCATCCCGTATTTCGTCAACCAGAAACAGGCCACGCCGCCCGAGCCGCGCTTTCCCTACGACGGCAAGGGCATGTGCTCCTACCTGCTGTCCTCGAAGCAGCCGCAACTGCATGACGCCGGCAGCCTGGCGCGCCTGTTGTCCAGCGGCCAGGTGGCGGAGATCCCGGGCAGCACCGGGATCGCGAGCTGGATGGGCGCGCCCATGCTGGTGCACGACCAGCCCTACGGCGTGCTGGTCGTGCAGAGCTACGACCCGGCCGTCGTCTATGGCAAGGCCGACCTCGACCTGCTGGCCTTCATCGCCAGCCACGTCGCGGTGGCGATCGCGCGCATGCAGGCCGACCGCAACATTCGCAAGACCAAGGAGTTGCTGGAAGAGCAGAACGCGGCCCTGAACACCGCGCTGACCCAGCTGCAGCAGGCCCAGGGCGAACTGGTGCGCCAGGAAAAGCTTGCCTCGCTGGGCGAACTGGTGGCCGGCGTCGCCCACGAGATCAACACCCCGCTGGGCATCTGCGTGACCGCGACCAGCCACCTGGTGGAAGAATTGCGCCTGACGCGCGAGGAACTGGCGGCCGGCGAGATGACCGAGGATAGCCTGAACAGCTTCTTCGACATCGTCGACCAGTCGCTGCGCATCATGACCACCAACACCCAGCGCGCGGCCGCCTTGGTGCGTTCGTTCAAGCAGGTGGCGGTGGACCAATCCTCGGGCGATATCCGCAGCTTCAACCTGCGCGCCTACCTGAACGAGGTCTTGCTATCGCTGCAGCCCAAGCTCAAGGGCCGTCCGATCAAGGTCGAGGTCGACTGCCCGGCCGACCTGGTGATGGACAGTTTTCCCGGGGCCGTGTCGCAGATCGTCACCAACATGGTGGTCAATTCGCTGGTGCACGGTTTCGAGCGCGACCAGCCCGGCCACATCGCGATCCGCGCCGCGCTCGAGGGCAATACGGTCGCCTTCAGCTACCAGGACGACGGCGCCGGCATGGACAAGGAGTCGCTCGATAAACTGTTCGATCCCTTCTTCACCACCAAGCGCGGCAGCGGCGGCAGCGGGCTGGGGGCGCACATCCTGTTCAACCTGGTGACGGGGGCGCTGGGCGGCACGGTGCAGGTGGACAGCTCGCCGGGGCAGGGCTTGCGCTACGAACTCAGCTTCCCGCGCAGCGTGCGCGCGGAGAAGCTGGCGGCCTAGACGCTCGCCAGGCAACCCTGCAACTGCTCGATGCGCAGCGGCTTGACCAGGTGATGGTCGAAGCCCGCCGCGCGTGCGCGCTCGCGGTCCGCTTCCTGGCCGTAGCCGGTCAGGGCGATCAGCGTGATGCCGTTGGTCTGGGGCGCGGCGCGCAGGCGCTCGGCGACCTGGTAGCCGTCGATGCCGGGCAAGCCGATGTCGACGATGGCCAGCGACGGACGGTCGGCCAGCGCCAGCGTCACGCCTTGGTGTCCATCGGCCGCTTCCAGCACGCGGTAACCGCTGGCCGACAGGTGGGCCGCCAGCATGTGGCGCGCGTCCTCGTTGTCCTCGATCACCAGCACAGTCGACGGTGTCGTGCCGGCCGGTGCCGCCTGCGGGCCGCAGGCCTCCAGCGTGGCGGCGGGGGCGGGCAGGCGCGGCAGGCGCACCGTGAAGCTGCTGCCCTTGCCCTGGCCTTCGCTGTGCGCGCCGATCGTGCCGCCGTGCAGCTTGACCAGGTTGTTGACGAGCGCCAGGCCGATGCCGAGTCCTCCCTGTGAGCGGTCGAGGCTGACGCTGCCCTGCACGAAGATGTCGAACAGGCGCGGCATCAGTTCCGGGCCGATGCCCACGCCGGTATCGCGCACCACCAGCCGCGCTTCGCCATCCGCTTCGTCCAGCGTCACCTCGACACGGCCGCCTTCGGGTGTGTATTTCAGCGCATTGCCGACCAGGTTGCTGACCACCTGCTCCAGGCGCGTGCGGTCGGCGTTCACCCAGACCGGCCGGATGTCGCAGTGCAGCGCATGGCCGGCCAGCTTGCCCGCCACGCGCAGCGCCTCCAGCGCCGAGGCGACCACTGCCGAGAGCTCCACCGGGCGCATGTCGAGCTTGACCTTGCCGCGCGACAGGCGCGCCAGGTCGAGCAGGTCGTCGACGATGCGCGTCAGGTGGCGCGCCTGGCGCGCCAGGATGTCCTTGGCGCGGGCGCTCATTTCCGTGCTCGCGTTCTTTACGCGCAGCAGGTCCGCCGCGCCGACGATGCCGCTGAGCGGATTGCGCAGTTCGTGGCTGAGCATGGCGAGGAAATCGTCGCGGGTGCGCACCTGCTCCTCGGCCACCAGTCGCGCCTGTTTTTCGCGTTGCAGCAGATCCTCGCGCTCGGCCTCGGCCTGGCTGAGCCGCTGGTCGGCCTGGGCCAGCGAGCGGTGCAGGGTGTCGAATTCGGCAATGCCGGTGCGCGACGCGGGCGCGGTCCTGCGTTGCCCCAGCGCCGTCGCCGCCGCGGCCACGCTGCGGATCGAGTGGGCCAGGCGGCGGCCGAACAGCAGGGCCGCCGCGGCCGCGCACAGCAGGGCCAGCAGCAGGCCCGACGCCGCCAGCATGACCGCCTGCCTGGCCGATGCCTCGATCGCGCGCGCGGGGACGCTGATGGCGACGATCCAGCCCGACATCGGGGAATGCGTGAAGGCATAGTAGGTGTCGACCCCGGAACGGCTGGCCTGACGCAATTGTCCATGCGCGGCTTGCCTGGCCGCCGCCATCAGTCCCGGATTGGCCTCCCGGCCCAGGCGGGCCGTTTCGCCGCTGCGGGCGATCAACTGGCCATTCGGGTCGATCACGGCCAGCTTCCAGCTCGGCGGGATGTTGCGCTTTGCAATGACTTTCATGAAATAGTCGGGCGAGAACACCGAGGCCAGCACATAGCGCTGGCCGGCGCCGATCGGCACTGGAATATTGATCGTGGTGACCGGGATGCGCTGCACGGCGCCATTGATCAGGCCGGAGACGACGGTGGACTGGGTCGCGATCACGCGCTGGGTCCGCGCGCACATAGTCCGGCGGTGGCGGCAGGGGCGTGCCCAGCGGCACTACGGTATTGATGAGCTGCTGGCCGTCCGGGGCGAACAGGATGGTGCGCCCGCCATCGCCGCGGTCGGCGGTGCGCGCGTGTTCGTAGAAGTTGCGCATGTCGCCGCTGGCCAGGTGGGGTGAACGCGCCAGCACGCGCAGGGCTGCTTCGGCGCTGGCCAGTTCGCGCTCGACCAGCAGCGCGGTGGCGTCGACGGTCTCGTCCAGGTTGCGCAAAGCCGCTTCGCGCTCGGACACCAGCAGGATTTGTAGCGCGATCGCCGCGAACACGGCAATCGGCAGGATCATGGCGCCAGCCATGATCAAGAGGTATGCGCGAATCTTCATCTGGGCAGGAGGGGCGTGGACGGCGCCGCCAGGGCCGGTGTGCCGGCGGTGACGGTATCGGTCAATGCAGGGACAGCAGTCCGAGCATTATGCACGAAAGGACGAGCCGCTCACGCTGCTGCAATGCGTGCGCGCCCTGCGCAGCGGCAAGTTGCGACAACAGGCGCCGCACAACCGGCGCGCGCCGCCCCTCAGCGGCCCCCAGCCGCCCTCAGTCCGGCCACTGGCGGTTGATCTCCACCGCCTTGTCGATATTCTTGATCAGCAGGTCGACGTAATACGGGTCGAGGTGCTTGCCGGCGACTTCGCGCAGGTAATCGGTGACCTGCTCGACCGGCCAGGCTTCCTTGTAGCAGCGCTCGTGGCTGAGGGCGTCGAAGACGTCGGCCACCGCGACGATGCGGGCGTAGGGGTGGATATCTTCGCCCTTCAGGCCTTGCGGGTAGCCGGTGCCGTCGAACTTCTCGTGGTGCTGGTGGGCGATCACGGCGGCGGCCTTCAGGATCGGACGGGTCGAGCCGTCCAGGATCTGCAGGCCGACCGTCGGGTGCTGCTTCATGATTTCCCATTCTTCCGGCGTCAGGCGGCCGGGTTTCAGCAGCACGGCGTCCGGGGTGGCGATCTTGCCGACGTCGTGCATCGGCGCGGCGTGCATCAGGGTCGCGGTCTCGTCTTCCGGCATGCCGGAGGCCTGGGCCAGCATGTGGCAGACCTGGGACATGCGGCGCACGTGGTTGCCGGCCTCGTTCGAGCGCGACTCGACCACGTCGCCCAGGCGCAGGATCAGCTCGGCCTGGGTATCGGTGATTTCCTGGTTCAGCAGGATGTTGTCGAAGGCGATCGCCACGCCCGAGCAGAATACTTCGAGCAGCTGGGCGTCGATTTCCGAGATTTCATCGACGCCGTGCAGCACGAGGAGGGAGGCCTTGCCGCTGTTGTTCGGGAAGTAGCCGACATAGGTGTCGCCGTGCAGTTTCGAGATGCGGTTGTGGCGCGCCTCGTCGAGCTGGGCCAGCAGTTCGGGGCCGATCGCCTCCTTGCCGTCACCGCTGCCGAAGTCGCCGATCCGGGCCAGCACCTCGTACTGGCTTTCGCCGGTGATCACGCTGGCGCCCTTCAGGCGCAGCAGCATGCTCTGCTCCAGGCGCAGCAGGGCGACGACCTGCTGCAGCAGGCCGCTGGCGAAGTCCTTCAGGTTACGCTGCTGGAAGATGTGGCTCGAGGCCGCGATCACGCGTTCCAGGCCTTCGCGGTAGCTCTGCTGGACGCGGCGGGCGTCCTCGACCTTCATGATGTCGCGGTAGGCGCGCAGCGCCGCGAAGGTCGTGGTAAACAGTTTGGTCCGATCGAGCTCGGTCTTTTCCTTGTAGTCGTTGATGTCGTAGTCGACGATCACGCGCTCCTCGGGCGCCTGGCCCGGCTGGCCGGTGCGCAGCACGATGCGGGTGAACTGGTTGTCCAGGTCCTGGCGCATCCAGCGCGCCACTTCCAGGCCGCTGTCTTCGCGCTCCATCACCACGTCGAGGAACACCAGGGCGATGTTCTCTTCGCGCGCCAGGATTTCCTTGGCCTCCACGCCGCTGTAGGCGTGCAGGAAAGTCAGCGCCCGTCCGTCGAGGCGGAACCGGCTCAGCGTCAGCTTGGTGATGTCGTGGATGTCGGGTTCGTCGTCGACGAGGAGAACTTTCCACGGGGCGAGCTTGGGCGCGGCTGCAGACAGAAAAGACATGGCGTTTCCGATACCGTTAAAGGGACGCTACAAACGAGTCGATGATGTTGGTCAGGTATTGCGCCTGATCAATATCCAGGCAAATCGATTGTAGTACGCCTTGACTCCCTTAACAACAGGCAATAGAAGCGTTCTGCCAGCAATACGCCTGGTGTTGGAGGAAAGACTCATTCATAGCGTTTCTGGCAACGCTCGCAGAAGAAACTGCGCCGGTTGGTACGGCCGAGATGGGCCTTGCTGAAGGGGATGTGGCAGCGCGGGCAGGTGGTCCTGGCGTGGGCCAGCCAGTGCTGCTTGAGTACATACGCTTTTTTCCACGCCAGGAAGTCGAAACTGTATTGACGGGCTTCTTCGACCAGCGCGCGCAGCTTGGGCGCCGGCAGCGCCCCCACTTTCGAGAGCGGATGTACGCGGATGCGAAACAGCACCTCGTTCTTGATGATGTTGCCCACGCCCGAGAAGATGTCCTGGTCGAGCAGGGCGTCGCAGGCCAGCATCTCGGGCAGGGCGCGCAGCTTCTTGCGTGCCCGTTTCGGGTCCCAGGCATCCGACATGACGTCGGCGCTCCAGTCGTACTGGCTGTCGAGGTCGAGGTCGATCTCGCGGATCGCGCAGGCGTAGAAATTCAGCTCGCCGCCATCGGCCGTGCGCAGGTAGAGCCTGGGCGGCTTGTCGCGCCTTTCGTTCACGCGGTAGGTGCCGAACAGCAGGAAGTGGATGCGCACCGCCATGGTCGGCAGCGCGATCAGGAAGTGCTTGCCCCAGGTGCGCAGCGAGACGATTTTCTGGCCGACCAGGTGCGCCGGATCGATGGCCCTGACGTTGCCGCCGGCTTCGACGATGGTCTGGCCGACGAAGCCGGCTGTTTCTTCCTTCAAGATGAAGAGCGATGGTCCTTCGGGCACGGTTGACCTCCTTGCGGCCATTCTGCCCCTGCCTGTCCGGCCCGGCTGTGCGAGGACTAACAATTCGAAACAGGATTTACCGACAGGAGAAGGCACACCCCGCCAATCCGGCGTATATTTGAACGGTAAAAAGATTACGAAAGAAAGGAATCGCCATGAAGACTGTGATTCGACACCTGGCTGCTGCCGGGCTGCTGGCGCTGGCCGGCGCCGCGTCGGCCGGCGTGACCGTGAACTATATCGAGCCCGACCGTTTTTCGGATGTGCCGTTCACGCCCTGGGAACGCGAAGAAACGCTGAAGAGCCTGACCGAGCATTTCGCCAAGCTGGGCGCGCAATTGCCGCCGGGGCAGAACCTGCGCATCGACATCAAGGACATCGACCTGGCCGGCCGCGAATACCCGGGCCGGGGCGGACGCGAACTGCGCGTGGTGCGCAGCAACGGCGCTGACTGGCCGCGCATCGACCTGCACTACACGGTCGAGCAGGACGGCCGCGTGCTGAGCAGCGGCGACGCCCAGTTGCGCGACATGGCCTTCATGGACCGCCTCAGCCGCGCCGGCGACAGCGACCCGCTGCGCTACGAAAAGCGCATGGTCGATGAATGGTTCTACTCGACCATCATGCCGCGCGACCGCGCCGCGCGCCGCTAGAGCCGACCTGCCGCCGCTCGGCGGCGAGAAAGAAAAGCGCCACCTGACCGGACCTTCGTGCCGGTCCGCCGGCGCTTTTTTATTTCCCTTCCTGTTTCGCCGCGTCGTCCTTCCTGCCCGCGCGGCGCTCGACCACGGCCTGCACGTCGCGCACCGTGTAGTCGCCCGGCACCGCGAACAGCCCGGCCTCGGGTTCGCCGCGCTTCACATTTTCCAGCCGGTAGACGAACTCGCCGCTGCGCGGGTCGCTGTGCTTGGCGTAGACCGTCATCTGCAGCTCCGGCGCATACCAGCTCTCGTCGGCGACCACGATGGGGGCGCGGTTGCCGATCTCTCCGGCCGGGATCTCGTAGCTGCGCAGCCTGCCCTCGGCCTTCACGCCATCGAATTCGCGCGTGCCGAGCGCGCGGCTGACGGCCTTCGAGGACCATTTGCCGTCTCCGGCCGCGCCGGCGACCAGCGGGCCGATGCGCGCGGCGAAGGCATGCGCGTCCGGGCCGGCGCCCGCCAGCTTCGGCGCCTCGATCACGCGGACCGTTTCGCGCGTACCGCCGGCGTCGCGCTCGACGCGGCGCACCACGATCTCGCGACCGTTCGGACCATCGCGCTGCTCGACCTGGGGCAGCCTGCCTTCCCGGCGCAACTGCTCGACGCGCGCGCGCGCCGCCTCGGCCGCGGCGCGGGAGGTCTCGGCGGCGGCACGCGAGGCGTCGGCCGAGGCGCGCGAAGCGTCGGCGGCGGCCCGGGCTGCCTGGGCGGCTTCCCGTGCCGCGACGGCCTGCGCCCGCGCGAGGTCGGGGCGCGGCAGCCTGGTCGCGGTGCGCGTGCGCGGATTGAGGATCCAGGTGGCGTTCGCCACCGGGTCGTTGATGGTGACGGTGCGCAGCTCGCCCTTGTCGTCCAGGACCTCCAGCCGGGTGCGGCCGGCGCTGTCGCGGTAGCTGGCCGAACGGGTGCGGCGCTCGATCTGGTTGCCGTCGGCCAGTTGCTGGATGCGTTCGGACACCGCCTGGGCGCTGTAGGGTGCGTTCTTCACCGCCCGGCCGTGGATGCGCGGTGCATGGAAACGCATCGCGTCCGCAGGCATGTCGTCTGCACGCATGTCCTCGTGTTGGACCACGCGCAGCGGGGCATCGGCCTCTTCCTCGGCCAGGGCGGGAGCAAGGAAGCCGGCCAGCAGGGCGGCCAGCAGCAGGGGTCTGGTATTCATGTATGTCCTCGTCAAGGTGAATCAGTCGTCGATGGAAGTCAGGCGCAGCGCCAGCGGTTCGCCGTCGGCCGCGACCAGCATTTCGGCGCGCACCGCCTCGCCCGCCTGTTCGGGGGCGACCGGCAGGCCGAGCGCGGCGAGCATGGCGCGCGGCACCTCGGCCTCGACCAGTTGCGGCTCCGGCTCCTGCTCGATGCGCTCGACCGAGTCGAGGGCGATGAAGGCGGCGCCGTTTTCCACGCGCCAGAGCGGCGTACGCAGGGCCAGTTCGTCGGCGGGGCGGGGCGGCGCCAGCAGGGTCGCCAGGACCACCGCGGTCACCGCCGCGCAGGCGCCGGCCGCGCCCCATTCGGGAAGGCTCAGGCGGCGGTACCAGGCTTGCCTGCGCGGGAACCGGGCGGCGAAGGCCTGCATCAATTCCTTTTCCACGCAGCGCGGCGTATCCATGCCGTCCATCGCGCCGCGCAGCGCGGCCAGGCGGGCGTCGAGCTCGAGTTTGTCGTCGGGTTCCATGCTTGCAGCTTCCATCTCAGGCGGCGCCGGCGTGGGCGCGCAGGTGTTTGGCGAGGGCGGCGCGCCCGCGCGACAGGCGCGAGCGCACGGTGCCGATGTCGACCTGGCAGATCGTGGCGATCTCGAGATAGGACAGGTCGTGCAGTTCGTAAAGGATGAGGACGTCGCGGTAGTGCGGCGCCAGCCGGGCCAGCGCGCGCCGCACTTCCTCGGCCGTTTCGTCGGCCAGCACCCGGGCCAGCGGGCCGGCCGCTTCGCAGGGCGGTTCGGAGGCGTCGTCGTCCAGCTCGGGATCCGGCAGCGGCGACTCGCGCCGGCGCGGCTCTTCGTGCTTGAGGATCAACAGCCGCGCCACCCCGAACAGGAAGTGCTGCAGGCTGCCGCGCAGGGCATCGAAGGCGAAGCGCCCGGTCAGCAGGCCCATGAAGCATTCCTGCACGATGTCGGCGGCGGTGTCGCCCGAGCCGCAGCGCAGCAGGGCGAAGCGGTACAGCGGGCCCTGGTGGCGCCGGTACAGGCTTGCGAAGGCGGCGGCGTCGCCGGCGTGCATCCGGCGCAGCAGGTCGTCGTCAGGGGTGGCGGGTGCGATGGTCATGGTGTCATCTCTCACCCGTATTCCGGCCGAGCCGCCGGAAAGTTCCACCTATTTTGTCAGGCGCTTGTTGTCAGTCGATCCAGTTGACGCGGTCGAACTTGTTGCGGAAGTCCTCGGGCATGGCGACTACCTGGCTGGTCTTGTAATTGAAGAAGACGAAGCCGGACTTGGCCATGGCGACCAGCTTCTTGTCGCGCGGGCGGGTGATGCGGAAAATGATGTCGCCGCCGTATTTGTTGAAGTCCATCACGCCGACCTCGAACAGCAGCTGGTCGCGCGCATGCGCCTCGGCGCGGTAGGTCGTGGCCAGGTCGGTGACGATGATGCCGGTGCCGTCGCGCTCGGTTTCGGGGACGCCGAACTCGAACAGGAAACGGGCCCGCGCCTCGGAGATCATGGAGATCATCGAGTCGTTGCCGAGGTGGTTGGCGCCGTTGATGTCGGTGACGCGCACCGTCAGCGGCGTGGAGTAGTAATACTGGTCTTCGGGGAAATTAAGATGTAAGCGTGCCATCAGGGAATTCTAACCTCATCAGGAGGCGGGACCCCTCACAATTTTGTAGATGCGGCCATCGCCGCCGACGATGTACAGCTCGCCGGCGCTGTCGCGCCCGAAGGACACGACCCGTCCGGGCGAGGCGATGTCCCAGTCGCGTTGCTCGCCGATGCCGTTGCCGTTGCCGCTGGCCAGGAAGCTCTTCAGGTAGCCGCGGCAGTAGTCGGAATAAAAATAATGCCCGGCCAGTTCGGGGATCGCGCTGCCGCGGTAGACGAAGCCGCCGGTGATCGAGCAGCCGTTGACGTCGTTCGCGCCGTGCTCGTATTCGAAGGCGGGCAGGGTCAGGCCGCTACGGTCGCAGCTTGCCGTGCTGAAGCAGGACGTGCCTTCCATGATGTCCCAGCCATAGTTCAGCCCGCCTTGGGACAGGGGCGCGATATTGACCTCTTCGCGCTCGTTCTGGCCGACGTCGGCGATGTAGAGCCGGTCGTCGTCGAAGGCGAAGCGCCAGGGGTTGCGCAGGCCGGAAGCCCAGATTTCCGGCAACCGCCCGGGCTGGTTGAGGTAGGGGTTGTTGGGCGGGATGCTGTAAGGCTGGCCGGCGCTGGCGCCGCGCACGTCCACGCGCAGCAGTTTGCCCAGGCCGACGGCGAGGTTCTGGGCGTTGCCGAAGGGGTCGCCCGCGCCGCCGCCGTCGCCCGTGCCGACATACAGCAGGCCGTCCGGCCCGAAGGCGACCAGGCCGCCGAAATGGTTGACGTACTGCGGATGCGGGAGGCGCAGGATCACCAGGCCGGAGGTGGGATCGGCCACGTTCGGCAGCGGCGAGGAGCCGAAGCGCTCGACCACGATGTTCTGCTGCAAATCGGTGTAATAGACGTAGAAATAGCCGTTGCGGGCGAAGTCGGGATCGAAGGCCATCGACAGCAGCCCGCCTTCGCCCTCGGTAAAGACGCGGCTGCTGATGTCGAGCCAGGGAAGCGTCAGCGCCGTGCCGTTCTGCAGCACGCGGATGGCGCCGCCGCGTTCGACGACGAACAGGCGCTCGTCGTCGGCTGGTGCGGTGACGAAGGTCGGGTCGTCGAAATTGCCGCCGACCTGGGACAGGGTCAGCGTCAGGGCGCCGGCGCCGTAGGCGACGCTGGCGCTGGCGGTGGCCCCGGCGGCGACGCTGACGCTCTGCGTGGCCGGGCTGGGCCTGTAGGTGGCGGCGCCGACCACGACATCCGAGGCGGCGACCGTATAGCTGCCCGGCGCCAGGTTGCTCAGCGTTTGCGAGCTGGTCAAGTCTTGCGTGAAATTGTTGGGACCGGTAACGCGTACCGCCGCATTCGTGCCGGCGGGCAGGGCAGTGATGTTCACTTGCAGGGCGCCGGTGGTGGCGCCGGGACCGGGGCCCGGGACGCTGCCCGGATTGCCGCCGCCGCCACCGCAGGCGGCCAGCAGGAACAGCAGGGGCAGGAGGGACAGCAGGAACTTCCGTGCGCGATCGACCAGCATGACAGGCCCCCACAGGAATGAGCACATCCACGGCGTCATTCTGCCAGCGACAACAAGGTCAGCGCGCACGCTAGCCCCAATGAAATTGCCGGCCGGGCTCAGCGCGGCGCGGGGGCGGAGGGCGCGCGCCGGCGGGTCTTGGCGACCACGCCCGCGGGGTCGAGCAGGATCACGAATTCGGAAAAGCGGCCGGCGCCGGCCGGGGACTGGTAGACCCAGGCCTCGAAGCCGCTGTCGAACACCACGGCTTTGGTCTTGCCGAAGGTGGCGAGCAGCCCGGCCTTGGTGGTGCGGCCGGGCACGACGGCGGCGGCGAGGCGCTCGGCCGGGACCTGGGCGCCCGCCGGAATCGTGCCGGTGGCGCAGCCGGCGAGCACGGCCAGTGCGAGCGCCGGGACCAGGACCAGGGCGTGCGGCTTCATCGGCTTTCCTCCACGGCAGGGGACGAGGCTGCGGGGGACGCGCCTGGCGCGGGCGCGGGATCGACCATGTACTCGAACTCGACCAGGGTATCGTCGGGCCAGCTCGTGTCCCAGATCGGCGCGTAATACGTGCGGTCGAGCAGCACCTGGCAGTCGCAGAAGGGCAGCATCTCGCGCGTCTGGATGCCGCCGGCGTAGAGCATGTCGAAGGGCAGCACTTCGCTGCGTTCGCCGGCGCGCAGGCGCACCGCGAAAATGGGACGGTCGGCGAAGAACAGGTAATTGCCTTGCGGGCTGGTGCAGACCCCTTCGGGCGTGGTGAGCGCATCCGAGAGCCAGCCGAACAGGGGCGAACTGTTCGAGACCAGTCCGGCTTCGACGCCGACCCGGCATTCCAGGCGCAGGTCGCCCAGGCGGCGCGTGTCGGGCGGCAGGCCCGGCGTCCTGATCAGGGCGCGCCAGGTCATGCTGGTGGTCTTGCGGTTGGCCAGGACGGCCGCGTCCTCGCGCAGGGCTTGCTCGTTACGCAGCAGCACGAAGCTGTTGTCGGGCGCCACCGGCACCGGCACCGAGACGGTGTCGCCGGCCACGCGCAGGGTAATGTCCGTCATCTTCACGTCGGGCGTGCGCGGCAACAACTGGAAGCGCAGGCTCGCCGCGGGCGCGTAGCGGTGCTCGCGTTCGAAGCGTTCCATGCCTCGGATCATCTTGCGGTAGGATTTGTCGACCGGATCGCGCGTCGAGGTGACGTTCACGGTGGCGACGGGAGGGTCGGCAGGGGGAGCAGCAGGGCTGTCCTGCGCCCTCGCCGCCGTCGAGGCGGCGGCGAGGGCGCAGGTGAGGAGGATGCAGCGCGCGAGCGGCCGCATGATGCTTACCAGTAACGGACGCGACCGGTGTCCATGTGGACGAATTGCGAGTCGGGATAGTAGCCGACCCCGCCGACGCGCATGGCCATGGCGGCCTTGCGCAGTTGCGCCAGGTCCTTGCCCGGCAGGCGGATGTCGATGGCCTTGCCGTCCATGTGCATGCTGCGCTTCGCGACGCCGCTGCTGTTGGCATGCAGCTTGGCGTTCGATTCCGGCGAGCGGTAGCCGGAGATCACGTGCACCAGCTGGTTATCGCCGAACTTGGCGCTGACCTCGTTGAGCAACACCAGCAGTTGCGGATCGATCGGCGCGATCTTGTTGTTGCGATGGTCGCGCAGGACCTTGTTGATGTCCTGCAGTGCATCCGGAATGAATTGGCCTTCGGCCCAGAACACGCTGCGTACGGTTTCGCCAGTATGGGTGTTGTACAGGCGCAGCGTACGTTCGCCAGGCGCGGCCTGGGCAGTCTTGGCCAGGGCGGGCAGGCTGATCGCCGATGCGAGAGCAACAGAGCCTTTGAGGAAAGAGCGGCGGTGGTTCATCCGGGATCCTTTGCGCTTGTAAGATGAGACTGACATGATAGCCCGATTTCGCTAATTCTGCAGGAATAGGGCGAAAATGCGACACGATGACGGAGCGTTAACAACTTTTAAAGGAGAATTGCATGCAATTGCGTCAACTTCCAAAGGCTTTCCGTTACCTCTGCGCAGCCGGCGTCCTGGTAGGCCCAATCCTGCCCGCGCTGGCCCAGGTGGAGGCCACCGGCGCGCCGCCCGAGGCCAAGGGCTGGCGCCTGGAAACCGTGACCGACGCCCTGCCGCGCGCCTGGGGCATGGCCTGGCTGCCGGATGGACGCATGCTGGTCACCGGCAAGGAAGGCAGCCTGCACCTGGTCGCCGGCAAGCAGGTGACGGCCGTGCCGATCGAGGGCTTGCCCAAGCTGATGACGGGCGGGCAGGGCGGCCTGCTCGACATCGCGGTCCATCCGGCCGACAAGGGCGACAAGGTCCGCGTCTACATGACGATGGCGAACGGGACCAGCAGCGAGAACCGCACCATCCTCGTGCAGGGCGTTTTCGACGGCAAGAAAGTCAGCGGCGTGAAGACGCTGTTCCAGGCCTCGCCCTCGAAGAACGGCGGCCAGCACTTCGGCTCGCGCATCGCCTGGCTGCCCGACGGCACCATGTTGATGAGCATCGGCGACGGCGGCAATCCGCCCCAGCGCGTGGGCAATATGCTGGCGCGCGACCAGGCCCAGAACCTGGGCAGCCACAACGGTTCCATCCTGCGCCTGACCCTTGACGGCAAGGCGGCGCCCGGCAATCCCCTGGCGGGCAAGTCCGGCGCGCTGCCGGAGATCTGGTCTTACGGCCACCGCAACATCCAGGGCTTGACCGTCGATCCCGAAGGCCGCGTCTGGGCCAGCGAGCACGGCCCGCGCGGCGGCGACGAGATCAACCGCATCGAGGGCGGCAAGAACTACGGCTGGCCGCTGCAAAGCTTCGGCCTGGACTACAGCTCGCGCCAGCCGATCGGCAAGCACAGCGTGCCGGGCATGGTCGATCCGGCGGTCGCGTGGTCGCCCTCGCCGGCCCCGTCGGGCCTGGCCTGGTACACCGGCAGCGCCTTCCCGCAATGGCGCGGCAGCCTGTTCTCCGGCAGCCTGGCCGCCGAGGACGTGCGCCGCATCGCCTTCGACAAGGACGGCAAGGCCGTGCGCCAGGAAAAGCTCGACATCGGCGCGCGCGTGCGCGACGTGCGCCAGGGACCGGACGGCCAGCTCTACGTGCTGACCGACGAGGACAAGTCGCGCCTGCTGCGGATCGTGCCCGACAAAGGGTAACGAACGCCGCCGCCCAGCGCGTTCGCCGATACTGGCGCACATACCCGTAGGGTGGGCGCCCCCGTGCCCACGCGTGACGCCTGCGTCGTGTTGGCATTCAGGAAGCGCAGCGTCTTCTCACCGTTTACGCGTGGGCACGGGGCGCCCACCCTACGTCCACGATTGACGGCATCCGGCCGCACAGGGAGAAACAATGGACGACTTCAAGATAGACCTGGCCAGCACCGCGCTGGTCCTGATCGACCTGCAAAATGGAAACATGGCGCGCGAACTGGCGCCGTATTCGAGCCGGCAGGTGCTCGGCAACTGCGTGCTGCTGGCGCAGGAGATGCGCAGCCGCGGCGCGATGGTGGTGTTCGTGCGGGTCTTGATGAACGAGTTGCAGCCGGGCCCGGCGGACGCGCCCCTGCGCGCGGCCGACGCGCCGCCACCGCCGCCGGACGCCTCGCTGTTCGCGCCCGACGCCGGCGTGGAGGCCACCGACGTCGTCATCACCAAGCGCCAGTGGGGCGCCTTCTACGGCACCGAACTGGACCAGTTGCTGCGCCGCCGCCACATCAGGACGCTCATCCTGGGCGGCATCGTCACGAATATCGGCGTCGAGTCGACCGCGCGCGCGGCCCACGACCTCGGCTATGCGCTCGTGTTCGCCGAGGATGCGATGAGCGGCATCAGCGCCGAGGCCCACGATTTCGCCTGCAAGAACACCTTCCGCATCATGGGGCGGGTGCGCAAGACGAGCGAGCTGATCGACGCGCTGCAGGCGGGCACCGGCGACGCATAAAAAAAAGACGCCGCCGGGTCTGCCCCGGCGGCGCCTCTGTGTCTTGGGCGCCCGCCTCAGCCGGCTTGGTGGATCGCGGCCGTGATCTCGTAGGAACGCAGGCGCGCCGCGTGCTCGAAGATCTGCGAGGTGATCATCAGCTCGTCGGCACGGGTGTGCTCGATGAAGGCCTTCATCTGGGCGGCGACGGTGTCGGGCGCGCCGATTGCCGAGCACGACAGCACCGAATCGAGCATCGCGCGTTCCTGCGGCGCCAGCGCCTCCAGGTAACCCCGCACCGGCGGCTGCAGGCGCGTCGGACGGCCGCTGCGCAGGTTCACGAAGGCCTGCTGCATCGAGGTCGCGCGGAACTGCGCTTCCTCGTCGGTGTCGGCGGCGAACGCGTTAAAGCCGAGCATGACGTAAGGTTTGTCGAGCTGGGCCGACGGACGGAAATTTGCGCGGTACAGTTCGATTGCCTGCATCATCATCTGCGGCGCGAAGTGCGACGCGAACGCATACGGCAGGCCGAGCGCGGCGGCGAGCTGGGCGCCGAACAGGCTGGAGCCGAGGATCCACAGCGGCACCTTCAGGCCGGCGCCCGGCACCGCCTTCACCTGGCGGCGCGGCGAGTCGGCGAAGTAATCTTGCAGCTCGACGACGTCCTGCGGGAACTCGTCGGCATCCGAAGCCAGGTTGCGGCGCAGGGCGCGCGCGGTGACGTGGTCCGAACCGGGTGCGCGGCCCAGGCCGAGGTCGATGCGTCCCGGGAACAACGACTCGAGCGTGCCGAACTGTTCGGCGATCACGAGCGGGGAGTGGTTCGGCAGCATGATGCCGCCGGCGCCGACGCGGATGGTGGACGTTCCGGCGGCGACATAGCTCATCAGCACGGACGTGGCGGCGCTGGCGATACCTGGCATGCCGTGGTGTTCGGCCAGCCAGAAACGGTTGTAGCCCCAGCGCTCGCCATGCTGGGCGAGATCGAGTGAATTGTGGAAAGAAGCGCGCGCATCGCTGCCTTCGGCGATGGGCGAGAGATCGAGTATGGAAAAGGGAATCATGGGTCGCATGATACGCCGAAGGATATTTTCTCGCTGTCCGGGTCGGCAAAACGGCCCGTGCCGAGTCAACGTGCGCGGCCTCCGCCCCGGCGTAAAGATTGACCCACGGATACTGCTTATTTATTATTCATCGCTCCTGCGCCCGCCCCTGCGCACATGCGGCGTGCGCCTCCTTCCGCCGTCCAGGATTCCCATGCGTATCTACCCCCGCATCCATTCTTTTGATGCGCTGTTCAAGCGCCAGACTGCGATCGCCACCGCCTGCCTTGCCCTGCTGGCTGCCGGTTGCGCCCAGCTCCCCGACAACAGCGCGCCGGCCGCCGCGCAGGCGCAGGGTGGGCTCGACAGCAGCAGGTTCGCGCGCATCGACGGCGCCGTGAACGCCGCGATCGCCGAACGGCGCCTGCCCGGCGCGGTCTTCCGCCTCGAGCGCGGCGGCGATGTCTACGAGCAGGCCTATGGCCGCACCAGCTACGAGCCCGACGCCCCCAGGGTCGCGCCGGGTACGGTGTATGACGCCGCCTCGCTGAGCAAGGTGCTGGCGACCGCGCCGTCCATCCTGCTGCTGGCCGAGGACGGCAAGCTCGACCTGGATGCGAAGCTGGTCGATTATTTCCCGGAGTGCGAGGGCGGCGGCAAGGCGGCGATCACGATCCGGCACTTGCTGAACCACACGTCCGGACTGGCGGCGGGCCTGCCGGCGAAGCCGGCCTGGAGCGGCGATGCGGCGGCCCACGCGCTGGCCTGTGCGCAAACCGTGACGCATCCACCCGGCACTTTCTTCCGCTATTCGGACATCAACTACATCCTGCTCGGCCAGCTCGTGCATAAAGTGTCGGGCATGCCGCTCGACGCCTTTGCCCAGGCGCGCATCTTCACGCCGCTCGGCATGCGCGACACCGGCTACCTGCCGCTGCGCCGCTTCGCGAAGGAGGCGATCGCGCCGACCCAGCAGCTGGCGGGGAGCGCCGCGGCCTCGCTGCACGACGACGTCCAGGCCGGGGCGCCGCTCCAGGGCGTGGTGCACGATCCGACGGTGCGCCGCATCGGCGGCGTGGCCGGTTCGGCAGGTGTGTTCACCACCGCGCACGATGTCGCACGCTTCGCGCGCATGCTGCTCGGTGGCGGCGCGCTCGATGGCGTGCGCATACTGAAGCCCGAGAGCGTGCGTCTCCTGACCACGGTGCAAAGTCCGCCGGGCATCGCCGCGTTGCGCGGCCTCGGCATGGACATCGATTCGCCCTACGCCCAGCGTCCGCGCGGCGCGTTGTATCCGGTCGGGAGCTTCGGACACACCGGTTTCACCGGCTGCATCCTGTGGATCGATCCCGCTTCGCGCAGCTTCTACGTGTTCCTGTCGAACCGCGTCTACCCGGACGACAAGGCCAACGTGCTGCCCCTGTACACCCAGCTCGGCACCCTGGCGGCAGAGTCGGCGCAGGTGGCGCGTGGCCAGGCCAAAACCACTGCCGCCGCGCCCTGACGACAGCGTTCTCAACTTTCCAAAAGGCTACCGCGCGCCCCCTTCACATCGACCTCTTTTAGACTCGGCGTCCTCACATGTCATTGATATTGTTGAGGAATGTAGCCCCCAAACCATTAGGAGATCGACATGAAAATGCATAAACTGTTGAAAGGCCTGCTGAGCGCCTCGGTCGCTGCGGCGATGGCTGTTTCCGTGAACGCACATGCACAATCGAGCAGCACCGCCGGCCAGTCCGGCAGCTCGCAAGCGACCGGCTCGTCGGCGTCGGGCGACCAGCGTTCGGACACGACCAAGCACTCCAGCAAGAAGAAGCAGAAGAAGCAAAACGGCTCCTCGAGCAGCAGCGGCAGCAGCGGCTCGGGCACCACGTCGGGCTCCTCGGATAGCGCCACCAGCGGCAGCACCGGCGGCGGCACGGGCACCTCGGGCAGCGGCTCGATGGGCACCAGCGGCAGCAGCGGCACTTCTGGCGGCGGCACCGGCACCGGCACCTCGGGCACCAGCGGCACCTCGGGCACCTCGGGTACCTCGGGCAGCAGCGGCACTTCGGGTACTTCGGGCACCTCGGGCAGCAGCGGCACCTCGGGCACCACCGGCTCGATGGGCACCAGCGGCACCAGCGGTTCGATGGGCACCAGCGGCAGCTCGGGCTCGATGGGCACCAGCGGCGCCGCCGGTTCGATGGGCACGGGCGGCACCAGCGGCTCGATGGGCACCAGCGGCAGCACCGGCACGATGGATAGCGGCGCGAGCGGTTCGATGGGGACCAGCGGCGCTTCCGGCTCGATGGGCTCGGGCGGCACCAGCGGCACGAGCGGCAGCGGCGCCTCGGGCACTTCAGGCGCCTCGGGCACTTCCGGCACCTCGGGCGCCACCGGCACCTCGGGCGCCACCGGCACCTCGGGTACCTCGGGCACCGGCACCTCGGGCACCAGCACCGGTACCGGCGGCGGCACCGGCGGCCGCGGCTACTGAGTCAACAGCACAGGCCGCGCAGGCGGCCTGCCTCAGAGAGTCGGCTTCACACGACACCAGCTCCGCGGGGCTGGTGTTGTTTTGTCCGGAGCCGGCCTCTCAGACCTTCCTGACGAATTCCGACTTCAGGCTCATCGCGCCGAAGCCCTCGATCTTGCAGTCGATGTCGTGGTCGGCGTCGACCAGGCGGATGTTCTTGACCTTGGTGCCCTGCTTGATGACGCCGCCCGAGCCCTTCGGCTTCAGGTCCTTGATCACGGTGACGGTGTCGCCGTCCTGCAGGGTATTGCCGCTGGCGTCGCGCCAGACGCGCGCGGTCTCGCCGGGGGCCGACGCGGCCTGCGCCGACCATTCATGTCCGCATTCCGGGCAGACGAGATTCGGGCCGTCCTCGTAGGTGTAGACGGACTGGCAGGAAGGGCAGGGAGGCAGGGACATGGCGGTGCGGGAGAAAGAGAAACGGGAAGTATAGCCGCCGATCCACGCCCGGCAAAAAAAGCGCCGGCAAGACCGGCGCGGGAGAACGAGGCGGCCTTGCCGGCGCAGTGCAGGCGATGCGGCGATTCAGCGCGGGTCGGCGAGCATCGAGCCGGTCTGGCGGTAGCGCTCGTGCCAGGCGAAGGCTTTTTCCAGCACGTGCGGGGTCTGGCCGCCGCGCGCCTGGGCCTCGCGCACGTAGTCGCGCAGCATGTCCTGGTAGGGCGCCGGCACGCAGTTGGCGATGATGACATTGGCGCGCTCGCGCGGCGCCAGGCCGCGCAGGTCGGCCAGGCCCTGCTCGGTGACGATGATGTCGACGTCGTGCTCGGTGTGGTCGACGTGCGAGACCATCGGCACGATCGAGGACACCTTGCCGCCCTTGGCGATTGACTTGGTGGCGAAGATCGACAGGTAGGCGTTGCGCGCGAAGTCGCCCGAGCCGCCGATCCCGTTCATCATGTGGGTGCCGCCCACGTGGGTCGAATTCACGTTGCCGTAGATGTCGGCTTCGAGCGCGGTGTTGATCGCGATGATCCCCAGGCGCCGGATCACTTCCGGATGGTTCGACACTTCCTGCGGGCGCAGCACCAGGCGGCTTGCGTAGCGTTCGAGTTCGCTGAACACTTGCGCCGTCTTCTCGGGCGAGAGCGTGATCGAGGAGCCCGAGGCGAAATCGAGCTTGCCGGCGTCGAACAGGTCGAAGGTGGAATCCTGCAGCACCTCGGAGTACATGGTCAGGTGTTCGAAGGGGCTGTCGACGAAGCCCGCCATCACGGCGTTGGCGATGGTGCCGATGCCCGCCTGCAGCGGCAGCAGGCGTTTCGTCAGTCGACCGGCTTCGATTTCCTTGCAGAAGAAGTTCACCAGGTGGCGCGCGATCGCCGCGGTTTCCTGATCCGGCGGCAGGATCGAGGAGGTGCTGTCGGGCTGGTTGGTGAGCACGATGGCGACGATCTTCTCGGGCGGGATCTCGATCGCCGGCGTGCCGACGCGGTCCTCGGCGTGCATCAGGGGGATCGGTTCGCGCATCGGGCGCTTCTTCGGGATCCAGATGTCGTGCAGGCCCTCGAGAGCGCGCGGCTGCGCCAGGTTGATCTCGACGATCACCTTCTCGGCCAGGATCGCGAAGCTGGCGCTGTTGCCGACCGAGGTGGTCGGCACGATCGCGCCCGTCTCGGTAATGCGCACCGCCTCGATCACGGCCACGTCCACCGGTCCCAGGTGGCCCGAGCGCAGCACTTCGACGGTCTCGGACAGGTGCTGGTCGATGTACATCACCTCGCCGCGGTTGATCGCCGCACGCAGCACCGGGTCGACCTGGAAGGGGGCGCGGCGCGCCAGCGCATGCGCTTCGGTGAGCAGTTTATCGGTGTCGTTGCCGAGCGAGGCGCCGGTGAGCAGGGTGATGCGCAGGGGCTCGCGGCGCGCCCGTTCGGCCAGCGCGGCCGGCACCAGCTTGACGTCGCCGGCGCGGGTGAAGCCGCTCATGCCGACGGTCATGCCGTCGCGGATGAAAGATGCTGCCTCTGCTGCGGTGGTGATGCGTTCGCGCAGCAGGGGACAGCCGATTCGGTCTTGGTATGCTTCGTTCATCATGGTTCGTCTTGCAGTGGGAGGCTGCTACCGCGGTAGCTATCGCAGCCAGTAGTTGACCGGCGCCAGGGGTGGCGGCAGTTCCGGGTCGCCAAGCGCATCGCGCAGGTCGATTTCGATGGCGCGGCAAATGGCGTCGAGCGGCAGGTCGTTCGGCGACAGCCCGAAGGGTTCCTCGATCTCGTCGCCCAGCGCATCCAGGCCATAGAAGGTGTACGCCACGATCGCCACCACCAGCGGCGTCAGGTAGCCGATCGAGTCGACCAGGCCGAAAGGCAGCAGGAAGCAGTACATGTAGGCGGTGCGGTGCAGCAGCAGCGTGTACGAGAAGGGCACCGGGGTGTTCTTGATGCGCTCGCAGGACGCGCCGGTGGCGACCATCGCCGAGATGGTGGCGTCGAGCGCCGCGGCGCGCACGCTGTCGAGCATGCCGGCGTTGCGGCAGCGCGCGAGATCCGCGCCCATCTCGAGCATGATGGCGTGGGTCACGTTGGGACGCGTGCGCAGCGCCGCCCATTCGGCCGGCGCCAGGTGCGGGGCGACGTCCTGTTCCGGGTCGGTCCTGCGCAGGTTGTGGCGCAGCGCGTGGGCAAAGCCGATGGCGCGCCGGATCATGCGCTCGCGCACGTGCTCGTGACCGGGAGCCGGATCCACCAGGCTCAGGCACTCGCGCGCGAAGTTACGGCTGCGCAGCACCAGTTCGCCCCACAGCTTGCGCCCTTCCCAGTAGCGATCGTAGGCCGAGTTGTTGCGGAAACCGAGGAAGATCGCCAGCGGCAGGCCCATCAGCGTGAAGGGGGTGATCGTCAGGTGCACCTTGTACTGCCACAGGCGGCCATGCGACCAGGTGACGAGGACCGCGAGCAGGGTGGTGATGAGCAGGCTTTTCCAGATGCTGGTCAGGATCGAGCCGCGCATGGTGAGGAAGAGGCGCAGGCCGTTGGGGCGGTCGCGAACGATCATGCCGCCCCCTCATGTGGTACGGGGGATAGGGGGCTGCTGCAATCGTTCATGCTCGAAACCGCATCGGGACGGAAAGGTGAATCTGCCGGCCGGGCATGGGCAAGCGGCACCGGGCCGCGGCGCTGGGTGCCGGCTGGACGAAAAGACCACTGTAGCCGCTGCGCGATGGAATTCCTAATTCACATTTCCAATCGCAGTTATTGATGAGATGAATGTTTGTTTTGCCATCAACACTGTGGGTGATATTGCAAGACATGACAGGCAGGCCGCGTTCATTCCTGGCGCGTGTACAGCAGCCGGCGCGGATCGAAGCCCTGGCCCGAGAGGCGCGCCAGCAGGGCGTCGAGCGCGGCTTTCTCGACCTTCGGGGTGCGCGACAGGATCCACAGGTAGTCGCGTCCCGGCTCGCTGACCGCGGCGAGCTGGTAATGGCGGTCGATGTCGATCACCCAGTAGTCGGCCCAGACCGCCGGCACGAAGGACAGCAGCGCCGGCGCGAAGCGCACCTTCAGGCGCGGCGAGTCGGCCGGGCCGACCTGGCGCGCGACGGCTTCGGCGACGTCGGTCCCGCCTTCCGCGGTACGGCAGCGGTTCTCGACCTTCACCGTGCCGTCGGGCATGGCGGTATAGGTGGCGGTCGTGAAGCCGGCGCACTTGCGCTCGAAGCGGTTGGGGTAGCGCGCGATCTCGTACCAGGTGCCCATGTAGCGCGCCAGGTCGAGACGGGAGACGGTGGCCAGGTCGCTGGCGGCCGCCTTGCCGGCAGCGTAGGCCTTCATGCCCAAGAGGGCGACGGAGGCGAGCATGGTGCCCTTGACGAGGGTGGGTGCGAGTCTTCGGTTCATGGAAACCTCGGTTTGTCGGTGACTTCACCATGGTAGCCCGCAGGAGCGGACTCGGCCGCACGAATAGGCGGCCGGTTTGATCGATGTCCGGTGCGCCGCGGCGGCGGCCCAAAAAAAACGCCAACCGGCGAGGTTGGCGTACGGGACAGCAGCGCGCCCGGCCCGCTTACTCGGCGGTCTTGGCCTGCTGCGCCTGCAGCTGCTCGCGCAGCTGGTTCGGCGCGACGTGGGTATAGTCCTTGTTGAATTCGAGTTTGATCAGCGGCTTGATGTGCGGATCCATCACGGCGCGCAGGGCGCCCAGGAACTGGGGCGAGGCCGACAGCACGAGCTGCTGGAAGCGCCCATCCTGGTGGGCTTTTAGCAGATAGCTCGAGATGTCCCTTGCGAACTGATCGGCTTCCTGCTCGGCCTGCGTATGGGCTGGCTGGTATTGCTTGTTCGGCGCGCCGACGCCGGCATTGTGGGCCGCTCCGACGCCCTGCGTGCCGCCGATGTTGTGGCCGCTGCCGGCGGCCGCGGTCGGGCCGAGCCTGTCGGTCAGGACCTCCGACTCGCGCAGGCGCACCGCGCTGTTGACCATGTCCTCGACTTCTTGCAGTGGTGCTGCTGGGTCATCGTCGGAAAAGATCCGTGCCCGGCCAGCGTTGGCCGTGATAATCCAGGTTGTTGGCATGCTACCTCCCCTGTCAATTTTGAGTGAGTGATCGTCGGCCACGCTGCCGCAAGCTGCCTCCAGCCCCGGCAAGCGCTGCCGATTGTCGCGTAAATTCAATATAGCATAGGGGTTACCAACCCCGACGCACTGCCGCCCTGGCGCGTGCGCACCCAGCCTTGCCACCCTGTTGCGCGCCGCTCCGGAGGCGCTTTCGGCAGAATGAAAGCCTTGTGTTTTGGAGTGTCAGCGAACAGGAGCGAACATGACAAACGAGCAAAAAGACAGGCAGAACGGCGCCGGTGGCCAGCCGGGCGCGGCGGGCGGACAGCCGACCCGCAGCGATACGCTGGCCGAGGGCGGCGCCCGCCCGGTCCAGGGCCAGTCGGCACACGGCGGCGCGGGCAAGGTCGGCGCCGACATCGCCGGCGCCGCCGGCGGCACCGATGCCGCGGCCGGCGCGGCGATGGGCGGCAGCGGCGGTCCCGGCGGCGAAGGGCTGCGCAAGCAGGCCGACGCCGGCGGCGTGCCGGGCACGCCCGGCGGCGCCATCGCCGGCAACGAGATCAGCCCGGCGGCGGGCGGCGCGGCCGGCGGCACCGGCCTGGGCGAGGCGGCATCGGGCGCCGACACCCGCACCGGGACCGGCACCTCGTCCGGCGCCAACACCTCGCCCACCGGCGCCGGGACCAGCGGCGGCAATCCCTCGCCGGACGGCGGGCGCAGCCCGTAATCGGTCGTCACCGCGGCCGCGTCCCCGCGGCGTGGCTGCGGTCCGCTAGCCATCCATATGCAACGCCTGCTCATCATCCTCGGCGCCCTCATCCTCGCGGCCGGCCTGGCCTGGCCCTGGCTGCGCCGCCTTCCGTTCGGCCGCCTGCCCGGCGACATCCACGTCGTGCGCGAAGGCTTCAGCTTCCATTTCCCGATCGTGACCTGCGTGGTCATTTCGATCGTCGTGACTCTGATTCTCTGGATCTTCAGGCGCTGACACGGTGCGGCGGCCGGGAGTTACCCGGATGAGAGTGTCGCGCCCGCGCATCGCCGCCTGCATTTTTTGGCCCGCAGGAAATTGTCGTCTATATAATTCTGTTTCCTTCTTATAATTTACAGAATAGACGGCGGAAAAGATGCATTTCATGAGAATGGCGGCTGCGGCCGTCCTGGGAGCGTCCCTGCTTGCGGGGTGCGGGGGGGGCGGAGGCGGCGGCGACGCGCCGGCGCCGGGCGGTCCTGTCGGCGCCACGCCGGGTACGAGCGGTCCGCCGCCGGTAACGCCGGGCGGCGCCTGGCTGACGCTGACGCCCGGTACGGTGACGGTGTCGGCCTTCGAAGGCGAGAGCACCGGCTTCCGGGTCACCGGCGTCTCGAGCCGGACCTTCGACAAGCCGTTCAACATGGCGATCGTCGACAGCAAGGGCGTTGTGACGACCGATGTGACCATCAGCGCGCTGTCCCAGCTCGAATATGCGGTCGACCTGCGCACCGCGCCGACGCTGGCCGCGGGCAGCCACACGACCTACCTGCAGGTACGCCTGTGCGAGGACGTGCCCACCGTGTGCAGCAAGCCGCTGCCGGGGTCGCCGTGGTATGTCCCGGTCACGGTCAATGTCGCTTCCCTTGCCCAGGCCCAGCAGCGCCTGACGCTGATGCCTGCCGCGCTCGATCTCGTCACCTACCAGGGCGAGCCCCTGTCGTTCGAGCTCGTCGCGCAAATGGGCGGCGCCTCGAAACCGGTGCAGCTCGCCGTTGTCGACAACGCCGGCATCCTGGCCCAGGGCGCGGCGATGAACCCGGACGGCAACACCACTTACCGCGCCAGGCTCACTACCTCGTCCGTGCTGACGGCCGGCGTGCACAGCGCCTCGCTCGAGGTGCGCGCCTGCTACGACGATCCGCGCGATTGCCGTTCGCCGGTCAGCGGTTCGCCGTGGCGCGTCCCGACCCAGGTGACCGTGAAGTCGGGCGTCAACCTGACGACGCTGGCCACGATACCCGGCGTGGCGCCGTGGAGCACCTATAACGGCAACGCGACGCATTCGGGCTACGTCCCCGCAAGCTTCGACCCGGCCAGCTTCACGCGCCGCTGGAACCGCCCCGAGACCGGCGCCGGCACCGGGCAGGCGCCCGCGATCGACAAGGGCCGGGTCTTCACCGTGTCGGGCAACTGGGTCGGCAAGTGGGAGCTCGCCGCCATCAATGAGGCGGACGGCAACGTGGCATGGCGCTACGACATGGGCACGCTGCACCGGGTCAATGCGCCCGCCGCCGCCAACGGCAAGGTGTTCGTGACCTCGACCGGCCACCAGGACACCTTCATGTGGGTGTTCGACCAGGCGACCGGACAGCTGATCAGCAAGACGACCCTGTACTCGCAATGGGAACGCTACCTGGCCCCGACGGTGGTCGGCGACATGGTGTACACCAACAGCGGCTACTACGGCGGCATGGTCAAGTTCAATTCGGCGACCAACCTGGTCGAATGGAGCAACACGGCCTTGCCGCAATACGACGGGTGGACGCCTGCGGTCGACGGCAACTATGCCTACGCCTACATGAACAGCCAGGTGTATGCCGTCGATACCGCCACCGGCAGCATCGCGTTCACCATCGCCAATCCGAACGGCCAGTGGATGGGGTGGAGCACGGGCGCCCTTGCGCTGGCCGACAAGATGGGCTTCATCGTCCACGGCGGGCGCCTGGTCGGATTCGACCTGCAGGCGCGCAGCCTCGCCTGGGAAACCAACGGCAGCACGATCGGCCAGCCTGTGGTGGCCAAGGGCGTCGTGTATTCGCTGGCCGAGGGCGGCGCCCTGGTCGAGGCGCGCGCGGCCGCGACCGGCATGCTGCAATGGAAGTCAAGCGCCCTGGGCAGCGCAACGACCGAGGCCTCGTTCGAGCGCATGCTCGTGACCTCGAACCTCCTGTTTGCGAGCGGGGCGAACACGACGGTGGCGGTCGACCTCGCCACGCACCAGGTCGTATGGACCTATCCGCTGGGCGGCGAACTGGCGATCTCCGACCAGGGCGTGCTGTACATCGTCTCCCAGGCCGGCAAGCTGGCGGCCGTCAACCTGCGCTGACCTGACGCACGCAGGACAAGGGCGCCACCTTCGGGTGGCGCTTTTTTTTCGCGCCGCGCTTACCACGCCGCGATGTCGCGAATATGACAAAGCCATACGCTCAGCAAGATTTGACAAACATGGCCATTCAACTAACGACACAATGCCGTCCATACGAACCGCAGAGGCGCCCAGCGTCCACGACGCGCGACCGGCCTGGATCGCAATCGAAAAACCATGAATGTTTTGGAGAGAACATGAACGAGTTGATGGCACGGCATCACACCCAATACACCGCGATCGCGGCCGCAGTCATGCTGCTGACCATGGGCGCGGCCCTGGACGCGCGCGCCCAGCAGGCCGAGGGCGCGGGCGAGGGCGGGGAGGTGCAGCAGGTGGTCGTCACCGGCGTGCGCGCCGCGCTCGAGCAGTCGCTGCGCCAGAAGCGCAACGCCGACTCGGTGGTCGAGGTGGTCACCGCCGAGGACATCGGCAAGATGCCCGACAAGAACGTGGCCGACGCCATCCAGCGCCTGCCCGGCGTGAACACGCAATCGTCGGCCGGCGGCGAGGGCGGCTTCGGCGAGAACGACCGCGTCAGCCTGCGCGGCACCAGCCCCAGCCTGCAGCAGACCCTGTTCAACGGCCACGCGATCAGCACCGGCGACTGGTTCCTGCTGAACCAGATCGGCGGCAACGTCGGCCGCTCCAGCAGCTTCTCGCTGCTGCCCTCCGAACTGGTCGGCTCGATCGTGGTGCAAAAGAGCGCCACCGCCGACCTGGTCGAAGGCGGCGTGTCGGGCGCGATCAACGTCATTACGCGCCGTCCCCTCGATTTCCGCCAGCCGCTGACCTTCGAGGCTTCGGCGCAGGCCAACTACAACGACCTGTCCAGCAAGACCAAGCCCCACGTCTCGGCCCTGGTGGCCATGAAGAACGCGGCGAATACCGCCGGCTTCCTGCTGCAGGGCTTCTCGGAAAAGGCGGCGGTGCGGCGCGACGGCCAGGAGATCCTGGGCTACACCCCGATCAGCGCGACCAGTGCGGCGGCCGTGGCCAATCCATCCCTGGCCGGCGTGATGGTGCCGACCTTTATCGGCGCCACCCTGTTCGAGCAGGTCAAGAAACGCAGCGGCGGCGCCTTCGACGTCGAGCTGCGTCCGATGCGCGGCCTGACCCTGGACCTGAACGGCTTCTACTCGGAACTGAAGGCGCCGCACCAGAATACCAACTGGCTCGCCGCGCCCATGTATTCGATCAACGACCGCGGCTGGATCCCGCAGAACCCGGTCGTGCGCAACAATACCCTGGTGGCCGCGGGCTTCACGCAGAATGCGGGCGAGGTCGACAACATCTACCGTCCGGATGCGGGCGGCGAATCCTGGTACCTCGATTTCAACGGCAGGTTCAAGGTCAACGACGACCTGAGCGTCTCGGGCAAGCTGGGCCGCACGCATGGCGTGGGCTACGACCGCAACGACGTGTTCTACCAGAACAACGTCGACGGCGGCATGGTCTATGCCCTGAACGGCCTGTCGCCGGCCACGGTGAGCTTCCCGGGCGGGAACACCGTCACGCCGGGATCGACCGCCTGGGCCGGCGGCGGCGAGGCGCAGTCGGTCGACCAGGAAAAGTATGCCCAGGTCGACGCCGACTGGCGCGTACGCGGTGCGCTGGTGAGCACCGTCCGCTTCGGCGCCCGCCTGACCGACCACGAGCGCACCGCCGAGCATCCGCTGGAAACCCGTCCGGGTCCGGTGGGCTTCACCAACCCCGGCCCGGCCTGGAACGGCGAGATGTACCCGTCGGACTTCGCCAACGACCTGGGCGGCAACCTGCCGTCGAACTTCTTCAAGTACCCCGGCTGGGCGCTGGGCCAGTGGGGCGCCGTGCCGGGCAACCGCCTGCTCGACTACACGCTGCGCCACAACTGGATGGACGAATTCCGGGTCGGGGAGAAGACCGCCGCGCTGTACGCGATGGTCGAGGGAGGCGGCGACAACTGGAGCGGCAACATCGGCCTGCGCGCGGTCCAGACGCGCCAGACGACGATCGTGAACCTGCCGGGTGGCCCGAATCCGATCACGGGCTCGGCCTTCGGCCCCTACACGCCGACCGTGTTCAAGCGCACCTACCGCGACTACCTGCCGAGCGCCAACGTGAAGTTCGACGTACGCCCCGACCTGGTGGTGCGCGCGGCGGTCGCGAAAACCATGGCGCGGCCCGACTACTCGGCCCTGGGCGGCTCGGTCTCACTCAACGACGACGCCCTGAGCGGCAACGGCGGCAACGTCAACCTCGACCCGGTGCGCTCGACCAACTTCGACCTCTCGGCCGAGTGGTACTTCGCACCGAAGGCGCTGCTGTCGGCCGGCCTGTTCTACATGGACCTGCGTTCCATCGTGGCCCAGGGCACCAGCTTCGGCACCTATTACAACAACAAGCGCAGCGCCCTGGCCGAGTACCAGATCACCTCGCCCTTCAATACCAGCGGCACCAACAAGGGCATCGAGCTGAGCTACCAGCAGCCGCTGTGGAACAACTTCGGCTTCCTGGCCAACTACACCTGGGCCGACGGCGAACTCGACGACGGCAGCGAGCTGCTGAACTCCTCGAAGCGCACCTACAACCTGACCGGCTACTTCGAGAACGAACGCTTCAGCGCGCGCCTGGCCTACAGCTTCCGCTCGGCCTACAAGGCCGGCGTGGACCGCGGCGCCAGCCAGCACGTGGACGACATGCCTTCGCTGGCAGCGTCCGTCAACGTCAAGCTCACCGAGCGCTTCACGCTGACCTTCGATGCGCTCAATCTCACCAACGAGACCATCAAGATGTACGCCGAAAACAAGGACCGCCCGCGCGCCTTCTACTCGAACGGCCGCACCTTCTACCTCGGCGTGCGCGGCAAGCTGTAAGCGCGCATCCTTGCTTCTCTGTGGCGTTCGGGCAGGGCCGGCGGCGGCCTTGCCCTTTTTCTTGGTGGACGAAGGAACACGATGCCGACAACACATCCGGACGCGCCCATTGCAGTCGAATGGGAGTGCCTGAGCAACCTCGCCGGCGACGGCGTCTTCACGGCGCGCCTGATCCTGACCAATGTCTCCGCCGCGCCAATCGCACCGGGCTGGCAGCTCTGCTTCAATGCCTGCCGCAAGGTGATGCCCGGGAGCGTGAGCGCGGGCTTCGCAATCGAGCACCTCAACGGCGACCTGTTCCGCCTGACGGCATCGGCTGATGCGCCGTGGGCGCCCGGCCAGGCTTTCGAGATCGCTTACCGGGCCGAGTTCTGGGTCATCAGCATGACCGACGCGCCGCTCGGTTTCTACCTGCTGCCGAAGGAGGGCGGCGCCATCGACCTGGGCGATCCGCGCATCCTGCCGTTCGCGCGCGTCGAGCAGCGCATGCGCCATGCCGAGGACCGGGTGCCGCCGAACGATGCGGCCCAGCGCTACGCCGACAACGCGGCGCTGCACCTGCTGCCCGCGCACCTGGTCGGGCGCATCACGCCGCGGCCGGTGTCGGCGCGTTTCGGGACGGATGTGTGCCGGCTCGGACGCAACAGCGTCGTCGTGCATGAGCCGGGACTGGGGAACGAGGCGGCCTTCCTGCGCGCGATCCTGGCGATGCTGCCGCCAGTGCCCGATGGCGCCGTGCAGGTGATGCTCGAGACCGGACCGGTGGCGCTGGACGGGGTGCCGCAAGAGGCGGCCGGCGAAGCCTACCTGCTCGACATCGGGACCGACGCCGTGCGCCTGCGTGGCGCGGCGGCCCACGGTGTCTTCAACGCGCTCCAGTCCCTGCGCCAGCTCGTGGATGCGGACGGCCGCCTGCCGACCGGCCGTGTGCTCGACGCGCCGCGCTTCGCCCACCGCGGCATGATGCTCGACGTCGCGCGCCACTTCGCCGGCGTGGAGACGGTGCTGCGCCTGCTCGACTGCATGGCGAGCTATAAACTGAACCGCTTCCACTTCCACCTGACCGACGACGAGGGCTGGCGCCTGCCGATCACGGCGCTGCCCGAGCTGACCGAGGTCGGCGCGCGGCGCGGCGTCAGCATCGACGGCCGCCTCGACGACGGTTGCTGCCTGCCGCCGTCCTTCGGCTCGGGCGCGGATATCGCCGCGTCGCCGGGCAGCGGCCACTACAGCCACGAGGACTTCATCGCGATCCTGCGCCATGCGCATGCGCGCCATATCGAAGTCATCCCCGAGTTCAACATGCCGGGCCATGCACGCGCGGCGGTGCTGGCGATGCGGGTGCGCCACGACCGCCTGCTGGCGGCGGGCGACGCCGAGGGGGCGCTGGCCTGCCGCCTCGACGATCCGGACGACACCTCCGTGTACGAATCGGTGCAGCTGTGGCGGGACAACGTGATCTGCATCGCGCTTCCATCCGTCGATCGTTTCGTCGACACCGTGGTGGCCGAGGTGAAGGAGCTGTACCGCCGCGCCGGCGTGCCGCTGCGCGCGATCCATACCGGCGGCGACGAGGTGCCGAATGGCGCCTGGCTCGGCTCTCCCCTGTGCCGCGCGCGCATGGCGGAGCAGGGCTGGCTTGACGTCGCCCAACTGCGCAGCGATTTCGTCGCACGCTGCCGCGCGATCCTGGCGCGCCACGGCCTGGCCTTCGCCGGCTGGGACGACACGGCGCTGACCCACGAGGCAGGCGGGGCGCCCGCGCCCGCGCCGCGCTTTGCCGGCCCCGATTTTCACGCCTATGTCTGGAACAATGCCTGGGGCTCGGGCCAGGAAGACATCGCCTACCGGCTGGCCAATGCCGGCTACAGCGTGGTGCTGGCGAACGCGGCCAACCTCTACTTCGATCTCGCCTGCGCCAAGGACCCGGAAGAGCCGGGATATTACTGGGCGGGCTTTGTCGACCTGCGCCAGGCGTTTGCCTTCTGCCCGCTGGACCAGGGCGCGGTGCCGGCGGTGGACGCGATGGGCCGGCCGATGCCGGAAGCGCTGCTGGCGCGCCTGGAGAAACTCGAGGGCGGGCGCATCGCCGGCCTGCAGGGCCAGCTCTGGGGCGAGAACGCGCACTCGCGGGCCCGCATCGAATACCTGGTGGCGCCGCGCCTGCTGGCGCTGGCCGAGCGGGCCTGGAGTCCCGATCCCGGCTGGCGCCTGATCGCCGATCCGCGCGCGCGTGCGCGCCGCATCGACGCCGACTGGAACGAGTTCGCCAACCGCCTGGGCCAGCGCGAGCTGCCGCGCCTGGACCGCGCGCCGCTGGCCTATGGCTACCGCCTGCCGCCGCCGGGCCTGCAACTGCGCGATGGCGAAGTCCGCGCCAACGTGGCGCTGCCCGGCCTGGCGCTGCGCTACCGCTTCGACGGCGCCGATCCCGACGCGGACAGTCCACGCTACACCGGACCGCTGGCGGTCCCGCCGGGGGCGGCTGCATTTACAATCGCCAGCTTCGACACGCGTGGCCGCCGCAGCCGCAGCGCCACCATCGCCCTGAAGGACGCCGACCATGCATGAAGCCACAGCAGGACCCGACACTGCCGCCACCGCTGCCGCCGCTGCGCCGCCCCGGGCCGCGCGCCATCCGCTGGCCTGGGTGCCGACCCTCTACCTGGCCCAGGGCCTGCCGTTCTACGCCGTGGCCCTGATCGCGGGGCTGATGTTCAAGAGCATGGGCGTGCCGAACGAGCAGATCGCGCGCTGGACCGGCCTGCTCGGTTTCGCCTGGGTGTTCAAGGCCTTGTGGAGCCCACTGCTCGAACTGGCGCGCAGCAAGAAGCGCGCCGTGGTCGCCTTCCAGCTGATCGGCGGGGCGAGCCTGGCCGCGGTCGCCCTGGCGCTGCAGCTGCCTGCCTGGTTCGCGCTGTGCATCGCGCTGCTGGCCGTCGTGTCGCTGGCGTCGAGCTCCCACGACATCGCCGCCGACGGCCTCTACATCGCCAGCCTCTCGGCGCGCCAGCAGGCCGCCTATGCCGGCTGGCAGGGCGCCTTCTTCAATGCGGCGAAATTCCTGTCGCTGGGCGGCCTGGTGATCCTGGCCGGCTACCTGGAAGACCGGATCGGCACCGCGCCGGCCTGGACCGTCGTCTTCGGCCTGCTCGGGGCGGCGCTGGTGGGGCTCGGGCTGTACCATTCCTGGGCGCTGCCCGGGACGCTGACGGTGCGTGGAGAAGGCGGCGCCACGCTGCGCGGCATCGCCGCCACGCTGCTGGACGTGATCCGCGCCTTCTTCGCCAAGAAGGGCATCTGGCTCGGCATCCTCTTCATCATCCTGTTCCGCGCCAGCGAAGGGCAGATCCAGACCATCGGCCCGCTGTTCCTGCGCGACGCGCGCGCGGTCGGCGGCCTGGGCCTGAGCACGGCCGAGGTGGGCGCGGTGTACGGCACGGCGGGCACGGTCTGCTTCCTGGTTGGCAGCATCGCCGGCGGCTATTTCACCTCCTGGCTGGGCTTGAAACGCGCGATGCCGGTCTTGATCCTGGCGATGAACCTGCCGAACCTGGTGTTCTGGTATTTGAGCTCCGCGCAGCCCGAATCCCTGACCCTGATCGCCACCGCGCTCGGTGTGGAAATGTTCGGCTACGGCTTCGGTTTCGTCGGCATCATCCTCTTCATCATGCAGGTGATCGCCAGCGGCCCCTACCAGACCGCGCATTACGCGCTGGGCAGCGGCTTCATGCAGCTCGGTTTCGTGCTCTTCAAGATGGTCAGCGGCGACATCCAGCAGGCGCTGGGCTATCGCCACTTCTTCCTGTGGGTGCTGGCCTGCGCGGTCCCGGTGCTGGTGCTGACGCGGTTCGTGCGGCTCGCGCCCGAAGAAAACAGCCGGGGTCAGGTCTGACATTCGGACACGAGCTCGAGCGTGCGTTCGCGTTCAATCGTAGACCCTGTCCGCCTCGAGCTCCTTTTCGAGGATTCTGCGATCCTTGGCGTTTACGTGAAGCATCCAGCCCAGCGCCAGGAGCGTGAGGATGGAACACATCAGCATGGCAAGCATGGCGGCCCTCGGAGACGGGTTGACGACAATGCCAGCCTAACACGCGGGCGCCGGGCCGCGTGCCCGTTTCAAGGCTCGCTCGGGCTGGCTTGCAGGCCCGCGGCCGCCTGGCGCAGGATTTCCTGGGCCCGCAACGCGATCGGCGACAGGTAGCCAGCCCTGCGCACGATGCCGATGCGCCGCTCCAGGTCGTCGAAGGCCAGCGGGCGCACGGTCACGCCATCGGGCAGGCCGCCTTCGCGCACGCTGCGCATGTTGATCATGCTGATCAGGGAAGTGCGCGCCACCACCGCGACCAGGGCATGCAGGCTGTCCGCTTCCACGATCACCGAACCGAAGGGCAGGCCGCGGCGGCGGAAGGCGTGCTCCAGCTGCGAGCGCGTGAACTCGTGCTTGCGGGTGCCGGCCCAGGACCGTCCCGCCAGGTCCTCGATGGCGATCCTGTCCCGGGCAGCCAGGGGATGGTCGGCGCGCATCATCAGGCAGCAGGGATCGGCATACAGGCTCTCCGTTTCCAGCAGCGGATCGGTCTTCTCCGGGACCGGGCAGACCGCCAGCTCGACGCTGCGCTTCACCACCTCGTCGAGCAAGGGTCCGCCGAAGGCCGTGCTCAGGCTGACATGGGCCGCCGGACGCTCGTCCAGCAGGGTGGGGAAGAGGGCGCGCAGGGCGAAGTCGGAAGTGGCCGGCGTGACGCCCAGGCGCAGCAGGCCGGCCTGGCCGCCGCCGATGTTGCGCGCCTCCTGCACCGCATCGTCCATGGTGCGCGAGGCCGCCTGCACGTGCTGCTGGAAGGAGCGCCCGGCTTCGGTCAGCTCGACGCCGCGCGGCCCGCGCGCGAGCAGGGGAACGCCGACCTTGCGCTCCAGGCGCTGGATCGCCTTGCTCAGGGCCGGTTGCGAGATGCCCAGGCGCTCGGCGGTCGTGGTCAGGGTGCCGCTGGCGGCGACAGCCAGGAAATACTCGATATCGTCGGTGAGCACGGCATGCCTTGTAGTTATGGATTTTGCCTCTGCGGTTATTTTACTTTATGGCATGCCCAATCGATAGTGGTCGGGCGCCGAACAACAGGCGCCGCCCGTCGTCCAGGCGGGCAGACTCTATACAGGAGACCGCAATGGGCACATCGACGCCTTCCAATTCACGCCGCCAGTTCCTCCAGGCCGGCGCCGCACTCGCCGCCAGTTCCGCCCTTCCTCTCCCCGCCGCCGCGGAGGAATGGCAGGCCGGCGAGGTCGTCCACCTGCTGCCGACGGCCAACCACGAACGCATCCTGCTGAAGGCCTCGTTCCGCACGCCGCTGGCGGCGCCGCCGCAGCTCAAGATCGGGGGCAGGCGCATCGAAGGCCGCAAGTCCGACGGCGCCGGGCGTTTCTGGCAATTCGATGCCGCCGGCCTGCAGGCCGATACCGCCTATACCCTGCAATTGCTGGACAAGCGCGGCGGGGCCTTGTGCGCCCCCTGGCCGCTGAAGACCTTTCCGCGCCAGGACGCCGCGCCCGGCCACGTGCGCCTGCTCGTGTTCACCTGCGCCGGCGGCCACCCCGACGCGGTCGGCCCGGGCGGCATCGAAGTATTCCGCTCGCTCGCCATCCGCCACGCGCTGCTCGAACGCGGCCTGGCCGAGCGCCCGCACGCCGTCATCGCCAATGGCGACCATATCTACTGGGACCAGCGCACCTGGCTGGAAAGCGCCAATCCGGCAATCCGCAAGGCGGCCGCCGCGCATTACCAGAAAGTGGGCATGTTCGACGCGAATCAACCGGTGCTCGGCGGCGCCAACGAGAAGGCGCTCGTGAGCGCGGCCGATCCCCAGATCGCGCACCTGTACGGCACGCGGCTGCGGTCGACGCCGGTCTTCTTCATGATGGACGACCACGACTACTTCGAGAACGACGAGGCCGAAGAGAACTTCATCACCTTCCCGCCGGACCATTTCGACCTGGCGCTGGCGCGCACCGTCCAGGACATGTACTACCCGCAGTTTCTGCCGGATGCGCAGCGCTCGGGCATGATTCCCGGCAGCGGGGCCGCCGACCGTGCGCCGGGCGTGTCCGAATGCTTCGGCACGCTGCGCTATGGCCGCCTGCTCGAAGTGCTGATGTACGACTGCGGACGCTACCTGTCGCTCAAGGACCGGCACGCCGGACTGGTTCCGCCCGAGGCGGAAAGCTGGCTGCTGCGCCGCACGCGCGAATCCGATGCCCGCCACCTGATCCACATGCCGTCCACGCCCTTCGGCTGGTCGGCCGGCAAATGGCGGGAATGGTATCCGGACGTGGTGGTCTCGGACGAAACCATGGCCTCCGGCGCCGACACCATCTCGCAACGCTTCGGCGGCGTGCGCGGCAAGAATCTCCGGCTGAGCACGGACAAGCAGAAGTACATGTGGCAGTCGGGCTGGTTCTCCCAGCACCAGCGCATCGTGGCGGCGCTGACCCAGCAGCAGCGGCCGGCGGTCGTGATGTCGGGCGACCTGCACGCCACCGGCTGGGACCGCATGCTCAGGAGCGGGGAACTGGACCTGCGCAAGAACCCCGTCCATCTCGTGCTCAACGGCACGCTCGGCACCGGCCTGGCCGGCTGGCCGAGCGGACCGCGCGGACTCGGTCCTTCGGCGCCGTCGGCGGTCGCGCTGGAGCGCAATGCCCGGCCGGCGGAAAAAAACGGCTTCAGCATCGTCGACATCACTCCCGACAAGATGACCTGCAGCCTGTATGCCTGGCGCGAGCCGGATCCGCTGGAGGCGATCGCCCGGCTGCAGCCTTATGACGTGCTCGAGATTGCAAGGAGCTGAAACGATGGAAGCGATATCGATCCGGCGCACCGGCGCCGCCCTGGCCTTGACGGCCTTGCTGGCGCCGTGCGTCCTGCCGGCGGCGCACGCAGCCGACGCCACGCCCGCGACCGCGCAGGCCAACCGCGCCTGGCTGTCGCGCCTGCCCTTCGAAGACAGGCAGGACTTCGAGGATGCCTGGCGCGGCTTCATCGCGCGCAGTACCGAGGCCATCAGGACGGCCGACGGACGCGTCGTGTGGGACGGCAACGCCTACGCTTTCCAGGCCGACGAAGCGGCGCCGCCGACCGTGAATCCGAGCCTGTGGCGGATCGCAAGGCTGAACAATGCCGCCGGCCTGTTCAAGGTGAGCGAGGGGCTGTACCAGATCCGCGGCATGGACTTGGCCAACATGACCATCGTCGAAGGCACTGACGGCATCATCGTCGTCGATCCCTTGCTGTCGGCGGAGACGGCGCGCGCGGGGCTGGAGCTGTACTACGCCCACCGGCCGCGCCGGCCCGTGGCGGCCGTCATCTACACCCACAGCCATGTCGACCACTTCGGCGGCGTCAAGGGCGTGATCAGCGCCGAGGATGCGGCCGCCGGCAAGGTCAGGGTCATCGCGCCGGCGGGCTTCATGGAAGAGGCGGTCAGCGAGAACGTCCTGGCCGGCAATGCGATGAGCCGCCGCGCGCAGTACATGTACGGCGCGCTGCTGCCGCGCAGCGCAAGCGGCCAGGTCGACGCGGGACTGGGCAAGTCGCTCTCGCGCGGCACCATCACCCTGATCGCGCCCAATGAGCTGATCGAGAAACCGGTGGACACCCGGCGCGTGGTGGGCGTGGAGATCGAATTCCAGCTGACCTCGGGCACCGAGGCGCCGGCGGAGATGAATCTCTACTTCCCCCAATTGCGGGCCCTGAACATCGCCGAGAACGCGGTGCGCTCCCAGCACAACATCCTCACCATACGCGGCGCGAAAGTGCGCGACGCGAAGCTCTGGTCGCAGTCCCTGGCCCGGACGCTGGCGCGCTACGGCGACAGGACGGATGTGCTGATCGGCCAGCATCACTGGCCGACCTGGGGCCGGGAGCGCGTGCAGCGCCTGCTGGCCGAACAGCGCGACATGTACGCCTTCCTGAATGACCAGACCCTCAGGCTGCTCAACCACGGCCTGGCGCCGATGGAGATCGCCGAGCGGCTGCGCCAGCTGCCCGAGCCGCTGGCCCGGCAGTGGCATGCGCGCGACTATTACGGCTCGGTCAGCCTCAACGTGCGCGCCGTGTACCAGCGCTATCTCGGCTTCTACGACGGCAATCCGGCCAACCTGAATCCGCTGCCGCCGGTGGAGTCGGCGCGCCGCACGGTCGAGTGGATGGGCGGCGCTCCCAGTGTCCTGGCCCGGGCGCGCGAAGCGTTCGCGAAAGGGGACTACCGCTGGGTCGCCCAGGTCGCCAACCAGCTGGTGTTCGCCGACCCCGGCAACCGCGAAGCGCGCATGCTGCAGGCCGATGCGCTCGAGCAGCTGGGCTACCAGACCGAGAACAGCACCTGGCGCAACGCCTACCTGAGCGGCGCCCTGGAGCTGCGCCAGGGCGTGGCCGCCGAGCGGCGCCAGGGTGTGGCCTCGCGCGACCTGCTGGAAGCGCTCACGGTGCCGATGTTCTTCGACTACCTGGCGGTGCGCCTGGACGCCGACAAGGCGGCGGGGCGCGCCATGACGATCAACTGGACCTTCAGCGACCTGAAGGAAACCTACGCGATGAACCTCAGCAACGGCGCGCTCACCTGGCTGGCCGGCACCCGCCACGGGCGCCCGACGGCCAGCGTGGAACTGAGCAAGGCCGTGCTGAACCGCATCAGCGCGGGCCAGCTCAAGCTCGGCGACGCGCTGCGCCAGGGAGAGGTGAAAATCGAGGGCGACAAGTCGGCCCTGCCGGCCTTGTTCGGCATGCTCGATACCTTCTCGCCCACGTTCAACCTGGTGACGCCGGCGGCGCTGCCCTGAGGCCGGCGCCGGTCGTTCGATGGGACCAGGAAGAGCAGGGGAGTCCGGGATGCACGGCCCGCATGCGCACGAGTGGACGCAAGCCCTGTGGGCAGGGAACTGGTTTGCTTCGCTGCCAAGGGAGCTCGCGGAGCGCCTTGTCGCGCAAGGCACGCTGCGGCGGCTCGAAGCAGGCCAGCGGCTGTTTGGCCGCGGCGAACCTGGAGACGGCATCTACTGCGTGCTGCAGGGCGCCATTCGCATCACCGGGATCACGCAACACGGCAGCGAAGCCTTGCTGGCCTTGCTCGAGCCTCCCCAGTGGTTCGGCGAAATCGCGGTTTTCGACAGCGCGCCGCGCACGCACGATGCCTGGGTGGAGTCCGACGCGCTGCTCCTGCATGTGGCGCAGCCGGTGCTGCAAGGCCTGCTGGACGAGCATCCGGCGTACTGGAAGGACTTCGGGCGCCTGCTGGCGCAGAAAATGCGCGCCATGTTCTCGGCCATGGAAGACAGCGCGGTGCTTCCCGCCACTGCCCGGGTGGCCAGCAGGCTGGCCGCGATGGCGGGCGGCTTCGGCGTGTGGACCGGGCGCAGCAAACGGGTCGTGCGGGTCTCGCAAGGGCAGCTCGGCCTCATGCTCTCCCTGTCGCGCCAGACGGTGAACCAGTCGTTGAAGGAGCTCGAAGCGGCCGGCGCCATCCTCCGGTGCCGGGGCGCGATCGAGATTCTCGACGTCGACAGGCTGCTGGCCCCGCGCGCCCAGGGAGAACCCGGGAATACATGACGACCGTGGCGGTGTACGATCAAGGCTGAGTCGTGCAGAGGGCCACATGCTGGCCCTCTTGTCACTCCTTCGTCGTTTACTGTGCCACCGGCTGCGCCACCTCACGCGCCGCCGCCTCGGCTTCCTGCTTCGCCTGCGCCGCCGCAGCCTCGGACGACAAGCTCGGCTCGACCGAGGCTTCCTCGTCCGGCTCGGCCGGCGGCACGGCATTCGCATATGGCCTGATCAGGTCGAGCCGTACCGCGTAGGACCGACCGTTGCGGAAGGCGGTCGCGGCGATCTGCCCGGCGTCGTTGATCGCTTGTGGAAAGGTGATACTCCAGCCCTGCCTGGGGTCGATCAGCGCGTTCAGGCTCTCCATCCGCCTGCCGCGCCAGATGAAGCCGCTCGATGTAGCCGGTCCAGTGCTGAAGCCGAAACCGACCACGTGCCCGCGGTTGTTGATGCCGGTGCCGCCGCTGAACGGGCCCGTTCCCGGTGGACTGGAGTCGATGGAAACGATGCGGCCGCGGTAGTAGATGAAAGCCTCCCGCCCGATGCCTCGCCCGCCAGCACTACCGGTCACCTGGCCACGGTCGTTGATTGCCTCGGGATTCACCGGGACTCTGGGACCCAGGTCACCGATGTCGCGGATCTGGCCCCTGGACCAGATGAAGCCGCGCAGGAAGAAGTCGATGGGCTCTCCCGGTCCGGAGCCGCCGGTGACCTGGTTCTTGTTGTTGAGCGCGCGGGCCTCGGTGAGCTGTGGATATAGCGGATCTGTGAACGGCAGATCAGGCAGCTGGGTCAGCGTGCCGTTCGGCGCGCGCAGGTAGCTGGTGTTGCCGCCAGGGGTGCCATCCGGGAGCACGGGATCGGCGGCGTACACGCTGATGTAGCCGGCATTGTTGATGTCGGTCCAGGTGGTCGCCCGGCCGCCGATCGTCCCGATGTCGCGCAGCTTGCCCTTGTCGTAGATGTAGCCGCGCACCTGGCCGCCGCGGGTGGTCCAGTGGCCCAGCACCTGGCCCCTGTCGTTGATGGCGGCGGCGTTGCTGGAGCGACCCTTGAGTGTGCCGAGGTCGATCAGGCCCCTGCCGCGGTTGAGGAAAGCGTGGGTGACGCCCGGTCTGGCCTGATAGTTGCCGACCACCACGCCGGCCTGGTTGATGTCGGTGGCGACGCTGCCGGCCGGGCCGACCACCGTGACCTTGTATTCGGGATGGGCCCAGGCGGCGCCGGCGACGGCGAAGGACATCAGGACCAGGGACATGCGCTGATGCATATACATGGGAAATCTCCTTGGAGAAGGTGTGCGCCGAACGGGACGCCGGCCTGCATCTGGCCTGCGTCATCGTCGGCTGGCGCGTCACGGCGCCTGGCACGCCAGCCGCTGCATTACTGGCACTGCGGATTCGCTCCCGGATCATTCTTCAGCGAGGCCCGGCCCGAGGCTTCCCCATCCCGTTTCGCGGCCTGCACTGGTGTCCTGTGAGGGCATTGTCGACAGAATCCCGCGCATCCACGGCGAGATGGCGCAACCATTCACGAAGCTGGCGCCGAACGGTGGTGTGCGTGAGGCGGAAAGCTTTTTGTGGAGTACGACGAAGCCGGGAAGACCGTTGTTGCTCGGGTCGTAACCGCCGGAAAAATCGCGCGCGCCAGGCCTTGCCGAGGCTCGGCCAGCCGCCTACCGCTTCTTCACCGGCAAGGCCAGCCAGCCCTGCCACTTCCCTTGCGTATTGCCTTCCGCCTGCCGCTCCACCTTCTGGATATGCGGACGCGTACTGTCCAGCCGCCAGAACGCCTGCCTGTCGAGCCAGTCCTCGTACATCGAGCGGAAACGCGGCCACTCGCCGTGGAACTCCAGCACGCCGTAGGCGCCGGCCGGCAGCACGCGCATGCCGAGCGCCGGGTCGGGCGCCGCATTGGGCGCCGCGTCGGATGCAGGATTCGGCCTGGCGTCGCCGGCATAGCCGAAGTCGTAGCAGTATTCGCGCTCGCCGGTAAAACCGGGGTCCTCGTCGAACACGCCGTACCAGGCGGTGCTGCGGGTTACCGCGCCCAGGCTTTCGCGCTCGCAAATGAAATTGTTGCAGGCGATCGAGAGCGCCGCCCCGGACTGGCCGAAAAAGCGCTGGTAGTGCAGGGTGACCGCCGGCAGGGTCTGGACGCGGATGCGCGCGGCGACGCTGCCCGGTTCCGGCGGGCAGTAGGGCGCCAGGATCACGTCCAGGTTGTCGGGTTCGGCGACGAAGAAGCTGACGTCGCTCTCGCGCCCGACCTGCTGGTCCATGTAGGTGCGCCAGCCGCCTTCGCGCCAGGCCTTGGCCGACATCGCGAACTGCTGCTTGAAGGCTTTGGCGAAGGCCGCGTTGGACGGGAAGCCGCAGTCCTGGGCGATGTGCAGCACCGGCACGTCCGGCTCGTGGCGCAGCAGGTGGGCGGCGCGGCGCAGGCGGCGCTTGCGCTGGTATTCGACGGCCGAGAAGCCGGTCAGCTCGCGGAAGATGCGGTCGAAGTGGAAGGACGAATAACTGGCCGAGGCGGCCAGGTTCTTCAGCGCCAGCGGATCGCCGACCGAATCGAGCATCAGGTCCATCACTTCGTACAGGCGCGATGCGCGCGATATGCGCGGGGGCGCCTTCATCGGCCCGCCTTTCCACCGGCGTGCGGATGCGCTGCCGGCGCAGGCGCGGCATGGTCGGGCAGGTGACAAGGGCAGGGGCGCGGCATCGAGACGATCGGTGGCGAAGTTACAGCCATTATGGCTTAGAAATCATGCAATAGCGAAATATTGCGGCCAGGGCGGCGCAAGGCGTTGCGCCGGCGACGACGGCGGACGTGATGCGGTCCCGATGCGACCGGCGCCGCGCGCATCGACAGGGCGCCGCCATTTCGCATAGCGCCCGTACTTACAGGGCGTATCGACAATGCACATGCATACGCGAGCCCGGTTTTTATGCTTGGCAACGGTCGGGTTTATCGCTTAGCATCTTTCGGTTCCCAACAATTCCTATAGCGGAGAGAAACATGAAGCCTACCCTGTGCAGCACCTTGATCGCGGGGCTGTTTGCCGTCGCCAGCCACGCCGGCGCATACGACGCGGCGGCCACTGTCCCTTCGGCGGCCGCAGGCATCGCCGCGTCCGGCGTGGACAAGGCGGCGATGGACCCTGCCGTGCGCGCACAGGACGACTTCTTCCGCTACAGCCAGGGCAAGTGGCTGCAGGACGTCGAGATCCCGTCGGACCGTTCGAGCTGGAGCGCCTTCAGCGTGGCCCAGGAAAACGTCGAGAACCAGATCCGCGCGATCATCGAGCAGGCCGCCGCCGACAAGAAGGCGGCCAAGGGCTCGAGCGCGCAGAAGATGGGCGACTACTACGCCAGCTATATCGACGAGGCGCGCCGCAACGCGCTCGGCCTGGCCCCGTTGAAGGCCGAGTTCGCGCGCATCGCCGCGCTGAAGGACAAGCGCGGCATCGCGGCGCTGTCGGCCCACCTGGAGCGCATCGGCGGCGAAGCGCCGCTCGGCATGTACGTGGGCCAGGACAGCAAGGATTCGACCCGCTACGTCGTCAGCGTCGGCCAGTCGGGCCTGGGCCTGCCGAACCGCGACTATTACCTGGCCGACGAGGCCCGCATGAAGGACTTCCGCGCCAAGTACCAGGCCCACATCGAGAAGATGCTGACCCTGGCCGGCCACCAGGACGCGGCAGCGGAAGCCGCAAACATCCTGGCGCTCGAAACCGAGATCGCGAAGGTGCAGTGGAGCGCCGTCGAGAACCGCGACCCGGTCAAGCGCTACAACAAGATGAGCTTCGCCCAACTGAAGGAGCTGATGCCGGGCTTCGACTGGAGCACCTGGATGAAGGACGTCGGCGTGGCCGGCAAGGTCGACGCGCTGATCGTCAGCCAGCCGAGCTACCTGGCCGGCCTGGATAAGATCATCGCCGCCACGCCGGTCGAGACCTGGAAGTCCTATTTCTCCTTCCACCTGCTGAGCAGCTACGCGCCCTACCTGTCCCGGCCTTTCGTCGACGAGAACTTCGCCTTCCGCGGCGGCGTGCTCTCGGGCGCCAAGGAAAACCGTCCTTTGGCGAAGCGCGCGATCGCCCAGGTCAACCGCGACCTGAGCGAAGTGGTCGGCAAGGTCTATGTCGAGCGCCACTTCCCGGCCGAGCGCAAGGCCCAGGTCGAGGAAATGGTGAAGAACTTCGTCACCGCCTTCAAGGAAGGCATCCAGACCCTGGACTGGATGAGCGAGGAAACCAAGAAGCAGGCCCAGATCAAGCTCTCGAAGATGAACGCGAAGATCGGCTACCCAGAAAAGTGGCGCGATTACGCGTCCTTGACCATCGAGCGCGGCGACCTGGTCGGCAACGTGATGCGCTCGCGCGTCTTCGGCCACGAGTACGGCATCAACAAGCTGGGTAAACCAGTGGACCGCCAGGCCTGGAGCATGAGCCCGCAGACGGTGAACGCCTACTACAGCCCGAGCATGAACGAGGTGGTGTTCCCGGCGGCGCGCCTGCAGTATCCGCTGTACGACGCCAACGCCGAGCCGGCGGTCAACTACGGCGCGGTCGGCATCTCGATCGGCCATGAGATCAGCCACGCCTTCGACGACAAGGGTTCGCAGTTCGACGGCGACGGCAACCTGCGCAACTGGTGGACGAAAGAAGACGCCGAGAAATTCGCGGCGCGCGGCAAGGTGCTGGTGGCGCAATACGCCGGCTATAGCCCGGTGCAGGGCTACAACCTGAACGGCGAGCTGACGCTGGGCGAGAACATCGCCGACAACGCCGGCGCCATCATGGCCAGCCGCGCCTACAAGATCTCGCTGAAAGGCAAGCCGGCCCCGGTGATCGACGGCTTCACCGCCGAGCAGCGCCTGTTCATGGGCCTGGCCCAGGCGCGCCGCGGCAAGGCGCGCGACGCCGCCCTGATCGCCCAGGTCAAGTCGGACCCGCACTCGCCGTCCGAATTCCGCGTCAACGGCAGCCTGCGCAACCACCCGGGCTATTACGAAGCCTTCGACGTGAAGCCGGGCGACAAGATGTACCTGAAGCCGGAAGAGCGCGTCATTTTCTGGTAAGCCAGAAGGGAGAGCAAGAAGGGAGCGCCGCGGCGCTCCTTTTTTATCATGACCTCGCGAACACCTGGATCTCGCGGTGTCTTATGTAGGGTGGACACCTGTGTCCACGCCGTCGTGCCTGTGTACACCCAGCTGCAACCGGGCACCGCCGCTCGTTAATAACACCGATTGCATTGATCTTCTCTGCGTCCCGGTGACTCCGCGATGACGCAAACGCCGTACCGCGTGGACACAGGTGTCCACCCTACGAAAACCCGCACCGCAGCTCGTAGGGTGGGCACGCCGTGCCCACGCGTTACGTGTTGATCCGAAGTCCGTCGCCCAAACGATTCGCCCTCAAAGCTGGCCTTGGACGACACGCTGCGAGACGCTTTCGGACGCGCCGCCGATCATCATCGTTCGCGTTGCATTCGAGCGCCAGCATTGAGCACCGTTCCGCGTGGGCACAGCGTGCCCACCCTACGAAAAGCGGCACGCCGTCACGGCGCCGCGAACACCTGGGTCCAGTAGGCAAAGCCCGGCAGGCGCGCGCGGCTGATCGCGTAGCCCGCGCCCATCTCGGTGAAGTCCGGATTCATCAGGTTCGCGCAGTGGCCAGGGCTCTCCAGCCAGCCGGCCACCGCTTCCCTGGCCGAGGTCTGTCCGGCCGCGATGTTCTCTCCGATGTGGCGCCAGCGGTAGCCCGCGCGCGTGGCGCGCTGCGCCACTTCGCTGTTGTCCGAGCCCCGATGGCTGAAGCGGCGGTGCGCCGCCATGTCGCTGCTGTGTTCGCGCGCGGCCTGGGCCAGCGCATCGTTCCAGGCGACCGGCCGCGCCCGGGCGAAATAGCGGCTGCCGCAGTGGCGCGCGCTGGCGCGCGCCTCGTTCACCAGCGCCAGGATGGCCTGGCCGGCCTCGGACTGGTCGGGCAGCGCGAGCGGCAGGCTGGGCTCGGCGAGCACGATGCGCCAGTCGTTGCCGTTGCGGCCGACCCCGATGTCCGCGAAGCGCGGGTCCAGCAGCGAACGGCAGTAGGACGCACGCACCGTGTCCATCACCAGGGCCGCGTTGTCCGGGCCGCGCACATGGATCGCCTGGGCGGTATTGGCGGCGTAGCCGGCCTGCTCGAGGGCCGACTCGATGAACGCGCCGGGGCGCACGTCGATGCCGGAGAGGATGGGGTGGAGGCGCAGGGCCGGGGCGGGCGCCGGCGTGCTTCCCCGGCAGGGACCGGGCGCGCCGCGATAGGCATTGATGAGGCGGACCAGTTCGGTTTCGTCAAGCGTAGCCGGACGCGCTGCAAGACAGGCGGCCGACATCGTTGCGCTTGCCAGCAATAGTCCAGCTTTCCCCCAAAGCATATCCATTCCCTGCGGCCTCATCGACGCTCCATGGTAGCCGAAGCGCCGGCGGGCCTGCGCACGAGGCATGCGCGCCAGGGCGGCGCCGGATCAGGGCGCGGACACCGCCTGCTTCCAGTCGCGCACCAGGGCGCTCAAGGCCTGGTGCTCGCGGCTGCCCGGCCGCAGTTGTTCGAAGGGCAGGGGAGCCGGCAGCCAGGGCGCATGCAGTTCGCGGTTGTCGTTATCGACGGAAAAACGTCCCCCATCGGCATACACATGGCCCAGTTGCGAGGGCGCCTGCGTCGCGCCGATGATCTGGACCACGGCCTGGCGCGCGGCCGGCGCCGAGGCGCCGCTGTTGGCCCCGATGCTGGCGCCAACGGCGCGCAGCAGGTGCGCCGCCAGGTCGGTCTGGCCGAGCAGTCCCCCGAGGGCCGGCAGCGGGCGGTTGGTCAGGAGCAGGGTCTTGAGCTGGTCGTCCACGAGGCGGATGCCATGCCCCAGCATCCCGTCGTCGAACAGCGACTCGCCGTGATCGCCCGAGACGGCCAGCAGGGTGCGCTCGTAGGCGCCGGCCTGCTTCAGGCGCGCCAGGATCTCGCCCGTGGCCCAGTCCGAATAGGCGACGGCATTCAGGTAGGTGCTGCGCAGCCGCGCCCGGGATTCCTCGCTGATCTCGCCGCGCGCCAGCGGACGCGGCTCGATCGTGCGCGGCATGGACTCGTGGTGATAGGGGAAATGCGCTGCCTGGAGATTGATGTACACGAAGACCGGACGGCTCCAGTCCAGCTTCCTGGAGACCGCATCGAATTCCTGCACGATCCTGGCGTTCGACAGGGCGAGGCTGCCCGCATCCGAGGAACTGAAGACGCGTTCCGTTTTCGCCGAGCGGGCGTCGAAGAAAATGTCGGCCAGCGCCTGGCTGCGGCTTTCGCCGGCAATGTTGCCAAAGCTTTCGTCCTGGCCGGACAGCACCACGATCTGGTAGCCATTTTTCTTCAGGATCTCGAACAGCGAGCCGCCGAGCGGACGGCTGGCGCCCAGGGAGGCGTTGAAGATCGCCTTCAGCGACGAGGTCGTGAAACCGGTATGGCTATAGTATTGCCGGGCGACGCTGCCCGTGGCGGCGATGCCGTTCCAGACCGGCGTCACGGGCCGGCCCTCGACCTCGGCCGCCAGCACATCCGCACGCGTGCTTTCGGAGACGATCAGGACCAGGTGGTCCTTGCGCTTGCCGAAGCTGACCTCGGTGTGGGCGGCCGCCGGTAGCGTGGCGGCGACGGACTGGCTGAATCGGGCCAGGAAGGGCGCTTCCTTGTCGACCAGGTCCTCGAGCACCGCCTGCGCCAGTGCATACGGTGTGGTCTTCAGCAGGAACTTGTTCATCGTGTGATCGGCGCTGGCTGCCAGCGTGATCGAGAACAGGCCCGCGACGCAGACCAGCAGGCGCAGGGTGAGCGCGCCGGCGCCGTGGCGGCGTCTGGCCGGCGCGGCGCTGCGGATGCCGGCCTTCACGCGGCGATGCACATACCAGGCGAGCGCCAGGACCGGCACCGCCCAGGCGCCGGCCTGCATCAGTTCGGCGGCGCCGTAGGCGACGGCGCCGCTCAAGGTCCCGCCGCCCAGGTTGCGCAGGACCGCGACGCTGAGCAGGTCGCCGAAATAGCTCAGCACGCGATACTTGGCCACGATGGCGGCGACGCTGATGCCGCCATAGACGAACAGGAAGTGAAAGCGCGTGAGCGAGGCCGCCGCGCCCCGGTACAGGCCCAGCAGATGGAACAGGTACCAGAAACATCCCGCGAGGCCGAATTCGACGGCAAACACGGTGCCGGCAAAGACCAGCCGGGCGCTGGCCGTGTCGATGCGTTCGGCCAGCAGGAAGCCGCCGGTGAACAGATTGTATTTCCGCTCCAGCAGGGCGATGTCGAGCAGGGTGAGGAGGCAGACGACAGCAAGGAGCGTCCAGGCGCCGGCGCCTGGCTTGCTTACACAACGAGGAAACTTCATGCGGGGAGAGACAGGCCTTGCGAAGGGAAACTGTATAAACGAATCGAAGGCGAAATAGTGCCTCAAGTCACCTTAACAAAGAGGCAAATAGCATGAAAAAATGCAAAGAAGTGTGTTTTGCTGCAATTATTGTTGTATTTATACAATTCCGGTAGGGGGTGGCATGCGAACTCCGCTCAGGCCGAGCTGCCGGACAGCTTTTGCAGCTGTGCCGTTCCCTGCGGGGTCAGCATCGATGAAATGTCCGGGTCGCGCGAAAACGCGTCGGCGAAGAAGGAAACGAAATGGCTGATCTTCAGAGAAGGCTTGCGCGACGGCTGGAACACGACGTTCAGCGGCAGCGGCGGCAGGCGGTAGCGCGTCAGGATCGGTTTCACGCGGCCGGCGCGGATGTCGTCGCCGTAGATCCACAGCGGCGAGTAGGCGATGCCGAGTCCCTCGACCACGGCCTGGCGGATCGCCTCCGAGCTGTTCGACTGGAAGTTCCCGCTCACGCGCACCGCGCGCTGCTCGCCGGCCTCGTCCTGGAAACGCCATTCGTTGAGGTTGACCAGGCCGGTGTAGACCAGGCACTGGTGCTGGCGTAGCTCTTCCGGCTCGCGCGGTTCGCCGTGCCGGGCCAGGTAGCCGGGCGCCGCCAGCGCCGCGCGATGGGCGGTGCCGATGCGGCGCGCGACCAGGCGGCTGTCCTTCAGCTCCCCCACGCGGAAGGCGACGTCGATGCCGCCGACGACCAGGTCGACGAAGCCGTCGTCGAGCTGCAGGTCGATCTTCAGCTTCGGGTAGCGCGCATAAAATGCGCCGAGCCGCGGCACGATGTGCAGGCGCCCGAAGGATACCGGCGCCGCCACGCGCAGCACGCCCGTGATCTCGTTCTCGGTGCGGTGCAGTTCGGCGCGTGCGTCCTCCAGCGTGTCGAGCACTTGGCGGCAACGCTCGTAATAGCGCTTGCCGGCCTCGGTCAGCGCATGGCTGCGTGTCGAGCGCACCAGCAGTTTCGCGCCCAGCAGGGTTTCGAGCGCCTGCACCTGCTTGCTGATCGCCGATTGCGTGCTGCGCTCCTCGCGCGCGACGGCCGAGAAGTTGCCGGTCTCGACGACCCGCACAAAGGTTTCCATCAAGCGTAGCCGGTCCATGTGTTCACCTATTCCTGTCAGGAATAAATCTTATCATTCGTGCGGGCTACCAAGGCGCGCCGGGAATACTCATACTATCAACTGTAGCGGCCGCCGGCGATTGCTTGTATCGAGCTGGAGACCGGCGGCCCTGTTATCACCAGAGCGTCTGAAAAACCCCCATGGCGGCGTTGCACTCGTCTCGCCGTACTAGTCGTACTGTCTTCGACAATGCGCCTTGCCCTGAGGGTTTTTCAGACGCTCTTATTTACGGACCAGACACCATGACCCACAAACTGTTCGAACCCGCCCGCATCGGCGACATCGAGGTCGCCAACCGTGTCGTGATGGCGCCGCTGACGCGCAGCCGCGCCGACGAGCCGGCCGGCGACATTCCCGGCAGCCCGATGAACGTCGAGTACTACCGCCAGCGCAGCAACGCCGGCCTGATCATCAGCGAAGGCACCCAGGTCTCGCCGGTCGGCAAGGGCTACATGGCCACGCCCGGCATCTACAGCGACGCCCAGGTCGAAGGCTGGAAGCCGATCACCCAGGCCGTGCACGAAGCCGGCTCGAAGATCGTGGCCCAGATCTGGCACGTCGGCCGCGTCACCCACCCGAACCTGACCGGCGGCGTCCAGCCGGTGGCGCCTTCGGCCGTGACGCCCAAGGTGATCGCCTACACCCGCGCCGGCAAGGTCGATGCGCTCGAACCGCGCGCCCTGTCGGTCGCCGAGATCAAGGAGATCGTCGAGGAATACCGCCGCGGCGCCGCCAACGCGATCCGCGCCGGTTTCGACGGCATCGAACTGCATGGCGCCAACGGCTACCTGATCGACCAGTTCCTGCGCGACGGCGCCAACAAGCGCACCGACGAATACGGCGGCTCGGTCGAGAACCGCGCCCGCTTCGCGCTCGAAGTGGTCGATGCCGTGGTGGCCGAGATCGGCGCCGGCCGGGTCGGCATCCGCCTGTCGCCGGTGACCCCGGCCAACGATCTGTCGGACGGCAACCCGCAGGCCGTGTTCGGCTACCTGATCGAAGAACTGGACAAGCGCAACATCGCCTTCATCCACTTCGTCGAGGGCGCCACCGGCGGTCCGCGCGACCTCCCGGGCTTCGATTACGCCTGGGCGCGCAAGGCCTTCAGGGGCACCTACATCGCCAACAACGGCTACACCCGCGAGATGGCGATCGAAGCGGTCGACAGCGGTCGCGCCGACGCGGTGGCGTTCGGACGCGCCTACATCGCCAATCCGGACCTGGTGCAGCGCCTGAAGCTCAATGCCCCGCTGAACACGCCGAACCCGCAGACCTTCTACACCCACGGCGAAGAGGGCTACATCGACTACCCGTCGCTGGACAAGGCGGCGTAAGCCTGCAGTGCATTCGATAAAAAGGCCAACCCGCGGGTTGGCCTTTTTGTTGTGCGCGCGCGGGGAGGGACCGCACTTGTGTTCCAATACGGCTGCGGCAAGTCCGTTCGCTTTAGAGCGCCTAACAAAACCTCCATGGCTGCGTTGCATCGTCTCGCCGTACAGGCGTACTGTCTTCGACGCTGCGTCGGGTGGCCGCATCCCTTGCCCTGAAGGTTTTGTTAGGCGCTCTTAAGCTGCGCTTCAGCTTCGCGCTGTCTACTGAACGGCGCGATTTTTTCCATGAGGGCTCTTGATGCGCATCCTGCTGGTCGAAGACGACACGTCGCTGGGCGAAACCATCCGCGACTGGCTGCGCCTGGACGACAGCGCGGTCGACTGGGTGCAGCGCGGCGACCTGGCCCATACCGCCTTGCGCACCCACCATTACGATTGCGTGCTGCTCGACCGCGGCCTGCCCGGCCTGTCCGGCGACGCCCTGCTGGCCGAACTGCGCGCGGCCGGCAATATGGTGCCGGTAATCCTGATCACGGCCTTCAATGCGCTCGCGGATCGGGTCGAAGGCCTGGACCTGGGCGCGGACGACTACCTGGTCAAGCCTTTCGAGCTGGAGGAAATGTCGGCGCGCATCCGGGCCGCCGTGCGGCGCGGCGCCAGCCAGGCCGGCGGGCTGCTGGTCCATGGCGACATCGCCCTCAACCCCGAGACGCGCCAGGCGACGATTCAGGGCCGCCCGGTGGCGCTGACCGCGCGCGAATACCACGTGCTCTACGCGCTCCTCCTGCGCAGGAACAGCATCGTCACCCGCGCCCAGATCGAGGAAAGCCTGTACGGCTGGGGCGATGAGGTCGAGAGCAACGCCATCGAGGTCTACATCCACAACCTGCGCAAGAAGTTCGGCGCCGACAGCATCGTGACCGTGCGCGGTCTCGGTTACCGCCTGAAGAGCGATGGCGGCTGAACCGGCGGACACTGCGCCGCCATCCCTGCGGCGGCGCCTGCTGCTAGCGATCGTCTCCGCCAGCGTCGTGCTGTGGCTGGCCAGCCTGGGGATCGTCACCGTGATCGCCTGGCAGGAGACCAACGAGGTGTTCGACGACGCGCTCGAGGAGGCCGGCTACATGATCCTGGCCGCCACCACCGACTGGCACGAGCGCGGCCTGCCGGCGCCTCCACCGGCGGGCGGCGGGCGGGCGCGCAAGGTCGACATGCAGTACCAGGTGGTCAGCGGCGCACGCGTGATCCAGCGCACCGGCGAGGCGCCGGCCGAACCCTTCGTGACCGGCTTTGACGACGACGACGGCTTTGCCGACCCCAGGGTAGGCGGCGAGCGCTGGCGGGTCTTCGTGGTGCGCGACGCGGCGCGCGGCATCGAGGTGCAGGTCGGCCAGCAGCTCGACAAGCGTCTGGACATCCTGGAGGAGCTGGCCGAAGCCCTGTGGCTGCCGGTGCTGGGCATCCTGGTCCTGCTGGCCCTGACCTGCTGGCTGCTGATCGGCCGGGTCCTGCGGCCCCTGCGCCGCACCGCCGCCGCGATCGCGGCCAAGACCCCGGAAGACCTGGCGCAGGTGCCCCTGGCCGGCCAGCCGCGCGAGCTGCTGCCGATCGTGCAGGCGTTGAACGGTGTGCTGCAACGCCTCGATGCGGCCTTGCAGGCGGAACGCCGCTTCACCGCCGACGCGGCGCATGAACTGCGCACGCCCCTGGCCGGGCTGCACATGCACGTGCAGCTGCTGGGGCGCCAGTATCCCGAGCTGGCCGAGCCCTTCCGCAAGCTGCGCCAGGATATCGCGCGCAGCACCGCCCTGGTCGACAGCCTGCTGGCGCTGGCGCGGCTGGACCCGCTCGCGCGCGAACAGTTGCAGCGCCAGCCGGTGGCGCTGGCGCCCCTGTTCGAGCGCCTGCTGGCGGCGCACATGCCCGAAGCTGAACGGCGCGGCATCGCCTTGCGCCTGCGCTGCGAGCTGGAGAGCGTGGACGCCGATCCGCGCATGCTGGAGATCGCGCTGCGCAACCTGGTCGACAATGCCCTGCGCTACTGCCAAGCGGGCAGCCGGGTCGAGATCGCCGCCGTGGACCACGCGGGCCACGCGCGCATCGCCGTGCGCGACGACGGTCCCGGTGTCGACGAGGCCAGTCGCGCGCGGCTTTCCGAGCGGTTTTTCCGCGTGCTGGGGCAGGGGCAGCAGGGCAGCGGCCTGGGACTGTCGATCGTGCGCCGCATCGCCGAGCTGCACGGCATCGAATTGCGTTTTGGCGCCGGCCTGGACGGACGCGGCCTGGGCGTGACGCTGGATTTTCCACCGGACCCGGCGCCTTAAGATCGCATTAATGTGCGTCCGGTGTAATGCAGCTACTCACTCACTGAAAACGGAGAACGACCATGAAACGATTGATCCAGCTTTCCTGCATCGCCGCCCTGGTGGCCGGCTCGGCCGTCGCCATCGCCCAGCAGCCGGGCGGCTACACCGGTCCCTCGGCCAAGCCGGCGGCATCGGGCTATACCGGGCCGACCAGCGCGCCGCTGATGACCGCGAAACAACTTCTGGACCAGGGCAAGGACGACCAGTACGTGCGCCTGCAAGGCAAGATCACCAGCCACAAGGGCGGCGAGGATTACGAGTTCACCGACGCCAGCGGCAAGATGACGGTCGAGATCGACGCCAAGTATTTCCCGCAAGGCATGAACATCGACCAGAACACGCAGGTCGAGCTGATCGGCGAGTTCGACAAGGAAACCTTCGGCGAATCCACGCTGGACGTGAAGCAGGTCAAGGTGGTCGGCAAGTAAGGGATAAAAAAGAACGCCAGCCGCACAGGCCTGGCGTTCAAACGGAAATCAAGGCCGGCTGCACTGCGGCAGCTGGGCCCGGACAGCCAGCAGCGAGGCGCTGTCGCCCTCGGATGCGGTGTTGTCCGTGAACTTGCAGCCGTACTGGGGATCGGCCACCACCGACGGCGTGAGCACGTCGTCGCCCTCCGGCTTCACGCCCTGCTGCTCCCACTTGACCATCGCGTCGAAGGCCGATGCCTGCTCGGCGATCGTGAAATCGCAGTGGCTGATGCCGCGGATCGCGCGCTGGACCAGCAGATTCGCCGTGCCGGCCGCATCGGCGCGGCGCTTGTAGATCTGCTCCATCTTGAACGGCACGTACAGGTCGCCCAGGGTGTGGATGCTCACCACCGGCACCTTGATCTGGGCATTGGTCTTCGGCACCCAGCGCAGGCCGTCGCGACGCAGGCGGTTGGCGTCCGCCTGGGCCTGGACGCGGAAGATGGTGGCGTTATACGCCTGCTCATCAAGGCTCAGCGCCGGGTCGGCGTCGAGCTGGAACACGATGTCCTTTGTCGTGACCACGTCCTCGTTGAGGATGCCCATCACCTTGCCGTCGCGTCCGAAAGTGCCCCAGACCGTGTTCTGCAGCGGGCCGGCATAGGCGTAGTCGAACAGCGGACGCGGGCCGCCGCTGAGGTTGGCGACGATCTGCTTCAGGCGCAGGCCCTGTTCGGTCGGGACGGCCTGGGCGCCCGGCGTGCTGCCGCCCGGGAAGCTGGAGAAGAGTTTCGCCTGCACCTGGGGCCCGACGGTCGCCCAGTCGGCCACCGGCCAGCTCGTGGCCGGCATGCCCGCTTCCTGCATCGCCGCGGTCTGGTAGGCGGCAAAATAATCGTACAGCTCGGTGTCGCCCAGCACGCCGCACATCGGCACCGCGCCGTTGTAGCGGATCTTGTTGTTGGCGGCCGCGATGTTTTCCTCGTCCACCGCCGCGGCCGTGATGTGGCCGCCCATCGAGACGCCGACGATATAGGTCTTGCTCGGCGCGGCCAGCGTGCGGCCGTTCTTCTGCGCGATGTCCCTGAAGGCCAGCGCCAGGGCATTGGTGTCCTCGACGCCGGCGCGCACGTCGTAGTAGTTGGTGCTGTAGCTCGACGCCGCCCAGGCATAGCCCTGGCTGATCAGGTGGCGGCGCAGCGCCGGCGGCGCGACCGACAGCTTGTCACCGGTGCCGGCATAGCCGTGGGCGTACATCACCAGCATGCCGTTCCAGTTCTTCGGCACCTCGATCTGGTAACCCGCCTTGCCCAGCACGCCCCACCAGCGGTCGGTCTCGGGCGCGTTCGCGAGCGCCGCGAACGGCAGGTTGGTCTCGACCACCGAGAAGGTGCGCGCGTCCTGCGGACGGGCCGGCTCGGGTTCGGCCTGGACCGGCGGCGGCGGCGGCGCAGGCTGGACCGGCGGCGCGGCGACCGGATCGTCGTCGCTGCTGCCGCAGGCGGACAGGGCCAGGGCGGCCAGCAGAGGGGGAAGGAGGCGCCGCAGCGCCGGCGTGCCGAACTGTTTCTTCATGAGAGTCTCCAGTTGTTGTTTTGCACAGCGTGTTTTGCACAGCGAAACTTGGTATCACTGTGTGGTTTATTGTAGGTCGAAATCAAGAAGCCCGTAGCCGGACACGAGCATGGCGAACCGGCCTGCCGGCTCCCTTGCGCGGCGCGGCGCGGGGCGGGGGCGGCAGTACAATCGGCCATCGCCCATCGAAGAGGAGCCGTCATGCGTTCTGCCGTCGCCGTCCTGTCCCTGCTTGTCCTGGCCGCCATGCCGCCGGCACGGGCGCAGATCGAAGTCAGGATCGGCAGCGCCTCGCCGCTGTCCGGCCCGGGCGCGCACCAGGGCAAGGACATCGAGAACGGCGCCCGCATGGCGATCGACGACCTGAACGCTCAGGGTTTCGCTGTCGGCGGCAAGAAAGTGAAATGGGTGCTGCGGGCCGAGGACGACGCCAGCGATCCGAAGACCGGCGCCGCGGTCGCGCAGAAGCTGGTCGACGCGCGCGTCGCGGGCGTGGTGGGCCACCTCAATTCGGGCACCACGGTGCCGGCCTCGAAGATCTACCACGACGCCGGCATTCCCCAGATCTCGCCGGCGGCGACCACGCCGCTCTACACGAACCAGGGTTTCAGGACCGCCTTCCGGGTCGTCGCCAGCGACCGGCTGGTCGGGCGCACCCTGGCCAACCATGCGGTCACCGCCCTGAAGGCGAAGAAGATCGCGGTGATCGACGACCGCACCGCCTTCGGCCAGGGCCTGGCCGACGAATTCAACCGCGCCGTGCGCCGCGCCGGCGCGGCAAGGATCGTCAGCCGCCAGTTCACCAACGACAAGGCCAGCGACTTCACGGCCATCCTGACCCAGATCCGCGGCCAGGACCCGGACGTGATCTTCTACGGCGGCATGGATGCGGTGGCCGGTCCCATGCTCAAGCAGATGAAGGCGCTCGGCCTGCGCGCGAAGCTGGTCTCGGGCGACGGCATCTGCTCGGAAAAGCTGCCGCAGCTGGCGGGCGATGCGCTGGGCGAGGACAAGGTGATCTGCGTGGTGGCCGGCGGCGTCACCGGGCCCGAGGAAGCGCGCTACGCCGCCTTTGTCGAGCGCTACCGCGAGCGCTACAAGATTCCACTGCAGACCTATGCGCCCTATGCCTACGACGCGACGATGGTGCTGGCCAGCGCCATGCAGCAGGCCGGTTCCAGCGAGCCGGCGAAATACCTGCCGGCGCTGGCGAAGATCCGCTACCAGGGCATTACCGGAACCATCGCCTTCGACGCGAAAGGCGACCTGCGCAATGCGGCGCTGACCCTGTACACCTACCGGCAGGGAAAGAAGGTGAAGCTGGGCGTGCTGCGCCAGGCGCCTGCGCAAGCCCAGCCGCCGCTCTCTGGAGCGCGCCGGAACCTATGACCAAGCGGCAGGTCTCAATTCAGATGTCGTGGTAGGGACATGCGTTATCGCCATGTCTGGAAGGGATGGAAAGCATGAGTCCGGGTGCGCATGAAGACTCCATTCCCGTGGAGCTGGAGAAGACCTGCGCCCAGGAGCCGATTCATCTGTTGGGCACGGTGCAGTCCTATGGCTTCCTGATGGCCGTGGATCTCGCGAGCCGGTGCATTGTGCAAGTCTCGGCAGGGATCGTGCGCCACTGGCCGGGATTGCGGAGCGCCGAGGCGCTGCTCTCCAGGCCGCTGTCCGACTGGGTCGTCGTGGAGGACGGCGACGCGCCCGAGATCGACGCGCTGCCCACCTCGCATCTCGCCGTGCTGCCCTGGCGCCCCCGTTTCGAGCAGACCAGGCCCGCGCAGGAACAGCCCGCCTCGCGCTGGGAATGCCTCGGCCACCGCAGCGCGGGCCTGGCGGTGATCGAATGGCTGCCCGTGAACGTCGGCGCCGATGCGTTGGCGCGGCAGAACCGGGTATTCGCCGACCTGGGGGAAGTGATCGCCCGTCTGCGCCGCGCCGAAGGGCTCGAGGCATTCTTTCGCGAGTGCGTGAAGGTCATGCAGGAAATCAGCGGTTTCGACCGTGTGATGATCTACCGTTTCCTGAACGATGGCTGCGGCGAGATCGTGGCCGAGCACACCGCACACGGCTACCAGCAGAAATACCTGGGATTGCGCTTTCCCGCTTCCGACGTTCCCAGCCAGGCGCGCACGCTCTATCTCACCAACAAGCTGCGCGTGCTTGCGGACGTCGAAGCCTCGACCGATGTCCTGGTGCCGCCCCTGCTGCCGAACGGCGAACCGCTCGATCAAAGCCACTGCATATTGCGCGGCCTGTCGCCGGTGCACCTGGTCTATCTGCGCAACATGGGGGTGCGCGCCACCCTGACCCTGTCCATCGTCTGCGACGGCAGGCTGTGGGGACTGATCGCCTGTCACCACCACCAGCCCAGGACGCCGCCGCTCCAGCTCAGGGAAGGCATGCGCCAGCTCACGGAACTGCTGGCCGAAATCGCCAACATGCGCATCGAAGCCTTGTCGCACCTGGAGGCGGTGCAGCATCGCCTGGCGCTGGACCGTTTGCTCAACGCGTTTCACCAGGCCCTGATCCAGGACGGCGATATTGTCGCCGTCCTGGAGCGTTGGATGCCCAGGCTGCTGCCGGCCTTCAATGCCAGCAGCCTGGGCGTGCAGATCGGCACCCTCGCCTGTGTCGGTGGACCGGGCAAGCGGCAGGGCTCCAGCCACCAGATACTCGACGAGGTCGGGGCCAGGCTGGATCTCGAGAACCGCAGCCCGCATGTCCTCATGCGCGACGACTTGTTGACGTCGAAAAAACACGCGCTGATGTGTTTGCCGGAAGCGGCGGGCCTCCTGCTGGCGCAACGGTATGAAGGGGAAGTCATTTTCTGCTTCCTGACCCGGCCCGAAGTGGTGCGGCAGGTGCGCTGGGGCGGCCGGCCCATCAAGGAGCTCGTTCCGCTTCCCAATGGGCGTGTGCGCTTGGAGCCGCGGCGTTCCTTTGCGATATGGCAGCAGTCCGTGCGCGGGCACTCGGATCGCTGGCTGCCGACCGATGCGGATGCGCTGCAAGACCTGCTGCGCATGTTGAGCGAGGTGAACAAACTCCAGGTCAACCGCAAGATGCAGGAAACCCTGCACTGGCGCGCCCACCATGACCATCTCACCGGACTGTATAACCGCCGGGCCATGGAGGACGAGGTATCGCGGCGCCTGGACGATGGCCAGTACAACAGCGCGCTCATGCTGCTGGACCTGGACCACTTCAAGAAGATCAACGACACCTATGGTCACGAAACGGGCGACCAGGTGCTGCAGCAACTGAGCCTGAGGCTGAAGGCCGTGATGCGGGAGTTCGACCTGCTGGCGCGCCTGGGCGGGGACGAATTCATGCTGCTGCTGCAGATCCCGCACCCGCATGCCGCCACGGCCCTGACCTTCGCCGAGCGCCTGCACCAGGCCGTCGCCGCCCCGTTCGACATCCGCGGCCAGCAATTTCGCCTGGGGATATCCGTAGGCATCGCCATCCCGCCCGGCCATGGCCGCACCGTCAGCGAATTGCTGCGCCACGCGGACATGGCGCTGTACCAGGCCAAGTCCCGGGGCCGCTCCCGCAGCGTGGTGTTCGAGCTGGCGATGGCGGCGAACCAGCGCGACCACTACCTGCTCGAACGCGACCTCGACGAGGCCGTGGAGCGCAACCAGCTCGCGCTGGTGTTTCAGCCCAAGGTCGATCTCATCAGCCGCAAAGTGATCGGCCTGGAAGCCCTGGTGCGCTGGAACCACCCGACCCGCGGCGAGAACAGTCCCGGCGCCTTCATCCCGATCGCCGAGCACAGCGACCAGATCATCCGGATCGACCGCTGGGTCATGCGCAGCGCGATCGAAGAGCTGGCGCGCTGGCGACGCCACGGCCTGGCGAAGTTGCCGATCGCGATCAACCTGTCGATCGCGGACATCCTGTCGCCGAACCTGGTGAACTACCTGGACGATTTATTGAAGGAATACCAGGTTGCGCCGGACGCGCTGGAAATCGAGGTGACCGAGTCCTGTTTCATGCGCCAGCTCGACGAGACCCGTGGCGTGTTGCGCGCCCTGAACGATGCCGGCATCGCCACCGCGCTGGACGATTTCGGCACCGGCTTCTCCTCGCTGAGTTACCTGCGCCAGTTGCCGCTCCAGTGCCTGAAGATCGACCAGTCCTTTACCCGCAGCATGCTGCAGGACCCGAACGCGGAAAAGCTGACCCAGGCCATCGTCGCCATGGGGAACGCCCTGAAGATGACCATCGTGGCCGAAGGGGTGGAAACCCGGGAGCAGATGAACTGGCTGCTCGCCCATGGCTGCCACATCGGGCAAGGCTATTTCTTCAGCCCGCCGGTGCCGCCGGAAGACGTGCACCAGGTGATCGAGCGGATCGAGGTGCGGCTGAGCGCGTAAATGCCGAAGGCAGCGGGACAGGTAAGCAACAGCGTCTGTCTGGAAGTGCTCGCAGCGCCGCTAATGCTCGCGGTGTATCTTGTTATAGAGTCTGCTTGATTCCCTAGCTGTGTGTGTGCCCGTAGCAAACAGCGTGCCCAAAAGGCTAGGATATTCTTATTGCCGCTCTTAGTGTCACTTCGAGAAGTCCGCATCGCCTTGCTTTCCTAAAGCCACACATCGTTTCTTTGATGTGGTGAAATTCACTCCAAGTCCCCGTAGGACTTTTTCATACAGCTTCCGAAAATTTCATCGATCAATTTCTGCGCAATATTAGCTCGGATTTAAGCTATAACGAGGGATATGTGTTGCGAAAAAAATCATCGCAAGGGACTGTAAGTATAACTTTCTACTCTACTGTAGCCAAAGGAAGGAGGTTGTTGTAAAGTATGCTTTTGATTCTAACATTTTGACGCGATGAACTCCACATTGATTGGTAATGTTTTCCGTGATTACGTTTTGCGTCTATTGCAAAGTAAATTTCCAGATGCGCACTCGGAAGGTAAGGCAGCCTGGAAAAATGCCGATATTATGTTCTCAATGATGGAACTTGGGAAAAGAATTCAGGTGGCGGTTGAGTGCAAAAACTATACTCGATCATTGAAAACAAAAGATTTTACCGAAATCGTTGGGCAGTATCATGCGGCACTCGAATCAGGAGATATAAACCTTCTTCTTGTCGTATCAAATAAGCCCGTCGAAGCCGCCTCTAGGAAACTCATAAATTCGATTAAAAACCTAAGATTTCTCACCATAGGTGAATTGGAGAGTTGGCTCGTAGGTCTTGAACCATATGTGCAATCTTTAGTTGAAGAGTTTAATGCGGATGAAGTGCATCAGTACTATATAGAAGGGCGATTCGAAGGAATTGAAGGTAACGCATTCAATTATGTTCAATCATGGATAGATTCTGATGATGCTACTGATAATGGCTTGGCTGTACTCGGCGGCTATGGGCTTGGCAAGAGTAGCTTGGCAAAGCGGGTTGCTTCAGCGCAGGCAAGGCGTTATCTATTGAATCCGGAATCTGAGCGGCTGCCTATTCTTTTACCCCTCGGACAAGTAGTTCACGAAACTGAGTTGGCTGCTCTATTTGGCAAGCAGTTTACGTCACGATATTCGCTTGAAACTTACTCATATAAAACGCTTCTGCAGCTCAACAAGGCTGGACGTTTACTTGTCATACTTGATGGTTTTGATGAGATGAAGCATGCTATGACAGAGCATGATTTTCGTTCCAATTTCAGAGAGTTTAACAAGCTTCGGGTCCTCGGGGCAAAAGTTCTACTGCTTGGTCGTCCAAATGCCTTTACTTCGGAATCTAGTAATCTTCTTATTCGAGGACTGGCTGAGCTCGACGGTCAGGCCTATTTAAACTCGGACTTTCCTGCGTGGAAAGAATGTCGCCTTGCATTTTTTACATCCAGTGAACAGCGGCAGTTTCTCGACGGTTTCTTAAAATATAAGAATGTGGGGTTGGCTGATGACGAAGCGCGGAGGCGCAGAATTGACGAGGTCGTCGAAGATATCGATGACGAAATATTGCAACGGCCAGTGCAAGCGAGAATTGTTGGGTTGCTTGCGGCTGACTTGAACTATACATTCAGAGGAACAAATCGATTCCGCTTATATGCTGACTTTGTTCGTCAAGTTATTCAGCGCGATCAAGAAAAGCGCGCGCGAAGTCTTATACCAGCTGAACACAGGCATCGCTTTTTGAAAGAACTAGCTTGGTGGTCATGGACGCGTGCAGGTGTGTCGCAAGGAACATTCCGCCGCGAAGAGGTTCCGGATGCATTATTTCATGGTCTGTCGGATGGTCATGCCGTTGATCATCAGGCGAAACGTGCAGAGTATTTGGTATCATCTCTCACCGAAGAGAAGGACGCAAGTTTCTTGTACTTTGCACATCGATCGTTTCACGAATTTTTGGTGGCTGCACATATAACTGCGCTTCCGACTATAACGCAGGCCGATATTTCTGATATTAGTTCGGCATTAAATGAAGAGCTTATAGAGTTCTTGCGCGAATCGAGGGATGAGCTTTATTTGGATCGTATTTATGACGGACTCAGTTCTATCCGGACTGCTACAGTCAGCGCGAGATTATTAAGTCTGCTGGGTGCGTCAAGTATTATTCCTAAGATTATTTTTGAAAAGCCTATCGATAAGTTGTCTTGGTTCGATGTTTTAATTGTGTGCCAAAATCATGCGCGTCCTGATTCGCTAGAGGACTTAATTCCTTGGCTGGGCTCTATTTTGAGAGATGGTTCTCCGGCAGCCGCTGATGCTGCTGGATTTTCCCTCGTTGATCAATTTGTGAGGTCGGGAGGGAGCCAGGAGTTATTTGTTGTTGAGTTTCTGGCTCGCGCTTGGGAGCGAATGTTGTCAGGGGAGCCTACTTCGGAGGATATGTTATTTGACGTTAGGGATAAAGAGTCGCTTGAAGTTAGCGATGAGAAATTGGCAAATATTGGAGATGTTCTGCGGGAATGGACTAGAAAGCTTCGACTGAATTCAGGAGATTTTATACTGCTAAATTCGAAGCAGGCGTATGCAGTCTTATATCGTGCGCTTACCTCGTATGGATTTGTTAGTCCTGAACGTACTTCTAAATTATATATACCTGAAATTGATCAAAACTTAGTGTTGACCAGGATGGCGGAAACTCCAGCTAAGAAATTCAAAGAATTTTATCAAAAATGGGGGGATGATTTCCGAATCTATCGCCAAGAGTTTCAGCGGGAGAGAAAAGTTCCAAAGAAGCGCAGTAAGAAATAAATAACGCATTTCTTTGCTAAGGTACATGCTTTTTAGTTTTGCTGAGTGCAGTACATCATTATAGAGGCAAGTCCGACCGGTACAATTCTCACAATTGGGAACTGGCATTGCTTTGCTTCGCTAACAGCACAAACAAAAACGCCACTCGAAGGTGGCGTTTTTATCCGGGAGCCTAGATCACGCCCTGGGCCAGCATGGCGTCGGCCACCTTCACGAAGCCGGCAATGTTGGCCCCGTCCACGTAGCTGACGCTGCCGTCGGTGCGGGCGCCGTACTTCAGGCAAGCCGCATGGATGCCCTGCATGATCTGCAGCAGGCGGGCATCGACTTCTTCGCCCGGCCAGCTCATGCGCTCGGCGTTCTGGCTCATCTCCAGGCCGGAGGTCGCGACACCGCCGGCGTTGCTGGCCTTGCCCGGCGCGTACAGCACGCCGGCAGCCTCGAAGGCCTTGGCCGCCTCGATGGTGGACGGCATGTTGGCGCCTTCGGCCACGCACAGCACGCCGTTTTTGATCAAGCTTGCGGCATCGGTCGCATCGAGTTCGTTCTGCGTGGCGCAGGGCAGGGCGACATCCGCGGGAACGTGCCAGGGACGCACGCCCGCCTCGAAGCGGCTGCCGGTGCGTGCGGCGTAATCGCTGACGCGGCCGTACAGGTGGTTCTTCACTTCCATCAGGACGGCCAGCTTGTCGGGCGTGAAGCCGTCCTCGTCGATGACCGTGCCGCTCGAGTCCGATACCGTGACGACGCGGGCGCCCAGGGCCATGGCCTTTTCCACCGCGTACTGCGCCACGTTGCCCGATCCCGAGACGCTCACGCGCAGACCGTCGAAGGAGCGGCCGCGCGTCTTCAGCATTTCCTGGGCGAAGTAGACCGTGCCGTAGCCGGTGGCTTCGGGACGCATCAGCGAACCGCCGAAACTCAGGCCCTTGCCGGTGAACACGCAGTCGGCGCGGTTGCTCAGCTTTTTCATCATGCCGGTCATGTAGCCGACTTCACGGCCGCCGACGCCGATGTCGCCGGCGGGCACGTCCGTGTCCGAGCCCACATGGCGGAACAGCTCGCTCACAAACGCCTGGCAGAAGCGCATGACTTCGCCCGGGCTCTTGCCCTTGGGATCGAAATCGGACCCACCCTTGCCGCCGCCCATGGGCAGCGTGGTCAGGGCATTCTTGAAGGTCTGCTCGAAGGCCAGGAATTTCAGGACCGACAGGTTGACGGAAGGGTGGAAGCGCAGCCCACCTTTATATGGGCCGATCGCCATGCTGTGCTGGATGCGGTAGCCGCGGTTGACCTGGACCTGGCCGTGGTCGTCGACCCAGGAAACACGGAACATGACCACGCGCTCGGGTTCGACCAGGCGCTCGAGCAGGCCGTGTTCGGCATATCTGGGATGGTGTTCGATGAAGGGCCAGAGGCTCTCCATGACTTCGGTAACGGCCTGCAGGAATTCGGGCTGGCCAGGGTTTCTGTCGGCGACGTGTTGCAGGAACTGATGCGGGGAAGCGTATTTCATGTCGGTCCTTGGAAAGATGTGGCGGCGACGGGGCGATTGCCTGAAGCAACAGACTCACGCTGCCGGCGCAGCGATCGATGCACTTGCAGGGAGATAGTAGCAACGTACGCCGGGCAGCCCTAACAAAACCGCCATGGCCGCGTGCAGCGTCTTGCCGTCCAGGCCTGCTGTCTTCGACGCCGCATCCCTTGCCCTGACGGTCTTGCAGGCGCTCCTGGACAGGCTCTGCCAGGACGGCCGATGCAGGGATTCGCGCGATTCCCGCAACAGCTCAGGCATGGTTGCAGCCTTTTTACGACGGACCATCCATCTTCTGGTTTTCAACTAAAGTTTATTCACGGTAACATCGTTCCACAATCCCTGCAGTACCCAACATAGGACCGATGGCCGACCATGCTCCATACTTTGAAAACACCTGACCTGGCACTTGTAGGCGAGGCATCTTTCGGCGCTCAACTGATGTGCCTGCCAGAAATCTTCCAGGACCGATTATTCACCGTCCCCGATTATCAGCGGGGATACGCATGGGACGACAAGCAGGTCGAGGAACTGCTGAAAGACCTGGACCATTTGATGGACGACAGCGCAGCGCATCGCCACTACGCCGGCACGCTGGTGGTGAGCAAGGTTGGCACGTCGAACAAGGAGGTCGACTATCACGTTGTAGACGGCCAGCAGCGGCTGACGACCCTGATTACCCTACTGCGCGTACTGGCGGAACATCTTCCGGACGAGGCGCGCGCAGGCTTCGACTCCCTGTACCTTCGCCGCGGTGCGGTCGGGGCCGATCGCTCGGTGTTGCGCCTCAACTCCGATACCCGGCAGTTTTTCGAGCGTGTCATCATGGGAGGCGGCAACCCGAACAACGAGCCCATGTATCTGGAAGCGCACGAGCGCTTATTGAAGGCAAGGAAGCTGATTGCCAAATGGATGCAGGAAAGAATCGATGCAGGGACCTCGGTCGCCAGCCTGCGCAGGGCGATCGAGCAGAAGCTCGGCTTCCTGGTATATGCACCGAGAGAAAATGCCGAAACCGGCATCATGTTCGAGGTGATCAACAACCGCGGGAAGCCCCTCAGTGAGCTGGAAAAGGTCAAGAACTACCTCATCTATTGCAGCGTCAAGCTGGGCGCATCGACTTTGCGCGAAAGTATTGATGAGCATTGGTCGGCAATCTTGCGCGACCTGAACGAGGCGAAGAAAACCAGTCCTGGCGACGAGAGCGCCTTCTTACGTTATTGCATGGTCGTACACTTCAGGTTGAATAAAACCGACAGTCAATACGGCTATAGCGAGCTGAAAAAGCGGCTGGCTCTCGATGCCGCCATGAAAGACGACCTTGGCAGGCAAGCAGCAGTGCAAGAAATTGCCGCGTTCGTGAACTTCATGAAGCTCGCGGCACTGTGGTATGCCCGGCTGTATGGCCGAAAGCATGCCGGTATCCCCGCCGGTCTCATCCCCATACTCGACCAGATCCGCAGCCAGGACAGGCACGCATCGATCATGCCCATCTTTTTGGCCCTGGTGATTCGCCATGAGGGGCAGGGACTCGCGCTTCAGCGCTTGCTCGAACTCGTGGAAAAAATGAACTTCCGTGTCTACATGGCGCGTGGCATGACTGCCCGGAACGATACGGGACAAGGTGATTTATACGGCTACGCCGCGGCCTATTATCACGGCGACCTGCTGGCTGGGATACCCGAGGAGGAGCGCAAGCTCAGGAAACAGACGCTGCAGGATGAGGAACAGGCCCTGGAGTACAGGCTGGTCGAGTTTGCGCTCGCGTATTGCCCCGACAGTAAACTGGAAACGTCGCTGAAACTGGAGCAGGATTCCAGCGAGGATTTCTATGATTGGGGTGGTCTGCGCTACTTCCTGATGAATTATGAGCAGGCATTGCAGCCGCATAAGACAATTCAGATCGATAAGATCACCCTGGCTCGCAAGGAAGGAAAGTCAGCGGATTATCTCTCGGTCGAACACAGGTGGGCAGTCGAAAACCGGAACGAACAGGGCGAAAATAACCGGGCAATCGACAGGTTCGAAAAGCGCAGACTCGGAAACTTTGTCCTGCTCGAGTTGCGCCTTAACATCCAGGCCAGCAATGCCAGTTTGGAAGAAAAGCTGGCGCATTATATGGGCAAGGACGAGGAGCCCCAGACTGATTTGCAGCAGGTGAGGAAGATGGTGCGCGAGGCGGAAGCGGTCTTGAAGGAAATGAAAGACGTTACGCGCAGCAAAAACTACTATCTGAATCTTCACCGGAAGATCAACGATCAGGCCGAGGAACGGTTCGCCAAGTTCGCTCTCAAGCGCTGGACCCTGAAGGACTATCTCGGCTTTAGTGAGATTAAAAAGCGGGCCGACTCGGGCTGGGATGACGAGGGAGAGGCATGACCTGAGCGCGCCGGGCAGTTCTGCGGAGCTGCCCGCCTGGGGTCGATGATTGCATTGCGCAAACGAAAACGCCAACCTGCAAGGGTTGGCGTTTTTGCTGAAGCATTCTTGGTGGCCCGGGGCGGAATCGAACCACCGACACAAGGATTTTCAATCCTCTGCTCTACCAACTGAGCTACCAGGCCAAGGCGGCGCATTGTAGCACGAAGTGTCGCGATGTCCATAATTTCTTAACTTAAATCTCCTTCACGCCGAAACATGCTCGCGCCGCCAGCGTGCCGGCGAGGTGCCGACTTCGCGCTTGAAGGCGCGCGCAAATGCCGCTTCCGACTCGTAGCCGACTTCCAGTGCCACCGAGGCCACCGGCGCCCGGCTGTCGCGCAGCAGGCCGGCCGCCGCCTCCATGCGCCAGCGCGCCAGGTATTGCATCGGCGGCTGGCCGAGCAAGCGCAGGAAGCGGGCGCAGAACACCGAGCGCGACAAGGCGGCGGCGCGCGCCAGGTCGTCGATGGTCCAGGGCCGGGCCGGGGCGCGGTGGATCAGCGCCAGGGCGCGCCCCAGCTGCGGGTCGCGCAGCCCGGCCAGCCAGCCGGTGCTGCCGGCCGGCAGGCGTTCGAGGTAGCGGTGCAGCGCGTCGATGAACATGGTTTCGCTGGCGCGTTCGAGCAGGGCCGCGGCGCCCGGCTCGCCCCTTTCCACCCGCATGGCCAGGGCGTTCAGGTCGGTGCGCGCGCTGGCGCCGCTGGCCGGCAGGTGCAGCAGGCGCGGCAGGGCGTCGAGCAGGGGATTGAAGGGATGGCGGTCGCAACTGAGGAAGCCGCAGGTCACGCAGTTCTCGGCAGTCTCGGCCGGCTCGCCCCAGGTGATCTCGTACTGCGAGTGGAACACGATCGGAATCGGTTTCGGGGCGTGGCGTGTGGCGGCGATCCAGGCCGGGTCGATGCGCGCCGGGTGCTGGGCCGGGTCGCTCGAGAGCACGTGGCCGTCGCCGTGCGGCAGGATGATGGTGTCGCCCGGCTGCAGGCGTACCGGCTGCATGCCGGACAGGCAAACCCAGCCGGCTCCCTTCGTCAGCACGTGGTATTCCATGACGTGCTCGGCGTCGGGGAACAGCAGGCCGGCCAGGTCGCGCAGGGGCGGCGCTTCCACCGACCAGTCGGCGGGCAGGCTGAGCTGGTAAAAGACCGCGCCGCGCAGGCGCACCGAGCGCAGCACATCGGACAGGGTATCGGTCTGCATCGGTTCAGGATGCGCGAGCAAACCGGGGCGACGATGGGACAAGCCGCGGCCCCGCACTCGCGCGATACTGGCAAACTTCACTCACGAAGATGGGAGGATGCCACCATGGACAAAACAACGCAATCGAACCCCGCAGCCCAGGTTCCTCCGCCGGTCCAGCCGGACTTTGCCGCCATCAAGCAGCGCCAGCAGGCTACCTGGGCCAGCGGCGACTTCGCCGTCGTCGGCGTGACCCTGCAGATCGTCGGCGAGACCCTGGCCGAGGCGGCCGACGTCCGCGCCGGCGAGACCGTGCTCGACGTCGCCGCCGGCAACGGCAATGCGAGCCTGGCGGCGGCACACCGTTTTGCGCATGTCACCTCGACCGACTATGTGCCGGCGCTGCTGGAGAAGGGCCGTGCCCGCGCCCAGGCCGAAGGGCTCGACATCGATTTTCGCGTTGCCGACGCCGAGAACCTGCCCTTCGCAGACGGCGCCTTCGACGTGGCGCTGTCGACCTTCGGCGTGATGTTCGCGCCGGACCACAGCCGTTCATCGAGCGAACTGCTGCGCGTGGTGCGCGACGGCGGCCGTATCGGGCTGGCGAGCTGGACGCCGGAAAGCATGATCGGCCAGCTGTTCAAGACCATCGGCCGCCTGGTGCCGCCACCGGCCGGCCTGATGTCGCCGCTGCTCTGGGGAACCGAAGCCTATCTGAAAGAACTGTTCGGGGACAGCGCCGCCGACCTGCGCACCCAGCACCGCCAGTTCGTGATGCGCTACGCCTCGCCGGCCCACTGGCTGCAGGTGTTCCGCGACTTCTACGGACCGGTGCAAAAGGCATTCAATGCCCTCGATGCCCATGGCCAGGCGGCGCTCGAACAGGACACCCTGGCCTTGCTGCAACGGCATAACACCGCCGGCAACGCCTCGCTGGTCGCGCCCTCGGAATACCTGGAGGCGGTGATCGTCAAGCGCAGCCTGCACTGAGTCAATGCCGGTTCAGCCGGCCTGCAGCGCCAGGGTTCCCAGCCAGGGCCGCAGGCCGGCGATCGCTTCTTCCTTCGATTTCGCCTCGATCTCGATCCAGGGCGCCTGCGCGTAGGACGAGGGCATGGTGGCGATCAGGTCGGCATGCTGGCGGTCGTTGAAGCCTTCGCGCCCGTTCGAGATGTGCACCAGTTGCTGCGCCGGGTCCGGCCAGGTGGCGCGCGCCTTGAGCAGCATTTCCGCCACGCTCGGGTGCTCGTAGCTGTCGAGCTTCTCGTGCACGATGTGGTGGTGGGCGTCGAACACCATGGGCACGCCGGCGCGCAGGCAGATGGCGTGGATTTCCTCGGCGCTATACGAATACTCGTCGTTCTCCAGGCCCAGCCGGCAACGGATGGCTTCCGGCAGGCGGGCGATGCTTGCTACCAGGGCGTCGGCGCGGTTGGCCTTGCCGCCGTGGATTTCCAGCAGCGCCCAGGGCGAGCGCGGCTGTTTCAGTAAATCCATGATGTCGGCGTGCATCTGCAGGATCTTGACGCTGTTCTCGACCACCGCCGGCGAATCCGAGCTCAGCACCACGAACTGGTCGGGATGCATCACCAGGCGGATGCCGGCGTCCGTGGCGCGCTGGCCGGAGCGCGCCAGCGCCGGGGCCAGGGTTTCCAGGATGTCGCGGCCGATCGGCTCGTCGGCGAAGGGAAAGATGGAAGAGGGCAGGCGGTAGAGCGCAATGCCGGCCGCCTGGCAATAACGCATCGCCGCGTCGAAGGTTTGTATGTTGTCGCGAAAGATGTCTTCCAGCAGCTTGCGCTGGGTGTCGGGCGACTGCTCCAGCAGGCGCTTGCGCGTGATGGTGCGGTAGCGGATGTCTTTCGAGACGGTAATGCAGACCAGGCCGAGGTGAGGGGGCATAGGGCGCTCGCGAAATGGGCTCGGGGCCAGTATAGGCCCTCGGCCTGCGGCGCCGGAGCGCGTTAGCGCTCGTGTGCGTTCCAGGAAAGTTGCTTGCGTGCGGGAATTCAGGCGGCCCGGCGCTCGCCCGGGCTGCCGAGTTTCTCGAGTACCTCGGCCAGCGGCAGCGGCCGCGCGAACAGGTAGCCCTGCATGTGGGGCGCGCCGTGTTCGGCCAGGAAGCGCGCCTGGGCCTCGGTCTCGACGCCCTCGGCCACCACGCGCAGGCGCAGGTGGGCGGCCATGGCCAGGATGGTGCGCACGATGGCGACGCCGTCCGGATCGTCGGGAGTGTCGCGGATAAAACTCTTGTCGATCTTCAGCTCGTAGAGCGGCATGCGCTTGAGGTAGGCGAGGTTCGAGTAGCCGGTGCCGAAGTCGTCGATCGAGAAGCGGATGCCGAGCGCGGCCAGCTCCTGCATGCGCGCGATCGTGCCGTCGCGGTTGCCGACCACCAGGCCTTCGGTGAGTTCGAAAATGAGCTGCCCGGCCGGCACGCCCGTTTCCAACAGCAGGCGCCGCACCGAGCCGACGAAGTCGGTCTGGCGAAATTGCGAGGGGCTGACGTTCACCGAGACCGGCATGGCGTGGCCGGCCGCGCTGAGTGCCTGCCAGGCCAGGCAGGCCTGGCGCAGCGCCCACTGGCCGAGCGGGACGATCAGGCCGGTGGCTTCGGCCACGGGGATGAAGACATCGGGCGGCACCATGGCGCCGTCGAGCCGGCGCCAGCGCATCAGCAGCTCGGCGCCGACCGGACTGCCACCCGCATCGAACTGCAGTTGCAGGTGCATCGCCAGCTCGTCGCGTTCCAGCGCCAGGCCGAGGTCGCGCTCGAGCGTCAGGCGCTGCTCGACTTCGGCGCGCATGGTCGCCTCGAACAGGGCGACGCCGTTGCGCCCGCCCGCCTTGGCGCGGTACATCGCGGTGTCGGCCTCGCGCAGCAGGTCTTCCACGCTCTGGCCCGGACGCGGCAGCAGGGCGACGCCGATGCTGGCCGAGGAGTTGTAGTGGTGGCCATCGATCTCGATGTCCTCGTCGAGCGCCGCGCGGATCTGCTGGGCCTTGTCCAGCGCCGCGGCGGCGACCGCGGCTTCGCCGGTTCCCAGCCTGGTCAGCAGCACGACGAATTCGTCGCCGCCGATGCGCGCGACCATGTCCTCGCCGCGCAGCAGGCCCGACAGGCGCCGTGCGGCCTGGCGCAGCAGCTCGTCGCCGGTGGCGTGGCCGCGTGCGTCGTTGACGTACTTGAAGTGGTCGAGGTCGATGAACAGGAGGGCGCCGCCTTCGCCGCCGGCCTGGGCTTGCGCCAGTTGCGTCTCCAGGCGGTCCATCAGCAGGCGGCGGTTCGGCAGGCCCGTCAGGACGTCGTAGAAGGCCAGGCGGTGGATCGCGCTGGCGGCTTTCCTGCGCTCGCCGATGTCGCGTCCGACCACCACCCAGTGCGTGTGCGCGCCCTGTTCGTCCAGGAAGGGATGGATGTCGAGCTCGATCCAGGACGGCTTGCCGGATTTCGAATAGACCATCAGTTCCGCCGACACGCCCTGGCGCCTTTCCATGGCGCCGACGATGCGCGCGACTTCCGCCTGGTCGGTACGGGGACCGGCGAACATGGTCATGCTGCGCCCGAGGAGCTGTTCGCGCGCGTAACCGGTATGGCGGACAAAGGCGTCGTTGGCGAAGATGATCGGCTGGGGCTGGTCGGGATCGGGCGAGGCGCGGGCGATGATCACCTTGTCGTTGAGCTGGGCGACCGCGGCGGCGACCAGGCGCAGCTCCGCATTCGCGGCCTGCAGGGCGTTCTGGCCTTCCTCGAGCGAATCGGCGAACAGGCGCAGCTCGCCCAGCGATCTGGCGAGGCGCTGGAGCAGGGTGGCGCAGGACATCGTGATCAGGGAGCCGACGAACAGGAAGTTCAGGGCGACCAGCAGTGCGGAAACCGGATCGTTGTCCGGCAGGCCGGCCACGTCCGCCTTGACGATGCCGGCCAGGCCCAGCGCCGCGATGATGAGGGCGCTGATGGCCAGCGCGACCAGGGCCGGGCGCATGCCCAGCAGTACCGCGGCGAACACCGGCGGCGCGATCAGGTAGAGCTGGGCAACCTGGCCGATATTGACCATCATGCCGGTCGAGACGAAGAACACGATCGCCATGAAGTTCAGCACCCGCGTTGTGTACGGCAAGCTGCGCCAGCGCCAGACGCCGACCAGCCAGCCGATGGCGACCAGGTCGATGGCGATCAGCGCCCACAGGCCTTCGCGCGCCGCGACCACGATGCTGGGCAGGGCCGTGGCAATGCCCAGCACGAGCACGATCGTGAGCAGGCGGGAAAAGATGTGGGTGCGCCAGTGCGCGATGTCGGTGAGGGGAGCCACGGGTTGCTTTCGGTTCGCAAGTAAGCGCCGCTGCGAATTGACGTAAGGCACTATATTTTGCTGCAACGCAACAGTGTAGCCCGGCTTTCTGCTCCTGTCAGTTACTGTGCATACGAGTGTTGCGAAAGCGACGCGTCGTCCGCCGGTGCGCTGGCGCGCATTCGACGCCGACCGATGATTCCGGCAGCGGGCTGTCCGCGGTTTGCTATGCTAACGATCTATGCCGGCACCCAGGCCGGAAGTTTATTGATGGAGCGCCACAATGGCATCGTTGCAGGAACAGTTTTTGAAGGCGGGCTTGGTCAACAAGGGCAAGGCCAAGCAGGTTCAGCAGGAAAAGAGCAAGCAGCAGAAGATCGAGCGCCGCACCGGCGCCCAGAGTGTCGACGAGGCGAAACTGGCCGCCGCCGAACTGCAGCGCAAGCAGGCCGAGCGCGCACGCGAGCTCAACGCCCAGCGCGACGCCGCCGCCACCCAGAAGGCCATCATGGCCCAGATCAGCCAGATGGTGCAGCAGAATCGCCAGGACAAGGGCAAGGGGGACATTCCCTACAATTTCACGCACAACAGCAAGATCGAGCGCATTCATGTCTCGGCCAAGGTGCAGGAGCACCTGATGGCCGGCCGCCTCGTGATCGTGCGCCTGGGCGACGCCACCGAGCTGGTGCCGCGCGTGATTGCCGACAAGATCGCCGAGCGCGACGCCTCGCTGGTGGTGCAGGTGAAGAAGGCGGCCGAGGTGGATCCGGATGATCCTTACGCGGCGTACAAGATTCCGGATGACCTGATGTGGTAAGCCGGGCCGCCGCTGGCGGCAGGGAAGCCAGGCGCTGCTCGCCTGGCGGGATTGTCCGATGGTAAGCTATCAACATTCTTATTCCAAACCTGAGGGAATGTCATGAAACCGCTGTTCTCCGCCGAAGAGGAAGCCAAGGCAGCATCCGCGACACCGGCGCCCGCCTTTCCGCCCCTGATCGAGCCCGCGCGCACGCCGGACCTGCCGTCCGCATTGCCGCAGGCGAGCGCGCCGCAGCCGGTGCGCATCGATATCTCCGGGATCGACGACAAGGCCATCGAGGCCCTGGGCGGCTCCACCGGCGCGGGTGTGGCGAAGGTGTCGGCCAAGCTGCTCGGCACCGTGCGGGCGTCCGATGCGGATGTCTTCGGCACGCAGCTGAACGAACTGATCGCCACCGCCAAGGGCCTGGACCCGGCCAAGCTGCGCTCCGGCGGCCTGGTGTCGCGCATCACGGGCATGTTCGGCTCGGTCAAGGAAAAGATGCTGTCGCAGTACCAGGTGGTCGAGTCGCGCATGGATGCCCTGGTCGCGGAGATGACGCGCCATGCCAACGTGCATCGGGCGCGCATCCAGGATTTCGACGAGATGTACAAAGGCCTGGAAGCGTATTACCAGGGCCTGGATGCCGACGTCAGGAAGGGCGAAGCCTGGGCGGACAAGCTCAGGCAGGCGGTCGCGCAGCAGGCGGCGCCGGCCAATGCCTTCGAGGCCCAGCAGGCGACCGAGCTCAAGCGCCGTCTCGAGCGTCTCGAGAAGCGCATCGACGATTTGAAGCGCGCCATGCTGATGGCCACGCAAATGGTGCCGCAAATCCGCCTGTCGCAGGACAATGCACGGGCGCTGACCGACACCTTCACGGACATCGTCAACGTGTCGATTCCGGCCTGGCGCAACGTGTTCTCGCTCTACCTGCTGCAACTGGAGGCCAAGCAGAGCGCGGCGGTCGCCAACGCCGCCTACGACGCCACCGACGCGGCCTTCCGCGCCCAGGCGGACATGCTGCTGGAAAATACAGAGACGGTGGCCCGCGCCAAGCAGCGTTCCCTGGTCAGCCTGGAAACCGCCCAGCACGTGCAGACGCAGCTGATCACCGCCTTCGACAAGCTCGAGCAAATCTCGAACGAGGGCCAGCAGCGCCGCAGGGACGAGCTGCCGAAGCTGCAGGAACTGGAGCGCGACCTGATCGCGCGCTTCTCGGTGACCGGGGCGCCGGGCCCGGCTTGAGTGCGCACAGCGCCCGGGATCCGCGAACAGGCAAGCCCGCGTTCCAGCGAACATATCATTTTCATATAGAAGGAAAGTCCATGTCGACGACGCTCCAAACCGGCCACCGCATCAACCTCGAAAAGTCCGCACCAGGCTTGAAGCGCGTGCGTATCGGCCTCGGATGGAAGGTCAACGCGGCCGCCGGCCACGCCTTCGATCTCGACTCGTCGGTCTTCCTGTGCAAGCGCAACGCGGACGACGAGCCGGTCATGCTCAGCAATGCCCACTTCGTGTATTACAACCACACCACGTCCCCGGATGGCGCCGTCGTGCATTCCGGCGACAACCGCACGGGCGACAAGGATGGCGACGACGAAGTCATCACCGTCGACCTGGGCAAGGTCGAGGCGGAGGTGGTGGAGATGCCGATTGTCGTGACCATCCACGACGCCGAAGTGCGCAAGCAGACTTTCGGCAGTGTGAACGACGCCTACATCAAGGTGTACAACGACGAAACCGGCGAGACGATCGCGGAGTACGACCTGGACGAAGACTATTCGGACAAGACGGCGCTGCAGTTCGGCTCGCTGTACCGCAAGGATGGCGAGTGGCGCTTCCAGGCCGTCGGCGCCGGCTTCAAGTTGAACCTGGCGACCTTCATCCGCAAGCTCGGCGGCACCGTCTGAGGACGCGCTCCCGCCACGCAGCCTGGCCGCAACGACGTTCATGGCTTCCGCCGCCGAGTGACCGATGACACAGCAGACGCCCAGGGCCTTCGACTTCGGCGAGGAGCCCGAGCCTCCCGCCGGGCCGGTTCAGGGGCCGGTTGCGCCCAGGGCCTTCGACTTCGGCGGCGCGCAGGATCCCGCGGCGCCTGCGGAACGCGACAGCCCGCCCAGGGCACTGTCGTTCGACGACCTTCCCGCGGCGCCCGCATCGTCCAGCCTGACCGCGAAAGCCGTGCCGGGCGCGCTGTTCGACAGCGAGGACCATCCGGCGGTGCGCGATGCCCTGGCGCTCGCCAGCGCCGACTTTCCGCTGCTGTTCGCGCAGGCGGAGGGGCGCCTGGCCGCGCTGTTTCGCCGCATCCTGCCGGTCAGGCTGGCGCTGGTCACGGAGTGGGCGGAAGGGCCCTTGAGGGAACAGGCCGCGCTGCTCCAGCCCATGACCGAACTGGTGCTGAAGTTCAGCCAGATGGCGGTCCCCGCGCTGCTCGACGCCGCGCTCGAGAGCACCAGGGAGCCGGCGGGCGTGTTCGGCAAACTGTTCCGCCGCCAGGCATCGCCTGCCCAGTACAAACCGGCGCTGGCATCGGCCCGCGAACAGCTCCTGCAGCTCATGGCGGACAGCGAGGCCGCCACGCGCAGGCTGGAGGCGTCGGCGCAGAACCTGGGCCTGCACGGGGCCGTGCTTGCCGTCGTATCGACACTCGCCGGCGGCGCGCCGGATGCGGCCCTGCTCGACGCGCTCGTGCAGCGCCGCACGCTGATCCAGCAGGCGGTGCGCCAGGCCGAGCTGTCGATATTGCAGATGGGGCAGGTGCGCCAGCAGGCCGTCGACCTGATCGGTCAGATATCGTCCTTCCTCACGGTGACCTTGCCGGCGCTCGAGATGGCCCAGGCCCAGCAAGGCGGGTGAAGCATTTTTCCGGTGCTGAGTGAGGCGCCTTGGCAGGGGAGAGTGCTGTTAGAATTTGCGCTGGCCATCCGTCGCCCATTTGCAGGAGTACACAAATCCTAGGTTTTCTCGTCCGAACGGCGATACGCGCGCCAAAACTGACGATCGCTGTTGCGTTGGCCGTGCTGGCAGCCCTGGCCAGCACGATGACCTACACCGGTTTCCTTGTCGTCGGGGTCCTGGCCGATCATCTCGGCACGAACCGCGTCATGGCAGGCCTGCTGCTTGGCGTTCTTTTTGCAAGATTCCCCCGGATCAGCAACGGCAAGTTGCGCATGGTTGGCCTCTTGCCCAAGCCTGTCCGCCGGCCACTGATCGTGGCCATACTCGCACTCTGCATGTTGAACTTCCTGTCGCTGGGCGAGTACGTGTCCGCATCGTTTACAGGATTCGCTACGGCTTTTCTTCTCACCTATCCCTGGTTGAGGCGGGCGATGTTCGATCGGATGCTTTCGTCCGTCTTCGCATTCGCCGGACGAAAGCCGCGCAACAGCACCGACGACAATGTGATCGAGGGTGAATTCAGGGAAAGGAAGGAGTGAGAGCGCTCGCGTTCGCAGGCGCTCCTTTTCACGATTGATTGCACGAGGGATTTCACGCCCGAAATCAAAAACGCCGACTTGCGAAAGTCGGCGTTTTTGATTTACTGCTGAATTCTTGGTGGCCCGGGGCGGAATCGAACCACCGACACAAGGATTTTCAATCGGCGTGTCTCGGTGCTGGCCACTCTTCGGCACCATTTCCTACTACACGGTCTCGCTTCGACTTGATTTCCTGAATAATTGTCCTGTAGTGCTTTTGTACTGCCTGATGCCTGCCAAATCGTGCGACTGCAGGATGCAGTGTCCGGAAGCCGTCGATCCGACCATACGTAAAGTGCCAAAGCTCTTTAGGCACGTGAATGCGCACGGTTTTGCGCTTCGGTGTCTCAAAAAGTGACTTGATCACCGCATCGTGAGTTGCACTGCAGCCGAAGACGATCACATCGGGTCGAAGCAATTCGCGCTCATAACGGAAGAGTTTGGCCGAGAACTCTGTCAACGCTTTGGAGTAATTCCTCGCGTTCCTCGACTTTCCTTTTCCTCTGTACACGTCCATTTTAAGCAAATTGTTCCAGATTACGGAGCCAGGAATGCCGTCGGTAAGTTCTCTCTCAAGAAGAAGCTTCGCTCTCAAAAAGTGGGAATGGCCGGGGTCTGCAAGCAGGCCTTTCTCGTATCGAGCGAGAAGAACGGGCACAAAGTCTGCTGGATCTCTCAGCACATCGGGCAGGCGGCAAACCCAGCCTTTCGTTTCTTGTCCTACGAACATGACCCGTATGCGCGCATGAAAGTAAGCTTCTGCGGCCTGGACATTAAGCAGGAACGGGGCAGAAAGCATTTCCATCTGTTCGGCCTGAAAACCCTCGGAAAGGCGCAGTGCGGAGAGTGCCTCAAGATAGAAGCTGGATAGCTTGTCCTGGATCGCCTTCACATCGTCATTCAAGATGGTCATGTCCTTATTGCCGTCTCTGTGCGCTTCGCTCCCGAACAGGACCAAATCAGTTTGATAGCCAGACACACCGGAAATAGACCGGAGCCAAAGACCGGGAATCCAGAAACGACAACGCCCACTTGCATGAGTGGGCGTTGTGTGAACGATGTTCTTGGTGGCCCGGGGCGGAATCGAACCACCGACACAAGGATTTTCAATCCTCTGCTCTACCAACTGAGCTACCAGGCCAAGAGAGGCATGATTATAGCCAGCGCTCCGCAGCTCTGCAAGTCCCACTTGCAACTTTCTTTTGGCGCCGTCGTGCGGCGCCGTCGTTCCGCACCCTACATGCGCCCGAAGCGTGCGAGTGACATCCCGCTATAATGGTTGACATGACGACACCTCATTTCTCCTCCGCACAGTCCCGCAGCCATGGCGCCCGCGGCGACGATCGCCGTAGCGATGTCTGCATCGTCGGCAACGGCGCCATCGCCAAGACCGCGGCCCTCGGCTTCGCCCAGGCCGGCCACAGCGTCACCCTGCTGGTGCCGGCGGCGCGCTCCGGGGGAGAAGAGCTCCAGGCCGCCACCTCGACGGCCGAGCGTCCCTGGGACGTGCGTGTCTATGCCCTGAACCACACCGCGCACAACCTGCTGGCCTCGCTGAAGGTCTGGGGCGCGCTCGACATGGCGCGCGTGGCGCCGGTCGATGCGATGGCGGTCAATGGCGACGGCGAGAACGGCGGCTCGCTCGGTTTCGACGCCTTCGGCGCCCATACCGGCACCCTGGCCTGGATCGTCGAGGACAGCAACCTGAACAACGCGCTCGACGCCGCGCTGAAATTCGCGCACAACGTGAACATCGTCAGCGGCTGCGCCTGCCGCCTGACCTGCGGCCCGGAGGGCGCGCAGGTGGAGCTGGAAGACGGGCGCAAGCTCGACGCCAGGCTCGTGGTCGGCGCCGACGGGCGCGATTCCTGGGTGCGCGGGCAGTGCGACATCGGCGTCGACTACCGTTCCTACCACCAGCGCGCGATCGTCACCAATTTTTCCTGCGAAAAGCCGCACCACGGCGTGGCCCACCAGTGGTTCACCTGCGCCGACGGCATCATCGCGCTGCTGCCGCTGCCGGGCAACCGCGTCTCCCTGGTGTGGTCGGCGCCGGAAACCCTGGCCGCGACCCTGATGGACGAGTCGCTCGGCGAGCTGGCGATCCGCCTGTGCGAATACGCCGACGAGCCGCTCGGCGCCCTGAAACCCCTGCAGCCGGAGTCCGTGAAGGCCGTGCCGCTGTCGCTGGTGCGTCCGCATGCGCTGGTCGCACCGCACGTCGCCCTGATCGGCGACGCCGCCCACGCCGTGCATCCGCTGGCCGGCCACGGCATGAACCTGGGCTTCGGCGACGTGGTCGACCTGCTGCGCGTGGTAGCCGAGCGCGAGGAGCACCGGGCGATCGGCGACGAGCGCGTGCTGGCGCGCTATGCCCGCGCCCGCAAGGAGGAAGTGCTCCTGATGCAACTGGCCACCGACGGCCTCGAGCGCCTGTTCGGCGCCAACCTTGAACCCGTGCGCGTGGTGCGCAATTTGGGATTAAACTTGCTCGACAAGTTGCCCTTCGTAAAGCGGCGCCTGATGGCGCACGCCATCGGTAAATAAATCTTCTTAAGGAATACAGAGTGATGTTAAGAACCAAGATCGCCGTGCTGATGGCGACGGGCCTGATCGCGGGTTGTGTCGACGCCCAGAACACGGTCGAGACCAACATCCGCAAGAACATCGAGCCGCGCCTGGGCGGCGCCAAGATCGAATCCATCAGGGAAACCCCGTACGGCGGCATGTACGAGCTGCGCGTCGGCAGCGACATCCTCTACACCGACAAGAAGGGCGAATACCTGTTCATCGGCCAGGTGTACGAGGCCAAGACCACGCGCAACCTGACGCGCGAGCGCATCGACGAGCTGAACAAGATCAAGTTCTCGGACCTGCCGCTGAACATGGCCCTGAAGCAGGTGAAGGGCGACGGCAAGCGCGTGATCGCCGTGTTCGAAGACCCGAACTGCGGCTACTGCAAGCGCCTGCGCCAGACCACCCTGAAGGACCTGGACAACGTCACGATCTACACCTTCATGTACAACATCCTGTCGCCGGACTCGTTCGAGAAGTCGAAGAACATCTGGTGCGCGCCGAACCGGGTGAAGGCCTGGGATGACTGGATGATCAACGGCAAAGTGCCCGCACCCGCCCCGGCAAGCTGCGAGACGCCGAACGACAAGGTCGTGGAACTCGGCCACAAGCTGAACATCCAGGGCACGCCCGCGATCTTCTTCACCGACGGCACCCGCATCCCGGGCGCGGTCGACCTGAAGACGCTGGAAGCGAAGCTGCAGTCGATCAAATAAACAATAGTTTTATTAACTAAACATAAGTTGTAAAGCGCATGGTCCAACTCAACATCAACGGGCGCGATACCGAGGTCGACGCCGATCCGTCCACGCCCATCCTCTGGGCCCTGCGCGACAACCTCGACATGACCGGCACCAAGTTCGGTTGCGGCGCCGCCCTGTGCGGCGCCTGCACCGTGCACCTGAACGGCGATCCGATCCGCTCCTGCGTCACGCCGATCGCTTCCGCCGTCGGCCAGAAAATCACCACCATCGAAGCCATCGCCCAGGACCCGGTCGGCAAGGCCGTGCAAACCGCCTGGATCGCCCACGACGTGCCCCAGTGCGGCTACTGCCAGAGCGGCCAGGTGATGAGCGCCACCGCGCTGCTGCGCACGAACAAGGCGCCGACCGATGCCGACATCGACAACGCCATGAGCGGCAATATCTGCCGCTGCGGCACTTACCAGCGGATCCGCGCGGCCATCAAGGACGCGGCCAAGTCGCTGGCGTAAGCCCGTGGAATATCCTGTCGGCATCCTGCTGGCGGCGGGCAGGGGAAGGCGCTTCGACCCATCCGGCGAACGCAACAAGCTGCTGCAGGCGCTGCCCGGCGGCGAGCCGGTGGTCATCGCCAGCGCGCGTTCCCTTCTTTCCGTTCTTCCGCGCGTGATCGCGGTGGTGCCGCCGCAGGACGGCGGCGTCGCCGACGCGCTGCGTGCGCTCGGCGTCGAGGTCACCACCTGTCCCGACGCCGACAGCGGCATGGCCGCATCCCTGGTCCATGCGATCGGGCATTCGCTGCCCCAGGCCGACGCCTGGCTGGTGGCGCTGGGCGACATGCCTTTCGTGACGCCGCAAACGCTGCGCGCGCTGCTCGATACGCTCGCCGCCGGCGCGGGCATCGCGGCGCCGGTGCACGACGGGCGGCGCGGCAATCCAGTGGCTTTCGGCGCCGTCCACCTGCCGGCCCTGCTGGCGCTGGAAGGGGAGCACGGCGCGCGCGGCCTGCTGAAATCCGCGCCTGTCACGGAAGTCGCGGTCGAGGACCTGGGTATCCTGCGCGACATCGACACCCCGGCCGACCTCTAGACTGCCGGTTTCCGCTGCCGAATCGTTTACACTACAGAGATCGGCAAGACTTCCTTCGTCCCTATGAAAAAACCAGTCCAGAAAAAGCAGACCGCCATCCAGTACACCATCGTTCCCAAGGATCTGGCGGGACACCTCTTCAACGTGACCGTCACGGTGGCCAGGCCTGCCGCCGAAGGCCAGGTGTTCGCGTTGCCGGCCTGGATTCCGGGCAGCTACATGATCCGCGAGTTCGCGCGCAACATCGTGCGCATCCGCGCCGAGTCGAACGGCGCCGCGGTCGCCCTGGCCAAGCTCGACAAGCATTCCTGGCAGGCGGCGCCCGTCGACGGTCCGCTGACCCTGCACTATGAGGTCTACGCCTGGGACCTGTCGGTGCGCGCCGCCCACCTGGACCAGACCCACGGCTTCTTCAACGGCACCAGCGTGTTCCTGCGCGTGGTCGGCCAGGAAGCGCAAGCGCACCAGGTCGACATCCAGCGCCCGGGTGATCCGGCCGCCAAGGCCTGGCGCGTCGCCACCGCGATGAAGGAACTGGGCGCCAAGCGCTATGGCTTCGGCACCTATGTCGCGGGCGACTACGACGAGCTGATCGACCACCCGGTCGAGATGGGCGACTTCGCGCTGGCCACCTTCAAGGCCCACGGCGTCCCGCACGACATCGTGATCACGGGCCGCGTCCCCAACCTGGACATGGCGCGCCTGCAGGCCGACCTGAAAGCCATCTGCGAAACCCAGATCGCCTTTTTCGAGCCGGTGACGAAGAAAGCGCCGATGGACCGCTACGTCTTCATGACCATGGCGGTGGGCGACGGCTACGGCGGCCTCGAGCACCGCGCCTCGACCGCGCTGATCTGCGCGCGCGCCGACCTGCCGAGCATCGGCGGGCCGAAGGTGGGCGAGCCGAACGAGGGCTATCTGAAATTCCTGGGCCTGTGCAGCCACGAGTACTTCCACACCTGGAACGTCAAGCGCATCAAGCCGGCGGTGTTCGCGCCCTACGACCTGCAGGTCGAGAACTACACGCCGCTGCTGTGGCTGTTCGAAGGCTTCACCAGCTACTACGACGACCTGATGCTGGTGCGCGCCGGGATCATCGGCGAGCCGACCTATTTCAAGCTGCTGGGCAAGACCATCGGCAGCGTGCTGCGCGGCAGCGGCCGCACCAAGCAGAGCGTGGCCGATTCCAGCTTCGACGCCTGGAGCAAGTACTACCGCCAGGACGAGAACTCGCCGAACGCGATCATCAGCTATTACACCAAGGGTTCGCTGATCGCGCTGGCGTTTGATTTGACGATCCGCGCCAAGACCGGCGGCGCCCGCTCGCTGGACGACATCATGCTGGCGCTGTGGGAACGCTATGGCCGCGACTTCTACGCGGGCGTGGGCCGCGGCGTGACGGAAAGCGAAGTCGAGGCCCTGTTCGACGAGGTCAGCGGCGTCAAGCTGCGCACCTTGTTCGAAAAATATGTGCGCGGCACCGAGGACATCCCGCTGGCCAAGCTGTATGCGCCACTGGGCGTCAAGCTGGTCGACGAGCGCAAGAGCGGCAAGCCCTCACTGGACGCCGGCATCGGCCGCGACCCGCTGGGCGCCAAGCTGACCCAGGTGCACGAAGGCGGCGCGGCCCACCAGGCCGGCCTGTCGGCGCTGGACATCGTCATCGCCATCGACGGCCTGCGCGTGAACGGCAATCCCTCGAACGTCGAGGCGCTGCTGTCGCGCTACCGCGTCGGCGACAAGGTGACCGTGCACGCCTTCCGCCGCGACGAGCTGATGAGCTTCGAGGTCACGCTGCAGGGCGACCGGGTGCCGGGCATCACGCTGTCGACGGTGGCGGGCGTGCGCAAGGCCGGGACGATCGCGCGGCCGAGCGCGGTGTAGTCGAAGCCGCGAACGACCGTAGGGTGGGCGCCCCGTGCCCACGCGGAAGCGGGCATTGTGTTGACATCATTCTTCAGGAATTGTCCGCTCCACCTCGGTTTTTCGTAGGGTGGGCACGCCGTGCCCACGCGGACGCGTGCAATGTGTTGGCCGCATTTGCGAGGAATGATTCGATCAATCGGGTGGCCACGAAGATAAACCCGAAACGCATCCGCAGTCGGTATGCCCCGGGTTGCGGCCGGTGCAATTCATCCGTCCGTAGACGATACGGCGTCGTCGTCATGCAGGCGCCGCACCGCGTGGGCACGGAGTGCCCACCCTACGGGTGCCGATCCATGGTTTCGCCTACTGCGGCCCAGCGAGACTCCTCAACTGGGATCGCGCGGCCGAGCGGGGTGTGATCTCGGTTTTTTGTAGGGTGGGCACGCCGTGCCCACGCGGACGCGCGCAATGTGTTGGCCGCATTTGCGAAGAATGATTCGATCAATCGGGTGGCCACGAAGATAAACCCGAAACGCATCCGCAGTCGGTATGCCCCGGGTTGCGGCCGGTGCAATTCATCCGTCCGTAGACAATGCGGCGGCGTCGTCAGGCAGGCGCCGCACCGCGTGGGCACGGAGTGCCCACCCTACGGGTGCCGATCCATGGTTTCGCCTACTGCGGCCCAGCGAGACTCCGCAACTGGAACCGGTACTGGTCATCGAACAGGAAGGTCTCCGAAAACGTCAGCTTGCGCATATTCCCTGCCAGCAGAGGCGTCGGCCTGGGCAGGCGCCCGCTGCGCCGCATCGACGCCACCGCCACGCGCGCGGCGTTGTCGTTGCGTGCACGCTGCACTTCCACCTCTTCCAATTCCCCATCGTCGCGCACCGTGATGTTCAGCACCACGATGGCCGGCAGCAGCGGCGGCAGGCGGCCGGAAAACGTCTGCCCGGCGTTCTGGCGCATGACGTGCTGCGCGACTTCGGCCTTGTAGGCGTCGAGTGTGGGCGAAGGCGGCGCCACCGGGGCGTCGGTACGCGAAATAGAACTGGAAACGGAACCGGAACTGGAGCCGGGAATGATGGCCGCGACAATGCGCTTGGCTGTGGAAGCGACGGGCTGGACCGTGCTGCATCCGCCCAGGGCTGCCAGTGGAAGAAGGAGAGCGGCCCTGATGCGGATGGAAGTGTTCATATCAGTCGAATAATCGTCGCAGTTCGTCGCCAGGGTTGGAAGCGCGCATGAAGGCTTCGCCCACCAGGAAGGCATGCACGTTCGCCGCGCGCATGCGCTCCACGTCCTCGCGCACCGCGATGCCCGATTCGGTGACCACCAGGCGCTCGGCCGGGATGCGCGGCAGCAGGCCGATGGTCGTGTCGAGCGAGGTCGCAAAGGTGCGCAGGTTGCGGTTGTTGATGCCGAGCAGGCGCGTTTTCAGGCGCAGCGCCGCGGTCAGCTCATCACCATCATGTACTTCGACCAGCACATCCATGCCGAGTTCCTGGGCGCAGGCTTCCAGCTCCGCCATCAGGCCATGATCGAGCGCGGAGACGATCAGGAGGATGGCGTCGGCGCCCATCGCGCGCGCTTCGTACACCTGGTACATGTCGACGATGAAGTCCTTGCGGATCACCGGCAGCGCGCAGGCGGCGCGCGCTTCGCGCAGGTAGTCGGCATGGCCCTGGAAAAACTGCACGTCGGTCAGTACCGACAGGCAGGAAGCGCCGCCTTGCGCATAGCTCTCGGCGATCTGCGCCGGCCGGAAGTCCGGGCGCAGGACGCCCTTCGAGGGCGAGGCCTTCTTGACTTCGGCGATCACGCCGGCGCGGCCCGCCGCGATGTTCTTGCGCAGGCTTGCTTCGAAGCCGCGCAGGCCCGCGCGCAGTTCGGTGTCGCTTTCGACGTCGCGGCGCAGGCTGGCCAGGTCGCGGTGCTTCTTCGCGGCCGCCACTTCGTCGGCCTTCACGGCCAGGATTTTGTTCAGGATGTCGGACATGATCGGATGTTCTAATGTTGCTTGGAGAGGGCCAGCTTGACGCCGAGCCAGACGAAGAGGCCGCCGGTGGCGCGGTTCAGCCAGAGCGAGACGGTCGAATTGAGCTTGATCCGCTCGCTTGCCTTGGCGGTGGTGACGGCCAGCGCCCCGCACCACAGCATGCCGTTGAAGTTGAAGATGCAGCCCAGGACGACGAAGGCCAGCGCCTTGTTCGGCGCATCCGCACCGATGAACTGCGGCACGAAGGCGAGGAAGAACAGCGCCACCTTCGGATTGAGCATATTGGTGAGAAAACCCTGGGCGAAGATCTTCCGGTAGGGCAGGGCGGGCAAGGCCGCCGGCGCGCCGGTCCCATCCTTCTGCTTTGTCCTCAGCAGGCCGATGGCCATGTAGAGGATGTAGGCGGCGCCGGCCAGTTTCACGACCGTGAAGGCGGTGGCGGAGGTGGCCAGCAGGGCCGACATGCCGAGCGCCGCGGCAAGGATGTGGATCATGGTGCCGGCGCCGATGCCGAGCGCCGCCGCGCAGCCCGCGCGCCAGCCCTGGGTGGCGCTGCGGGTCATGATCAGGAGCGAATCGGGGCCGGGAAGGATGTTGAGCAGCAGTCCGGACAGCACAAACAGGGGAAGGTCGTGGATGCCGAACATGCTGCTCCTTTCAGGGCTTACTTGGCGCCGAGCTGGCGCGTGACATTGACGAACTGCTCGAGCTTGGCCAGGGCCGCGCCGGAGGCGATGGTGGCGCGCGCCTTCGCCAGTCCTTCCTCGATCGAGGGGACGACGCCGGCCGCATACAGGGCGGTGCCGGCATTCAGGGCCACGATGTCGTGGGCCGGACCCGGTTCGCCGCGCAGCGCTTCCATCACGCGCACCTTCGATTCCTCGGTATTGGCCACCTTCAGGTTGCGGCTCGAGATCATGGCGAGGCCGAAGTCTTCCGGATGGATCTCGTACTCGCGGATTTCGCCGTTGACCAGTTCGCCGACCAGGGTGCCGGCGCCGAGCGAGACTTCGTCCATGTTGTCGCGGCCCCAGACCACCAGCGCATGCTGGGCGCCCAGGCGCTGCAGCACGCGCACCTGGATGCCGACGAGGTCCGGGTGGAACACGCCCATCAGGATGTTGGGCGCGCCGGCCGGATTGGTCAGCGGCCCGAGGATGTTGAAGATGCTGCGCACGCCCAGTTCGCGGCGCACCGGCGCCACGTGCTTCATGGCCGCGTGGTGGTTCGGCGCGAACATGAAGCCGATGCCGGTCTGGGCGATCGACTGGGCGATCTGCTCGGGCTTCAGGTCGATCTGGGCGCCGAGCGACTCGATCAGGTCGGCGCTGCCCGAGGACGACGAGACGCTGCGCCCGCCGTGCTTGGCCACGCGCGCGCCGGCGGCGGCGGCCACGAACATCGAGGCGCTCGAGATGTTGAAGGTGTTGGCGCCGTCGCCGCCGGTGCCGACGATGTCGAGCAGGTTGGTGGTGTCGGCCATCGGCACCTTGGTCGAGAACTCGCGCATGACCTGGGCCGCGGCGGTGATCTCGCCGATGGTTTCCTTCTTCACGCGCAGGCCCATGGTCAGCGCCGCGACCATGGTCGGCGACATCTCGCCCGACATGATCTGGCGGAACAGGTGCAGCATCTCGTCGTGGAAGATCTCGCGGTGTTCGATACAGCGCAGCAGCGCCTCTTGTGGTGTGATCGGCATGGGCGTTCCAGTAGAAAGTTTAAAACCGCGTCTTCGCGGCGCGCCGTGGCGCGACGCTGCGCCGCTTGCGCTTAGCGCTCGAGGAAGTTCTTCAGCAGCGCGTGGCCGTACTCGGACAGGATGGACTCGGGGTGGAACTGCACGCCCTCGATGTCGTATTCCTTGTGGCGCACGCCCATGATCTCGCCGTCGTCGGTCCAGGCCGTCACTTCCAGGCAGTCGGGCAGCGTTGCGCGCTCGATCGCCAGCGAGTGGTAGCGGATCACGGTGAAGGGGCTCGGAATGCCCTTGAAGACGCCGACGCCGGTATGGGCGATCAGCGAGGTCTTGCCGTGCATGACCTGCTTGGCGCGGATGATCCTGCCGCCGAAGGCTTCGCCGATGGCCTGGTGGCCCAGGCAGACGCCGAGGATGGGCAGCTTGCCCTTGAAATGCTTGATCACGTCCACCGACACGCCCGCATCAACTGGCGCCTTCGGCCCCGGCGAGATGCAGATGCGGTCCGGATTCAAGCGCGCGATTTCCTCGATCGTGATTTCGTCGTTGCGCACGGTGCGCACCTCTTCACCCAGCTCGCCGAAGTACTGGACGATGTTGTAGGTGAAGGAATCGTAGTTGTCGATCATCAGCAGCATGTTCAGATCTCCCCATCCAGTCCGTCTTGCACTTGTTCGGCCGCGCGCAGCACGGCGCGCGCCTTGTTCTCGGTTTCCTGCCATTCCATCTCGGGGATGGAGTCGGCCACGATGCCGGCCGCGGCCTGTACGTAGAGGTTGCCGTCCTTGATCACGCCGGTGCGGATCGCGATCGCCACGTCCATCTCGCCGCCGAAGGAGAGATAACCGCAGGCGCCGCCGTAGATGCCGCGCTTGACCGGCTCGAGCTCGTCGATGATTTCCATCGCACGCACCTTGGGGGCGCCGGTGAGGGTGCCTGCCGGGAAGGTGGCGCGCAGCACGTCCAGGTTGGACATGCCTTCCTTGAGCCTGCCTTCGACATTCGAGACGATGTGCTGCACGTGCGAGTATTTTTCGATGACCATGCGGTCCGTCACCTTCACGCTGCCGGTCTCGGCGATGCGGCCGATGTCGTTGCGCGCCAGGTCGATCAGCATCACGTGCTCGGCGATCTCCTTCGGGTCGCCAAGCAGTTCGACCGCCAGTTCGGCGTCGCGTTCCGGGGTGGCGCCGCGCGGGCGGGTGCCGGCGATCGGGCGCAGCGTGACCTTGCGTTCGCCCGCGGGCGAGACTTCGTTACGGACCAGGATCTCCGGCGAGGCGCCCACGATCTGCATGTCGCCGAAGTTGTAGTAGTACATGTAGGGCGAGGGATTCAGCGAGCGCAGCGAGCGGTACAGCGACAGCGGCGAATCCACGTAGGGCTTGCGGATGCGCTGGCCGATCTGCACCTGCATCAGGTCGCCCGCCATCACGTATTCATGGGCCTTCGCGACCGCCTTCAGGTAGTCTTCCTTGGAGAAGTCGCGCACGGCCTCGGTGCGCACCGAGCCGGTCGTGACCGGCACGTCGACGCTGCGGCGCAGCATGATGCGCAGCTCTTTCAGGCGCTGGCGCGCCCTGGCGAAAGCTTCCGGCTGGGATGGATCGGCGTAGACGATCAGGTAGAGCTTGCCCGAGAGGTTGTCGATGACGGCCAGTTCCTCCGTCACCAGCAGCTGGATCTCGGGCAGGCCGAGGTCGTCCTGCGGCGCCTGGCCGGCCAGCTTGCGCTCGATGTGGCGCACGGTGTCGTAGCCGAAGTAGCCTGCCAGGCCGCCGCAGAAGCGCGGCATGCCGGAACGCAGCGCGACCTTGAAGCGCGCCTGGAACTGCTCGATGAATTCGAGGGGATTGCCCTCGTGGGTCTCGACCACGCTGCCGTTGGTCACGACCTCGAGGAGGTTGCCGCTGCTGCGCAGCAGGGTCTTCGCCGGCAGGCCGATGAAGGAATAGCGGCCGAAACGCTCGCCGCCGACGACCGATTCGAGGAGAAAAGTGTTCTTGCCGGTGTCCTGCGACTGGGCCAGCTTCAGGTAGAGCGACAGCGGCGTTTCCAGGTCGGCGAAGGCTTCGGCGATCAGCGGAATGCGGTTGTAGCCCTGGTTGGCCAGCGATTTGAATTCGAGTTCGGTCATGTTCTTCTCCGGGCCGCCATCAATCGAGGTTGGGGGAGGGCGGCGTTGGTGTTCCAAAAAACCTGCCGGGTGCGCGTAGGCCGCCGGCAGCAATCGATACGGGTTCAGTTAGCCCAGGATTGCCAGCGTCGCCACAGCCAGGCCTCGAGGGCGCCGGTCTGGTTGACAGTGTGTTTTTTGGTGAAGAACATGTATAGATAAGTGAGTTTAGAGGCTGTTGTGCGCACGAATCAGCTTCGCGGCATCGAGTAGCGAATTAACTATACCATCGGAATCGATCTCTTGCACAGGCCTTCCGTGGTTATATCCATATGGCACTGTGAGCACATAGCAACGCGCGGCGCGCGCCGCTTCGGCGTCGTTCGAGGAGTCGCCGATCGCCACCACCTGCTGCGGCGCCAGGTCGAAATCCGAACAGACCTGCAGCAGCGGCAGCGGATCCGGCTTCTTTTTCGGGAGCGAGTCGCCCCCGTAGACCAGCTCGAAGAAGTCCGCCAATCCCTTTTGCGCCAGCAGCGGCGTGGTGAAGGCGATCGGCTTGTTGGTCACGCAGGCCAGCCGCAGGCCCAGGTCGCGCAGCGCCGCCAAACCCTCGATGACGCCGTCGAACAGCACGCTCTTTTCGCCGTTGATGGCGAGGTAATGGCGCTGGTAGGCGGCCATCGCCTCGTCAAAGCAGGCCTCGATGCGGGCAGCGTCGAAGTCGAGCGCGAGCACGTCGCGGATCAGCTTCTCGGACCCCTTGCCGACCATCGGCTTGATGGTCTCCTGCGTGATCGGCGCGAGCTCGAATTCGGCGCGCATGCCGTTCAGCGCCAGTTCGAAATCGGGCACGGTGTCGAGCATCGTGCCGTCCAGGTCGATGATGGCGGCGCGAATCACGCCCGACCCTACCGCTGTGCCCGGTAACACGCTTACTTCCCGACCGTGGCCAGTTGCTCGCGCATGGCGTCGATCACGGCCTTGTAGTCGGGCTTGCCGAAGATGGCCGAGCCGGCGACAAAAGTGTCGGCGCCGGCTGCCGCGGCCGCTGCGATGTTCTCGGCCTTGATGCCGCCGTCGACCTCGAGCATGATGTCGCGGCCCGATTCGTCGATCATGCGGCGCGCGATCGCGATCTTCTTCAGCGCTTCCGGAATGAAGGACTGGCCGCCGAAGCCCGGGTTCACCGACATGATGAGGATCATGTCGATCTTGTCCATCACGTGTTCCAGGTAGTGCATCGGGGTGGCCGGGTTGAACACCAGGCCGGCCTTGCAGCCGTGGTCGCGGATCAGCTGCAGGGTGCGGTCGATGTGCTCCGACGCTTCCGGGTGGAAGGTGATGATGTTGGCGCCGGCCTTGGCGAAGTCGGGGATGATGCGGTCGACCGGTTTCACCATCAGGTGCACGTCGATCGGCACCTGCACGTGCGGACGGATCGCCTGGCAGACCAGCGGACCGATCGTCAGGTTCGGCACGTAATGGTTGTCCATCACGTCGAAGTGGATGATGTCGGCGCCGGCGTCGACGACGTTGCGGACTTCCTCGCCCAGGCGGGCGAAGTCGGCGGACAGGATGCTGGGAGCGATGCGATAGGTGGTCATTGCGGTGACGGTGCGGTTGAGAAGAATCCGGCTATTTTACGCCGAGCAGCATGGAGCTGGCGCGAACCGGCTTTTTTCGGGCACGGTATGATGGTCGTTTTGCGCATGTCCGGCCGCCGCCAGGCCGCCACATTCACGCAGGCAACTAATAACCAGAAGAGGAAGCCGATGTCCGCCTACGATTTCACCGTTACCGTCCGGACCCAGCACTTGCCGGAGCAATCCAATCCGGAGCGCGACAACTACGTGTTTTCCTATACGATCACGATACGCAATACCGGCAGCGTGCCGGCTCAGCTGATTTCGCGCCACTGGGTGATCACCGACGCCAACAACCGGGTGCAGGAAGTGAAGGGCCTGGGCGTGGTCGGGCACCAGCCGCTGTTGAAACCGGGCGAGCAGTTCGAATACACCAGCGGCACCCAGCTGGCCACGCCGCAGGGCTCGATGCGCGGCGAGTACTTCTGCGTGGCCGAGGATGGCCACCGCTTCGAAGTGCCGATTCCGGAATTCGTGCTGTCGCTGCCGCGCAGCCTGCACTGATTCAGGAAGCGTCGCTCTCGCGATCCGTACTGCGCTGGACGGGTTCGCTGCGCTCCTCGCGCAGCGGACGCTTGCGCTCTTCCGGGCGGCCCGAGAACATGGTCCACCAGACGATAAACACGAGCAGGAACAAGGCCACGCCCGCTTCCAGCATCAAGATCCACATAGACTGTTCCTTATGCAATCGATACGCCGCAGTGTACCCGCTTCCTTCGCTCTCGTCGCCCTCCTGCTGACCGCCTGCGGCACGCCGCCCCGGGCGCCGCAGCCGCAGCCGCAGCCATCCAGGCAGCCCGACGTCGTGATGCCGCCGCCGGTGGGGCCGATCGGCATTCCGGCGCCCACGCCGGCGCCGCCACCGCCGGTTCCGGCCATGACCCCGGTCAGCTTCGACACGCTGCCCGGCTGGCGGCAGGACGACCTGCGCCAGGCCTGGCCGGCCTTCATGGCTTCCTGCCGCGTGCTGGCGAAAAAGGCCGAGTGGAAGAGCCCCTGCGCGGCGGCCGGCGGCGTCGATGCGAATGACGGCAACGCGGTCCGCCGTTACTTCGAGGCTTACTTCGTCCCGAACCAGATGCGCGAGCCGAGCGGCGCCGACACCGGCCTCATCACCGGCTACTACGAACCGATGCTGCGCGGTTCGCGCAAGCGCGGCGGCGCCTTCCAGACGCCGCTCTACCGCGTGCCGGACGACCTGGTGACGGTCGACCTGGCGGGCGTCTATCCCAGCCTGAAGAACATGCGCCTGCGCGGCCGCCTGGTCGGCAAGACCGTGGTGCCGTACTCGACGCGCGCCGAGATCGAGCGCGCGCCGCTGAGCGGCAAGGAGCTGGTCTGGGTCGACGATCCGGTCGAGGCCTTCTTCCTCGAAGTCCAGGGCTCGGGCCGGGTGCGCATCGAGGAAACCGGCGAGACCGTGCGCATTGCCTTCGCCGACCAGAACGGCCACCCTTACAAGGTGATCGGGCGCTGGCTGGTGGAGCAGGGGGAATTGCCGGCCGACGGCGTCTCGGCGCAGAGCATCAAGGCCTGGATCGCGGCCAACCCGGCGCGCCGCCAGGAACTGCTGAACGTGAATCCGAGCTACATCTTCTTCCGCGAAGAGCGCCTGCCCGATCCTTCGGTCGGACCGAAGGGGGCGCTGGGCGTGCCGCTCACGCCCGAGCGCTCGGTCGCGGTCGATCCCTCGATCGTGCCGCTGGGGGCGCCGCTGTTCCTGTCGACGACCCATCCGGCCGACGGGAGCGCCGTGCAGCGCCTGATGCTGGCGCAGGATACCGGCGGCGCGATCCGCGGTCCGGTGCGGGCGGATTTCTTCTTCGGCTTCGGCGGGAACGCGGCGGACTATGCGGGGCGCATGAAGCAGCGCGGTTCGGTGTGGGTGTTGCTGCCTAAATAAGTCCGACGGCGTTGCATGGCTGTTCAATTTCGGCTAAGTTGGCGGTGCTTCCCAGCCGCATTCTCAGCCGCACTATCCTGGCAACGCCGGCGCTTCCGCCGGCACACCTGATTGGACACATCATGCGCGCAGCATCATTCGTCACCCTCGTACTTGCCGCCGCCATGGCGGCGCCGGCATCGGCCGAGATGAATCTCACGGCATCCGAAGCCAGCGCCCTGAGCACCGTCATCGTCGTCGCTTCGCCTTTCATCCTTTCCCACGCGGGAGGGAAGAAGCTGTCGCAGGCGGTGTCCGGCGACCTCGAAAGCCGGAAGCGCTGGCGCGTCGCCACCCTCCGCCCGCAAGGCGACAAGACCGCCGTCGCGCTGCGCAGCGAAGACCAGACCATGCAGATCGACACCATGGTGGCGACCCGGACTGTGCGTTCGCAGGCGCTCAAGGTCGACGACGAGCTCGGCATCGAGGCGATCGGCAAGAGCGGTTATACCCTCAAGAAGGGCGCCACCACGATCGGCGTGATGACCCCGCCCGACAGCGGCCTGCTGCACTCGAAAGCGCGCGGCTGACCGTGCGCCGGACGCTGCTTGCAGCGATGCTGGCCCTGGCGGCCGGCGCCGCCGCTGCCGGCAGGCCATGCGAAGCGCCGGAACCCGCGCCGGACATGGCGCGCCTGGGCTTGCAGATGGCCGACGCCACCCGTACCGCGCTCGAGCAGATCGACGACGAGGTCGTCCTGATTGCCCGCGCCGGGCAAGACCTGTCGAAATACGGGCTGACCTATTCGCACCTGGCGTTCGCGCTGCGCGAGCACCCGGCGGGCGCCTGGTCGGTCGTCCACAAGCTCAATGCCTGCGGCACCGCCTCGTCGGCCCTGTACGATGAAGGACTGCTCAACTTCTTCGCCGATTCCCCCTTCCGCTACCAGGCCGGCATCTGGCGCCTGGCGCCCGCTGCGCAGGCGCGGCTGAAAAAGGCCTTGCTGGGCAAGAAGGCCGCGGATTACCACGAGCCCCGTTACAGCCTGGTGGCCTATCCGTTCAGCACGCGCTACCAGAACTCGAATGGCTGGGTGCTGGAGATGCTGGCCTTCGCCGTCGCGCCCGGGGACGAGGCGCATACCCGCGTCAGCGCCCAGGCCTGGCTGAAGGCGAACGGCTATGCGCCGACCCAGCTCGAGCTTGGCGCGCTGACCCGGCTCGGCGCGCGCGTCACCAAGGCCAATGTCGCATTCGACGATCATCCGCCGGAATTGCGCTGGAGCGGCCGGATCCAGACCGTCACGGTGGATTCGGTCGTGACCTGGCTGCGGACCCTGCCGAACGGCTGCCAGGCCATGGGTTGTCCGGAGACGAGGGTGGCGCTGCCGCCCTCACCCTAATCCTTAACCTCGCGCAGGCGCGTGCCGCCGACGGCGCCAAGGGCCAGCACGACCGCCCCCGCCGCCACGCACACCAGCCCGATGCGCACGCTGAAGCGCTCGGCCAGCGCCCCGGCCAGCAGCGCGCCCAGCGGCGCCATGGCCACCGTCAGCGAGCGCATGGTCGCCACCATCCTTCCCAGCACGGCGTCCGGCGTGACGTGCTGGCGCAGGGCGATGTAGGGCACGAAGAACAGGGTCGCGCCGCAGTCGAGCAGGAAGACCACGAGGCCGTAGGCAATCGCGCTCAGCCTGGCGCTGCCCAGCAGCTGCGCCGGAATCGCCGGCATCAGGGCGAAGCCGAGCGCCGAGACGCACAATCCGACCAGGATCGCGCGCCCGGTGCCGTAACGGTTCGACAGCGGCTTCACCAGCAGCGAGCCGGCCAGGATGCCCACGCCGCCCAGCATCTGCGCCGTGCCCATCACGCCCGGCGCCATGCCGAGCACGCGGGTGGCGAACAGCACGTGCAGGGCCATGTAGCCATACAAGAGCAGATGCCAGCAGCCCGAGGTCCAGGCCAGGGTGCGCAGCAGGCGGTGGCGCCATACAAATGCCAGTCCTTCGCGGATTTCCTGCAGCGGGTGGGTGTTGGAAGGCGGCGGCTGGGGTTCGCGCGCGCGGATGCGGCGCAGGTTCCACAGCGAGACGAGGAAACCGCCGACCGTGCAGAGAATCGCCAGCGGGGCGCCGAGCACCTGCACCAGGCCGCCCGCCATGCCGGGCCCGATCAGGCGCGCCGCCGATTCGGTCGAGGCGAACCTGGCCTGGGCGTCGACCAGCCCTTCGCGCCCGACGACAAAGGTCAGGAAGACCTGCTCGGCGCTGCCGCCGACGGTGTAGCCGGTGCCGAGCACGAAGCCGACCGCATACAGCCAGTGGATCGAGAGGACGTCGAACCACCAGGCCAGGGGCACGCTGGCCAGGGCGGTGGCCACCATCGCGTCGCTGCACATCATGATGGGCAGGCGGCGGCAGCGGTCGAGCAGCACGCCCGAGGGCAGGCCGAACAGCAGGAAGGGCAGGGATTCGAGCGCGGCCAGGGTGCCCATCTGGCTCGGCGTCGCATGCATCAGGAGGACGGCGCAGATCGGCAGCGCGAGCAGGGTGATCTGCGCGCCGAAGTGGGTCAGCGCGCTGCTGAGCCAGAGGCGGCGGAAGTCGGGTTTGCCCAGCAGCCCGTCGCCGCGCAGGCTCTGCAGGAGACGGCGTACCGTAGTAATAATGAACTCGCGCAAGATATTGCTGGATGAGCAATGATACCGTCCTTTTTGGACTGCAGAGGCGCTACAATCGCGGCCATACCGTCAACTTGATAAGGGTGTCCCATGGAATACGCAGACCTGCTGATCGAAAAACACGGCAAGGTGGTTGTCGTCCGCCTGAACCGTCCGAAGGCGATGAATGCGCTGAACGACAACATGATGAACGAGCTGGGCCACGCCCTCTACCAGTTCGATGCCGATCCAGCGGTCAACGTCATCGTCCTCACCGGCAGCGAGAAGGTGTTCGCGGCCGGCGCCGACATCGCCGCCATGGCCAACTACACCTATGCCGACACCTACCCCGGCAACTACATCGGCCGCAACTGGGAACACATCCTGAACGTGCGCAAGCCGGTCATCGGCGTCGTCGCCGGCTATGCGCTGGGCGGCGGCTGCGAACTGGCGATGATGTGCGACTTCCTGATCGCCGCGGACAGCGCCAAGTTCGGCCAGCCGGAAATCAAGGTCGGCGTCACCCCGGGCGCCGGCGGCACCCAGCGCCTGCCGCGCGCGATCGGCAAGTCGAAAGCCATGGACATGCTGCTCACCGCGCGCATGATCGACGCGGCTGAAGCCGAGCGCACCGGCCTGGTGTCGCGCGTGTTCCCGGCCGAGAAACTGATGGAAGAGGCGCTGGCGGTCGCCAACACCATCGCCGAGATGCCGGTGTCGGTCGCCATGGCGATCAAGGACTCGGTCAACCGCGCGTATGAAACCACGCTGACCGAAGGCGTGCGCTACGAGCGCCGCTTCTTCCACGCCGCTTTCGGCACGCCGGCCCAGAAAGAAGGCATGGCGGCTTTCCTCGAGAAGCGCAAGGCGAATTTCGAAGGAATGTAAGCGATGCGCGCGCCGGCGTTCCGGGCAGGGGCGGCAGCGCTGGTCGTCGTCGCGGCGGCGACCTACGGTTGCGCATCCTTGCCCCCGCTGGGCGAGCGCGCCGCCAGCGTGGCCCTGGCCGGCACCGCGGACACGCGGCTGGGCCAGGCCATCGCGCCGCTGGCCGCCGGGCATCCGGGACTGTCCGGCATCCATCCGCTGTCGGACGGGCGCGATGCGTTTGCCGCGCGCGTGCTGTTTGCACGCGCCGCCGAGCGCAGTCTCGACGTCCAGTACTATATATGGCGTAACGACCTCACCGGCACCCTGATGCTGGACGCCTTGCGCAGCGCCGCGGCGCGCGGCGTGCGGGTCCGCCTTCTCCTCGACGACAACAATACCGCCGGTCTCGATCCGGCGCTGGCCGCTTTCGATCGCGAGCCGAATGTCGAGGTCCGCCTGTTCAATCCCTTCCGCAACCGGGAATGGCGCAGCCTCGGTTACCTGCTCGACTTCATGCGGCTGAACCGCCGCATGCACAACAAGTCCTTCACGGTGGACAACCAGGCGACCATTGTCGGCGGGCGTAATATCGGCGACGAGTACTTCGGCGCGGCGGGCGACATGTTGTTCGTCGACCTCGACGTGCTGGCGGTAGGCCAGGTCGTGGGGGAGGTGTCGCGGGACTTCGACCGTTACTGGAACAGTGCATCAGCTTATCCGGTTGCGGCCCTGGTCGACCCGGACGAGGCCGAACCGGCCGGTGTCCTGGTCCAGCGCGCGGCAAGCCTGCGTCAGCGGCCCGAGGCGCAGCGCTACCTGGAGGCGATCCGCAGCTCTCCCTTTGTCGAGCAACTGGTGCAGCGCAAGCTGGCGCTGGAGTGGAGCATGACGCGCCTGGTCAGCGACGACCCGGCCAAGGTGCTGGGCAAGGCCGAGCGCGACGCGCGCATGGCCGTCCACCTCGGCAAGCTGCTGGGGGAGCCGAAGCAGCAGCTCGACCTGGTCTCTCCCTACTTCGTTCCCAGCAAGGACGCGGCCCGGGTAGTGGGCGATATCTCCCGGGGCGGGGCCAGGGTGCGCGTGCTGACCAACTCGCTCGAGGCGACCGATGTCGCCGCGGTGCATGCCGGCTATGCGAAGTGGCGCCGCGAATTGCTCGATGCCGGCGTCGCGCTGTTCGAACTGCGCCGCAGGTGGGGGCCGGAACTGCCCGAGACCGGCCGTGGGAGTCTGGGCAGCTCGGCGTCGAGCCTGCACGCGAAGACCTTCGGCGTCGACGGACGCAGCGTCTTCGTCGGTTCCTTCAACCTGGACAGGCGTTCGATCGACCTGAATACCGAGATGGGATTCGTCATCGACAGTCCGGCGCTGGCGCGGGAGCTGGACCGGACCCTGGACGAAAGCATCCCCGGCAGCGCCTACGAAGTCCGGCTCGACGAGGACGGCAAGCTGTATTGGCTGGAGCGTTCCGGCGACAGGGCCGTCCGCCACGACGAAGAGCCTGGCACCACCATATGGAAGCGCGCGGGCGTCAGGATCCTGTCTTTCCTCCCGATCGACTGGCTGTTGTAGATTGTTCGTGTCAGGGCTTGCGCGATGCCCCGACGGTTTGCTATAGTTCGCCTCCGCTTCGGCGCTGAAGTAAAACGTCAACGAAATCAAGTAGTTGATGTAGCAACAGTGAACGCAGGTAACTGCGACGAAGCAAACGAGGGGTTGACGAAGATCGCGAAACACTGCATAATCTCACTTCTCTGCTGCTGACGAACAAAACGATTCGCAACGAAGCAGCAAGGCAGTACAGAACAACGGTTCTTTAACAATTAACAGTCGATAAGTGTGGGCGTTTGATGAA
>JBFLZJ010000009.1:81381-245470 GCA_040755875.1 Pseudomonadota bacterium | reverse complement strand
GCTACATCCACTATTACAACCATGACCGCATCAAGCTCAAACTGAAAGGGCTGAGTCCTGTGCAATACAGGACTCAGCCCTTGATGGCCTAGCAAACTAACCTGTCCAACTTTCTGGGGTCAGTTCAAACGTTGCGGGCGTTCCGGTGACAATCGCTGGCGCTCACTGCTCGTCCAGCGGCGCGAAGATCGCCTGCAGGTCTTCCTGCGTCAGCGCCATCTTCTGCGACTCTCCCTCGGCCAGGATCGACTGCGCCAGCTCCGACTTCTTCTGCTGCAGTTGCTGGATCTTTTCTTCCAGCGTGCCCTTCGCAATCAGCTTGTAGACGAACACCGGCTTGTCCTGCCCGATGCGCCAGGCGCGGTCGGTCGCCTGGGCTTCGGCCGCCGGGTTCCACCACGGGTCGTAGTGGATCACGGTGTCGGCCGCGGTGAGATTGAGGCCGACACCGCCGGCCTTCAGGCTGATCAGGAAGATCGGCACCGCGCCCTGCTGGAAGGCGGCCACCTGGGCCGAACGGTCGCGCGTTTCGCCGGTGAGGATGGCGTAGCGGATGCCACGCGCCTCGAGCTCTTCCTCGATCAGGCCAAGCATGCTGGTGAACTGCGAGAACACCAGGATCTTGCGGCCTTCCTGCAGCAGGTCTTCGACCATTTGCATCAGGTCGGTCAGCTTGGCCGACACCGCCGCCGTGTTCTTGCGCGACGGCATGGCCTTCACCAGGCGCGGGTCGCAGCAGACCTGGCGCAGTTTCAAGAGCGCTTCCAGGATGACGATCTGGCTGCGCGCCACGCCCTTGCGGTCGATCTCCTCGCGCACCTTCTTGTCCATCGCCAGGCGCACGGTCTCGTACAGGTCGCGCTGCGGGCCGCTCAGTTCGATGCGGCGCACCACCTCGGTCTTCTCCGGCAGCTCCTTCGCCACATTGTCCTTGGTACGACGCAGCAGGAAAGGACGGATGCGGCGGTTCAGCAAGGTGCGGCGCACCGGGTCGTCCTGGCGCTCGATCGGATGGCGGAACTGGGTATTGAAGGCCTTTTCCTCACCCAGCAGGCCAGGCAGCAGGAAGTGGAACTGCGACCACAGTTCGCCCAGGTGGTTTTCCAGCGGGGTGCCGGTCAGGCACAGGCGGTGGCGCGCATTGAGCGAGCCGGCCGTTTGCGCCGCCTTCGAGCGCGTGTTCTTGATGTAGTGCGATTCGTCCAGGATCACCAGGTGATACTCGTGCTCGCGCAGCTTTTCCTCGTCGCGCGGCAGCAGGGCATAGGTGGTCAGCACCAGGTCGGCTTGCTCGATCTGGTCGAACATGTCCATGCGTTCCTTGCCCTGCAGGAGCAACACCTTCAGGCTTGGTGCGAAGCGCGCGGCTTCTTCCTGCCAGTTGGTCATCAGGCTGGTTGGCGCGATCACCAGGGCCGGACGGGTCAGGCGGCCGGCTTCCTTTTCGGTCAGGATGTGGGCCAGCGTCTGCACGGTTTTACCAAGGCCCATGTCGTCGGCCAGGATGCCGCCGAGGTCGTATTCGCGCAGGAACTGCATCCACGACAGACCGTCGAGCTGGTAGTCGCGCAGGGTCGCCTGCAGGCCTTTCGGCGCCGCCACCTTCTTCACCGCGCCGAACTGGCTCAGCTTGCGGCCGGTTTCGCGCAGTTGCTCGCCGCCGAACCAGCGCATTTCCACGCCGCGCGCCAGCTCTTCCAGGCGGCTGGCGTCCAGCGTCGACAGGCGCACCCGGTTCTTGATCTTGTCGTTGAAGTAGAGCTCGCCGAGCGTGGACAGGATCGGTTTCACGCGGTTCCAGGGCAGGGCGACGCGCACGCCTTCCGGCAGGGTCGCCAGCATCTGATCAAGCTCGCCATGCGCGGCCAGCACGGCCGGGTCGAAGTCCATCGGCGCGTTGCGAATCAGTTGCACCAGCACCGGCAGCAGCGGCACGCGCTTGCGGTTGACCACGATGCCCAGCTCCAGCTCGAACCAGGCTTTGCCCGCTTCCTCGGGCTCGTCGATCTCGGCATACCAGTCCTCGACCGGCACCACGTCGTAGCGGTACTTGTTCGATTTCTGCAGGTGCCAGCCGGCATCCAGCAGGGCGTCGATGTCGTTCTCGGCAAAGCGCAGCCAGTGCGCCTGGCTTTCCAGCTGCAGCGCGCCGGCTACGCCCGACAGCGGGGTGGTCGCGGGCTTGCGGAAACCGAGTTCGCTCAGTTTATCCAGCGCCGCCGCTTCGGCCGCGGCATCGCGCTCGATGATTTCGGTGACATCGCCGATCTGGCGCACCACGCGCTGGGCCGGATCGAAGGACACGCGCTGGCCGTCGTAGTCGAAGGAGAGCACGGCGAAATCGTGCCAGCGCTGGGTGCCGGTGTCGGCCAGCGCCACCGAATCGAGCAGCAGGAAGGGTTGCGGCTTGACGTCGGTGCGCAGGCGCTGGGTCAGCGGCTGCGGCAGCGGCATCAGTTCTTGCAGGCCGTGGGCCAGCAGCAGTTGCGAGACGCGCTTTTTGTCGTTGCCGGTCAGGATAGGCGCCTGGGCGACCAGGGCCTGCAATTCGGCCAGCGAAATATCCACGCCGCCACGGTTCAGCTCCAGCGGACCGCAGGACAGGTTGTCGATGTACCACGGCGGATCGGTCGGCAGCATGTAGTCGATCAGGTCGGCGCCGGGGTGGTTCGCGCCGTTGGCCGGTTCCACCGACCAGCCGAGCTTGGCCGCGCGGCCTTCATCGCGCCAGGCGAGATTGGCCTGGCGGGTAGGGCCGGCCTGCAATGGATAGACCAGGCCGTTCGCCATGTCCTGCCAGGAGTTCGCCCACAGCAGCTTGCCCTGTTTCAGCAGCATCTCGAGCAGGATCGCGCCGACTTTGCCCTTCGGCTCGGTGGCGCTGGTGCTTTGCGAGGCACCGCTACGCATCGCGATGAAGAAGCGCACCAGGTCTTCGTCCTCGCCCTCGAGGTAGGCGGGCGGGGCGGACAGCAGGGAAAACACTTCGTTGACCGGGCTGGCGGCGGCCACATCGCCGTTCGGGCGCAGGCGCGCCTTGCACAGGCAGACGGCGACATGGCGGCCGCCGCTGGTCGGGGCCATCACATAAACAAACTTGTACTGGACCGCCTTCGGATCGGCGGCTTCGAGCGTCAGCTTCGGTTGCGGATGGGCTGCCGCTTCGACCCGTTGCAGCCAGGTCGCCACCGGTGCGGGCAGTGCGGGCGCGCGTGCCGGCGTCGCGCGCGGCGCCGGGGCATCGCTCGCGTGTTCGCGTGGATAATCAACTGTGTGCATGGGTCTCTGGAGTCTGTAAAAAAAGAACAACAAACGCCATTATCTCTCATACGGACGCTTCAGTTTTGTTCGGAATCGCACGTTGCTGAGAAATCTTTACGGGGTGAAATTTTACGAATCGTTAAACCAACACTCTGCTGTCGTGCCGAGGTCTGCCGCTGCGGGAGGAGCGGGGACGCTGACTTAAGAGGCTGGAGAAGGCCGTGCGCGGCCATTCACTGATACGGGAAGACAGTGGGGAATGAAGGGAGCGGCGTCAGCCGGGCACGCGATATGGGATCTATGTCGTGCTTGATAGCAAGACCGTCGGGAAGATCAGCCTGCCGCGCTGGCAAGTCTGATCGTTTGCCTAGCAATGTTCCGGGGCCTGACAGGTTAGTGGAGCATTATTTTTCGCTCGAGCCAGGCGCTCGATTCGTGGGACCTGCCGTCTCTACCGCCTGTCCAAGTCAAATCGCTTTTCCAGCCCGCCGTACCAGGCACTGCAAAACAGCAGCACGACCAGTACTGCCCACGCGATTACAATCGGCCACCAGCTGAACATGAGTATGCCGGCGTAGGTGCTCATCGAACAAGCCAATACGAGCCAAAGGAATGCGCCGAGACGCAGAAGCGGATGCAATTTTATTCGCCATGACTCGCCACACGCACCGCACGTGAGCGATGCCCCGAGCATCCCCGCACAACATACCGCGAGCGGCGGCAAGGTTTTGGCTTGGCACTTGTTGCACAGTTTCTTCATCAAAGCTCCAGGCGTCTTTCGTCGTTTCAAAGGCAAGTTCGCCGCCGCGCGAGCATTGCGAACAGAAGCTAACGCAGCGACGCGCTGACGCCGGTAACCGTGGCGGCCGAAAAAACAATTATTTTGAGCAGGTAGTTAAACCTATTGGATCGCCTTGAGTATCGGTAGCCCACATTCTGTTGCCGAGCTAAATAGATACATGGCATTCGGGGCATTTTTTGGGGAACTTCCACCCCGAGAAAAAGATCGTTACTCCAGCTACCCGTCTCCTACGGTAGAGTAGCGGCGTCCCGCAGTCAACACATTTTAAGCCCATCGAAACGACACCGGCGACCAGAAAAAGACCCAGCAGAGGTATCAAAAACATCTGCGAAATCTCGACCGCAAGTATGCCAATCACGTACATGAGTGGCAGTAGCGCAAGAAGGGACCAGTATTTTTGTCTGACTGAGATTTTCATCATTATCTATATTGCCAAGTCGAATTCTTGCTGCATGCTGAGGCGACACAGTGGCGATGGCACTCACTTACCTTGATCGGCACTTCCTTGATGCATCTGTGAAAAGAGTAATTTCATGTTTTCAGCAGAGGTGTCGGGGCCGATCTCACTCCTAACCGGCTTTAATTACGGAATAGTTCCTCAACTCAGCAATCTGATTACGTATCAATTTTCCTGACTCTTGATATATTAATAAAGCGATATCTCTGAAGTATTGCCAAGGGGTCATGGGGTCAGGTCCGATATGCGGACACGAGTTCTGCCTCAGCTGTAATTGCCGCTTCTTCTGCCGAACTGCAGGCAGGCCAAGATGAGGCCGTGTCCAAATGTCAGACCTGACCCCGGCTGTGTGACCCCGGCTGTGACCCCGGCTGCATGACCCCGGCTGCAAGAGGCGACCTCGAAAAGACGCCGCTCCTTAAAGCCTTTTAGACGTTTCGCACTTGCGTTTGTACCTATTAGAGACGGTTTGATAACTCCAGAGCACCCTGCTTCGACGCAATTTTATGCTGCCGCGCCGAGTAAGTTGGAGACAGATTGCGCACATATTCGAAAGTGCGCCAGAATATCTCGGCCGTACGGAGTTTTCAAACAGTCTCTTAGATGACAGAACTGCGCAGCCTCTGGATCGAAATTAATATAGTCAAGCCTGCTTGAATTGTGTCCAAGATGTGCGCAAGAGTGTACCGGCGTTTTGGCCAAGCTCCTTAGGTGTATCTGGCAAAGCTTGATTCGATCTGCGCTTCGAGTTTCAGTAGCGCACCGCTCGAATGCATCATGGCATTACCCAGCGTGACTTTTTAATAACTCGACTGTTCTTGTCCAATTCTACTGACCATGCCTCTGTGTCGAGCGACAACCGATTTTCGAACCAGAGTCTCTCTGCACATTCACCGCCACACGGTTGGCTTGCATACCGGGAAAATAGTGCGCTTGAGCTTTCTCGAACAGATGGCTGCGTACCGAAACGCTCGATTACGATTGCGGCGGTATCGCCAACCTGTACAGTTTCATAAGCTGAATTCCGTGCATGGGATATAAAAACGCACGCGCCAACGTTCACTACAACAACTGCACCGATAACCCACAAGGCAACGGTCAGCAACTTTCTCCTCATTCCAGCCTCCTTCATGGCCCAAACTTTCCAAGGACACCAGCCAATTCAGGTGGAATTGGGCCGCCTTGAGGGATGAAATACGTTTTAGCACCCGGCAACCTCTGAACATCACGCGCTAGCCCGCCTGGGAAAGGCACACCATTGGTCGATATCCCTGCCGCGTTGAGAACCTGATTTGTTCTAACCGCGCAGTTATCCAGTTTTCCAACGGCATTCTTATCTGGATGTGCTTTGATGAGAGCAATTGCCGCAGCATCCTGTTGAGGGGTCGTCGGCAGAATAGTTACCTGCTGTGCCCGGAAAGCACTTTGACTGGAGAGATATGCCCCAACGGAGCTCCCTAGGTCCGTGTCGTTTCCATAACTCGCCATACCGTAACCCTGCACAGCCGACCCTGTGTGACCAAAGAAGTTAAGGCTTCCATCACGTACTCCGCCAGTGATGACCATTATATCAAGCCCATCCGGGTCAACGCCGCTCAGCGGATTCCCGCTGACATACGCATACGTATTAGAGCCTCCAGCCAAGCCAATAGGGTCACTTTGGATGTAACGCCCCAATGATGCGTCATAGTAACGATTCCAGTTGTACCAAAGCCCGGTTTCATTATCGAAGTATTGCCCTGGGAAACCAAGATTCAGCCCTCCGATCGAATCTGATGCAACCCGGCGGTCAAACGCCGCGTTTTCTGCGCGCCATTTTACGGCCCCAGCACTATCAGTGAGCACCTCCGGCCGCCCCACCTGATCGTTATGGCTGGCATAAAACTGACCGCCGCGAACGACACCGAGGAGCTCGCCTGCGACCCAGACATAGCTGGTTTTTTGAGCGCCAAGCTCGGCCAGCAGCTCACCGTTAGGACCATATACAGCCGTCGTCCCTGCGCCGCCAGCTGCTTTGTACACGCGCTGATTCAAGGCATTGTTGCGGTAGTCACCGACCATGGTGCCGTTGACGTAAGCGCCGCTCATCCGGTTGAAGTCATCGTAGGTGTAGTTGCGGCTACCGTCGTGACGCGCTTCGCTGGTCACGTTTCCGACTGCATCATAGCCAAAGGTACGGGACTGTCCGGCTCCACTCCACGACGCCAGCCTATTGCTGTTGGTTGCCGAAACAAATGTATAGGTTCCCCGTCCCTCGCGAGTGTGTGTCTTACGGTTACCTACCTGATCCCAATCGAAAGTCTGACCATCGCTGGTTCGGATAACCGTTGCCAGGCGGTCAGCGAGGTCATACGTATAGGACGCGGTCAGGTTCGGATATTGCTGGTCGGTGACCTTGGAAATAGTGTCCACAAAGTTGTATTCGATCGCAACCTGATGCTTGCCAGGACTGGCGAGCTGCTGGATGCGCCCATCCGTATCGAGCGTCACCATGCGCGGAAGGCCGTTGCCGAAACGCCAGCCGTACAGTCGGTCAGTGCCCGGCTGGTAAAGGAACGAGTCCGCCAGCGTAATGATTTTGGGGCTGACAGTCACTGTATAGTTCGAAGTAGCACCAAACCATTGGACATCCTCGCGCAACATGCGCCATTGCATACTGTACGCCCCGGGCTCAGGTGCGATTACCTGGAACGAGAACGTATGTTGCTGTCCGGGCGCCACTGAGGCGGTCAGATTAACGCGGCTGTATTTCCATAACACATTGTTTTCGGGGTTCTGTGAGCCGAGCCTATAGCCCTGGTCGGCGCTCCAGGTCGTATTGCCGGTGTTCTTGACCGTGATTCCAACATTGTATGTTTGCCCTGGAACCATCTCCGCCGGAATGCTTTGACTGACGATTTCCGCATTGTTGGCCAAAGTCGTCATTGTTTCGTTGACTGAGACGGTGCCGCCAGGGCCCGTTGCAGTCCATAGGCAAGTTGACGGGTAGTGCCCCCATGCGACCTCGGCAACGCCGCTAAAGGAACCATTCACCGGCACACTGGCAGCGCCGTTGAAGCCCGTGCCGCTCGCACTGCAGTTATACGAAAGCGAGGTAGCGTCAGTGGTCGTATGTGTAACCGTGAAATTTTGCCCGGCGATCATTGGCGAGGGCGTACGCTGAATGTTCACAGTCGGGCGTGGTTGGGGTGCCGACACCGTAATCGCCACGTTCGGCGATGTGGCTCCGAACCACTCCACACCTTCCTGCAACATGCGCCACTGAAAATTGTAGTCGCCCGGTGTGGTCGGTGCCGTTACCGTAAAGGTAAAAGTGTAATAGCCAGTGTACCCAACCCTGGTTCCATCTGGCGTAATCACAGGAACCCGATGCAAACCCCAAGTCATATTGTCAGCAGGATTCCACGAACCAAGCTTATGGTTTGTAGTGGAATTCGCGTTTCCATACCAAATATTTTTTCCTGTATTTCTAAAGGTAAGCGACACTTGATACGATTGCCCACCAACCATCGAGGTCGGCACACTTTGCGTACTAAACGAAGAATTATTCTGCGCGAATGCTGTTTGTTGCATGAACGCAAATGCAATCAGCAAGACGACAAAAACGTTTTTTGAAAAAAGCTGGAACATAGTCTTCATAATTTATTCGGGAATGCTTTTTATTGGCACACCAAGTGCCGCTGGCGACTCAGAACAACCAGCAGCAAGGTGGCATTGCCCTAGTTATGCAACTGGGAAGCAGTCTTGATCGACGTAATGCGGCCATAAGCATCGTACTCGTAAACCAGCGACAAACCTGTCGGATATGTCATCCCTATCAGTCTTCCACTGCTGTCATAGGACCAGGTTGTTGTAAGAACCTGCCCGAATACATTATTGATCTGACCTGTCAATTGCCCCGCCGCGTTATAGCTATATGTAGTCTGGCCAGTCGCGTCATTCATCCGGGTCAGCTTGCCACCGCCATAATTACCTTCGTCGTAAGTGAACGATTCGGTTATCGCTCCGCTCGTACGGCTCAGCATACGTCCAAGCGCGTCCCATTTGTAGGTAATGACTTTACCGTCTTGGCGGTTCTCTCGTTCGAGGCGCCCTGCGGCATCGAAGTTGTAAGTGGTCACTCCGGTATCTGGACTGGTCAGCTTGATACGATCCCCGAACCCGTTGTAATCGTAGGTAGTACGTAAAGCACGCGGATCGATCACCGCTCTCAATAATCCGTCGGCGCCGTATTCCATTCGCGTGACGCCACCATCCGGCGCCGTTATTTTAAATAAACGATTCTGCGGATCGTATTCGTATGAGGTCTTGCGGTTAAGCGCATCTGTCACGGAAGTAAGATTACCGTTGGAGTCGTAGCGGTAATCGAGCTGCTGGCTGTTGTTGCCGGTTGTCGTATACGGGCGGGCCAGCGAATCCAGTCGTGTAGTCGAACTGAAGGTGCCGCTGGAGTTAGCGACCAGTGAGGTGCTATTCATGCTCGGCATTTCGCGGGGCGAACTCGTTTTCAAGGAATTTGCGGCAATATCAAGACTGCTCGTGACGAACTGACCGGCCCCATTGCCAACGGATTCCAAACGTCCACCTGCGGAGTAACGCCACCGTTTAGCCGAGCCATCTGCAAATACGATGTCGGTCACTTTGCGATCATTGTTATAAGTCAGCTTTGTTACGCGATCGCCTGACGGCAGCAATTGCGTAAACGACTCCAGCGTACCGTTGGCGCGGTACGCAAAGGTCGTCGCCACCCCGTTGATATCAACATAGCGCCCTGGCTGACCCAAGCCATTATGCTCAGACCAGTATTCCGTCTGGTTCAGGGCGTTCGTCCGTGAGGTCAGGTTTCCGGCAGTATCGTAAGAGAACCTCGTGGTCGCCATTCCGCCATCAGGCAGAGGCGTCGACACGGTTTTGCTGGCAAGCGTCCCATTACTGTGTAACGTGTACCCGTACTCGGTCTTTCTCTGGTCCCCTGTCGTCAGGTCTGTCCAGGTTTCGCTGGCGAGAAGCGCAGGCAAAACAGTGCTGTAGGCATAGTTAACTCGAAGATAGGGAACGTCAGACGCATCCTTGTACTCGCTCTGGATTAATTTGATTCCAGTACGAAGGGTGCCTGTCCAAGTATGAGTTGTCTTTGACGCTTGGGGCGTGCCTGCGGCTGTCACTACTTCTTGCAAGGTGCCAAACGAATCATACGTATAGTCGGTTTTGTTACCGTTCCAGTCGAGCTCATAATCCGTGTACCCGTAACTATCGTAAGCAATCTTGGAGACGGAAGCGAGCGGACAAGTAGGAGTGGTCTCGCGCGTCACTGACGTCAGTTTTCGCTCGCCCAACACATCCGTATAGTTATAGGTCGTTGGCTGTCCATGCGCATCTGTGACCATCGTGAAGTTCGTTCCTCCGTACACGAATGTGTCGGATTCTGCACCACCTTCCAGTGCGCTGCGGCCAACACGTCCGTCCGATTGGTAACTATATCGGCTGTAGCGCACGCCGTTGATTGAGATGCCAGTGAGCAGCTTCGGATTTGGGTCTTCGTAATGGTATTCACGAATATCCGGTGAACTCCCGGGTGAGACCACTTTTGCCAACCTGAGCGGCGAGTTGGGATCATAGACATAGGTCCAGACATTCCCTGCGGGATCGCGGACTTGCGTTACGACGCCATACTGGTTCTTGGTGAGCTCGACCCAACGTCCAGCGGAGTCTGTAATTTTGAGGACGGCACCGACGCGGGAAAATGTGAGTACATTGCCCGTACGAAGATCCTTTATCGTTCGAAGATTCCCGTCAGGATAATGATAGATCTTGTCATCTGTCGTGATTTTGTAGCCGCTCGTTGCGTTCCACGTCAGACGGCCGGTTGATGACGATGAACTCGAGTAATACTCGGCACTATCGCCGGTTGTTTGATCAATAAACGCGGATTTGTAGAGATAGCTGGTGCCGTCCGGCTGGGTCAGCGTTACCTCATGGTACATCTGGTAGCCAGCCCAGTTTGTGTAAGCTTTGGCGAGGGCTAAACCGGGATAATCGAGGCTTGACATCCAGTTAGCGCCGAACAGCGTTCCTTTGGCGATTCGGCTTCGATAAATGCGCGTCAAACCGAGGCCGCCGCTGGCCGAGAAATCCAGTTCTTCCTTGTACTTTTCGCCTGTCATCACCAAAACCGGATTACATGTGCGCTCATCGGTCTTGGAATTATCCAGTGTGATTGGGAACTCTTTGAACTCTGGCGGCAACCCTATCCCTTGCCAGCCAGTGAGATCTGTTTGCCTAAAATGGTGAATGCTTCGATCTCGAGTGAGTGAAACATGAACAGTTTGTTCGGGGGGGAGCTCCTCTGCAGGCACCTGGAGCGCTATCGATAACAAAAAGGCTGCCAGTATAGTGGCAGAGCCGAAAAATACCTTCATCTCAATCCATCTCATGTATTGCGAAAGACGAAATTCTTAGTCCGCTCGCAGTGAATATAATTTGCAAATACTGAAGCGCCTTCATGCAAAAAACAATTCTGACAGGAAATTTTAATCTATATGAAAAAGTTATAGAAGTATTTGCAATACCGTTTGTACTAATAGTTGACTTTGTTGAGTTTGTGCTATTTAAAATTTAAGTTGAGCTCGCACAAGACTCAGACTTCGGTATCATTGCCCGCCTGACTCACGGATTTCTGCCCCATGCTGCCCTCTATCGAACAACGCCTCGCCACTGAACTTGCCGCCAAGCCGGCCCAGGTTGCCGCCGCCATCGCCCTGCTCGACGAGGGCGCCACCGTCCCCTTCATCGCGCGCTACCGCAAGGAAGCGACCGGCGGCCTCGACGACACCCAGCTGCGCCTGCTGGAAGAACGCCTGCGCTACCTGCGCGAGCTTGAAGACCGGCGCGCAGCGATCATCGAATCGATCACCGAGCAGAACAAGATGACGCCGGAGCTGCTGCAGGCGATCGCGCTGGCGGAGGATAAAACCCGCCTCGAAGACCTGTACCTGCCCTACAAACAGAAGCGCCGCACCAAGGCGCAGATCGCGGTGGAAGCGGGCCTGGCGCCGCTGGCCGATTCGCTGCTGGCCGACCCGTCGCTCAATCCCGAGGAAGTCGCCGCGCAATACCTGCGCGACGCGTTTACCAATGCCGACGGCGTGAACAACCCCGGCGTGCCCGACACCAAGGCGGCGCTGGACGGCGCGCGCCAGATCCTGATGGAGCGTTTCGCCGAAGACGCGACCTTGCTGCAATCGCTGCGCGAATACGTGCAGGAACATGGCGTGGTCGAATCCAAGGTGGTCGACGGCAAGCAGGACGAGGGCGAGAAGTTCGCCGACTATTTCGATTACTCCGAGCCGCTCGCCACGGTTCCTTCGCACCGCGCGCTGGCCCTGATGCGCGGCCGTCGCGAGGGTATTCTCGACGTCACGCTGCGCCTTGACACCGAACCCGAAAAACCGAAGTGGGATGCGCCGCACAACCCGTGCGAAAGCCGCATCGCCGCGCGCTTCGGCATCAAGGCGCAAGGCCGTCCGGCCGACAAGTGGCTGCTCGACACCGCGCGCTGGACCTGGCGTGTAAAAAGCTTCATGTACATCGAGACGGAACTGATGGGCGCGCTGCGCGAGAAGGCGGAGCTGGATGCGATCCAGGTCTTCGCGCGCAACCTGAAGTCCTTGCTGCTGGCGGCGCCGGCCGGCCAGCGCGCCACCATGGGCCTGGACCCTGGCCTGCGCACCGGCGTGAAGGTCGCCGTGGTCGACGCCACCGGCAAGGTGGTCGATACCGCCACGATTTATCCGCACCAGCCGAGGAACGACTGGGACGGCGCACTGCACGTGCTGGGCCAGCTCGCGGCCAAGCACAATGTGTCGCTGATCTCGATCGGCAATGGCACCGCGTCGCGCGAGACCGACAAGCTGGCCCAGGACCTCATTAAACAGCGCCCTGAATTGAAACTGACCAAGATCGTCGTCTCGGAAGCGGGCGCCTCGGTCTATTCGGCCTCGGAATTCGCTTCGCGCGAACTGCCGGAGCTGGACGTGTCGCTGCGCGGCGCGGTCTCGATTGCGCGCCGCCTGCAGGACCCGCTGGCCGAACTCGTGAAGATCGATCCGAAGTCGATCGGCGTCGGCCAGTACCAGCACGACGTCTCGCAAACCCAGCTCGCGCGCTCGCTCGACGCGGTGGTCGAGGACTGCGTGAACGCGGTCGGCGTGGACGTGAACACGGCCTCGGCGCCGCTGCTGGCGCGCGTGTCCGGTTTGTCTTCCAGCGTCGCCCAGAGCATCGTCAACTACCGCGACATGCAGGGCGCCTTCCCGTCGCGTGCGGCCTTGAAGAAGGTGCCGCGCCTGGGCGAGAAGACCTTCGAGCAGGCGGCGGGCTTCCTGCGCGTGATCGGCGGCGACAATCCGCTCGATGCCTCGGCGGTGCACCCGGAATCCTACCCGGTCGTGGAAAAGATCCTCGCTGATATCAAGCGCGACATGAAGGCGGTGATCGGCGACACGTCGCTGATCAAGACGCTCAATCCGGCCAAGTACGCGGACGAGAAATTCGGCGTGCCGACGGTGTCCGACATTTTGAAAGAGCTGGAAAAGCCGGGGCGCGATCCGCGTCCGGAATTCACCACCGCCACCTTCAAGGAAGGCGTGGAGGAGATTTCCGACCTGCGTCCGGACATGATCCTGGAAGGCGTGGTCACCAACGTGGCGGCGTTTGGCGCTTTTGTGGACATCGGCGTGCACCAGGACGGCCTGGTCCACATCTCGGCGCTGTCAAATACCTTCGTGAAGGACCCGCACACGGTGGTGAAGGCCGGGCAGGTGGTCAAAGTGAAGGTGCTGGAAGTCGATGTGAAGCGCAAGCGCATCGCGCTGACCATGCGCCTGTCGGACAGCGCGCCGGCAGCGGGCTCGAAGCCGGAGCAGCGCGGCGACCGCCAGGACGCCAAGCGCCTGGGCCAGCACCAGCGCCAGGAACGCTCGGCGCCGGCGCCGAGCGGCGGCGCGATGGCGGCGGCGTTCGCCAAACTGCGCAAATAAGCAGCAAATGAGCGCGGCCATGATCGCCTGCGCCAGCGCCGACCCGGACTGCATGGAGGCGCGTGGCCTCATCGCCGAGCTGGATGCGGCGTTGGCGGCGATCTGCGGCGACAGCGGGTCTGCTTCCTTCGACGCGAACGACGTGCGCGGGCCGCGGGCGGTGTTCCTGCTGGCGCGCGATGCGTCTGGCGTCGCGGTCGGCTGCGGCGCCTTGCGGCCTTTAAGGGCCGATGTGGCGGAAGTGAAGCGGATGTATGCGCGGCCAGGGAGTGGGGCGGGTATGGTCCTGCTGAGCGAGCTGGAACGGCGGGCGCGGGCGTTTGGGTATCGTGCCGTCTGGCTCGAGACCCGGCGCGTGAATGCGCGGGCGGTGGCGTTCTACGAACGGAACGGGTATCGGGTGATTCCGAACTACGGCAAGTATATGGGGCGCGAGGATGCGGTTTGCCTGGGGAAGACGCTCGCGTTGATTGGTAATTGACGGGTTTTCGTAGGGTGGGTTCTTGAACCCACGCGGTACATCGTTCGAACAGTCGAAATAGCGCCGCAGGACCGCGAAGGATGAATCCGCGTGGGTTCAAGAACCCACCCTACCAAATCCACCACGCGTCTTTCGTAGGGTGGGCGCGGCCGGCGTAGGCACCTGTGCCCACGCGGATTCACCAGCCGCGATCCTGCGGCGTTGTGTCGACCGATCAGATGACGTACCGCGTGGACACGGGTGTCCACCCTACGAAACCCTTTCTTCAGCTAAAAAACTGGGCCAACTCCGGCACGCGCTTGACCAGGATGCCGAAGAAATACAGCGCCAGGCAGGCCAGGCCGATAGTGTTCATACGTTTGCGCGTAAAGGCCGGGGTGCCGGTCTTCTTGATGTGCAGGGCGTCGCGCAGCAGGGTGGCGGCGTAGATCGTCAGGGCCAGGCCGGTGATGAAGACGCCGGCGCCGTCGCCGCGGGCGCCGAGGACGAGGTCGAAGACGCCGATGAAGCCGAGCACCGCGGCCAGCACGAAGTTGAAGCCTGCCGAGGGTCCGGCCTTGGGAGGTTGTTGTTGCATGAGCATTGAGGCGACGGTTGAAATGTGGGCGATCATACCCGACCTGTGGTCCTGCCGGAACAGCCGCAGGCTGAAGGCGGCGCCGGGCCGTACCGACGCCGCCGAATTCTTATAAAATGGCGGCATCCAACCCATTTCCACCGAAGGCAAAATCACATGAGCGACGTACAAACCTGGATCAAAGACACCGTGACCAACACCCCGGTCGTGCTGTTCATGAAGGGCACCGCGCAGTTCCCGCAATGCGGCTTCTCGGGCCGCGCCATCCAGATCCTGAAGGCCTGCGGTGTCGACAACATCGCCACCGTCAACGTGCTGGAAGATCCGGAAGTCCGCCAGGGCATCAAGGACTACTCGAACTGGCCGACCATTCCTCAGCTGTACGTGAACGGCGAGTTCATCGGCGGCTCGGACATCATGAACGAGATGTACGAATCGGGCGAACTGCAGGCAATGTTCAAGAAGTAATCAACCTGTAATGACCCAGCGACCGCGCCGCATTGTCGTCGCCATCACCGGCGCGACCGGCGCGATCTACGGCGTGCGCCTGCTCGGGCGTCTTGGCGCCGTACCCGGCGTCGAGACCCACCTCGTGCTGTCCGACGCCGCCTCCCTCACCCTGCACCAGGAAGTCGGCCTGCAAAGGCGCGACGTCGAGGCGCTCGCCCACGTCGTGCACAAGAATCGCGAGATCGGCGCATCGATCGCCAGCGGTTCGTTCCAGACCGACGGCATGGTGATCGCTCCCTGTTCGATGAAGACCCTGGCTGCCGTGGCCCATGGCCTGGCGGACAACCTGGTCGCGCGCGCGGCCGACGTGATCCTGAAGGAACGCCGGCGCCTGATCCTGATGGTGCGCGAAACGCCGTTCAACCTGGCGCACCTGCGCAATATGACGGCCGTGACCGAGATGGGCGGGATCGTGTTCCCGCCGCTGCCGAGCTTTTACCACCGGCCGGCGAGCATCGACGAGATGGTCGACCACACCCTCGACCGGGTGCTGGACCTGCTCGGCATCGAGAATCCGCAGGCCGCACGCTGGCCCGGCATGCGTAGTGCGGCGCAGACGCCGGGCGACACCCAGGCTGAACCGGGCTGAAGCGCAGCGCTAGCGTTTGTTCGAATACCCGCTATCGCCAGCTTTCTTCAACTCCCTGGCTTCCTCCAGCATCCTGCGCTGGGCGATGCGCTTGCGCATCACCTCGGCGTGACGTTCCGCGCTCATCGGCGGCGCCGTCATCAGTTCCTTCAGCTGGGCGGTGTTCACGTAGTTGCTTTTCATAGGCGGCACGATCCTCGGCTGTGACGAGTTCGATTATGCGCCACTCGCAGCGGTTTGTAACTGCCTTATTCGGAAGAAAATTTGTAAGCGGAAAAGCAGGCGTGGGGAAGGACTTTGCTTACTTCGACGGGGCTTGGTGGTTGATCCGTACTAGCATGCGGATGAACTCGCGCGCCAGTTGACGGTGATGCTCGTCCAGACGCTGCAGGTCGGCGATCAGCTTGACGTCGGCCGACTCGAAGCGTGCGCCACCGGCGTTCTCGCCGCCTTCGCCCGGGTTTTCCGGACCGCCGAAGCGCAGCCAGTCCGCCGGCACACCCAGCCATTGCGCGATCATGCGCAATTTTTCCTGCGTGGGGATGGCTTCGCCCACCAGCCACTTGCGGGCAGCGTGCACGGTGATCGGTCGTCCTTCGAAGCGAATGTTAAATTCGCGGGCCAGTCGGGTTGGGCTGTCCGGTGAGTAATGGGCGTTCTTTAGCGCTTGCTGGAGACGCTCGCTGAAGCTCTCCCGTTCGTTCGTGGAATTCATGATGGCACTATTTCATGCTCGACTATAAATGTCAGTCTCTTGTCCTTACAGACCGCTTGTGACATTTTTCGAGAAAATATGTAACAAAGATGTGAGAATTGGCGATACTCGGCTTTGTGACATCATGCCACAAAATTTCCACACAGCATCGTCCTATTCGATTCGAATAAACATTCGTGCAAATGTTTGTCGCGTGGGGGCCACGCGCGTCCGGCCGATTGCCGTCAAGTCGGGGCCGGGCGGGCTGGAGAAGCCCGCGAGAACCGGCTCTGGCTCGTCAGATCAGTTGGAAACGAATGATCCCGTCGACGCCAGTTACTCGCTTTAACATACCATCATTCCAAAGTTTGTGCAGGTGCGCGAGTGCTTCACCGAGCGCGAAGCTGAGCTGGTGCGCGTCGAGTTGACGGCGGAACATGATCGGCACGATGTCGACCGCGCTCTTCGGCTCGCGGCAGGCTTCCAGGACCTCGGCCAGGCGCGCCATGTGGTGCTGGCGCAGCTGCTCGATGCGGGTGTGCAGGCCGCGGAAGGGCTTTCCGTGGGAAGGCAGCACCAGCACGTCCTCGGGCAGGCCGGCGAACTTGCCGAGCGAATCGAGGTAGTGCTGCAGCGGGTTGCCCTCCGGCTCGACGGCGAACACCGAGACATTGGTCGAGATGCGCGGCAGCACCATGTCGCCCGAGACCAGCACGTTCAGCGCTTCCGAATACAGCGAGGCGTGCTCCGGCGAATGACCAAAGCCCGTGATGACGCGCCAGCGCACATCGCCGATCGCGAACTGCTGGCCGTCCTGGAGGCGGGTATAGGCTTCCGGCACCTTCGGCACCAGCGAGGGATAGTAATTGCGGCGGCTGCGCATCTGTTCCAGCATGCCCTGGTCGACCAGGCCGTGGCGTTCGAAGTGGGGAATGGCCGAGGGGCCGTCCACGCCCGGCAGGGCGGCCGCCATCATGCGCGCGAAGCCGAATTCGCCGGCGGTCAGCCAGAAGGGCGCGTCGAAACGTTCGCACAGCCAGCCCGAGAGGCCGACGTGATCAGGATGGCAGTGGGTGGCGATCACGCGCAGGACGGGCTCGCCTTCGAGCGGGCCATTGAATACCTGTTCCCAGGCGGCGCGGGTGGCGTCGGTGGCCACGCCGCAGTCGATCACGCTCCAGCCAGTGCGGCCTTCGCGCTCGTCCTTCAGCACCCACAAATTGATGTGATCGAGCGCGAAGGGCAGCGGCATGCGCAGCCAGCCAAGACCCGGCGCCACCTCCTTGACCGTTCCTGGCGCGGGCAGTTCGTCGGCGAAGGGATAGGTCAGCTGGGACTCGAGCGGATTCATGGTTCAAATCTTTCGTATTCGGTGACAGGGCAAGCGCGCTACAATGTGCTTGACGTTGACGTAAACGGAAACGTCGAAGATCAATTCTAAGCGATTGTCGCAAGCTGCACTTTCACCCCGCATTTTTCATGGCTACCACCTACACCATCGCCGAATTGGCGCGCGAATTCGATATCACTGCGCGCGCGATCCGTTTCTATGAAGACCAGGGCCTCTTGAGCCCGAAGCGCGAGGGCGTGGGCGGACGCAGCCGCGTCTACACCCCACGCGACCGCACCCGCCTGAAACTGACGCTGCGCGGCAAACGCCTCGGCCTGACCTTGTCGGAAATTAAGAGCATCGTCGACATGTACGAGTCGCCGAAGGACACGGTGGCCCAGATCAACCGCTTCCTCGGCGTGCTGGGCCACCAGCGCGAGACGCTGGAACAGCAGCGGGCCGACATCGAGATGGCGCTGGAAGAAATTTCCGCCCATGAGGAGGAATGCCGCCGCCTGCTGGCCGAAAACGGCTCGCCAGACGCCACCAAGGCGGCCTGATCCATACGAGCGCCTGACGGCGCTCACGCGCGCGTTACTTGACGTTTACGTTAACGTCACACACGAGTATCATGCCGAGTGCTCAGTTGCTAACGCTACATCGCTAACCCGTTCACCGAGAGGACGACATGCTGCATCTTCCAGGCTTGACCTTTGACCATGGCGAAGACATCGCCGCGCTGCGCGAAGCAGTGCAACAATTTGCGGCGGCCGAGATCGCGCCGCGCGCAGCGGAAATCGACCGCACCGACCAGTTCCCGATGGACCTGTGGAAGAAGATGGGCGAACTCGGCCTGCTCGGCATCACCGTCAGCGAAGAGTACGGCGGCAGCGACATGGGCTACCTGGCCCATATCGTGGCGATGGAAGAAATCTCGCGCGCCTCGGCCTCGGTCGGCCTGTCCTACGGCGCCCACTCGAACCTGTGCGTCAACCAGATCAAGCGCAACGGCAACGAAGAGCAGAAGCGCAAGTACCTGCCGAAGCTGATCTCGGGCGAACACGTGGGCGCCCTGGCCATGTCCGAGCCGAACGCCGGTTCCGATGTCGTCAGCATGAAGCTGCGCGCCGACCTGAAGGGCGACCGCTACGTCCTGAACGGCACCAAGATGTGGATCACCAACGGTCCGGACGCCGACACCCTGGTCGTCTACGCCAAGACCGACATCGAAGCCGGTCCGCGCGGCATGACCGCCTTCCTGATCGAGAAGGGTTTTAAAGGGTTCTCGATCGCGCAAAAGCTCGACAAGCTGGGCATGCGCGGCTCGCACACGGGAGAACTGGTGTTCGAGGACTGCGAAGTGCCGGTCGAAAACGTGCTGGGCGGCGTGGGCAAAGGCGTGAACGTGCTGATGTCGGGCCTGGACTTCGAGCGCACCGTGCTCTCGGGCGGTCCGCTGGGCATCATGTCGGCCTGCATGGACGTGGTCGTGCCGTATATCCACGAACGTAAACAGTTCGGCCAGGCGATCGGCGAATTCCAGCTGATGCAGGGCAAGATCGCCGACATGTATTCGACCATGATGGCCTGCCGCGCCTACGTGTACGCGGTCGGCCAGGCCTGCGACCGCGCCGACAACGCGGCGGCGGTGCGCGCCCTGCGCAAGGACGCCGCCGGCGCCATCCTGTACAGCGCCGAAAAAGCGACCTGGATGGCGGGCGAGGCGATCCAGACCCTGGGCGGCAACGGTTATATCAACGAGTACCCGGTCGGCCGTCTCTGGCGCGATGCGAAGCTCTACGAAATCGGCGCGGGCACCAGCGAGATCCGCCGCATGCTGATCGGGCGCGAGCTGTTTGGCGAGACGGCGTAAATCGTGACGGCAGCAGCAATGCCGACGTGACGTATGCAACGCCGGCGACGGTGACCGTAGGGTGGGCACTCTGTGCCCACGCGAAAACCAGCGCCGTGTTGGCCATGTTTGGGGCGTGCGATATGCCAAATACGGCCAACGCAGCATCGCCGTTCGCGTGGGCACGGGGTGCCCACCCTACGGGAACCGCCGCTGGCCATGTCGACACCAACACCGCCACGTTGCAATGCAATAAAATGGCCGCTCAACCGGACAACGCGCGAGACGAACGATGACCGAAGTGACGTTCCCCAGACTGCTGTCTTCGCAGATCGCATTCGACATCGCGCGCACCATCCTCGACGGCTTCGACAAGCACTACCGCCTGTTCCGCGAAGCCAGCAAGAACGCCAAGCGCCATTTCGAGGCCGCCGACTGGGCCACCGCCCAGCAGGCCGCGCGCGAGCGCATCGATTTCTACGACAAGCGCGTCCAGGAAGCCGTGCAGATCCTCGAAGAGAACTACGCGCGCGAGGAGTTGACCGACCGCGTCTGGCGCGAGACCAAGCTGCACTACATCGGCCTGCTGTCGGGTTATAAACGGCCGGAACTGGCCGAGACTTTCTTCAACTCGGTCAGCTGCCACATCCTGCACCGCAGCTATTATCACAACGACTATATCTTCGTGCGCCCGGTGATCTCCACCGAGTACATCGAGACCGAGGAACTGCTGCCGACCTACCGCGTCTACTACCCGGCAGCCGACGGCCTGCGCTTCGCGATCAACCGCATCGTCTCGAATTTCCAGCTCGAGCGCCCCTTCGCCGCGCTCGACCGCGACACCGGCCTGGTCGAAGCGCGCATGGTGCAGCAATTCGGCCTGGACAAGCCCGAATCGAACCTGCAGTTCCATGTCTTATCAAACCTGTTCTTCCGCAACAAGGGCGCCTACATCGTCGGCCGCGCCATCAACGGCGCGCGCGAGTACCCTTTCGTGATCCCGGTGCTGCACAACCGCCGCGGCCAGCTGGTGCTCGATACGGTGATCACCGACCCGGAACAGATCACCCTGCTGTTCTCGTTTACGCGCGCTTACTTCCTGGTCGACATGGAAGTGCCCTCGGCCTATGTGCAGTTCCTGCGCAGCCTGATGCCGCGTAAACCCCGCAGCGAGATCTACACCGTGCTCGGCCTGCAAAAACAGGGCAAGACCCTGTTCTACCGCGACTACCTGCAGCACCTGAAGCACAGCTCCGATCAGTTCCAGATCTCGCCCGGCATCCGCGGCCTGGTGATGCTGGTGTTCGAGCTGCCGTCCTTCCCCTATGTGTTCAAGGTGATCAAGGACTTCTATCCGCCGCCGAAGGACACGACGCGCGCCCAGATCAAGCAGAAATACCTGCTGGTCAAGCACCACGACCGCGTCGGGCGCATGGCCGACACCCTGGAATATTCGGACGTCGCCTTTCCGTTGGCGCGCTTTTCCGAGGAGCTGCTGGCCGAGCTGCAGCAGTACTGCCCCTCGCTGGTCGAGATCGAGGGCGAGCGCATCATCATCAAGCACCTGTACATCGAGCGCAGGATGGTGCCGCTGAATATTTTCCTGGCGAATGCCGAACGCGCCGGCGACGAGGGCCTGCTCGAGCACGGCGTCTTCGAGTACGGCAACGCGATCCGCGACCTGGTCGCCGCGAACATTTTTCCGGGCGACATGCTGTACAAGAATTTCGGCGTCACCCGCCAGGGCCGTGTCGTCTTCTACGACTACGACGAGATCGAATACCTCACCGACTGCAACTTCCGCGATATTCCGGAAGCGCGCAACGAGGAAGAAGAGATGTCGGCCGAGCCCTGGTATCCGATCGGGAAACACGACGTCTTTCCGGAACAGTTCGGCCGTTTCCTGCTCGGGAACCCGAAGATCCGGCAATTTTTTATGAAGCACCATGCGGAGCTCTTGAGCCGTGCCTACTGGCAGGCGCACAAGGACCGCATCCTGGGAGGCGAAGTGGAAGACGTCTTCCCTTATCCGCAGCACATCCGCTTCCACAACCAGACCACCACACCACCGGCGCTGCATGCATCGCCACCCTATTTGGAGAACCTACACAATGAATGATCCAGTCGTTATCGTTGGCGCCGCCCGTACCCCGATGGGCGCGTTCCAGGGCGATTTTTCCTCGAAAACGGCGAGCGACCTCGGCGCGGTGGCCATCAAGGCGGCGGTCGAGCGCGCCGGCGTCGATCCGCAAACCGTGGAACATGTCTATTTCGGTAACTGCCTGATGGCGGGCCAGGGCCAGGCTCCGGCACGCCAGGCCCTCATCAAGGCCGGCCTGCCGCTGTCGACCGGCGCCGTCACCCTCTCGAAGATGTGCGGCTCGGCCATGCAGGCCGCGATCTTCGCCCACGACCAGCTCGTTGCCGGCAGCGCCGACATCGTCGTCGCCGGCGGCATGGAATCGATGACCAACGCGCCCTACCTGATCCCGAAGGCGCGCGGCGGCTACCGCATCGGCCACGCCCCGATGTTCGACCACATGATGCTCGACGGCCTGGAAGACGCCTACTCGCGCAACGAAAAAACCGGCGAAGGCCGCTCGATGGGCACCTTTGCCGAAGAATGCGTCGCGACTTACCAGTTCACCCGCGAAGACCAGGACAACTTCGCCATCGAATCCGTGAAGCGCGCGCAGGCCGCCAACAACGACGGCACGTTTGCCTGGGAAATCGCCCCGGTGACCCTGGCCACCCGCACCGGCGAACTGATCGTCGAAAAGGACGAAGGCCCGATGAAGGCCAAGATCGACAAGATCCCGTCCCTGAAGCCGGCATTCAAGAAGGAAGGCACCGTCACCGCCGCCTCGTCCTCGTCGATCAACGACGGCGCCGCCGCCCTGGTCATGATGCGCGAATCGAAGGCGAAAGAGCTGGGCCTGACCCCGATCGCGCGCGTGATCGGCCACGCCACCCACGCCCAGGAACCGAACCTGTTCACCACCGCCCCGATCGGCGCGATGCAAAAGCTGTTCAAGAAGACCGGCTGGATGCCGAACGATGTCGACCTGTTCGAGATCAACGAAGCCTTCGCCGCCGTGCCGATGGCCGCCATGCGCGACCTCGAGATCCCGCACGAGAAGGTCAACATCCACGGCGGCGCCTGCGCCCTGGGCCACCCGATCGGCGCCTCGGGCGCGCGCATCATCGTCACCCTGCTGGGCGCTTTGAGGAAGACCGGCGGCAAGCGCGGCGTGGCCTCGCTGTGCATCGGCGGCGGCGAAGCGACCGCGATGGCGATCGAGATGGTGTGATGTCGATAACCGGGGAACGGTGATGTTTCCGGTCTCCGGTTACGATACGGGTTTGCAAACGTTGTACCGCGTGGGTTCAAGAACCCACCCTACAAAAGCGGGTCTTCGTAGGGTGGGTTCTTGAACCCACGCGGTCGTACCTAAGCAAACCACCAACGCCACACGAAAGAACACCACCATGCCCACCGCTTTGATCATCGGCGCCTCGCGCGGCATCGGCCACGAACTGGCGCGCCAGTACCGTCTTGACGGCTGGCGCGTGATCGCCACCGCCCGCAAGCAACAGGACCTCGACGCGCTGGCCAGCCTGGGCGCCGAGCCGCACGCGCTCGACGTCACCGACCCCGACGCCATCGCCGGCCTCGGCTGGAAGCTCGACGACGAGAAGATCGACACCGCCTGGCTGGTCGCCGGCCTCTACGGACCGCGCCACGACGGCTTCCCGACCCAGCAGGAATTCGACGCCGTCATGCACACGAATGTCCTGGCCGCGATGCGCCTGCTGCCCATCGTCGCGCCGCTGGTGGCGTCCACCCGCGGCAAGCTCGGCGTGCTGTCCTCGATCATGGCCTCGATCGGCGGGCGCACCAGCGCCGGCGGCTCGCTCTACCGCGCCAGCAAGGCGGCCCTGAACTCGGTGCTGCGCGACACCGCGCTGACCTATGGGCCGCAGGGCGCCACCTGTCTGGCCTTCCACCCCGGCTGGGTCCAGACCGACATGGGCGGCCCCAGCGCCACGGTGCCGGTCGAGCAGAGCGTGCGCGAACTGCGCACCCTGCTGGCCAATGCGGACGCCAGCGCCAACGGCACTTTCCTGAACCACGACGGCAAACCGATTCCCTGGTAAGCCGATCACGACACGATAACAACGCACACGAGACACCATGATCCTGACCGAAGAACACCAGATGATCCGCGACGCCCTGCGCAGCTACGCGCAGGAACGCCTGGCCCCGAACGCAGCGCGCTGGGACAAGGAACACTATTTCCCGAAAGCCGAACTGAAGGAACTGGCGCAACTGGGCGCCTTCGGCGTCGCCGTGCCGGAACAGTACGGCGGCGCGGGCCTCGACTACGTGTCGCTGGCGCTGGTGCTGGAAGAGATCGCGGCCGGCGACGGCGGCACCTCGACCATCATCTCGGTCAACAACTGCCCGGTCTGCTCGATCGCCATGATGTATGCCAGCGAAGCGCAGAAGCAGCAGTGGCTGGTGCCGCTGGCCCAGGGCGAGCTGCTCGGCGCCTTCGCCCTGACCGAGCCGCACACCGGCAGCGACGCCTCGGCCCTGCGCACCACGGCCACCCGCGAGGGCGATGAATACGTCATCAACGGGTCGAAGCAGTTCATCACCAGCGGCAAGTACGGCGACGTGGCCATCGTCATGGCGGTCACCGATAAAGCCGCCGGAAAAAAAGGGATCAGCGCCTTCTGGGTGCCGACGAATACCCCGGGCTACATCGTCGCCGGCCTGGAACAGAAGATGGGCCAGCACTCGTCCGACACCGCCCAGATCGTGTTCGACAACTGCCGCATCCCGGCAGCGAACCTGATCGGCGAAGAAGGCATGGGCTACAAGATCGCCCTGTCGGGCCTGGAGGGCGGCCGCATCGGCATCGCCTCGCAATCGGTCGGCATGGCGCGCGCGGCCTTCGAGGCGGCGCTCGGCTATGCGAAGGAGCGCGAGAGCTTCGGCAAGCCCATTTTCGAACACCAGTCGGTGCAGTTCAAACTGTCCGAAATGGCGATGAAGATCGAGGCGGCGCGCCAGCTGATCCTGCACGCGGCTTCGATGAAGGATGCGGGATTGCCCTGCCTGAAGGAAGCCGCGATGGCCAAGCTGTTCGCGTCCGAGATGGCCGAGCGCGTGGTGTCGGATGCGATGCAGATCTTCGGCGGCTACGGCTATGTCGCGGACTTCCCCGTAGAGCGCATCTACCGCGACGTGCGCGTGTGCCAGATCTATGAAGGCACCAGCGACATCCAGAAAATCCTGATCGCACGGGCCCTGTGATGGACGGCGTCCGCAAGAAGGAAGTGCGCGCGCTGCTCGCAGCCATGGCCGGCGTCCTCACGGGCGGCGCGGCGATGGCCCTGGTGCTCTGGCTGGGGCGCTGAGATGAGCGGCGCCAGCGCACGGCAGCCGCGCATCCGCGCGGTCGAACAGAACGAGCTGCCGGCGCTGTTCGTCTACCTCGACGACCACCTGACCGACAACGGCAGGGACGGCGCTCCGCTGTTCCAGCCGATGCCGCGCGCCGGGTCCTTCTTCCCGGTCGACAAACGCGCCGGCTTCGCGCTCGGCCTGGCCGCCGCCGTCGGCGCGCCCGGCTGGCGGCGCGGCTGGATCGCGCTCGACGAGGACGGCGCCATCTGCGGCCACGTCGACCTGCGCGCCCGTCCCGAACGCGCCGCCAGCCACCGCTGCCTGCTCGGCATGGGCGTGCACCGCGACTGGCGCCGCCACGGCCTGGGCGCCCGCCTGCTGGGCCATGCCCTGGACTGGGCGCGCCAACAAGGGCTGGCCTGGGTCGACCTCGAAGTCCTGTCCAACAACCTGCCGGCGCGCCGGCTCTACGAACGCAGCGGCTTCGTGCAGACCGGCGAGATACCCGACCTGTTCCGCATCGACGGCGAACAGCACGGTTATGTGTTCATGACGTGCAGGATCTGAACGTTTACCGTGGGCACCTAGCCAAAGAAATAGTTCCTATTGTCAAAACAGTATGATAAGTTGTTGATACTTAGAACTATTTTGCCGCCAGCGCGCGGTCCCGCATGAAGCCTGTTTTCGTTTCCCTCCTCATCGCCGCGGCCGCTTCCAGCGCCATTGCCGCTCCCGCCAAAGCACCTGCCCGCGCCGATCTCCCCGGCTATACCGGCTTCGACGATTGCCGCATTGCGCCGCTCGAACCGGCGCCGCGCAACGATGCGGTCGAGTGGAGCGGCGCCTGCGAAGGCGGCTTTGCCGTCGGCAAGGGGGAGCTCGACTGGAAAGACGAGAAGAAGAACCGCTACCGCCTGAAAGCCACGCTGGTGCGTGGCGAAGTGCAGGGCGAAGGCGAACTGAAGACCGGCGAATACACCTACATCGGGACCTTCCGCCGGGGCGTGCCGCATGGTTCCGGTTTCTTTACCTACAAGAGCGGCAACATGTACGAAGGCGGCGTCGCCGACGGCAAGCATGAAGGCAAGGGGATCTTCGTCTGGACCGACCGTACCGAGTACACCGGCGAGTGGAAGAACGACAAGCGGCATGGCTGGGGCGAGATCAAGTATGCGCGCGGCGGCAGCTACAGCGGGCAGTGGCAGGAAGGTGACAGGCATGGACACGGTCGCATCGTTTATGCGGGCAGCGGCCGCAGCTACGAAGGCCGCTTCGAGAAAGACCGCATCGCAACGACGGCCCCGCTCGTAGCGGAAGCGGTAAAGGCTACCTTGCAAAGCCGTGACCGCACGCCGGCACTGACCGGCTACCTGCCTTTCGATGCAAGCTGGGACGACCTGACCGAGCCGCAGAAAAACGTGGCCCGCCGCATGTACCCGGCACTGGAAGCCGGCGACGACCCGCCATACCCCGCAAAAGGCACCCGCGACCTGTTCGAGGCGGTGGAAAAACTCAATAACAAGGCAGGCGCGGCCGAGGGAGCCTTACGCGTGTACGCACTCATCGGAGCCGATGGCAAGGCGAAGCAGGTCAACGTGTACGAAAAGCCAACGCTGCGCGACAAGGAAGACGCGGACAAGCTGGTGAAATACATCGCGAGCCTGATGATGATGGGCAGTTATAAGCCCGCCATGTGCCAGGGCAAGCCCTGCGAAATGATTTATCCGCTGCTGTTCGATTTCAGTCAGGACATCGATCGTACGCCGCCGATGTTTCGCTGATGACTTTGTGAAGACAAGACGCTCATGAAAAAACTACTTGGTTTCGCCGCCGCCGCTTCGCTGCTCAGCCACACCGCGCTTGCCGCCGATCCAACCTACCTCGGCAAACCCGACTGCCGCATCGCCGCCCTCGACACCGTCCCCGCCGGCGCCGAACTGCGCTGGAGCGGCGCCTGCGAAGGGGGCTATGCCCAGGGCAAGGGCGTACTGAAATGGCGCGAGGCCGAGGACAAGCCGGTAACGCTGTCGGCCACCCTGGTGCGCGGCGAGGTCAGCGGCGAGGCCGACCTGGTGACCAAGGCCTACGAATACGCGGGCACGCTGAAGAAGGGCGTGCCGCATGGCGAAGGCTTCTTCAAGTACGCCGACGGCGAAGGCATGTACGAAGGCGGGGTCGTCAACGGCAAGCGCGAAGGCAAGGGCATCTTCATTTCCCCGGACCGCTCGCGCTACACGGGCGAATGGAAGAATGGCGTGCGCGAAGGCTGGGGCGAAGAGACATTCACCCTGGGCGGCAGCTATAGCGGCCAGTGGGAAGACAACCGCTTCCACGGCAAGGGCAAGATCGTCTACGCCGGCAGCGGACGCGCATATGAAGGCCGCCTCGTCTGGGGGCGTCCGGCGGACCAGGCCCACACCAAGGTCGAATACGACACCACCGAACGCAAGCACGAAGGCAAGACGCGCTGGCACGGTTCGGGCACCACCTATGGCGGCCAGCACGACGCGGCCTGGGATGCGCTGACCGAGGCGCAAAAGAACACCGCACGCTGGCATTACACGGCGATGGAAGCCGGCGACGAGCCGCCTTACCCGGCCAAGGGTCCGCAGGAAGTCATGAACGCGTTCCAGAAGGTATCGCGCGATATCGGCGGCGCCGACGGCATGCTGCGCATTTACGTCCTGGTCGGCAAGGACGGCAAGGGCAAGAGCGCCACCGTCTACCAGATCCCGACCGGTCAGACCGGCCACCCGAACAAGGCGCTGGCCGAAGCGTATTCGAGCCTGCTCATGCTCGACAACTACAAGCCGGCGCGTTGCCATGGCGAGCCTTGCGAGATGCTGTATCCGCTGGAAATCATGTTCGGCACCGTGCAGCGCGTGCCTTTCGACTTCCACAAGGACTGAGGCGTTCTTAGCTGACCGCCGCCTCCAGCAGCGTCACCGTCTGGCGCTCGGTGTCCAAGGTCGCGCGTATCCCCATCGGGATGGTGAACTGGTTGCGGATGTGCCCGATCGAGTAGCCCGTCACCGCAGGCACCGACAGCGGCTGCAGGTGAAGGTCGAGCGTTTCGTCCAGCGTCAGCGAGATGTCCTCGTGCTCCGGTCCGCAATGGTCGCAGATGCCGACCATCACCGCCGCCGCCCGCTCGAAACCGACCGATAGATCGAGCTGGGTCATCCAGCGGTCGATGCGGTAGGGCGCTTCGTTCACCTCCTCAAGGAAGAGGATGCAGTCGCGGAAGTCGGCCGCGTAGGGCGTGCCGGCCAGCGCCGACACCAGGCTCAGGTTGCCGCCCATGAGCGGACCGGTGGCGCAGCCGCCGTGCACGGTGCGCATGCCGAAGTGTGGCTCCAGCACGGCGCGGCGGCTGTTTTCCAGCGCCATCGGGATCGTGTACTCGGGCTGCGGGTTGCTCAAGACGGCCAGCATGTGCTCGCGCGCATAGTCGGACAAGGTCGACGAGGCCACCGGGCCGTGGAAGGTCACCAGTGCCGTCTTGTTATAGATCGCCAAGTGCAGGGCGGTGATGTCGGAGTAGCCCAGCAGGATCTTCGGGTTCTTGCGGATCAATTCGTAATCCAGCTGGGCCAGCAGCGAGATGCAGCCCGAGCCGCCGCGGATGGGCCACAACATGGCCACTTCCGGATCGGCGAACATGGCGTGCAGGTCGTACAGGCGCTGCTGGACGGTGCCAGCATAGTTCCCGTTCACTTCGCGAAGAAAAGTCCCTTCGCGCACCTTGAGACCCAGGCTTTCGATGTTGGCGCGCGCCTTGGCGATCGACTTCTCGGTGGTGTAGCCGCCCGGCGCGATCAGGCCGACGGTGTCGCCGCGGCGCAGGCGTGGAGGTTTGATCAAGGGTTTCATGGAAGGAGAGGAAGGGCGCTTGCGTCCGCGCTTGCGTGGCGCGGCCTCGGCGGCAGGCAGCACCGCGCAGGCGGCGAGCCAGGCGGCGAAGGCACGCCTGCTGATCTTCATGCTGCTCGACATGCTGTTCGCATCAATGGAAAAAGGCCCGCACCGTGGAAGCGTGGGCTTCCAACGGCAACGGGCCGCACGAACAAATACAAATCAGAAGAACTTGTACTTGACGTTGAAGGTGAACGCACGGCCACGCGGGTCGGCCACGCGCGGATCCCAGCCGGCGCCGACCACGTCGTCGACGTTGTGGGCGGTGAACGGCGGATCGCGGTCGAACAGGTTCTGCACGCCCACGGTGAGCGTGGTGTTCCGGAAGCCGGTGTAGGTGGTCGACAGGCCGAAGCGGGTGTAGCTCGACACGTCCGGGTCGAAGCCGGCCGGCAGGGCGCCCTTGCCGCCATTCGGCAACTGATCCTTGTAGCCCGATGCGAAGTTATTGCTCAGCAGGACGTTCCAGTCGCCGCGGCTCACGCTCAGGGTCGCCGAGTGCTTCCAGCGCAGGTAGAGGTCGCGGGTGAAGAACTCGCCGACGTATTCCTTGTACGGCTGGCCTTCGACTTCGGCGAACTTGTAGCTGTCGGTCCAGGTGCCGTCCAGCGTGGCGCTCCACTTGTAGCCGTCGCCGAACTTGCCGTCGCCGCGCAGGCCGAGGTCGATGCCGCGGGTCTTGGCGCCCGATGCATTGAACCAGCGCGCATCGACGAACTCGATCAGGCCTTCGCTGTTGCGGTAGATGTTGGCCGCGTAGACCGTCGGGTTCTTCAGCACGTCGGTCGCGCTGCGGCGCAGGATGCGGTCCTTGATATTGATGGCCCACCAGTCGAGCGATGCCGAGAAGCCCTTGAACGGTTCGACCACGACGCCCAGCGTACCCTGCTTGGAGGTCTCCGGCTTCAGGTCCACGTTACCGCCCTGCACATAGTCGAAGCGTTCCGGCGCGCAGAAACGCACGTCGCCCGGATGGGCTGCGCAGCCGACACTATCGGTCACGCCGCTCGCCAGTTCCTGGCGCAGCAGGCCGGTGTAGAGCTGGGTAAAGCTCGGCGCCAGGAAGCCCTTGTTGGCCGAACCACGCAAGAGCAGCCAGTTCGTCGGCTGGTAGCGGAAGGCGACCTTCGGATTGGTGGTGGCGCCGATCACGCTGTAGTCGTCGCGGCGCACGGCCAGCTGCACTTCCAGGTCCTTGGTGACAGGAACGATGAATTCGGCGAACAGCGCCTTCACGTCACGCGAAGCCTTCGGCATGTTGTCGTTGCCCGGCGACAGCAGGATCGGCTCGGCGGCCACGTCCTGGCTGTACATGTAGCTTTCGCGGCGGAAGTCGAAGCCGGCCGCCATCGCCAGCTTGCCGGCCGGCAGCTCGAACAGCTCGCCCGAGATGGTGCCGTCGATCTGGGTCATCGTCGTTTTGCCGGTCTGGAAGGCGCCGCGGTACTTGGTGGCCTCGATCGCGTCCATCGCCGCCTGGGTCTGGCTGCCGTCGACCGACCACGGGTTGACGATGCCGCTGCCCAGCACCTTGTAGAAGTCGGCGGTCCAGGCGTAACCGTCGAGCAGGTCCATGTGGGTCGTGCTCTGCGCCTTCGACAGGCCCAGCTTGTAGTCCCAGTTGCGGACCATGCCCTCGAAACCGACCAGCAGGCGGGCGCTGTCGGTGGTGTTTTCCTGGGTGCGGTTACCCAGCGGGTTGGCGCGCCACTTGTACAGGATGGGCTTGGTGTTGTCGAAATTCGGGATGTAGGCCGACAGGTCCTGGTAGTACTGGCCGCCCACCGGGTAGGCGTTGCCGTTGGAGAGCGAGGTCGAGATCTGGGCCGGGGTCAGGATCGAGATGACTTCCGAACGCGAGCCGATCGCTTCGACGAACATCGTATGGTCCTGCGCCAGCTTATAGGAGCCGCGCAGCAGCAGGTTGGTCTGTTCCGACGGCGACTGCATGATGTAGTCGGCGCCGTAGTCATACGCGCAGGAATAGGTCGAGCGTTGCGGCGAGGTGACGTCCTTCCACAGCGCCGTCTGGTATTGCGACATGCCTTCGACGGTGTCGCACTTGCCCTGGAAGCTCAGCGGATTGGCCTGCAGGTAATGCATGCCATCGTTGCCATACAGGAAGCTATTGTCGGGCTTTCCATCCTTGTCCAGGACCGGGACTTTGCCGGACAGGGCCGAGCCCGCGCCGGTCAGCTGGTTCGCGTACGGGGTGCCGGTGGTGTCCGGCGACAGGCCGCGCCAGGGCTGGAAGCCGTTGGCGAAAGCGCGCTGCTTCGAGGACAGCTTCTCGTTCTTGGTGAACGACAGCGTGCCCATGATGTTGAAGCCGTCTTCCTCCAGGTTGCCGGTACCGGCGATCAGCGAGCCGCGGTGGATGTTGCCGCCGCCTTCCTCGGTGACGTTGGTGTAGGCGCTGGCTTCGACGCCCTGGTAGTCGGAGCGCAGGATGATGTTCATCACGCCGCCGATCGCATCGGTGCCGTAGATTGCCGAGGCGCCGTCCTTCAGGATTTCGATGCGGGCGATGGCCGCCATCGGGATCGAATTCAGGTCGACCGCCTTGCCGCTCTTGCCGTGGGTCGGCGCGCGGCGGCCGTTGATCAGGACCAGGGTGCTGTTCGGACCCAGGCCGCGGAAGGAAGCGAACGAAGCGCCGCCGCTGACGCGGTCGGCATCGGTGCCGAACACGTTGTTGCCCGAGGTCGGGTTGTCGGCGCCGGTACCGTTGGCCGAGATCGTCGCCATCAGTTGTTCGGCCGAGGTGATGCCCTGCTTTTGCAGGGTGTCGGCGGTGATGACCTGCACCGGCAGTGCGCCTTCCTTGGCGACGCGTTTGATGCTACTACCGGTGACCTCGACGCGGGCCATCGGGGTATTCTGCTGCACTTCCTGTGCAACAGCCGAGCCTGCTACGCCGATCAAGGCAATCAGTTGGGCTAGCTTCTTTAACTTCACGCGTCTCTCCTAAGGTATTTGGGCGATTCAGGCCGGTGGGCAAAGCGATGTTGCCGTCTAGTAATGTCTTAGCATTACCTTATGTGTCATTTCGAGGGTAAGCCCAAGCATTTGGCACTATCCAATGAAATAACCGGCGGGAAGTATAACTTCCGGGAATGTTTATACTCGGAAAACTCACCAATACTAGCGACGCCGCTTCGACAATCGTTCCCTTTCCGCAACATTGACGTCCAGGTAGCGCCAGGACGTGAATTCCACGGGGTGGCGCTTGTAGTTTTTTAGCCACGGATGACGGATATCGGCCGACAGTACATGGGTCAACGGCACCCAGGGGTTGTAGGCGTGGATCAGCTGGTTCATCTCGAAATACAGCTTCTGGCGCTGCGGCCCATCGGTCAATTGGCGCGCCTGTTCGTAGCGTTCGTTATAGGCCGGCAGATTGAAGCGGGAATAGTTGGCGCGGCCCGCATTTGGACCGTAGAGCAACTGGTAAAAATTGTCGCCATCGGGGAAGTCGGCGATCCAGTTACTCTCGAACATGGTGACCTTGCCCAGGCGCGAAGCCTTGATGATCTCGGTCTTCTTGTCCGACTTGAACACCACGCGCAAGCCGATCGCGTTCAGGCACTTGCGCCACAGTTCGTCGCGCAGGCGTCCGCTCACCGTCGCCTCGCTGTGCATCGTCAGGGTCAGCGGCTTGCCGTCCGGCGCCAGCCTGAAACCTTCGGCATCGCGCTTGCCGTAGCCGTGGCGGTCGAGCAGGGCATTGGCCAGCGCCGGGTCATAGGGCACCGGGCTGCGGTAATGGGGATCGTAGCCGAGCACGTTCGGCGGCAACGGCGATTCCGCCTTGATCGCAAAACCCTTCTTCAGCAGCGCGATGTCCTCGGCACTGTTGTAGGCGAGCGAGATCGCGCGGCGCAGGGCGATCCGGTCGCGACTGTAGCCGCCCAGCACCGGATCGTTCATGTTCATCCACATGTAATAGGTCTGCAGCACCGGGAAGCGCGACAGGCGCATGCCCCGCGCCTGCAGTTCCGGTTTCAGTTGCCCATCGCGGATCACCATGTCGGTCATCGATTCCGGCACCTGCTCGAGGTAGTCGTACTCGTTGTTCAGGAAGCCCAGCATGCGGCCCTGGAATTCCTCGGCAATCTTGACCTCGACGCGGTCCACGCGCGGCAGGCGCTTGCCCGCCAGGGCCGCGGCGATCGCCCGGTCTTCCGGATCATTGCCGGGCGTGCCCTGGAACACCGCGGTCGAGTAGGGGTTGGCCAGCAACACGATGCGGTCGCTGCGCTTCCACTCTCCCATCATGAAGGGGCCGGTGCCGACCGGGTGGTTGCCGGCCTGGCCGGGATAGGCCTCGATGACTTCGCGCGCCACCACGCCGGATGCCGGCGTCGCCATGTAGAAGAGAAAATTGTTGTCCGGCTCTTTCAACCGGATGCGCAGGGTGTAGCGGTCGAGCGCCTGCAGGCCGGCAACCGGCGTGTCGACATCGAAATCCTTCTTCAACACTTCGTCGCCAAGAATTTTGCCGTCGAACATATACGACCACGGGGATTTCAGGGTCGGGTCGTACAGGCGCTTGATGCTGTAGACGTAGTCGTGGGCCGTCATCTCGCGCTTTTTGCCGTTGAAGGCGGGGTCGTCCGTGAAATGGATGCCGGGACGGATGCGGAAGGTGTAGGTGCGGCCATCGGCGCTGATCTCCGGCAGCGCGGTGGCGGTGTTCGGGCGCAGTTTCACCGGACGCGCCAGGTAGTCGTAGCGCAGCAGGGGGTCAAAAATGTTTTCCAGCAGGGACAAGGTGGCGATGTCGGAGGCCGCCGCGGGGTCGAGGCCGGTTTCGCTGGTGGACAGGAACATGCGCAGGACTTTCTTGCCGCCGTCGTTCCGTGGCGTTTGCGCGGCTGACGGGAGAGCCAAGGCGAGGGCGCCTGAAGCCAGCAGCAGCGCGGGGAGGGCGAAGCGAAATTTCATGTGTGCATGTCCTGTTGAGCCTTGCGTATCATAGGCGTGGCACATGGCGGAGGCAAATGCAGGACGTAGGGTGGGCGCCCTGTCCCCACCTTTGTTCCACGCCGGCACGATGCATGCTTCCGGTGGGCACGGGGCGCCCACGCTACGGCAATCGACAATGGCAGCGGCAAGAAAGCCGCTGTCCATATAACTTCCGGGCATGGCGCGGTTGCATTCTTTCATCCTTGCAGCTTGCTCTGCGCCTATACTGTCCGCTGCACAATCGTGCACAGGAATGCTGGGGTGACGCGGCCCTCGGCTGGTGAACGCGCGGCGGCTTCTCCCGGGCTGCCCTTTCGGACTGAACATGGCTTTAAATTACATCTGGACCGGTTTCTTCCTCGTCGGCTTCGTGGCGGCACTCGCGCAGTGGCTGTTCATGGGCGATGCCGAGATCTTCAAGCGCATCATCGACGGCACGTTTTCCTCGGCCAAGATGGCGGTGATGGACATCGCCCTGCCGCTGGCCGGCGTCATGACGTTGTGGCTGGGCATCATGAACGTGGGCGAAAAGGCGGGCGCCATCAACCTGTTCGCCCGCATCATCGCGCCCTTTTTCTCGCGCATCTTCCCGGAAGTGCCGCGCGACCACCCGGCCAACGGCCACATGGTGATGAATTTTTCAGCCAATATCCTCGGCCTGGACAATGCCGCGACGCCCTTCGGCCTGAAGGCGATGGAAAGCCTGCAGACGCTGAACCCGCGCAAGGACGAGGCCAGCAACGCGCAGATCATGTTCCTGGTCATCCAGACCTCAGGCCTGACCGTCATTCCCCTGGCCATCATGGCCCAGCGCGCCATCCTGGGCGCGGCCAACCCGGCGGACATCTTCATCCCGACCCTGATCGCGACCTTCTGCTCGACCCTGACCGGCATCGTCGCGGTCAGCCTGCGCCAGGGCATCAACCTGCTGCACCCGGTCGTGTTCGGCTGGATCGGCGGCCTCTCCGCCATCATCGGCGGCATCGTGTTCTACATCACCAATTACCTGGACAAGGCCCAGATCGAGCAGGTCTCGGTGGTGGCCGCCAACCTGATCCTGTTCTCGATCATCGCCGCCTTCATGGTGGCGGCGCTGTATCAACGCGTTAACGTGTTCGAGTCCTTCATCGAAGGCGCCAAGGGCGGCATCGAGACCTCGCTGAAGATCATCCCCTACCTGGTCGGCATGCTGGTGGCGATCAGCGTGGTGCGCAACTCCGGCATCCTGGGCATGATCGTGAACGCCTTCTCGTGGGTGTTCACCCAGCTCGGCCTGCCCACCGATTTCGTCGGCGCCCTGCCGACGGCGCTGATGAAGCCGCTGTCGGGCAGCGGGTCGCGCGCGATGATGATCGACGCCATGACCACCTACGGGGTCGATTCCTTCGTCGGCCGCCTCGCGTCCATCCTGCAGGGCGCGGCCGATACCACCTTCTATATCGTGGCCCTGTACTTCGGCTCGGTGGGCATCCGCAAGACCCGCTATGCGATCGGCTATGGCCTGATCGCCGACCTGGCCGGCGTCATCGCCGCGATCTTCGTCGCCTACCTCTTCTTCGGTTAAGGATTGCCCATGTTCCGTCGTCTCGCGTTTGCCGCCGCCCTCCTCGCCTGCCTGCCCGCGCATGCCCGGTTGCAGGAAGCGCCCGCCGGCCTGCCGCAGCCGCTCGCCGGCGTGCAGCAGCCACCGGGCAACCTGCCGGAACCCGTCATGCAGTTGCTGGCGGCGCACGGCATCGCGCCTGCGTCGGTGAGCGCGCTGGTGTTGCGCGGCGACCAGGTCGTGCTGGCCCACGGCGCCGAGCGGCCCATGCAGCCGGCCTCGACGATGAAGCTGGTGACCACCCTGGTCGGCCTGGAACAGCTGGGACCGGTGTTCCGCGGCCGCACCGAACTGCTGAGCACTGGCGAGGTGAAGAGCGGCGTGCTGAAGGGCGACCTGGTGCTGCGCGGCGGCGCCGACGCCGACCTCTCGGGCGAGGTCCTGGAAAACATGCTGCGCGCGCTGCGACTGTCCGGCATCGGGCGCATCGAAGGCAAGCTGGTGCTCGACCGCAGCCTGTTCAATCCGGCCCGCAGCGACGTCGGCCTGCCGCCCTTCGACGAGGCGCCCGAGGCGTACTACAACGTCATTCCCGACGCGCTCCTGGTCAACAAGAACATGCTGCAGATCGACATGCGCTCGGATGGCAAGCGCCTGAAGCTGGACATGCAGCCCGCGCTGGCCGGCGTGCGCATCACCTCCGACATGGCCCTGATCGACGCCGACTGCGCGAAATGGGAAGACGGCTGGAAGCTGCCGGAAGCGGTGAAGCAGGAAAACGGCCGCATCAAGGTGGTGCTGCACGGGACCTTCCCGAAAAATTGCGCGAAGACCTACAGCATCAACGTGGTCGACCGCGACGACTACATCGACGGCCTGTTCCGCATGAAGTGGAAACAGCTCGGCGGCAAGCTGGACGGCAAGACCGTCGAGGGCGTGGCGCCGCCGGATGCGCGCGTGCTGGCGGCCCATGTGTCACGGGCACTGCCGGAAATCGTCCGCGACACCAATAAACCCTCGGACAATGCGCTGGCGCGCACCCTGTTCCTGAGCCTGGGCGCGCTGGAAGCCGATCCGCTGCTGGGCAGCCGCCCGCTGCCGCAACTGCCCGGCCAGACCACCTATGCGCGCGCCGACCAGACGGTGCGCAACTGGATGCGGGCCCAGGGCATCGACGACAGCGGTTTCGTGATCGAGAACGGCTCAGGCCTGTCGCGCATCGAACGCATCAGTCCGCTGCAAATGGGCGGCCTGCTGAAAGCGGGCCTGCGCAGCAACTGGGCGCCGGAATTCCAGGCCAGCATGCCGATCGCCGCCATGGACGGCACCATGCGCCGCCGCCTGCAAGGCACCCTCGCCGCCGGCCGCGCGCGCCTGAAGACCGGGACCCTGCGCAATGTGGTGGCGCTGGCCGGCTATGTGCCGGACGCGGCCGGCACGCAACACGTGGTGGTGGCGATGGTGAACGACGAGCGCGCCGGCGATGGACGCGGGCGCGCGGTGGTCGATGCGCTGGTGGAGTGGGTGGCGAGGTCAGGGATGACGACGGCGCCCGCTACGGCAGCGGCGCCGGCGCCGGCCGGTCCGGTGCTGCGCTGATCTCCCGCTCGCGCACCGGTGGCGGCAGCCCGCCGATGCCGCCGCCGGTGCGGATACGCCGGGTATCGTAGAACGATACCGCCGCGTCAATCAAACAATACTCCGCACGCCTCGATTGGCCTGCGCCCGCGATTTCGTGATGATGCCTGCACCTGATCAAAGGAGCATCGCATGAAACGGATTCTGCTCACCTCCCTGCTCGCATCCCTGCTCGGCCTTGCCTGCGCCAGCGCGCCGGCGGCTGGCCAGTCCACCGCTTCCCAGGCCAGCGCCAATTTGTCGGGCGTGGTCGTGTTCGGGTCGATTCTCGGCGTCGCGGCCGCCGGCAGCGTGGTCGTGGCCAGCGTCCAGGCCGTCGGCGAAGGCCTGGTCATCGTGGTCGAAAGCCTGGCCGACGGCAGCCGGGCGACGCTGCGCCTGTCCGGCAAGGCCATCGGCGGACTGTCGATCGCGGCCGGCACCGCGCTGGAAGTGGTGACGGCCTCGACCGGCCACGTGCTCGTGATGTCGGGCAAGGCGATTGCCTTCATCCCGAACGAGGCGGGCAAGGCCCTGCTGCATCACGCGCGGGCGGGCTGAGATGCGCCGCCTGCCGCCCGCGGTTCAACCGACACCCCTGCCCGCGCTCCTGTCCGCGGCCCTGCTGGCCTTGCTGGCCTGCGCCCTTCCTGCCCGGGCCGGCCAGGCCTGCGCGGAAAAGCCGCTGACGCCGAACGAGGTCGTCATGTCGATGGACCTGGCCCAGCGCACCGTGCAGGCGTTGGAGGCCAGCGGCGCGAAGGTGGCGCTGGTGTCGCGCGCGGGCCAGGACCTGAGCCGCTACCGCCTGCGCTACTCGCACATGGGCGTGGCGGTGCGCGAGCATCCGGCGGGCCGCTGGACCGTCGTCCACGCGCTCAACGATTGCAACACGGCCGCTTCCAGCCTGTACAACGAAGGCATGGGCAACTTCTTCCTGACCGATTTGTACCGCCACGAGGCCCAGGTCGTGATTCCCGGCCCTGCGATGCAGGCGCGCCTGGCCGGCCTGTTCGGCACGCGCACCCCGCTACGGCTGCACGAGCCGCACTACAACATGCTGGCCTACGTGTACTCGACGCAGTACCAGAACTCGAACCAGTGGGTGCTCGAATCCCTGGCCGCGGCGACCGCTCCGGCCGGACAAGTCGAAACGCGCGCCGAAGCCCAGGCCTGGCTGCGCTCGATCCGCTACCAGCCGCTGACGGTGGAGATTCCGGCGGCGGTGCGCCTGGGCGCGCGCATGTTCCGCGCCAATGTCGCCTTCGACGACCATCCTTTCGAGCGCCGCATGGCCGGCCAGATCGACACCGTGAGCACCGATTCGGTCGTGCGCTTCGTGCGCATGACGGATCCGGACGCGAAGATCATGGTCATCGACTAGGCCAGGCGCAGGCCGGCGGCGCCCCATCAGGTGGCGTGATGCGCACGCGGACGGGTGGGACCAGGCCGGCTTGCCGGGGCTGAAATAATATTTCAGCAGCACCTCCTTTCAGAAATAATATTTCATGCCATCAGGGCTTCGAGGTCTGGCTGGTGCGCGGCGCCACGCCTGCCGGTTCGAGCCAGGGCGCGCCGGCCACTTCCGGTTTCGCTTCGACCAGGGCCACCTGCGCGTTGGTGGTCTCGCGGATCGTGCGCACGATGTCGAGCATGGTCTTTTCCGCGTATTTGTCCGGCGTGCCCAGCACATAGCCGTAGGCCCGGCGCGGCCACTCGAGCCAGCCGCCTTCTTTCTTGTCGAAGGCCGCGTACATGTCGAGGTGGTAGCCGCCCTTGTAGGGGAAGAGGCAGGCGACGATGTTCATGTTCGGAGTGCCGCGCACGTCCGGATTGGCCTTGGCCGTCCAGCTCGCGCCTTCGCAGCTGGGGCCGCGCGCCGGCACCGAGCCCGGCGGCGCGCCGGCGAGGTCGGGCAGCTTGAAGCGGCCCGGCTGGTCCTGCACCTCGGCGTTCTCCGGCAGGGGCGTGGCCACGTTGGCGTTGCCGACGTTGCGGCTGATGCCTTCGCTGGCGGCGCGCGCCACCGCCTGCCCGTTGGCGTCGGTCTTGATGTCGAAGACGCGGATGTATTCGACCGTGCGGTCGCGCGACGCGAACATGTTGCCGCTGCCGGTGCTGCAACCCGCCAGCGTGGCGGCCACGGCGACAGCGATCATCGAAGCTTTCATTACGCACCTCTCTTGTCCGTTGGGGATGGAATTGATCGTGCGGAAGAAGCAGCCTGGGCAGTCAAGCAGGGGCGTCAAATCTTCCGTTGGTATTCCCCGATTGTCCGGGCGCGATGAGGGGAAAGGCTGAGAAAACTCAAGTGTGTGCGGACGCACGTTAGCGCGGGCGGAGGATTCGCCGTCGTGCGAAGGGTGAGACCGCGTGGGCTCAAGAGCCCACCCTACGAGGCTTCGCCGTCATGCGAAGGGTGAGACCGCGTGGACACAGGTGTCCACCCTACGAAACCCTGTGCGCAGACCCAATCGTGCGTGGAGCGGAGCGACGTAGATACCGTCTTGCACGTCAAGGCTTACATAGCGTAATTCGGTTCATAAGGCCTGCCTGAGTGGACGACACCGAAGCACAGGTGGGCCAGCTTGCGCATGCAGGCGCCGATGACGGCCATCTTGGCCTTGCCTTTGGCAAGTAACCGTTCGCTCATGGCTTTGATGTGAGGATTCCAGCGCCGTGCACTCACGGCTGGCATGTAGAGAAGCTTGCGCAGGTGCGCAGGGCCTGCCTTGGACATGCGAGGCCGTCCACGCACCGATGAGCCCGATTCCCACTGCACAGGTACCAAGCCCAGGTAGGCGGCCAGCTGCTCGGCGCGCTCAAATGTTCTGGCAGCAAACAGCGCAGTCATGTGGGTCGAGACACGCTCTCCGACACCGGGAATCGATTCGAGCAGATCCTTTTTGTTGCGCAGGTCTGGATCATCGTCGATATGGTCCTGAATCATCTTTTCCAGTCGCTTCAATTCTGCTTCCAGAAAAGCGATCGATTGGGCAATCGACTCCTTCACTGCTTCAGGTGCCTGCCCAAACTCGCTGGCCTCCTGTCGATTTTTCTCACGCAGCAGATCATCAGCCAGGGCGTCACGCCGAGTCAGCAAGGCTTTCAGGCGTCGAGCGGACTGTGATGGCGGTTGCCAAGCCTCGGGCTTCTGGGTTTCGCCATAGCGGGCCAATACGGTGCTATCGGCTTTGTCGGTCTTGGTCTTGATACCCAGGCCTTGGGCAAACTGGCGCAGTTGGGCTGGATTGACCAGCGATAGCGTCAAGCCAGCATCGGTGAGCGCCAGCGCTGCCGCTTCGTGATACACCCCGGTCGGCTCCATCACGACATGCGGCCGCTCGGCATTGTGCTTGTCCAGCCATTCAAGCAACTGGGCAAAGCCGGCTGGCGTATTGGGAATGACTTTCGACTTCCGCTTGCCGTTCGAGGTATCGAGCAACATGCAATCGAGCTTGGCTTTGGCAACGTCAACGCCCAGGTAAAACATTGATTCTCCTTGTGTTCTTGATCATCACACCCACTCACCTTGTGCATGCAGGGTCAACGCCCTTGGCTACCGTCCAGTGTTTTGTAATGGTGTGGGAACGAGGTGAAGGGCTTCATCTACACCACAAGGTCCATGCCTTCAGGGTGGGCTCAAGCTGGTCTTCACCTCTATTGGTAGTAGCTAACCACCAATATGATCAAGATACAAGGGTGGGCGGCTCCACCCTGACGCGTGCAGGTAGGGAGCGTGCGCGCCGCCCACGCGTTCAACGGTGACTTGAAACCATGCGGTCCGAGCAGGATGGCCGACGATAAGCCGGCTACCGTCTAACGGTCAACGGTCAACGGCATGGCAATGCCGGATGCGAATGCCGCCTCAACAAAACCTACAGCACGCGCCGGAAGGTCGCGCGCACGACATCCCGGTCGCCGCAATCGAAATGCCACCACTCGGTGCGAATGCCGAGGAAGCCGGCCTGGAACATGGCGTCGCGCAGCAGCTGGCGATTCGCGACCTGCTGTTCGGTCAATTTGCCGGCGGCCAGAAAACCTTCTTCCAGCGCCGGGTGCGACAGGTCGGTCATGTCGTCGAAGCAGGTGCCCATGTCGAGCTCGCGGCCTGCGGGGTCGAGGATGGTGATGTCGAGCGCCATGCCGTAGGAGTGGATCGAGCCGCGCGCCGGGTTGGCCAGGTACATCTGCAGGCCGGTGCCCTCGAGCGCGTCCCACAACTGCTGCTGCACGCGCTGCGGGCGCAGGGCGTCGAGCACCAGCGCCGTGTGGCCGGGGGCGCGTACGGCGAGATAGGCCACCACCTGTTCCAGCGCGGCGGCGGCGTCGCGGTGCAGCCAGGCGCAGTCGAAAGGCGAATACAAATCGCGGCCGACGAAATTGTTGGCGCTGGCGTAGCGCAGGTCGACGCGGATGCCCGCGATCGACGACAGGTGGCGAAATTCCGGGCTGCCGGCGATGTCTTCGCTGGCGACCGTGGCACCTGCTGCTTCCATGCTCATGGACTTCCTCGTTCGAGACAGGCGCGGGCGATCGCGCCGATACAGTTGGCCAGTTCGCGCGCCCCGTGCGACAGCGGCGCGTGACTGGCGGTCAGCAAATACAGTTGCACCGGCATGTTCGGCGCCCACAGGCGGCGCTGCACCTTGTCCGGCGCGGCCGAAGCGGCCGTGAACGGGTCGACCACGGCGGTGCCGGCGCCGGCTTCCACCAGCGAGCGCGCGATCTGGTAAGTCTGCACCACGGTGCGGAACACCGGCTGCACGTCCTGGGCCTCGCAGGCGGCGACCACGATTTCTCCCAGCGGATCGTTGTCCGCCAGGCCGATCAGTTCTCCCGTCAGGCCCTCGGGGCCGATCGGCTGGGCGCATTCAGGCTCGCTCCAGGTGCCGGCCGGCGCCATCACCGTCAGCATGCCCTGGGCGATCGGCTCGGCGACGATGCCGGGGTGGCGCGGGTCCTGCAGCGACAGGGCGAGGTCCGCTTCGCCCAGGCGCAGCGCATTGACGATTTCGCTGGTGTGGAAGGTCGCCAGCTCGCAGCGGGTTTCGGGGAAGTCGCGGCGCCACAGCGTCATCGCCTGCGGCAGCACGCTGATGGCGAGCGTCGGGGTCGACACCAGGCGCACCGTCTCGTGGGCGCGGCCCTTCAGGCTGGCGGCCAGGCGGCGGATACCCTGCAGGTCGCGGTTGAGCTTTTCGGTTTCGGCGAACAGGCGGTGCGCTTCCGGTTTCGGATAGAGCTTGCCGCGCACGCGTTCGAACAGCGGCATGCCCAATTGAAGCTCGGCATGCTGCAGCACTTTCGTCACTGCCGGCTGGGAGATGTGGAGAACCTGGGCGGCACCGCTGATGGTGCCGACCTGCATGATGGCGTGGAAAACTTCGATGTGACGCAGGCGCATTGCTTCAATCCTTCAATCAGACACCCGCGCCGGGCGCGGACCGGTCGAAGGATACAGAAAATACCCAACCATGGCGAGGCGTCACTGTGGGCTGGCCGCAACCGGCGCGGCCGGCGCAGGGGCTGGCGCAGCTGGCGCCGCCGGCGTCGCCGGAGTGGTGGTCGCCGGTGGAATCGGCGGCACGGTCGGCACCGGCGGCGCGGGCTGGGCCGGCGCCGCCGGCGGGATGGCCGGCGCTGGCGGCACGGCCGGAACTGGCGGCACGGCCGGGGCTGGCGGCACTGCGGGCACCGGCGGCAAGGTGGGCACCGGCGGCGGCACGGGCGCGGTCGGGTTCACGGGCGGCACGCCCGGCACCGGAACCGGCACCACCGGCGCGGCAGGCGCCACCGGCACCGGCGGCAGCGGCGCGTTCGCCGGCGTGGTCAGCGCTTCGAGCAGGGCCGCGGTTTCGGCATCCGGCTCGCCGGCGATGTTGGCCGGGCGGTATTTCATCTGGAAGGCGGCGATCACCGTGCGGGTCGGCTGGTCGAACACGCCGGTCTGGGCCAGGGCGAAGCCGTGCTGCGCCAGCCTCTTCTGGAACCAGACGGCGTCCGGCGCCGCGATATTGAACACCTGGCGCACGGCGGCGACGCGGTTCGCGTCCGGCCACACGACCAGGCCGGCCTGGGCCAGCTGGTGCCAGGGGAACAATGGACCCGGGTCCTGCTTGCGCAGCGGCGCGATGTCGCTGTGGCCGACCACGTTTTCCGGCGCAATCTTGTGGCGTTGGACGATGTCCTTGATCAGCGGCACCAGCACGTCGATCTGGGACTGCGGGAAGGGCGCGAAGACGCGGCCTTGCGGCGTGTCCTTCCAGCCGGCATTGACGATCTCGATGCCGATCGAGCTGTTGTTCAGCTGCGTATAACCCTTCCAGCTCGAGATGCCGGCGTGGTAGGCGGAGCGGGTCTCGTCGACCAGGCCGTAGACGACCGGTTTCGGATCGTCGGTGACGAGGTAATGGGAGCTGACTTCCTTCTCGGTCAGGATCTTCAGCGAAGCCGGCTTGTCGGACACGGTGTAATGCAGCACCAGGAAGCGTACGCGGCTGGCCTGGCCTTTCGCCGTATAGCTCTTGTCGATGCGCGGCCCCGTGGCGCAACCGGCGAGCAGGGCAATCAGGCAGGCGGCAAACAGTTTTTTCATTGAAGGTCCCGAAAATGAAGATGGATTAGCAGGCGCCATCCAGCGCGGCCAGGCGGGCGGCGGCATGGTGGGCGCGCATGGCGGTCTGGGTCAGCGTCACGGGCGCCGGCAGGGCGGCGCGCATGGCGGCGGCGATGGACGGGTGCAGCTCGGCGGCGCGGCCGGCCAGCGCCACCGGACGCGGTCCGAAACGCGCGATCAGGGCATTCGCCAGGCGCGCAAGTTCCCGGCCGGCGTCCTGCAGGATGGCGGCGGCTGCCGGGTCGCGCTCGGCGCTGGCGGCGACGGCCAGCGCCAGCTTGCCGACTTCGCCGCGTTCCTGGCCATAGATGAACTGGCGGGAAAAGGCCCAGTCCGCTCCGCCGACGTGTTCGAACACGGCATGGGCCATGGGCGAGCTTTCCCAGCGGCCCGGGCATTCGTCCTCGTTGCGCCAGATGTGGCGCAGCGCCTCCCTGGCGATCCAGAAGCCGCCGCCGCCGTCGTCGAGCACGACGCCGCGCCCGCCGGCGCGGTGGAATGCGCCGTCCGCGTCAATGAAGGCGCCGATCGAGCCGGTGCCGGCATAGACCAGGTAGCCTTCGCCCGGCGCGAAGCTGGCGCGGTAGGCGATCTCGATGTCGTTGCAGAGCGAAATGGCATCCGGTGCGATGCCGAGCAGGTCGGCAAGCCAGCCTTGCAATTGTTCGCCTTCGCCGCCGAAACCGGTGAGACCGGCACGCACCCGGCCCGGGCGCGCGACCGCCAGCACCTGACGGGCCAGCTCGTCGAACGTGGCGCGCACGGCCTGGCGGCCGTCGTTCGTTGCCATCTGCAGGGCCGACAGGCCGGATACGATGCCTTCGGCCAGGAGCGCGCCGTTTGCGCTCGCCAATGCCCAGCGGGTCTGGGTGCCGCCGGCGTCGATGCCGAGGCCGATGGCGGGGTCTGGTGCGTGTTGGTGGTTCGACATGGAGCGAAGTGTAAGTCCTGCGTGTGGCTGGGGCGAATGAATGGTGGCCGTCAGTGCATGCGTTGAGGTTATGAGGTGCTTTTTATTGTCGGGGTGCGCTACGGTTCCATACCGCGTGGGCTCAGGAGCCCACCCTACAAGAACCGGTTTCGTAGGGTGGGCTCCTGAGCCCACGCGGTCTCACCGGTTGCACATCGGCGCCGTTCGCGGAAATCCATCAAACGCGCCGCTGTGCGAACAACTCACTGCTTGCGATACACCTGCACCCGATCGCTCTCGTTACCCAAGCGGTCCACCGCCCCGACGAACACCGCATCCGCCGCGCCCAGGCGCGCATCGTCAGCCAGTTTCCAGTCCACCGTCGACGCCGGCAACACGTGGAATTTCCACTCGTTGCCATGCCGCTCCCACACCGTGAACAGCGAGTTCGCCTTGCCGGCAGTAAATTTCAACGCCACGCCCTTGGCGGAACGCGTCGCCTTCGCCTGCGGCAGGCCCGGCTTCGTGCTGCCCAGCCAGGGCGTGGCCGGCACCAGCGCCGGGGTGGTGTACAACTGGGTGCGCAGCTGGTCGCTGATCCCTTTGCGGTTCTGCATCAGCGCGACCATGCTGAAGTGTACGTGACCGCCCGCCTGCGGGCGCGCACGGGTCGCGCCGATCTGGTCCAGGATTTCCTGCGGCTGGTAGTCCTTGCTCGGGGCGCCGATGCGGCTGGTGAACAGGCCCGGCCAGATGTGGCGGCCCATGGTGTTCTGGCCGATCCAGTAGTCGAGCAGCACGTCGTAGGCCTGCGCGGTCTGCGAGCGCGCCCAGTACAGCTGGGGCGTGAAGTAGTCGAGCCAGCCGTTCTGCAGCCACAATTCCGCGTCCGCATACAGCTTGTCGTACTGCGAGAAGCCGGCGATGCCCGCCGGACGGCGGTCCGGACGGCCCAGGCCGAAGGGGCTGATGCCGAAGCGCACCCAGCTCTTCTCGCGGTGGATGCCCTTGTACATGTCCTCGATCAGGCGGTTGACGTTGTCACGGCGCCAGGATGCGCGGTCGAGCTTGCCGCCGCCGGCCAGGTAGCGCTCCCAGGCCGGGGTGTCGGGGAAGTCCAGCTCGGCCTTGGTCGCCGGCTTGCCGTCGAGCGCGGCCTGGTTGCCGGCCACCGCCGGGGTCGCCTCGATCGGGTAAGGATAGAAATAGTCGTCGATGTGGACGCCGTCGATGTCGTAGCGGCGCACCACGTCGAGCACCACGTCGAGCGTCTGCTTCGATGCCGATTCCTCGCCCGGGTCCATCCACATGAACTTGCCGTAACGCTTCACGGCCGCCGGGTTAGCGCGGGTGATGTGGTTGCTTGCCGCCGGCGAGCGGGCGCCGTCGTGGCGCGCGCGGTAGGGATTGAACCAGGCGTGCAGCTCCAGGCCGCGCGCGTGCGCCTCGGTCACCCAGAATTTCAATGGATCGTACCAGGGCTGGGGCGCCTGGCCTTGCGTGCCGGTGAGGTATTCCGACCATGGCTCGATCTTCGAGGCATAGATGGCGTCGGCCGACGGACGCACCTGGAGCACGATGGCATTCATGTTCATGGCCTTGGCGCGGTCGAGGATGGCGATTGCCTCGGCCTGCTGCTGGGCCGCGTTCAGGTTCTGCTTGCTCGGCCAGTCGATGTTCGCGACCGTCGAGACCCAGGCGGCGCGGAATTCGCGCGGCGCGGCCGGCGGCAGCTCGCCGCTGGCGATGATGCTGCCGTCCGGCGTGGTCGCGTTCTGCGTTCCCGGCGTCGAGCAGGCGCCCAGGAATCCACTCATGGCCAATACGCCGGCGACGCCCGCAAGCGCGAACGCCCGTCTTTTCTTATCAGCTTGCACTACCGCTCCCCTATTCTTATCGATGATTACACTTTCACAAACCACTTCCGGCGCCACATGAACCAGGCGATGGCGAACATGCAGGCGTTGAACAGCAGCGCGTATAGCACCGAGCTATTCACCGCCCCGATCGGCAAGTCCCGGATCGGCGCATACAGGCTGCGCCCGAGCGACAGCGTGCCGCCGTCCGGCTGGTCCAGCTTGATGAAGCCGAGCATTTTCGCCACCAGTCCCGAGAACGCGAAGATGAACAAGGCATTCATGCCGTAGATCTTGAACGGATGGGTCCAGCGCGCCGCCGCCTCGCGCAGCGCGCGGTAGGAATTGACGTCGAGCAACCAGAAGAAGGCGCTGAATATTAGCAAAGCCCAGCCCGTCATCAGGAGACAGTAGGACGGCGTCCACAGGCTTTTGTTGATCGGCATGAGGATGCTGTCGAAGATCACGCCCAGCCAGACGAAGAGCAGGCCGGCCAGCAGCATCCAGACGGTCTGCTCCGTGCGGTTCAGTTTCGATAGCAAAAAGCGCCCCGCCAGCACCCCGAACAACTGGCTGCACAGGGCGGGCAGCGTACTGAACAGCCCTTCCGGATCCCAGGTTTTCGACTGCACCCACATGTGGCCATCGAGCACCATGCGGTCGATCCAGGCGCCGAAGTCCTTGCCGGGCTCGAGCACGCCGGCGCCGATGCCGGGCACCGGGTAGAACAGCATCAGCGCGCTGTACACGGTGAGGAGAACAGCGATGATCGCCAGCTGCATGCGCCAGCCGCAGTAGACCACGATGGGGGCGGCCAGCAGGGTGCACAAGGCGATACGCTGGAGCACGCCCGGGATGCGCACCTTCTCGAAGTTGAAATACGGGATCAGGTTCAGCAGGAAGCCGATCAGGAAGATCAGCATGGCGCGCTTGGCCAGCTTCAGCAGTAGTCTCGGCTTGTCGGCGCCGGCCGCGGCCAGGCGGCCCAGCGACAGGGCCATCGACACGCCGCCGATGAAGAGGAAGAAGGGGAAGATGGTGTCGGTGAAGGTCCAGCCATGCCAAGGGGCGTGCGCCAGTTGCGAATACAGGTTGCTCCAGTCGCCGGGATTGTTGACCAGCACCATGGCGGCGATGGTGAAGCCGCGGAAGGCGTCGAGCGAATCGAGGCGGCCGGAGGGGTCGCTCATTGGTAATGCGTCTCCTGTTTGTATGTTTTTTCGGTACGCACACGCCGGTGGACGCGTGGGCGGCGAAGCCGTCCACCCTACATCCTTTGCATGGGCCGTAGGGTGGGCAGGTTTTCTGCCCACGCGTCCAACCAGCCGCTGCACAGCTGTACCGTAGTGCTTACTTCTTCCCGAACTCCGGATCGATCTTCACCAGCGCCGCCATGATGAACGCCGGGATGGTCGCCAGGCAGGTCCAGATGAAGAAGTTTTTATAACCCAGGAATTCCTGCAGCGCGCCGCTCCACATGCCCGGCACCATCATGCCCAGGGCCATGAAGCCGGTGCAGATCGCGTAGTGCGCGGTCTTGTGCTCGCCTTCCGAGACCATGATCATGTACAGCATCATGGCCGTGAAGCCAAAGCCGTAGCCGAACTGTTCAATCGCCAGGAAAGCGGAGATCAGATAAAAATTGGTTGGTTGCGCCTGCGACAGGTAGACGAACACCAGGTCGGGCAGGTGCACCGCGAACACCATCAGCCACAGGCAGCGTTTGAGGCCCAGGCGCGAGATCAGGTAGCCGCCGGCCAGGCCGCCAATCGTCAGGAAGATGATGCCGATGGTGCCGTAGGCGATGCCGTACTGGGCGGTGGAGAGGCCCAGGCCGCCTTTTTCGAGGGGATCCTTGAGGAAGGGGGCGACCAGCTTCAGCAGTTGCGATTCGCCCAGGCGGAAGGTCAAAATAAAGCCGAGGATCAGCCAGATGTCGCGCTTGCCGAAGAAGGCGCCGAAGGTGCCGAAGAATTCGGCCAGCGGGTTGGCGCCGCGCGCCACCGCGTGGTCGTCCTTCGGACGCGGCAGCATCATCTGGTGCCAGGCAAAGGCCAGGGTAAACAGTCCGGCCAGCACGAAGAACACGATCGACCAGGCCTGGTGCGCGTCACCCAGCGATACGGCCAGGTAGCCGGCCAGCACCACCAGCGGCCCCTGTCCGGCCAGGTTCGCGAGGCGATAGAAGGTGCTGCGCACGCCCACGAAAGCGGCCTGGTCCTTCTGGCGCAGGCCCAGCATATAAAAGCCGTCGGCGGCAATGTCGTGGGTGGCGGAACTGAAGGCCATCAGCCACATGACGGCCAGGCTGACGCTGAAGAACACCGGCAAATGCAGCACCGCGCCCACCGCCACCAGGGAAGCGGCCACCACCAGTTGCAGCAGGACGGTCCAGCCGCGCTTGGTGCCGAACATGTCGACCACCGGCGACCACAGGGGCTTGATCACCCAGGGCAGGTAGAGCAGGCTGGTGTAGAAGGCGATGTCGGTATTCGAGATCCCCAGGTCCTTGTACATGATGACCGACAACTGCATCGCCACCACGTAGGGAATGGCCTGGGCAAAATAGAGCGACGGCACCCACAGCCACGGACTTTTCGCTTGCGAAGTTTGCATAACTCTTTCGTGTTCGGGTCAGAGGAAAACCGTGCCCGGCAGCGCCGGAGCGGCCCTGCCTTTACACGGCCAGGGCCTGGCGCACGCTGCCGCGGGCCGCTTCCAGCAAGGCCCGTGCTTGCTCGACACCGGTTTGTTTGGACAAGGCCACGATCGCGGTCTTGACGTGGAAATCGCACTGTTCCAGCACGGCGCGCGCGGCGTCCTCGCTCGCCCCGGTGGCAAACGAGGTCAGGCGGATGGCACGGCGCACCAGCTTGGCGTTGGTAGCCTTCAAGTCTACCATCAGGTTCCCATAAACCTTGTTTAAACGCACCATCAAGGCGCTGGAAAAACTGTTCAGGGCGATCTTCTGCGAGGTGCCGGCCTTCAGGCGGGTGCTGCCGGAAATGACTTCCGGCCCCGTATCGAGGGTGATGCCGATCTCGGCCTCGTTGGCGACCGGCGCGTCGACGTTGTTGGCGAAGCCGATGGTCAGCGCGCCCAGTTCGCGCGCGCGGCGCAGGGCGCCCAGCACATACGGGGTGGCGCCCGAGGCGGCGATCAGCAGCACGACGTCGTCGGCCGTGACGTTCACCGAATCCAGGTCGGCCGCGCCCTGCACGGCGTCGTCCTCGGCGCCTTCGACCGCGACGAACATGGCGTCGCTGCCGCCGGCCAGCAAGGCCACGGCGCGGCCATGCGGCCAGGAGAAGGTGGGGTAGAGCTCCACGCTGTCGAGCACGCCCAGGCGGCCCGAGGTGCCGGCGCCGACATAGATCAGGCGTCCGCCCGCTTCCACGCGCGGCAGCGCGGCGGTCACGGCGGCGGCCAGGCGCGGCGCGGCGGCGCGCACCGCATTGACCGCGTTGAGCTGGTCATCCACCAGCGCATTCACCAGTTCCGCGGTCGGATACTGGTCGAGCTGGGCATGGTCCTGGGCTGGGGTTTCGGTCTTCAGCATGGTCGCGGCGGTCCAAACGGGATTTTCGATAAAACCAGTGTAATACCAATTACGCAATACCTCCCATGAAAGGAAGGTCCGTAGTTATGCCCAAAAGTTATGCCGAAACGCGATGGCGCGGGATTCGGCAACTCAGGCAGGCGTGCGGCGCAGCTCGGCGACGAAGTCGTAATAATCGCTGCGGCAGTAGGAATGGGTGAGCTCGACGGCCACGCCTGACTCCAGGTAACCGACGCGGGTGATGAACAGCACCGCCTGGCCTTCCGGCACGCCGAGGCGGTCGGCCAGCTCCTGCGAGGCGTTCATGGCGCGGATGTGCTGCAGGGCACGCACCGGCACCTGGCCGCCGCGCTCGAGGTGGGCGTACAGCGAATGCGACACCTCCTGCGGATCCGGCAGCACGTTGGCCGGGATCACGCTGGTCTCATACGCCATCACCACCTCGTCGGCCAGGCGCAGGCGTTCCAGGCGTGCCACCCGGGCGCCCGGCGACAGGCCCAGCGCCAGCTGCTCGTCGGCGTCGGCCGCCACCACTTCGCGCCGCAGCCAGTGGGAATTCGGCGTATAGCCGCGCTGCTGCAACTGCTCGGAAAAGCTCGACAGGTTCGACAGCGGCTGCTCGATGCGCGGCGCGATGTAGTTGCCCGAGCCGCGGCGGCGCACCACCAGGCCCTGTTCGACCAGCTGGTCGATCGCCTTGCGCGCCGTGACGCGCGAGACGTCGAGCTGCTCGGACAGGGTGCGCTCGGAGGGCAAGGCCTGGTCGGCCTGGTAGCGTCCCTCGCGCACGTCCTGCATCAGCTTGCGCGCCAGCTGCATGTACAGCGGGGAGTTGTCGTTCAGGTCGACCTTGAAGTCGGTGATGGGCTGGTTCATAAACGCCAAGTGTAAGGGCAGGGCCGCGCTCGCAAGCGGAAATTTGTATGCGCAGGCTTTATTATTTGCGCGGCAGCATATCAAAAAGTTATGCGGCGCTCACGGCATTTCATTGGCGAGCGCGGCGAGCAGTGCCTATGCTCGGGCAAGGCCATACAGGAGAGGACAAGCATGAATCAAGGCAGGCGGACGGTGCTGGGACTGGCATTGCTGGGTGCCGCCGAGCCTTTGTGGGCGCTGGCGCCCGGCGGCGCGAATGTGGCACATGAGGCGGCGCACGCGCGGCTCGCGCGCGAGCTGGCAGAGATTGCGCAGGATCCCGCCTGCGAGCTGACGAGCCTGTCGGTGCTGGCGATCCGCGACGGCAAGCCGGCCTTCGAAGGCGCCTGGGGACGCCGCCGCATCGGCGCCACGCCCGCCCAGGACCTGCCGGCCACGCCGGACACCCTGTACCGCATCGCCTCGATCTCGAAGATGGTGACCACGCTCGGCCTGATGCGCCTGCTGGAAGACGGCAAGGTCGCGCTCGACGCCGACGTCTCGGCCTACCTGGGTTTTACGTTACGCAATCCGCACTTCCCCGGGCAGGCCATCACCCTGCGCCATTTGCTGACCCACCGCTCCTCGCTGCGCGACGCCGCCGGCTATTCCTTCCCGGCCGGCACGGCGCTGCGCGACTTCCTCCTGCCTGGCGGTTCCCTGCATGGCGCGGGCGCGATGTGGGCCTCGACAGCCGGCCCCGGCGCCTACTTCACCTACTGCAACCTCGGCTGGGGCCTGATCGGCACGCTGATGGAGCGCGTCACGGGCGAGCGCTTCGACCGCCTGATGCGGCGCCTGCTCCTGCAGCCGCTGGGCCTGGAGGGCGGCTACAACCCCTCCGAACTGCCGCCGCAGGCGCTGGCGAAGCTCGCCGCCTTGTACCGCAAGCGCACGGTCGACACCGAAGTCTGGAATGCAAACGGCCCCTGGATCGCCCAGGCCGACGACTACGGCGTCCGTGCGCCCGCCGCGCCGCCCGGCCTGGAGAACTACGTCATCGGCGACAACGCCACCCCCTTCAGCCCCACGGGCGGCCTGCGCATCGCGGCGCGCGGCCTGGGAACCATCATGCTGATGCTGATGAACGGCGGCGTGCACGAGGGACAACGCATCCTGAAGGCGGAGACGCTCGAGCGCATGTTCGCGCGCCAGTGGACCGCCGACGGCGAGGGCGGCAATGGCGACACCCTGAACGGCTTTTTCAACGCCTGGGGACTGGGCAACGCGCACTTCCCGGACCAGCCGGGCATGCGCCTGGTCGAGGGCGGTTTCGACGCCGTCGGCCACCTCGGCGACGCCTACGGGCTGCGCTCGGTGTTCGCCTTCGATCCGAAGCGGCGCCATGGGATGATCGTGCTGGTCGGCGGCACAGCGCGCGATCCGGGCAGCCTCCCAGGGCGCTATTCGGCGCTCGCCAGCTTCGAAGAAAAAGTGCTCACCAGTATGTTTCGCCATGTCATTGTTGGCTAAACGTACGCAAGGCGCATAAAACGTGCATGACCGGCGGTTATGGCGTGACATGTCACTTTCATTAGCCCGAAAGGGAGCCAGCCCCTAAGCTCCTCCTTTATGTCAGCAAACAAAAGTGTGTCGGGATGCAGCAACGGGGCCAGCAAAAAAGGCAGCAAGTAATCGTCATCGGTGGCGGGGTCGTCGGCCTCACCTCGGCCTGGTGGCTGCTCGAGGCCGGCTTCGAGGTGAGCCTGGTCGAGCGCGCTCCCGAACTCGCCAGCGGCGCCAGCTACGGCAATGGCGGCCAGCTGAGCTACCGCTACGTGTCTCCGCTGGCCGATGCCGGCGTGCCGCTCAAGGCCATCGGGTGGCTGTTCCAGGAACACGGACCGCTGCGTTTCAGGCCGGAAGCCGACCTGCGCCAGTGGACCTGGCTGGCCAGCTTCCTCGGCCAGTGCACGGCCGCGGCGAACCGCCGCACCACGGCCAAGCTGCTCGAACTCGGGGAATGGTCGCGCGCCGGCATGCAGGAACTCGGGTCCATCATCTCGCCCGACGATTTTGCCTGGCGCGACGCCGGCAAGCTCGTGGTCTACCGCTCCTCGAAGATCTTCGAGCAGGCCGCCGGCAAGGCCACGGCCGGCGACATCTGGACCGGCGCGGAATGCGCCGAGCGCGAACCCTCGCTGGCGGCGGCGCGCAGCCAGCTTGCCGGCGGCATCTACAACGCCGGCGAAGCGGTGGCCGACTGCCATGCCTTCTGCGTGGCCCTGGCCGAGCGGGTGCGGCTTCACCCGCGCTTCCAAGGTTTCATCCATGCCGAGGTCGAGCGCATCGTCGCCACCGGCGGCCGCGTGGTCGGCCTCGACACCAGCATCGGCGCGCTCGGCGCCGACGCCTTCGTGCTGGCGTCCGGCATCCAGAGCCGCAACCTGGCGGCCCATGTCGGCATCAAGCTGCCGCTCTACCCGCTCAAGGGCTACAGCCTCACCGCGCCGATCCGCCCGACCGACACCGGGCCGCAGATCAGCGTCACCGATTTCGAACGCAAGGTGCTGTATGCGCGCATCGGCGACAAGCTGCGGGTGGCGGCGATGGTCGACATGGTCGGCGAAGACCTCACGCTCAATCCGAAACGCATCGGGAGCCTGACGCGGCAGGTGCGGGAAACCATGCCGCACGCGGCCGACTACAGCCAGGTGTCGGCCTGGGCCGGCCTGCGCCCGGCGACGCCGAACAGCGCCCCCATCATCGGCGCCACGCCGCTATCGAACCTGTGGCTGAACGTCGGCCATGGTCCGCTCGGCTTCACTTTTGCCGCCGGCACGGCGCGCATCCTGAGCGACCTGATGCAGGGCAAGGCGCCGCCATTCGCGCTCGACATGCTGGCGCTGAGACAGTAGGTCCATTGCGTCCCTCTTCGAGGGCAGTCCAAACACACCGGATTATCGACATCAAAACCGTTGCAGCTTGAGATGCTTCATGTAAATATGTGTATTGTCAATAAGTACACATCAACCCATGAAACCTTATCTCGGCGCTGCCGTTATTTCGATGCCCTTGGTGCTTGGCGCCTGCGGCACTTATCCGATACATATTCCCGAGCCAGTACGCACCGAAGGGAAAATCCCTGCGTCGGCGAACGATGCCATCCCCTTCGCCAAAGTAGAGGATCTATCCGAGGCGTCGAATGAATTCGCCGCGTATTACCGCCTGTACGAGCGCGAAGCATATAGAAAACGCCGCAACGAGTTCGGTGCGAACGAAACAGGTTTTCTGATGGGGGTCATCGGCGCACTCGGCGGCATCGGCAAGTCTGTCGAGACCGCGGCAGCCGGCGCACTGGGTGCTGCCGGCGCGGGACTCTACAGCGACCGGTATCGTCTTACCGTACAGGCGCAAAACTACGAGTTGGCGGCGGCGGCAATGCGCTGCATGTATTTCCTGACCCAGGACGTTGCGAACAGCGAATACGGTTCGGTCAAATTTATCGGCGACGAACGCACATTCTCCGAGCGGTCGCTGTCAGCCGCACGGCAAAACTTCTGGCTCGTCTACGACAAATTGCGGCGCCTGCAATCGACTTTCGCACTCGGGCAACCAGATGTGAGCAAGCTCTCGCAAAAGCCGGTAGTGAATACGCTCACCACTGTCGACAAGTCGAAAGTATCGGAACAAGACAAACCGAAACTCGAGAACTTCGAGGCTGACATGGCGCGCTGCTCCGCCGCCATGACCGGCTGATTTGGCTCTTCCGGTGTCGCTCGACACCGGGAAGCGCTCGCCGCTGCTCAGCCGCCGATGGCCGCGATCACCCGTTCGAAGTCCGGATCGCTGAAGTCCTGGTAGGCGCTGATCAGCTCCACCAGCACGCGCATCGCGCGGCGCTCTTCGACCGTCAGGTGCGGGTTCCAGCAATCCATCAGCAGCACGATGCGCGGCAGCGCCGAGCGGTTCCAGGCCTCGTGCAGGAAGGTGTCGTCGAACATCACCGGCTCGCGCTCGCGCCAGGCGTGCTCGCCGCCGCCGAACACCTTCAGCACGCAGTCGTCCGGCACCAGCAGCGGCAGGTGATACACCAGGCGCGTATTGGTCACGCCATGGTGGGGCATGATGTGGGTGCCCGGCTGCAGCACCGAGAAGCAGATTTCCGGGGCCTGGCCTTCGATCTCGCAGCGCTCGATGCTCTCGAGCAGGTTCGAGGTGAGCGGGCAGCGTGCGTGGTTGTCGTCGTAGCGCCGGCCATGACGGTAGAAGAAGAAGGCGTCCCAGGCCGGCTTGGGCCCGTCGCCGTCGAGATAGCCCTTCGTGCTCTGGCCCGGCTTGAAGCTCAGGAAGGATTCGAGGCCGCCGTCGCCGTGCAGCACCGACAGGGCCTCGGCGCGGATACCGTCCCAGGCCTCGACCAGGCGCGCGCTCCAGGCGTGCAAATCCGGGTCGTGGAAGGGACCTTCGGCCAGGCCGGGGAAGAACAGGAACTTGGGCGCCTGGTGCGGGTTGCGCGGGCGGTCCTGGACGCGGCCGAGATAGGCGTTCATCGCGTGCACCACGCGCCGCATGGCCGAGGCGCCGTGGGTCGCCAGGACTTGCTGCAGGCCCTGGCCTACCGTGTCGTAGAGCTGGCGGTTGACGTCGGCGATCACGCCCTGGATCACCGGGCGCCATGGCTCCGGCGTGGTCGCCATGTTCTGGAAGTAGCCGGCGCGGCGGCCGTGCCGCAAGCCGTTGGCGCGGGCGCGGATCGCGTCGCGCTTCAGCCCCGCGCGCTCGAGCGTATCGCCCAGCACCATCCAGCCGAAGGTGCTGTGCGGCTCGGAAGCAAGCAGGGAACGCAGGGCGCCGGCCGCCGCCCCCAGTTGTCCCGAACGCAGGCTGGCATGCGCCTGCTGGAGTTGATCGGCTGGTGAAACGGGCGAAGCAAAGGCGGTGGTGCTCATCTGCGGCGACGTCGTATGTACGTGTATGTACGGTATTTACACCATAGCATGAGTTTCTGAGGAATATCAATTCCCCCGACGCAAATTTTTATTCGCCTGGCATGGACGCCGCTGCCCGGACGCTGTGCCCCCGGCGAAATCGCGGATAATCCGGCCATGTCTACCAAGAACGTCTCCCAAGGGAGCTGCCCCTGCGGCGGCCCCAGCCTTGCCGCCTGCTGCGGCCCCTACCTCGCCGGCGACGCCCTGCCGCCCACCGCCGAAGCCCTGATGCGCTCGCGCTACACCGCCTACACCCAGCGCAACGAGGATTACCTGCGCGCCACCTGGCATCCGAGCACCCGCCCGCATGACGCGATCCTCGACCAGGACGAGAACCTGCGCTGGCTCGGCCTTGAGATAAAATCTGCTTTACGTTTACGTCAACGTAAAGCAGAATTGCCGGATCATCCGGATAGCGATCGAGACAGCGATCGGAATACGGTCGAATTCGTCGCCCGTTTCAAGGTCGGCGGACGCGCACACAGGCTGCATGAAGTCAGCCGCTTCCTGCGCGAACCCGACCCGGACCTCGGCGGCACGCCCCGCTGGTTCTACCTGGACGGCACTTTCCCAAAATAAGAGTGCCCGACAACGCCCTCGGTGCAGGTCACGGGGGTTTGTCAGGCGCTACAGAGACTAGAGGACGGCAATGCCCCACATTGAGAGCAAACTCAACCCGCGCAGTGAAGATTTCAAGGCCAACGCCGCAGCCATGCAAACCATCGTCGACGACCTGCGCGCGAAAGTGGCGGCAATCAGCGAAGGCGGGGGCGAGGCGGCGCGCGCCAAGCATGTCGCCCGCGGCAAACTGCTGCCGCGCGACCGCGTGCAGATGCTGCTCGATCCGGGTACGCCCTTCCTCGAATTTTCCCAGCTCGCCGCCTACGACATGTATGACGGTGCGGCGCCGTCGGCCGGCATCATCACCGGCATCGGCCGCGTGGCTGGCCAGGAATGCGTGATCGTCTGTAACGACGCCACCGTCAAGGGCGGCACCTACTATCCGATGACGGTGAAAAAGCACCTGCGCGCCCAGGAAATCGCCGAGCAGAACAATTTGCCGTGCATTTATCTGGTCGACTCCGGCGGCGCGAATCTCCCGAACCAGGACGACGTCTTCCCCGACCGCGACCATTTCGGCCGCATTTTCTACAATCAGGCGAACCTGTCCGCCAAGGGCATCCCGCAGATCGCGGTCGTGATGGGTTCCTGCACTGCAGGCGGCGCCTACGTGCCGGCCATGAGCGACGAGTCCATCATCGTCAAGGAGCAGGGCACCATCTTCCTGGGCGGCCCGCCATTGGTCAAAGCCGCGACCGGCGAAGTGGTGAGCGCCGAGGACCTGGGCGGCGGCGACGTCCACACCCGCCTGTCCGGCGTGGTCGACCACCTGGCCCAGAACGACCTGCATGCGCTGTCCTTGGCCCGCACCATCGTTTCGAACCTGAACCGTGTGAAACCGGTGCAGGGCGCCAGCCGCGAAGCGATCGAGCCGAAATACGCGCCGGAAGAACTCTACGGCGTGATTCCCGTCGACACCCGCAAGCCCTTCGATGTGCGTGAAGTGATCGCGCGCGTGGTCGACGGCAGCGAGTTCGACGAATTCAAGGCGCGATATGGCACGACCCTGGTCTGCGGCTTCGCCCACATCTATGGCGTGAAAGTCGGCATCATCGCCAACAACGGCATCCTGTTCTCGGAGTCGGCGCTGAAGGGCACCCACTTCATCGAGCTGTGCTGCCAGAGAAAAATCCCGCTGGTCTTCCTGCAGAACATCACCGGCTTCATGGTGGGTCGGAAATACGAAAACGAGGGCATCGCCCGCAACGGCGCCAAGATGGTCACCGCTGTCGCCACCGCTTCGGTACCGAAGTTCACCGTCATCATCGGCGGCTCGTTTGGCGCCGGCAACTACGGCATGTGCGGCCGCGCGTTTTCTCCGCGCTTCCTGTGGATGTGGCCGAACGCGCGCATTTCCGTGATGGGCGGCGACCAGGCCGCCTCGGTGCTGGCGACCGTCAAGCGCGACGGCATCGAAGCCAAGGGCGGCCAATGGAGCCTTGATGAGGAAGCGGCCTTCAAGCAGCCGATCAAGGAGCAGTACGAGCACCAGGGCCACCCGTATTACGCCAGTGCGCGCCTGTGGGACGACGGCGTCATCGATCCGGCGGACACGCGCATGGTGCTGGGCCTGGGACTGTCGGCGGCGCTGAACGCCCCGATCGAAGAAACGAAGTTCGGCGTCTTCCGGATGTAACAGCGCGCATGTAAAGGACAGGTCATGGATTATCAAACCCTCACCATCGCGATCACCGACAAGGTCGCCACCGTCACCCTGAATCGCCCCGAGCTGCGCAACGCCTTCAACGAGGGGGCGATTGCCGAGCTGGCGCTGGCTTTCGACGAACTCGGCCGCAACGAGCTGGTGCGCGCCATCGTCCTGGCCGCCAACGGCCCGGCCTTCTGCGCCGGCGCCGACCTGAACTGGATGAAGAAGATGGCCGGCTACTCGCACGACGAGAATCATGCCGATGCATTGCGCCTGGCCGACATGCTGCGCACGATTTACCTGTGCCCCAAGCCCGTCGTGGCCAAGGTCCAGGGCGACTGCTATGCCGGCGGCATGGGCCTGGTTGCGGCCTGCGACGTCGTGGTTGCCGCCGAAGGAGTAAACTTCTGCCTGTCCGAAGTGAAGCTGGGCCTGATCCCGGCGACGATTTCGCCCTACGTCATCAAGGCCATGGGCGAGCAGGCCGCGCGCCGCTATTTCCTGACCGCCGAGCGTTTCGACGCCACGGCGGCGCTGCGCTTGGGTTTTGCCCATGAAGTCGTGACGATGGAGGCGCTCGACACCACCGTGGCCGGCATCGTGAAGGCGCTCGTGTCGAACAGCCCGCACGCCGTCGCACAGGCGAAGACGCTGGTGCGCGAGATCGTCGGCCAGCCGGTCAGCGATGCACTTCTGGACGACACGGCGCGGCGGATCGCGGAGATCCGCGCGTCAAGCGAGGGACGCGAAGGCGTTTCATCCTTCCTGGAGAAGCGCAAGCCCTCATGGCTGAACTAGAGAAGTATTGGATTCATTTTGAAGCAACAGACATCGTCCGACTGGATCGCACGCAGCCTGCGCAGCGTGTGGCATCCCTGCACGCAGATGCAGCACCACGAGGAAGTGCCGCTGATCGCGGTCAGCCACGGCAAGGGTCCGTGGCTGTACGACCACGAAGGCCGGCGCTACCTCGACGGCATCAGCTCGTGGTGGGTCAACCTGTTCGGGCACGCGAACCCGCGCATCAACGCGGCGCTGAAAGACCAGCTCGATAAACTCGAGCACGCCATGCTGGCCGGCTTTACCCACGAGCCGGTGATCGAGTTATCCGAACAACTGGCCGCACTTACCAAGCATGCGCTCGGCCACGCCTTCTACGCGTCGGATGGCGCCTCGGCGGTCGAGATCGCGATGAAGATGAGTTTTCACACCTGGCGCAACGCCGGCTACCCGGACAAGCAGGAATTCGTCTGCCTGCAGGGCAGCTACCACGGCGAGACCATCGGCGCGCTCGCCGTCACCGACGTGCCGCTGTTCAAGGACGCCTACGGCCCACTGCTGCGCGCCGCCCACGTGGTCGCGTCGCCGGACGCGCGCAACGCCACCGAGGGAGAGTCGAGCCAGGACGTGGCGCGCCGCGCATTGAACGATGTGGAAAAGCTGTTCGAGGAACGCGGCAACAAGATCGCCGCGATCATTGTGGAACCGCTGGTCCAGTGCGCGACCGGCATGGCCATGTACGACCCGCTCTACCTGGAACTGCTGCGCGAACTGTGCGACCGTCACCACGTGCACCTGATCGCCGACGAGATCGCGGTCGGCTGCGGCCGCACCGGTACCTTCTTTGCCTGCGAACAGGCGGCGATCTGGCCGGACTTCCTCTGCCTGTCGAAGGGCATCAGCGGCGGCTACCTGCCGCTGTCCCTGGTGCTGACCACCGACGAGATCTACCAGGCCTTCTACAGCGAAGACATCACGCGCGGCTTCCTGCATTCGCATTCCTACACCGGCAACCCGCTGGCCTGCCGCGCCGCGCTGGCGACGCTGCAGATCTTCCGCGACGACGACGTCCTGAACCGCAACCGCGAACTGGCGACCAGGATGACCGTGGCGCTCGCGCCCCTGGTCGAACACGAGCGCGCCCACCAGTTCCGCCAGCGCGGCATGATCTTCGCGTTCGACGCCATCGAGCCGGATCCGGTCAAGGCCTCGACCTTCGCGCGCCGCTTCTTCACGGCGGCCGTCGAGAACGAACTGCTGCTGCGCCCGATCGGCCGCACCGTCTACATGATGCCGCCCTACGTGCTGGGCGACGAGGAGATCGACCTCCTCGCCGTGCGCACCCGGGCCGTGTTCGAATCCGTGATTGCAGGCTGAGTATATGGACCTGATTGCAAGCGTCCATCGCAAGCTCGCGGTGCTGGAACAGCAAAGCCTCACGCGCCGCCGCCGCATCGCCGACACGGCCTGCGCGCCGCAGCAGACGGTTGATGGCCGCCCCATGCTGGCCTTCTGCAGCAACGACTACCTGGGCCTGGCGAACCACCCGCGCGTGGTCGAGGCCCTGCGCGAAGGCGCCAGCCTGTACGGCGCCGGCAGCGGCGCCTCGCACCTGATCAGCGGCCACAGCCGGGCGCACGCCCTGCTCGAAGAACGCCTGGCGGACTTCGTCGCGCCCCACCTCGAGGAGGCGCGCGCGCTCTATTTCAGCACCGGCTACATGGCGAATCTCGCCGTGCTGACCGCGCTGGGCAGCGAGCCCGACGCGATGATTTTCTCGGAAGCGCTGAACCACGCCTCGCTGATCGACGGCGCCCGCCTGGCGCGCGCCGGCGTGAGCGTGTATCCGCACGGCGACGTCGACGCCCTGGCCGCCCAGCTGGAAGCGAGCAGCGCCGCGACGAAGATCGTCGTCACCGACAGCGTCTTCAGCATGGACGGCGACATCGCGCCGCTGCCGGCATTGCTGGCCCTGTGCGAACGCCACGGCGCCTGGCTGGTGGTCGACGACGCCCACGGCTTCGGCGTGCTCGGAGCGAACGGCCGCGGGGCGCTGGAACATTGCGCGCTGCGTTCGCCGAACCTGGTCTACGTCGGCACGCTGGGCAAGGCCGCCGGCGTCTCCGGCGCCTTCATCGCCGCGCACGCGAGCGTGATCGAGCTGATGATCCAGCGCGCCCGGCCCTACATCTACACCACGGCGTCGCCGCCGGCGCTGGCCCATGCCCTGCTCGCGAGCCTGGACATTATCGCGGGCGAGGAGGGCGCTCAACTGCGTGCGCACCTGGCGGTGCTGATCGCGCAACTGGACGAAGCGCTGCAGTTGAAACGCTGGCAGCGTCCGGTCTCGCACACGCCGATCCAGCCGATCGTCATCGGCGCCAACGACGAAGCGCTGCGCGTGGCGGCAAGCCTGCATGCGCAAGGCCTGTGGGTGCCGGCGATCCGTCCGCCCACCGTGCCTGCGAACACGGCGCGCCTGCGCGTGACGCTGTCGGCCGCGCATACTTTTGACCAGGTCGCCCGGCTGGCCGGCGCCATCAACGAACTGGAGGCCATGTGACCCGCAACCTCAACGAACCCCAGGAACCGGCGGTCGAAACCGCCGTCCCGCTACCGCTGGCGCAAACGAAACCGGTCGACGTCCCGGCGCCGGCCGTCTCCGAAGCGCTGGCCGCCGAAGGCATCCCTTCGCGCTTCGCCTGTTTTGTCACCGGCACCGATACCGAGATCGGCAAGACCCTGGTCTCCGCCGCGATCCTCCATAAACTGGTCGAAGCCGGCCAGCGCGCCTGCGGCATGAAGCCGATCGCGGCCGGGGCCGAACTGGTCGACGGCGTCCTGCACAACGAGGATGCCGACATGCTGGCCGGCGCCGGCAATGTCCACCTGCCGCAAAACATCACCACGCCCTTCATGCTGCGCGAACCCTGCGCGCCGCACGTCGCGGCAAGCCTGGAGGGCGTGACGATCGACCCGGTGCCCATCATCGCCGCCTATGCCGAGATCTCGGCCGCGTCCGACGCGGTCGTGGTCGAAGGGGTGGGCGGCTTCCGGGTGCCGTTCACCGACACCTTCGACAGCGCCGACCTGGCCGTCCAGCTGAACCTGCCGGTGATCCTGGTGGTCGGCATGCGCCTGGGCTGCATCAGCCACGCCCTGTTGACGGTGGAAGCCATCGTCGCGCGCGGCCTGGTGCTGGCCGGCTGGGTCGCCAACACGGCCGACCCGGACATGCGCTTTTTCGATGAGAACATCGAAGCGCTCGCCAGCCGCATCCCGGCGCCCCTGCTGGGCGTCGTGCCACGCCTGGAACAAGCCACCGCCGCGAATGCGGCCCCATTCATCGATCTCGCGGGACTGCCGGGCTGGCCGTCCGCGCGCGCTTGAAACACGACAAAGCACCACACTAAGGAAACACCATGAATGCTCCACAAACCGTCGCCCTCCACCGCCCGACCGCCGCCATCACGGAACGTCCTGATGCCACCTGGCCGCTGGCCGACGTCCTGGCCCTGTTCGAACTGCCTTTCAACGAGCTGATGTTCCGCGCCCAGCAGGCGCACCGCACCCACTTCCCGGACGGCGACGTCGAACTGGCGACCCTGCTGTCGATCAAGACCGGCGGCTGCGAGGAAGACTGCGGCTACTGCCCTCAGGCCGCGCGCTACGACACCGGTGTCGAAGCCAAGAAGATCCTCGACATCGACACCGTGCTCGACGCCGCGCGCCAAGCCAAGGCCAACGGCGCCACCCGCTTCTGCATGGGCGCCGCCTGGCGCAGCCCGAAAGAGCGCGACATGGAAAAGGTCGAGCAGATGGTGCGCGAAGTAAAGGCGCTGGGCATGGAAACCTGCGCCACCCTGGGCATGCTGGAAGAAGGCCAGGCCGAACAGCTCAAAAATGCCGGCCTCGATTTTTATAACCACAACATCGACACCGCGCCGGACTTCTACAACAACGTGATCTCGACCCGCGAATACCAGGACCGCCTGGATACGCTGGGCCGCGTGCGCAACGCCGGCCTGAAGGTCTGCTGCGGCGGCATCGTCGGCATGGGAGAAACGCGCGAGCAGCGCGCCGGCCTGATCGCGCAACTGGCGAACCTGAATCCCTATCCGGAGTCGGTCCCCGTGAACCACCTGGTGCAGGTCGAGGGCACGCCGCTGCACGGCCTCGATCCGCTCGACCCGCTGGAATTCGTGCGCACCATCGCCGTGGCGCGCATCACCATGCCGAAGGCGCGCGTGCGCCTGTCGGCCGGACGCCGCCAGCTGGGTGAGGCGGTGCAGGCCATGTGCTTCATGGCCGGCGCCAATTCCATCTTCTACGGCGACAAGCTGCTCACCACCGGCAACCCGGAAGCGGAAGACGACCGCGCGCTGCTGGCCAAGCTGGGCCTGAAAACCCGCTCGGCCACGCTGGAGTCGGCGCCGAAGGAAGCCTGCGGCTGCTGAGACTTACCACGAGCGTTCCAACGGAGCGCCTGGCAAGCTTACAGGCGCTCTGATCCGATCAATACCAAGAATATAAAGCGAGACAAACAGCATGTTCACCAAGATCCTCATCGCCAACCGTGGCGAAATCGCCTGCCGTGTCGCCGCCACCGCGCGCCGCATGGGCATCCGTACCGTCGCCGTGTATTCCGAAGCGGATGCCGGCGCCAAGCACGTGGCGGTCTGCGATGAGGCGGTGTTGATCGGGCCGGCGCCGGCCAAGGAAAGCTACCTGCGCGGCGACAGGATCATCGAGGTGGCGCTGGCCACCGGCGCCCAGGCGATCCACCCGGGCTACGGCTTCCTGTCGGAGAACGCGGAGTTCGCCGAGGCCTGTGAAAAGGCGGGCCTGGTCTTCATCGGGCCGCCGGGCTCCTCGATGCGCGCGATGGGCTCCAAGTCCGCCGCCAAGCAGCTGATGGAGGCTGCCCGCGTGCCGCTGGTGCCGGGCTACCACGGCGACAACCAGGACCCGGATTTCCTGCGCGACCAGGCCGACCGCATCGGCTACCCGGTGCTGCTGAAAGCCAGCGCCGGCGGCGGCGGCAAGGGCATGCGCGTGGTCGAGCGCAGCGAGGATTTCGTCGCCGCGCTGGCCTCGTGCAAGCGCGAGGCGATCAGCTCGTTCGGCGACGACAAGGTGCTGGTCGAGAAATACCTGATCCGGCCGCGCCACATCGAGATCCAGGTGTTCGCCGATAAACTGGGCAACTGCGTCTACCTGCACGAGCGCGACTGCTCGGTGCAGCGCCGCCACCAGAAAGTGCTGGAAGAAGCGCCGGCGCCCGGCATGACCCAACACCGCCGCGCCGACATGGGCGAGGCGGCGGTGGCCGCCGCCCGCGCCGTCGGTTATGTCGGCGCCGGCACGGTCGAATTCATCGCCAACCAGGACGGTTCGTTCTACTTCATGGAGATGAACACCCGCCTGCAGGTCGAGCACCCGGTCACCGAGATGATCACCGGGACCGACCTGGTCGAATGGCAGCTGCGCGTGGCCGCGGGCCAGCCGCTGCCGAAGAAACAACACGAACTGGCCATCCACGGCCATGCGATCGAGGCGCGCATCTATGCCGAGAATCCGGAGAAGGGTTTTCTCCCATCGATCGGCACGCTGCGCCACATGGATACCCCGGCCGCCGTCAGCTTCGAGCTGGGCGCCGCCGCCGGCGTCGAGCCGGCCGCCGTGCGCATCGACTCGGGCGTGCGCGAGGGCGATGCGATTTCTCCCTTCTACGACCCGATGATCGCGAAACTGATCGTCTGGGGCGTGGACCGCACCCAGGCGCTGGCGCGCCTGTCCCAGGCGTTATCTGAATTCCAGATCGTCGGCCTGGCCACCAACATCGCCTTCCTGAAACGCCTGGTCGAAGGCGAAGCCTTCGCCACGGCCGACCTCGACACCGGCCTGATCGAGCGTAACCAGGCTTCCCTGTTCCCGGCCTCGAAAGCGGCGCCGGCCGGCGCGCTGGCGTTGGCCGCGGTGGCGCTGATCGAGGCCGAGAAACGGCAGTCGAGCGGCGCCTCCAGCAATGCCGCCGACCCCTGGGGCCAGGCGCAGGGCTGGCGCCTGAACGGCGACTACCGCCGCCAACTCTCCTTCGCCGACGAGTACGCGGCCGGGCTGGAAGGCGGCGCCTACCAGGTCGGCGTCGTGTACCACCCGCAGGGCTGGGAACTCGATGTCAACGGCAACAGGCAGCCCTTGACCCTGCTGGCGCGCGAAGGCGCGGCCTATTCGGTCCGCCTGGGCGAACAGTCCATGCACGGCAAGGTGCGCCGCGACGGCGAGCTGTTCCACGTGTTCACCAATGGCGAACATCACACGCTGTCGTATAACGATCCGATGGCCCACGCCGGCGAGGCGGAGGCGGCCGGCGGACGCCTGACCGCGCCGATGCCGGGCAAGGTCGTCGCCGTCATGATCGAGGCCGGCCAGGAGGTCAAGAAGGGCACGCCGCTGGTCATCATGGAAGCGATGAAGATGGAGCACACCATCGCCGCGCCAAGCGACGGCCTGGTGGAAGAGCTGCTGTACGCGGTCGGCGACCAGGTCGCGGACGGTGCGCCGCTGCTGGCCTTCAAGGCGGCCTGATGGCGCCTGCAATACGCATCCTGCTGTACCGCGGCGACGGCCAGACCGCGGCCTGGGCGCAGGATTTCGCGCGCCTGATGCCGGGCGTCGAGACCGTGAGCTGGCAGGAAGGCGATACGCTTGGCCGTTGCGACTACGCGGTGCTGTGGAATCCGGCGCCTGGCCTGCTGCCGCAGCTGGCCAGCATGAAAGCCATCTTCCTGATGGGCGCCGGCGCCGACGCGATCCTGAAATTCGGCGACGCGCTGCCCGACGTGCCGATCGTGCGCCTGGGCGACGCCGGCATGGCGGTGCAGATGGCCGAATACGTGGCGTATGCGACGCTGCGCTACTTCCGCCGCTTCGACGAGTACGAGGAACAGGCGCGCCACGGCCTGTGGTCGCCGCTGCCGACCTACGCGAAGGAAGAGTTTACGGTCGGCGTCATGGGCCTCGGCAAGCTCGGCCTGCGCGTGGTCGAGACCATGCGCCATTTCGGCTTCCCGGTGCGCGGCTGGAGCCGCACGCCCAAGGACATCCCGGGCGTGGACTGCTTTGCCGGCATGGCGGCGCTCGACGACTTTTTGAAAGGTACGCGCGTGCTGGTGTCGCTGCTGCCGCTCACGCCCGAGACCAACAACCTGCTCGACCGCCGGCGCCTGTCCACGCTGCCGAAAGGGGCTTACCTGATCAACGTCGCGCGCGGGGCCCAGGTGGCCGAGCCGGACCTGCTGCCCCTGATCCGGTCCGGGCACATCGCCGGCGCCACGCTCGACGTGTTCCGCAACGAACCGCTGCCGGCTCCGCACCCGTTCTGGGAAGAGCCGCGCATCACGATCACGCCGCACATCTCCGCGCTGACCGTGCGCGGGGAAGCGGTGCGCCAGATCATCGATAAAATCACCGCTGTCGAAGCGGGCCAACAGGTCGACGATGTCGTCGACCGCTCACTGGGATACTGACATGAACAGCCAAGCTACCCTGCCGAAGAAGGTCAAGATCGTCGAAGTCGGTCCGCGCGACGGGCTGCAGAACGAGAAGGAAACCATCAGCGCCGCCGTCAAGATCGAGCTGGTCGACCGCCTCACGCGCGCGGGCTTCGCCAATGTCGAGGCGGCGTCCTTCGTGTCGCCGAAGTGGGTGCCGCAGATGGCGACCAGCAGCGAAGTCATGGCCGGCATCACGCGCAAACCGGGCACGATCTACTCGGCGCTGACGCCGAACATGCAGGGCTTCGAGGCGGCGCTGGCAGCGAAGGCCGACGAGGTCGTGATTTTTGGGTCGGCCTCGGAAGCCTTCTCGCAGAAGAACATCAACTGCTCGATCGCCGAATCGATCGCGCGCTTCGAGCCGGTGGCGAAGGCGGCCAAGGCCAACGGCATCCGCCTGCGCGGCAGCATCAGCACCGCCTTCGGCTGCCCCTACCAGGGCGAGGTGCCGCTCGAGGCGGTCGCCGACGTGGTGCGCCGCATGCGCGACCTGGGTTGCGACGAGATCGACATCGCCGACACTATCGGCGTCTCGACCCCTCGCAAGACCCAGGAAGTGATGCTGGCGGCCGCGCGCGAATTCCCGCTGCAGCAATTGAGCGGCCACTTCCACGACACCTATGGCCAGGCGCTGGCGAACATCTACGCCAGCCTGGAAGTGGGCGTGCAGATTTTTCATTCCTCGGTATCGGGACTCGGCGGCTGCCCGTATGCGAAAGGGGCGACGGGGAACGTCGCGACCGAGGACGTGGTCTACATGCTGCACGGCATGGGCATCGAGACCGGGATCGACCTCGACCAGGTGGTCGATGCGGGGCAGTTCATTTCGCAGCAACTGGGGCGCAAGGGTTCCAGTCGGGCAGGGAACGCGATTGCGGCGAAGCGCGCCGGTTGAGGCGGCGTGTGTCGCATCACACGTGCATTTCTTCGCGGTATAACCAGAGGGCAACATTTCCGTTACTCGCCGATGCGACCCGTAGGGTGGGCGCCCCTGTGCCCACCATGCATGTCCGGACATCGGCAATTCCGCCCAAGCGTCGTCGTATCACGGCATGGGTTCAAGAACCTACACTACGAGAAACGATACCGTTGCAATAAAAACCGCCGCGTAAACGAAAAAAGCCGACAACTTTCGCTGTCGGCTTCTCTCTTAATACTGGTCGGAGTACAAGGATTCGAACCTTGGACCCTCTGGTCCCAAACCAGATGCGCTACCGGGCTGCGCTACACTCCGAAGACATCCATCATAGCCGCTGACGGGTTGTCGGTCAAGGTTGCACAGGCAAATAGCTGATCTTTTTGGGATTTTTGGCACAACGGGAACAAGTATTGTGGATTTGGCAGCAACAGGTTTCCACACATTGGGCAACGAGGAGCGCCGCCGCACCGAGCGTGTGCTGCTGGGCGTCGCGCTGTCCATCCTCGTGCACGGCGCGCTGCTGACGGCCTGGCGCGGCGGCAGGTCCAGCGCGCCGCCCGAGCCGCCGCGTCCGATCGTGGTGCGCGTGCAGCCGCCGCCAGCGCCAGCAGCGCCGCGCGTCGAGACGCCGGAACCGCCGCCTCCCGCAGCGGCGCGCAAGCCCGAGCGTCCGGCGCGCGCGGCGAAGCCCAGGACGCCGCCCGTGATCGCCGTTCCGCCCGATACGGAGCGCGCCGGCGAGCCGGAGCCCTTTGTCGTCGAGCAGCCGGAAACACCGCCAACGGAGACGCCGCGTTTCGATCCGGAAGCGGCAAGGCGGACTGCGCGCTCGCTGGCCAACATGCGCGATCCGGCAAAGGAGGGCACGGCGGTCGGGCAATTTCCCGAGCAGCCGCTGGAAACCGAGAGCCGGGCCGCCCGCGCCATCAAGGCGGCCAAGCGGCGCGACTGCAAGGATGGGGTGCCGGGAGGACTGCTGGCGCCGCTGCTGCTTGCGCTGGACAAGAAGGACAGCGGGTGCAAGTGGTGAGGGCGTGCGCTGCGGGAAGGCATGGGCTGCTTGAACGCGTGGGCGGCGCAGGCGGCGCGGATGGGCAAACACCAGGGTATAGCCGTCCACCCCACGTTTCTGTGCATGTTCTTCGGAATCGCATACGGCGTTTGAACGCGTGGGCGGCGCACACATCGCGCAAACCCCAACCATCGGGTGGAGCCGCCCACCCTACGATTCTGTGCATGTTTTTCGGCATCACATGCGGTGCGTGAACGCGTGGCGGCACGCACATCGCGGGAACCTCAGCCATCGGTATAGCCGCCCACCCTACAGCGCGCGAAGCTCACCCGTAGGGTGGGCGGCTATACCCGGCGGCGGACAGGCCAGGAACCGATGTGCCGCCCGCGCGTTCAACCAGCGGCCGCTCAGCCGCGGAGCCGCAGAGCGACCAGTCGACGCTCACTCGCCCTTGATCTGCAGCGCCCGCTCATACAGCGCATTTTTCTTGCGCCCGGTAATCTGCGCCGCCAAGTTCGCCGCCTGCTTCACGGAGCATTCGCTCAAGAGGATGTTCAGGATGCGCTCCGCCTCCGCATCCGCTGCATCGGTCTCCAGGGTCGCCCCCTCGACCAGGACGACGAATTCGCCGCGCTCGCGGTGCTGGTCGGCCTTCACCCAGGCCAGCGCCTCGCTCAAGGGGCAGCGATGCACTTCCTCGAACAGCTTGGTCAGCTCGCGCGCGAACACGACCTGGCGCGTGGGTTCGAACACGGTAAGTAAACCTTCGACGCAATCGACGATCCGGTGCGGCGCCTCGTAGATCACGAGGGTGGCCGGCTCGTGCGCCAGGTCCATCAATGCCGCCTCGCGCTGCTTGGCCTTGGCCGGCAGGAAGCCGACAAAGTTGAAGCGGTCATTGACCAGGCCGCTGGCCGACAAGGCCGCCACGGATGCCGAGGCGCCCGGCAGCGGGATCACGCGCAGGCCCGCGTCGCGCACGGCGTCGACGATGCGCGCGCCGGGATCGGATACGGCCGGGGTGCCGGCGTCCGACACCAGGGCCACGCGCTCGCCGGCCTGCAGTCGCGCGATCAATTTATCGGCCGCTTCGCGCTCGTTGTGCTGGTGCGCCGCCACCATCTGCTTGTTCAAACCGTAACGGGTGAGCAGGGCGCCGGTTTTGCGCGTATCCTCACAAGCGACCACGTCGGCCAGCGCCAGCAGGTGCAATGCACGCAGCGTGATGTCGGTGGCATTCCCGATCGGGGTGGCCACGACATACAACGTTGCGGTAGGATAGGACTGCTGAGCTGCCTCGGCCATTACTGGCAGCTTGGCAATATCGATGGACTGGTTGTCGGTCATGTTGGAGATACGATGCACGTAAATAGTCTGAAGGGCCTGCTTGCCGCTGCTGCGGCTGTTGTTGTTACTGCGACAGTCGCCGGCTGCGCCAGCACGCCCCTGCCACCGGATCTGGGATGCGGCGTACCGGGCGGATTGTGCGCGCCCGCAGAGCCAAACACAAGTGCGCAGCGTCCTGCGCCGCCCGCGGCGCCCGCGCCCGCGCCGCGTTCGGAAACCCGCACCATGCCGGTCGACCTGTACCCGCGCACCGACGGCAGCCAGGCCGCGGCGCCCGGCGTGCAGGCGCGCGTGGCCCTGCTGCTGCCGCTGCAGTCGCCCTCGCTCGGCCAGGCCGCCGAAGCGGTGCGCGCCGGCTTCCTTGCCGGCCATGAGCGCGACAGCGCAGGCATCACGGTCGACGTCGTCGCCAGCGGCGATACCCCGGAATCCACCCTGGACGCCTATGCGCGTGCGGCCGAGCAGGCCGACGTCGTGGTCGGCCCGCTGGCCCGTTCCGCCGTCGCCGCGCTGGCCGCCAGCCGCTCCCTGAACAAGCCGACGGTCGCCCTGAACCACCCGCAGACCGACCGTCCACTGCCCGCCAACATGATCGTGGTCGGCCTGTCGCTGGAAGAAGAAGCGCGGCAAGCCGCCGACTGGGCCGCGCAGGAACACCCGACCGGACGCGCCCTCGTGCTGACCGGCAGCACCACCTGGCAGCAGCGCGCCGTCGGCGCCTTCACTGCGCGCTGGGCGCAATTGAGGCGCAACAATGCGACCATCGAGCTGCCGGTCAACGACGGCTATGTCGACGGCAACGCACTGGCCGAGCTGCGCGCCCGCCTGGAAGTCGACCGTCCCGACCTGGTCTTCGCGGCGCTGGGCGCCAGCCAGCTGCGCCAGGTGCGCAGCGCGCTCGGTACCTCGCTGCCGACCTATGCGGTGTCGGCGGCCAACCCGGGCCGCAGCGCCGGCGCCGCCTGGCCCGAGCTCGACGGCATCCGCCTGCTCGACCTGCCCTGGACGGTCCAGCCCGACCATCCGCAGGTGATGGTCTATCCGCGTCCGCTCGACGCCGACACCCTGGACATGCAGCGCCTGTATGCGCTGGGCATCGACGCCTTCCGCGTCGCCCGCGAAGTGGCCCAGCATCCGGGCACTTCCTTCGAGCTCGATGGCGTCACCGGCCGCCTGTCGGTGCGCGCGAACAACGGGGCGTATTCGCTGCGCCGCCAGGAAGCGGCCGCCGTCTACCGCGACGGTATCGGTTTCGAAACGGTGAACGTCGTCCAATAGCCATGACCGGCCCACGACTGTCCGAGAAACAGTCGCAGGGCCGCGACTGGGAACAGGTGGCGCTGCGCCACCTGAAGCGCCAGGGCCTGCGCTTTGTCGAGGCCAACTTCAGCTGCAAGGGCGGCGAGATCGACCTGATCATGCGCGACGGCGCGTCCCTCGTCTTCGTCGAAGTGCGCCAGCGCGCCGACCGCCGCCACGGCGGCGCGGCCGCCAGCATCACCCCCGCCAAGATCCGCCGCCTGGTGCGCGCCGCCCAGGTCTACCTGCTGCGTTTTCCGACGATGCCGGCCTGCCGTTTCGACGTGGTCGCCATCGACGGCGACCAGCTCGAGTGGCTGCGCAATGTGATCGAGGCGTAAGCAATTTTAAGAACCATTTAAGAAGCCTTTGCCCGCCCGTGCTTGCCACTGCACTATAATCGTCGGCTATGAACACTCAACGCATCCTCGCTCACTTCCAGGAGAGCGCCGATCTCAAGCTGAAGTCGGCCGCGGCTCTGTCCTCACCCATTTCGCAGGCGATCGAACTGATGTTCAGCGCCCTGTCCAACGGCAACAAGATCCTGGCTTGCGGCAATGGCGGTTCGGCCGCCGACTGCCAGCACTTCGCTGCCGAACTGGTCGGCCGATTCGAGCGCGAGCGCTTCCCGCTCCCCGCCATCGCGCTGACGACCGACACCTCGATCATGACCGCGGTCGGCAACGACTACAGCTTCCGCGAGATCTTCTCGAAACAGGTGCAGGCCTTCGGCCAGGCCGGCGACATCCTGCTGGCGATCTCGACCTCGGGCAATTCCGCCAACGTGCTGGCCGCCGTCGAAGCGGCGCTCGAGCGCGAGATGCGCGTGGTGGCCTTCACCGGCAAGGACGGCGGCGCGCTGGCCAAGCTGCTGACCGACGCCGACGTGCACATCAACGTGCCGCACAGCCGCACCGCGCGCATCCAGGAAGTCCATCTGGTCGCGATTCATTGCATTTGCGACGGTATCGACGTCGCGCTTTTCGGAGGAGACGTGAATGAGTAAGACTGGCCAGGCCTTGAAAGGGCCGTTGACCAAGGCAATCCTGTGCGCAGCCCTGCTGGGCTCGCTCCAGGGCTGCGTGCCGCTGGTGATGGGTGGCGCCGCGCTGGGCGCGGCCGCGACCATGGACCGCCGCACCCTGGGCGCGCAGACCGAGGACAAGTCGATCACGGTGAAGGCCGAGATCGCGGTGCCGAAGCTCGTCGGCGATGCCGGCCACGTCAACATCGCCAGCTATAACCGCAAGGTCCTGCTCACCGGCGAAGTGCGCGACGAGGCAATGAAGGCCGCCGTCGAGCGCGAAGTGCGCAGCATCGAGAACGTGGTGTCGGTCATCAACGAGCTGGCGATTGCCGGCCCGTCGAGCTACACCTCGCGTTCGTCCGACGCCCTGATCACCACCAACGTCAAGGCCAGCCTGGTCGAGATGAAGACCATTTCGGCGACCTCGTTCAAGGTCGTCACCGAGCGCGGCACGGTCTACCTGATGGGCCGCGTGACCCAGCGCGAAGGCGACCTGGGCGCCAAGATCGCCCAGAGCGTCTCGGGCGTCCAGCGCGTGGTCAAGATTTTCGAGTACATTACCGAAGAAGAACTGCGCACGCAGTATCCGCAGACCTCCTCGGTCCAGCTGTAATCGTGCCGTAGAGCGTTCCGCGCTCTTCATCGTTCCGGCAGGGTCCGCCCTGCCGTTTTTAACTGCACCGACATGACTGCTTCCGCTTCCCGTTCCTGGATCAAGCCCGCCGCCATCGGCGCGGTCGTGCTCGCACTGGCCGGCGTCGGCTACGCCACCTTTAACAGCAAGGAAAAGGCGCCAGACGTCACCTTCATCAGCATCGCCGGCGACAAGATCAGCACCCAGGGCTTGCGCGGCAAGGTGGTAATGGTCAATTTCTGGGCAACTTCGTGCACCAGCTGCGTACGCGAGATGCCGGCGATGGTCGACACCTATAACAAGTTCAAGGGACAAGGCCTGGAATTCGTCGCGGTGGCCATGCAATACGACCCGCCGAACTACGTCGTCAACTTCACCGAAACGCGCAAACTCCCCTTCATCGTCGCGCTCGACTCGGGCGGCGACCTGGCCAAGTCCTTCGGCGACGTCACCCTGACGCCGACCACCTTCGTCATCGGCAAGGACGGCACCATTCTCAAGCGCTACGTGGGCGAACCGGAGTTCTCCCAGCTGCATGCCCTGCTGCAGAAGGCGCTGGCGGCCGGCTGACAGCTGCCGTGCTCGCCTTGCCGCGCGCCTCCTCCCTTATTACACTGACAGGTCTGAATGCATCGGCCTGGCGCCTTGCCTCGGTATTTCACGGAGGCGGTGCGCCAATGCCACAGCACGCCTGACTTAGCTCAAGCCTGGGACGCCACAATCGGCCAAGCTTGATGCGTTCGCTGACCGTAAACCCGCGGTCATGCTCGCAAAGGAGATGTAATGGGTCACTTTCTTCGCAGGACAGCCATCGCCGCCGCGATGCTGGCGCTCGCCGGGTGCGCAGGCCAGGCACGCAAGGCCGATGCGGTCCTGCACTACCAGCACGTGGCCAACGCACACGAAATCCACTTTACCAATCCGATCGCGCTGTCGGCGGCGCTCTACCGCGTCGGCCACCTGACGCCCGTCGATTCCAAAGGGTTCTGGGCCATTTTCTTGCTGTGCAATATCGACGTGACCAACCATGCCTCGCGCGGTTTCCATTACAGCGTCAACAATTTCCGCGTCAGCTATGCGGGGCGCGAAATCGGCGGCCTGCCGCCCTACAGCCTGCGCTACCAGGGCCAGGTCGACCTGAACAATGCCGGCGACACGCTGCCCATCCTCGACGCGATTGCCGCCGAGATCCAGGAGGGGCCGCCCGAGCAGATCTTCCACAGCGGTTTCTATCCCGACCTGAACTACCGCTTCGCCGTCTTCGTGCCCAAGGAACTCGACGGCTACGCCGGCGAAGAGCTGCAGCTTAGCTACAAGGGCCAGCAAGCCATCCTGGTCGGCAACGGCAAGTCGCCGTCCGACCTGCCGGCGGTCGGCGGGACCGCAGCCGGTGTGGCCGCCGCCTGCCTGCCGCCAGTGCCCTGAGCACTCCGTTTTCGGACCTTTTCTTGTCCGATTCCGGTGCCCTGCCGGGCTGGATTACTTCGGATACAGGATCATCTGGGTGCAGCGGAACAGCGCGATGGTCTTGCCGTTCGCCTCGTCCGTCACCGTCACATCCCATACTTGCGTAGTGCGGCCCAGGTGAGCCGGGGTCGCGACGGCGGCGATCGCGCCTTCGCGCGCGGTGCCGAGGTGGTTCGATTTCAGCTCGATGGTGGTGAAATTCTGCGCGCCTTCCGGCAGGTGGGCGATGCAGGCGTAACCGGCGGCGGTGTCGGCCAGCGTCACCACGCTGCCCGCGTGCAGGTAGCCGTTCGGCGCCAGTAGGTGGGACTGGATCGGCAAACGGGCGCTCAGGCGGCCCTCACGCACCTCGGTGATCTCGATGCCCAGGTAGGCGGGCAGGGTGCCGGCGCCGCGTTCGTTGAAGATTTCAGGAGTCAGTTTGTTGTTCATTGGTTTCCTCGATTCTGAGTCCACCATCGTACACGGTGTACAAGCAGGCCGCTGGCGCAACAATATTGACGGCCTTGACCGTAGGGTGGGCGCCCCGTGCCCACGCGGAACGTCGCGTCATGTTGGCTGCGTTTTAATGTAGAACCGTAGGGTGGGCACGCTGTGCCCGCGCGAAAGCCGGCACAGCGTTAGCGTCATCAAGGCCGCGTGGCGTGCTTCTTGACGCCGCATCTCAAATCAAGCCGCACATTCAAACATGGTCAAGGTGACGCGCGCTTTCGCGTGGGCACAGGGTGCCCACCCTACGATCGCGGCCAACGTTCAATGTAGCGCAAGCAGGGTGCCAGGACCGAAACCCGATCGACACATGTTTTCTACGCCCTGCGCTTCTGCTTGCCCTTGTCACCCGCATGCCGCCGGCGCGAGGCCGAGTTCTGCTGCTGCAAGATCGAATCGACCCGCTCGGCCGCCTCGCGCGCCAGTTGCTGGGCTTGCTCGATGCTGGGGAAGAATTCCGGCTGGCGGTAGCCCAGCCAGGCATAGGCCGAGTACATGCGGCAGGTGTCCTCGACTTCCTGCAGGTTCATCCAGAACAGTTCCTGGGTATGCGGCTGCAGCTTGCAGATCTTTTTCTTGGCCAGCGACAGCGACCAGTGTTCCCAGGCGCTTTGCAGCATCGGCACCTTGGTCGAGATCGGCACCAGCGACAGCATGAATTTCTCGGCCACCGAAAGCGGCAGGGTGTCGAGCCATTCGGCGCGCTCGTTCTGCTCCTCGGTGATGCGCGGATAGAAAAAACCGTCCGGCACGTCGATGTTGTGGACAAAGCGCTTGAGCAGTTTCACCAACGAGGTCTCGCCGGTCACGGCCGAGATGCGGTGCAATTGCTCGAGCGAGGGCGCGACCGCGAAGCCGCTGGTGGGCACCGGCGGGATCTTTTCCTTCATCAGCGCGCGCATGACTTCATGGGTGTCGTCGTCGTAGCCGGCGACAAAGCCTTCCTCGTGCACGCCGTAGCGGCCGGCGCGGCCGGCGATCTGCTTGGCCAGGGCCGCCGAAATCTCTTCTTCCTCGTAGCCGTTGTATTTGACGGCGGTCGTCATCACGATGCGCGCGATCGGCATGTTCAGGCCCATGGCCAGGGCATCGGTGCCGACCACGATGTCGGCCTGGCCCTCGCGGAAGCGTTCGGCCTGGGCGCGCCGCACTTCCGGCGACAGGTTGCCGTAGACGGTGGCGACCGATAAACCCTTTTCGGTGATCATGTCGCGCCACATCAGCACGTCGCGCCGCGAAAAGGCGATGACGGCGTCGCCGCGGCGCAGGTTCGAGAGTTTACGGACCGGCGACGGCTCCATCGCCAGCGGCGCCATGCGTTTGAGCACGTGGACTTCCAGCGGCACTTCGAGCCGGTCGGCCAGCGCCTCGATCGCACGGCGCGCTTCCGGGGCCCCGACCAGGTAGACGGTCTGCGCCGGCGCACCGCAGACGGCGGCGGTCCAGGCCGCGCCGCGGTCGCGGTCGGCCAGCATCTGGATTTCGTCGATGACCGCCACCTCGACCGGGGTCTTGGTGTCGAGCATCTCGACGGTGCTGGCGACGTGGGTGCTGCCCTCGGCGATGCGGCGTTCCTCGCCCGTGATCAGGCTGACCTTCAGTTCCTCGCCATGCGGCCGGGCCGCCTGCAGGCGCTCGTAGTTCTCCAGCGCCAGCAGGCGCAACGGAGCGAGATAGACGCCGCTGGCGGCTTTCGCCAGCGCCTCCATCGCGCGGTGGGTTTTACCGGAATTGGTGGGCCCGAGCAGGGCGATGAACTTGCGCGGCATGCGGCTGGCGACCTCGAACGATTGCGGGTATTCGGCCAGGTTGATGCTTTCCTTGGTGCGCGCGGCGTGGCGTTCTTCCTGCTCGCGCTCGATGGCGTGGGTGACGCGCTGGCGGATACGGTCGAACACGTACTCGGCAGGCTCCGAGGTCTCCAGCTCGTCGAGCACGCCCAGGAAAACGCGCGGATCGAAGCCGGCGTCGTCCGCCTCTTCGGCGATCTCGCGCACGAATTCCTCGGTATCGACCTGCAGCTCGGCGATCGCCTTGTCGCTCGTCCTCTCCTCGATCAGCTCGCGCCGCGCATGCAGGTCCATCTTGCGCCACTTGCTCGGCTTGGCCAGCACCCCGCGCGAGGGCACCAGGGCGTAGCGCACGCGCAGGCCCTCGTACTTCACTTCGCCGGAAAAGCGCAGGAATACGCGGCCTTCCATCTTGACCAGCTCGATGCCGCGCGCGGCCAGGCCCATGTCCTGTGCGAGGAAGGCGTCGTCGTCGCCGGTGTCGTTGTCTGGATTGTCGTAGCGGGGGTTACTCATGTGTCGTGGATGCGATGTCTGGTTGTTATCACTATATCGCGGAAGGGAGGCGGGCACGGTTCAGGACGAACCTGCACCGGTCGGCTGCAATGAAAAACGGCCTCCGTGTGGAGGCCGCCTTTTCTGCAAACCAGAAACGGAAGCTTATGCCGCCACGCCCGCGTCGTGCGCCTGCTGGTCGGCGTGGTAGGACGAACGCACCATCGCGCCGACGGCGGCGTGCACGAAGCCCATCTCGTAGGCCGCTTCCTCGAACTTTTTAAATTGGTCCGGGTGCACGTAGCGGCGCACCGGCAGGTGCGAGTTCGACGGCGCCAGGTACTGGCCGATGGTCAGCATGTCGACGTCGTGGGCGCGCAGGTCGCGCATCACTTCGAGGATTTCCTCGTCGGTCTCGCCCAGGCCGACCATGATGCCCGATTTCGTCACCGCGCTCGGGTACTTGGCCTTGAAGTCGCGCAGCAGCTCGAGCGAGTGCTTGTAGTCGGCGCCCGGACGCGCTTCCTTGTACAGGCGCGGCACGGTTTCCAGGTTGTGGTTCATCACGTCCGGCAGGCCGTCGGCGAAGATGTTCAGGGCCTTTTCCAGGCGGCCGCGGAAGTCCGGCACCAGCACTTCGATCTTGGTGTTCGGCGACAGGGCGCGGGTCTTCTGGATGCACTCGACGAAGTGGCCGGCGCCGCCGTCGCGCAGGTCGTCGCGGTCGACCGAGGTGATCACGACGTAGGACAGGCGCAGGTCGGCGATGGTCTTGGCCAGGTTGCCCGGCTCGTTGACGTCGAGCGGGTCGGGACGGCCGTGGCCGACGTCGCAGAACGGGCAGCGGCGCGTGCACTTGTCGCCCATGATCATGAAGGTCGCGGTGCCCTTGCCGAAGCATTCGCCGATGTTCGGGCAGCTCGCCTCTTCACACACGGTCACCAGGTTGTTCGCGCGCAGGATGTCCTTGATCTCGTAGAAACGCGACGAGGCCGTGGCGGCCTTCACGCGGATCCAGTCCGGCTTTTTCAGGCGCTCGCCGTCGGCGATCGGCACGATCTTGATCGGGATGCGCGACGTCTTGCTGGCGCCCTTCTGCTTTTCGCTGGCGTTGTAGGCGGCGTTGTTTGCGGGAGTCAGACCGGTATCGGTTTCGGTAGTCATGTCGCTCATGCCCGGAAGGGCTCAGTTGGTTTGTTCGGGTTCGCGGATATCGGCGGGCTCGAGTTCGGGGGCCTGCGCCAGGTGGCGCACCAGTTCGCGCGCCAGCGCCTGCTGCACGTCGGCCAGCGGGACCTCGATGCCCATGGTGCGCATGTCGACGGTGGCCAGGCCCGAATAACCGCAGGGATTGATCCACGAGAAGGGCGCCAGGTCCATCGCCACGTTCAGCGACACCCCGTGATAGGTGCAGCCATTGCCGCGCACCTTGAGGCCGAGCGCGGCGATCTTCGCGCCGCGGCGCGGGCCGTCGGCAATATAGATGCCGGGGGCGCCGGCAACGCGTTCACCGCCGAGATTATACGCCGCCAGCACGTCGATGACCGCCTGTTCGATTTTCGCCACAAATTGTCGGGCGTACAACTTGCCGCCCGGCTTGTTGCGGCGCAGGTCCATCAGCAGGTAGATCACCACCTGGCCGGGACCGTGATACGTCACTTCGCCGCCGCGGTCGGTTTGCACCACGGGAATGTCATGCGCGGGCACGCCCGGGCCCGCCAGCAGGTGCGCGCGGTCGGCGCCCAGGCCCAGGGTGAACACCGGCGGGTGCTCGACGATCCACAATTCGTCCGGCGTCTCGGGCGTGCGGGCGTCGGTGAAGGCGCGCATCGCGGCGAAGGTCGGTTCGTAGTCGGCGCGGCCCAGCTCGCGGATGATCGGGCTGGCGGGACGGGTCGGGTGCATGAGGTCTGGTCGGGAATGTGGAACAGCCCCGACATTATATGCCAGTGCCTCCGGCATTGCCGGGGCACTGGCCAGGAGTTCCTTAGAGAACGATCTTGACCATCGGGTGCGACGACAGCGTGCGGTAGATGTCGTCGAGCTGCTCGCGGCTGGTGGCGCGCACGATGCAGGTCAGGCCCGTGTAGTTGCCCTTGCCGGAAGGACGCACTTCCATGCGGCCGTGGTGGAAGGTCGGGTCGAAGCCCGTCACCACCTCGACGATGGTGGCGGCGAAGGCCTCATGCGTCGGGCCCATCACCTTGATCGGGAAGTCGCTCGGGTATTCGATGAGGGATTCTTTCGGGTCCATGTCAATTCCAGTGCAAAAGCACATTGTAGCCAATGCGCGCGGGCGGCGTACGGCTTGGGCCGGATTCGCCGGCTCAGCGCTCCATCTGGCGCGGAACGCCGCGCCGTGCGTTGTTCTCCGTATGCCTCGGCTGGGCCGGCGGCGCTTCCGTCCGGGCCGGGGCGGCGGCCGGGGCGGGCGCCGCCACCGGGGGCGGGGGCGGCGACACCACCGGCATGGCGCGCGGCGGCGGCGGCGCGACCGCAACCGGCGCCGGCCTTATCTGCTGGGCCTGCTGCTGAGCCTGCTGAGCTCGCTGCTGCGCCTGCTGCTGGGCCCGCATCGCCGCGGCGGCCTCGATGGCGCTGCGGTCGACGCCGCGCGCGCGCGGCGGTGGCGGGCTGCCGATCACGGTAACCGCGCCGCCGCTCTCGACGCGCTGCTGGTAGCGCTGGCGCCGCCCATCCTCGAATACGGCGCGCGGTTCGATACGTCCACGCTCGTCGCGCGCGCCGCCCACAATCATTGGCGGCGCCGTCGTGATCACGCCCGGCCGCGGAGCCGGCGCTGCGACGGTCGCGCTCGGGGCCGGCTGGGTGCTCAGCACCGGCGCCGGCTGGATGGCCAGGCTGGGCGCCGACTGCGGTACGGCGCCGGCATCGCGGCCGGCTTCGTCCGGACGGGCCAGGCGGCGGTCGCCCCGGATCCAGTCGCGCCGGCCATCCTTGCTCTCGGCGCGGCGGTTCGCGCCTGCGCCGCTGTGCCAGATCACGGGCGGCGTCGGCGGCAGCGCCACCGGGGCGCGCTGCCAGTTCGCCGGCGGCGTCGCAGTTGGCTCGCGCGGCACCACGACCTGGTCGCGCCGGTGAAAACGGTCCTGCGGCACCACGGTCAGGCCCTCGCGCCGGTAATCGCGCTTCCTGCCGTCGCGGTCGCGCCAGCCGTGCCAGTTCAGGCGGCGCTGGTGGTCGTCCGACAGCCGGTAGCCCGGCACATAGCGCTCGTGCGGAGCCAGCGGATACCAGCCCTGGCCCGGCGACGGCCGGGAGTCGAAGTTCAGGTTCCAGCCGATGCCGCCGACCCAGCCGACCAGCGCCGGCGCCCACACCGGATGGCGGTCGTGGCGTCCCGGCGCCCAGGCCCAGCGCTTGTTCACGTGCACCCAGCGGCCATAGTGGAAGGGCGCATAGCCCCAGGGCGCGTTGTCGACCCAGGTCCAGCCCCAGGGCGCGATCCAGGTCCAGCGGCCGTCGCGGTAGGGCACCCAGGTCGACGATACCGAAGGCATCCAGAGCGCGCCGTATTCGCTGTCGTTGCGCCAGGTGCCGTAGCGGTCGAGTTCTTCGTAGCCGGTCATCTCCGGCGGGATATAGCGGGTGGCGAGCACGGCGTCATCGGCGCGGTCGCGTCCCGCGGCCCAGTCGTCGAAGGCGTCGCGCACGGCCTGGGCGGTGCGGATGTCCGGGCCCGCCACGTCGGCGCGGCGGCCGGCGCGCACGGTCAGGCGCTCGCCGCCGCCCTCGACGATGGCGACGCCGTCGAACACGTTGACGCTGCTGGTGTCCGCGACGCGCTCGGCGTCCACGCGCAGGCGGCCCGGTTCCTGCAGCAGGATCCGGCCCTGGGGCGTGGACAATTCGAAACCGGCAAGGACGTCGGCATTCACGATGCGGATGCTGACGCTGCCGTAGTGCAGGTGCAGGCGCAGGTTGTCGTCGTCGAGCCGGTCGATGTCGAGGCGGGAGTCGCCGTCGAGGCGGATCGCGGTCGAGCCGACGCGCAGCTCGGTGCGCGCGCCCGGCGCGGTGGTGACGGTATTGCTGGAAGTAATGGGCCAGTTGACCAGCGCGTTGCCGGCGCTGTCCCCGTTGCCGGTGCTGATGCTGACCTCGCCCTGGGTGAGGGCGATGCGGCCGACCCGTGCCGGTGGATCGTCCGCCAGCGCCACGGTTGAACTCAGGAGGGAACTGAGCGCAAGCGCCAGGAGCGTTGCGTTCTTCAGAAAACGTGGTTTCATGATGGGCTCCGGCGGTGGGGACGGACAGCGTCTACCTGATTACAACGCAGGACGGGGCGGCGCGACAACGTGGGTTACAGACGGTTGCAACTTGTGCATGAGCGAAACATACCACGCCCCTGTCCGCCCGAAATAGCGGTATCAGGCGGGCGCGCCGCGCTTGACGAAGAACAGCATCGAACCGACCACGACCAGCACGGCGCCGAAGAAACGGTTCTGGATGCGCACCGCGCGCGCATCGCGGAACAGGCGCTGCATCGAGGCCGCCAGCGCGGCATAGCCGTGCATGACCAGGCTGTCGATGGTGACCATGGTCACGCCCAGGATCAAGAGTTGCGGCAGCAGCGGGGCATCCTTCGAGATGAACTGCGGCAGCACCGCGACCATGAAGATGATGCCCTTCGGGTTGGTGGCGTTGGTCAGAAAGCCGGTGAGTACGCGCTTCCTGAAGGACGGGTGCGCGGCGAGGCCGGCGCTGCTTGCCATCGGGCCGGACTCGGCCTTCGAGCGCCACTGCGACACGCCCAGGTAGATCAGGTAGAGCGCGCCGATCACCTTCACCACGGTGAAGGCCGTTTCCGACGCCAGCAGCAGCGAGCCGACACCGGCGCCGGCGATCGCCAGCACCAGGATCAGCCCGAACTGCAGGCCGAGCACGGTGGCGCTGGCTTTCCTGACGCCGTAGGCCAGGCCATGGGACATCGACAATACGGCGCCCGATCCCGGCGAAATGGCGATCACGGTGCCGGCGATGACGAAGGCAATCCAGGTGGCGAAACTCATGCTGGGAACTCGGAAACGGGGAAGGAGGGGAAACCGGTGGGGATGAAACGATAGGGCGCGCGGCGTCAAGCCGCGGCGCCCTGGATGCACATTACTTCTTGCGCGGGTTGACGGCGGCCTTCAGGGTCGCGCCGGCAGCGAAACGCGGGGTCTTCGACGCGGCGATCTTGATGACGTCGCCGGTTGCCGGGTTGCGGCCTTTGCGGGCTGCGCGCTTGGTCACGGAGAAGGTGCCGAAGCCGGTGATGCCGACCGTGTCGCCTTTTTTCAGACGCTCGGTGATGATCTCGATGATCGTGTTGACCGCAACATTGGCCGCGGTACCCGACATTTCGGTACGCTTGGCAAATTCAGCGATCAGTTCGCCTTTTTTCATGGTGCCTCCGGGGTTAAAAGAGCGGAAAGATTAGCACAAAAGATTGCCGGTTGTAATCTTTCGCGCGGCCGTCGGCAACGGCCGCCCCTTCCCGGGAAGGCTGAAAACACGGGCTTCCTGCAAAATCGCTGAAAACCGGCGGCGTCCGCAGGGGATCGTGCGAGGCGGCCGGACCGTTCACGCGGTGATGGTCACCGGACCGGCACGGAGCGTGGCCGCCGGCTGTTGCCGGCTTACAGCAGTCCCGCCTCCGCCCCGGGGCTCGCCAGACGCGTGCGCAGCGCGGCATTGATCAGGGTCTGGTAGCCGGTGCCGCAGCGCTCGGACAGGTTGCGAAATTCGGTCAGCACCTCGTCGTCGAGGTAGATCGTGATACGGGTTTTGCGTTTGGGCGGACGGGTGCGGCGCGCCGGCGCAGCGGCTGGGTTCGCGGCTTGGTTCGTGATCGGGCTCATCAATGTCTCCTTCGCTAAGCGAGGCTGCCGTACCGCAGCCCTCGATGCTGGACTATACGTACGTCGCCCGGCCGCGGGGGGGCGAAAGCGACGAGCTGCAGTTTTTCGCGCCTGAACTGCAATAAATCGCGCTGAACCGTGTGCCCGGAGCTGCTGCCCTCGGTTAAGATGCTGCCATATTGACATTATTGATAGCAGAGGAGCGGGACCCATGGCTGCAGGCAGTTTGCTGGCATTACTCGACGACATCGCAAGCGTGCTCGACGACGTCACACTGATGAGCAAGGTGGCGGCGAAGAAAACCGCCGGCGTGCTCGGCGACGACCTGGCCCTCAACGCCCAGCAGGTCACGGGCGTGACAGCCGACCGCGAATTGCCGGTGGTGTGGGCGGTGGCCAAGGGCTCCTTCTGGAACAAGGCGATCCTGGTGCCGGCGGCCCTGCTGATTTCCGCCTTCGTCCCGTGGCTCATCATTCCGCTCTTGATGATCGGCGGCGCCTTCCTCTGCTATGAAGGTTTCGAGAAGCTCGCCCATAAATTCCTGCACAGCCCCGAGGAAGACGCGGCCAACGAGGAACGCCTGGCGGCGGCCCTGGCCGACAGCAATGTCGACATGTGCGCGGTGGAAAAGGACAAGATCAAGGGCGCGATCCGCACCGACTTCATCCTGTCGGCCGAGATCATCGTCATTTCGCTGGGCACGGTGTCGGCGATGCCCTTCATGCAGCAGCTCTCGGTGCTGGTCATCATCGCGCTGGTGATGACGATCGGGGTGTACGGCCTGGTGGCGGGCATCGTCAAGCTCGACGACGCCGGCCTGTACCTGAGCAAGAAAACCAGTGGCTTCGCGCGCGGCCTGGGCCGCATGCTGCTGGCTGCCGCTCCACGCCTGATGAAATTCCTGTCGATCGTCGGCACGGCCGCCATGTTCATGGTCGGCGGCGGCATCATTGGCCACAACTGGGAGCCGCTGCACCACTTCGCCGTGAGCGCCGCGGAAAAAATGAGCACGGTGCCGGGCATCGGCGGCGTGCTGCATGCGATCACGCCGACCGTGATCGATGCGCTCGCCGGCGTGATCGTCGGTGGCCTGGTGCTGCTGGTGGTGACGATCGTGAACAAGCTGCGCGGGAAGAAGGCGGCGCCGGCGCATTGACTTTGTTCCGATGCCGGTACTGATTGCTTATCGAGTTCGCTGAAGTTGTACCGCGTGGGCACAGGTGCCCACCCTACGAAAACCACAGCCCCGTAGGGTGGACTCCCGAGTCCACGCTGTAGAGCGCTTCCCGACCTCACCGTCTGAAAATACCGGCGAACTACACTCCCACCGCTTCCCTTCTGCGCAGCGCCGCCGCCCCATCGCGCACCGCCCAGACCAGCGAGCCGGCCGACATCGCGGTCAGCACCCAGCTCGCCCAGCCATAATCGACCCGCACCAGCGCCGTCGGCGACGCGTGCCACCACAACAGCGCATGGGCGACGAGGGTGATCAGGACCCCGAGATTGATGAACAGGAACAGGTGCAGCACCCTTTCCGAGACCGGCAGCACGCGGATGTCGCCTTCGACGATCACGTCTTTGCTCGATACGATCACCTCGGCCAACAGCAGCGCGGCGATCCACCAGACCAGCGCCCCCTGCCACTCGAACCAGGCGAGCGAACCGAAGATGCAGGCGAAGATGAACTCGCGCGCCGCATGCAGCGCCTCTTCAAGCGCGGTGTCGCCGCGCCGGGGCAGCCTGGCCAGGAGCTCGTGGTTGACGACGATGTCGACGAAGCCCAGCACGCCATGCAGCATGAGCACATAGACAAAGGGCGGCACGTTTTTCCCGTCTGTTCTAGACTCTTACCGGTTGCGGCGGATTGCGATCGCACCCAGCGCGAGGCCGACGGCGAAGGCGGCGTACACGCCGGCCAGCGATTTCTTCGACAGGCGCTTCTCGTAGCCCGGGTGCAGGCGCTGCGGCGTGAGCTTGTAGTCGGCGAAGCAGGCGATCGCGGAGGTGGCGGCGGACGCGGCGAGCGTCACGCGCAGGTCCTTGCGATCGAGCTTTTCGCCGGCCAGGCGCTCGAACAGCACCGACCAGAAGGTGGCGCTGAGGTGGTGGATGACATAGCCGGTGATCGTGTACTTCAGCGAGAAACCGTCGTGTTTCGCGGCCTCGTCGCCCCAGATCCAGTGGCTCACGGCGTTGGTCGGGGCATAGGCGCTGCCCGCCTCGCCACGCCCGAGCAGGGCCAGGGCCGCGGTCGAAACCACGCTGGAAGCGGCGCCCGATACCAGGCCGCGTTGCATCGATGTTGTCCAATCTGCCATTGTGTCGTCCTCATTCATCGGTAAAGGAGTGTGCATGCGGATCTTGCTGACGGGAGCCAGCGGTTTCATCGGACAACACCTGTTGCAGGCGTTGCTTGCCGAAGGCCACCACGTCGTGTGCGCGGTGCGCTCGCCCAAAACCAGCACCGATCCGCGCCTGAGCTACGTGCAAGCTGACTTCGCAAAAGATACCGATAAATCCGTCTGGCTGGCGCGCCTTAGCGGCATCGACGCCGTCATCAACCTGGTGGGCATCTTCCGCGAATCGGGCAGCCAGACCTTCGAACGCCTGCACCTGGAGACCCCGCGCGCGCTGTTCGCCGCCTGCGCCGAGTCGCACGAGGTGCAGATGGTGATCCAGCTCTCGGCGCTGGGCGCCGACCGCGAGGCCGAGACCCGCTACCACCTCACCAAGAGGGCCGCCGACGACTTCCTCGCCTCCTTGCCCGTGCGCGCCTGGATCGTCCAGCCTTCCCTGGTCTACGGGAAGGAAGGGGCGAGCGCGCGCGTGTTCAAGGCCCTGGCCAGCCTGCCCTTCGCGGTGCGCTTCGGCAGCGCGCCGCAGCTGGTGCAGCCGGTGCACATCGACGACGTGGTCGGCGCCATCATCGGGCTGCTGCGCCACCGCCTGCCGCCACCGCCCGGCGTCACGGCGCAGCGCGTGCCGCTGGTGGGGCCGCAGGCGCTGCCCTTCACCGACTACCTGGCGGCCCTGCGCACGGCGATGGGCATGGGACGCCTGCGCGTGCTGCCCCTGCCCGGCTTCCTCGCGCGCGGCATGGCCAGGCTCGGACGCTGGCTGCCCGGCGGCATACTCGACGAGGACGCCCTGCGCATGCTCGATCGCGGCAATACGGGCGACCCGGCCATCACCGCGCACCTGCTGGGACGCGCGCCGAAACCGATTGCCGAATTCGTGACCGACCCGCAGGCCGAGCGCACCGAGGCCAAGCTGGCCTGGCTGCTGCCGACCCTGCGCTGGAGCATCGTCGCGGTGTGGATCATCACCGCCATCGTGTCCTTCGGGCTGTATCCGGTCGAGGCCAGCTACGACCTGCTGGCGCGCACCGGCGTTCCTCCGTCTCTGCAGCCCCTGATGCTGTACGGCGCGGCCAGTTTCGACCTGCTGCTGGGACTGGGCATCGCTTTCCTGCCGCGGCGGCGCTGGCTATGGCTCGCACAATTGGCCCTGATCAGTTTTTACACGGTCGTGATAGCGTGGAAGCTGCCTGAATTCCTGCTGCATCCCTACGGGCCCCTGACCAAGAACCTGCCCATGCTGGCCGCCATCTGGCTGCTGTATGAACTCGAGGAGAAATAATGGAGTACGTCGTCGTGAAGTGGCTGCACATCCTGTCGTCGACCTTCCTGTTCGGCACAGGCATCGGTTCGGCCTGGTACATGCTGTTCGCCAACATCAGCCGCGACGTACGCGCCATTGCCGTGGTCGCGCGCAATGTCGTGATCGCCGACTGGATCTTTACCGCCACGACGGCGATCATCCAGCCGGCCACCGGCTTCTACATGATCCACCTGGCCGGCTACCCCTTGCACAGCAAGTGGATCATGTGGTCGATCGCCCTGTATATCCTGGCCGGCGCCTGCTGGCTGCCGGTGGTCTGGATCCAGATGCGCCTGCGCGATCTGTCGGCCGAGGCGGTGCGCAACAATACCGGGCTGCCGCCCTTGTACTGGCGTTATTTCAAGACCTGGATAGCGCTGGGTGTGCCGGCATTTATCGCCTTTGTCGTGATCTTCTGGCTGATGGTGGCGAAACCGATGTAGGGGACAAATGCCTTTCCGCGTTCGCAGTAGAATGGCGCGCCTTGACGATCAATAAATGGAGGAACCGATGCGGGCTTACCAGATACTTCCCGGCAGTAATATCGACGGATTGCAGTGCGTGGATTTTCCCGAACGCGAGCTGGCGCCAGGCGAGGTGCGGATGCGGGTGCATGCGGTATCGCTGAACTACCGCGACTTGATGGTTGCCAGCGGTAACTATCTGGTGAACGTGGACGATCCCATCATTCCCTGCTCGGACGGCGCCGGCGAAGTGCTGGCGGTCGGCAGCGGGGTGACCCGCCTGCAGGTCGGCGACCGCGTCGCCGCTTCCTTCTTCCCCTACTGGCAGGACGGCCGCACCTCGGCCGAGAAGGTGCGCCACGCCCTGGGCGGCGACATCGACGGCATGCTGGCCGAAGAGGTCATCCTGCACGAGGACGCGCTGGTCAAGATTCCGCCGCAGCTGAGCTTTGTCGAAGCCTCGACCATGCCTTGCGCCGGCGTCACCGCCTGGAACGCGATCTTCGAGTCAAGCAACAACATCAAGCCTGGCGACACCGTGCTGCTGCTGGGTACCGGCGGCGTGTCGGTGCTGGGCCTGCAGCTGGCGAAGGCGGCCGGCCTGCGCACCATCATCACGTCCTCGAGCGACGAAAAGCTGCAGCGCGCGCGCGAACTGGGCGCCCATCACACGATCAACTACCGCACGACGCCCGAATGGCAGGAAGAGGTGCTGCGCGTGACCCACGGTGTCGGCGCCGACGTGGTGCTGGAAGTGGGCGGGCAGGGCACGGTGAACCGCTCGGTGGCCTCGGCCGCGATGGGCGGCAGCGTGGCCATCATCGGCGGCGTCAGCGGTTTCGGGGGCGAAGTCAACCCGGCGACCCTGCTGGCCAGCGCCAAGCGCATGGTCGGCATCTTCGTCGGCAGCCGCAAGATGCTGGAAGACGTGATGCGCTTCGCCGCCATCACCGACCTGAAGCCCGTGATCGACCGCGTGTTCACCTTCGACCAGGCCAAGGAAGCCTACCGCTACATGGAATCGGGCTCGCACTTCGGCAAGGTCGTCATCGCGGTGACGGCGTAAGGTTCCGAACTTACCTTCCTTCGAAGCGCACCAGCTCGATTTCAAAAAGCTTCGGCCAGAGCTTGCCGGTGACGTAGAGCCGGCGATGCTTGCTGTCCCAGGCGATGCCGTTCAGGACGGCGTCGACCGAGCTGGTGCCGCGTTTCTCGCGCGGCAGCAGATTCGTCAGGTCGACCCATCCGACCACCTTGCCCGTGGCGGGATCGATGCGCGCGATGACATCGGTTCCCCAGACGTTCGCATACAACTCCCCGTCCACGACTTCCAGCTCGTTCAGGGAATCGATCGGCTTGCCCTCGGCCGTGACCGTCACGCGCCGCACTTCCCTCAGGGTTTTCGGGTCGAGCACGCGGATGCTGGCGCTGCCGTCGCTCATGTAGATGGCGCGCGCATCGCTGGCCAGGCCCCAGCCTTCGCCCTCGTACTGGAAACGTCCCTTCATCGTGAACGTTTTCGCGTCGAACACGTAGCCGGTCTTCGATTGCCAGGTCAGGCCCAGGATGGTGTCGCCAAAGGCGGTCGAGCCTTCGCCGAACACGTCCGCCGGCAGCGCCGTCTTCTGCAGCACCTTGCCGGTCTTGAGCTCGACTTTGCGTAGCGTCGAGCGGCCGGTCAATCCCGTGGTCTCGTACAGGTGGCCGTCGCGGAAGAACAGGCCCTGGGTAAAGGCCTGCGGATCGTGCGGGTAGGTGTTCTTGACGATGAAACCGTACACGGGAATCGCGGCTTGCGCGGCGTGGCTGGCGCAGGCGGTCAGGACGAGCGCGGCGATGGCGGAGTGTTTCAGCATGGTTGGCTGGATGAGGCTGATCGAAGCGGTCACTGTAGCAGAAAGGCGCAGCCGAAGGGGTTGCTACAGGTAGGCCAGCAAACGCCCGCAGCTGATCACTCCCACCCACAGCAGGATCGACAGCAGGGCCTGCAGGCGCGCCGCTTTCGGGGCCGGCAGGGCGCGCTCCCAGCCGGCGACCATTCGGTAGGGAAAGACGTGGAAGGCGAGCGCATTCAGGCCGGCGGCGGCGATCAGGACCAGTTTCAACTGGAAGACCGGGTTGCGCGCCAGCTCCTCGGGGTGGGCGGAAAACAGCAGCACCCCGGCCGGCACCACCAGCAGCAGGGAAGCCAGCGCCCAGCGCAGCAGGTGGCGCCCGAGCGCGGCGATGGGCAGGTTGCGCGCGAAGCCGAGCACGCGCAGGTCGAAGAGCACGACGCTGCCGACCAGCACGGCAAAACCGAGGATGTGGACGATCTCGACGATCGGATACAGCCAGGCGTTCCCCCGCATCGCCTGGGACAGCGCAGTGGCGCCCAGCCAGGCCAGCGGCGCCTCCGGCATCAGCGCAGCTCCGTCGTCTTGCCCTCGATGGTGATGCGTTCGGCGCGCAATTCGTCACCCTTGCTGCGGTGTGGATAACCGTGGACCGTCGCCTTCTGTCCCGGCACGAGTTTCTCGCGCGCCAGGCCGCGGCTTTCCATGCGGTAGGGCGGGGCCAGGACAACCAGCCAGGTCTTGTCGGCCGTCTTCAGGCGCACGAATCCGTGCGGCTGCTCGTAACCCGCCTGTTCGATGGTGCCGGACAGGTCGAGCGGCGTATCGGCCTTGTATTCGCTCCAGCCGTGGTGGGCAAAGGCGCTGCCGGCGGCCAGCGCAGCCAGCAGGATCAGACGACGTTTCATGACGGTCTCCCGGAACGCGACAGGGTTCGGCTCCAAGTCTGCGGTTATAAGTCTGCGGTTATAAGTCTGCGATTGCAAGTCTGCGGTTGTACGTCTGGATTGTACGTCCGCTTGCCGCCGTGGAGTGCGATCCGCTTCTATCGTACGGCGTTCTTCGCAACATCGGCCTCCGCACGGGCGTCCAGGCGCCCGAGCACCGCGAGGCGCCCGTCGCGCAGCACGCTCACGGCCATCTCGCCCGGCGCCAGCGACTGCCCGGTCAGCGCACGGATATTGACGTCGTGGGTCACCAGCACGAGCAGGCTCGTCTCGCGGCGTGCGGCCAGCTTCGTGCGCAGCTCGCGCAGCTTGGCCTTCGAGACCGTGTCGTCGTCGTTGAACATCGAATCCAGGGTGGGCTCGGGCTGGGCCTGGTCGAAGGCCAGCCGGGCGGTGTCCAGGCAGCGGCACCAGCGGCTGGCCCAGACGGCGCCGGGATGGACGCCGCAGCTGCGGAAGGCGGTTCCGATGGCGCGCGCGTCGCGGCGGCCCGCATCGGACAAGTTGCGCTGGGTGGCGCACTTGCCGAGCTCGAAGCCGGGCGGATCGCCGATGCCGGGCGTGGTTGCGGCGTGGCGCATCAACACGATCGCGCCGCCGGCGCGCAGGCGCTGCCACAGGGCCTCGCCGCCCATCTCGGCCGCGTGGGCGCTGGAAAGAACGATCAGCAGGCAGGCAAGTGCGTAGCGGAGCATGGCGGCTCTCCCGGCTTGGACCGGCCCATTATGGTATCTGGCGCAAAAGCGCCGCGCACAGCGCATGTTACTCTTTAGAAAGAGTATTTTTGAGAACATGTCCATGCACCTGAACACGATGCGCAGATTGCTAGGTTATCTGGGTGTGGGGGCGGCACTGGTATGCGGCGCCGCCCAGGCGGATCAAACACCGGCGTCCTGCAGCGCGTATGCGGGCAAGCTGGCGGCCATGACGGACGCCGACACGGCGCTGCGTGCACACCAGGATTTCCTGGCGCCGCCGGAAGATCCTGAACAACTGCGCCGCAGCAGCCAACTGGACCTGGTCGAGCGCAGCAATGGCCTGCGCTTGCGGGCCTTGCTGGCCGATTGCGGCTGGCCGCTGCGCAGCGCGCATGGGGAACAGGCCGGCCAGGACGCCTGGAAGCTGGTCCGGCAGGCCGGGCAGGACCTGGCGCTGCAGAAGGTGGCGGCGTTTCACCTGGAGCAAGCCGTGGACCGGGGCGAAGCACAGGGGCGCGAGCTGGCGCAGCTGGTCGACCGCATCGCCGTCGCCGAAGGACGGCCCCAGCGCTACGGCACCCGGATGCGCCAGGTGAACGCCTGCGACTGGGCCGTCTATCCGGTGGACGACCTGGCGCAGGTCGCGCAGCGCCGCAGGCAGCTTGGCCTGCCGACGCTGGAGGAGCAGGAGAGGATGGCGAACGCGATGGTCATTCACGAAAACTGCCCGAAAAGGACACTCCCGCCGCCGCCCCGGAAACGATGAATATTACTGTTTATATCGTTTATTTTATTTAAACGATATAAATTATATTCACTTTATTTCACGGCGCTTTCGGACGTCCTGACGAGCTCGTTGAAAAATCCCGGGAGACGCCCGAAAACCGCCGTTTTATCAGTCTCCGAAACCCTCGAGCACCACCTTGCCGCTGGCTGCGCCGCTCTCGATGAAGGCGTGGGCGCGGCGCAGGTTGGCGGCGTTGATCGGGCCGAAGTTCTGCGACAGCGTGGTGCGGATGCGTCCCGCGTCCACCATTGCCGACACCTCGTTGAGCAGGTCGTGCTGGGCCTGGATGTCCGGCGTGTTGAACAGCGGGCGGGTGAACATCAGTTCCCAGTGCAGGGAGATGCTCTTGCGCTTGAGCAGGCGCACGTCGATCGGTTCCGGATCGTCGATCAGGGCCAGCTTGCCCTGCGGCTTGATGGCGTTGACCAGGGCGGTGAAGTGCTTGTCGGTGTGGGTCAGGCTGATCGCGTAGTCGACTTCGCCCAGGCCGGCGTCGAGCAAGGCCTTGTCCAGCGGCTGGCTGTGGTCGACGACGTGCTGGGCGCCGAGGTCGCGCACCCAGGCCTGGGTCTGCTCACGCGACGCGGTGGCGATCACGGTGATCCCGGTCAGTTGGCGCGCCAGCTGGATCAGGATCGAGCCGACGCCGCCGGCTGCCCCCACCACCAGCAGCTTTTCGCCGGCATGGCCGCCCTGCTGGAGTTGCAGGCGGTCGAACAGCAGTTCCCAGGCCGTAATCGCCGTCAGGGGCAGGGCCGCGGCTTCGGCAAAGCCGAGGGAGGCCGGCATGCGGCCGACAATGCGTTCGTCCACCAGGTGCAACTCGCTGTTGCTGCCCGCACGGTTGATGGCGCCGGCATACCAGACGCGGTCGCCCGGCTGGAACAGCGTCACGTTCGGACCGACGGCGCGCACGATGCCGCTGGCGTCCCAGCCCAGCACGCGCGGCTCGGACTGGCCCTCGGCCGGCAGGCCGCGGCGCACCTTGGTGTCGACCGGATTGACCGACACGGCGTGGACTTCGACCAGCAGGTCGTGGCCGCTGGCGACCGGGTCGGCCAGGGTGAGGTCCTGCAGGGCGCTCGGATGATCGGCGGGCAGGGCGGCGAATGCGGCAATGGCTTTCATGGTGGTTCCTGTTGTTGGTTTGAACAGCCACAGTGTAGCGATTCTGGATTGTATTGATTAGTCGCTATAATCCGAAAAGACTATCCACAGGAACGGACAATGAAGCTCGACGCGATGGCGCTGTTCGTACAGGTCGCCACCAGCGGCAGTTTCACCGCCGCCGCGCTGGCGACCGGGCTGCCGAAATCCACGGTAAGCCAGCGTGTGGCCGAACTCGAGGAAACGCTGGGGGTGCGCCTGCTGCACCGGACCACGCGCCGCCTCAGCCTGAGCGCCGCCGGCCAGGTCTACCTCGCGCACTGCGAAACCATGCTCGACGCCGCCCATGCGGCCGACGCGGCGATTTCCCGCCTGCGCGACGAACCGGCCGGCAACCTGCGCCTGACCGCGCCCGAGGCCTCGGGCATCCTGCTGCTGCCGCCGCTGCTGGCGGCCTTCCACGCGCGTTATCCCGCCGTCACCGTCGAGTGCGTGATCACCGACGCCCACCTCGATCTCGTGGCCGAGCGCATCGACCTGGCGCTGCGCACCGGCCAGCTCGGCGACTCTTCCTTCGTGTCGCGCCGGGTGGGCACGGTGCGGCGCGTGCTGGTCGCCTCCCCACGCTACCTGGACCAGTACGGCGCGCCGCGCCTGCCGGCGGATCTCGCGCGCCATCAACTGCTGCTGCACGATGTGCTGCCGCAATGGCCGCTGCGCAGCGAGGGCAAAATCATCCAGATACCCGCCGCCGGCGCGCCCCTGCGCGCCAACAACCTGAACACCCTGCGCGGCCTGGCCGTGGCCGGCGCCGGCATCGCACTGCTGCCCTGGTTCATGGTGCGCGACGCGCTCGACAACGGCAGCGTCGCGCTCGTGTTGCCGGACCACCCTCCCACCGACAACAGCTATTACGCGGTCTATCCGGGACGCAGCCACCGGCCCGCGGCGCTGAGCGCCTTGCTCGACTTTATCGATCAATTCGGGCTGGCAAGCTACCTTTCCTGAGGGCTTGCCAGCCGCTCCTGCCGGGCAAGCGCACTCGACCAAGTCCCCCGCAGGCGCGTCTAGGCAACGCTGCTTTGGGGATATTGTTCAGTGCGCTAATTGTGCGCCGGTTACATAAAAGATAATACTAAGATGGTCCTGACGGTATGCCGCGCGCATCCCGAGGCCGGCTGCCGCGCGCAGGCGGCATCCCGCTATCATCCCGAAAGGATCTACCATGCCAGCTCCCGAGCGCTATCCGCTCACCCTGCGCATCAACGGCCGCGACCACCAGATGGAACTGGAAGCCTGGGTCACGCTGCTGGACCTGCTGCGCGAGCGCCTGAACCTCACCGGTTCGAAAAAGGGCTGCGACCACGGCCAGTGCGGCGCCTGCACCGTGCTGGTCGATGGCCGCCGCATTAATTCCTGCATGACGCTGGCCGTGATGCAGAATGGCCGCGAGATCACCACCATCGAAGGCCTGGCCGAGGGCGACCTGCTGCACCCGGTGCAGCAGGCTTTCGTCGACAACGACGCTTTCCAGTGCGGCTACTGCACGCCCGGCCAGATCTGTTCGGCCGTGGGGCTGATCGAGGAGGGGAACGCGAAAACGGCGGCCGACGTGCGCGAACTCATGAGCGGCAACGTCTGCCGCTGCGGCGCCTACCCGCAAATCCGCAAGGCGGTCTGCGCGGCCGCCGGCATCAAGGACGGCGACAACGCGGTGCACGCGGTGGTGCCGGGGACGGTGCCGGCATGAACCCCTTCTCGTTTTCCCAACCCGAGGACCGCCAGGACGCCATCGCCCAGGTGGCCGGCAACGCCAGCTTTGCAGGCGAAGCCGTGCGCTTCATCGCCGGCGGCACGAATATTCTCGACCTGATGAAGGAAGGCGTCATGCTGTCCGGCCGCCTGGTCGACATCAACCGCCTGCCGCTCGATAAGATCGAGGAAGACGAAGAAGGCGGGCTGCTGCTGGGCGCGACTGCGCGCAACGCCGACACCGCGTACAACCCGCTGGTGCGCGAACGCTACCCGCTGCTCAGCGCGGCGATCCTGGCCGGCGCCTCTCCCCAGCTGCGCAACATGGCGAGCAACGGCGGCAACCTGCTGCAGCGCACCCGCTGCTATTATTTTTACGACCTCGCCACACCGTGCAACAAGCGCGAGCCGAACACCGGCTGCGGCGCGATCGGCGGCATCACGCGCCAGCATGCGATCCTCGGCGCGAGCGAGCACTGCATCGCCACCCACCCCTCGGACATGTGCGTGGCGCTCGCCGCCCTGGAAGCGACGGTGCACGTCGAATCGGCACGCGGCAAGCGCGCGATCCCCTTCGCCGAATTCCACCGCCTGCCCGGCGAGGCGCCGCAGTACGACACCGTGCTCGAAGCCGACGAACTGATCACCCACATCGCGCTGCCCGACGCGCGCCGCTACGCCAGGCACTCGGCCTACCTAAAGATCCGCGAACGCCTGTCGTATGCGTTCGCGCTGGTCTCGGTCGCCGCGGCGCTCGACATCGGATCCGACGGCGTGATCAGGAGTGCACGCATCGCCCTCGGCGGCGTCGCCCACAAACCCTGGCGCAAGCCGGAGGCGGAAGCGCTGCTGGAAGGGGCCAGGCCGGACCCGGAGCGCTTCGGCCAGGTGGCCGACGCGCTGCTCGACGGCGCGCGCGGCCAGGGCCACAACGACTTCAAGATCCGCCTCGCGCGCAACACCATCGTGCGCGCGCTGGAGACGGCGGTGCAGGGCACCGTCACCAATACCGGAGAGCGCCATGACTGACCTGATCCAGGATTTACGCGCGCCCGTCGCGGAGCCGGGCACCGGCCAGGTGCGTACCGGCAGCGCCGTCTCGCGCATCGACGGCCGCGCCAAGGTGACCGGCGAAGCCCGCTATGCCGCCGAGCACTTCGCCCCCGACCTGCTGTACGGCGTGGTGGTGAGCAGCACCATCGCCCGCGGCCGCATCGTCGCCATCGACGACGCCGAAGCGATGGCGATAGAAGGCGTGGTCGAAGTGATGAGCCACCTGAACCGCCCGAAAGTGCGCTCCTTCGACATCCACTACAAGGACATGACGGCGCCGGCCGGCTCGCCCTTCCGTCCCTTCTACGACGAGAACGTCATCTACAGCGGCCAGCCGGTGGCGCTGGTGCTGGCCGAGAGCTTCGAGGCCGCGCGCCGCGGCGCCGCGCTGGTGCGCATCCACTACCACGAGGACGAGAACGGACACGACACGCGCCTGACCGCCAATCTCGAGCGGGCCTACAAACCGCGTCCGCTGAAGGCCGGCTACGAGCCGCCGCCGCCGGAAAAGGGCGACGCCGAGAAGGCCTGGAAAGCCGCGCCCGTCAAGATCGAGTCCGAGTACTACCACGGCGTCGAACACCACAATCCGCTCGAACTGTTCGCCTCGACCGTGATTCGCGGCGAGGACGGCCACCTGACCATCTACGACAAGACGCAAAGTTCGCAGAACAGCCGCTGGTACGTCTCGCACGTGTTCGGGCTGCCGAAGAACAAGGTCACGGTGCGCAATCCGTATGTCGGCGGCGCCTTCGGTTCCGGCCTGCGCCCGCAATACCAGCTGACGCTAGCCGTGATGGCCTCGCTCAAGCTGAAGCGCTCGGTGCGCGTGATGCTGACGCGCCAGCAGATGTTCAGCTTCGGCCACCGCCCGGAAACCGTGCAGTACGTGAAGCTGGCCGCCGAGGAAGACGGCACGCTGACCTCGATCATGCATGAAGCCATCGCCGAGACCTCGAAGATCGAGGACTACGTCGAGGTGGTGGTCAACTGGTCGGGCCTCTTGTACGCCTGCGACAACATCAAGCTCGGCTACAAGCTGGTCAGCCTCGACCAGTACACGCCGATCGACATGCGCGCGCCCGGCGCCGCGCACGGCATGGTCGCGCTCGAGATCGCGATGGACGAGCTGGCCTGCAAGCTCAAGATGGATCCGCTGGCGCTGCGCCTGAAGAACTATGCCGAGCGCGCGCCGGTCGAGGACAAGCCATATTCGAGCAAGGAGCTGCGCGCCTGCTACGAGCAGGGCGCCGAGAAATTCGGCTGGGCCAGGCGCCCGCTCGAACCGCGCTCGATGCGCGAAGGCTCGGAGCTGGTCGGCTGGGGCATGGCCACCGGCGTCTGGGACGCGATGCAGATGTTCGCGCGCGCCAGCGCCGTGATGCATGCCGACGGCAGGCTGGTGGTGTCGAGCGCGGCCAGCGACATCGGCACCGGCACCTATACCGTGATGGCGATGATCGCGGCCGAAGCCATGGGCCTGCCGCTCGAGCGCGTGACCTTCCAGCTGGGCGACTCGACCCTGCCGGCCGCGCCGGTGGAGGGCGGTTCCTCGCACGTGGCCACGGTCGGCTCGGCGGTGGCCGGCGCTTGCGACAAGCTGCGCCTGACCCTGCTGCGCTACGCCCAGTCGGCCGCCGATTCGCCCTTCCGCGACAAGCGCCTGAAAGACGTGGAATTCGTCGACGGCGCGATGCGCCTGAAGCGCGATCCGTCGACCTGGGTGTCGCTTGCCGCCATCGTCGAGCGCAGCGGGCACGACAAGCTCGAGGAAAAATACCTGATGCTGCCGCAGATGCTCAAGCAGCGCAAATACCGCCGCCTGGTGCATTCGGCCGTGTTCGTCGAGGTGCGCGTGGACGAGGAGCTCGGCGTCGTGCGCGTGACGCGCGCGGTCAGCGCGATCGCGGCCGGACGCATCATGAACACCAAGACGGCTGCCAGCCAGATCGTCGGCGGCGTGGTCTGGGGCATCAGCCAGGCGCTGCACGAAGAGAGCTACACCGACCACAGGTATGGGCGCTTCATGAACCACAACCTGTCCGAGTACCACGTGGCCGTGAACGCCGACATCCACGACATCGACGTCATCTTCGTGGAAGAGGACGACCGCATCGTCAGCCGCCTGGGCGCCAAGGGCGTGGGCGAGATCGGCCTGGTGGGCGTGGCGGCGGCGGTCAGCAACGCGATCTTCCACGCCACCGGCAAGCGCATCCGCAGTACGCCGATCACGCCGGACAAGGTGCTGGCCGGCGGGCCGTAAGCGGTTTCAGGCAAGCGCACCGGCCTTGCCGGTGCGCTGCAGGGCGCATGCGACGCGTGCGCACGGCGCCGCGCCTGCAGCGCATACTGCTGTTCACATTCACCGGGAGCGCGACATGAGAACGGAAACGCAAGCAATGGATGCGGCAACGCTGTCTCGTTACGATGACCTCGGCAAGCTGGTGCTGCGCCTGGCGCTGGGCCTGCTGCTGATGTTTCACGGCATTTCCAAGCTGGTCGGCGGCATCGGTTTCGTCACCGGTGCGCTGCAGAAGCTGGGGCTGCCGGAGGCGATCGGCTACCTGGTCTATATTGGCGAAGTGATCGCGCCGCTGTTGATCCTGTTCGGCCTGTGGACGCGGCTGGGCGCGCTGATCATTGCCGGCAACATGATCGTCGCCGTGCTGCTGGTGCACACCGCGCAATTCTTCGCCTTGAGCGCCACCGGCGGCTGGGAGCTGGAACTGCAGGGCATGTACTTCTTTGCGGCCGTGGCGCTGGTCCTGCTGGGCGCCGGCCGCTACAGCATCGGCGGACGGGCCGGGCGTTGGAACTGACACAGAGGAAAAGGAAATGGCAGACGCAGCAAACGGAAAAACGGCAATCGTCACCGGCGCCTCGCGCGGCATCGGGCGCGCGATCGCCCTGCGCCTGGCGCGCGAGGGCTATGCGGTGGCAGTGAACTACGCCAGCCGGGCGTCCGACGCCGAGGCGGTGGTGGCCGAGATCCTAGCAAGCGGCGGACGCGCGGTCGCGATCCAGGCCGATGTCGCCCAGGCCGGCGATGCCCAGCGCCTGTTCGACGCGGCCCAGGCCGCGTTCGGCGAGATCGATGTCGTGATCAACAACGCCGGCGTGATCCAGCCCGGCGCCACGATGCTGGCCGACACCGATGACGCGCTGTATGAGCGCATCTTCTCGATCAACACGCGCGGCACTTTCCACATGCTGCGCCTGGCGGCCACGCGCCTGCGCCAGGGCGGGCGCATCGTCAACTTCTCGACCAGCGCCATCGGCCTGGCCATGCCGGGCTACGCCGTCTACGCCGGCGCGAAGGCGGCGATCGAGACTTTTACCAACATCTTTGCCAAGGAAATGCGCGGCAAGCGCATCTCGGTGATGTGCGTGGCGCCGGGACCGACCGCCACCGAGCTGTTCCTGGACGGGAAACCGGCCGAGCTGATCGAGCGCCTGGCAAAGGCCGCGCCGCTCGAACGTCTCGGCACGCCGGAAGACATCGCGAACACGGTGGCCTTCCTGGTCGGTCCGGAGGGAGAATGGGTGAATGGGCAGACGCTGCGGGTGAACGGCGGGATCGTCTGACTGTCAACCGGCGACCAGGTCGTAACGCACGTCGCGCCGGTTTTCAGCCTGCGGTCCCTCGACCAGGTAGGCATCCCAGCCCAGCCGCCCCAGCTTGCCGCTTTCCGAGATGGTCACCGGCCGCACCTCGGCCGCGCGCAGCACCAGCTCGACTTCGTATTCGAGCGAGACGCCGGTAAACATCGCCAGCAGGCTTTTCAGGGCGCGCGCCGCCATCCCGCCCGGTAAAAAGGCCGTGAAGCCGGCATGGTCGAGCGGCCCGACGACCAGGCGCAGGCGCAGGTCGCGCTGCCAGACGCGCCCGCCGGCGATCGCATCCTTGCCGAGCACGCCGATGTCTCCGCCGAGCACGGTCTGCTGCGCCAGCGGCACCTCGTACCAGCGGCCGACGAACTGCTCGGCCTCGACCGGATGGCCGAAGTATTCGGACAGCACCCGCGCCAGTTGCACGGCCGAGGTGGGGCGGTGCCGGATCGCGGCGGCGAAGTAGCCGATCGATTCGTCCAGCACCGCACCGTCCGCCGCGTTCGAGAGGCGCCGCCGCAGCGATGCATTGCCCAGGCCCGCCAGCGACAGCAGCAACGGCAGAAAGGCGTCCTGGCCATCGAGCTGGTACTTGAACGGCATCCGGTACTTGCGCCAGGCTTCGTAGAACAGCGCCAGCGAGCGGTTCGAGAAGGTGTCGAGGAAGGCGCGCGCGCCCTCGTCCTTTTCGTTGAACAGGTGCTCGGCGATGCGCTCGGTGTAGTGCGCCGGCAGCACACCGCTCCCGCCCAGCAGGCCCATGAAGGAGGGCGTGACGCGCACATACTTCAGCGCCTGCGAGGTCAGCGCCGCGCCGAGCGAAGCCGCATCGCGCTCGATGTCGCGCGGTTCGGTCTGGATGTTTTCGAGCTGGCTGGCCGGGAAACGCAGCGAGGTCGAATTCTGGAAACGCAGGAAGTTGGCGACCATGCCGCGCTGCGCCACCCCATTGCGCTTGAGCCAGAGCTCGATCACGCGCACCGCCTGGAAGTACTCGAAGCGGTAGGGTTCGCGGAACAGCCGCTCGATTACAGCAGGCTCGAATCGCCGCTTCGTGGCGCGCATGAGAGCAGTTCCTCGCCGTTCTTGTTGGAGACCACCACCAGCCGGGTAAAGCTGTTGGCGTGCACGTACAACGCCAGGAAGCGCTCGACGATGTGGGCAAAGGCGTGGATGCCGCTGCCGACAAAGGCTTCCTCGTCGATGGACAGGCGCACTTCGACGCCGCGCACCAGGCAGGTAAACGGGTTCCCGGACAGCCAGGCGGTCGCGGCCTGCTGGGCGATGTCGGCGATGCCGCCGATCTGGCGCTGCGACGAGGGAGAGCGCGGCAGGTCGTACAGCGCCAGCATCTCGCGGAAGGCATCGATGCCGCCGTCGGCCAGCGACAGGTGGTTCAGCGACAGGTGCGAGATCAGGCGCCAGTGCGCGCTGCGCCCGCGTGCGAAGCGATACGAAGGCGTCGGCTTGCGCAGGAAGGCGATCGCGCGCACGCTCGAACCGCCTTCGAGGAAGAGGTCGCCGCCGGCCTGGCCGTAGCCGAGCAGCGAGGGCAGGTCGCGGTTGGTGCAGGTCAGCTCGATATTCAGGGTGTCGGTCTCGATCGCGGCCGGGTCGAAGTCGATGTCGACGATGGAGATCTGGGCCTCGAAGCCGGGGCTGCGCTCCATCAGTTCCTCGTCGCGCCGCATCGCCCAGTAGTGGCCGTTCTGCTCGGGCGTCTGCGCGTGCCTGAGCGAATAAAAGGGGCGGAACTCGACGATCGTCTCGCCCTGCGGGGTCTGGCGCACCAGGTTGACCGAATCGATCGAATACACCTCGTAGGCAAAGGCGCGCCGGGCGTCGGCCAGCACCGGATAGCTGGCGGTGGTGTGGGTCAGGCGGATCGGCTCGCCGCGCTGGCGGAACAGGTTGATCACCGGCGTGCAGCCGAGCAGCACGTTATTGGTGCTCAAGGTGCCGAGCATGCGCGCCGTGTTCGAGTCGGCGCGGATACCGGCCAGTCCCAAGTGCAGCGTGATCGAACGCGCGCCCGCAGGCAATACCGCGGCCAGTGCGGCGAGGTCGATATCGAAGAAATTGAATTTTTCGGGGAAGCAGAAGTATTCGGTCAGCAGCCGGTAGGCGGCATGCGAGCGGGCCGGGAAATCGATCAGCGCGTCGTCTTCCTCGAAGCCGGCGGCCTTGACGGGAATCGCCGGCAGCGCCACCCAGCGCCCGTTGTGGTCGGCCTCGGCCCAGGCGGCCACGCCGCGCATGAAGAGGCCGTCGCGCAGCGCGGCGCAGAACGAGGGCTCGCCATCGATGAAGACGCGTAGCGCAGGCAGGGCCGCGCCGCTCGCGGCGCCTTCCTGGGTCGTGCTCAGGGTCAGGTGCAGGCAGCTGCTCACGCCAGGGGGCAGGCGCACGGCCTCGGGCGGGCTGATGATGGCGTCGAAGCCGGCATGGGAAAAGGCGAGCGGCGCCAGCGTCACCGGATACACGGTGCGGAAGGTGCAGGCGGCGCCGCGCACCGGGCGCGTCGTGAGCTGGGTGCCGCGCGGGATCGTGCTGGCGCCGCCCTGCGCGCCGGCGGCATCCAGGCGCGCGATCGAGCACGAGGGGAAGGGGCGCAGGTAGTGCGGATACAGCACGTCGAACAGCGCCTCGGTGAATTCCGGATAGTCGTCGTCGAGGCGCTTGGCGATGCGCGCATTGAGGAGGGCAAAGGCCTCGATCATGCGCTCGGTATGCGGATCCTCGCAGACCTCGCCGCTGATCAAGAGGCGGCCGGCGATCTTCGGATAGCGTTCGGCGAATTCGCGCAGGTTGCGGCGCAGGTAACCCAGCTCGCTTTCGTAGTACGGCAGTAATTGTTCCAACTCAGGCTCCCGTGGACGCGGCGCGGCCCGCCTTGCTGATGCTGTAGCTCAGGGTCGAGGGCTGCAGCACGGCGTCGAAGTTCACCGTCTCCTGCGCCGCGTTGACGACGAGCAGGGCATTGATGGAAAAGTCGAGCCGGTTGACGCTGTTGGCGCGCAGTTCGAGCGAGGCCTTGACGTTTTTCAGGCGCGGTTCGTGGCGCGCGATGACCCGCTCGATGCAGGCGCAGATATGGGCGCGGTCGGTCGGGCTCGACAGCGATAAATCGGCAAAATCGATCAGGCCATAGCTGACGATCGAATCGGCGCATTCCGGGTAGGGTTTCAGGAATTCTTCGGGCAGGACCGAGCGCGTGTTGAGCAGGGCTTCGAGGTCGCGCGCCACCATGTCCTTCATGTCTTCCAGCAGCGCGCGCGGATTGGCGGCGCGGACCGGCACGCCCAGCAGCCGGTCGAATAGTCCAGGCGTAAAACCTTTCATCGCATCCCCTTTGTGCTGCAGCCTCGGCCGTGGTCGGTGCGAAGCAAACCGCATGGTGCCACGTTGCGCAGCGCGAACGTTTGAGCAACTTCACATGGGCAACTTCTGGCTGTTGTTATTGTTCCTTGAGAAAAGTTCGACCTATATCAACCAAGGGCACCTGGCCGAGGGTTTGCCAAGTGCGCTCACTGAGGGATGCCAGAACATGAGCAGCAAAGTACTCTGGGGCGAAGGTCTCCTGCTACGCCCGCAACATTTCCAGCGCCAGGACGAATACCACGAACACTGCCTCAACAAGGGCATCAAGGCGGTCCACCCCTATGCCTGGGGCGTCGAGCGCCTGCAGGTCGACCGCGAGGCGCTGGCCAGCAACGTCCTGCGCATCGTCGACCTGGCGGTGCGCTTCCAGGACGGCGAACTGGTCGACGCCCCCGGCGCCGACGAGCTGCCGGATGCGATCGACCTGAGCCTGCTGACGCAGGCGCAGCAGAGCGTGACCTATTACGTCGCGCTGCCCGGACTGAAACCGTTCAGCGGCAATTTCGCCCAGCCGGGCCAGGCCTCGAACACGGCGCGTTTCGTCCAGGCCAACCAGGACACGCCGGACCTGTACACGGGCGCTGCGCCGGTGCAACTGGCCTATCTGAAAAAATCGGTGCGCCTGGTGTCCGAATCCGAGCCGCGCGACGCCTACATCCACTTTCCGCTGCTGCGCCTGCGCCGCGCCAGCACCGGCGGCTTCGAGCTCGACCCTGCTTTCGTTCCGCCGAGCCTGACCGTGGCCGCCGCGCCGCCGCTGTTCCAGCAACTGCGGCGCCTGCTCGACGCCCTGCAGGCGAAAGTGAGCGCCCTGTACGGCCACCACCGCGAGCCGAGCAAGAACGTGATCGAGTTCCGCTCGGGCGACATGTCCTCGTTCTGGCTGCTGCACACGGCCAGTGCCGCCTATGCCGAGCTGACCCACCATTTTCATCATCCGGCCCTGCACCCCGAGCGCCTGTACGAGCAGTTGCTGGGCGTGGCGGGGCGCCTGATGACCTTCTCGAAAAGCTGGACCCTGGCCGATTTGCCGCCCTACCAGCACAACGATCCGGGGCCCGGTTTTACGAAACTGCACCAGATCATCCGCGAGCTGCTCGACACCGTGATCTCCTCGAAATACTTCGCCATCGCACTGAGCGAAAACCGGCCCAGCTACCACATCGGCATGCTCGACTCGGGCAAGATCGACGAGAAGACCAGCTTCTACATCGCGGTGGGCGCGGACGTTCCCGCCATCGAGCTGGTCGACGTGGTGCCGCTGCGCTTCAAGGTCGGCGCCCCCGACGACGTCGAGAAATTCGTGCTCTCGGCCCTGCCCGGCGTGCGCCTGCAATACACGCCGCAACTGCCGGCGGCCGTGCCGGTGCGGCCCGACACCTGCTACTTCCTGCTGGAGGCGAAAGGACAGATGTACGAGCGCATGATCAAGGCGCAATCGATCTCGATCTATGTGCCGGCCGGGATGAAGGAGCTGCGGCTGGAGTTGCTGGCGGTGGCGGCCTGATACGTCGCTTGTGAGTTATTCCAAATTGTTGAGATTCATGCGAGGAGATTATTCATGGCTGGAGCACTGATCCGTCTCGGCGACAAAACCTCCCACGGCGGAAGCGTTATCGAGGCCTCGCCGCATAGCGACATCGACGGTGTGCCCGTCGCGCGGATGGGTGACAAGACTGTTTGTCCAAAACATGGTCCCAATCCCATCGCCAGCGGCGACTCGACGCTGATTGTCGACGGCAAGGCGGCTGCTCGACACGGTGACAAGACGGCTTGTGGCGCCACGCTGATTGCGGGTCAGCAAACAACGATCGACAATATCTGAGGCCATGCCGATGACCTCGTCTACCGTGGAAGTGGGGCGCTCAATGCCCGTCTGGTTCAAAAGCGGTATCGCCACCGCGTTCGTATTGGCTGCATGCTGGGGAAGCGCCATCTGGTACTGGCGAACAACCGACAGTACTCCTGCCATGAGCGACCTAATGCTGGTCTTGCTGGCGTTACCGTCAGGATTACTACTTGCGCTCTGGCTTGGAAAAAAGGCCATAGCGTCACACGGTGCTATCGCGGCCACCACCGCCGCATCGCCGGCAGCGGTTCAAGCGGCTACTACAGCGCGGTCCACTCCGCCGCTGGCCATTCTCGCGACCGCACTCCGGTCCCCTCACGGTTCATCCGCCGAAGAGCTTGCTGCGCTTATCGCGACGAACAAGGCCCAGCCAGACCTGGACAAGCAATTGGTAGACGACGAAGGGTTTCCTCTTACGTGCGCGCGCCGCGACGACGCCGACGACGAAGTGCTTCAGGAAGAAGTCCTGGAATGGCAATCTCGGAATGGCCTGCCGGAGTCGCTTTTCGGCGAGGCGCAGTGGCGTGCACTCATACTTGGCACGGCTGTCATGCGAGACCTGGCTTGGCACGCCATGTCGGAACTGGGTTCTGCCGAAGGCAGTGCACCGCAATTGCATTTAATTCCGCTCCTGTCGGTCGACTGGACTGTCGAACAGCGCAGTGCTGCACAGATGTGGTTCCAGCATATCGCGACACAGGCAGGCTTCCCCTCCAAGGACGTCACTGGGATGAATGGATCACTGGGATTAGAAGAATCCGCATTACCGAAAATGCTGGACCGATTTGCACTCGATGCGTGCACAACCGATGCACGACTGGCAGCGATCGTGATTGCGTGCGGTTCCAGTATCGACCAGACAACGGTTGATGAATGGGCAGAGAAAGGAAGATTGTTTACTCCTTCCCAGCCACAAGGGTTCGTCCCCGGAGAAGGCGCAGCCGGGCTTCTGCTTACCGAGCTGCGCCAGGCCAAATCGATCGACGGCGCCGTTTACACAGTGCTCGAGCCGACGGTGGAAGCGAAACGCGACCCTTCACATAGGAGTAGCAAACCAGCTGGTGCCGGCTTCCTCGACGAATTGGCGGCACGTGCCCTCAAATGTGCTTCTGTCGATGTAACAGACATTGGCATGGTGGTTGGCGATGCAAGTTACCGCGGGCAATGTATGCACGAACTGATGGGATTTACCGCGACCACGATGCCACATCTGGACAGCACAGCCGACGTTGCAAGCGTCGGGCCAGGCTGCGGAAGCTGCGGCGCTGTGCCGTTCGTTACAGCGTTGGCGCTGGCATGGCATTACGCACTCGAGAGAGGAAAGCCCGTCCTTTACATGAGTAATGATGATCCTGAATTGGGTCACGCGGTTCTGGTGAGGCCGGCTGCATCCGAGATTTGATCGCACGCGCAACAATATCCGCTACGACACCATTTTGTACCGGCTCACTCCACATTCGCCTCTGCGCAGAGTTAATCATGACAGCCGTCCCCAAACTTGCTGCACTATTCGTATTGACTGCCCTGCATGGACTTGCTGCATCGGCAGAAACGACGCTAACCCCAAAAAATCCGAGCTCGCCTGCAGAGCTGGAAGCCCGAGTCCAGGGATTGCTGGCCAAAGTAAAGCGTTCGCTCCGCCCGCTTAAAAGCGGCACCTTCGAGATGGGTGACTGGGGAAACGAACATGGCGTGCCCTACGATTTCGATGCACACAGCCGGCCGGTTCACAAGGTGACGCTGGATGGGTTTTCGATGATGGCCTATAAGGTCACCTACGAGGACTTTGATGTCTTCACCGATGCAACTGGGAACGAACGTATCGCCATGTCTGACCTGGACGTAAATGCGCGAGCACCAAAGCGACCTGCAGGAGTGAGCTGGTACGGTGCTAAAGCGTATTGCGAATGGCTGGGCCGTTTAACCAAGCTTCCTTTCGACCTACCTACGGAGGCGCAATGGGAATATGCGGCGCGTTCCGGGGGAAAGAAAATGTTATTCGCAACTGATAATGGAAAAATCCAAAGAGGACGAAACTTCCCGAAAAAGTGGCTATTGGGAGAGGAAGAACCTCCAATCCCGGATGTCGGCAGTTTTCCTCCGAATCCTGCCGGTTTATACGGCATGTCTGAAGACACGGGGGAATGGGTTAATGATTGGTTTAGTGAAGACTACTACAAGGTTTCGGTTAGAAAAAATCCCACCGGACCGGAATCCGGTACGCTCAAAGTACGACGTGGCAGCGTCGATGGTTCTGCTGAGATCGCAGCTATGGTTTTTATGCGGGATGGACGCAAACCACAACCAATGCAAACGATCTATCCTAATGGAATTGGATCTGGCGAAGTTAAAATTCCTCTCCCTGGATATTCAGGACATAAATCCTCAAACTTTCGCTGTGTTGTCAATCGTAGCCGTCGCATTCGTTAAGCCGCGCCATAACCAGGATGATGTAGAGGAAACTGTGCAATATAAAATTGAGGCTCGTCATTACGGAGAAAGCCTCGACCTAGAAGAGGTTTGGCCTGAGCCATTTGCACCGTACATTGCTCAATGCAATTAGCAAATGCCGTCTGAGAAACAATCGAATTGATTAATTTAACTCCGGCGCCCCTCTCAGACTCCATCCCTAGCGCAACATTTACACGATCTAACGTATTATTTAAATGTGCAAGTGACTGAGTCGTCATCAGCAACTCATTAATAGAAAAAGCGGCTAGTTTTCTTAACTCGAAATTTCCTGAACTTTCAGGTTGATCAAGTGCGTCAGCAACACTTTTTATTACAGCGCCGCGAGCCTCAGGTGGCATATAAGCATACCAGCCCCATCCTTTACTTAAACGTTGTTCAAGCTCCTTAATTAATTTTTCACCCGACTGTTTTGCGGAATTAACAAACTTTTGATAATAACTGTTTATTTCATCAACTTCATTACCCACAAAACTTTCTAATGTTTTGGCTGCCAAAACATTTAAATAGAATATCTTGTTGAAGATATCGAATGCTCTGCTTGACATCATTTCTGCCATTTTTCGATAATCAGCCTGTTTAAGCTGATGCGCAACACACATAAAAAATTGACCAATTTGCGCTGCGCCGACTTCACAGGCCACGCTTCCTGACCCACCTAGGCCCAGACAAGCTCCCGCCTTGGCTGCAATCACAAACCTTCCGCCACGATAATCACATTCAAAGCCAAGAGTTGCGGCTAGCCCCTGAATTGCACTCACTCCGGCACAAATTTTTGCGACATCGGTGTAGGCTGCGATTGCTTTATTAGGATCTGGTTTTTTCGGCCCCTTCGGATCAATCATCCCTTCAGGATTAAGCCATTGCAGGGCGCCAGCCAAGTCAATCGATTCCTTCAGGCCAGCAAAAATGTCCACTTTTCCCTTCGCGCCAACCTTCGCTTTCGCGCCTCTTTGATTTGGTGGTGTGCCTCGGACGCCTTGTTTGTCCCCGGTGATCATCAATGCGGCGCCAGCTTCGAGCGCCATGCTGGCGCCGGCCAGTGCGGACAAAGTCAGGTCTCCCCGTATCCTGAAGTACCCAAAGTCCAGGGGATGGCCAAGCAGGTCATCCTCCAGATGCCAACCCGCTGCATGCGGCAGGTAAAGCGTCGTTGCTACCTTGGCCTCGCCGACAGCGAAAGAGGCTGCGGCATTCGCTTTAATGCTGAACTGAGCTGCCTTCGCCCCGCGCTTGAAGCGCTGCTTCCAGTTCGTATCGCGCCCGTCGTGCAAATTTCCCTGGAAAGGCATGAAGGTCGCCTCTGCGCCGGCGCCTGCCGACCAACGCAGGAATTGCGCCTCGGGCTTTACGTCGATATTTCGATAGGGATTGTTGGGATCGCTAGTTTCTGCATCGAAGATGCCTTCGACTATTTGCTTTTGACTACGTTCCAGCCAAGCAGTGGCGCTGGTCCCCATGACCTTCGCCCACTCAGTCAGAATGCCACCAAACTGATCGGCGTCCTTGGGAGCCAGTTTCCACTTTTTGCTGAACTTTGCCTTGTCCTGTACCTGGTTCAGGATACGGTTCCGTACTTCGGTCGTGTTGAGCGTCGTGCCATTAAAAAGCTTTTCTCGCGGCGGTTTTCTTCGTTCGGCAGGGCCATTCACAATATATACACGGCGGTCGGCAAGTGCCGTTCGCAGTCTCTCGGCGTTGACATAAATCGGCGTGTGTACTTGACCCTCTATCCGTTTCATCGTCATCGGCACGAGCTCGACTAATTTCTTAGGATCCACTTTCTGCGAAGCGAGTGCCTGCACACGCTGTTTTGCCGCATCGCTTTTCTGCGCCAGCTTGTTGAGCGCCGCGTCGAGGTCTATTCTTGCCTGTGCAATATCGGCCTTCGCGGCGTTTGGCTGCTCCAGCAGCGCGTGCAATGCCAGCGATTTCTCAGTGACTTCGCGGTTGGCGTCCTGGAGCTCTTCGATGGCGGTTTTGTTCTGGTGCCCGTCTGCCCGGCACGACAACCACTCGTCAGGATACAAGGCGATAAAGGCGTTCTCGTCTGGACGGTAGAGAAGTACCCCATCCGTGAGCGTGTGATTAACCTCTACATAAGTTTCCTTCGGTGTCGTAGTCGGTGCCGACTTAACGGCAGCTAAAGTCTCGCTCATATCATTGGGTCCTTGGACTGGTGTCGAACAAGATCAACTGCCGGTATCACTCATCCTTTGGCAGATGCAGGATGAGCTCTTCGATTTTTGGTGTAAAGATGCGCTGCGTGCGTCCCGACGCATCGGTAACGCCCTCCACCACGACACCGCTGGCAGACTCCAATCGGTAGCGGACATGCGCCATCGGTTGTTTCGTTTCCTCGTCCATGATGACGAAGGCTTCGTTATATATGTCTTTCGCCTTGGGCAGGTCGAGTTTGCTGACACTGCCATTTGCCGGTGCGGCCAGCTCTTTCTTGGTCGCCTTGAACTCGACCTTGCCCGGCGCATGGAGCATGATGTTGCCGCCCTCGAGCTTCAAGCAGGCACCTTGCGCAGTCAGCAATATGTGCTGGTCTGCAGCGATGGCGACGTGCTTGCTGACGCTGGCCACGGTGATTGCCTTGTCAGCCGTGATGCGTGTCGCGCCCGACTGGCTCTGGGTGCTGGCCTTTCCGCTGGCTGCATGGAGCCTGATGCCGGTTTCCTGATTCGGTTTGCTCTTTGCGCCGGCTTTTCCGTACGTGAACAGGCCAATACCCGCTTTCGTGGCATGCGAGGCGTTGCCCTGCGCGGCCAGGTTCAAGTCTTGTTCCGCACTCATGCTCGTCGTAGTACCGGCAGCGAAGACGGCATTTGCCGGCGTACCCGCGACAATGCCGGCCGGGCTGGAGAGTTGCAAATGTGGCTGACCATAGGCGGTAACCTGCCCGCTCCCTTCAATGGAAGGCGCCCCGCCTCCTGTAGTCTTGAGTACCTTGATGCTGGCGTCCATTGCGCTGAGCGCAGGTAACTCAGCGGGTTCCGCTTCTGACGGACCGCTCTGGCTTTCGAATACGGCGTTGTGCTGTTGGGTCGTGCGCGCAAGCATGGTCTGCAGCACGCGGCTTTGTTCGATCTGGACCAGTGCATCGCGCGACTCGAGCTGGTCGCCGCGTGCATCAGGACTGGCGAAGGCGGATAACAATAAGCCTTGCCCTGCACGTACGCCTATGCTGTGTTTCGTCTTGATTTCGGCACCGAAGCCGGTTGCGACCAAGCGCTGGTTGTCGGCCTGGTGCCGAAGAGCTCCGAGGTTGAGTTCGGCTGTACCGGTATGCGCACCCGCATGACTTTGCAGCGCAAGGCGAGCTTGGCCCGCACTATCGTCAAACACCAATTGGTTGTAAGCGCCGTTGCCGATCTGGCTTGTGCTCATGCTCTGCGTCTTGATCCCCGATAGCACGGCAGGATGGGAATGCGCACCGCTTTCTCCGGGAAACCACGGTGGAGCGTTACCTGTAGCTGCGCCAGCACCAAATGAAACTTGATTCACCTGGGCGTCATTCCTGCCTCTACCGTTATACAAGCATCCGATGACGACCGGACGGTCGATATCGCCTTCCAAAAAATCGATCAATACTTCGCTGCCGACACGCGGCACCGCCACCGCCCCCCAGTTCGCCCCGGCGAGCGGCGCCAGCGGCGTAGCAATCCGCACCCAGGTGCCTGAACGGTCATCGGCCGGAGCCCCAGTCTCCCCGCCACGAGCAGGATGACTCAAACGGCTATGGCTCTGATCGTTCGTTGCCGCATTTCTCTGCCAATGGAATTGCACCTTGATGCGATGGTCCCTGTCCGTGTGAATCACAGCACCTGGAGGGCCAACGACGATGGCAGTTTGCTGCCCCGACACCGTTGGCCGCGGATGTAGTCTTGTCCCATGCCCGTCAACGCCGCTGCTACGGTAAGGAATCTGCCGGCGAATCGCATCGATGCGGTTCCGGTAGAGCGGGCGTTGTCCGCTGATCGTTCCATCGACGTGGATCCCGTCACCCGCTTCGATGTCCAAGCCAGACATTGGGGCGTCGCCTAGCGCTTGCGTGATCGCGGAACGCAGTTCGGCGCTAAGGTTATTGTTCGCCGAATGCGTCACGCGCGTGACCACGAAGGTTCGCGCTTCGTCGTTCTTTGCCCGGTCCAGCTGCGCCTGGCCAGACAGGACAAACGTTGTACCGGCTGCAAGCGTGCGTACCGTGCCGGCGCCATGATGAATCTCCTTGGCCAACTGCAGGGCCTGAAGCTGGTTATCAACGAGGCGCTGCCCTTGAGCGCGTGTTTCGTACGCATAAGCGCCAGGTGTATCGTGCGAGCTCATGTCCTGCGAATCGCTGCGCTCATAGGTGCTGGCGCTGACGGGACGGCTACCACGCGATCGGTAATCCCAACTACGCATGCTGGCGGTCGCGACAACAGCACGCTGCACAGTGCGCCAGCGGTCAATGCTGTCTTCGCGCATCACAGCGCCCGGCTGAGTGAACCGCACTTTCGCTTGAATATTCTCCTTGAACGCGCCGTTATGGTCAGCGACCACCAGTACATGACTTCCTACGTCACCGCTACCGGCAGCAGGTCCGTGCTCAAAAAAGTAGAACAGGCCTTCTTCATGCATCAAACGCTCTGCAAATGCGAAGTTCGATTCCTGGTACTGGCACGTCAGGGAACGCAGTGGATAAACGCTTCGATCGGCAATCTCATATCGCCAGGTTGGAACCAGCTTTCCCTTACCTAAAGCGCTGCCAAAAATCTCATCGAGAATGTCAAAAACTGTTTTGTCCTGAAAAATCCGGCTGTCGCGGCCAAATTTCAGGAACGCACACCATGGTTCAATCATCAGCTTATAGCGGGCAAAGCCGCCGTTAGCGCCAACGCATTGGGCCGAGGTGACATAACCGTGGAACGGGCGTCGCTTCGTACCCGAACTGGCAGTCAGCAGTTCTACAAGAACAGGTGCGCCGAGGAGCGACTTCAGAGGGATCTGCGCATCCGTGGAGAGCGCCGCAAGTTCGATGCGGAAGGTATTGCTCAGGCTCTCCTCGACACGTAGGCACTCGGCCAGCAGTTTGTCTGCCCCCAGGGGCGTGATCAAGCGAAGAAGCCGGGTATCCTGGCTAAAGCGGGGGAATAGCTCAACCACTTGGCACTCCTTTTGGACAGGTGATAGCTGATCAAGCAAAGCGATCAGATTTGTCGCCCCGACATCACAAACTGAAACGACAAAATTCCATTGTTACCTGCAGTCCTTCGAAGATCGTTGACGAAAAGCAAGACCGCGTAAAGAGTGGCAGCGCGTCTCCATCTGGGATCGCTAAAGGGTTCCGTTTTCGGGTACTACGACGAGTAGCGTCCGATCCTTCCTACACCGCCTCAGCGCGCGCACCGATTGGAGCCAACGGCAGCGGCGCTACCATCGAGCCATCCGATAATCATGCTGGGAGAATCATGATGGCCGATAACAAAGATCGCTCCTCGGGAGCGGGTGCGCAGGATAACAATGCGGGCAACCGCGCCGGCAACGTCGACAGCGGACCCGGCAGCGGGCAGGGACTGGACCGCCTGGCCGGACCGGCATCCGGCAGCGGCAACAGCCAGGACGCCGGCGCGGGCGGCTCGATGTCCGGGCAATACACGGGCGGACCGGGCGCGGGAACGACGCGCGAAAGCGGCATCATCGGCGCTTCGCCCGAAAGCAATGTCGGGCCGGCCGGCGCACCGCAGAGCAGCCGCGGCAGCGCGGGTGGACCGATTCCCGGCGGCACCAGCGGCGCCGCGGGGCCGGGCGAAAGCATCGAGAATGGCATGGGTGCGGCGGCGGGTGGCGGTAATCCGGGCACTTCGGCGGGTTCGACGCCCGAGCAGGGCCAACAGGGTGCAGCGGGCGGGTCTTCCGGCGAAAGCGCCGTCAAGCGGCTGGCCGAGAAGGACGAGGGTGGCGTGGGCGGGGCGGATTCACGCTGAAGGTTCGGTTCTCCTGTGCCTCCGGGTCAATCACGCATTGACCCGGATTCCAGAACTTCCGGAAGGTCGGCTATGCCGGCCATCGCATGCGGGTTTCCGAATGCCCCGTGTGCGCATCCTGCTGTTCGCCCAACACGACAAAGCCATGCCTTTCGTAGAATCGCCGGGCGGCGTGATTGGCTGAATACACGGTCAGTCCTGGGCGTCTGCGAGCAATAAACTTCCAAGGCCAGCACCTTGCTTGCCAGGTGCTACAAAAAGCGCGGCCAAGGCATCGCCGTGCAAGCTATAGAATCCGCACACGGCGCCGTCGATCTCGAACACGTAGGAGGTGGCGGCCGGCAGATAGCGGTGGCGCATGTCGCCGAGCTGCTCGCGCCAGAAGTCGGCGTCGATGAAACGATGGGCCTGGATCGAGGCGTAGAGCCAGATATCCAGCACCTTGTCCATGTCCTGACTGCGAATCGGTCGGATCACCGCTTCAAACTCCTTGCAAACACATCCTCGGAAACCGGAGCGGCAGACGAATTGCCGCGGTTTTCCAGCTATTGCGAAAACAAGTCGACAAAGACTCGCCCTCCCGACCAAAAAAATTAGGCAGCCGAGCCGGGAGCCCATGCTGCCTTGTGTCCAACTTGATTGGCGTTCACATCGGCAGCCGGGCAGCCCGTCCCCTTACTCCACCGTCACCGACTTCGCCAGATTCCTCGGCTTGTCGACGTCGGTACCCCGCGCCAGCGCCGTGTGATACGCCAGCAGCTGCAGCGCCGCCACGTGCAGGATCGGCGACAGTTCGCCGTAGTGCTCCGGCAGGCGGATGACGTGCACGCCGTCGCTCGAGGTGATGCGCGAGTCGACGTCGGCGAACACGTACAACTGGCCGCCGCGGGCGCGCACTTCCTGCATGTTCGACTTCAGCTTTTCCAGCAGGGCGTCGTTCGGGGCGATGGTCACCACCGGCATTTCTTCGGTCACCAGCGCCAGCGGGCCGTGCTTCAGCTCGCCCGCCGGGTAGGCTTCGGCGTGGATGTACGAAATTTCCTTGAGCTTTAATGCGCCTTCCAGGGCGATCGGGTAGTGCAGGCCGCGGCCCAGGAACAGGGCGTTTTCCTTGCGCGCGAATTCCTCGGCCCAGGCGATGATCTGCGGCTCCAGCGCCAGCACCGACGACAGGGCGACCGGCAGGTGGCGCATCTGCTTCAGGTGCTCGGCTTCCTGCTCGTCGGTGAGGCGGCCGTTGACTTGCGCCAGCGTCAGCGTCAGCAGGAAGAGGGCGGCCAGCTGGGTGGTAAACGCCTTGGTCGAGGCGACGCCGACTTCCACGCCGGCGCGGGTGATGTAGGCCAGTTCGCATTCGCGCACCATGGCGCTGGTCGCGACGTTGCAGATGGTCAGCGTATGCGGCATGCCGAGGCTGCGTGCATGCTTCAGCGCGGCCAGGGTGTCGGCGGTTTCGCCGGACTGCGAAATCGTCACGACCAGGGTCTGTGGGTGCGGCACGCTGTCGCGGTAGCGGTATTCGCTGGCGATTTCCACGTTGACCGGGACCTTGGCAATGCATTCGATCCAGTACTTGGCGGTCAGGCCCGCGTAGTAGCTGGTGCCGCAGGCCAGGATCAGCACGCGGTCGATTTCCTTGAAGACCTTATAGGCCTTGTCGCCGAACAGCTCCGGCATGATGCCGGTCACGCCTTCGAGGGTGTCGCCGATGACGCGCGGCTGTTCAAAAATTTCCTTCTGCATGTAGTGGCGGTAGGGGCCGAGTTCCGCGGCGCCGGTGTGCGCGTGCACGGTTTTCACTTCGCGCTCGACCGGCTTGCCTTCGCTGTCGACGATCCAGTAACGCGACAGTTGCAGGTCGACGACGTCGCCTTCTTCCAAATAGATGATCTGGTTGGTGGTGCCGGCCAGCGCCATCGCGTCCGACGCGACGAAATTCTCGCCTTCGCCGACGCCGACGATCAGCGGCGAGCCCTGGCGCGCCGCGACCACGCGATGCGGTTCTTCACGCGAGAACACGGCGATCGCATAGGCGCCGTGCAGGCGTTTCACGGCCTGCTGGACCGTGTCGAACAGATCGCCGTTGTACATGTGGTCGACCAGGTGGGCGATGACTTCGGTGTCGGTCTGGCTCTGGAACTGGTAGCCGATGTCGGTCAGCTCGCGGCGCAGTTCATCGTGGTTCTCGATGATGCCGTTGTGGACCAGGGCGATGCGCGCGGCTTCTTCGTTCGGCGAGAAGTGCGGGTGGGCATTGTGCGAGGCCGGCGCGCCGTGGGTGGCCCAGCGGGTGTGGGCGATGCCGGTGTAACCCTGCAGGCCGGTGCCTTGCACCTGGGTTTCGAGGTCGGCCACGCGCGAGGTGCTGCGCGAACGCGCCAGGCGGCCATCCACGTGCAGCGCCACGCCGCAGGAGTCGTAGCCGCGGTATTCGAGGCGCTTCAGGCCTTCGATCAGGATGGGGGTGATGTTGCGTTGCGCTACTGCTCCAACAATGCCGCACATGGAAGAACCTCGTTTAAAAAATTAACAATAATGCATATCCTATGGCAATGCGTGTGAAATAAGCTTTCAGAATTCAGCTAAAAACGTTATAAAATTTCACCTATCAAGATAAATGAAATTTTCTTTCATTTAGTGCCGAATATTTTTATTTAATTTCATGACTGAGCTTACCCAGCCCCTGGACGACCTTGATCGTCGCATCCTCAACGCCCTGCAGAATGACGCATCGCATACGAATGCCGAGTTGGCGGAACTGGTCCACGTTTCGCCGCCAACTTGTCTGCGCCGCGTCAAGCAGCTCACCGATGCAGGTGTTATCGAAAGGCAAGTTGCGATCGTTGCGCCGGACAAGGTCGGCGCCCGCCTGACGGCCATCGTCGAGATCACGCTCGACGTCCAGGCTGCCGAGCGCATGGCGCAATTCGAGCAGCTGGTCGCCGGCGAAGAGGCGGTGCTGCAGTGCTACCGCGTCGCGCCGGGCCCGGATTTCGTGCTGGTGGTGCAGGTGGTCGACATGCCGGCCTACCACGCGCTGGCGCACCGCCTGTTCGCGACCCACGCCAATGTGCGCAACGTGAAAGCCTATTTCTCCACCTTCCGCAGCAAGTTCGAGACCCGCATCGCCGTCTGAGACGGTGTCCGGACGCGAACACGCCTGTGGATAAACCGGTGGATGAGTGTGTGGAAGCGTTGCGGGTAACCCATGGATAAGCCAGTGGATTACCCTGTGATTTCCTTGTGATTTAGCTGTGATTTTGCTGTCGACATCCGGTGGATTGGCTGTGGACAGCAAGACCTCACTTCTTCACCTTGACCGGGCGGCTCCAGCCATCGATCGTCATCTGCTTCGGACGCGAAATGGTCAGCTTGCCCGCCGGCGCGTCTTTCGTCAGCGTGGTGCCGGCGCCCAGGGTCGCGCCCTTGCCGACGGTGACCGGGGCCACCAGCTGGCTGTCGCTGCCGATGAATGCGTCATCCTCGATCACGGTGCGGAATTTGTTGGCGCCGTCGTAATTGCAGGTAATGGTGCCGGCGCCGATGTTCACGCGCGAGCCGACGGTGGCGTCGCCGACATAGGCCAGGTGGTTCGCCTTGCTGTGCGCGGCGACCTGGCTGTTCTTGATCTCGACGAAGTTACCCACGTGGACATCCTCGCCCAGCTCGGTGCCCGGGCGCAGGCGCGCGTAGGGGCCGATCTGCGACTTCGGACCGACCACGGCGTCCTCGATGTGGCAGAAGGGCTTGATGTTGGCGCCTTGTTCCACTTTGGCGTTCACCAGCACGCAGTGCGGGCCGACCGTGACGCCGTCAGCCAGCTCGACGCGGCCTTCGAATACGCAGCCGACGTCGATCACGACATCGCGCCCGCAGATCAGCTCGCCGCGCACGTCGATGCGCGCCGGGTCCATCAGGGTCACGCCCTTTTCCAGCAGCGCGTTGGCGATGTTGAGCTGGTGACGGCGCTCGAGCTCGGCCAATTGGACCTTGCTGTTCACGCCCGCGACTTCCCATTCGGCCGAAGGAGAGGCCGACACCACCTCCACGCCCTCGGCCACGGCCTGGGCAACGATGTCGGTCAGGTAGTACTCGCCTTGCGCGTTGTTGTTCGACAGCGCGGCCAGCCAGCGCTTCAGGTGGCGGGTCGGGATGCACATGATGCCGCTGTTGATCTCGCGGATCGCGCGTTCGGTGTCGCTGGCGTCCTTTTCCTCGACGATGCGCACGATGCGCCCGTTCTCGCGGACGATGCGGCCCAGGCCGAAGGGATTGGCTTGTTCGACGGTCAGAATGCCGAGCTTGTCGTTGCCGGCGGCCTCGACCAGGCTGCGCAGCGAGGACTCGAGGGTGAGCGGCACGTCGCCGTACAGCACCAGGGTCGGCGCGTCCTCGTCAAGTTGCGGCACGGCCTGCATCACGGCGTGTCCCGTGCCGAGCTGGGGCTGCTGCAGGGCGGTCTCGATTGGCGTCTGGCCATTCCCGGCCAGCTTGGCCACCATCTCCGGCACCGCTGCGCCGCCGTGCCCATAGATCACGCATAATTTACTCGACGATAGGCTACGCGCCGTATCGATGACATGCTGCAACAGCGGCTTCCCAGCCAACGGGTGCAACACTTTAGGCAGAGCGGACTGCATCCGCTTCCCCATGCCGGCGGCAAGGATGACAACGTTCATAAGCCGATTTCAAAGAAGAGTTAATAAGATGAAAAAGTCTATCACGCAAGACCCCTTGTTCCAGCGCACGCGTGCGCTGTTCCTGATCGCGCTGATGGCCTTGATGGCGGCGTGCAGCACCATCCGCTTCAGCTACAACCACGGCGACACCTTACTTTACTGGTGGCTGGACGCTTATGTGGATTTCGAGGGCGATCAGTCCGACTGGGTCAAACGTGATATCCGGGAACTGTTCCAGTGGCATCGTAAAACCCAGTTGCAGGACTATGCGGCCCTGCTCGGCAAGTTCCAGCGCCAGTTGGCCGGCAATCCGACGCAAGCCGATCTGGTGAATGCCTACAAGGACATCCGCAGCCGCACCGAAGTGCTGGCCTACCGCGCCGTGCCCGACATGGCCACCCTGGCGCTGTCGCTCACCCCCGACCAGATCCACCAGATGGAGCAGCGCTTCGAGAAGAAGAACAATGAATACCGCCGCAAGTTCGTCAGCGGCAGCGTCGAGAAACGCAACGAGGCGCGCTTCGACAAGTCGATGGAGCAGTTCAAGCTCTGGTTCGGCGACTTCAGCCGCGAACAGGAAGCGGCGCTGCGCCGCGCCTCCGACGCGCGCCCGCTCGACAACAACATCTGGCTGGAAGAACGGATTGATCGCCAGCGCAAGATCCTGGCCCTGGCGCGCAAGATTCAGGCGGAAAAGCCGAGCAAGGAGCAGACGGCGACCATGATCACGGCCCTGATCCGCGAATTCTTCGGCCGCATGGACGCCCCGGAGCGCAAGGCCTTCTATGACAGTTACACCAACGCGACGACCAACTACATCCTGACCGCCATCCGTATGGCCACGCCGCAGCAGAAGGCGCATGCCCACAAGCGCATGCAGGGCTGGATCGACGACTTCAACGCCCTCGCGCGGGAAGCGAAATAACGAGGAAAATATGGGAAACAGGCGCATGGTATAGTGCGCGCCATGCAAAGAAAGCCAGCAAAATCCCAGGGCCAGCACGGCCAGCATGGACGTCCGCGCCTCGCGCCCCAGCAAGTGCGCATCATCGGCGGCGAATGGAAACGGCGCCTGCTGCCGGTCCTCGACGCCCTCGGCCTGCGTCCCACGCCCGACCGCGTGCGCGAAACCGTCTTCAACTGGATCAACCACCAGGTCGGCGGAGACTGGGACGAGGTCGACTGCCTCGACCTGTTTGCCGGCAGCGGCGCGCTCGGCTTCGAGGCGGCCAGCCGCGGCGCCCGTTCCGTCGTCATGCTCGACTATCACGGCCCGGCGGTACGCCAGCTCGAAGTGAACAAGGAAACCCTGAAGGCGGCCAACGTGAGCGCGCTGCGCGGCGACGCCTTTGCGGTGGCGCGCGACATGGCCCTGCGCGGCCAGCGTTTCGATGTCATCTTCCTCGATCCGCCTTACCAGCAGGACTTCGTGGCCAAGGCGCTGCCGCTGTGCGTCGCCCTGTTGAAGGAGGGCGGCATGGTCTATGTCGAAGCCGAATTCGCACTGCCCGAGGGCGACGATGTGCCCGATTGGCTGGCGCCCTGGGAGCAGCTCCGCGCAGACAAAACGGGCATGGTCTATTATCACCTGTTGAAGTTGCACGAAAACAAGGCTTAATGGCCTTAATTCTGCTCAATTTACGGGCAAAATGCGCCCCGGGCTGGGGCAACTGCCGGATTTTCAGGCATAATGCGCCTTTAATAAACACAGGTGTTTCTCCGAGGGAGCCACAATGGTTGTAGCCGTTTATCCAGGTACCTTTGACCCGCTCACCCGCGGCCATGAAGATTTGGTGCGCCGCGCATCGGGCCTGTTCGACACGCTCGTGGTCGGTGTTGCCGACAGCAAGAACAAGAAGCCCTTCTTCTCGCTCGAGGAACGCCTGGAAATCGCCAACGAGGTGCTCGGCCACTACCCGAACGTGAAGGTCGAAAGCTTCTCCGGCCTGCTCAAGGATTTCGTGCGCCAGCACGATGCCCGCGTGATCGTGCGCGGCCTGCGCGCCGTGTCCGACTTCGAGTACGAGTTCCAGATGGCGGGCATGAACCGCTACCTGCTGCCCGACGTCGAGACCCTGTTCCTGACCCCGTCCGACCAGTACCAGTTCATCTCGGGCACCATCGTGCGCGAGATCGCGATGCTCGGCGGCGACGTGTCGAAATTCGTGTTCCCTTCGGTGGACCGTTGGCTGCAAAAGAAGATCGCAGCGATGAACCTGCCGAAAGCCTGAAACCCAGGCATTTTTTAGAGCAGTATCATGGCCTTACTCATTACCGACGACTGCATTAACTGCGACGTGTGCGAGCCCGAGTGCCCGAACGACGCCATCTCGATGGGCGAGGAGATCTACGAGATCGACCCGCACAAGTGCACCGAGTGCGTCGGCCACTTCGACGAACCGCAGTGCGCCTCGCTGTGCCCGGTCGCCTGCATTCCGCTCAATCCCGCCTGGCGCGAAACGCGCGAGGAATTGCAGGCGAAATACGAGCGCCTGACGGCGGCGAAAAACGCCGCCTGATCAATCCGCCGGCACCCAGCTGCCGGTGTGTTCGTCTTTCCGGTATTTCTTCTTGACCGCGCTCCAGGCTACCCGGTGCGCGGTCTGTTCGCGCTCGTCCCCGCGGTCCTTGTATTCCTCGTAGGCGCTGTTGAAAGCTTCCTGGTAGATTTCCTGCGCGTGCTCCGGCAGGTTATCGCGCACGTTATCCGGCAGGTCGGCGATCGATCGATAGGGCATGCTAATCTCCTCGTATGGCTGCTCAAGACGTCACCGACGCTGGCGGAGCGCTTCCGTCCACCGTCAGCGAAAACATCGACACGATCGCCGAATACTGCGAACGTAGCGAAGAACAGGTCACGCCGGCGCAAAAAGTCATCGAAAAGGTGAGCCTGTTCCTGGGCAGCCCCGCCTATTTTGCGGTCAACGTCACCTTCATCGTATGCTGGCTCGTCTGGAATGTCGCCGCCCCCGAGCTCGACTTCGAGCAGATCGACGAGCCACCCTTCTTCTGGCTGCAGGGTTTTGTCTCCCTGAACGCCTTCATCATCTCCACCACCGTGCTGATCCGCCAGAACCGCATGTCCAAACTGGCGGAACGCAATGCCCACCTCGACTTGCAGATCAGCCTGCTGTCGGATGAGAAGACCAGCAAGATTATCGCCATGCTCGAGGAAATGCGGCGCGACAATCCCCACCTGCCAGACAAGGCCGACCCCGAAGCCGACGAGCTGGCGCGTCCCGCCGATACGCCAAGTGTTCTCGGCGCCATCGAACGCGAAACGAAATAAGCCCCGTTGTATTGTGCTCTTGCAGCATTGAAATAGTTGTTGCTTCTTGATTTTAATCAAGAGTTCAATGCTATATTGATATTGCTGTTTTAGCACGATCATTCTTTTTCATCGGGACGGGGACCAGTGGTGAATATCAATAACTTGCGTATCGGCCAACGCCTGGCCATCGGGTTTGGCGTCGTGATTTCCCTGCTGGTCCTGCTGGCCGGCCTGTCGTATGGACGCCTGTCCAGCCTGGACGCGGAGATGGCCCATCTGGTGCAAGTGCGCTATGCAAATACCGTCAGCGCCAACGCCATCCAGGCCGACGTCAACGAGGCCACGCGCGGCATGCTCAGCGTGCTGGTGATGGCCGACCCCGAGCAAGTCAGGAAGGAACTCGAGAACGCCAGCCGCAAGAGCGCCAGCGCCAGCGCCGCCGTTGCCCGCCTGGTGCAGAGCACGCGCGACGCGGAAGGAGCCAAGATCCTGGAAGCGATCGCCCAGATCCAGGCCAAGTTCCTGCCGGCCCAGGAAGCGTTCAGCAAACTCGTGCTCGAAGACCGCAAGGACGAGGCGATGGTGAAATTCATGTTTTCGCTGCGCCCGCAACAGGCCAAGTATTTCGAGCAGCTCGACCGGTACATCGCCTACCAGAACGCGGCCATGAGCCAGGCCGGGGACGCCGCCGGCGCCGTGACCCGCCGTACCCAGCTGCTGGTGCTGGCGCTGGCCGGTATCGCCGCCGCGATCTCGCTCGGCGTGGCCTTCCTCGCCACGCGCAGCATCACGCGTCCGCTGAACCAGGTGGTCGATATCGCCCGCCGCGTCGCCGACGGCGACCTGACCAGCGAGATCCGCGCCGACACGCGCGACGAGACCGGCCAGATGATGCAGGCGCTGCAGCACATGAACAGCAGCCTGGTGCGCATCGTCTCCGAGGTGCGCGGCAGCACCGAAGCGATGGCGGCGGCCTCGAACGAGATCGCCAGCGGTAACCTCGACCTGTCAAACCGCACCGAACAGCAGGCCGCCGCGCTCGGCCACACCGCCGGCTCGATGCGCGAACTGACCGATACCGTCCAGCAGAACGCCGACAACGCGCGCCAGGCGAACCAGCTGGCGGCCAAGGCGTCCGACGTGGCCGAGCAGGGCGGCACCGTGGTCGCGCGCGTGATCGACACCATGGGTTCGATCACGGCGTCCTCGCGCAAGATCGTCGACATCATCGGCGTCATCGATGCGATTGCCTTCCAGACGAATATCCTGGCCCTGAACGCCGCGGTGGAAGCGGCGCGCGCCGGCGAGCAGGGCCGCGGCTTTGCGGTCGTGGCGTCCGAGGTGCGCAACCTGGCCCAGCGCTCGGCCGCCGCCGCCAAGGAAATCAAGCTTCTCATCGGCGACTCGGTCGACAAGGTGCGCGAAGGCAGCACCCTGGTCGAGCAGGCCGGCGCCACCATGCAGGACGTGGTGGCGAGCGTGCGCCGCGTCACCGACATCATGGCCGAGATCACGGCCGCCAGCATGGAACAGAGCGCCGGCATCGCCCAGGTCAGCCGCAACGTGGTCGAGATGGACCAGACCACCCAGGAAAACGCCGCCCTGGTCGAGGAAGCGGCCGCCGCCGCCGCCTCGATGCAGGCGCAGGCGGCGCAACTGGCGCACGCCGTCAGCGTCTTCAAGCTGGCCGAAGACACGGCCCGGCTGGCCGCCCCCGTGCCACACAAACGTTTGACCGCCCACTGAAACAAATAGAAGGAGACACCATGAAAACCCTGAAAACCCTGGCCACCGGCGCCGCACTGGCGCTGGCCATCGCCCTGCCGGCCGCAGCCGCCGTCGACGTGAACGGCATCAAGTTCGAAGACACCAACAAGGTCGGCGGCAAGGACCTGAAACTGAACGGCGCCGGCATCCGCACCAAGCTCGTGATCAAGGTCTATGCCGCCGGCCTCTACTTGCCGGAGAAAAGTAAGAACGTCGCCGACATCCTGAAAATGGAAGGCCCGCGCCGCGTGACCCTGGTGATGGCGCGCGACCTGTCTTCGGAAGACCTGGGCAAGGCCTTCATGGACGGCATCAACGAGAACCTGGACAAGGCGGAGAAGGCGAAGATCGTCGGCCAGATCGGCAAGTTCGGCGAGATGTTCGCCAGCGTCGACCAGATCAAGAAGGGCGACGTGCTGCACATGGACTGGATCCCGGGCACCGGCACCGTGTGCGAACTGAACGGCAAGCGCATCGGCGAGCCGGCCTCGGACATCAATTTCTATAACGCCGTGCTGCGCATCTGGCTGGGCGAGAAGCCGGCCGACCGCTCATTGAAACCGGCGCTGCTGGGCGACGCCAAGTAATTTACCGAAGGACGAAAAAAAACGCGGCGCCGGGGTTCCGGTCGCCGCGTTTTTCTTTATATGGGGTGTGTTTGCTTCAGGCGCCCGAGCCGAGCGTACCGGTGCCGGGACCCTTGGCCGAGTCGATTGCGCGCTGCAACACGGCGCCGGTCTTGTGCGCCAGCCGCGCGGCGCGCTGTTCCTTGGTCATGCGCGGGCGGATGGTCAGCATCAGGGCGCGCGCGATGCCGCTCAGCAGTGGGCGGAAAAACATCAGGACGCTGGCCAGCAGCGCCAGCAGCAGGGCGGCGCGCAGCAGCTCCGCCAGCGGAAGCACAGGGAAAGAGAACTGCGTCAGGGTAGAAACGAACGACATGATCGGACCGGAATGTTGTTTTTTAGAACTATAGTGCAATGCAACATATAAATCTAATTCCGTTCAATGATGTGCCTTATATTGATCATGAATGAAATGGGTTACACTGGCACACAGACCTAAAACCGGCGTAATTTTTCGCCAATATTGAGACACATCATGAGCTTTCTGACGCTGGACCTGAACCTGCTGCGTGTATTCGACGCAGTCATGACCGAACAAAACCTGACGCGCGCCGCCGGCCATCTTGCGATGACCCAGCCGGCGGTATCGAACGCCATCAAGCGCCTGCGCGAGAGCCTGGGCGACGAATTGCTGATCCGTACCGCCTACGGCGTTAAACCGACGCCGCGCGCCGAAGCGCTGTGGCCGGCCGTGCGCCAGGCCCTGGCGGCGCTGGAAGCGGCGGTGATGCCGGAAACCTTCGATGTCTCCAAGGCCCAGGCCACGTTCAGGATGGCGATGGCCGACGCCACCGCCGCCTACTGGCTGCCGTCGCTGATGCGCTCCATCGAGGCCGAGGCGCCGGGCGTGAACATCCGCATGGTGCCGCTGACCACGCGCGAACCGCGTCCGATGCTGCTGCGCGGCGACATCGACCTGGCGGTCGGCTTCTTCCCGGGCGTGGCGGCCCAGTTGTCCTACGAGACCGGCTCGCCGATCCGCCATGAGCGCCTGTATTCCGGACAATACGTGTGCGTGATGCGCAAGAAGCATCCGCTGGCCGAGGGCAAGCTCGACCTCGATTCCTACTGCAAGGCGAACCACCTGCTGGTGAGTTTCTCGGGCCGCGCGCACGGCCTGGTCGACGAAGCCCTGGCCCAGATCGGCCGCGAGCGCCGCATCCTGCTGACGGTGAACCAGTTCTTCACCGCGGGCCGGGTGGTGGCCAATTCCGACCTGATCACGGTGCTGCCCAAGCATTTGATGGTGTCGACCGGCATGACCGACGCGCTGATCTGGCGCGAACTGCCCTTCCAGCTGCCGGCCGTGCACCTGGACATGCTCTGGCACGAACGCGACGGCCGCAGCCCGGCGCACCGCTGGCTCAGGAGTAACCTGGAAGCGACGGCGGCAACGGCAACGAAACCGCTGATGGAGCGCCAGGCGGCGTAAAGCCGATTGGTTTTCGTAGGGTGGGCACTCCGTGCCCACGCGGTGCAAAGCATGCGATCACGGAACGTGTGAAAACATCTTGCGGCCGTAATGCCATGACGCCCGTGCAAAACAGCACACCACCACATCCATTGCCGCGTATCCGCATTCGGATACGCCGCGTCACCTCATCCGTTTCGACGAAACAGCGTCAACACGACGCATCGTTCCGGTGGGAACGGCGTGCCCACCCTACGGGATGCGTCAACAAATGCATCCACGTAGGTGGCGTGCAACCGCCAGATAAATCACCGGATCGGCAACTTCGTCGTATTCTTGACCTCTTCCATCACCGCATACGTGTGCGTTTCACGCACGCCCTTCTGCAACAGCGTTTTGCCGAGGAATTCGCGGTATGCTGCCATATCCTTCACGCGCGCCTTGACGAGGTAGTCGAAGCCGCCGGCCACCATGTGGCATTCGAGCACTTCCGGAATCAGCTGCACGCTCTGTTTAAAGGCGTCGAAGACTTCCGGCGTGGTGCGGTCCAGCACCACCTCGATGAAGACCAGTAGCGACACATCGAGCAGCTGGGGATTCAACTGGGCCGTGTAGCCCGTGATATAGCCGGACTCGTGCAGCTTGCGCACACGCTCGAGGCAGGCCGCCGGCGACAGGTTGACCCGTGCCGCCAGCTCGACGTTGCTGATGCGTCCGTCGTTCTGCAACTCGGCCAGAATTTTTTTCGAAATCTTGTCCAGCATGGTGTCTCTCTCTTCACCGTAAATATTATTTGGCCGAATTCTCGCATCAAAAACTATCTATTGCTAGTACCCTTTAAAAACAGAATTAATCCAGAAGATTTCCTTCTACAATCAAACGATTGAGAGTGCCCACAAAATCTCCGCAGGAAGGCGTGTAACAACGCTGCCATGGAGGTTTTAAGGCGCTCGGAAGCACGTACCAAAACGCGCGCCGACTGCACTGCAGGACGGCGCGTTTTGCTGTGCACGACCCGTTCACCCGACCCTTCTTTTTAAAGACACGCCATGCAGATCGCCGCCACCCCGGCCACCACCTTCGTTCCCTTCGACGCCTACCAGGCGGAAACCAAGCAGGAGCAGACGCCGCTGCGCGCCGCCATCACGGCCGCCTACCGCCGCGACGAAACGGAAGCTGTTCAATGGCTGCTGGCCCAGGGCGCGCGTCCGAGTGCGGACGCGAAACCGCTGGCCCACCGCCTGGTCTCGAGCGTGCGCGCGAAACGCACCCGCGCCTCGGGCGTCGATGCGCTGATGCATGAGTTCTCGCTCTCGTCGGAAGAAGGCGTGGCGCTGATGTGCCTGGCCGAAGCGCTGCTGCGCATCCCCGACAGCGCCACCGCCGACCGCCTGATCGCCGACAAGATCAGCAAGGGAGACTGGCGCAGCCACCTGGGCGAATCGCCTTCGCTGTTCGTGAATGCGGCCACCTGGGGCCTGCTCGTCACCGGCAAGCTGGTCTCGACCACCAGCGAACGCGGCCTGGGCTCGGCGCTGACGCGCCTGATCGCCAAGGGCGGCGAGCCGCTGATCCGCAAGGGCGTCGACATGGCCATGCGCATGCTGGGCAACCAGTTCGTCACCGGCCAGACGATCGAGGAAGCGCTCAAGAACAGCCAGGCCAACGAGGCGCGCGGCTACCAGTATTCCTACGACATGCTGGGCGAAGCGGCGCTGACCGAGCTCGATGCGCAAAACTACTACGCTTCGTATGAGGCGGCGATCCACGCGATCGGCAAGGCCTCGAACGGACGCGGCATCAAGAACGGCCCCGGCATCTCGATCAAGCTGTCGGCCCTGCACCCGCGCTACAGCCGTGCGCAATATGCGCGCGTGATGGGCGAACTGCTGCCGCGCGTGCGAAATCTCGTGCTGCTGGCGAAAAGCTACAACATCGGCATCAATATCGATGCCGAGGAAGCGGACCGCCTGGAAATCTCGCTCGACATGCTCGAGGCCCTGGCCTTCGACGCGGAGCTCAGCGGCTTCGAGGGCATTGGTCTCGTCGTGCAGGGCTACCAGAAACGCTGCCCCTTCGTGATCGACTACGTGGTCGAACTGGCCAAGCGCAGCGGCCGCAAGTTCATGGTGCGCCTCGTCAAAGGCGCCTACTGGGACGCCGAGATCAAGCGCGCGCAAGTCGACGGCATGCCGGGTTATCCGGTGTACACGCGCAAGGTTTATACGGACGTGTCCTACCTCACCTGTGCGCAGAAGCTGCTGGCCGCCACCGACGTCATCTACGCCCAGTTCGCCACCCACAATGCGCACACCCTGTCCGTCATCTACACCTGGGCGAAAGAGCGTGGCGTCGACAACTACGAATTCCAGTGCCTGCACGGCATGGGCGAAACCCTGTACGACCAGGTCGTGGGCAAGGACAACCTGAACAAGGCCTGCCGTATCTACGCGCCGGTCGGTTCGCACGAAACCCTGCTGGCCTACCTGGTGCGCCGCCTGCTGGAAAACGGCGCGAATTCCTCCTTCGTGAACCAGATCGTCGACGAAAAGATCCCGGTCGAGACCCTGCTGAACGACCCGTTCGAGGTGGCGCGCGCCAGCGGCGGCCTGCCGCACACGGGTATTTCCCTGCCGCGCGCCATGTTCGGCGCCGAGCGCAAGAATTCCGCCGGCATCGATCTCACCAATGAGGATTCCCTGCGCCTGCTCGGCACGGAATTGTCGCGCCAGCGCGAATACAAGGCGGCGCCGCTGGTCGCCGGCAGCGTGCAGGGCGCCGATGCGCTGGCGGTCGTCAATCCCGCGCAGTCGGCCGATATCGTGGGCAGCGTGCTCGAGGCCTCGAAAGCAGACGTCGACACCGCCCTGCAGGCGGCGGCCGCATTTGCCGGCCAGTGGCAAGCCAGCGCCAGCGTGGAACGCGCCGCGATCCTGATGCGCGTGGCCGACCTGTTCGAGGAAAACATGGCGGAGTTGATGGCCCTGGCCGTGCGCGAAGCGGGTAAATCGCTGCCGAACGCGATCGCCGAGATCCGCGAAGCGGTCGACTTCCTGCGCTATTACGGCGCGCAAGCCAAGGATGCCGGCAATGTGCAGGCCCTCGGCCCCGTGACGTGCATCAGCCCCTGGAACTTCCCGCTGGCCATCTTCACCGGCCAGGTTGCCGCCGCCCTGGCTGCCGGCAACGTCGTGCTGGCGAAACCGGCGGAACAGACCCCGCTGATCGCTTACCGCGCGGTGCAGATGTTCCACGAAGCCGGCATCCCGGCCGCCGCGCTGCAACTGCTGCCGGGCCGCGGCGAAGTGGTCGGCGCCGCGCTCACTTCCGACGCGCGTGTCAAAGGTGTGATCTTCACCGGCTCGACCGAAGTGGCGCAACTGATCAACCGCACGCTGGCAAAGCGCGCCGACCAGGAAGGCGTCGACATCCCGCTGGTGGCCGAAACCGGCGGCCAGAACGCCCTGATCGTCGATTCCTCGGCGCTGCCGGAGCAGGTGGTGCAGGACGTGCTGACCTCGGCTTTCGACTCCGCCGGCCAGCGCTGCTCGGCCCTGCGCGTCCTGTTCCTGCAGGAAGATATTGCGGATAAAACGATCCGCATGCTCAAGGGCGCGTTGCAGGAGCTGCGCGTCGGCAGCCCGGACCGCCTGTCGACCGACATCGGCCCGGTGATCGATGCCGAGGCCCAGCGCAACCTGCTGGCCCACATCGAGCGCATGAAGGCGACCGCGAAACAGCATTTCGCGCTCGAGCTGCCGGCGGCCATCGCCGCGCAAGGCACCTTCGTGCCGCCGACCGTGCTGGAAATCGGCGCGCTGTCGGAACTGAAGCATGAGGTCTTCGGTCCGGTGCTGCACATCGTGCGCTACCGCCGCGCCGACCTGGGCAAGGTGATCGACGCGATCAACGCCACCGGCTACGGCCTGACCCTGGGCGTGCATTCGCGCATCGACGAGACCATCGATTTCATCGTCGCCCGCGCCCACGTCGGCAACATCTATGTGAACCGCAACATCGTCGGCGCCGTCGTCGGCGTGCAGCCTTTCGGCGGCGAAGGTAAATCCGGCACCGGCCCGAAAGCCGGCGGCCCGCTCTACCTGAAGCGCCTGCAGCGCGGGGCCGCGCCGCTGCTGGAGCACACGAATACGCCGAATCCGGCCCTGGTGTCGCTGCTGGTGTGGGCGCGCAATCACGGTCACAACGACGTGGTCAAGCTGGGAGAACGGTACATCCGCACCCACCTGAACGGCATCACGCTCGACTTGCCGGGCCCGACCGGCGAGCGCAACCGCCTGTCGTTCTGCCCGCGCGGCGCCGTGCTGTGCGCGGCCGGTTCGCAACAGGCGATGCTGAACCAGCTCGCCGCCGCGCTGGCCACCGGCAACCGCGCCTATGTGCTGGCCAGCGCGCAAACGGCGGTGCCGGACGACCTGCCGCTTGAGGTGAAGGACCGCATCCGTTTCGTCGGCGCGGCCGAGGTGGCGCAGTGCGCCTTCCAGATCGCCCTGGTGGAAAGCGGCATGGGGGGAGATCTGCGTTCCCAGCTGGCGGCGCGTCCGGACGCCATCGTCGGCATCGTCGATACCGAGGCGAACGTTCCGGTGGACCTGTGGCGCCTGGTGGCCGAACGCGCGGTGTGCGTGAACACGACCGCGGCTGGCGGCAACGCAAGTCTCATGACGCTGGGGCTGTAATCATGTGAAGCTGAAGTTCTAAAGCGTCCCAGAACGCCCACAGGGCAAGGCGCATTGTCGAAGACAGTATGTGTGTACGGCGAGACAATGCAACGCAGCCATGTGGGCGTTATTGGGCGCTCTCTTAAAATCATGGAGGAAGACATGCTAGTCGGCGTTCCAAAAGAGATTAAGAACCATGAGTACCGGGTCGGCCTGACCCCGCCTTCCGTGCACGAGCTGGTCGCACGGGGACACCAGGTCATTGTCCAGACGAACGCCGGCAGCGAGATCGGGCTGTCCGACGATCAGTACCTGGCCGCCGGCGCCCGCATCGTCGACACGGCAAAGGAGATCTTCGAGCGCGCCGACATGATCGTGAAGGTCAAGGAGCCGCAGCCGCTCGAGTGCGCGATGCTGCGCGAAGGCCAGATTCTCTACACCTATCTGCACCTGGCGCCGGATCCCGAGCAGACCTCGGCCCTGATCAACTCCGGCGCCGTCTGCATTGCCTACGAAACCATCACCGGCCCGGGCGGCGGCCTGCCGCTGCTCGCGCCGATGAGCGAGGTGGCGGGGCGCATGGCGGTCCAGGCCGGCGCGGCCCACCTGGAAAAATCGAAAGGCGGCATGGGCTTGCTGCTGGGCGGCGTGCCGGGCGTGGCTCCGGGCCACGTGGTGATCATCGGCGCCGGCGTGGTCGGCACCAATGCGCTGCAGATGGCGGTCGGCACCGGCGCCCGCGTCACCGTGCTGGATAAAAACATCGACCGCCTGCGCCAGCTCGACCTGGTCTACGGCAACCGCATCGCGACCCTGTATTCGAACGCCCATGCGATCGAGGAAGCCGTGGTCTCGAGCGATCTGGTCATCGGCGGCGTGCTGGTGCCGGGCGCGGCGGCGCCGAAACTGGTCACGCGCAGCATGATTTCACGCATGAAGAAGGGGGCAGTGGTGGTCGATGTCGCCATCGACCAGGGCGGCTGCTTCGAGACCTCGCACCCGACCACGCACGCCGATCCGACTTTCGTCGTCGACGGCGTGGTGCACTACTGCGTGGCGAACATGCCGGGAGCGGTCGCCCGCACCTCGACTTTCGCATTGAACAACGCCACGATAGGCCACGCCGTGGCGCTGGCCAGCAAGGGCTGGCGCCAGGCCCTGGAAGACGACGTCCACCTGCGCCAGGGCCTGAACGTCTGCCAGGGCAAGGTCACCTACCGGGCCGTGGCCGAGGCGCTGGGCTACGACTATACGCCGGCCGACTCGCTGCTGGCCTGAACGAGCGATCCTTCTGTTTCCAGGCAAAAGCGCCTGACGATGTGAAAAGCATACCGCGCGGCCACCGACTTCACGAAACGCATGAAGTCGGTGGCCGCGTTTTCATTGGCGTTGTCCGAAATCGTCCGGATCACCGCGCAGGGCAGGCCCAGCTCGTAGCAGACCTGGGCCACCGCCGCCCCTTCCATCTCCACCGCCACCAGCCCGGGTAGCGCCGCATTCAATCCATTGATGTGCTCGCGGTCATTGACGAACTGGTCGCCGCTGGCGATCAGGCCGCGGTGGATGCGCGGCCGGGCCAGGCGAAACGCCGCTTTCTCGAGCGGATCGATGGCATCCACGAAGTCCTGGTCCAGGAAAGCCTGGGCCGCGTCCATCAGGCGCGCAGCCAGGCGATGGTCGGCCGGGAAGTGGGTCAGGCCGGTCAGGGGCACTTCGAAGCGGGGAAACAGGGGACTGGCATCCATATCGTGCTGGATCAGCGATTCGGCCACCACGATGTCGCCCACCTGGACGGTTTTATCCCCTGCGCCGGCAACGCCGGTAAACAGGATGTGTGTAACTCCGAACTTTTCCACAAGCGTGGTGGCCGTCAAAGCGGCTGCAACCTTGCCTATACGCGATAAAACGCACACAGCGTCGATTTCCCACAGTTGTCCGACCCAGTACTCGCGTTGACCATGGATGAGCTTGTAGGCCCCTCCCATGGCTTCCACGAGCCCCTGCTGTTCTTCGTACAAAGCACTGATGATCCCTAGGCGCATGATTTTTATGTAGTTTGGCAGGTTGAGAGACCGCTGACAGCTGGCTGATGCGCTGGTTGATGGCGCGTTCTTGCAGCGCTTTTGCCCGCTGTTCGCTGTATTTGTCTGTTTACAGTAGTAAACGTATATATAAAGCTGGTAGTGATAGTAAACGATGATGTTGTTGTGGATAAGAAGAGATTTCTCCACAAGATCAGCGGTTTACGGCAGCGCGAACTGGCTGGACAAGGATTGTATCGGTCCTGCACGGATGTTGGAGAAAAAACGGCTTGTCTTCAGTAAACGCGTTTCTGCACATCCGATCCTGTGGATATTCAGCGGCTTGTCCACAGTCGCGCTGTTCGACAGCCCGCTTTTGCCGGCAAAACCCGGTTTCGATGCCGGTTTCCTGCCAAACCTTGCCGGCGCTCGAGCAGACGGAGCGCGTTATCCGGATCTTAAAATTGGCCGGACCAGGCAGCGAAGCAGTCTGCAGACATGATCCGTATGCCGGCAGCGCGATCGGCGCGAACAGACACGATGCCGTTCAGGCAATTCCTGTCGCTAACCAATTTCTTGTCGCGCACATCCAAGTTCGCGTTCGCGCATGCTTTCCGACACCCTCGTCAAGGTTTTCAAGAAAAGCCTGCAGGCCTTTGCGTTTGCGTTTGCGTTGTCGCCAGCGTTCGCCCGATCGCGACTTCCTGCCAAACCGGTCTTCAGCCAGAAGATGGACAGCGCCAGCATCGGCCAGGGCTTGCGAGCGAGCTTGTACACCGTGTGCGGCACTCATCTTTTTAATAAATAGAGATAGATATAAAGCTGGTAGTAGTAGTAAACGGCACCCTCTGCTGTGGATAAAGACGTTTTTCTCCACAGCGTCAAGGGTTTACGCTTTTCCTGAAGTGCTGAACAAACCTTGCGTCTGGCTTGTACGGAATTTGCACAAATTTTTGGGAGACCAGAAAGTCAGCCGTTCTGCACATTCGTTCCTGTGGATATGCATGGGCTTGTCCACAGTCGTTTGGGCCTTGGCGGCAAGAGGGGGGCCGTTGGATGGGTGGGCAGGGCCTTGGAAGCGGCTTGCAGCTCCTGGCCTACAGCGAGCACTTGCGTGAACGCGCGTTTGCGGCTTTACGCCAACAGTCGGGCAGCCACGAAAAAAAAAATTTTGCCGAGCGCCCAGCGCGAGGCGTCTCAGGTTTACAACCAAAATCTGTATACAACGATAGTAGTAGTGTTAACAACTGCCACTTTCTGTGGATAAGCCGGTTAACGGATGAGAAATCAGCGGTTTACGCGCGGTATAAGCCGGTGGCTTGCCGCTGTATGTTCCTGGTGGCAAATCTGGACAAGAATTGCGACCGTGGAAAAAGCCGCGTTTTTGCACAAACCGTTCCTGTGGATATCAAGAAGCTTATCCACAGCAGGGGGGTCTGGCGCATCGTTTACGATCTGGTAAGCTTGCTGCTGTGAACTGAAATGACGGGCGCCAGGCGACCGGTGGGCTGTTTGCGCGCTGCTGTTTGTGCTGCGTTGATCGAATCGTTTAGCGGAGGAATTTCGAATGGACTTCAGTTCGCTGTGCAAGCTGCCCATCGTCCAGGGACCGATGGCGGGCGGCGCCACCACCCCGGAGCTGGTCGCTGCCGTGTCGAATGCCGGCGCCCTGGGTTCGCTGGCCGGTTCGCTGCTGTCGCCGGAGGTGATCCGCAGCCAGGTCGAGCGCATCCGCAGCCTGACCGGGCGTCCCTTTCTGCTGAATTTTTTCGTCCAGAAAACGCCGACGCCGGACGAAGACGAAGTGGCGCGCGGCGCCGAACTGCTGCGCCCCGTATGGGAAAGCCTGGGCTGGACCGAACTGCCGCGCCCGAAAAGCTGGTGCGAGGACTTCGATGCCCAGTTCGAGACCTTGCTTGCCTTGCGCCCGGCCGCCGCCAGCTTCACCTTCGGCATCCTGGACGCGGTCCAGGTCGAACGCCTGCACGCGGCCGGCATCCTGGCGATCGGCACCGTGACCACGGTCGACGAGGCGCTGGCCTGGCAAGCCATCGGCGCCGACGCCGTCATCGCATCCGGCATCGAGGCGGGCGGCCACCGCGGCACGTTTATCGGGCGCCAGGAAGACGCGACCCTCACGGCACGGGAACTCTGGCCGGCCGTGGCGCAAGCGGTGTCGATCCCCGTGATCGCCGCCGGTGGCATCATGACAGGCGAGGACATCAAGGCGGCGCTGGCGCTGGGCGCGAGCGCGGTGCAGATGGGCACGGCCTTCCTCGTCACCGACGAATCCGGCATCCATCCGGCCTATAAACAGCGCCTGATCGAGGCGCAAGGGCAGCCGACCCGGCTCACGCGCAGCTTTTCCGGGCGCTACGCGCGCGGCATCGAGAACCGTTTCATGCGGCAGATGGCGGCCATCGAAGACCAGGTTCCGCCTTACCCGGTCCAGAACGCCTTGACCGGCAGCATCCGCGCCGCCGCGGCCAAGGCGGGCGACACCGAACTGATGTCGCTCTGGGCCGGTACGGGCGTGGCGCGGGCGCGGCCGATGCCGGCAAGCCGCCTGGTCGCACTATTGGCATCTGAATTGGAGTCCTGACTGGGAGAAACCTGGGTGGAATCGGCTGGAGAATACGACTACATCATCGTTGGAGCCGGTACCTCGGGGTGCGTGCTGGCCAATCGCCTGACCCGCAACAAGGACGTGAACGTCCTCGTCATCGAAGCGGGGGCGCGCGACGACTACCTCTGGATCCACATTCCGGTCGGCTACCTGCACTGCATCGGCAATCCGCGCACCGACTGGCTGTTCAACACCGAACCCGATCCCGGCCTGGGCGGCCGGGCGCTGATCTACCCGCGCGGCAAGGTGCTGGGCGGCAGCTCGTCGATCAACGGCATGATCTACATGCGCGGGCAGAAGGGCGATTACGACCGCTGGGCCGAGGCCTGCGGCGACGCATCCTGGCGCTGGGAGCATGTGCTGCCGCTGTTTAAAAAGAGCGAAGACCATTACCGCGGCGCCAGCGAATTGCACGGCGCCGGCGGCGAGTGGCGCGTGGAAAAGCAGAGGCTGTCCTGGCAGATCCTGGATGCCTTCCGCGACGCGGCGGCCGAAGTCGGCATCGCGAAAGTCGAGGATTTCAACACCGGCGACAATGCCGGTTCCTCCTACTTCGAGGTCAACCAGCGCCGCGGCATCCGCCTGAATACGGCGAAAGCCTTCCTGAAACCGGCGGCGCAGCGCCCGAACCTGACCATCATGACGGGCTGCCACGTGGAACGCCTGCTGATCGAGGAGGGGACACAGGGCAAAGTCTGCCGCGGCGTGCAGTTCAGCGGCGGCGGGCGCATGTTCACGGCGATTGCCCACCGCGAAACCCTGCTGGCGGCGGGCGCGATCGGCTCGCCCCACATCCTGCAATTGTCGGGTGTCGGGCCGGCGGCGAGCCTGCAGCGCCATGGCATCGCGCCGCTCGTGGATGCGCCCGGCGTCGGCGAAAACCTGCAGGACCACCTGCAATTGCGCATGGTCTACAAGGTCAGCGGCGTGAAAACCCTGAACGAGACGGCCTCGAACTGGTTCGGCAAGATGAAGATCGGCCTCGAGTACATGCTGTTCCAGAGCGGGCCGATGTCGATGGCGCCGTCGCAGTTGGGCGTGTTCGCGCGTTCGGGACCGCACGAAGCGACGCCGGACCTGCAATACCACGTGCAGCCGCTGTCGCTGGACAAGTTCGGCGACCCGCTGCACGGTTTCCCCGCCTTTACCGCAAGCGTGTGCAACCTGCGCCCGACCGCGCGCGGCCATGTGCGCATCGCCTCGAACGACAGCTACGCGCCGCCGAAGATCACGCCGAACTACCTGAGCACCGCCGAGGACCGGCGCACGGCCGCGGCGGCGCTGGCGCTGACGCGCCGCATCGTGGCCGCGCCTTCTCTCGCCAGATACCAGCCGCAGGAATTCAAGCCGGGCCCGCTGTACCAGACCGAGGAAGAGCTGGCCGCCGCGGCGGGCCTGATCGGCACCACGATTTTCCACCCGGTCGGCACCTGCCGCATGGGCAAGCGCGACGATCCGCTGGCCGTGGTCGACAGCCAGCTGCGCGTGATCGGCGTCGAACGCCTGCGCGTGGTCGATGCCTCGATCATGCCCTTCATTACCTCCGGGAATACGAATTCGCCGACCCTGATGATCGCCGAGAAGGCGGCCGAGATGATTGTCGGGCGCTGAGCGTTATCGGATGCCGACGTAGGGTGGGCACCCCGTGCCCACGCGTTACGGGCGCTCGTCATCACCAGGAGCGGTGACTTGTCGCTCGAGATGTAACGCGAAGAGTGGACATTCGAATCGCGAATGTTTGGACTCGCGGTAACGTTGGCGGGCGAAGCGTTTGCGCCGCAGGTGCAAGGATGGGCACGTAACGCGTGGGCACTGCGTGCCCACCCTACGGTTCGGCGTTCAGGTTCTATCTCGTCCGCAGCGCGAAACAGTATGGTTGCTCGTGCATTTATGCACAATGACTGGGCGAAACTGCCCACCATGTGCAGCCGTGCACAAGCCTTGCGTTGTATTGTGGACCATAACTGTTGTGTGTAATATCTGTTAAGAGTCTACGCAGATAGGCTGAAGTTTTCGAGCAGTACGTGAAAAACGTTCCGGAGACACAATGGCAGACGTCATTCTTGAAACAAAGCGCCTTACCAAGGAATTCAAGGGTTTCACTGCCGTCAGCGGCGTTGACCTGCGTGTGCAGCGTGGCCATATCCACGCGCTGATCGGCCCCAACGGCGCTGGCAAGACCACCTGCTTCAACCTGCTGACCAAGTTCCTCGTTCCCTCGTCCGGCCAGATCCTCTTCAACGGCCGCGACATCACGCAAGCGAAACCGGCGCAGATCGCGCGCATGGGCATCATCCGTTCGTTCCAGATTTCCGCCGTGTTCCCGCACCTGACCGTGCTGCAGAACGTGCGCATCGGCCTGCAGCGCGGACTGGGCACCAGTTTTCACTTCTGGCGCAGCGAGCGTTCGCTCGACCAGTTGAACGCGCGCGCGATGGCCTTGCTTGCCGAGGTCGACCTGGAAGGCTTCGCCGATCTTGTTACCGCCGATCTGCCCTATGGCCGCAAGCGCGCGCTCGAGATCGCCACCACCCTGGCGATGGAGCCGGAGCTGATGCTGCTCGACGAGCCGACGCAAGGCATGGGCCACGAGGACGTGCACCGCGTGACGGAGCTGATCAAGAAGGTGTCCAGCGGGCGCACCATCCTGATGGTCGAACACAATATGAATGTCGTGTCCGGCATCTGCGACCGCATCTCGGTATTGCAGCGCGGCGCCATGCTGGCCGAAGGAACCTATGCCGAGGTGTCGAAGAATCCCCAGGTGATGCAGGCCTACATGGGCAGCGCCGACGGCGAACTGGAAGGAGCCCACGCATGAGTCCAGCTTCCACCCCGGCAGCACTCGAAATCCGCAACCTGCAGGCCTGGTACGGCGAATCGCACATCCTGCACGACATCGGCTTTTCGGTGGCCCAGGGCGAGGTCGTCACGCTGCTGGGCCGGAACGGCGCCGGCCGCACGACCACGCTGCGCGCCATCATGGGCCTGACCGGCCGCCGCACCGGCTCGATCAAGATCAACGGCGTCGAGTCGATTTCGCTGCCGACGCACCGCATCGCCCACCTCGGCGTCGGCTATTGCCCGGAAGAGCGGGGCATTTTCTCCTCGCTGTCGGCCGAGGAAAACCTGCTGCTGCCGCCCGTGCTGCCGAAGGCCGGCGCCGCCATGTCGCTCGACGAGATCTACGAGATGTTCCCCAACCTCTACGAGCGCCGCCACAGCCAGGGCACGCGCCTGTCGGGCGGCGAGCAGCAGATGCTGGCGGTGGCGCGCATCCTGCGCACCGGCGCGCGCCTGCTGCTGCTGGACGAAATCTCGGAAGGCCTGGCGCCCGTCATCGTGCAGAGCCTGGCGCGCATGATCACCACCCTCAAGGGCAAGGGCTACACGATCGTCATGGTCGAACAGAATTTCCGCTTTGCAGCGCCCTTGGCGGACCGCTTCCACGTGGTCGAACATGGCCAGATCGTCGAGACGATCGGCGCCGCGGAGTTGGAAACCCGCATGCCGGTGCTGACCGAACTGCTCGGCGTTTAAGCAGAAGTTCAAGCAGACGTTTTTTCACGCTTCACATACAACAACGGAGACAAGATGAAACGCACGACCCTCGCCCTCGCCACCGCCGCCGCCTTTGCCGGCTTCGCCCTGCCAGCTTCCGCCCAGATCAGCGGCGACACCATCAAGATCGGCATGATCACCGACCTGTCCGGCGTCTATTCCGACGTCGACGGCAACGGTGGCGCCGAAGCCGTGCGCATGGCGATCGCCGACCTGGGCGGCGCTGTTGCCGGCAAGAAGATCCAGTTCATGGTCGCCGACCACCAGAACAAACCCGACATCGCCGCCTCGAAAGCGCGCGAATGGTTCGACCAGCAGGGCGTCGACATGCTGATCGGCGGCACCAATTCCGGCGCCAGCCTGGCCATGGCCAAGGTCGCGGCCGAGAAGAAGAAGGTGTTCATCTCGATCGGCGCCGGCACCGCGCAACTGACCAACGAGCAGTGCTCGCCCTACACCGTCCACTACGCCTACGACACCGTGGCGCTGGCGCGCGGCACCGGCTCGGCCGTGCTGAAGCAGGGCGGCAAGAGCTGGTATTTCCTGACCGCCGACTACGCCTTCGGCCAGTCGCTGGAAAAGGACACCTCGGACGTCATCAAGAAGAACGGCGGCAGCGTGCTGGGCAGCGTCAAGCACCCGCTGTCGGCCTCGGACTTCTCGTCCTTCCTGCTGCAGGCGCAGTCCTCGAAGGCGCAGGTGCTGGGCCTGGCGAACGCCGGCGGCGACACCATCAACTCGATCAAGGCCGCGAATGAATTCGGCCTGACCAAGAAGATGAAGATCGCCGGCCTGCTGGTGTTCATCAACGACGTCCACACCCTCGGCCTGAACACCACCCAGGGCATGTACCTGACCGACGGCTGGTACTGGGACCAGAACGCCGACACCCGTGCCTGGGCCAAGCGCTACTTCGCCAAGATGAAGAAGCAGCCGTCGATGCTGCAGGCGGCCGACTATTCCGCGACCACGAACTACCTGAACGCGGTGAAAGCCACCGGCACCGACGACTCGACCAAGATCATGGAGCACCTGAAGGCCACCAAGATCAACGACATGTTCGCCAAAAACGGCGTGATCCGTCCGGACGGCCGCATGGTCTACGACATGTACCTGATGCAGGTCAAAACGCCGAAGGAATCGAAGGGCCCGTGGGACTACTACAAGGTCGTGGCCACGATCCCGGGCGAGCAGGCGTACACGACCAAGGCCGAGACGAAGTGCGCGGCGTGGAAGTGATTGGTTTTTTCGCGTTCGAAATCAAGGTCACAGCAGTACAAGCCTAGGTTGAACGCGTGGGCGGCGAAGCCGCCCACCCTACGTCCTTCGCATATCCGTAGGGTGGGCGGGTCTCCCGCCCACGCGTTCAACCAGCTTTCGCTTCATCGCGGCGCCATTTCTTCGCCGTTTCGCGGCGCCCGCATTACCGCCTTCCGACTTAACCCCTGGTGCCTATGGAAATCTTCGGAGTCCCCCTGCAAGCCCTGATGAGCCAGCTCCTGCTGGGCCTGGTCAACGGTTCCTTCTACGCGATGCTCTCGCTGGGCCTGGCCGTCATCTTTGGCCTCTTGAACGTCATCAATTTCTCACATGGCGCCCTGTACATGATGGGCGCCTTCATCGCCTTCATCGGCGTCAGCACTTATGAACTGAACTACTGGATGATGCTGGTGCTCGCGCCGCTCGTGGTCGGCGCCTTCGGCATCGCCGTCGAGAAGACCATGCTGCGCTGGCTGTATAAACTCGATCACCTGTACGGCCTGTTGCTGACCTTCGGCATCACGCTGCTGCTGGAAGGTGTGTTCCGCTCCTTCTTCGGCGTGTCGGGCCAGACCCTGGACGTGCCGGAACAACTGGCCGGCGCCACCGACCTCGGCTTCATGATCCTGCCGAACTACCGCGCCTGGGTCGTCGCCGCTTCGCTCATCGTCTGCCTGGGCACCTGGTTCGTCATCGAAAAGACCCGCCTCGGCGCCTACCTGCGCGCCGGCACCGAGAACCCGAAACTGGTCGAGGCCTTCGGCATCAACGTGCCGCGCATGGTCACGCTGACCTATGGCTTCGGCGTCGCGCTGGCCGGCCTGGCCGGCGTGCTGGCGGCGCCCGTCATCAACGTCACGCCGCTGATGGGTTCCAACCTCATCATCGTCGTGTTCGCCGTGGTCGTGATCGGCGGCATGGGGTCCATCCTCGGCTCCATCGTCACCGGCCTGATGCTGGGCGTGATCGAAGGCCTGACGCGGGTGTACTACCCGGAAGGTTCGGAAGTCGTCGTGTTCGTGGTCATGGTCATCGTGCTGCTGCTGCGCCCGGCCGGCCTGTTCGGGAAGGAGAAGTAAGCATGAACAAGAAAATTGGTTACGGGATCGTACTCGCGCTGGCGCTGGCGGCGCCTTTCTTCGGCTATCCGGTGTTCCTGATGAAGCTGCTGTGCTTCGCCCTGTTCGCCTGCGCCTTCAATCTCCTGATCGGCTTTACCGGCCTGCTCTCGTTCGGCCATGCCGCCTTTTTCGGCAGCGCCGGTTATGTCACGGGCCACCTGCTGGCCAATGTCGGGTTGCCGACCGAGCTCGGCATCCTGGCCGGCGTGGCCGCCAGCGCGGTGCTGGGCCTGGTGATCGGCGCGCTGGCGATTCGCCGCCAGGGCATCTATTTCTCGATGATCACCCTGGCCCTGGCCCAGATGGTGTACTTCGCCGCGCTGCGCAGTCCCTACACCCATGGCGAGGACGGCCTGCAGGGCGTGCCGCGCGGACGCCTGTTCGGCCTGCTCGACCTGGGGAACGACCTGACCCTGTACTACGTCGTGCTGGCGATCGCCGTGCTCGGGTTCGCCCTGGTCAATCGCACCGTGCACTCGCCCTTCGGCCAGGTCCTGAAAGCCATCAAGGAGAACGAGCCGCGCGCCATTTCCCTGGGCTATGACGCCGACCGCTACAAGCTGCTCGCCTTTGTCCTGTCAGCCGCGCTGACCGGGCTGGCCGGCGCCACCAAGACCGTCGTGCTCGGTTTCGAAACGCTGACCGACGTGCACTGGACCATGTCGGGCCTGGTGGTCCTGATGACCCTGGTGGGCGGCATGGGCACCATGGCCGGACCGATCATCGGCGCCTTCATCATCGTGGCGCTGGAGAACAAGCTGGGCGACCTGGGCCTGTGGCTGGCCGAGACCACCGGCGTGAACTGGTTCTCGACCCTGGGCGAATCGGTCGGCATGGTCACTGGCCTGATCTTCATCGCCTGCGTGCTGCTGTTCCGCCGCGGCATCGTCGGCGAGATCGGCGCGCTGCTCGAGCGTCGCGCGCGCGCCAGGCCCGACGCTGGCGCTAGAATGGCCGTGAACAAGGAGCGGGAGGCCGCGTGAAAGAAGCATCGGGGATTCTGAGCGTGAACGGCTTGCGCATGCATGTGACGAGCGCGGGGGAGGGGCCGGCGGTCTTGCTGCTGCACGGCTTTCCCGACACCCACGTCGTCTGGCGCAAGCAGGTCGGTCCGCTGGTGCGCGCCGGCTTTCGCGTGATCACCCCCGACCTGCGCGGCTATGGCCGCACCGATGCGCCCGAAGCCGTAGCGGCCTACCGCACCGAGCACCTGGTCGCCGACATGCTGGCGCTGCTCGACGTCATGGGTATCCAGAAAGCGCGCGTCGTCGGCCACGACTGGGGCGCGCTGATCGGCTGGCTGCTCTGCATGGAAGCGCCGCAGCGCATCGAACAATATGTCGCACTGTCGGTCGGCCACCCGGCGGCGTTTGCGCGCGCCGGCATCATGCAGCGCCTGCGCAGCAGCTACATGCTGTGGTTCATGACCCCGCTGCTGGCCGAGAAATCCCTGACGGCCGCGGACTTTTACGCCATGCGGCGCTTCACCTCCGATCCTACCCAGCTGTCGCACTGGCGCAGCGACCTGCGCGAGCCTGGCCGCATGACCGCCGCCCTGAACTACTACCGTGCGAATGTGCCGCATGGCTTTCACCTGGGCGGCAAGACCGAGCCGGTCAAGGTGCCGGTGATGGGCGTCTGGAGCGACCGCGACCCGGCCCTGACGGAAGAGCAGATGCGCGGCTCTTCCCAGTACGTGGCCGAGACCTTCCGTTATGAACGCATCGAGGGCGCCGACCACTGGCTGCAACTGACCGCAGCCGATCGCGTCAACGCCTTGCTGCTCGACTTCTTCGCGGCCGTGCCGCAGCCGGCAGCGGCGCCGGTTCACACCGCCTGAGACTTACAAGGCGGCAGCGTAGATCGCGCGTGCGTCGGCGCGCGTCACTTCCCTGGGATTGTTTCCGAGTAAGCGGGTCTGGAGCATGGCGTCATCCGCCAGGCGGTCGAGATCGCTTTCCCTGATGCCGACCTGCTGCAGCGTGGTCTGGATGCCGGTGATGCGGGCCGTCTGCTGCATCGCCGCGATCAGCGCCTCGGTGCGGGCTTCGATGCTGCCGCTGGCCTGGGGGACAGCGATGGCCGCCAGCTCCGCGTACAGGGGCGCGGCCTCGGGCGCATTGAAGCGCAGCACATGCGGCAGCACCAGGGAATTCGACAGGCCGTGGGCGACGTGGAAAATGCCGCCGACCGGATAGGCCAGCGCGTGTACCGCGGCCACCGGCGCATTCGAGAATGCCTGGCCGGCCAGGCAGGCGCCCAGCAGCATGGCCTGGCGCACCTCGAGCCGGCTGCCGTTTTCGCAGGCAGGGATCAGGTTCTTCGACAGCAGCTCGAGCGCCTGGCGCGCCAGCGTATCCGACAGCGGATTTTTCTTGTGCCGGCTGGTATAGGCCTCGATCGCGTGGACCATGGCGTCGATGCCGGTCGCGGCCGTCACCATGGGCGGCAGGCCGAGGGTCAGGCTGGCGTCCAGCACGGCCAGGTCGGCGTAGAGCTGGGGCGCGACCACGCCCATCTTGGTCGTGGCGCCGGTCGTCACGATCGCGATGTTCGTCACCTCGGAACCGGTTCCCGCCGTGGTCGGCACCTGCACCAGGGGCAGGCGCGCACCCGTCACCTTGCCGATACCGTAGATCTCGGACAAGGGCTGTTCGCTGGCCGCCAGCACGGCGATCAGCTTGGCCACATCCATCGAGCTGCCGCCGCCGAGGCCGATGACCAGGTCCGCTTCGTTGCTGCGGGCGAAGCGCACCGCATCCATGACCACGTCTTCGGGCGGATCGGCGACCACGCCGGAATACACGCTGACCGTGAAGCCGTGCCGCTTCAGGTCCAGGCAAGGCATCTCGGTCAGGCCGGTGCGCAGAAAGCCGGCGTCGGTCACGACGAGTGCGCGGCGGGAAGAGGGAAAGCGTTCGCGGGCGATCTCGCCGAGGCGGCTGGCGGCGCCGGGTTCGGAAACGATGTGGGCGACGGTGCTGAAGGCAAAGGCGGTCATGGTTGTTCCCCGTGCGTTTGGACCGATCAAGATTACACCAGAATGGCTGGGCTGCGGAAAAGTTGGTCACTGCGCCAGGATTCGAACCTGCGTACAATTTCACCTCTTCAACGTAGCGAAAGCAGCAGATGATTGACTTCGTATGGCTCGGCGGTGCCGCCTTCCTCGCCGGGCTGGTGGACGCCGTGGTCGGCGGCGGTGGCCTGATCCAGGTGCCCGCGATCTTTTCCGTGTTACCGAAAGAAGTGCCGGCAACCCTGCTCGGCACAAATAAACTGGCCAGCATTTTCGGTACCGGTGCGGCAGCGGTGAACTACAGCCGGCGCGTGCGCGTTGCCTGGAGTGCGGCGGCGCCGGCGGCGCTGGCGGCCTTTGCCCTGTCCTTCGTTGGCGCCTGGACCGTGACCCGGGTGCCGGGCGACTTCGTGCGCGGCCTGTTGCCGCTGATCCTGCTGGCGGTCGCCATCTATACGTTCCGCAAGAAGGACCTCGGCTCGATCCACGCGCCGGTGCACAGTGGCGCGGCGGAGCGCTGGTGGGCGATCGGCATGGGCGCGGCCATCGGTTTCTATGACGGCTTCTTCGGTCCGGGCACCGGCAGCTTCCTGATCTTCCTCTACGTGCGTTTCTTCGGCTTCGATTTCCTCAGCGCGTCGGCGGCGGCCAAAATCGTGAACGTCGCTTGCAACCTGTCGGCCTTGATGTGGTTCGGTTACAGCGGTCACTTGTTGTGGCAGTTGGGCCTGCTCATGGCCGTCTGCCAGATCGCCGGCTCCCTGGTCGGGACCCGCCTCGCGATCAAGCACGGCAGTGCTTTCGTGCGCAAGTTGTTCCTGGTCGTGGTGTCCACCTTGATCGTAAAGACGGGCTTCGACGCGATCGTCCGCTGGGCCAGTTGAGCCGCGTGTCGACTGTTTCACGTGGAACAAAAGCCGGGCTCGCCCGGCTTTTTTTATCTCCGAGCCGGTCCGGATGACTTGATTGTTTCACGTGAAACAGCGACAACGTGGACATGCGGCTGTGTTCCACGTGAAACAAAAACCGTCGCGTTTTCGGTCCGAGCCGAGTCCGCGCCAAGAAATGCTTCTATAATCGTGAATTAGTCTCCTCGCTCCACACTTCCATCATGCTATTTCCAACTGAATTCGACGTGATCGTCGTCGGCGGCGGCCATGCCGGCACCGAGGCTGCACTCGCGTCCGCACGCACGGGGCAGAAGACGCTGCTCCTGACACACAACATTGAAACCCTGGGCCAGATGTCGTGCAATCCGTCCATCGGCGGCATCGGCAAGGGCCATCTGGTCAAGGAAGTCGACGCCCTGGGTGGCGCGATGGCCATTGCCACCGATGAATCCGGCATCCAGTTCCGCATCCTGAACTCGTCCAAGGGCCCGGCCGTGCGCGCCACCCGCGCCCAGGCCGACCGTATCCTGTACAAGGCGGCGATCCGTTCGCGCCTGGAAAACCAGCCGAATCTGTGGCTGTTCCAGCAGGCCGTCGACGACCTGATGGTGGAGGGCGACCGCGTGGTCGGCGCCGTCACCCAGATCGGCCTGCAATTCCGCGCCCGTGCGGTCGTACTGACGGCAGGCACTTTCTTGGACGGTAAGATCCACGTCGGCCTGCAGAACTACTCGGCCGGCCGTGCCGGCGATCCGCCTGCGCTTTCCCTGTCTGCCCGACTCAAGGAACTGAAGCTGCCGCAAGGCCGCCTGAAGACCGGCACGCCGCCGCGCATCGATGGCCGCAGCATCGATTTTTCCGTGCTGACCGAACAGCCGGGCGACCTCGATCCGGTGCCCGTGTTCTCGTACATGGGCAAGGCCAGCATGCACCCGCGCCAGGTGCCGTGCTGGGTCACGCATACCAATGCCCAGACCCACGACATCATCCGGAACGGCCTGGACCGCAGCCCGATGTACACCGGTGTCATCGAAGGCGTCGGCCCGCGTTATTGCCCTTCGATCGAGGACAAGATCCACCGTTTCGCCTCCAAGGAATCGCACCAGATCTTCCTCGAGCCCGAGGGCCTGACGACCAACGAGTTCTACCCGAACGGGATCTCGACCAGCCTGCCGTTCGACGTGCAGCTGGCTCTGGTGCGCTCGATGAAGGGCATGGAAAACGCCTTCATCCTGCGTCCAGGCTATGCCATCGAATACGATTATTTCGACCCACGCGGCCTCAAGGCTTCGCTGGAAACCAAGGCAATCCGGGGCCTGTTCTTCGCCGGCCAGATCAACGGCACCACCGGCTACGAGGAAGCGGCAGCCCAGGGCCTGCTCGCCGGCCTGAACGCGGCGCTGCAAACGAAAGGCGAGGAAGCCTGGACCCCGGGCCGCTCGGAAGCCTACCTGGGCGTGCTGGTGGACGACCTCACCACCCAGGGCGTGGCCGAGCCTTACCGCATGTTCACCAGCCGCGCCGAATACCGGCTCTCCCTGCGCGAAGATAATGCGGACATGCGCCTGACCGAGATCGGCCGCAAGCTCGGCGTGGTCGGCGACGCCCAGTGGGAAGCCTTCGAGAAGAAGCGCGAAGCCGTGGCGCGCGAGCTCGAACGGCTGCGCTCGACCTGGGTCAACCCGCGCATCCTGGCGGCCGCCGAATCCGAGCGCGTGGTCGGCCAGGCGCTCGAACGCGAGTACAACCTGGCCGATCTGCTGCGCCGTCCGGGCGTCGAATACGACACCCTGATGACGATGACCGGCGTCGAAGGCCAGCCCCTGGGCGGTCCCGGCGTCGAGGATCCGGCCGTGAAGGAACAGGTCGAGATCCAGCTGAAATACGCGGGCTATATCGACCGCCAGGCGCGCGAAGTGGAGCGTCACGACCACTACGAGAACCTGAAACTGCCGGAAAACCTGAACTACCTCGAGATCGCGGCGCTGTCGATCGAGGTACGCCAGAAGCTGGACAAGCAGCGTCCTGAGACCTTGGGCCAGGCTTCGCGCATCTCCGGCGTGACCCCGGCGGCGATTTCCCTGCTGCTGGTGCACCTGAAAAAGCGCGGCGCGAAGGGCTTTACCTCGGTCCCGGCAGCGGACGCGGAGGCCGCGCAATGAGGGGTTTCGACCGCGAAAAGCTGATGCAGGTGCTCAATGACGGCATCGACGAACTCGACTTGCCCCTGTGGGCGGCGCAGCGCGAGCAATTGATGGATTACCTGGCGCTGATGGCCAAGTGGAACGGCGTCTACAACCTGACTTCGCTGCGCGACCCGATGCAGATGGTGACCCACCATCTACTTGATTCGCTCGCCGCGGTAGCGGCGTTCGAGGGCGTGAAAAACGTGCTCGACGTCGGGGCAGGGGGTGGCTTGCCGGGCCTGGTGCTGGCCATCGCGCGGCCCGACATGCAGGTATCCCTGATCGATACCGTGCACAAGAAAACCGCCTTCCTGACCCAGGTGAAGGCCGAACTCGGCCTGGCCAACGTCACCGTCTACACGATGAAGGTGCAGGATTTGAAGGCGGGGCCGTTCGAGGTCATCACCTCGCGCGCTTTTGCCGACCTCTCCGATTTCGTCAACTGGTCCGGGCACCTGCTGGCCGAGGGCGGCAGATTCATCGCCCTGAAAGGCACGGCGCCGGCGGAGGAGCAGCAAAGGCTGCCCCAGGAATGGAAGGTGCGGGAATTGCGGCCTTTGCGGGTGCCCAAGCTGGAAGCGGAACGCCACCTGGTATTCATCGAGCGGGCGGCATAAAAAGCAGAGGCAAAACGAGAGCGGCAAAACGGGAGAACCGGGAGGCCGCTCGACAGCAGATAGCGAGGGCCGGAAACGCCCTTTCGACATCTAAGAATATAAACGGTTTATACCGTTTAAACCCAATAAACCGTTTATACGGTTTAAAAGGTATGAACGGTATATCCCAATGTAGTCGTGTCCGGATAAGATAGATGGCAAAGATTTTTTGCGTTGCAAACCAAAAGGGGGGAGTCGGCAAGACGACCACCAGCGTCAACCTGGCCGCGGGACTGGCCAAGCTGGATCAGCGCGTGCTGCTGGTCGACCTCGACCCGCAGGGCAATGCGACCATGGGAGCGGGCATCAACAAGGCGACGCTGGAAAGCTCGACCTATGAGGTGCTGCTGGGCGAGGCCGAGGTGGCCGTCGCACGCGTGCGCTCCGAGGCCGGCCGCTTCGACGTGCTGCCGGCCAATCGCGAGCTGGCCGGCGCCGAAGTCGAGATGGTCGAACTGGACAGCCGCGAGCGCCGCCTGAAGCACGCGCTGGCCAAGGTCGATGCGGACTACGACTTCATCCTGGTCGACTGTCCGCCGGCATTGTCGATGCTGACCCTGAACGGCCTGTGCGCCGCGCATGGCGTGATCATCCCGATGCAGTGCGAGTACTACGCGCTCGAGGGCCTGTCCGACCTGGTCAACACGATCAAGAAGGTGCACGCCAACCTGAACACCGACCTGAAGATCATCGGTTTGCTGCGCGTGATGTTCGATCCGCGCATGACCTTGTCGCAGCAGGTGTCCAAGCAGCTCGAACAGCATTTCGGCGGCAAGGTGTTCAAGACCATCATTCCGCGCAACGTGCGCCTGGCCGAGGCGCCGTCGTATGGCGTGCCCGGCGTGACCTTCGATCCGTCCTCGAAAGGGGCGCAGGCCTACATCGCGTTCGGGGCCGAGATGGTCGAGCGCATCAAGACGATGTAACCAGGGAGTGTTCTAGAAATGGCTACCAAAAAACTCAAGGGCCTCGGCCGCGGTCTCGACGCGCTGCTCGGCGGCGACCTCGACAGCGCACCGGCGCCGACCGGCGCACCGTCCGCGCTGCCGATCTCCCAACTCCAGGCGGGCAAGTATCAGCCGCGCACCCGCATGGACGAGGGGGCGCTCAATGAACTGGCCGCCTCGATCAAGACCCAGGGCGTGATGCAGCCGGTGCTGGTGCGCCCGGTCGACGGCGGCCGCTACGAGATCATCGCCGGCGAACGCCGTTTCCGCGCCGCCCAGCTCGCCGGCCTGGAAGAAATCCCGGTGCTGGTGCGCGAGGTCGACGACCAGGCTGCCGCCGCGATGGCGCTGATCGAGAACATGCAGCGCGAAGACCTGAATCCGCTGGAAGAAGCGCAAGGCATCGCGCGTCTGATCTCGGACTTCAACTTCACCCACGAACAGGCCGCCAGCGCGGTGGGCCGTTCGCGCAGCGCCGTGTCGAACCTGCTGCGCCTGGTGAACCTGGCCCAGCCGGTCCAGACCATGCTGATGGCCGGCGACATCGACATGGGCCATGCCCGCGCCCTCCTGTCTGTGGATAACGCCAGCCAGATCGCACTGGCCAACCAGGTGGTCGCGAAACGCCTGTCCGTGCGCGAGACCGAGAAGCTGGTGGCGCGCGCCATCGAGGAGCAGAACAGCCCGGCAACCCAGGCGCGCGAAAAGGAGAAGTCGGGCGACATCGTGCGCCTGGAAGAAGAGCTGTCGGACAGGCTGGCCACGCCGGTCGTGTTCAAGATGGGCGCGAAGGGCAGGGGGCAGATGATCATCGACTTCCAGAACCTGGATGTGCTCGAAGGTGTGCTGGCGCGTCTGCGCGCCTGACGAACGGAACGCGAGGACGTAGGGTGGACCGGGCCGCGCAGGCGGCTTCGCCGTCCACGCGTTCCACCCAAGCCTGTGCACCCAGCACGCAAAGCGGGATTGGGACCAGACATCTGTCGCTATTACCCAACAATAGTTGGATTGTGCTTGTTTTTGAAGACCGCCTGGCCCGCTTCAAGCCGAACCAGGCTGTCCGGCCAGCCCCCGCTGGCTGAAAACGTGGACGAAAAACCGGTCCCCCCTACCTTCCGCGTCCACTTTCCGCATCGATTCCTCAGCAAAATCCACTGCCAGACATCTGCATTTCGACACGCGAACTGCATCGAAAACTAGCCGTTCTACCAATATTTATGTCACATTTCCACCCCTCCGGAGGCGCTACGGAAGAGGCGGAATCGTTTGACTCAAATGCACTATCGAACTTATAATCCCGCTGATTCATGTAATTACCACACCGTAACTCGGTTCAAATGGCCAAGGCAGAAGAATAAAAAATGTTGCGCCTGGTCTCCCTGCAATTGATCGCAACAGTAGTCGCCGGCCTCATCGCCGCACTGCTGGGGGGATGGCCTGCGATGTTGTCGGCGGTACTCGGTGGAATCTGTTGTGTCTTGCCCAACGGCATTATGGCGCTGCGCTTGTTCGCCGCCGCACAAAAACCGGGCGGGGCCAACCCGTTCTCGTTTTTCATTTGGGAATTTATAAAGATTGCATTAACGCTTGCCCTGCTGGGAGCAACTGCGTGGCTGTACCGCGATCTGAACTGGCTGGCGCTCCTCGCCGGGTTCATCGTGGCGCTGAAGAGTTACATATTCTTATTATTTAGGCACTGAAAATGGCGACGACAACCGTAGAAGGCGCACACCACGCGCCCACCGCATCAGAGTACATCCGGCACCACCTGGGCCACCTGTCGAACACCCACCAGCAGGGTCCGGTCGACTTCAGCGTCCTCCACTACGACACCATCTTCTGGTCGGTCGCGATGGGCGTCATCGGCTGCCTGATCATGTGGATGGCGGCGCGCAAGGCCACTTCCGGCGTGCCGGGCCGCTTCCAGGCCGCCGTCGAGATGCTGGTCGAGATGGTCGAGAACCAATCGAAATCCATTGTCCACGGCGACCGCAGCTTCATCGCCCCGGCCGCGCTGACCGTGTTCGTCTGGGTCGCCCTGATGAACTCGCTGGACTTCCTGCCGGTCGACATCTTCTCCGAAGCCTTCAAGTGGTTCGGCGTCGAGCACCTGTTCCCGTACCACCGCGTGGTCCCGACCGCCGACCTGAACGGCACCATCGGCATCTCGCTGGGCGTGCTGATCCTGATGCTCTACTACGGCATCAAGGTCAAGGGCTTCGGCGGCTGGCTCCACGAACTGTTCGCAGCACCGTTCGGCATCTACATGGCGCCGTTCAACCTGCTGCTGAACATCATCGAATACGCAGCAAAAATGGTGTCGCTCGGTATGCGACTGTTCGGCAACATGTTCGCCGGTGAGCTGCTGTTCCTATTGATCGCTTTGCTTGGTTCGACCGCCACCGTCTTCGGTACCATCGGCCACGTAATCGCAGGCTCGATCTGGGCGATCTTCCACATCCTGATCGTGTTCCTGCAGGCATTCATCTTCATGATGCTGACGCTGGTGTACCTCGGTCAGGCTCACGAAGGCCACTGATCGGCGCCGCAAGCATCGAACAAGATAGTGGTTGTAACGAAGTTGTAGTTTTTAATCTGGTTTTTAAATTAACTTTTTGGAGTAATCATGACTGACGTTTCTTTTGTTGCACTGGCTTGCGGTTTGATCATCGGCCTCGGCGCTATCGGCGCATGTATCGGTATCGCTATCATGGGCGGTAAGTACCTGGAAGCCTCGGCACGTCAGCCTGAACTGATGAACACCCTGCAAACCAAGATGTTCCTGCTGGCTGGTCTGATCGACGCGGCATTCCTGATCGGCGTTGGTATCGCAATGCTGTTCGCGTTCGCTAACCCGTTCACCGGCTAAGACGACGCATCTCGTTTTCAAGGGCCGAACCATCGCGGTTCGGCATCCGTTTTTGTGAGAAGGGAAAAACCGTGAACCTTAACGCAACTCTGTTTGCCCAGCTCGTCGTCTTCCTCATCCTGGCTGCCTTCACGATGAAATTCGTGTGGCCGCCGCTGATGAAAGCGCTCGACGAGCGCGCCGAGAGGATCGCGAACGGACTGGCAGCCGCCGACCGCGGCAAGGCCGACCTGGCAGCCGCCGAGAAGCGCGTGCAGGCCGAACTGGCCGGCGCCCGCGACGAAGGCCAGAAGCGCATCGCTGACGCCGAAAAGCGCGCCCAGCTGATCATCGATGAAGCCAAGAAGACCGCCGCTGAAGAAGCCGCCCGTATCGTCGCTGCCGCCAAGGCCGACGCCGAGCAGCAGGTAACGCGCGCGCGCGAAGAACTGCGTGGCCAGGTGGCCGCACTGGCAGTGCAAGGCGCCGAGCAGATCCTCAAGCGTGAAGTGAACGCAGAAGCGCACGCCGCCCTGCTGTCGCAACTGTCGACCGAGCTCTAATCATGGCTGAACTCGCAACCGTCGCCCGTCCCTACGCCGAAGCGCTGTTCCGTGTCGCCCAACAGGGCAACATGGCAGCCTGGTCCGAACTCGTGTCCGAACTGGCACAAGTCGGCGCCAACCCTGATGTGCAGGCGTTTGCCGCCAACCCGAACGTGTCCGCCGCCGATATCACCGGCGCCCTGGCCTCGCTCGTGAAGTCGCCGATGACCCCGGAAGCGTCGAACTTCCTGACGATGCTGGCCGAAAACGGCCGTGTCGCACTGCTGCCGGAAATCGGCGCGCAGTTCCAGGTGCTGAAGAACGCGCAGGCAGGTGCCGCCGACGCGACCATCTACAGCGCGTTCGACATGACCGACGCCCAGGTGGCGCAACTGGTCGCAACGCTGGAAAAGAAATTCGGCCGCAAGCTCAACCCCACGGTCACTGTGGACCCGTCGCTGATCGGTGGCGTGCGCGTGGTGGTCGGTGATGAAGTGCTCGATACCTCGGTACGCGCCAAGCTGCAACAGATGCATGTTGCGCTGGTCTCGTAAGCGAACTTCGCAGGAACTTAGCACTTCGGCCGGCATCTCACGTCCTTGCCCTACGCATCAAGAAACTATTAGGAGTTAGCACTCATGCAACTTAACCCATCTGAAATCAGCGAACTGATCAAGAGCCGGATCCAGGGCCTGGAAGGTTCGGCTGACGTTCGCAATCAAGGCACGGTGATCTCCGTCGCCGACGGTATCTGCCGCATCCATGGTCTGTCGGACGTGATGCAAGGCGAGATGCTGGAATTCCCTGGCAACACCTTCGGTCTGGCGATGAACCTCGAGCGCGACTCGGTCGGCGCCGTGATCCTGGGTGCTTACGAGCACATCTCGGAAGGCGACACCGTCAAGACCACCGGCCGCATCCTGGAAGTGCCGATCGGTCCGGAACTGCGTGGCCGCGTCGTCAACGCACTGGGCCAGCCGATCGACGGCAAGGGTCCGATCGCTACCTCCCTGACCGCACCGATCGAAAAGATCGCGCCGGGCGTGATCGCCCGTGAATCGGTCTCGCAGCCGATGCAGACCGGTATCAAGTCGATCGACGCGATGGTGCCGATCGGCCGTGGCCAGCGTGAGCTGATCATCGGCGACCGCCAGACCGGCAAGTCGGCCGTGGCAGTCGATGCGATCATCAACCAGAAGGGCCAGGGCGTCACCTGCGTGTACGTCGCAATCGGCCAGAAGGCATCGACCATCAAGAACATCGTGCGTTCGCTGGAACAGCACGGCGCGATGGAGTACACCATCGTTGTCGCCGCTTCCGCTTCGGAATCGGCTGCGATGCAGTACATCTCGGCCTACTCGGGCTGCGCGATGGGCGAATACTTCCGCGACCGCGGCGAAGACGCCCTGATCGTGTACGACGACCTGTCGAAGCAGGCAGTCGCCTACCGCCAGATTTCCCTGCTGCTGCGCCGTCCGCCGGGCCGCGAAGCTTACCCGGGCGACGTGTTCTACCTGCACAGCCGTCTGCTCGAGCGCGCTGCACGCGTGAACGCCGACTACGTCGAGAAGTTCACCAACGGCGCCGTGACCGGCAAGACCGGCTCGCTGACCGCACTGCCGATCATCGAAACCCAGGCAGGCGACGTCTCGGCATTCGTGCCGACCAACGTGATTTCGATTACCGACGGCCAGATCTTCCTGGAGACCTCGCTGTTCAACGCCGGTATCCGTCCTGCGATCAACGCCGGTATCTCGGTCTCGCGCGTCGGTGGCGCCGCCCAGACCAAGGTCATCAAGGGCCTGTCCGGCGGTATCCGTACCGACCTGGCGCAGTACCGTGAACTGGCTGCGTTCGCGCAGTTCGCATCGGACCTGGACGAATCGACCCGCAAGCAGCTCGATCGCGGTGCACGCGTGACCGAACTGCTGAAGCAGCCGCAGTTCTCGCCGCTGTCGACCTCGCTGATGGCCGCATCGCTGTTCGCCGTCAACAAGGGCTACCTGGACGACATCGAAGTCAAGCAAGTGCTGCCGTTCGAGCACGGCCTGCACAACTTCCTGAAGGCGAGCCACGCTTCCCTGCTGTCGAAGATCGACGAAACCAAGCAACTGGACAAGGACGGCGAAGCTGCGCTGGCCGCCGCCATTGCTGATTTCAAGAAATCCGGCGCATTCTAATAAATGAGGAAGAATCCAGCATCGCACTTGCAACATGGCGATGCTGGTGACCGGAAGGAGTAAGGACTCATGGCAGTAGGCAAAGAGATTCGTGGCAAGATCAAAAGCGTAGAGAATACGAAGAAGATCACCAAGGCGATGGAAATGGTCGCCGCATCGAAAATGCGCAAGGCGCAGGATCGCATGCGCGCCGCCCGTCCCTACAGTGAAAAGGTTCGTAACATCACGGCCAATCTTGCTGGCGCAAACCCGGAGTACACGCACGTCTTCATGGCGCAAGCCAAGCACGTGCAGGCAAAAGCTGTCGGCTTCATCGTCGTCACGACCGACAAGGGTCTGTGCGGCGGCATGAATACCAACATCCTGCGCCAGGTGACGCAGAAGTCGCGCGAACAGGAAGCGGCGGGCAACCGCATCGAGGCTGTTGCCATTGGCAACAAGGGCCTGGGCTTCCTGAACCGCATCGGCGTCAAGGTCGTGTCGCACGCCACGCAAATCGGCGACACCCCGCACCTGGAAAAGCTGATCGGCCCGATCAAGGTCATGCTCGACGCATACCAGGACGGCCAGCTGGACGCTGTCTACCTGTGCTACACCAAGTTCATCAACACGATGAAGCAGGAACCGGTCGTCGAGCAGCTGCTCCCGCTGCCGGCCAAGCACCTGGAACAGGAAACCGGCGGCATCTCGTGGGATTACATCTACGAGCCGGAAGCACAAGTCGTGATCGACGAGCTGCTGGTGCGCTACGTCGAGGCCCTGGTGTACCAGGCCGTCGCCGAAAACCTGGCGTCCGAGCAGTCGGCGCGCATGGTGGCGATGAAGGCGGCAAGCGACAACGCGGGTAACGTCATCGGCGAACTGAAGCTGGTCTACAACAAGACCCGCCAGGCAGCGATTACCAAAGAACTCTCCGAGATCGTCGCCGGCGCGGCAGCGGTCTAAATAAAGAATTTAACTATATCTGAAGGAACGAACATGGCTGATGGCAAAATCGTTCAGTGTATCGGCGCAGTGGTTGACGTGGAATTCCCGCGTAACGCCATGCCGAAGGTTTTCGATGCACTGAAAATGGAAGGCTCCGAACTGACGCTGGAAGTGCAGCAGCAGCTCGGCGACGGCATCGTCCGTACCATTGCTCTGGGCAGCTCGGAAGGCCTGCGTCGCGGCATGACCATCCAGAACACCGGCGCACCGATCATGGTCCCGGTCGGCGTCGCGACCCTGGGTCGCATCATGGACGTGCTGGGCAACCCGATCGACGAGTGCGGTCCGGTCAGCCACGAGCGCATGGCCTCGATCCACCGCTCGGCTCCGGTGTACGACGAACTGTCGCCATCGACCGACCTGCTGGAAACCGGCATCAAGGTGATCGACCTGGTCTGCCCGTTCGCCAAAGGCGGTAAAGTCGGCCTGTTCGGCGGCGCCGGCGTCGGCAAGACCGTCAACATGATGGAACTGATCAACAACATCGCTAAAGCGCACTCGGGTCTGTCCGTGTTCGCCGGTGTTGGCGAGCGTACCCGTGAAGGCAACGACTTCTACCACGAAATGGCGGACGCCAAGGTCGTCGACCTGGAAAATCCGACCAACTCGAAAGTGGCGATGGTCTACGGCCAGATGAACGAACCGCCGGGCAACCGTCTGCGCGTCGCGCTGACCGGCCTGACCATGGCGGAAGCCTTCCGTGACGAAGGCAAGGACGTTCTGTTCTTCGTCGACAACATCTACCGCTACACCCTGGCCGGTACCGAAGTGTCGGCACTGCTGGGCCGTATGCCGTCGGCGGTGGGCTACCAGCCGACCCTGGCCGAAGAAATGGGCCGCCTGCAAGAGCGTATTACCTCGACCAAGACCGGTTCGATCACCTCGATCCAGGCCGTGTACGTCCCTGCGGACGACTTGACCGACCCGTCGCCGGCAACCACCTTCGCCCACCTGGACTCGACCGTCGTTCTGTCGCGTGACATCGCTTCGCTGGGTATCTACCCGGCAGTCGATCCGCTGGACTCGACCTCGCGCCAGCTGGACCCGCTGGTCGTCGGTCAGGAACACTACGAGACCGCGCGCGCCGTGCAGGGCACCCTGCAGCGCTACAAGGAACTGCGCGACATCATCGCGATTCTGGGCATGGACGAACTGGCGCCGGAAGACAAGCTGACCGTGGCGCGCGCACGTAAGATGCAGCGTTTCCTGTCGCAGCCTTTCCACGTCGCTGAAGTGTTCACCGGTTCGCCAGGCAAGTACGTTTCGCTGAAAGACACGATCAAGGGCTTCAAGATGATCGCGTCGGGCGAACTGGACCACCTGCCGGAACAGGCGTTCTACATGGTTGGCACCATCGAGGAAGCAATCGAAAAAGCCAAGAAACTGGCTGCCTAAGTCGGCTTCTTCAACCTGAAGGACACACATGGCAAACACTATTCACGTTGACGTGGTATCGGCCGAAGAGCAGATCTTCTCTGGCGAGGCCGAGTTCGTCGCGTTGCCGGGTGAAGCGGGCGAGCTGGGTATCTACCCGAAGCACACCCCGCTGATCACGCGGATCCGCCCAGGTGCCGTACGTATCCAGGTGGCTGGCGGTGGCGAGGAGTTCGTCTTCGTCGCCGGTGGCATCCTCGAGGTGCAGCCGAACGGCGTGACCGTGCTGGCCGACACCGCGATCCGCGGTGGCGACCTGGACGAAGCGAAAGCCCAGGAAGCCAAACGCCAGGCGGAAGAGCTGATGCAGAACCAGGACTCGACGATCGACTACGCGAAAGCCCAGGCGGAACTCGCCGCGGCGATCGCGCAGCTGGCGGCGATCCAGAAGCTGCGTTCGAAGGGCCGCTGAGCCTTTCCTTCGGTAGCACACAAAAGGCAGAGCTGCGGCTCTGCCTTTTTTTATTGCATGGTCGTAGCACAAACGAAGGCAGCCTAGGCTGCCTTTTTTGTTGCCCAGACAATACGGAACACCAGCGTTACTTGTTCTTTTGAATAGTTTTCCATGTAACTGTCTGTTGTACGGTAGCAAATTATGTATTGATCCAGAACAATATGATTTCTCTAACGGAAGATAGCCCGTAGAATTCGCCCATAACGATAAGAAACAAGGCTTCCATGTCCATTACTCCATCTCCGCTCACGCTTGCCGGCTTCTCGGCGCAGTGCGGCACCGGCTTCGTAGTCGCCGGCCTGGACGGCGTCGCGCTCGACCTGTTCGAGGCGGTCCCGCTCGATAGCCAGGCCCCGGACGAGCGCCGCTTTTCCCTGATGTTCCGCGGTCCGGCGCAGCCGGTATTGCCGCAGGCGACCTATACGCTCGAGCATGCCGTACTGGGCGCGCTGGCCATCTTCCTGGTGCCCGTCGGCCGCGATGCCGCCGGCACGCAGTACCAGGCAATTTTCAACTGATGTAGACCGGCCGGTTCGGCCGCCAACCGAGGAGCACCATGTCCGAATGTTATCTCGGCGAGATCCGCGTGATCTCGTTCAACTATGCGCCCAAAGGCTGGGCAATGTGCAACGGCCAGTTGCTACCGATTAACCAGAACCAGGCCCTGTTCGCGCTGCTCGGGACGCGCTTTGGCGGCAACGGGCAGACGAACTTTGCCTTGCCCGACCTGCGCGGCCGCATGCCGGTACACGTGGGACAGGGTTTCTACGACGCCCAAGCCGGGGGGGAGCAGAGCCACACCCTGACGATCGCGGAAATGCCTCAGCACATGCATGTGCTGGAAGCGAACACCGGGTTGACCACGGCGTTCAGTCCGGCCGGTGCCCTGCTCGGCAAAAAAGGACGTATGGGACGCGACATGTATGCTGCACCGGCGAATCTCACCAGCCTGCACTCGGCCAGCGTGACCACGGCGGGTGGCTCCATGCCGCACGAGAACATGCAGCCCTTCCTCGCCCTGAATTTCGTCATCGCCCTGGTTGGCATATTCCCAACAATGAACTGAACCGGAGCTCATCCATGTCTGAACCTTATATCGGTGAAATCCGTATGTTCGCGGGTAACTTCGCGCCACTCGGGTGGGAGTTCTGCCAAGGGCAAATCATGCCCATCGCAGAATACGAGACCCTCTTCATGCTGATCGGGACCACCTACGGCGGCGATGGACAAAGCACTTTTGCTTTACCCGACCTGCGCGGCCGGGTGCCCGTACACAGCGGTAACAGCGCCGGCCCCGGACTGACCCAGCGCACCCTGGGAGAGCAGGGAGGGGCCGAGTCGGTCACGCTCACCCAGAACCAGTTGCCCGTGCACACGCACGCCGTAGTCGCCTCGACCGATACGACCGCCAGCACCTACGACGCCACCACCGGCGTGCCGGGCACGGTCGCCGCAACCAACGTCTACGGTCCGGTCGGCACGCCGGGTGCGATGACGGCGAATGCCATCGGTTCGGCCGGCGGCAACCAGCCGCACGCGAACATGGCGCCCTACCTGAGTGTGAACTTCATCATCTCGATGTACGGCATCTACCCGCAGCAAACCTGAGGACCCTGCAATGAGCGATCAATTCCTGGGCGAGATCCGTATCTTCGCCACCAACTTCGCCCCGAAAGGCTGGGGACTGTGCAATGGCCAACTGATGCCGCTGTCGCAGAACACAGCCCTGTTTGCCCTGCTGGGCACCACTTACGGCGGCGACGGCAAGACCACGTTCGCGCTGCCCAATTTGCAGGGCCGCGCGCCGCTGCAGCAGGGCGCCGGCGCAGGCTTGACGCCGCGCAGTCTCGGCGAAACGGGCGGCAGCGCCACCGTCAGCCTGCTGACGAGCGAAATGCCGATGCACAGCCACCAATTGATGCATTCGGGCGGCGCGGCAAGCGTCCCCACCCCGGGACCGGACAATGCTTTTGCCCGCACCACGACGGCACAGGTGTATGCGCCGGGCGACACCAGCGCGCCGGCGAACCCGCAGGCGCTGGCGGCCAACGGCGGCAGCGCACCGCACAACAACATGCAGCCTTACCTGACGCTGAACTTCTGCATCGCCCTACAGGGGATCTTCCCGCCGCGGCCATGATGAGCGACGAACTGCAGCTGCGCCCGATGCATCCCGGGGACGAGGCTTTCCTGCGCCGCGTCTATGCCGAGGTGCGTGCGCCCGAGATCGCGCTGACCGGCTGGGATGCCGCCAGCGCCGAGGCCTTCCTGCGCATGCAGTTCGACGCCCAGCATCATCACTACCAGAAGTATTACCCGCAGGCCCGCTTCGACATCGTCGAGCGTGCCGGCACGCCGCTCGGCCGGCTGTACGTGGCCAGGAGCGCCGACGAGATCCGCGTGATCGACATCGCGCTGCTGGCGCAGTACCGCGGTCAGGGCATCGGCACCACCTTGTTGCGGGCCCTGCAGGACGAGGCGGCCCGCGAAGGACGCCGCATCGCCCTCCAGGTCGAGCAGCACAATCCGGCGCAGGCCCTGTACCTGCGCCTTGGCTTCACCGAAACCGATTCTCAAGGCCTGTACCGGTCGATGCAGTGGCGGCCAGCGCCGCGCGCCGCCTCGTCCCAGTGAACATCATGAAACGACGACAATTTTTGACATCCGCCGGCACCACGCTGGCCCTGGCCGGACTCGGCCTGAACAGCGCGCTGGCAACCGCAGCCGAGGACTTTCGCTGGAGCCGTACGCAAGCCGACGCACTGGTCGGCCAGTCGTTCTGGCTGAACCACCCCGAATTCGGCGCGATGGCGATCACGCTGGCCGCCGTGCGCGCGCCCGCAACGAAAACGCCCGATCCGCGCCTGGACCAGTTCTCGCTGCTGTTCCGCGCACCGGCCGACGCCGCGGTGGCCGACGGCACCTACGACATGGACCATCCGGCGCTGGGTCGCTTCGCCCTGCACCTGACGCCTGCCGGCCGCGATGCCGAGGGCGCCAGCTACCGGTCCGACTTCACCCTGCTGATCTGATCAACCCAACGGCCGCCCCGACCGCCCCTACTCTTGCCTGCTCCCGGATCCCGCCATGCATAAACATGCCTCCACCAACCGTTTTTACCGGCTCGTCTGGAGCCACGTCCACTCCTGCTGGGTCGCCGTCGCGGAAGGTGCGCGCGGGCGCGGCAAGAGCGCTTCGCGCAAGCTGACGGCGGCGCTGATCGGCGCCGCGCTCTCCGGCGCCGCCCTGGCCGCGCCGCCAGGACTTGCCGGTATCGGGGCGCCGGCGCCCAAGGCGCTGCCTGCCGCGCCGGCGGCGGGCGCGCTGCCGACCGGCGCCCAGGTGGTGGCCGGCCAGGCCAGCGTGACCCAGGCCGCGAACCAGATGACGGTGCACCAGGGCAGCGACAAGGCGATCCTGAACTGGCAGAGCTTCGACATCGGCGCGAATGCCGGCGTGCGCTTCGTGCAGCCGAACGCGAACGCGGTGGCGCTGAACCGCGTGCTGGGCAATGATCCCTCGCGCATCTACGGCCAGCTGAGCGCGAACGGCAAGGTGTTCCTGGTCAACCAGAGCGGCGTCCTCTTCGGCGCCAGCGCGCGCGTCGACGTCGGCGGCCTGATCGCCTCGAGCCTGGCGCTGCCGGACGGCGATTTCCTGGCCGGCCGCTACACCTTCAGCGGCTCAAGCGATGCCGGCGCCGTGCGCAACGAGGGCAGCATCCGCACCAGCGATGGCGGTTATGTCGCGCTGCTGGGGCCAAGCGTGGCCAACACCGGCAGCATCGTGGCGCCGAACGGCAGCGTGGCGCTGGGCGCCGGCGAACAGGTCGGCGTCGACCTGCGCGGCGACGGCCTGATCACCTTGCGCGTGGACCGCGGCGCGGTCGCCGCGCTGGCCGAGAACAGCGGCCTGGTGCAGGCCGATGGCGGCCGCGTCGAACTGAGCGCGAAGGGCGCCGACGCGCTGGCGCGCGCCACGGTCAACAATACCGGTGTGGTGCAGGCGCGCGGCCTGGTGGCGGACGGCGGCAGCATCCGCCTGGTCGGCGACGGCGACGTGCACGCCGGCGCGCTGGACGCCTCCAGCCGCAACGGCAGGGGCGGCGCGGTCGCGGTCGAGGGTCGCTTCGTCGCGCTCGATGGCACGGTCGACGCCAGCGGCGTGCGCGGCGGCAGCGTGGACGTGAACGCGGCCGCCACGCTGTCGACGGCGGCGGCCACCAATGCGCTCGGACGCGCCGGCGACGGCGGCGCGGTCAGCTACCGCAGCGCCGGCATGGTGATCGAGAGCAGCAGCGCCTCGGTCGACGCCAGCGGCCTCGCCAAGGGCGGCAGCATCGGCGTGCAGGGCGATGGCGGTGTGCTGTCCTCGGGCAGCTACAGCGCGCGCTCGAGCACCGGCATCGGCGGCCGCATCGACGTCTCCGGCAGCGACGTGCGCCTGCTCGGCGCCCAGCTCGACGCCAGCGGCAATACCCAGGGCGGCCTGGTGCGTGTCGGCGGCGCCTTCCAGGGCGGCGCCATGCGCGCGGACGCGCCCGACCTGGCGCGTTTCGTCACGCGCTGGGGGCAGACCGGTAACATCGCCAACGCCACCAGCACCTTCGTCGGCGACGGCACCGCGATCAAGGCCGGCGCCACCGGCCGCGCCGGCCAGGGCGGCACCGCCGTGGTCTGGTCGGACAAGCAGACCACCATGCTGGGCAGCGTCGACGCGCGCGGCGCGGGCGCCGCCGGCACCGTCGAGATCTCCTCGAAGGACGAGCTGCGCCACGTGGGCCTGGACCGCATCGCGCTGGGCGCCGGCGGCCAGTTGCTGCTCGACCCGAAGAACATCACCATCGGCAGCTCGGCCAGCGCCTGGACCTACCAGGCCGTGCTCGGCAGGGGCGTCGCCGACAAGGGAACCGAGGTGGGCAATCTCGAGGGCGGCGACGGTTTTGGCATGGCCGTGGCGTTGAACGCGGCGGGTACCCGCCTTGCGGTCGGCGCGCCGTATGACGATGGTTTTGGCGCTGGTCCGGACACCGCTCGCGAACGTGGCGCGGTGCACTTGTTCAGCTTTACGGACGCGAACTTCGCTGGCGCGACCCTGCAGGGGACGATCGGCTCCGGCTACACGGGCGGCAAGAACCTGAACGTCACTCTGGATGATATGGCCTGGTTCGGTAGTTCGGTGGCACTCAACGCCGACGCCACACGGCTGGCGGTTGGTGCGTCTTACGATGCAGGCGGTCTCGGCTCGGTTCGCATGTTCAGTTTTGGTGGCGACCAGTTTGCCGCGCCGGCTTTGACCGCTACCCTGAGGCCGGATGATGTCGCGCTCAACTTGCCGAACTCCAGCGCTTTCGGCACCTCTGTCGCGCTGAATGCGGTTGGTGACCGACTTGCTGTTGGCGCTGCGTACGACCAGGGAGCAAACGGTGCATGCGTCAACTGCGGCGCGGTCTACCTGTTCAACAACGCCCTTGCCACCCCGACCTTCGTCAAGGGCATTGGCGCCGGCTATGGCGTGAACATGCCACTGCCGACCGATGCCCAGTTCGGCACCTCGGTCGCCTTCGACGGCAGCGGCGACAGGCTCGCCGTCGGCGCCTTCGGCGTCAACAATGCGGGCGGTGAGGTCTCGGCCGGCGCCGTCTACCTGTTCAATAACGCCTATGGCGCGACCTCGCGCGTTGCGACCCTGGGCAGCGGTTTCACCGGCGGCAAGAACCTGAACCTGAACCTGGGCCGGGAAGAGGGCTTCGGCTCGAGCGTGGCCTTCAACAGCGCGGGCACGCGCCTGGCCGTGGGCGCAACCGGTGGCAACGGCAAGGTGCGCATCATCGATTTCGTCGACAACCAGTTCAGCGGCGCCGCCGTTACCGCCACCCTGGGTAGCGGCAACACGGAAGGATCGGCTGCCGAGGTTGGCCTCGAGACCAGCGAATGGTTCGGCTCTTCGGTTGCGCTGAACGGCGCCGGCGACCGCCTGGTCGTCGGCTCTCCCTTTGGCGACGGCGACGCCAGCGACCCCAACGAGGGCTATGGCGCGGTGCGCGCCTTCGGCCTGATGCCGGCCCCGGCCACCAGCCTGGCGTTCGGCGGTGCGCCATCCGCCAACGCGACGATCGACGCCAGCATGCTGGAGAGCGCGCTCGACAGCGGCACCTCGATCACCCTGCAGGCCAACAACGACATCACCTTCGAGGCCGGCAACGACATCATCCTCGGCGGCAGCGGCAATGGTTCGCTCACGCTGCAGGCAGGCCGCAGCATCTTCCTGAACTCGACCATCGTCACCGGCAACGCCGACCTGACCCTGGTCGCCAACGAAACGACCGCCAACGGCGTGGTCAACGCCTACCGTGACGCCGGCGCAGCCGTGATCACCACGGCCGCCGGCGCCACCATCAACGCGGGTACCGGCCGCGTCAGCATGACGATCGCCAACGGCGCCGGCAAGACCAACAGCGGCAGCGGCGCGATCACGATCGGCGGCAACCTGCTGGCCGACAGCGTCAGCCTGAAGAACCTGGGCACGAGCGCCAACAGCAACGTCGTCATCGGCGCGGCGGGCAGCATCATGGGCACGGGCAGCGGCCTGATCGAGGTCGTCGCTTCGAACGCCAACAGCACCTTCCTCAACTACGCGGGCGCCGCCGGCATCGATCCGGGCGCCGGCCGCTACCTGGTGTACTCGAACAACCCGATCGCCACGTTCGAAGGCCTGAGCGGCTACAAGAAGCACTACAACCAGACGTACACGGGCTCGACGCCGGTCTACGCCAGCAACGGCAACTGGTTCCTGTATTCGATCCAGCCGACCCTGACCGTGAGCGCGGCCGCGGCCAGCAGGACCTATGACGGCAGCACCGCGTTGCCGGCGCTCGGCTACGGCGTGAGCGGCCTCATCGACGGCGACGACATCGGCGTCCTGACCGGTTCCCTGGGCGTGACCGGCCTGACCAGGAACGCCGGCACCTACGCGATCAATGCCGGTAGCCTCGGCAACAACCTCGGCTACGCGATCAACTTCACTGGCGCCAACTTCACCATCACGCCACGCGTGCTGAACGCCACCGTCGCCGGCGTCAACAAGACCTACGACGGCAACAACGTCGCGGGCGTGAACTTCGGCGACGACCGTATCTCCGGCGACGTGCTGAGCTACGGCGGCGTTGCCCGTTTCTCCGACAAGAATGCCGGCACCGGCAAGACCGTCAACGTCACCGGCATCACGCTGGGCGGCACGCATGCGGCCAACTACACGCTGGCCTCGAACAGCGCCACCACCAGCGCCGACATCGCCAAGCGCACCCTGACCGCCAGCGCGATCGGCCTGAACAAGACCTACGACGGCGGCACCTCGGCCAATGTACTGCTGAACGACGACCGCGTGGCGGGCGACGTGCTGTCGCTCACCGCCGGCGGCGCCAGCTTCCAGAACAAGAACGCGGGCAACGGCAAGACGGTGAACGTCACCGGCATTGCGCTCGGCGGCGACGACGCCATCAACTACACGCTGGCCTCGACCAGCGCCACCACCAGCGCCAACATCTTTGCGCGCGTGCTGAATGCGAATGCCACCGGCCTGAACAAGACCTACGACGGCGGCACCGCGGCCAACGTGGTGCTGGGCGACGACCGCGTGGCGGGCGACGTGCTCTCGCTCACCGCCGGCGGCGCCAGCTTCGCCGACAAGAATGCCGGCAGCGGCAAGTCGATCACCGTCACCGGCATCGCGCTGGGCGGCGATGACGCCATCAACTACACGCTGGCCTCGACCACCGTCGGCACCAGCGCCGACATCGCCAAACGCGACCTGAGCGCCAGCGTGAGCGGCGTGAACAAGACCTACGACGGCAACAATGCCGCGACCGTCGGCTTCAGCGACGACCGCGTCGCCGGCGACGTGCTGGAGTACAGCGCCAGCGCCAGCTTCGCCGACAAGAACGCCGGCAGCGGCAAGGCGGTGACGGTCACCGGCATCGCCGTGGGCGGCCAGGACGCCGGCAACTACACGCTGGTCTCCGGCGCCACCGGCGCGACCCAGGCCGACATCACGAAGCGCACCTTGGTTGCCAGCGCCATTGGCCTGAACAAGACCTACGACGGCGGCACCGCGGCCAACGTGGTGCTGGTCGATGACCGTGTGGCGGGCGATGTCTTGGCCCTGAACGCGGACGGCGCCAGCTTCGCCGACAAGAACGCGGGGACCGGCAAGGCGATCACCGTCAGCGGCATCGCGCTGGACGGCCAGGACGCCGGCAACTACGAACTGGCCTCGACCAGCGCCGGCGCCACGGCCGACATCGGCAAGCGCACCCTGGTCGCCAACGCGACCGGCGTGAACAAGACCTACGACGGCAACACCAGCGCCACCGTCACCTTCGGCGACGACCGCGTGACGGGCGACGTGCTGGCCTACAACAGCACGGCCAGCTTCGCCGACAAGAACGCCGGCAGCGGCAAGGCGATCACCGTCACCGGCATCGCGCTGGGCGGCCAGGACGCCGGCAACTACGAGCTGGCCTCGACCAGCGCCAGCACCAGCGCC
>JBFLZJ010000009.1:0-81281 GCA_040755875.1 Pseudomonadota bacterium | reverse complement strand
GGCCAGCTTCGCCGACAAGAACGCCGGCAGCGGCAAGGCGATCACCGTCACCGGCATCGCGCTGGGCGGCCAGGACGCCGGCAACTACGAGCTGGCCTCGACCAGCGCCAGCACCAGCGCCGACATCACGAAACGCGCACTGGTCGCCAGCGCCAGCGGCGTGAACAAGACCTACGACGGCAATACCAGCGCCACCGTCACCTTCGGCGACGACCGTGTGGCGGGCGACGTGCTGGCTTACAGCAGCACGGCCAGCTTCGCCGACAAGAACGCCGGCAACGGCAAGGCAGTTTCGGTCAGCGGCATCGCGCTGAGCGGCCAGGACGCCGGCAACTACGAGCTGGCCTCGACCACCGCCAGCACCAGCGCCGACATCCTGAAACGCACCCTGGTCGCCAGCGCCACCGGCCTGAACAAGACCTACGACGGCGGCACCGCGGCCAATGTGGTGCTGGGCGACGACCGCGTGGCGGGCGACGTACTGTCCCTCACTGCGGGCAGCGCCAGCTTCGCCGACAAGAACGCGGGCAGCGGCAAGGCAATCACCGTCACTGGCATCGCACTGGACGGCCAGGACGCGGGCAACTACCAGCTGGCTTCGACCAGCGCCGGCGCCAGCGCCAACATCGACAAGCGCGGCCTGAGCGCCGTTGCCATTGGCGTGAACAAGACCTACGACGGCGGCCTTGGCGCGACTGTCACCTTCGGCGACAACCGCGTGGCAGGCGACGTGCTGGCCTACACCAGCACGGCCAGTTTCGCCGACAAGAACGCCGGCAGCGGCAAGGCGATCACCGTCAGCGGCATCGCGCTGGGCGGCCAGGACGCCGGCAACTACACGCTGGACTCGAGCACCGCCACGACCCAGGCCGACATCACGAAGCGCACCCTGATCGCCAGCGCCACCGGCCTGAACAAGACCTACGACGGCGGCACCTCGGCCAACGTGGTGCTGGGCGACGACCGTGTGGCGGGCGACGTGCTGTCCCTCACCGCGGGCAGCGCCAGCTTCGCCGACAAGAACGCGGGTCTCGGCAAGGCGATCACCGTCAGCGGCATCGCGCTGGACGGCCAGGACGCGGGCAACTACGCACTGGCCTCGACCAGCGCCGGCGCCACGGCCGACATCGCCCGCCGCGCGCTCACCGCCAGCGCCAGCGGCGTGAACAAGACCTACGACGGCAACACCACCGCCACCGTCACCTTCGGCGACGACCGTATCGCGGGCGACGTGCTGGCCTACACCAGCACGGCCAGCTTCGCCGACAAGAATGCCGGCAACGGCAAGGCGATTACCGTCAGCGGCATCGCACTGACCGGCCAGGACGCCGGCAACTACACGCTGACCTCGACCACGGCGGCAACGAGCGCAGACATCACCAGGCGCACGCTGCATGCCCAGGCTGCCGGCGTGAACAAGACCTACGACGGCAATACCAGCGCCGCCGTCACCTTTGGGGACGACCGCGTGGCGGGCGACGTGCTGGCGTACACGAGCTCCGCCAGCTTCGCCGACAAGAACGCCGGCAGCGGTAAATCCATCACCGTCACCGGCATCGCGCTGGGCGGCCAGGACGCGGCCAACTACACGCTGGACTCGGCCACCGCTACCGCCAGCGCCGACATCGCGAAGCGCACCCTGGTCGTCAGCGCCAGCGGCGTGAACAAGACCTACGACGGCGGCACGAATGCCACCGTGACCTTCGGCGACGACCGCCTGGCAGGCGACGTGCTGGCCTATACCGGCGCCGCCAATTTCGCCGACAAGAACGCCGGCCTCGGCAAGACGATCACCGTCACCGGCATCACGCTGGGCGGCCAGGACGCCGGCAACTATGCGCTGGTCTCGACCAGCGCCGGCGCCACCGCCGACATCGCCCGCCGCGCACTGAGCGCCACGGCGAACGGCGTCAACAAGGTCTACGACGGCGGCACGGCTGCGACCGTGAACTTCGGCGACGACCGCGTGGCGGGCGACGTGCTGGCCTACACCAGCACGGCCAGCTTCGCCGACAAGAACGCGGGCAGCGGCAAGGCGGTAACGGTCACCGGCATCGTGCTGGGCGGCCGGGACGCCGGTAACTACACGCTGTCGTCGAGCACCGGCGCGACCACCGCCAGCATCACGCCGCGCGTGCTGAACGTCGGCGCCACCGGCATCGACAAGGTCTATGACGGCACGACGATCGCCAGCGTGACGCTGGGCGACGACCGTGTCGCCGGCGACCGCCTGAACCTGTCGAACAGCGGCGCCGCCTTCGCCGACAAGAACGCCGGCGCGGCCAAGGCGATCCGGGTGAACGGCATCGCGCTGAGCGGCCAGGATGCGGCCAACTACACGCTGACCTCGACCAGCATCGGGGCCAGCGCCGCCATCACGCCGCGCGCGCTGCATGTGAGCGCCACCGGCGTCGACAAGGTCTACGACGGCGGCACCGCGGCCAGCGTGGTGCTGAACGATGACCGCCTGGGCAACGACCAGCTGAGCATCGCCGGCAACGCGCGCTTCGCCGACAAGAGCGCCGGCAGCGGCAAGGCGGTCCAGGTGAACGGCATGACCCTGTCCGGCCTGGATGCCGGCAACTACCGCCTGGCCGACGCCACCCTGTCGACCAAGGCCGCGATCACGCAGGCGACCCTGACCGTCAAGGCCAACAACGCCACCCGCGCGGCGGGCTTGAACAACCCGGTGTTCGGCTACAGCGTCAGCGGCCTGATGGGAGGCGACAGCCCGGCGATCCTGCCGGCATTCGTCACCGCATCAAACGCGACGCCGCAATCGACGCCGGGCAGCTATGCGATCACGGTCGGCTCCAGCGCGACCCTGAACGATTACAAGCTGGCCTTTGTCGACGGCGTGCTGACGGTGACCGGCGCGCCGCCCGAGCTGACCCGCGCGATCCGCGCCACGATCGCCCCGGTGCTGCCGCTGGAAGTCACCGGCGGCGGCGCGACGGTCGCACAACAGCAGAACGAACAGCAGCAACAGCAACAGCAGCGCGAACTGCCGCGCGTGGACGAGGTGCGCTCGCCGGGCGGCCCGGCGAGCGTGCCCGGCCAGCGCGTCGACGGCGCCATCGTGACCCTGTCCGGCGGCACCGAGGTGCTGACCCGTAACGGCGGCGTGCGCAGCGCGCAATGAAGACCATGACCTTATTCGATACCGGAGCGATCCACGTGCAATTGATCCCCCCATTCCCGGCCGCCCAGGCCAGCCGGCTGCGCCCGCTGGCGCTGGCCGCCATGCTGCTGCCGGCCTTCGCCTGCGCCCAGAGCGTCCCGACGACCGTGCCGGACGCCGGCCGCATCCTCGAATCGAACCGCCCGCCGGCGCTGATCGCGCCGCCCGGCCCGGCGCCGAAGGTGCTGCCGGAGGTCCAGCCGGCCCAGCGTACTGACCTGTCCGGCGACCAGCGCGTGCTGGTGCGCGGCTTTGTCTTCAAGGGCGCCGGCGCAGTGCCCGAGGCCACCCTGCAGGCGCTGCTCCAGCCCTATACCGGGCGCGAGCTGCGCTTTGCCGAGCTGTCGGCGGCCGCCGCCGTGATTTCCGACTACTACCGCGCACAGGGCTACTTCCTGGCCTCGGCCACGCTGCCGGCCCAGGACCTGGGCGCAGGCCTGGTGACGATCCAGGTGCTCGAAGGCCGCGTGTCGGGCGTCGAGCTGCGCCGCGACGCGAGCGTGCGCCTGGATCCCGCGCGCGCGCGCCGCTATCTCGACGCCTTGGTGCCCGCCGGCCAGCCGGTGCACGAGGACAAGCTGGAGCGCGCGCTGCTGCTGACCCAGGACCTGCCGGGCATGCGCGCCCGCGCCGAACTGAGTCCGGGCGCGGCCGTCGGGGAAACCGCGGTCGCGGTCGACCTGTCCGAGGGGCCGCGGGTGAGCGCCAACCTCGGCCTGGACAACTCCTCGAATCGCTACACCGGACGCCTGCGCGCCACCGGCGGCATCAACTTCAACGACCCGAGCGGCAACGGCGACCAGGTCTCGCTGCTGGCCTCGAGCACCGGTTCGGATTTCAAGTATGCGCGGGCCGGCTACGTGATCCCGGTGGGCTCGGCCGGCACCCGCCTGGGCCTGTCCTATGCCGGGCTGCGCTACCACCTGGGCGAGGAATTCGAGGCACTCGACGCCCACGGCAGCGCCAAGGTCGGCGAAGTGGTGCTGACCCATCCGCTGCTGCGCACGCGCCGCACCAGCCTGCAGCTGCGCCTGTCCTACGAGGACAAGCGCTACATCAACAGCGCCAACGGCGTCGACATCAGCGACAAGGTGGTGCGCACGCTGCCGCTCGGCCTGGTGTTCAGCGCCCAGGACGGCTGGCTGGGCGGCGGGTATAGCAGCGCCTCGCTCGATCTCACGCCGGGCCACCTCGATTTGTCGGGCAATGCTGCCTTCGAAGCGGCCGATGCGCTCGCCGAGCGCAGCGCCGGGCGCTTCCTGCGCACCAACTACCAACTGAGCCGTCAGCAGCGCCTGGCCGGCCCGTTCAGCCTGCTCGCCAGCGTCAGCGGCCAGTTTTCCTCCGCCAACCTGGAGTCGGGCGAAAAGATCTCGCTGGGCGGCCCGGGCCGGGTGCGCGCCTACGCGGCCGGCGAAGCCAGCGGCGACGAGGGCCACGTCGCCACCCTGGAAGCGCAATGGGACCTGCCTGCGGCAAATGCCGGACTGAGCGCCTTCTTCGACTATGGGCACATCACCCTGAACCGCGACCTGTATCCGGGCGCGCTCGCGGCCGGCAATGCGGGCAACAGCTACGCGCTCAAGGGCGCGGGCCTGTCGCTGAGCTGGCGTCCGCTGGCCGGCACCGCGGTCCAGGTCACGGTGGCGCGCAAGGTCGGCAGCAATCCGGGCCTGGCCGCGAACGGCCGCGACGTCGATGGCAGCAGTTCGCGCACGCGCGCGTGGTTCCAGGCGACGACGTATTTCTGATGCGCGCAGGGCGGACATTTCCGTCCGCATGATGACAAGGCCGCCGGAAGGCGGCCTTTTTACTTGTTGGACGCTCCGTCCACGTCCGCCAGGCAGCGGGTGAGGAAGTCGAGCGCGTAGAGGAGGCCGAACAGCGCCACCGAGGCCGCGCCGGCCAGGACCAGGTAGACATTCGCCATCGGTTCCCTGGACAGGATCAGCACGCTGACCAGCACGGAAACCGGCAGCGCGGCGCAGAACGCGATGAGCATGACCAGATTGATTCGCAGTTCGCGCATCCTGCTTCCTTCAGAAAGTTGTAATCAAGACATTTTGTACGCACGGGGCAGGGCTGTCAACGCGCCGTCCAGGCGCTGCTCAGGAACCGATTTCCGGCGTTCGTCGCGCTCAGCCGCACCCTGTCGCATGCCCGCCGACGCCGGCCCCGGGCTGGTCTACAGTGCATGTTCCATTACTTTTTCCGGGAGCCCGAGCATGTCCAAGCTGTCCGCAGTCTGTGTTGCCGTTCTCGTCCTGCTGGGTGCGCCTGCCGCCCAGGCCGGGGAAGCCCCCGCCGCCGCCGCCCAGACAGCAGGGCCCTTGGCCGCGCGCATCGACGCCGCGATTGCCCCGTACTACAAGGCGGACGAGCCGGGCGCCACCGTCATCGTCGTCAAGGACGGCAAGACCGTCCTGCGCAAGGGCTACGGCATCGCGGACACGGCCGGCATGAAACCGATGAGCGGCGAGGCATCGATGCGGCTCGGCTCGATCACCAAGCAGTTCACGGCGGTCGCCATCCTGATGCTGGCCGAGGAGGGGAAGTTGGCGCTTACTGACGACATCACGCGCTTCTTTCCCGACTACCCGACGCGCGGCAAGACCATCACCGTCGAGCACCTCCTGACCCATACCTCGGGCATCGTCAGCTATACCAGCCGGCCGGAGTATCCGCTGACCATGGCGCGCGACGTCACGGTGGCGCAGATGATCGACTCCTTCAAGAACGCACCGCTGGAGTTCGAGCCGGGCACAGCCTACCGCTACAACAATTCCGGCTACTTCCTGCTCGGTGCGATCATCGAGAAGGTGTCGGGCCAGCCCTACGCGACATTCCTGGAGCAGCGCATCTTCGTGCCGCTGGGGATGGAGAACACCGCCTACGAAGGCTACGAGCGCGGCAAGGCGCCGCGCGCGGCCGGCCACTCGCCGGGCGAGCAGGGCTTCGGCCCCAGCGCCGCCCTGAGCATGACGCAACCCTATGCGGCCGGTTCGCTCGTCTCCACCGTCGACGACCTGGCGCGCTGGGACGCCGCCATCGCCCAGGGCAAACTGCTGACGCCCGCCAGCTGGCGCCGCGCCTTCACGCCCTATACGCTCGCCGACGGCAAGTCGACCGGGTATGGCTACGGCTGGCAGGTCGACACGCTGCAGGGTGCCCCAGTCGTCGCCCATGGCGGCGCCATCAACGGCTTTTCCACCTATGCGCTGCGTTTGCCCGAGCAGAAGGTGTTCGTGGCGGTGCTGAGCAATGCCGACGGCGGCGTGGCCAATGCCGGCGTGGTGGCCAGTCGGGCCGCCGCGATCGCGATGGGCAAGCCCTTCCCCGAGTTCAAGGAAATCGCGCTCGACGCCGCCACGCTCGACCGCTACACGGGTGTCTACAAGGTCGAGCAAGGCGTCACGCGCACCTTCCGCCGCGACGGCGACAGCCTGAGCGTGCAGCGCAGCGGCCGTGCGCCGGTGCGCCTGAAAGCCTATTCGCAGACCGGCTTCTTCGTCCCCGGCGGGCTCGATTACTTCGAATTCGCGCGCAACGACAAGGGCGAGGCCACCGGCGTGACCCTGTACCAGGGCGGCAAGGCGCACCGACAGGCGCGCATCGGCGACACCCCGCCCGCGCGCGCCGCGGCAAAGATCGCCAACGCGTCCTTCGACACCCGGGTCGGCCGCTATCAGCTGGCGCCGAACTTCGTGCTGGCGCTGAGCCGCGAAGGCGACCGCTACTACGCCCAGGCGACGGGGCAGGGCAAGCTCGAGATCTTCCCGCACAGCGAAACCGTGTTCTTCGCGCGCGATATCGAGGCCGAGGTGCGTTTCGACGGCGCGGACAGCAGCTACCTGGTGCTGCACCAGAACGGCCAGCAGATGAAGGCGCCGCGCCTGTAAAACGTTTCTACGGGGCTTGGCGTGCGGCCTTCGCCTGGGGCCGCGCCGCCAGCCTGGCCGCTACCTGTTCGCGGAAGTAACCGCTCTGCACGTAGCGGTACAGGTTGGCGCCCGGGCAGACGGTCTTGTCGGAGTGATCGCGGTGGCTGGCGATGCGCTCGACCGGCACCTTGTACTTCGCCGCCAGCATCGCCATCAGGTCCGCCACGGCGTCGAGCTGGGCCGCGTTCGGTTCGACTTCCTCGAAATTGCCCACCACTTCGATGAGGGCATGGCCCTTGGGGTCGTACTCGGTGTTGGTGTCGCCGGCAAAGGCGATGTCGCGCGCCGCGTAGATGCGCCCCTCGAGGTCGATCACGTAGTGGTAGGGGATGTCGAGCCAGCCTTTGGTGTTGCGCGACCAGGTCTGCAGGTTGCGCAGGTACTGGCGCACGTCGGTGCCGGGCTTGAAGGGCTCGCCCTGGTGGTGCAGGGTGATGTGGGTGATGTCGTGGCGCCGCGCGCGGCTGGCGTCGGCCGGGGTGCCGCCCCAGTCGGCGACCGGCACGATCGCCGGTACGCCGGGGGCGGGCGCTTGCATGGCGCAGCTGGCGCAGGCCAGGGCGACACAGAGGGCGGCAAGGGTGCGCGCGGCGCGGAATCGGAAGCTCATGGATGGGTTCGCTGTGGAAAACACGCCATCTTTCCACAGGCGCACATGAGTTGGCAAACCGCAGGCAAACGGCCGTGCAAGCGTGCTCGCAGCGCGCGATGCTTTCCTGTTAAGCTAAGTGCCACATCGTCAAATACACCCACCCATGAGAACCATTGCCCAGATCCTCAAGGACAGCAAGACCATCGCCATCGTCGGCCTGTCCAACAAGCCGGACCGCGCCAGCTACGGCGTGGCCGAGTACCTGCAGCAGCAGGGCTACCGCATCATTCCCGTGAACCCGGCCTACGACGGCCAGGAGATCCTCGGCGAGCGGGTGTACCCCGACCTGCAGGCCGCCGCCGACGCGCTGGCGCCCAGCGGCACCCGCATCGATATCGTCGACTGCTTCCGCAAATCCGAGGACATCCCGCCGCTGGCGCGCGACGCGATCGCGATCCGCGCCGGCTGCCTGTGGATGCAGCTCGAGATCGAGAACCAGGCCGCCGCCGACCTCGCGCGCGCCGCCGGCCTGGACGTGGTGATGAACCACTGCCTGAAAATCGAACACCGCAAGCTCAACGCCTGATACTGCCCGCCATGCTGAAATCCACCCTGTTCCTGCTGCTTTCCGCCGCCCTCGGTTCCGCCATGGCGCAAGGCCCGGCCACGCCCCAGGGCGCCGCCCCGGCCCTGGCCGCCGCGCCGGCTTCTTGCCCGGCCCTGCTCAACCAGAACTTCAAGCGCCTGCAGGACGAGGCGCCGCAGAACCTCTGCCAGTACGCCGGCAAGGTGGTGCTGGTGGTGAACACGGCCAGCTACTGCGGCTACACCAAGCAGTACGAAGGCCTGGAAAAGCTGTACGCGAAATACGGCCCGCGCGGCCTGGTGGTGCTGGGCTTCCCGTCGAACGATTTCAGGCAGGAAGCCGAGAGCGCCAAGGAAATCGCCGACCTCTGCTACAACACCTATGGCGTGAAGTTCCCGATGTTCGCGAAAACCGTGGTGTCCGGCCCGAACGCCAATCCCCTGCACGCCAGCCTGGCGAAACAGACCGGCAAGGAACCGAAGTGGAACTTCACGAAGTACCTGATCGGGCGCGACGGCAAGGTCATCGAATACTTCCCGAGCAAGGTGGTGCCCGAGGATGCGCAGTTGGTGAGCAAGATCGAAGCGGCGCTGTAAGCGCTGTCGCCTCTGCTCACCGCTTGAGGCAACATTGTCGTTTTTGATTCACATCAACGATTTTGTTGCGTCGCATCAATAAGCTTACCTCATCGTATTTGACACGAAGATGAGGTAAGCAAATGAAGAAGCACACATTGAAACTGCTGGTGGCCGTGCTCGGCCTGGCAAGCGCCGCCGCCATGGCCCAGGAATCGCCGTGGCTGGTGCGTGCCCGCGCGGTGCACATCGATACGGCGAATAAATCCGATCTCGTCGGCGGCGCCGGCGCCGCCAACCGCATCCGCGTCGACGACAAGACCATCCCCGAGCTCGACATCAGTTATTTCGTGACCCCGAACCTCGCGGCCGAGCTGGTCCTGACCTATCCGCAACGGCACGACGTGACGCTCGATGGCGCGAAGATCGGCAGCTTCAGGCATCTGCCGCCGACCCTCGCGCTGCAGTATCACTTCAGCCATGAGCGGGCCTTCAGCCCCTATGTCGGCGCCGGCGTGAACTACACCCGCATCTCGAAGGTGCGCCTGCTGGACGGCGCGGGCGACCTGGAAAACGACAGCTGGGGCTATGCGCTGCAGCTGGGGGCCGACTACAAGTTCGACCGCAACTGGTCGCTCAACGTCGACCTCAAGAAAGTGCAGATCCGCAGCGACGTGTTCGTCGGCGGGGCGCGCGCCAGCCGCGTGAAGGTCGATCCGCTGCTGTTCGGCGTCGGTCTCGGCTACCGCTTCTGAACCATCTCAAACGCCGCCGGCGCGCGTGTCCAGCACCGCCAGCAGCGGGCCGCGCAGGGCATTGCAGACCATGATGCCCTCGGCCCGCTCCAGCATTGCCCGCGTGATGATGCGCTCGCTCGCCTTCCACGCGGGCGCGGCCAGGACCACGGCGCGCATCACCCCCGGCAGCAGGCCGCAGGACAGGGGCGGCGTGTACCAGCGTCCGTCGATGTGGACGAACACATTGCTGCGTCCCCCCTCGGTCAACTCCCCGCGCTCGTTGAAGAACAGGGCGTCGAAGGCGCCTTGCGCCTCGGCGGCGCGCCAAGCCGCGTCGTAGCGCTGGCGCACCGAGGTCTTGTGGCGCAGGAAGATGTCGCTCGATTCCACCGGCGTGTCGGCCAGCACCACGCGTACCGGCGCGTGCAGGGGCGCGAGCGGCGCCGCCGTGATCGACAGGGCGCCATCGGCGCCGCTCGCCAGGCGCAGCCGGTGCAGGCCTTCGTGCGGCAGGGCCAGGCAGGTGTCCACCACCAGCGCGCGCGCAGCCGCCATGTCGAAGGGGCGCCCGAAGCAGGCGCAGGAGGCGGCGATGCGCGCCAGGTGCTCGTCCAGGTGGCGCGGCCCGTCTTCCCACGACGCCTTGATGGTCTCGAAGATCTCGAACGCGTTCTGCAGCCCGGTCAGGAAGCGCGCCTTCAGCTGGCACTCGGCATATTCGGCCTGCGCATCGCTGTCGAACACGATGCCCGCGCCCACGCCCAGCTCGCCGCGCCGCAAGCCTGCTCCTGGCCCCGACGCCGGCCCCAGGGACAAGGTACGGATCGGCACCGACAGGCAGAAGTCGCCCACGGACTGCCCGCTTGCCGGCGGATCGAACCAGCCGATCGCGCCGGTATAGACGCCGCGCGCATCGGGCTCGAGTTCGTCGATGATTTCCATCGTGCGCCGCTTGGGCGCGCCCGTGATCGATCCGCAGGGATACAGCGCCGTGAGGACCTCGGCCAGGCCGGCGCCCGGGCGCAGTTGGGCGCGCACGGTGGAGGTCATCTGCAGCACGGCGCCGAAGCGCGTCACCTCGAACAGTTTCGGCACCGCCACGCTGCCGGTTTGCGCCACGCGCCCCAGGTCGTTGCGCAGCAGGTCGACGATCATCAGGTTCTCGGCGCGGTTCTTCGGGTCGAGCGCCAGCTCCGCCGAACGGCGCGCATCGGTGTCGGGATCGTCGCTGGCCGGCGCCGTGCCCTTCATGGGGCGCGCCAGCAGGGTGCCGGCTTGATGGCGCACGAACAGCTCGGGCGAGAACGAGAGCACGGCGCCGCCGTCCGGGAGCGTGATCAGGGCGCCATACGGCACCGGCTGGCGCGCGCGCAGGCGTCGATAGAGCGCGAAGATGGAACCGAATGCGTCGAAGCGCAGCCGGTAGGTGTAGTTGACCTGGTAGGTGTCGCCGGCGGCGATGTAGTCGCGGATGCGCCCGATGGCGTCCACGAACTGCGCCTCGTCGACATTCGCCTGCACGCCGGCGATGCCGGCCGCAGAAGTATCAACGGCGGTATCGACGTCGGCGCCGGCGCGGGTCGCGATCCAGCTCGCGGCCTGCGCGGCCGTCATGCGCTCGCAGCGTTCGAACAGCAGCACCTGAGCCAGCGGGGTGTCCAGGGGCTTGGCGTGGATGCCGAGCAGGTGGGCGCCGAGCTCGTAAGTGAGTACCGGCACCGCGTACAGGCCGCGCGCCAGCGCCGCCTGCATCTCTTGCAGCACGCCGTCCCAGCCGGGGGCATCGTTGCAGGCCAGGGTGCCGACGTGGCCGCTGTACAGGCGCGACAGGGCCTGCGCATGACCGTCCGCGCTCGCGTCGTCGAGCAAGGCAAAGACCGGCGAGTGCATGATGGAAGCCTCAGGCTGCCAGCAGGAGCGACAATTGTACGCCCGTTCCATCCGACGGATGCTGGCGGAAGCCGCTCTTGGCGTAGCGGTGCCAGCGGCCGGTGACGTAGCTCACCAGCAGGCTGGCGCGCGCGGCGACGTCGTCTTCCACGCCGTGGCCCTGGGTCACCGCCAGGCGCAGCGCGCCCTTGCAGGCCAGCTCGATGCGGTCGTAGAACCCGTTCATGCGCAGCTGCAGGCGCTCGTCCTCGCCCACCAGGGCGTCGCCGATCAGGACCCGCGTCATGCCCGGGTTGTTCGCGGCAAAGGCGAGCAGCATCTGCAGGATCGCGTAGGCCTGGTCGACGCCGCGCTCTTCCTTTTCCAGGATCTGGTTGATGACGCCGAACACGCTGGACTCGATGAATTCGATCAGGCCCTCGAACATTTGCGCTTTGCTGGCGAAATGCCGGTACAGCGCCGCTTCCGATACGGACAGGCGGGCCGCCAGCGCGGCGGTGGTGATCTTCTCGCCCTTGGGCTGCTCGAGCATCGAGGCCAGGGCCTGGAGGATTTGCAGCTTGCGCTGGCCTGGCTTGGTACTTGCCATTTGAGTTGTGTTTTCTAGTAATGGATGAGCTGGTGCAGCTGCTTCGGCAGTTGCCGCACGGATTTTACTTTGACATCGACATAGTTGGGGTGAATCAACATCTTCGGCCGGGCGGCGGCCAGGGTGCTGCGCTCGCCGCGGCGCAGGTAACCGGTCACCCACACCGTGCGCAGGCCGAGCTGCTTGGCGCTTTTCAGGTTGGCCAGCGTGTCCTCGACCAGGATGCAGTCGCGCGCGGCCACGCCATGGCGGCGCAGCACGCGCTGCAGCATCAGCTTCGAGGGCTTGGGGCGCAACTGGCCGTGCACATGCATCTGCTCGATCGCGATGTGATGGGCGAAATGGCGGCCCAGGCCCAGGTGGCGCACCACCTGGGTCGAATAATCGGTGGGACCGTTGGTGAGCAGGATCTTGCGCCCCGGCAGGCGCAGCAGCAGGCGCCCGAGGCCGGTCTCGGCGCGCATCATCAGCCGCAGGTCGCCGATGTCGTGGGTCTCGCGCAGGAAGTCGGCGGCGCGCACGCCGTGGTGGCGCATCATGCCGAGCAGGGTGGCGCCGTAGCGCTTCCAGTAGCCGAGGCGCGCCGCGTCCACCTGTGCCTGGGTGACCGCGTTGACGCCGTCGCTGAGCACGCGCGCGATATAGGTGTTCATGTTGGCGCTGATGGCCGGGAAGATCGCGTGCGATGCGTCATGCAGGGTGTTGTCGAGATCAAACAGCCAGACGGGCGAGGAAGAGTTATGATTTGGCAAGATTTCTGACATGGAGAGAATAAATGCGACGTCCGATTATAGTGGTGTTCCTCGGCCTCTTCCTGATGGCCTTCCAGGCCTTCGCCGCCGAGCGTGGCGCGCTGTTCAAGGTGACGGGCAAGGACAACACCTTGTACCTCTACGGCACCATCCACGCGGGAAAACCCGGCTACTATCCGCTCGAGCCGCGCATCCGCGATGCCGTGGCGGCCGCGCCCAGGCTGGTGCTGGAAATCGACGTGGCCCGTGATCCGGCCGCCGTGATGGCGGCCTTCCAGCAGCACGGCATGTTCGCACCGGGCAGTCCCGGTTATGCGGGCCTCGCGCCCGAACGCCGCCTGCGCATCGAAACCGCGCTGAAGGCGCAAGGCGTCGATCCTGCCGCCGTGGCGCCGCTCAAACCCTGGATGCTGATGACGATGCTTGCCATGGGAGACCTGGTCAAACTCGGCGCCGATCCGACCCTGGGCGTGGACGCCCACCTGGCCGGGCTGGCGCGTGGCAAGATCCCGATCGCCGAGCTGGAAACGGCGCAGTACCAGGTGGCGCTGCTGGACCGGCTGCCGATCGAGATGCAGTGGAAGCTGCTGGAAGAAACCCTGGAGCACATGGCTTCGGGCCAGCAGTTGAAGGAGACGCGCGAGCTGCTCGATGCCTACGAGCGCGCCGACCAGGCGGCGCTGGACCGTATCGCGCACCGCATCGAGACCGACAGCGACCTGATCGCAAAATTCACCCGCGAAGTCATCCTGGACGAGCGCAACGGGCCGATGGCGGACAAGGTGGCTTCCCTGCTGGCGCAAGAGAACAACGCGGTGGTGGCGGTGGGCCTGCTGCACCTGCTGGGAAAAAACGGCGTGCCGGAACTGCTGCGCCAGCGTGGCATCACGGTGGAGCGGGTGTACTGAGGAGGTACTGCGTGGAGGGTACTGCGGGAAGTGGTGCCCTTGACGTGGATTGAACACGTGGCCTCTCCCTTACCAAGGGAGTGCTCTACCACTGAGCTACAAGGGCTGGTAGAAATAAGATGACGGCGGGCGGAACCCGCCGTTACGGCAACTTCTGTCGCCGAAAATCTTAGTGCGACCGGATCATAGTGCCAAAAGCCTGTTCGGTCAAGACTTCCAGCAACAAAGAGTGCTCGATGCGGCCATCGATGATGTGCACGGTGTTCACGCCCGACTTGGCCGCGTCCAGCGCCGACGAGATCTTCGGCAGCATGCCGCCCGAGATCGTGCCGTCCGCGAACATCTCGTCGATCTCGCGCGCCGACAGGTCGGTGACCAGGTTGCCCGCCTTGTCCTGCACGCCGGCGATGTTGGTCATCATGATCAGCTTTTCGGCCTTCAGGATCTCGGCGATCTTGCCGGCGACGACGTCGGCATTGATGTTGTAGGCCTGGCCGTCCTGGCCGAAGCCGATCGGCGAAATGATCGGGATGAAGGCGTCGTCCTGCAGCGCCTTCACGACGGCCGGATTGATCGCTTCGATTTCGCCGACGAAACCGATGTCGAGGAATTCGCCCGGCTTGTCCTTGTCCGGCATGCTCATCTTGCGAGCACGGATCAGGCCGCCGTCCTTGCCGGTGAGGCCCACCGCCTGGCCGCCGTAGTGGTTGATCAGCATGACGATGTCCTGCTGCACTTCGCCGCCCAGCACCCACTCGACCACTTCCATGGTTTCTTCGTCGGTGATGCGCATGCCTTGCACGAAGGTGCCCTGCTTGCCGATCTTCTTCAGCGCGTTGTCGATCTGCGGACCGCCGCCGTGCACCACGACCGGGTTCATGCCCACCAGTTTCAGCAGGATGACGTCGCGCGCGAAGCCGTGCTTCAGGCGCTCGTCGGTCATCGCATTGCCGCCGTATTTGATGACGATGGTCTTGCCGTGGAAATTGCGGATATAGGGAAGCGCTTCGGCCAGGATCTGTGCCTTGATCTGCGGCGAGACCGCAGTCAGGTCACTGGATTGGTCGTCGGTCTTCAGGCTGGTCAACTGAGCGTTCATGGAGAGTCCGAAATAAATGTGGCGGAGATTTTACAGGCAACACGCCCACCCCTGTGGGCATTATATGGCGGTCTTGTTGTATTTTACGGTGTGACCGGCCGGGGATGGCCGCCGATGGATGCTTGGACGATATTACACATGACAAAAGAATCCTGTCGCGAGGCAGTGCGATGAGTACCTGCAGCCGCTGCGGCGCCAGCTTCGGCTGCGCCATGGTCGACGGCAGCGCAGGCCCCTGCTGGTGCACCGAATTGCCGCCGGCAGTGCCGGTTCCCGGAACGGATGCAAGCTGCTGGTGCCCGGCCTGCCTGCGCGCGCACATCGACGAGCGTGCGCGCAGCGCCGGCCAGCCGGACGGGTCCGAAGCGCCGCCTACTTCTGGGTCCTGAAGAAGCGCATCATCTCGCGGCTCGCGTCCGGGCCCTTGCCGTCGGTATAGCTGCCGTGCGCGCTGCCGCCCGACCAGGCGTGGCCGGCGCCGTGGATCAGCCAGTGCTCGGCATGCACGCGGCCGTCGGCGCGCTTGTGCGTGGTGCGGGTGTAGGCGTGGCCATTCGGCACGCGGCCCGGTTCCACCGCCATTGCCTCGGCGCTGTCGCGCGCCGGCGCCACCAGTTCGTCGCCATTGGCCGGGTGCACGGTCTTGTCCTGGTCGCCGTGGAACACGATGATCGGGATGGGCCGGCCGGGCTGGTGCCGGCGCCGGAAGTCGCCCTTCATGGCCGCCAGCGCCGACGGCAAATCGTGCGCCGAGGCGAAGGGCAGGCCGGAGTGGACGCCGACCGCCGCGTACAGTTCGGGGTAGAGCGTGCCCATGATGGTCGCCATCGCGCCGCCGGCCGACAGGCCCGCCACATAGACCTGGCTTGCATCGACCGCGTATTCCTGCATGATGGAGCGGGTGATGCCGGCGATGATCGAGGGCTCGCCCTGGTCGCGCTGCTGGTCGACATTGTTGAACCAGTTCCAGCAGCGCGAGGCGTTGGCCTGGCGCGACTGGGCCGGATACACGACCAGGCAGCCCATTTCCTCGGCCAGCACGTTCATCTGCGTGCCTTTGGCGAAATCGTCCGGGTCCTGGGTGCAACCGTGCAGCATCACGACCAGCGCCGCCGGCTTGCCGGCGCTATAGGTGCTGGGGACATACAGCTTGTAGGCGCGGGTGCCGGCCGCATTGCTGAAGCTGCCGTCGCTGAAGCTGCCCGGCAGCAGTTGCGCCGGCTCGTTGGCGGCGACGCCGTTGCCCAGGCCCCGGCTGAGCTCGGCAAGCATGTCGTGCATGTCGGGCGCCTGCGCGCTGGGCTGTCCGCCGGTGTGCAGTTGCGACAGGTTGCGCATTTGCTCCTGGGCGGCCTGGGTCATGGCCGAGGCGTTTTTCAGCGCATCCTCGATGACCTTGCCGGTGTCCACCGGATGGCGGTGCAGCAGGTTGCGGGTCGCCGCACGCATTTGCGCCAGCAGTTTATTGTTCAATTTCATGTAATTCCTTTCCGTTCGCCTTGCGGCGCTTGGCAGGGCGTCTTAACGAATGCGCTCTGCCAGGGCGGCTTTCAGGGTATTGCTTGCATGAAGCACCCCGAGCACCGTGATCGATTCGATGGTGGCCAGGGCCAGTTCGACGGACACGTCGCTGGCGATGCTGGCCATGCCGAGCACCTGGATCTGCAGGCGGTGCCCGGCCTGCTGCGCCGCTTCGAGGTCGGCGCGGGAATAGTGGTGCATCCCGAGCACGAGACTGCGGCGGGCCACGGTTTGCCGTACCACGTCGGCGTGTGCATTGAGCTGGTTGCGAATGGCGGTGCGGATCAGGTCGGTGCGATTGCTGTAAAACCCTTCACTGACCAGCAAATCGATCTGGCCGAGATCGATCATGCCCAGGTTGATCGTGATTTTCTCCGTCTCCGCCACTTTCTGTTTCGGCTCGTTGGTGCTAACAATTTGGCCACCCATCCTTACACCATCCTTTCGTGCGATATGTTTTTACCATCCTCTTACCATCCAGCTGGATGGTGAAACAGGTGCCCAGTCTACGCCCCTGAGCCTGAGGGTCAAGCACAATTCGATTGAATGGGGTAATCTCTGCGCTCATGAGTCCAGAATTGCAACCCGGCCTGCGCTTCGAATGGCGCTATACGGTGCCGCCGCGCGCCACCGTTCCCGAGCTCTACCATGACACGCCTTTTTGCCGCGACATGCCCGGCGTGCTCGCCACCGGCTACATGGTCGGCATGATGGAGCTCGCCTGCGTGAACGGCATGCTGCCCTACCTCGACTGGCCGAACGAGCAGAGCCTGGGCACCATGGTCAACTTCCGGCACCTGGCGCCGACGCCGCCCGGCATGACCTTGACCATTCGCGGCGAGGTGACCGAAGTCGACGGCCAGCGCGTGCGCTTCCGGGTCGAGGCCTGGGACGATCTCGAGCGTATCTGCGACGGGACGCACGAGCGTTGCGTGATCGATACGGAACGTTTCAATGCGCGCATCGCGCGCAAGACGGCGCAGGTGGCCGCATGAGCGAGCTGTCCCATCCGGAGCTGCAGACGCCGGTTCCTTCTCCCTGCATCAACGTGTGCGAGATGGACAAGGCCAGTGGCCTGTGCCGTGGCTGCATGCGCACGATCGACGAGATCGTCGCCTGGGGCGGCGCCAGCGACGACTACAAGCGCGCGGTCTGGAAGGAAATCCGCCGACGCGAATCGGAACTGGACTTCGGCTGATGACGGTGCGCCTGCCCGCCACCATGCAGGTGTTCGAGCGCGGCTGGCTGTCGTCCAACAACATTCTATTCACCGGCCCCGGCACCGCCCTGGTCGACAGCGGCTATGTCACGCATGCGCCGCAGACGCTGGCGCTGGTCCGGCATGCGCTCGGCGGCCGCCCGCTCGAACGCCTCTTGAACACCCACCTGCACTCGGACCACTGCGGCGGCAACGCGGCGCTGCAGGCCGCATATGGCTGCCATACCGCGATTCCGGCAGCCGAAGCCGCCAGGGTCGCGGCCTGGGACGAGGACTTGCTCAGCTACCGCGCCACCGGCCAGCAGTGCGCGCGTTTCGGCTTCGATGGCGTGCTGGCGCCGGGGCAGGAGCTGGAACTGGGGGGCATGCGCTGGCAGGTGCTGGGCGCGCCGGGACACGATCCGCATGCGCTGCTGCTGTTCTGCCCGGACGAGGGCATCCTGATCTCGGGCGACGCCTTGTGGGAGAACGGCTTCGGCGTGATCTTTCCCGAGCTGGCGGGCGAGCCGGGCTTCGACGAGGCGCGCGCGACGCTCGACCTCATCGCGACGCTCGATGCGCGGCTCGTCGTGCCGGGGCACGGACGGATGTTCACCGATGTGCCCGAGGCGCTTGCACGGGCATATTCGCGGCTCGACTATTTGTCGGCCGACCCGCGGCGCAATGCGGAGAATGCGATCAAGGTGCTGGTGAAGTTTTTATTATTGGAGCGGCAGCGGATTGCGCTGGCCGATTTGCCGGGGCTGCTGGCGTCGATCCCGGTTGTCGCGTCTGCGCTGGCGTTAGCTGAACGCGTGGGCGGGGAACCCGCCCACCCTACGTCGCAACGCATGCCAATCGAATCGCTCGTCGCACAGACCCGTAGGGTGGGCGGGTCTCCCGCCCACGCGTTCAACGCAGGTTCGCATACCACTGTCGCGCCCAACGACGAACTGGATACGCCAACGAACGGCGCCTGGCACGACCTCGCCGCCTGGGCCACCCACTCCCTGGTCCGCGCCGGGGCCGCCCGCATCGACGGCGAATTCCTGCTCGACGCCTGAATTAGAGCGCAAAATCTAGCACGACCGTGCTTTTTTAACACTATAATCGACCAGCTTGTCCGATCAACCTAGCCGAGAGCCGCCCATGACGCTGCCCACCGTACTGCAAAACCTGTCCCTTCCCGTCATCGCTTCGCCGATGTTCATCGCCAGCGGTCCGGCCCTCGTCGCCGCCCAGTGCAAGGCCGGCATCGTCGGTTCCTTCCCCGCGCTCAACGCGCGCCCGGCCGAGCTGCTCGACACCTGGCTGACCGACCTGCAGCGCGAGCTGGCCGAGTACAAGGAAGCCAACCCGGATGCCATCGTCGGCCCGATCGCGGTCAACCAGATCGTCCACGCCTCGAACACGCGCCTTGAGCAGGACGTCGCGGTCTGCGTCAAGCATCAGGTGCCGATCATCATCTCCTCGCTGCGCGCGCCGCCGAAAGAGATGCTCGACGCCGTGCACGGCTATGGCGGCATCGTGCTGCACGACGTGGTCTCGATCCGCCACGCGCAAAAGGCGCTGGAAGCGGGCGTCGACGGCCTGATCCTGGTGGCGGCCGGCGCGGGCGGCCACGCCGGCGCCTTGTCGCCATTTGCTCTCGTCGGCGAGGTGCGTAAATTCTTCAAGGGCCCGATCGCGCTGTCCGGCTCGATCGCCACCGGCGACGCCGTCCTCGCCGCCCAGGCGATGGGCGCCGACTTCGCCTACATCGGCTCGCGCTGGCTGGCGACCAAGGAATCGAACGTCAGCGAGGACTACCGCAACGCCATCGTCGAGTCGAGCGCGGCCGACATCGTGTACACCAACCTGTTTACTGGCGTGCACGGCAACTACCTGAAGAAATCGATCGTCAACGCTGGCCTCGATCCGGACGCGCTGCCGGAATCGGACAAGAGCAAGATGAGCTTCGGCGACGGCAGCTCGAAAGCGAAGGCCTGGCGCGACATCTGGGGCGCCGGCCAGGGCGTGGGCCTGATGGACGACGTCCCGACCGTGGCCGAGATGGTCGAGCGCCTCAAGCGCGAGTACGAGGCGGCGCGTGCGCGCCTGGGGATGGCGAACCTGAAGTAATGCGGAAGCGGGTGATCGCGCGTCAGCGATCACCGCGTGGGCGGATTCTCCGCCCACCTTGCATCAGGCGTCGGGCTTGGCGTCCGGCACCGGGTACGGCGGCGCCGGCTCCACGCTCAGGTCTTCCGGACGGATCGACCACAGGCCCGGCAGGTTGCGCCAGTAGCCGTAGACGTCCATGCCGAAGCCGACCACGAATTCGTTCGGCAGGGTGAGGCCGGTGATGTCGGCCTGGATCGGCTTGGCGCGGCCGATGTTCTTGTCGGCGAAGACGACGACGATGACTTCGGCGGCGCCCATGTCGAGCAGGCGCTGCTTCACGTGCGCGAGGGTTTCGCCCTCGTCGAGGATGTCGTCGACCACGACGATGGTCTTGCCCGCCACATCCTTGCGCGGAATGACCTTCCATTGCACTTCTCCGCCGCGGTCGTCGTCGCCGTAGCGGCTCACGTGGATGTAATCGAATTCGAGCGGGAAGCGCAGTTGCGGCAGCAGGGTGCCGGTGAAGACGACGGCGCCGCCCATCACGCCGAGCACCAGCGGGAAGCTGCCGTCCTCGGTCTTGTCGAAGCGTTCGTTGAGCACGTCGGCCACCTGCCGCACGGCGGCTTGCACCTCTTCGGGGCTGACGATCTGGCGCGCATTGGCAAGCAGGGCGCGGGCACGGGCGTGGTGATAGTCTTGCATGGTCATTCCGGTCAATAAAGTTTCTTAGTGATTATGCGACAAAGGGGCGCGCGATGCGGATTCAGTTGGAGACCGTGTCCCCGGCGATTTCGCGCTGCAGTTTCTTCGTCAGTTTCGCGAACACCAGCTCGTACGAGCGGCGCAGCAGCTGCGCCGCTTCCTCGTCCGACAAAGCGGCGCTCGCATCGACCTGCACCCATCTGGCGCGCGCCAGGTAGGGAGCGGGGACGATTCCGGGGCGGTCGGTCAGTTCGAGGAAGCGCTCGTCGTCGACCTTGAAGCTCATGGCCTGCGCCGGGACCGCGTTGCCGGTCACCGCGAACATTTTTTCTCCCACCGAAAACACGAGGTCGTCGCCCCATTTGATGTCTTCCGTACAGCCGGGGAAGCTGCGGCACACTGCCTTGGCGGCCTCGAAATCCATGATGTTCGTCTCCCTGCGGCCCCTTTGTGCGGGACCTGTTTGTTGTCGATTCCCCCGAGTTTACCGCGCCCGGAGCAGGGCGGAAGACTTTTGATGTTTTAACGCAAGATTCGTCTGCGCCATTGTCCCTGTTTGCGGCGTATCATACGTGGCTTGTCTAACACCCAAGCACGCCATGTCCACCAATGACTTCACGCTCCAGCGCGCCGCCTGCCTGGAACAGCTGCGCGCCGCCATGGCGCGCCACGGCATCGACGCCTTCATCGTGCCGTCGAGCGATCCCCACCTGTCCGAATACCTGCCGCGCCGCTGGCAGGGCCGCGAATGGATGTCGGGCTTTACCGGCTCGGTCGGCACCTTCATCGCCACCGCGAACTTCGCCGGCGTCTGGACCGATGGCCGCTACTGGACCCAGGCCGAAACCGAACTGGCCGGCAGCGAGATCGCGCTGATGAAGATCCCCTCGGGCGCCAGCCTGCTGCACATCGACTGGCTGGCCGCCAACATGCAGCCGGGCCAGACGGTCGCGGTCGATGCGCGCGTGCTGGGCCTGGCCGTGGCGCGCCTGCTGGGCGAGGCCCTGGGGGCACGCGGCGTCAAGCTGCGCACGGACATCGACCTGCTCGACGAGATCTGGCGTGACCGTCCCGGCCTGCCGCTCGATCCGCTGTACGAGCACGAGGCGCCGTATGCGACCCTGTCGCGCGCCGATAAACTGGCCGCGACGCGCGCCGAGATGGAGAAACTGGGCGCCGAGCGCCACTTCATCTCGACCCTGGACGATATCGGCTACCTGTTCAACCTACGCGGCTCGGACGTGAGTTTCAACCCGGTGTTCGTCGCCCACGCCCTCGTCGAGCGCGATGGCGCGACCGTGTTCGTGGCCGAGGGTAAAGCGTCCGAGGAACTGCGCGCGCGCCTGGCCGCCGACGGCGTGCGCCTGGCGCCTTACGCCCAGGCCGCCGAGGCGCTCGCCGCCCTGCCGGCCGGCAGCACGCTGCTGGTCGATCCGCGCCGCGTCACCGCCGGCATGCGCAGCGCCGTGCCGGACACCGTGCGCGTGGTGGAAGCGATCAACCCGACGACCTTCGCCAAGTCGCGCAAGAGCGAGGCGGAAGTGGTGCACGTGCGCGCCACCATGGAACAGGACGGCGCGGCGCTGTGCGAATTCTTCGCCTGGCTGGAAGAGACCCTGCTCGATCCGAACCGCGCGCCGATCACCGAACTGACCATCGACGAGCAGATCACCGCGGCGCGTGCGCGCCGGCCGGGTTTCGTCAGCCCCAGCTTCAACACGATCGCCGGCTTCAACGCCAACGGCGCGATCATGCACTACCGTGCCAGCCAGGCCTCGCACGCGGTCATCGAGGGCGACGGCCTGCTGCTGATCGACTCGGGCGGCCAGTACCTGGGCGGCACCACCGACATCACGCGCGTGGTCCCGGTGGGAACCATCACGGCCGACCACAAGCGCGACTTCACCCTGGTCCTGAAAGGGATGATGGCGCTGTCGATGGCCCACTTCCCGCGCGGCACCCGCGGCCCGATGCTGGACGCGATCGCGCGCGCCCCGATCTGGGCCGCCGGCGTGGACTACGGCCACGGCACCGGCCACGGCGTCGGCTACTTCATGAACGTGCATGAAGGCCCGCAGGTGATCTCGCCCTCGGCCCCGCCCGACCCGCACACGGCCATGGAGCCGGGCATGATCACTTCGAACGAGCCGGGCATCTACAAGCCGGGTCGCTGGGGCATCCGCATCGAGAACCTGGTGCTGAACGTGCCCGCCGCCAGCGGCGAGTTCGGCGAGTTCCTGCGCTTCGAAACGCTGACCCTGTGCCCGATCGATACGCGCTGCCTGGACATGGCGCTGCTGCACCCGCACGAAGTGCAGTGGCTGAACGACTACCACGCCACCGTGCGCGAACGCCTGCTGCCGCATGTGCAGGGCGCGGCGCGCGCGTGGCTGGAGTTGCGGACGAGGGCCGTCTGATGGCCTCCGCCCGTTCCACCCGCGCCAGTTCGGCCGTCGAGCGCCTCAAGAAGCGCACCGGCAACACCGCGTACTCGATGGCGCGCACCGGCGACGGGCTGTTCTTCCTGTCCGAGTCGCCGGGCGCGCCGCCGCTGTGCGCCCCGCTCGAGCTGGACGAATTCGTCGCCTTCGTGAACGGCCTCGGACCGCAGGAGGTCAAGCGCATCAGCAAGCACGACGCCGCCTTCGAGAAGCAGCTGGTCAGGAAAAACAAGCCCTGAGCTGCTGCGCGCAGTATTACGAAAGACAGTCATGACGACGTGGGAACTGCTGGCTCCGTACTGGTCGCCTTCCGAGATCGCCACCAATGGCGTGATCCTGCTGCACCTGGCCGGCGCGCTGCTGCTGGGCCTGCTGGTCGGCTACGAGCGCTCGTACCACGGCCGCGCCGCCGGCATGCGCACCTATGGCCTGGTGTGCATGGCCTCGGCCGCGCTGACCATCGTCAGCGGCTACCCGGAGATGTGGTACGGCGGCAGCGTCGGCGCCATCGGGCCGGTCGATCCGACCCGCGTGATGCAGGGCGTGGTGACCGGCATCGGTTTCCTCGGCGCCGGCGTCATCATGCGCGAAGGTTTCAATATCAGCGGATTGACCACGGCGGCCTCGATCTGGGGCTCGTCGGTGATCGGCATCCTGGTCGGCGTCGGCTTTTATCTGGCGGCGATGGGCCTGGCCTTCTTCGCGGCCATGATCATGATCTACCTGAACCGGGTGGAGGCGGTGCTGCCTTCGCGGCGCGCGGTGGCGGTCATGCTGCGCTTCAAGGAAGACTTCCTGCCCAAGGAAGACGCGCTGCGCGAAGCGGCGCTCGAGCGCGGCTACCAGATCGCCGGCAGCTCGCTCACCATCCTGGCCAGCAACGGGCGCCAGGAATGGCGTTTCGTGGCGCTGGCGCTGTCGCGCCACAACCGCGCCACACTGACCGAACTGGCGGCCGAACTGGCCGCCTTCGAAGGCGTCGAGGGCTTCCAGCTCTCGCACGCGCGCAATTGATACCAACAACGAAAAAGAACCGATGGGACACACCGATATGAAGGCGCAAGACGTACTCGATTTCTGGTTCCTGCCGCGCGACGACGCCGGCTATGGCAAGGCGCGGCCCGAATGGTTCCGCAAGGACCCGGCCTTCGACGCCGTCATCCGCGAGCGCTTCGGCGCGGCGATCGCCCAGGCGATCGCCGGCGGCCTGCGCGAATGGGACATCGACCACGGCGCCGAAGGCACGCTGGCGCGCATCCTGGTGCTCGACCAGTTCACCCGCAACGCCCACCGCGACACGCCCGGCGCCTTTGCCGGCGACACGCTGGCGCTGGCCGCCGCCCGGCAACTGGTCGACAGCGGCGCCGACCGCACGCTCGATCCGCAGCAGCGCGCCTTTGCCTACATGCCCTTCGAGCACGCCGAGGACGCGCGCATGCAGCAGTGCGCCGTCGACCTGTTCACGCAACTGGCCAGCGAGCACGAGGGCTTTGCCGAGATGCTCGACTACGCGCACCGCCACCGCGGCGTAATCGCGCGCTTCGGCCGTTTCCCGCACCGTAACCCGATCCTGGGTCGCGCCTCCACCCCCGACGAACTGCAATACCTGGGCCAGCCCGGCGCCGGCTTCTGATGACGCCTACCCTGAACATCGTCGGCGCGGGCCACGTCGGCCGCACGCTGGGCCGGCTGTTCGCGGCGCACGGCGTGTTCGCGGTGCAGGACGTGCTGACGCGTTCGGCCGCGAGTGCCGGGGCGGCGGTCGCCTTCATCGGCGCCGGCCGCGCGCTGGCGCAGGTCGCGCAGTTGCGCCCGGCCCAGGTCTGGATGCTGGCCGTGAGCGACGACCAGATCGCGCCCGCCTGCGCGGCGCTGGCCGCGGCCGGCCTGCTGGACGGCGCCATCGTCTTCCACTGCAGCGGCGCCAAGGCTTCGGGCGAATTGCAGGCGGCTACCCAGGCCGGCGCCAGCGTGGCGAGCGTGCATCCGGTGCGCAGCTTCGCCGATCCGGAAGGCGTCGCCGCCGCCTTTGCCGGCACCTGGTGCGGCGTCGAGGGCGACGCGCAGGCGCTGGCGCGGCTGGCGCGGGCCTTCGAGGCGATCGGCGCGCGGCTGGTGACGATCGACGCCGCCGCCAAGACGGTCTACCACGCCGCTTCCGTGTTCGCTTCGAACTACCTCGTCACGGTGCTCGACGCCGCATTGCGCGCCTACGCGGCCGCCGGCGTGCCGGTGGAAGTGGCGCGCGAACTGGCGCGGCCCCTGGCCAGCGAGACGCTGGACAACGTGTTCCGGCTCGGCCCGGCGCCCGCGCTCAGCGGCCCGATCGCACGCGGCGACCTGGCCACCGTCGCGCGCCAGCAGGCGGCGGTGAGCGGCTGGGATGCGCCGACCGGACGCCTGTACGAGGCCCTGGTCGAGGCCACGACCGCGCTGGCCGAACGCAAGCGGCGCGGCGAGCGCTGATCTTGTCCTGTGCGCCTTGCGCGCGCAGTCACCAATTGAACGAATGAGGAGTATCGATGTACCTGAGCGCCTGGGCCACGCTGGCCGTCCTTGGAGTGTATTTCTGGACCGGTGTCGTCGCCGGCATGGCGCGCGTGCGTTATCAAGTGCCGGCGCCGTCGATGGAGGGGCCGGAAGCCTTCCAGAGCCGCCAGCGGGTCCAGGCCAACACGCTCGAACAATTGCCGCTGGTGCTGGTGCCGCTGTGGCTGTGCGCCTGGTACCTGGGCGACACCTGGGCGGCCGCCGGCGGCATGCTCTGGTGTGCGGCGCGGGTGCTGTATGCGCTGGGTTATTACCGGGATCCGGCCAAGCGCGAACTCGGCTTTATTGTTGGCATGATTGCATGCGGCGCCCTCGTCGCCGGTGCAAGCGTTGGTTTATTGATGCATTAATGATGCATTAGAGCAAGTTATCTGCATCAATACATCGACAAAGTTCCCGAACGGCAATAAGCTTCCCTGCTGAATCCGTCATATCCCGGCGCCTGGCGCGCGTTGCGCCCGGGCCGGTTCGACGCAGGAGGCAGCATGCTGTTTTTGAAGAGTACCGCAACCACCAAGGCCCCGGGCATCTATGAAGTCGATGTCGCCGCCAAACCGCCCGGCAAGACCTTTGCCGTGTATCTCGCGACCGACCCCGACAATCCGCCGCACTCGGTGCTGGCGGCCCTGGCCGAGCTGGGCTTCAAGGGTTTTTATCAGAAAAACTATACCCACCGCGACGGCGGCCGCGTACTCGACCTGCACTTCGAAAAGGACGGCACCGACCTGTTCAAGGGCTGGAAGGCCGAGGAGTGCAGCGCCAACCTGGCCGCCATCGACACCCTGTTCGGCCATGTCGGCATCGCGGTCACCCCGCGTGTGATGACGATGGCCGAAGCCTACGCCTGAGCTGCCCCGGAACCGCGGGCATGCAGCCTGCTCAGGCGCCCACTTCGATGTGGTAGAGCGCCCAGGGGCAGGCCCCGAAGCGCTGGTTCAGCGGCAGCGCCGCCATGTCCGGCAGCCGGTCGGCATCGATCACGGCCCATAGCGGACCCAGTCCGCCGAGCGCCATCGGCTGACCGTCCAGGTGGGTGGCGACGATGAAGCGCTGCGCCCGCGCCTGCTTCAAGGTAATCGCCGCCGCATAGCCGTCGACCGCGCGCAGCGCCAGGCGCGTGCCTGGATCCGTGCGCGCCCCGGCCAGCGCCAGCACGTCCACCAGCAATGGACCGCGCAGGGTGTGCGGCTTGCCGTCGTATTCCAGCGTGGGGCGGATCGTTTGCGCCGGCAGGCGCGCCAGCGCCGCGAAATCCAGGGCGCAGGCGCTGGTGAACGCCAGCTTGTGCTTGGCCATCATCTGATCGAGCGCGGGGTCGAGTGCGCCGCGGTTCGGACGCGTAATCGCTCCCGTAATGGTCAGGAGCGCCGGGCCCTTGCCTGGCTGGACCTGGCTTGCCGCCGTGGCGGGCAGGGCGGCCGTTGCCAGCGCCGCGCCGAAGAACTCGCGTTTGTTCATGCGTCTTGTCCGCGTATTGTGTGTGGGGGAAAACGCATGATAAGCGGTAAAGTTGCCAAATGGACCTGTTTGACGCTCCCGGCACGTTGTTGCCGATTCCCATCGAAGACGGTGCGCTGGCCTTGATGGCGCGCCTGCCGCTGCCGTATTCCACCGAAGAAGTCTTCGTCCGCCTGCGTGCCGAGACGCCCTGGCGCCAGGACAGCATCGTCCTGTTCGGCAAGCGCCACCTGCAACCGCGCCTGACCGCCTGGTACGGCGACGCCAGCTATACCTATTCCGGCCTGCGCCTGGACCCTTTGCCGTGGACGCCGCTGCTGGCCGAGCTGCGCCAGGCGGTGGAGCGTGCCTGCGACCGGCCTTTCAACAGCGTTCTGCTGAACTATTACCGCAATGAACGCGACAGCATGGGCATGCACAGCGACGACGAACCGGAACTGGGACCGGAACCGGCGATCGCATCCCTGAGTTTCGGCGCCACGCGCAGCTTCGTACTGCGGCATAAACGCAACAAACGCACGCTCAAGCTCGCGCTGGACGATGGCAGTCTGTTATTGATGAGTGGAACGTTGCAGAGTCACTGGCTCCACGGCATCCACAAAGCCACCCGCGCCCTAGGAGAACGCATTAATTTAACCTTCCGGTACATCGCTTAATGTGACGTCTTCACACGTCAATTTGTCGGCAAAAATAACTGAACCATAAGTCATTTATGTTACGTTTGCTTACAGTTCTTACGGAATCGGCACTGCCTTATCCTTTTGACCAGTGCTATCTTGGACTCATCGCGATTCATTAAGGAATGGCGAGCCAGTCTAAAAACGTTGAAAAAGGATTCCGTATGAAAAAGCTCATTTTTGCACTGATCGCAGGTACCGCCGCCATGACCGCCGCCCAAGCCCAGTCCACCATCACCCCGCGTCCGTACGTCGGCGTCGGCGCTTCCGGTGCTGACCGCGAGTACAACGTCCCGGGCGCCACCATGGTCGATAACGACGGCTACAAGTTTTCGGGCAAAATCTTCGGCGGCGCCGAACTGAACGAGAACTTCGGCGTCGAGGCCGGCTACACCGACTTCCGCAAGGCCGACGGCCGCTACACGGTGAACGGCGTGAATGCGCAAACCGAAACGGATGGCTACGGCGCTTACATCGCCGGCACCGCACGCGCACCGCTGAACGACAAGTTCTCGGTCTACGGCAAGCTGGGCGTGACCCACACCAAGGCTGAACTGGATTCGGCCACCCCAGGCCTGAGCCGCAGCGAGAGCGACAACGGCGCCTATGGCGCGGTTGGCATGCAGTACAACGTGAACCAGCAAGTGTCGCTGATCGCCGAGTACGAGCGCTACGGCAAGAAAAAAGACTTCGGTCCGAAGCCGGACGTCTTCACCGTCGGCGCGAAGTACCAGTTCTGATCGACGCGTCGTGAATGACAAAGGGCCCTGCGGGGCCCTTTTGTTTTTGGTCTCGCGGGGACGACTCCGTGCCCGCTGTGCGCCGCGCCCGAGGTATCAGGGATGCGCCCCCAGCTGCAGCGGCGCCGCCGGCGCCAGGTGCGCATGTCTCCAGGGCGGCAGCACCAGGGCCTCGGGCGCCGTGAAGCCGGACGCGATGAAGCGGTGCAGCGAGGACCAGGGCCACTCGCAGGCGCCCTGGCACAGCCCGTGGCGTATCGGATCGGTGTGCATGTAGTCGATCAGGGTCGCGTATTCCCGCTCGTCCTGGATGCGGTATTGCTGGTACTGGCGCTCCCAGATCGCGCCGTCGGGCGAACTCGTCACGAGCGACTTGCGCAAGGCCTTCGAGAAGGCGATCTTGACCGCGCGCCAGCGGCTCGAGCAGTCGTGGTCGCCCGGCGGCAGCGTCCACATCGCGTGGGCGTGATCGGGCAGGACGACCCAGCCGTCGACGTGGAAGGGCCGGCGCACGCGCGCCTGGCGGATCGCGTCGCCGAAGGCCGAGATATGGTCCGTCAACAGGGAACTGCCACGGTCGAGCAGCCGAACCGTGAAGAAGAAGGTCCCACCGGGGACCCGGTTGTCGCGGTAGTCTGTCATGGGCAAAGTGTGCCGATCGAGAATGGAGGCCATGTCGATTGGCGCAAAGGGAAGGCGGGAACTCTCAGCCTCATCAACCGGCGATTCTACACACGCTCTGCCGTCGACCGCGATCCATTTCCGCGAATAAAAAAACGCCCGGCACTGTGTGCACAGTACCGGGCATTCCTTGTCTCTACCCATGCTTCTAAAAGGAAGCATTTCATTCAAAAGCGAACAGTGGGTCAGGTCGTCAGCGGCTTGTAGCGGATACGCTTCGGCTTTGCGCCTTCTTCGCCCAGGCGCTTCTTCTTGTCGGCTTCGTATTCCTGGTAGTTACCGTTGAAGAAGGTCACCTGCGAATTGCCCTCGAAGGCCAGGATGTGGGTCGCGATACGGTCGAGGAACCAGCGGTCGTGCGAGATGACCATCACGCTGCCGGCGAATTCCAGCAGGGCGTCTTCCAGCGCGCGCAGGGTTTCCACGTCGAGGTCGTTCGACGGTTCGTCCAGCAGCAGGACGTTGCCGCCTTGCAGCAGCGTCTTTGCCAGGTGCAGGCGGCCGCGTTCGCCGCCCGACAGGTTGCCGACCACCTTCTGCTGGTCCGAGCCCTTGAAGTTGAAGCGGCCGAGGTAGGCGCGCGATGGCATCTCGAAACGGCCGACGCTGAGCATGTCGGCGCCGCCGGTGACGTCCTCGAACACGGTCTTGTTGTTCGACAGTTCGTCGCGGCTCTGGTCGACCAGCGAGATTTTCGCGGTCTGGCCGATGACGACTTCGCCGCTGTCCGGCTGCTCTTTGCCTGCAATCATCTTGAACAGGGTCGACTTACCGGCGCCGTTCGGGCCGATGATGCCGACGATGGCGCCCGGCGGAATCGTGAACGACAGGTTGTCGATCAGGAGGCGGTCGCCGAAGGCCTTCGACACGTTCTTGAACTCGATGACGTCGTTGCCCAGGCGTTCCGCGACCGGAATGAAGATTTCCTGGGTCTCGTTGCGCTTCTGGTATTCGTATTCGCTCAGTTCGTTGAAGCGGGCCAGGCGCGCTTTCGACTTGGCCTGGCGTGCTTTCGGATTCTGGCGCGCCCACTCGAGTTCTTTCGCCAGCGCCTTCTGGCGCGCCGATTCGGTCGCTTCTTCCTGCTTCAGGCGCGCTTCCTTCTGCTCCAGCCAGGACGAGTAATTGCCCTTCCACGGGATGCCGTGGCCGCGGTCCAGTTCCAGGATCCATTCGGCGGCGTTATCCAGGAAGTAGCGGTCGTGGGTGATGCCCACCACGGTGCCCGGGAAGCGCAGCAGGAACTGCTCCAGCCACTCGACCGATTCGGCGTCCAGGTGGTTAGTGGGCTCGTCCAGCAGCAGCATGTCGGGTTTGCTCAGCAGCAGCTTGCACAGCGCCACGCGGCGCTTCTCGCCGCCCGACAGCACGCCGATCTTCTGGTCCCAGGGCGGCAGGCGCAGCGCGTCGGCGGCCATTTCCATCTGCAGGTTCAGGTTGCCGCCATCGGCCGCGGCGATGATCGATTCCAGGCGCTCCTGCTCTTTCGCGAGGGCGTCGAAGTCCGCGTCTTCCTCGGCATAGGCGGCGTACACGGCTTCCAGCTTGGCTTGCGCCTCGAAGGCTTCGCCCAGGCCGGATTCGACTTCCTGGCGCACCGTCTTTTCCGGATCGAGCTGGGGCTCCTGCGGCAGGTAGCCGATATTCAGTCCCGGCATCGGGCGCGCTTCGCCCTGGATGTCGGTGTCGATGCCCGCCATGATCTTCAGCAGGGTCGATTTACCGGAGCCGTTCAGGCCCAGCACGCCGATCTTCGCGCCCGGGAAGAACGACAGGGAAATATCTTTCAGAATCTGGCGTTTCGGCGGGACGATTTTGCCCACGCGGTTCATGGTATAGACGTAATTTGCCATCTTAAGTAACTGTTATGTAAATCAAGGTGCACAGGATACGATAGAAGGGCGCCAAAGACACCCTTTATCGCGAAATGTTCAGGCCTGGCCGCGCGCCTGCCGGGACCGGACCAGTCCTTCGCCGGCAAACAGGACCAGGGCCGTCCAGATCAGCGCGAAACCGACCAGGCGGTCCGCGGTGAAGGCTTCCTTGAACAGCAGCACGCCGAGCAGGAACTGGATGGTCGGCGCGAGGTATTGCAGCAGGCCGAGGATCGACAGCGGAATCTGGCGCGCGCCACTGGCGAACAGCAGCAGCGGGATGGCCGTGATCGGACCCGCCGCAACCAGCAGCCAGCGCGTGGTGTCGGACGGGGTGTTCAGGAAGGCGTTCTCGCCATGCATGGTCAGCCAGCCGACGTAGATGGCGGCGACCGGGAACAGCACCATGGTCTCGAACGACAGTCCCTCGAGGGCGCCGAGCGCGGCGGTCTTGCGCAGCAGGCCGTAGGCGCCGAAGGAGGCCGCCAGGCACAGGGCGATCCAGGGCACCGAGCCGGATTGCCAGGTCAGCCAGGCCACGCCCAGGGCGGCGATCGCGATGGCGATCCACTGCACGCGGCGCAGGCGTTCCTTCAGCAACAGGTAGCCGAACATGATGTTGACCAGCGGATTGATGAAGTAACCGAGGCTGGCTTCGATCACGTGGCCGTTGTTGACCGCCCAGATATACAGCAGCCAGTTCGCGCTGAGCAGCAGGGCGGAGGCGACGAAACTCCAGAACACGCGCGGCTGGCGCACCTGTTCCAGCCAGCGCCATTGGCGGCGCAGGGCGAGCACGATCAGCAGGAAGGCGAGCGACCACAGCATGCGGTGCGCCAGGATCTGCATAGCGGGCACTTCCTTGACGGCGTGGAAATATAAAGGGAACAAGCCCCAGCACAGGAAGGCCAGGGCGGCGGAGAAGATGCCGGTACGCATGGGAAATCGATGAGGAGAGTTGCCAGTGCAGCATTATCGGCGAAGTGGCGGGCTCTTGCCGGAGACGCCCCGTTTTGGCGCAGGGCGAGGCTCCCGCAGGGCTAACGCGCGACCGTCCACGGTCTCTTCGGGCAAACTTGCAACACTTCCCGCCATGGTGCGACGGCCCACCTAATACTTCTTGCAATTTCCTTGTTGTTATTTTATGGTGCGCCGCACCAGAACAAAAAATGGTGCAATCTTGACGTCTGAAAATAATAAAAGCAGCGTCGCGGCCCTCACCCTGGCCGCGGTCGGCATCGTCTACGGCGATATCGGCACCAGTCCCCTCTATACACTGCGCGCCATCTTCGATCCCGAACACGGGCTGCCGCTGACCACCCTGAATATTCTCGGGATCGTTTCCCTGATCTTCTGGGCCCTGACGATCATCGTCTCGCTCAAGTACGTCACGCTCGTGCTGCGCGCGGACAACCGTGGCGAGGGCGGCATCATGGCCCTGATGGCGCTGGCGCTGAACTCGGTGACGAAGCACTCGCGCTGGCACTACCCGCTGCTCGTCATCGGCGTGCTCGGCACGACCATGTTCTACGGCGACAGCGTCATCACCCCGGCCATTTCCGTGCTCGGCGCGATCGAAGGCCTCGAGGTCGCGGCCCCCGGCATGAGGCACTACGTGGTGCCGATGGCGGTGGTGGTGCTGGTGATCCTGTACAGCGTGCAACGCCATGGTACGGCCGGCATCGGCCGCTTCTTCGGCCCGGTCATGCTGGTCTGGTTCCTGAGTCTGGCCGTGATGGGCATCATCAATATCATCGCCGCCCCGGTGATCTTGCAGGCGCTCAACCCCTGGCATGCGCTGCGCTTCATGCTCGAGAACGAGTTTCTCGCCTTCGTCGCTCTCGGCGCCGTGGTGCTGGCGATTACCGGCGCCGAGGCGCTGTACGCCGACATGGGGCACTTCGGCCGCAAGCCGATCCGTCTGGCCTGGTTCATGATTGCCTTCCCGGCGCTGGTGCTGAACTACCTCGGCCAGGGCGGCCTCCTGATCACCGACCCGACCGCCGTCGAGAACCCGTTCTTCCACCAGCTCGGCACCTGGAGCGTGATCCCGCTGGTGATCCTGTCGACCATGGCGGCGGTGATCGCCTCGCAGGCGACGATCTCGGGGACGTATTCGATGACCAAGCAGGCCATCGCGCTCGGCCTGCTGCCGCGCATGCGCATCATGCACACCTCGGAAAGCGAGATCGGCCAGATCTACATCCCGGCCGTGAACTGGCTGCAATTGATCGTGGTGCTGATCGCCGTGATCGGCTTCGGCTCGTCCGACGAGCTCGCCGGCGCCTACGGCATTGCCGTCACCGCGACCATGATGGCCACCACCATCCTGACCTTCTTCGTCACGCGCTACCGCTGGCGCCTGCCCTTGCTGGTCTGCGTGGGCGCGACCGGTTTCTTCCTGGTGATCGACATCATGCTGTTCTCGTCGACCACCCTCAAGCTGTTCCACGGCGGCTGGTTCCCGCTGCTGCTGGGCGCGGTGCTGCTGACGGCGATGCTGACCTGGAAGCGCGGCCGCGAACTGGTATTCGAGAACCTGGAAAAGCACGCGATCCCGCTCGATGCCTTCCTCGCGTCCCTGTTCGTGGCGCCGCCGTCCCGGGTGCCGGGCACCGCCATTTTCCTGCGCGGCGAAAGCGACGGCGTGCCGCACGCCCTCCTGCACAACCTCTCGCACAACAAAGTGCTGCACGAGCGCGTGGTGTTCCTGACCGTGCACATCCGCGAAGAGCCCTGGGTGGCGCTGCCCGAACAGGTGCAGGTGGTCGAGCTGGGCCACAATTGCTTCCAGTTGAACATCCACTACGGCTTCAAGGACGAACCGGATATCCCGGCCGTGATGGCCTACTGCGCCACGCTGGGCCTGCCGTTCGAGATGATGGAGACCTCGTTCTTCATCGCGCGCCAGACCGTGATCTCGACGCCGGGCCGCGGCATGGCGCCCTGGCGCGAGCACATCTTCGCGACCATGTCGCGCAATGCGCGCGCCGCCGCCGATTACTACCAGATCCCGCCGAACCGCGTCATCGAGCTCGGCACCCAGGTCGAGATCTGATTCGAGACCGGATACAAAAGCGCTACAAAAAGCGGACAGATTCTCTTCCCACCCTCGGGTAAGGTGCAGTGTTTCCTTACAAACATATGCATCTATCCGGGAGAAGAGCATGCGATTCAAGTTTCCGCTGATGGCCGCCGCCTGCGTGGCCGTACTGAGCCTGACTGCCTGCGGAGGCGGCGGCGGTGGTGACGAGCCGGAGGTCATCAGCGTTCCGGCAGCCCTGAAGACCATCGACAACGTGGTCGGCACCGGCGCCGAGGCGGTCAACGGCAAGAAGCTGACCGTCAAGTACACCGGCTGGCTGTACAGCACCAGCGCCGCCGACAACAAGGGCGCCCAGTTCGAGACCGGCACCTATGGCTTCACGCTGGGCGTCGACCCGGTGATCGCCGGCTGGACCCAGGGCCTGCCCGGCATGAAGGTCGGCGGCAAGCGCACCCTCCACATCCCGGCCAGCCTGGCCTACGGTAAATATGGACGCGGCCCGATTCCGCCCAACAGCGGCCTGGTGTTCGACGTCGAGCTGCTAAAGGTCGAGTAAGGTCCTTTCATTGTGGTCTCCGGCAGGCGGATGCCCATGGCATCCCGTCCTACGACGTGCCGTGCGCACCTTTCCCTTGTGTAGGATGTAATCGCGGCGCCAGCGGCGCCCGCGTTAGCCGAACCAAGGAGCACACAAGCATGTCGCAACACGTCACCTCGCATGAAATACAAGAACTGACCCCCAGCCAGCGCATTTACGCCATCGTCGGCGCATCGTCCGGCAACCTGGTCGAATGGTTCGATTTCTACATCTATTCCTTCTGCGCGCTGTACTTTTCCGCCGCCTTTTTCCCGTCGGGGAACCCGACCACCCAGTTGCTCAATACCGCCGGCATCTTCGCCGCCGGCTTCCTGATGCGCCCGATCGGCGGCTGGATGTTCGGCCGCATCGCCGACCGTTACGGCCGCAAGAACTCGATGCTGATCTCGGTGCTCATGATGTGCGGCGGCTCGCTGATGATCGCCGTGCTGCCGACCTATGCCCAGATCGGCACCGCGGCGCCGGCCCTGCTGCTGCTGGCGCGCCTGTTCCAGGGCCTGTCGGTGGGCGGCGAGTACGGCACCAGCGCGACCTACATGAGCGAAGTGGCCCAGCCGGGCCGGCGCGGCTTCTTCGCCTCCTTCCAGTACGTGACCCTGATCGGCGGCCAGTTGCTGGCGCTGCTGGTGCTGGTGGTGCTGCAGCAGCTGCTGACCGAGGCCGAACTGAAGGCCTGGGGCTGGCGCATCCCCTTCGTGCTGGGCGCCTGCGCGGCCCTGGTCTCGCTCTACCTGCGCCGCTCGCTGACCGAAACCACGAATGCCGCCGAGCGCAAGCGCAAGGAAGCGGGCAGCGTCGCCGCGCTGCTGAAGAACCATCGCCGCGCCTTCATCACCGTGCTCGGTTTCACCGCCGGCGGCTCGCTGATCTTCTACACCTTCACCACCTACATGCAGAAATACCTGGTCAATACGGTCGGCATGGATACCAAGACCGCCAGCGCCATCATGACCGTGGTGCTGGTGATCTACATGTGCCTGCAGCCGGTGTTCGGCGCGCTGTCCGACCGCATTGGCCGCAAGACCTCGATGATGTGGTTCGGCGGCCTGGCCATGATCGCGACGGTGCCGATCATGACGGCCCTGCGCGGCGTCGCCAGCCCGGTCATGGCCGGCGTATTGATCGTCTGCGCGCTGGCCATCGTCAGCCTGTACACCTCGATCAGTGGCCTGATCAAGGCCGAGATGTTCCCGGTGGAGGTGCGCGCCCTCGGCGTCGGCCTGTCCTATGCGGTGGCCAACGCCATCTTCGGCGGCTCGGCCGAATACGTGGCGCTGTGGTTCAAGCAGGCCGGGGTGGAGTCGAATTTCTACTGGTACGTCAGCGCGATGTGCGCGATTTCCTTCATCGTCTCGCTGCGGATGCCCGACCCGACCAAGTCGGGCATGCTGAAATAAGAACCAGGGATGCTGCGCCTCAGCGCAGCATATCGATGTGCATGATGCCATCTTCGTCGTAGGGCGCGGAGACGGTCTCGAAGCCGAAGCCCTGGTAGAACTTCTCGAGGCGCTGCTGGGCCCCGATGCGGATGCGGTGCCCCGGGTGCAGTTGCTCCGCGTACTGGATGCCGTGGGCGACCAGCTCGCGTCCCACGCCCGAGCCGCGCACGTCATTGGTGGTGAGGATGCGCCCGAGGCTCATCTCGTCGTATTTCGCGCCCGGCGCCAGGCAGCGCAGGTAGGCGACCAGTACGCGCCGTCCGCCGATGTCGCGCCAGCCCAGCAGGTGGTGGGCGTCGAGGTCGTAGCCGTCGATGTCCGGGTAGAGGCAAGTCTGCTCCAGGACGAAAACCTGCTGGCGCTGGGCCAGCACTTCGTACAGCTGCGCGTTGGTGAGGTCCGCGAAGCTGCACCACTGCCATTCGATCATGTGTGTTCCAATCAGGTGAGAAAAATCAGGCCGCCGTCTCGAAACCTTCGAGCACGTTGACCGTGTGGACGCCGATCTCAAGCCCCAGCCCGCCCTCGAACACGAAGGCGGTCGGCAGGCCGAGCCAGGCGATGCGCTCGCCGATGCGCAGGAAATCCCCGCCCTGCAGGCCGAATCCGCCTTCGCCGGCGGCGGTGTCGACGCCGAGCGAGACCACCAGCGCCTCGGGCGCGAACATGCCCAGCTTGATGCAGGCGGTCTCCAGCGCCGCCATCCACTGCTGTGCATTCGCTGCGCGCGGCAGCGGCAGGTTCATGTTGTAGCCGAGTCCTTCGCCGCTGCCGGTTTCGTCGGCGTGGCCGAGGTAGAAGGGGTAGTCGGTGTGCGGGTCGGCGTGGATCGAGACGAACAGCACGTCGCTGCGGCCGTAGAAGATGCTCTGGGTGCCGTTGCCGTGGTGGTAGTCGATGTCGAGGATCGCCACGCGCTTCAGGCCGTCGTCGAGCAGGTGCTGGGCGGCGAGGGCCGCGTTATTCAGGAAGCAGTAGCCGCCGAAGAAATCGACGCCGGCGTGGTGGCCCGGCGGGCGGGTCAGCGCAAAGCTGCCGCGCTCGCCCAGGCGCAGCGCATGGGCCGCGTTGATGGCGCAGTCGGCGCCGGTTTTCGCCGCGTTCCAGGTGCCTGAAGTCAGCGGCGTGCCGCTGTCCATCGAATACAGGCCGAGCCGGCCGGCGAAACTGTCCGGCTCGATGTCGTGGCGCATGCCGCGGATCGCCCAGCTCGAGGGCAGGGCGTCCTTGTCCGCATTGGACGGGTCGAGAGCGAGCCACTCGCTCCAGGCGTTGCGCAGGAAGTGCAGGTAGCGCGGGCTGTGGATGCGTTCGAGCGAGACCAGCGGCACCCGGTGCGGGGTGACGATCTCGCCCAGTCCGCGCCGCTGCAGTTCGGCCAGCACCAGGTCGATGCGCTCGGGCTTTTCACGACAGGGCACCATGTCGCCGCGATGGCTTTCGAGCCGCCCGCGGTGCTGGGCATGGTGTTCGTTGTAAAAAGTGAGCAAGGCATCCCCGGTATGGACGATGAACGATCAGCTATGGTTCCCGCACAGTGTACTGCTGTTGTAAGCGGCGACAAAGTCGTCGAAGCTGCCGGTGTCGGTCTGCTCGATGATCGCCTGTTCCGCCAGCGAGGCCGCGGCCTGCTCGGCAAAAGCGGCTTCCTCGGCCGGCATCAGCGGGCTTTCGCGGAAATAGGCGGCGTGCAGCTGGCTTTGGCGCAAACCGAAGGCGGCGGCCGAACCGAGCGCCCGCACTTCCTCGAGCACGCGCGCCGACGGCGTCTTGCCCGGGTCGGCGATCTTCGCCTTCTGCAGCGCCAGCGAAGCTTCGTGCACGCCCGGTTCGTTGTGTTCCGAGTCCAGCAACTGGGTCACCGGACGGATGCGCTCGATCAGTTCGTCGGCCCAGGCTTGCAGCGACACTTCCTCGCCGTCGCGCGTCAGGGTCAGGCCGGGCTTGCGGCCTTCCTTCACGGTGCGGGCGAAGTTGCGCGCGTGGATCTGGCCTTCGGCGGCGCTGATCAGGGGGCTCTCCTCGAGCGCGCAGAACAGCAGGAAGGCGTCCAGGAAGCGGCCGGTCTCGATGCCCACGCCGACCGGCTCGAACGGGTCGACGTCGAGACAGCGCACCTCGATGTACTGGACGCCGCGGTTGCACAGCGCCTGCACCGGACGCTCGCCGGTGCGGATCACGCGTTTCGGGCGGATCGTCGAGTAGTACTCGTTCTCGATCTGCAGCACATTGGTCGAGAGCTGGATCCACTCGCCGTCCTTCTTGGTGCCGATCGCCTCGTAGGGCGCGTAGGGACGGTTGACGGCGTCCATCAGGCTCGTCACATAGCTTTCCAGGCTGTTCTCGTGCGGACGCAGGCCGGACTGGGCGTCGTTCTGGTAGCCCAGGTCGCTCATGCGCAGGCTGGTGGCGTAAGGCAGGTAGAGCGTATCGTTCGACAGCTCTTCCAGCTGGTGCGTGCGGCCGCGCAGGAAGCTCTTGGTCAGCGCCGGAGAAGCGCCGAACAGGTACATCAGCAGCCAGCTGTAGCGGCGGAAGTTGCGGATGGTGGCGATGTAGCTCTCGGACTGGAAGTCGCGCAGGGCGTTGCGGCGCTCTTCCTGCACGCCTTCGCTGGCCAGGATCAGCTGCCACAGTTGTTCGGGCAGCGAGTAGTTGTAGTGGATGCCGGCGATGCACTGCATCGCCTTCCCGTAGCGCAGCGCCAGGCCGCGGCGGTAGACGTGCTTGAGCATGCCGATATTCGACTTGCCGTACCAGGCGATCTCGATGTCTTCCTCAGCCGGCAGTTCGCCCGGCATCGATTCGCTCCACAGCATCTCGTCGCCCAGCTTCGAGTACGCAAAACGGTGGATCGCGTCGAGGCGGTGCAGGGCCAGGCCGATGTCGTGCTCGGCCGGCGTGATGAACTCGAGCAGCGCTTCGGCGTAATCGGTGGTGATCTGCGGGTGGGTGAGCGCCGAGCCGAGCTGGACCGGATGAGGCGTGCGCGCGAGCTGGCCTTGGCTGTCGATGCGCAGCGTCTCGCGTTCGATGCCGCGCAAGCCCTGGCCGAGCAGGCCGCGGTGCGCGTCGTCGTCCAGCAGGGCCAGGCGGCGGGTCAGTTGGTTCGACACAGTGTTTCCTTTCTTATACTGCCTATTCGATTGGTGCAGAGAGTAACCGAAAAACGGACTGCGCGTCGGCGACCGGTCCATTTCCGGCCGGCGACATTGGCCTGCGGGGCAAACGGCCCTGGCGCCTCAGCCCGCGGCGCTTTCCGGCGTCGCGCCGGCGCCCGCGGCCGGCCTGGCGGGCGGCGCGGCAGCAGGTTCGGCGGCAGGTTTCGCAGGGGACTTTTGGGCGGGCGCCGCGGCCGGAGGCGTGTCGGGTGCGTCCGGCCTGGCGGCCGGCTGGGGCGTTGGCTGCGCCGGCGCGGCAGGCGGCGTGGCCGCCGGTTTGCCGGCTGCGGGCGCCGGCGCCGGTGTCGCGGGGATGGGACCCGGCTTGTCGGCCGCAGGCGCCGGCGCGGCGGGGACGGGCGGCTGCGCCGGCGGGGCGGGCAGGACGATGGGGCCTGGTCCGGCCGGCGCGGGCGCCGGGGTGGTCAGGGGGAAGGGGCCCGGTCCGGGAGCCGCCGGCGCCAGCTGGACGGCCAGCCAGCGGCCCATCTCGCGCTCGAGCAGGGGCAGCGGCAGCGAGCCCTTGCCCAGCAAGGCGTCATGGAAGCGGCGCAGGTCCAGGCGCGCGCCGAGCGCCGTTTGCGCCTTCTCGCGCAGGGCGCGGATGCGCAACTGGCCGATCTTGTAGCTCAGCGCCTGGGCCGGCTGGGCGATGTAGCGGTCGACCTCGACCTCGTTGTCGGCGCTGGCGTTGGCGGTCTGCGCGTTCAGGTAGTCGATCGCCTGGCGGCGCGACCAGCCCTGGGCGTGGATGCCGGTGTCGACCACCAGCCGGGCGGCGCGGAACATCTCGTCGTTCAGGTAGCCGAAGCTGGAAAACGGGTCCTTGAAGAAGCCCAGTTCCGGTCCCAGGCTTTCGGCATAGGTGGCCCAGCCTTCGCCGAAGGCCTCGTCCCAGCGATGGCGGCGAAAGGCCGGCAGCGCCGCCAGTTCATGGGCGCGCGCCACCTGCAGGTGGTGCCCGGGCAGGGCCTCGTGCAGGGCGAGCGTCTCGACTTCCCACAGCGGCTGGGTCTCCAGGCGCGCCGTGTTGACCACCAGCGCCGCGCTGCGGCTTGGGGTGCCGGCTTCGTAATAGGCCGCGACCTGGCCGGCCGCGCCCTCCTGGCCCAGCGGCTTGACGCCGATGGTTTCCTCGGGAATGGTCCCGAACAGCTCGGGCAGGCGTGCTTCGGCGCGCGCGATGGTGCGGCGATACCTGGCCAGCAGGCTGTCCGCGCTGGTGGCGAACAGACGTTTGTCGCTGCGCGCGAAGACCAGGAACTGCGCCAGCGTGCCGCGAAAACCGGTGCGTTTGACCGCCGCTTCCATCGCGCTGCGGATGCGCGCCACTTCCTTCAGGCCGATCGCGTGCACCTCGGCCGGCGTCAGGTCGGTGCCGGTGGCATTGCGCACCAGGAAGGCATAGTAGCCGGGCCCGCCCGGCAGGCTGATGGCCGCCAGGGAATCGCGTGCGGCCGGCAGGTACTCGAGGCGGATGAAGTCTTCCAGCCTGCGCAGGGCGGGGGCGGCGCTGGCATCCAGCGCGGCATTCCCGGCTGTGAGGAGTTCGTCGCGCAGCGCGGCGTCGATGGTCGCGGGAATGCGCCGCAAAGGCGCCGACAGCGGGCCGTCTTCCAGGCGTTCGCGCATCGCGCGCAGCAGCTCCGGCACCGCGCGCACGCTGGCTTTCGGCGCGGTCCAGCCGGTGCGCATGCCTTCGCGCATCTGGGCGATCAGGCCGTCGACATGGGCCGGCAGCGCATTCAGGCGCGCGATGTAGTTGCGGTAGTCTTCCTCGGTCGCGAAGGGCATCTGCGCGACCAGGCGCGGCAGGCGCACGTGCAGGCCATCCCAGGCCGTGATCGGCTGCGGATCGAAGGGGTGAAAGGCGAAGCGGGCGAGCTGGCGCTCCTTGTCGAAGACGAACAGGTCGAGCGAGAGGCGTTCCTGCGGGTCCAGGCTTGCGCGGTCGAGGGCGCGGGCATCCTCGAGCGCCTGGCGGACGTACTCGATGTTGACGCGGCCGGCGGCCAGGCTGGTGTCGCTCAGGCGCGCATTAAAGCGCCCGTCGCCGATGGTGGTGGCGTATTCGGGGTAGGTCTGCAGCTGCCATTCCCAGTCGCGCTCGAACAGCGCCCTGGCCTCCTCGGACGCGCCGCGCGCCACGCCGTGGAAAAGCGCGGTGAGCAGGACGAGGAGGGGAACGAAGCGTCGCATGAGGTCAGGGTGGTGGCGGTGTGAGCATTGTAACAATGCGTGGATGAAGGGCGGCGCACCGTGGAAGCTGTGCGCTTAGCTGGCGTTGTACCGCGTGGGCTCAAGAGCCCACCCTACGAAGCCCGCCCTTGTAGGGTGGGCACTTGTGCCCACGCGGTCGAACCTATCCGAAGCCGGCACCCTGCATCCATGCCGGAGTGCGGAAGAAGCCGCCATGAACTACCCGCGCCGTCCGCCGCTCACCCGCTCGATCCCGGCCAGGTCGCGCCAGCTCTGCGCTTCCAGATACCCCGCCTCGGCCAGCAAGGTCCGTACCGCCGCCGCCTGGTCGTAGCCATGCTCGAGCAGCAGCCAGCCGCCCGCAACGAGGTGCCGGGCCGCGCCCGCGATGATCGTGCGCAGGTCCGACAGGCCGTCCGCGTGATCCGTCAGCGCGTCGACCGGCTCGAAGCGCAAATCTCCCTGCGCCAGGTGTTCGTCTCCCGATGCGATGTAGGGCGGGTTCGATGCGACGACGTCGAACACTTCTTCGTCTCCCAGCGCCGCGAACCAGTCGCTGCGCAGGAAGCGCACCCTGGCGCTGTTGGCGTCGGCATTCGCGCGCGCCACCGCGAGCGCATCGTCGCTGACGTCGAGCGCGCTGACCTGGGCGTCGGGACGCGTGTGGGCGACCGCCACCGCGATCGCGCCGCTGCCGGTGCCCATGTCGAGCAGGCGGCCGCGCGCCGGCAGGCGCTCGAGCGCCAGTTCGACGATCAGTTCGGTATCGGGACGGGGAATCAGCACCGCCGGGCTGACCTGGAAGGGCAGGCCGAAGAATTCGCGCTGGCCGACGATGTAGGCGATCGGTTCGCCATCGAGCCGGCGCTGCACCAGGGCGGCCACGCGGGCCGCCTCGTCCGCGCCGAGTTCGCGCTCGGACTGCGTGATCAGGCCCACGCGGCTGATGCCGAGCGCGTGGCAGAGCAGGATGCGGTTTTCCAGCGGGTCGAGCGGCAGCTCGCGCTGCAGCGACCCGATGCTGGCGCCGGCAAGGATGTTCATCGCGCGCGGCGCGCCAGCACCCAGACGAGCGTCAGCGTCAACAGCACGAACCACACCGCCGACCATTGCGGGATCGACAGGCCGAACAGCCCATCGGTGGCGTTCTCGCACAGGCCGTCGGCCTCGAACAGCCAGGGCATCAGGGTGGCCGTGGGAATCTTGTTGAGCATGGTCTCCATCGGATCGATCCCGCAGGAGAAGCCGGGGTTGGCCAGCACGTACAGGTGCTTGCCGACCACGCCCAGGCCGCCGAGCGCCGCCAGCAGGGCCACGCCGGCGCCGGCCTTGATCCTGCCGGCCAAGGCGCCGGCCAGGCTCGCGATGCCGATCGCCAGGAACAGGTAGCGCTGGATCACGCACAGCGGGCAGGGCAGCATGTCATGGGCGTGCTGCAGGTAGAGGGCGACGCCGATCAGTGCGAAGCTGATCGCGGCAACGATCAGGAGGACGGTACGGGAAGCGGGCATGCGGTTGGGCTCTCGTTGGTCAAGAAACAGAAGGCGATTCTCGCATACGGCCTGGAATCGCGCACCCGCATTTTCACATTGGCAACTTAGCGCTGGCTTAGCCGGCTTTTAATCCCCCAGCGCCGCCAGCAGCTCGGCCTGGTGCTCGGCGGCCAGGGCATTGGTCAGCTCCGTCAGGTCGCCGTCCATGATGAAGTCCAGCTTATAGAGCGTCAGGTTGATGCGGTGGTCGGTCAGGCGCCCCTGCGGGAAGTTGTAGGTGCGGATGCGTTCGCTGCGGTCGCCCGAGCCGATCAGGCTCTTGCGGGTGGCGGCTTCCTTCGACTGCTGTTCGCGCAGCTGCACGTCCTTGATGCGCGCGGCCAGCACCTTCATGGCTTGCGCCTTGTTCTTGTGCTGGCTGCGGTCGTCCTGGCACTCGACCACGATCCCGGTCGGCAGGTGGGTGATGCGCACCGCCGAATCGGTCTTGTTGATGTGCTGTCCGCCGGCGCCCGACGCGCGGTAGGTGTCGATGCGCAGGTCGGCCGGGTTGATGTTCACGTCCTCGACCTCGTCCGCTTCCGGCATCACCGCCACCGTGCAGGCCGAGGTGTGGATGCGGCCCTGGGTCTCGGTGGCCGGCACGCGCTGCACGCGGTGGCCGCCCGACTCGAATTTCAATTTGGAGTAGGCGCCATTTCCGACCACGCGCACGATCACTTCGCGGTAGCCGCCCAGGTCCGAAGGGGACTCCGACACCATCTCGACCTGCCAGCGGTTGCGCTCGGCGAAGCGGGTGTACATGCGCAGCAGGTCGCCGGCGAACAGGGCCGATTCGTCGCCGCCGGTGCCGGCGCGGATCTCGAGGAAGATGTTGCGCTCGTCGTTCGCGTCCTTCGGCAGCAGCATCTTCTGCAGTTCGAGATCGAGTTCGGCCAGGCGCGCCTTGGCGGCCTCGATTTCCTCCTGGGCGAATTCCTTCATGTCCGGGTCCGCCAACATTTCCTGCGCCGCCGCGATGTCGCCGTGCGCTTCCTGGTACTGCTTGTACAGGGCGACCAGCGGCGAGAGCTCGGCGTGCTCGCGCGTCATCTTGCGGTAGCTGTCCATGTTGGCGGTGGCGCCTTCATGCATCAGGAGTTCGTCGAGTTCGACCAGGCGGTTCGCCAGTTGGTCGAGCTTGGCCAGCATCGATGGTTTCATGGGCTGTGTGCGAAAAAAAGGTGACAGGTGGCGCGAAGAAGCGCCGGGAAGCGCCCGTGGCGGGCGCGCAGCGGGAAAGCGCCGCTAACGGCGGCCGCGGAACAGCTGGGGCAGGAGGCTGGCCAGGCGCGCGCGTTCGTCGCCCTCGGCGCGGTGCAGGGCCTGCTGGGGGCCGTGCAGGAATTTCGCCGTCAGGCCTTTCGACAGCGCTTCGAGCACGGCGTCGACGTCTTCGCCTTTCGCCAGCAGGCGGCGCGCGCGCTCGAGTTCCGCCAGGCGCAGGGTCTCGCTGGCTTCATGCAGGTCCTGGATGACGGGGACCATGGCGCGGTCGCCGACCCAGTGCATGAAGGATTGGACGCGGTGTTCGATGATGGCTTCGGCCTGGGCCACGGCGGCTTGCCGGCTTTCCATCCCGGTCTGCACGACCTGCGCCAGGTCGTCGACGGTGTACAGGAAGACGTCGTCCAGGCGCGCGACTTCCGGTTCGATATCGCGCGGCACGGCCAGGTCGACCATGAAGATGGGGCGGTGGCGGCGCGCCTTGATCGCGCGTTCGACCAGGCCCAGGCCGATCAGCGGCAGGGTGGACGCGGTGCAGGAGACGACGATGTCGAACCGGGACAGCTGCTCGGGCAGATCGGCCAGGCGGATCGCGCGGCCGTTCAGGCGCGCGGCGAGCGATTCGCCGCGTTCCATGGTGCGGTTGGCGATCGTGATCGACTTCGGGTTCTGCGCCGCGAAGTGGGCCGCGCACAGCTCGATCATCTCGCCGGCGCCGATGAACAGCACGTGCTGGTCGGCGATGCGATCAAAGATGCGCTGCGACAGACGCACCGCGGCGGCCGCCATGGAGACGCTGTGGGCGCCGATTTCCGTGGTAGTGCGTACTTCCTTCGCCACTGCGAAGCTGCGCTGGAACAGCTGGTGCAGGTAGGTGCCCAGGCCCCCGGCTTCCTCGGCGGTGCGCACCGCGTCCTTCATCTGGCCGAGGATCTGCGGTTCGCCCAGCACCATCGAATCGAGCCCTGAGGCGACGCGGAAAGCGTGGCGCACGGCGTCGTCCTGGGGCAGCATGTACAGGTGCGGGCGCAGCTCGGCGTAGTTCAGCGCGTGGTAGTGCGCCAGGAACTGGGCCGAGGCGTCGAGCGGATCGGGCACGCCGCTGGCGGCGTACAGCTCGGTGCGGTTGCAGGTGGAGAGGATGGCGGCTTCGTCGCTGGCGCGGCGCTCGGCCTGGCCGAAGCGGCCGAACCACTCGCGCGCCGACTGCACCGCGCGGCCGAGCTGCTCCGGACCGAGCGCGAGCTGCTCGCGCAGCGCGACCGGTGCAGTCGTATGGTTCAGGCCAACGGCGAGCAGTTGCATTCTGGGAAAAGACGGTGGGAATCGTATGGGGGAATTATACCCTCATGCGCGCAGGGTTTCAGGGGGCCGGCAGATCGTTAACGATGCTTCAACGGTAGGGTGGGGCATCGAGACCAGTGGCCTCGATGCCGTGCTCACGCGTGGACGACGAGCAGACGCAGCGGTCGACAGGCCAACGCAGTGCATGCGTCACGCGTGGGCACGGGGCGCCCACCCTACGTGTCAAGCGCCCAGCTTTTCCAGACGGTACCCGTAGCTGTAGACCGGCACCAGGCGGAAACCATTCTCCGGACGCAGGCTCAGCTTGTTGCGCACGCGCGAAACGTGGGTGTCCATGGTGCGCGAAGGCACGGCGGTGTCGCGCACCCAGACCGATTCGTGGATGTAGGCGCGCGACAGCGGACGGCCGATGTTGCGGAAGAACAGCAGGGCCAGGTAGAACTCTTTCTGGGTGACGTCGATGACGTTGCCGTCCTTCAGCAGGCGGCCGGGGCGGGTTTCGAACACGTAGGGACCGAACTGCAGCTGCTCGGTGCCGGTCTGGGCCGGATAGGCGCGGCGCAGCAGGGCCGACACGCGCGCCACCAGTTCGCCGCGGCGCAGGGGCTTGACCAGGTAGTCGTCGGCGCCGGCTTCCATGCCGGCCACGATGTCGTCCTCGGCGCCGCTGCCGACCAGGAACATGACGGGGGCGTCCGGCGCCATCTTTTCCTTGGCGCGGCGTAGTACGTCGGCGGCTTCGCCGTCGCCCGCCGGCCAGTCCATGATCAGGAGATCGGCGCTGTCCTTGCGCATCTGGGTCAACAGCTCCTTGCCGCCCTCGAAGGATTGGCAGCTATGTCCAGCGGAGCTGAGCACCTGGCAAATCAGGTCTGCTTGGCTACGTTCATTATCAAGGACAGCTATTCTCATGGCGGCACGCTATTGTCAAAATAACCTGTAGGATCAATCCTACAACGTTAAACCGACTATAGCAGACTTTGACAAAATAATGCTACTCGTAAATTTTCATTTTTTGCCGAAAGGGAGAGCTGTGGGTGCGGACGCCGGATCGTTCACTCTTTCCTCCCTCGGTAAACCCTCAATTTCGACAGTTTTTATGTTTGCTGCGAAAAAGCCACACATGCGGCAGAAACGCAACATACTTGACCAACAAGCAGCTTGTTGAATGTCTTCGACAGGAGAGCATTGCGCCAGGGCTGTGCGAGGAGGCTGGAACGCGGGTAGGCAAGACGCCTGCTTGCCTTTGGACGGCGGAAGCAAAAGGCTGGTTCCGGAAAAGCGGGAGAAGCCGGCACGCCGCGCGTGCGGGGAAGGAAGGGGAGAACAGCCCGTCCGGCATGCGGACGGGCTGTGTCGGGGCCGTTCAGGCGTCCGGCAGCACCACGTTGACGTCGAGCACTTCCAGGTTGCCCTGGCGGTCGAGCGAGATCTTGATGTCGTCGGCGTTGACCTTGGTGTACTTCGAGATCACCTCGATCAGTTCGCGGTGCAGGGCCGGCAGGAAATCGGGACCGGTACGGTTGGTCCGTTCGCGGGCGATGATGATTTGCAGCCGTTCCTTGGCCGCGTTCGCGCTCTTCTTCTTTTCGGGGAACAGGAATGAGAGCAATGCCATGTCACTTGGTCCCAAAGATGCGTTGCAACAGACCCGGCTTTTCGTAGGTCGTGAAGCGCAGCGGGCGGTCTTCGCCCAGGAAACGCGCCACCACGTCCTCGTAGGCCTCGGCCACGTCGGTGCCCTTGAAGTGGATCGCCGGATTGCCCTGGTTCGAGGCGTGCAGCACCGACTCCGATTCCGGGATGATGCCCAGCAGCGGGATGCGCAGGATTTCCTGCACGTCCTGGTAGGACAGCATTTCGTCGTTCTCGACGCGGCGCGGCGAGTAGCGGGTGATCAGGAGGTGTTCCTTGACCGGTTCGCCGCCGCTCTGGGCGCGGCGCGACTTGGCCTGCAGGATGCCCAGGATGCGGTCCGAATCGCGCACCGACGACACTTCCGGGTTGGTCACGATCAGCGCCTCGTCGGCGAAGGTCAGCGCCATCAGCGCGCCATGCTCGATGCCGGCCGGCGAATCGCAGATGATGTACTCGAAGTCCATCTTGACCAGCTCGTTGAGCACGCGCTCGACGCCTTCCTCGGTCAGGGCGTCCTTGTCGCGCGTCTGCGAGGCCGGCAGGATGTACAGGTTGTCGCAGTGCTTGTCCTTGATCAGGGCCTGGTTCAGCGTCGCTTCGCCGTTGATTACGTTGACCAGGTCGTACACCACGCGGCGCTCGCAGCCCATGATCAGGTCGAGGTTACGCAGGCCGACGTCGAAGTCCAGCACCGCGGTCTTGTGGCCGCGCATGGCAAGGCCGGTGGAGAAGCTTGCGCTCGAGGTGGTTTTGCCCACGCCGCCCTTGCCGGACGTCACAACAATAATTCTTGCCACAAAAAGGTCCTTTACAGTATCTGGTCAGAGTCTGATTACGCGCGGGCCGGAGCCGGACTCAGCGATGATATATCGATCCGGTCGCCGACCAGGCGAATTTGGGCCGGCTGGCGCGCCAGCTCGGCCGGGAAACCTTCGTCGAACGTGCGGTAGACGCCGGCGATCGACACCAGCTCGGGCTGCAGCGACAGCCCGAAGATGCGCGAACTGGCGTTGCCCGAGGCGCCGGCCAGGGCGCGCCCATGCATCGGCGCATAGACGTGGATGCTGCCGTCGGCAATGATCTCGGCGCCGTTGTTGACCACCGCGGTGATGATCAGGTCGCAGCCGCGCGCATAGACGCGCTGGCCGGCGCGCACCGGGGTGTCGACGATCATGGCCGGCAGCGGCGCGGCCGGGGCCGGCGCAGCAACGGGCGCAGGCGCCGGGGCTGGCGCGGGAGCCGGGGCGGCGGTCGCGGCCGTGGCGGCGGCGACATCCTCGCGGGCGCGGTCGGCGCCGGCGCCGTCGTCGAGCGCCAGGCCGAGCGCCTTGACGGCCTCGGCCATCTCGGGCGTGGCGCCGCGCACGGCGACCGCGTTCAGGCGGTATTTTTTCAGCAGGTCGACCAGCGCGCGCCAGTCGATATAGGCCGTCCCGGCGGCAATCGCGCCGACGTCGATGACGGCGAATTCATCCTCGAAGAAGTCCGACACCCCGCCGGTCATCTGCTTCAGCGCCGCATCGATGGCGATCGGATCGGACGAATGCAGGATCGCCGAGATCGCGACAACCGTGGAGATCTTGATTTCGATGGGCAGGCTGGACGGACTTTTCGACATAAACAGTTCTGGTTGGCTATAGCCCGTGCATTCTACTGTGAAATTTGCTGAAAAGGGCAGCGTTTCCAGCATCATTCCGAAGGGCAATTTTCGATGCTTGTCTGTTCCAAAATTTGCCTTTCTTCATGGGTTAAAACCGGCTTTGTACCTGTTGGTCAATACAGGTTGTTTTCCGTGAATAAGCTGATAAGATTGATCTCGATCAAACGCAAACCCGGGTGTGAAATTAACATGCGAGGTTTCCGCCGGGCCGTACCGGCGGCGATGCGAAGGCGCGGCCCTCTTTTTTGGCGGCCGGGTCTGCCACCGACCCGCACGCGCCCACCAACCCTGGCTCAGCCAGTTACCGGAGACAAGCATGGAAGACGTCGTCATCGTAGCAGCCGGCCGTACCCCGGTCGGCAAATTCGGCGGCTCGCTCGCCAAGATTCCCGCCGCCGAGCTCGGCGCCCACGTGATCCGCCAGTTGCTGGCGAAAACCGGCATCGATCCGGCCAGCGTGAACGAAGTGATCATGGGCCAGGTGCTCACCGCCGGCGCCGGCCAGAACCCGGCGCGCCAGGCCGCGCTCAAGGGCGGCCTGCCCGACATGGTGCCGGCCTACACCATCAACAAGGTCTGCGGCAGCGGCCTGAAGGCCACCCACCTGGCGACCCAGGCGATCCGTTGCGGCGACGCCTCGATCATCATCGCCGGCGGCCAGGAAAACATGAGCGCCTCGCCGCACGTGCTCAACGGCTCGCGCGACGGCTTCCGCATGGGCGACGCCAAGCTGGTCGACACCATGATCGTCGACGGCCTGTGGGACGTGTACAACCAGTACCACATGGGCGTGACCGCCGAGAACGTCGCGCGCAAGTACGAGATTTCGCGCGCCGAACAGGACGAATTCGCGCTGCAGTCCCAGCTGAAGGCCGAGGCCGCCGTGAAGGAAGGCCGCTTCAAGGACGAGATCATCCCGGTGGAAATCCCCTCGAAGAAGGGCGTCACCGTGTTCGACACCGACGAATACCCGAAGCACGGCAGCACCATCGAGGCGCTGGCCAGCCTGCGCCCGGCCTTCAACAAGGAAGGGACCGTGACCGCCGGTAACGCGTCCGGCATCAACGACGGCGCCGCCGCCGTCATCATGATGAGCGCCTCGAAGGCGCGCGAACTGGGCTTGACCCCGCTGGCGCGCATCAAGGCCTATTCGTCGGCCGGCCTGGACCCGAGCATCATGGGCATGGGCCCGGTGTCGGCCTCGCGCCTGTGCCTGCAGAAGGCCGGCTGGACGCACCAGGACGTGGACCTGATGGAAATCAACGAGGCCTTTGCCGCGCAGGCGATCGCCGTCAACAAGGAAATGGGCTGGGATACGTCGAAGATCAACGTCAACGGCGGCGCGATCGCGTTGGGGCACCCGATCGGTGCCTCGGGCGCACGCGTCCTGGTCACCCTGCTGCATGAAATGGTGCGCCGCGACGCCAAGCGTGGCCTGGCCAGCCTGTGCATCGGCGGGGGGATGGGGGTGGCGCTGGCGGTCGAACGCGATTGAACGCGGCCGGGCAGCAGCTGTAGGTTCTGAAAAGTGACGGACAAAAACTAGGAGAAGACGATGGCTAGAGTAGCATTAGTGACCGGCGGCATGGGCGGCTTGGGCGAAGCGGTGTGCATCAAGCTGGCCGCTCTGGGATATACGGTCGTCACGACTCACTCGCCTGGCAACACCAAGGCCGAAAGCTGGCTGGCGGCGATGCGCGAGCAGGGATACAACTTCAAGGCCTATCCGTGCGACGTGGCCGACTACGATTCGGCCCAGGCCTGCGTCAAGCAGGTCGAGCAGGAAGTCGGCCCGGTCGACGTGCTGGTCAACAACGCCGGCATCACCCGCGACATGACCTTCAAGAAAATGGACAAGGTCAACTGGGACGCGGTCATCAAGACCAACCTGGACTCGGTGTTCAACATGACGAAACCCGTCTGCGACGGCATGGTCGAGCGCGGCTGGGGACGCATCATCAACATCTCCTCGGTCAACGGCCAGAAGGGCGCTTTCGGCCAGACCAATTACTCGGCTGCAAAAGCCGGCATGCACGGCTTCACCAAGGCCCTGGCCCTGGAAGTGGCGCGCAAGGGCGTGACGGTCAACACCATCTCGCCGGGCTACATCGGCACCAAGATGGTGATGGACATCCCGAGCGAAGTGCTGGAAACCAAGATCATCCCGCAGATCCCGATGGGCCGCCTGGGCAAGCCGGAAGAAGTGGCCGGCCTGGTCGCCTACCTGGCATCGGACGAGGCCGCTTTCGTCACTGGCGCGAATATCGCGATCAATGGTGGGCAGCATATGTACTGACCGCAGGTCTGTGTGCCATCGAAAGCACCGCTTCGGCCACCGGCCGGCGGTGCTTTTTTGTGCACGCAATTGGCAGCCCGGGGAAGTGCTGCTGACCGGCAAGAGCGCGGCTAATCGCGGGGATATTTTGTATCCTGCACGAGAGCCCACAGCAAAGCCGACCACCATGGATGCCAGCGACACCTCTTCCGTCATCGTTCTCCCCAAGCAATTGCGCTACGAACACTTCGTGCGCCGCGTCGCCGCCACCGGCGAGGTCTGGGGCCTGTACCGCGACGGCTGGGCGATCGGCAAGACCGACGATGGCGCCCTGGTGTTTCCCCTCTGGCCCTCACATGAGCTGGCGCAGCAGTGCGCCGTGCTCGAGTGGGAAGGCTACGAGCCGCATGCCTTTGCCCTGCAGGAGCTGCTCGACGAATTGCTGCCCCAGCTCGAGCACGACGGCGTACTGCCCGGCATCACCTATACTCCGGACGAATACGGGCTGACCCCGAGCCATGACGGGCTGCGCGCCGACCTCGAAGGGCGGCTGCGCGAGCACCGCGCGCAGTCCGGCCACAGCGAATAACACCGAAGAGACCTCCATGCATCCACTGCCGCAAGACGGGCTGGCCCTGGCCTGCCTCGATGAACAATTGTTGGTCCCGGGCGTCAAAGGTTTGCCGATCACCGAGCCGCTGCGCCAGGGCGCGATCGCGGTGCAGGGCTGGAACGTGCTGCATGCCGACACCAGTTTTCCGGTGGCCGTGCTGAAGACTTCCGTCCTGAAGCACAACCTCGACTGGATGCGCCGCTTCTGCGAGCGCCACAATGTCTCGCTGGCGCCGCATGGCAAGACGACGATGAGCCCGCAGCTCTTCGGCGCCCAGCTCGCCAACGGCGCCTGGGGCATCACGCTGGCCAGCGCCACCCAGGTGCAGGTCGCCCACCGTTTCAATGTGCGACGCGTGCTGCTGGCGAACCAGCTCGTGGCGCCAGCCGACATCAAGGCCATCCTCGCTCTGCTGCATGGCGACCCCGACTTCGAATGCATCGTGCTGGCCGATTCGCTGGCCGGCGTTGCCCGCCTGGCCGAGGCCGTCGCCGCCCATCCCCTCCGGCGTCCGTTGCCGGTGCTGGTCGAGCTGGGGCTGGCGGGAAAGCGCGCCGGCTGCCGCACGCCCGAGGAAGCGCTGACGGTGGCGCGGGCGGTCGAGGGCGCCCCTGGCCTGCTGCTGGCCGGCTTCGAAGGCTACGAAGGGCTGCTGGTAACAAGCGACCGCGAGGCCGACCTGCGCGCGGTCGACGCCTTCCTCGCCCAGCTGGTTGCACTCGTGCAGAGCGCCGACGACGAAGGCCTGTTCACGGGGCCGGAGATCCTGCTGTCGGCCGGCGGCTCGTCCTACTTCGACCTGGTCGCGCGCGGCTTTGCGAACGTTGGCGGGCTGTCGCGTCCGGTGCGCGCGGTGCTGCGCAGCGGCTGCTACCTGACCAGCGACCATGGCACGTATGAACGCCATATCCGCGAACTGAACGCACGCGAAGACGAGGCTGATGGCCTGCGTCCGGCGCTGGAAGTGTGGTCGATGGTGCAGTCGCGCCCCGAGGCCAACCTCGCCATCCTCACCATGGGCAAGCGTGACGCGTCGTACGACGCCGACCTGCCGGCGCCGCTGTTCTATCACCGGCCTGGCCCGGGGGCGCCAGCCGCGCTGCCGCCGGGCTGCGAGATCGTCAAGCTGAACGACCAGCACGCCTATCTGCGCCTGCCCGAGGATCACCCCTTGTGCGCCGAGCTGGCGGTGGGCGACCTGGTCGGCTGCGGCATTTCGCACCCGTGCACGACCTTCGACAAGTGGCAGTTGCTGCTGGCCGTGGACGACCATTACGTCGTCCGTGGCGCCTTCAATACCTTCTTCTGAAAGGACGGGGCGGTAGGCTACAATTCTTGCACGACCTTCGAGAGAGCCGCCATGCCTGCCACCCCGCCATCGTTGTTCCCCCCGATCCAGCCCATCCGCCAAGGCATGCTGGCTGTCGACGCGCTGCACACGATCTACTGGGAGGAGGTGGGTAACCCGAACGGCATCCCGGTGCTGTTCCTGCACGGCGGCCCCGGCGCCGGGCTCTCTCCCCAGCACCGCCGCTTCTTCGACCCGCACGCCTACCGCGTGATCCTGTTCGACCAGCGCGGCGCCGGCAAGTCGACGCCGCTGGGCGAATGGCGCAACAACACGACGCAGTTGCTGATCGAGGACATCGAGCGCCTGCGCGTCATGTTCGGCATCTCGCAGTGGCTGGTGTTCGGCGGTTCCTGGGGATCGACGCTGGCGCTGGCCTATGGCCAGGCGCACCCCGAGCGCTGCCTCGGTTTCGTCCTGCGCGGGATCTTCCTGTGCACCGCCGCCGAAGTCGACTGGTTCCTGCATGGCGTGCAGTGGTTCTATCCCGAGCTGTACGAGGAATTCATCGCGCCGATTCCGCCCGCCGAGCGCGGCGAGCTGCTGCAGGCCTATGCCCGGCGCCTGCTGTGCGACGACCCGGCCGCCTACTGGCCGGCCGCGCGCGCCTGGAGCCGCTTCGAGGGGCGCCGCGTGTTCCTGCTGCCCCAGGAGGAAGAGCAGTCTTCCGATACGCTCGACCTGGGCGTGGGCCGCCTGGAAGCGCACTACATGGCCAACGGCGCCTTCCTGTCGGAAGACCAGCTGGTGCGCAACATCGGCCGCATCGCCCACCTGCCGGCCGTGATCGTGCAGGGCCGCTACGACGTCATCTGTCCCCCGCTGTCGGCCTACCGCCTGCACGCGGCATGGCCGGGCGCGAAGCTGCGCATGATCCCGGACGCCGGGCACGGCGCGCTGGAGACGGGCATCGCGCGCGCCCTGGTCGCCGCCACCGAACAGTTCAAGCGCCACAAGCGTTTCGATTGAAGCCGGCGCGCTTTCTGCGCCGTGCGTGCGGCTGCTACACTACGCCTGACACACCCACAACTCCAAGAAACGTGTTCCCATGAATATCCAGATTAGCGACATCGGCCACATGATCCAGCTGGCGATCGCGCCCGTGTTCCTGCTGACCGGCGTGGCGACCAAGCTGACGGTGCTGACCAACCGGCTGGCGCGCATCATCGACCGCACCCGCGTGCTGGAGGACCGGCTGCACATCGCCGCCAACGAAGAGTACACCGAGGAACTCGAGGTGCTGTACCAGCGTTCGCACCTGATCAACTACGCGATCAGCTCGAGCACGGGCTGCGGCTTCCTGGTCTGCCTGGTCATTGCCATGCTGTTCCTGGGCGACTCCACCAACATCAAGCTCGACAAGTACATCGCCGCTTCCTTCGTGCTGGCAATGCTCGGCCTGATCTTCAGTTTTGTCTTTTTCCTGCGCGAGATCTTCATCTCCTCGCGCTTCATGCGCATGCGCCACGACGCCAGCCTGGCGCCGCCGGCGCGCCGCACCTAATCCAAGAATCGAGTACCCCATGCACGACTACCAGCGCCCTCCCACCCTGCATCGCTACGGCATGCGCAGCGACCTCGAGCAGGCGCTCACGGCCGGACAATTCCGGCTCGTCCCGACCGGCGGCTTCCTCACCGTCTCGTTCTCGCGCGCCTGGAACAAGGCCCTGTTCGACGTGCTCGCGCCGGCCGACTGCTGCCTGGTGATCCACAACACCGAGGAATTCGGCGAGCGCCTGCACCGCGCGGTGCAGCGCGCGCTGCCCAACTGGGCCGGCATCGACGGCGCCGTCGAATACGGCAGCCGTTCGCCGCTGGGCGCCGCCTTCACCAAGAGCCCGGCCCAGTCGCGCGAACAGGAATGGCAGTTCGCCTGGCGCTCGCTGACGCCGAACGCGAGCTTGAATCCGGTGGTCGTGCGGATCGGCAGCATCGAGCAGTTCGCGGAGTTGCGGGCGCCGGAGAGTCATCTGGTCTGATTTTCGGTCGCTTCGGCGGTTTGCCGAAGTACGACCGCGTGGACACGGGTGCCTTGCGCGGCCCGGTCCACCCTACAAAGGCGGTTTCGTAGAGTGGACTCCCGAGTCCACGCTGTAGAGCGCATGCATGTCGAAACGATTGCGCTCGTCACCACCAACGTTTAGAACCCCCGCTCCACGATTTCACGGTTTAATGCCGTGATGACAAACACCGCTTACCCCCACCTGCTCGCACCGCTCGACCTGGGCTTCACCACGCTGAAGAACCGCGTGATCATGGGCTCGATGCACACCGGGCTCGAAGACCGCTTCTACAACTACGGCAAGCTGGCCGCCTTCTACCGCGAACGCGCGGCCGGCGGCGTCGGGCTGATCGTCACCGGCGGCATCTCGCCGAACCGCCAGGGCTGGCTGCTGCCGATGGGCGGCACCCTGAATTTTCTTGGCGACGTGCCCAACCACCGCCGCGTCACCCGCGCCGTGCACGAGGAGGGCGGCAAGATCCTGTTGCAGATCCTGCATGCCGGCCGCTACGGTTATCAACCCTTCGTGGTCTCGGCGACCGCCACCAAGTCGCCGATTTCTCCCTTCAAACCGCGCGCCCTGACCGAGCGCGGCATCGAGGCCACCATCCGCGCCTACGCGCGCTGCGCGAAACTGGCGAAGATGGCCGGCTACGACGGCGTCGAGGTGATGGGCAGCGAAGGTTATCTGCTGAACCAGTTCCTGTGCGCGCGCGTGAACACGCGCACCGACCAATGGGGCGGCCCGATCGAGAACCGCATGCGCCTGGCGCTGGAAGTGGTGCGCCGCATCCGCCAGAGCGTCGGCTCCGACTTCATCATCATGTACCGCCACTCGGTGCTCGACCTGGTCGAAGGCGGCAACACCTGGGATGAAGTGATTACCGTCGCCCGCGCGCTGGAAGACGCCGGCGTGACCATCCTGAACACGGGTTACGGCTGGCACGAGGCGCGCGTGCCGACCATCGTCACCTCGGTGCCGCGCGCGGCCTTCGCCAGCGTGGCGGGGCGCCTGCGCAGGGAAGTGGGCATTCCGGTGGTGGCCTCGAACCGCATCAACATGCCGCACGAGGCGGAAGACCTGATCGCGCGCGGCGACGCCGACATGGTGTCGATGGCGCGTCCCTTCCTGGCCGACGCCGCGTTTGTCGCGAAAGCGGCGAGCGGACGCGTCGACGAGATCAATACCTGCATCGGCTGCAACCAGGCCTGCCTCGACCACACCTTCTCGAACCAGCGCGCCAGCTGCCTGGTCAATCCGCGCGCCTGCCACGAGACCGAACTGGTGTACGCGAAGACCGGCACGCCGCGCCGCATCGCAGTCGTCGGAGCGGGACCTGCCGGCCTGTCGGCGGCCACCGTGGCGGCTGAGCGCGGCCACCAGGTGACGCTGTTCGAAGCGTCCAGTCGCATCGGCGGCCAGTTCAACGTCGCCATGCAAATCCCGGGCAAGGAGGAATTCGCCGAGACCATCCGCTACTTCGGCCGCAAGCTGCAAACGACCGGCGTACAGGTCGAACTGAACCGGCGCGTCGCGCGCGAAGAGCTGCTGGCGGCCGGCTTCGACGAGGTCATCGTCGCCACCGGCGTGCGTATGAGGAAGCCCGCGATTCCCGGCATCGATCACGCGAAGGTGCTGTCCTATCTCGAGGTCCTGCGCGACAAGGCGCCCGTGGGCAAGCGCGTGGCCATCATCGGCGCCGGCGGCATCGGTTTCGACACCGGAGAGTTCCTCCTGCACGATCCCGAACACCCGCTGCCCCAGCCGGTGTCCGCCTGGACCGGAGAATGGGGCGTCGACCTGGAAGTGAAGACTCCCGGCGGACTGGTGCAACCCGTGCCGGCCCACCCCTACCGCCAGTTGTGGCTCCTGCAGCGCAAGACCACGCGTCCGGGCGCGGGCCTTGGCAAAACCTCGGGCTGGGTGCACCGCGCGGCCTTGCAGCGCGGCGGCGTGAAGATGATGGCGGGCGTGCAGTACGACCGCATCGACGACGCCGGCCTGCACATCACGGTCGGCGGGAAGCAGCAGCTGCTGGAAGTGGACAACGTGGTGATCTGCGCCGGACAGGAGAGCCTGGACGAGCTGACGATGGCGCCCGCAGGCGCCGCGGCGGGCGGCCCGCGCTTCCACAAGATCGGCGGCGCCGCGCTGGCGTCCGAGCTCGATGCGAAGCGCGCGATTCGTGAAGGGGCGGAGCTGGCTGCGAAATTGTAAGCCGTAGGGTGGCGGCTCTACCTCAATGCCGAGTGGATCCGTCACAGTAACGCCGCCCACGCGTTCAGACCTCGCTTGCAGGCCCGTTCGCGTGATGCATGCGGTAGTTGAACGCGTGGGCGGGACACCCGCCCACCCTACGTCCCTCCGACGTGCGTTACGGCTGCCTCAATAGCTCAGGCGCAGGTACAAACCGCGGTGGTATTCGTTGATATAGCGGAGTACGAAGTACTGGAAGTAGAGGATGGAGAAGATCTCCATCGTCTCTTCCATCGTCACCATCAGCATGAAGGCGACGTCGCGCACGCCGCCGGTCTGCGCGACATGGTGGCCCTCGATGGTTTCGAAGCCGATGGCCGCGAACACGAAGGCCGCGCCGGCCAGCGCGAAGTTGAACATATAGACCTTCTTCAGGCGCAGCAGGAAGGGGACCATGTACAGCGCCACCGCCACCACGATCGCCGCCACCGGTATCGTCCACGCGACCGACAGCACGGGCACCGCTTCGAAGTGGGCGCCGGCCACCGACTTGACCATCTTGCTCAGGATGATGCGCAGGTCGGCGAATTCGTCGACCGACATGAACAGGAAGCCGGCCGCCAGGATGCGCCAGGCCAGCACGTCCTTGTGGCCGGCCTCGCGCGCCAGGTGGGCGGTCGCGAACAGCAGGCAGGACGTGAGCAGCAGGTTCAGGGAAGAGAAGTAGGTCGGGACGTTGTGCTCTTCGTAGAAGTCGAAGAGCGGCACCAGGCCGAGCGCCATGTCGTTGCCGGCGTAGTACTTGAGCGCCATCGCCGCGCCGTGCGCCAGCACGAGCAGCAGCGCAACGAAGAGAAGCTTGCGGTGAAGGTTGTACAAATCAGGCGGGCCGACGACGAGCTGACGCGCTTCCGCGCGCAACACCTGCGTATCGCTGATCTCTGCCATGACATTCACCTTTTATTATTGATGGAAATTTAATTCTAGGAAGAATATTAGCAGAAATGATATAAATTATTTAATGATTTAATACTGAATTGCAGCAAAAGTTGCACTGTAACGACACTTGGTGCAAAAAAAGGCAAGGGACCGCGCAGCGGCCTCCTTGCCTTGTCACTCCAGGAGGAGATGCTTACTTCTTGCGCACCACGACGCAGCCGATCGAGTAGCCGGCGCCGAAGGAGCAGATGACGCCGTTCGCGCCCGCGGGCAGGTCGTCCTGGTACTTGTGGAAGGCGATGATCGAACCGGCCGACGAGGTGTTGGCGTAGGTGTCGAGGATCACCGGCGCCTCGTTCGGCTCGGCGTCGCGTCCGAGCAGGGTGCGCGCGATCAGCAGGTTCATGTTCAGGTTCGCCTGGTGCAGCCAGTAGCGCGACACCTGCGGGATCTCCAGGCCGGCCGCCTGCACCGTGTCGCGGATCATCTCGGCGGCCATCGGGCACACTTCCTTGAACACCTTGCGGCCCTGCTGGCGGAACAGCTTATCCGCCTTGCCCACGCCCGACTCGTCGAAGCGGTTCATGAAACCGAAGTTGTTGCGGATGTTGTTCGAGAACTTGGTCTTCAGTTTCGAATCGAGGATCTCGAACTGGTGCTGGCTGACGGCGGTGTCGGCCGCTTCGATGATCATCGCCGTGCAGGCGTCGCCGAAGATGAAGTGGCTGTCGCGGTCGCGGAAGTTCAGGTGGGCGCTGGTGATCTCCGGGTTCAGCACCAGCACGGCGCGCGCCTGGCCGGTCTGGATGGCGGCCATCGCGGTCTGGATGCCGAAGGTGGCCGAGGAGCAGGCCACGTTCATGTCGAAGCCGAAGCCTTCGATGCCCAGCGCTTCCTGCACCTCGACCGCCATGGCCGGGTAGGCGCGCTGCATGTTGGAAGCGGCGACCAGCACCATGTCGATGTCGCTTGCCACGCGGCCGGCGCGCTCGAGGGCCTCGCGGGCGGCGGCGACGCAGATCTCCGCCTGCAGCGACAGCTCCTCGTCGGCGCGTTCGGGAATGCGCGAGGTCATGCGCTTCGGATCGAGGATGCCTTCCTTCTCCATCACATAGCGCGACTTGATGCCGGAGGCTTTTTCGATGAAGGCGCTGCTCGACGGCTCGAGCGCGGTGACGCTGCCCTCGGCGATGGCGGCGGCATTTTCAAGGTTGAACTGCTCGACGTAGGCGTTGAACGCCGTCACCAGCTCGTCGTTCGAGATGGAATACGGAGGCGTAAACAGGCCGGTGCCGCTGATGACGACAGTTTTCATATCAGGACTTTCAAAGGAGATAACGGGGCGTTCCCCGCAGACTGACGGCGATTCTACACAATCGGGAAGTGGGTGGGAATTGTCGGGGTGTCTATTTCGTAGGCAGTTTCTTCGGTTCTAGACGACGCAATTTGCCACATTGATATTGCACCCGTAGGGTGGGCACGCCGTGCCCACGCGAACGTCAGCGCATGTTGGCTTCGTTTGCATGTTCAGGTTTGCTCCGAGATGGTGCGTCTCAATGCATGCCATCCAGCTCAAAACGGAGCCAACACGACGCACCGTTCTGGTGGGCACGGGGCGCCCACCCTACGATCACCTGTGCGGACCGTATTTAGCGCGCGTGCCCGGCCAGCTTCGCGTCTTCCTGCCGTTTCGACAGCTGCATCGGTTCGCCCTTCAGGTGCCTGACCGCCTGGGCCAGCTGGAAGTCGGTGTCGCTGCCGTAGGCGAGCGGCTTGCGCTGGCGCAGCGCTTCGAGCAGGGCCATCTGCTCCTCGATGTCGTCCTGGCGCGTGGCTTCCTCGGCGTCGCCCGACAGGTGGTGTTCGAGGTCGGCCTCGCGCATGCGCAGGGCGTTCAGGCCGTCGTCCTCGGCGGTTTCGTCGACGGCGAAGTCGGGCACGATGCCGCGCGCCTGGATCGAGCGCCCGGCCGGGGTGTAGTAGCGCGCCGTGGTCAGCTTGACCGCGGCGTCGCCGCCGATCGGACGGATGGTCTGCACCGAGCCCTTGCCGAAGGTCTGGGTGCCGACGATGACGGCGCGCTTGTGGTCCTGCAGGGCGCCGGCGACGATTTCCGAGGCCGAGGCCGAGCCGGTGTTGACCAGCACCACCAGCGGCAGGGTTTTAAAAAGGTTCGGCACCAGCGACAGCGGATCGCGCCCGCTGCGCAGCATGTAGTACTCGGGACGGCCATAGAAGCGCTGGCGCGATTCGGCCAGCTGGCCGTTGGTCGAGACGATTTCCGCGCCCTCGGGCAGGAAGGCCGCCGCCACCCCGATCGCGCCCTGCAGCAGGCCGCCCGGGTCGTTGCGCAGGTCGAGCACCAGGCCCTTCAGTTGCGGCTCCTTGCGCGCCAGTTCGGCCAGCTTGGCGGCCATGTCGTCCACCGTCGGTTCCTGGAACTGGGAGATGCGCAGCCAGGCGTAGCCCGGCTCGACGATCTTCGCCTTCACGCTTTTCTGCACGATTTCCTGGCGCTCGACCGTCAGCACCAGCGGCTGCGGCGCGCTGCCGCGCGCAATGGTGAGCGTGACGCGGGTGCCGGGCGTGCCGCGCATGCGCTTGACCGCTTCTTCCAGCCCCAGTCCACGCACGTCGGCGCCGTCGATGCGGGTGATCAGGTCGCCGGCCTGGATGCCGGCGCGCTCGGCCGGCGAATCCTCCATCGGCGCGACGATCTCGACATAGCCCTCGTCGCTCTGGCCGATCTCGATGCCCAGGCCGACGAAGCGGCCCTCGGTGCCTTCGCGCAGTTCGCGGTAGGCGGCCGGGTCGAGGTAGCCGGAATGCGGGTCGAGCGAGCCGACCATGCCGTTGATGGCCTCGGTCAGCAGTTTGCCGCCTTCCACCGGTTCGACGTAGTCGGACTGGATGATGTCGACCACCTGCGCGAGCTGGCGCAGTCCGTCGAGCGGCAGGCTCGGCTCGACCGGTTTGTAGGCGAGCGCGGAAAACTGCATCGTGACCGCGACGCCGGCGGCGACGCCGACAGCCAGCAGGCCGGTGTTCTTCAGAGTGGAGCCCATAGATTGATAATGTACTGCGCGTTGTTTGCTGCGGCGCGGCCGCGTAGGCACGCATGAGGTAGCGCGCGTCCAGTATAAACCCGATTCGCCCAGGGACGCCGTGGTGCCGGCGCAAATGCGGTGCATTGGCCTGAAGTCCGACGTTTGTAAAGCCATTTGACCTTCCGGTAAGCAATTGTAAGAGTCGGCGCGGTGCCCCTGGCGTGGTCTTATAGTCAATTCCAGTTTTTCTCTCTCTCCACTTTCCCCAGTGGACTTTCGCCCACGGCTCCCCTGTCGTGGGCTTTTTTACGCCCGGAGCATCGATGAAACTGACCTCCCTCGCACGCGCCGCCGCCCTGGCGCTGCTGCTGCATGCCGGCCTTGCCGGCGCCACCCCCGTGATGGACCTGCGCGCCGACGACCTGCTGGCGCTGGCGCCGGAACTGCGCACCGCACTGGGGCTCAGCGCCAACCAGCAGCGCCTGTGGCAGCAAAGCGAAAGCCGCACCCGCGCGCTGCTGCGCGAACGCCAGGCCCGCCGCACGCGCCTGCAGGAACAGGGCGCGCGCCTGGCCAGGGCCGAAGGCGCCGAACTGCGCGAGCTGGGCGCGGCCCTGGATGCCGAAGCCGATCTGAGCGCGCGCGAGGACAAGCAGCTGCGCGAACTCTGGCTGGTGTTCAACGATGCCCTCGACGACCGCCAGCGCGCCGTGGTGCTGCGCTTCCTGGCCGACCAGCTCGAGCGGGTGCACGACGCCGCGCCGCGCGGCGAGGGCGGTCCACGCGAAGGCGGGGCAAGGGAAGGCGGCGGCCGTAGCGGCCCGGGCGGCGCCCGCGGCCGTCCCGGCGGCATGGGCAGCGTGAGCGTCGGGACCGGCGCCGGTTTCTGACGGTGTGGCGGCTGTTGTATCGAAAAGTAAAAAATCGGCCCCGACCGTATCGGTTTGCCCGGCAGCCGCTAGAATGGCCCGACAAGAAATCACACCGGCCGCGCCGCCAAGAAGCGCGAGCCTGCAAAAATACAAGAGATGAAGACGCTGAACCCGCGCCTGCGTCGCCCTGACGGGCGCGGCGCGCCATCCTGCCCTGGCATTCGCCGGGGCGCCGCCGCTTCCCTGGACACTTGTTTGCCGCCGGCCCGCCGCGCCGGCGCCGCCATTCGCCATGTGCCCGCCGCCGCGCGGACGCCGCATCGGAGAAGCACATTGAACCCTGGGACGGGGCTGACCGGCCGCGTCCCGTTTTTTCGTGGCCACGCGCCGCTTTTTCTGCAATCGAGGACTTTCCTGTGAAACGTACCCTTCTGAGCACCCTGACCCTGTCCGTGCTGGCGGCTTTCGCCCATGCCGGCGACACCCCAAGCGCTACCGCCCAACCGGGCGCGCCGATCTCCGGGATCGACGTGCAGTACATCGACACCACGGTGCGTCCGCAGGACGACTTCTTCACTTACCTGAACGGCAAGTGGCTGAAGTCGACCGAGATCCCGGCCGACAAGGCCAGCTGGGGCACCTTCATGCAGTTGCGCGACGACGCCCAGGCCCACCTGCGCGAGATCATCGAGGCGGCGCAGAAGGACACGAACAAGAAGGCCGGCACCGACGAGCAGAAGATCGGCGACCTGTACACCAGCTTCATGAATGAAGCGAAGCTCGAGACCCTGGGCGTGAAGCCGCTGGCGAGCGAACTGCAGCGCATCCGCACCCTGAAGGACAAGAAGGGCGTGCCGAACCTGGTCGCCCACCTGTCGAAGATCGGCGTGGCGACCCCTTACGGCATCCGCGTCGGCCAGGATGCGCGCGCCTCGACCAAGTACGCCACCTACATCGGCCAGGGCGGCCTGGGCATGCCGGACCGCGACTACTACCTGAAGCTCGACGACAAGCGCATGGCGGAAACCCGTGCCAAGTACGAAGCGCACGTGGCCCAGATCCTGCTTCTCGCCGGCGAGAAGAACGCCGCCGAGCAGGCCAAGGCCATCGTGGCCTTCGAGACCGAACTGGCGAAGGTGCAGTGGACCAAGGTCGAGAACCGCGACCCGGTCAAGCGCTACAACAAGATGAGCGTGGCCGAGCTGGCCAAGCTGACCCCGGGCTACGACTGGAACGCGGCGCTGGCGGCAGCCGGCGTGGGCAACAAGCTGGACTACGTCATCGTCGCCCAGCCGAGCTACCTGACCGGCTTCAACGAGGTGCTGGCCAAGACCGACCTGGCGACCCTGAAGTCCTACTTCGAATGGCAGCTGCTGCGCGAATACTCGCCTTACCTGTCGAAGGCCTTTGTCGACGCCAACTTCGCCTTCTACGGCACCGCGCTCACCGGCGTGACCGAGAACCGTCCGCGCTGGAAGATCGGCGTCTCGGTCGTCGAAGGCGCGCTGGGCGAAGCGGCCGGCAAGCTGTACGTGGCCAAGTACTTCCCGGCCGAGCGCAAGGCGCGCATGGAAGAGCTGGTCAAGAACGTCACCGCCGCCTACAAGGAAAGCATCGACCAGCTCGACTGGATGACCCCGGCCACCAAGGTCGAAGCCCAGGCCAAGCTGGCCAAGTTCGTGCCGAAGGTCGGCTACCCGAACAAGTGGCGCGACTATTCGAAGCTGGCGATCCGCGCCGACGACCTGGTCGGCAACGTCAAGCGCGCTTCCGAGTTCGCCTACAACCGCAACATCACCAAGCTGGGTAAACCGATCGACCGCGAAGAGTGGGGCATGACGCCGCAGACGGTGAACGCCTACTACAGCAGCTCGATGAACGAGATCGTATTCCCGGCCGCCATCCTGCAGCCGCCGTTCTTCGACATGCGCGCCGACGACGCCGTGAACTACGGCGCGATCGGCGCCGTGATCGGCCACGAGATCGGCCACGGTTTCGACGACAAGGGCAGCCAGTCCGACGGCGAAGGCAACCTGCGCAACTGGTGGACCAAGGAAGACCGCGACGCCTTCCAGAAGCGCACCGACATGCTGGTCAAGCAGTACAACGGCTACAGCCCGATTCCTGGCTACAACGTCAATGGCGAACTGACCCTGGGCGAGAACATCGGCGACAACTCGGGCCTGGCCATCGCCTATAAGGCCTACAAGATCTCGCTGAAAGGCAAGCCCGCGCCGGTGATCGACGGCCTGACCGGCGATCAGCGCTTCTTCATGGGCTTCGGCCAGGTGTGGCGTTCGAAGATGCGCGAAGCGCAACAGATCGTGCAGGTGAAAACCGACCCGCACTCGCCGGGCCAGTTCCGCGCCAACGGCACCGTGATGAACCATCCGGCCTTCTACGAAGCCTTCGGCGTGAAAGAAGGCGACAAAATGTACCTGGCTCCAAAAGATCGCGTCTCGATCTGGTAAAGTCTTCAAGCTGATCATGCAGAAAGCCCGTCGCTACGGGACGTATGCATATCTGACCTGACGGAAAAAAAGCGGCTGGCGCTCATGAGGCGCCGGCCGATTTCATTCAAAACAATGGAGAGACAGATGAAAAAACACATGCTGAGCGCCCTGACGCTGGCGCTGATCGCCGGCTTCGCCCAGGCCGAAGGCGCTGCCGGTGCAGCTTCCAAGAACGCGAAAGCGCCGGTGCTGTCGGCCGGTATCGCGACCGAATACATCGAATCGTCCGTGCGTCCGCAGGACGACTTCTTCGAATACCTGAACGGCAAGTGGCTCAAGACGGTCGAGATTCCGGCTGACAAGTCGAGCTGGGGCTCGTTCGCCAAGCTGCGCGACGACACCCTGCCGCAACTGCGCGCGATCATCGAGCGCTCGGCCGCCGACAAGAACGCCGCCGCCGGCAGCGAAACGAAGAAGATCGGCGACTTCTACGCCAGCTTCATGGACGAAGCCAAGCTCGAGCAACTGGGCATCACGCCATTGAACGGCGAACTGGCGAAGATCGCCGCGATCAAGGACAAGTCGGAACTGCCGGCCGTGCTGGCGCGCATGGTCAAGCTGGGCCTGGAAGTGCCGGTGGTGTTCTACATCCACCAGGACGCCAAGGACTCGACCAAGTACGTGGCCGACCTGTATCAGGCCGGCCTGGGCATGCCGGACCGCGACTACTACCTGAAGACGGACGACGCCAAGCTGGCCGACGCGCGCGCCAAGTACCAGCAGCACATGGAGAAGATGCTGACGATGGCCGGCGACAAGAACGCCGCCGCCAATGCGAAAGCCATCCTCGATTTCGAGACCGAGATCGCACGCGTGCAGTGGACCAAGGTCGAGAACCGCGACCCGGTCAAGACCTACAACAAGGTCGAGCTGGCCAAGCTGGCCGAAGTCGCGCCGGGCTTCGACTGGAAAGCCTGGCTGGAAGGCGCCGGCATCGCCGGCAAGACCTCCTACGTCATCGTCAGCCAGCCGACCTACCTGAAAGGCTTCGCCGAAGTCGCGGGCAAGACCTCGCTCGAGACCTGGAAGGCCTACCTGCAGATGCACCTGATCGACGCCTACGGCAGCTACCTGTCGAAGAACTTCGCCGACCAGCGCTTCGCCTTCTACGGCACCACCCTGTCGGGCGCGCCGCAGCAGGAACCGCGCTGGAAGCGCGGCGTCGGCGCGGTCGAGCGCAGCCTGGGCGAAGCCGTCGGCAAGCTGTACGTCGCCGAACACTTCCCGGCCGAGCGCAAGGCGCGCATGGAAAAGCTGGTGGCGAACCTGCTGGCCGCTTATAAAGAGTCGATCAACACCCTCGACTGGATGAGCCCGGCAACCAAGAAGGAAGCGCAAGCCAAGCTGGCCAAGTTCACCCCGAAGATCGGCTACCCGAACAAGTGGAAGGAATACACCGCCTTGAACGTCTCGCGTGACGACCTGGTCGGCAACGTGATGCGTTCGCGCGAAGTCGAGTACAACCGCGAGCTGAACAAGCTGGGCAAACCGATCGACCGCGACGAGTGGGGCATGACGCCGCAGACGGTGAACGCCTACTACAACCCGGAGCTGAACGAGATCGTGTTCCCGGCCTCGATCCTGCAGCCGCCGTTCTTCGACGCCAACGCGGACGATGCCGTCAACTACGGCGGCATCGGCGCCGTGATCGGCCACGAGATCAGCCACGGCTTCGACGACCAGGGCGCCCAGTACGACGGCGACGGCAACCTGCGCGACTGGTGGAGCCCGTCGGACCACAAGAACTTCAAGGCCAAGACCAAGATGCTGGTCGAGCAGTACAACGCCTACAGCCCGCTGCCCGGCTACCACGTCAACGGCGAGCTGACCCTGGGCGAGAACATCGCCGACAACTCGGGTCTCGCCATCGCTGCGAAAGCCTACAAGCTCTCGCTGAAAGGCAAGAAGGCGCCGGTGATCAACGGCCTGACCGGCGAACAGCGCCTGTACATGGGCTGGGCCCAGGTGTGGCGTTCGAAGATGCGCGAACCGGCGCAGATCGCGCAGGTGAAGACCGACCCGCACTCGCCGGGCCAGTTCCGCGCCAACGGCACCCTGAAGAACCAGCCGGGCTTCTACGAAGCCTTCAAGGTCAAGCAGGGCGACAAGATGTACCTGGCGCCGAAAGACCGCGTGATTATCTGGTAAACGGTATGTATTATTAAAAAGGGCCTTCGGGCCCTTTTTTTATATGACATGTTCGACGGCCCCGTCTTGATTCCGGAGGCCGCGTTCTTTATTCGATTCCTGTTTTAAAAGGATGAAAAGGGAATTTCGTAATTTATTGATTTTATTCAACTTTGTTTAGAGGTGGAAATAATTTCATAATGCGAATCGCGTGTTGTGATACCTGGCGTGTTCAAAATATAAGCCGCGCATGCAACTGAATCGGGGGATAGGCGCATTTATAATCCTCGGATTATTGATTTCAGTTGACGGAGTAATAATGGCAGAGGCGAATCCCGGTTGGGCTATTGCGATTTTCGCGGCGCGCGAAACACCGCCGGTGCTGGCCGGCACCGTGCGCGCCGCCATCGCCGCCTGTGCCGGACGCCGGGCGACGATTGATGTCCTGATCAACGGGAACCCCCAGCTTGCCGAGCAGTTTGCCGACCTGGCGGTGTCGATCGCCCCCCATGCCTGCACCTTGCGCGTCTGGTCGATTGCGGCATCCGACAAGGCGCATACCTGGAACGAATACGTCCACCGTATCTGGAACATGGACGCGAATGCGGGCGGTGTCAGCTTTTTCATCGACGGCTACGCCCGCGTGAAACCCGATGCGCTCGAGGCGATCGAACGCCGTCTGGCGGCGGCCCCGAATGCCTTGGCCGCGAGTGGCGTGCCGACGTGTGGACGCTCGGCCCGGCGCTTGCGCGAGCAGATGCTGGGCAAGGGGGGAATCCACGGCAACCTGTATGCGGTGACGGGGGAGGGGATGGCGGCATTACGGGAGCGGGGTTTCCGTTTGCCGCTCGGGCTGTATCGCACCGACCCGATGCTGGGCGCAGCCTTGACCTTCAGGCTGGATCCCGTGAACAGCCAATGGACCCGGGGCAGCGTGGTGGCCGTGGCGGATGCGACCTGGGATGTGGACGACATCTCGGCGCTGAACTACAGGAATATCGTCGCGTATTTCAAGCGCCGTTTGCGGCAGGCGCACGGCGTACTGGAAAGCCGGGCATTTCGCGACCACATGTCGATCAAGCGGCTGCCCTTGCACTCCTTGCCCGCCACTTCGCAGGACATGGTCAACAACTGGCTCAAGGCCGAGCCGGAACAGGCGCGCTCCCTGTTTCGCAGGCAACCATCCTGCCTGTATGCGGCGCGCCAGTTGCGTCTCCCGCGCAATTGGGCGGCAACCCAGGTGGCGCCGGTGCTGTTGCGCAAGCGTAGCGCCGAAGAAGGGCCACGCTTGGCGTGCTGAGGAGATACGGGGCGTGCGGCCGCCCCGGCATGCGCTCAGGATGAAAAAAAGCCCCGACGGCCTGGCGGCGGTCGGGGCGTGGTGCGCAAGCGGGGCTTAGCGCGGGATGATCGCGAACTGCGGGCTGTTGCCGTAGTTCGGCTTGACGCTGCGGCCCATGAACTTGGTCCAGCCGGTGGCGGCGTTCGGCAGGCGCGCATCGACGGCGTAGGCCAGGGCCGGCTGCATGTTCGACGGGTAGCCGCTCACGCTCGAGGAGTAGCCGGTCATCTCGCCGATCTTCAGGCCCAGGAAGGCGGCCATCTCGGCGCTGCCGCAGGCCAGGGCGCGGAAGCCTTCCGACTGGCTCGCCACGACCGACTCGGCCATGCTGGTGTACAGCGGGCTGGTTTCCGATGCGCGGATGTTCATCGAGTACAGCGAGGCGTCGATCCAGCACATCGCCGGGTCGGTCATGCGCAGCACCGGTGCTTTCGCCTTCCAGCTCAGCAGGGTCTTGGCGCCTTCGAAGCCCAGTTCCGCGGCGTGGCCAATGGCCGAGGTGAAGAAGTCGTCCTGCCACGGCGCGATACCGCGCTTGCTGTTGTAGATCACCGCACTCTTGGTGTCGATCACGCCGAAGATGTTCGCTGCCGCATTATTGGTATAGGTTGCGTTGTACCAGTCCAGGTTGCTCTGCAGGATGCGGGCAAAGTGCGACTTCAGGCGATCGCTGTCCGGCGTGATGTAGGCCACTTCCGCCAGCGTGCGCATGGTCCATGCCTGGCCGCGCACCTGGTCGCTGTAGACCAGACCCTGGATGTTGCCGCGGTAGCCAGGGTTCGACTGGAACACGTTGTACATGGCCCAGAACTGCAGCTCTTCCAGGTAGTAGTAGTCGCCCGTCACCAGGTAGGGCAGGTAGGCAAAGCCCGGCTGGTGCGAGGTGTCGTGCTTGTTCGACGTCGCGCAGACGGTAGTCGGGCAGGACGGGAAGATCTCGTACTGGCCGGTCGCCGGATTCTTGGTGTCGCCCTTGGTGCCGAGCTTGGTCATGTACGGATAGTCGATCAGGCTGATCGGGCGGTCCGTGTTCTTGTCGCGGTAGTGCGCCGACCAGCTGCCGGCCAGGTCGGCCGTGCCCAGCGTGACGGTCTTGGCGCGCGGGTCCATCGACAGCAGGTAGGTCGCAGCCCAGCCCGGCATCAGGCCGAGGTCGTTACGTCCGCCGGTGCTCGGCATGTAGGGGTTGGCCAGGCCCACGCCCATCGGCTCGATCGCGGTGCCGGTCCATTTCGACATCAGGGTCTTGAGGGCCGATTCCGGGGTCACCGCGCTCTGGTCGTAGTTCGGCACCGCGCGGCTGGCGATCAGGTAGGCGCTGTTGTGGCGCACGTGCACTTGCGGCTCGTCGCCCCACCAGAACAGTTTGCGCCAGCGGCTGTGGTGCAGGTGGGTCAGGGCCGGCTTCACATACACTTCCTGGCCGCGCACGACGACCTTGGCGTCATACGTGACGTTGCTCGGGTTCGGTTCGTAGGCCCAGTTGTTTTCCAGGGTGACGTCGACGCGGGCCTTCTTGATGCTGTCGTACCAGCGGATCGCGAAACGCGCGGTGAGGTGCGGGTGCTCCTGGCCGCCCTCGGTGCGCAGCGGCGCCGAGACTTGCCATTCGTTGGCGACAGCGCCCGACAGCCAGGTGTTGTATTTCCAGCCGCTCTTGATCATGTCGTCGGCCGAGGCCTTATACTCGACGCCGTCGATGGTGGCGTGCACCGAGGAGCTGAAGCCGTTCGACAGCAGCACTTTCGGCGACAGGGTGCCCGGGTTGATCGGGGCATTGGTCTTCATCAGCGACATGGCGCGCACCTGCGAGGCAGCCAGGCCAGGCAGGATGCTCGACACGATGGCGTGGCGCACCGAGCCGTCGGGGTGCAGCGCCTTGACGTCGAGCTGCAGCGGCACCTTGGTGCCGTCGTCGAGGCGGCCGACCAGCGAATAGCCTTGCGGCAGGTCGCCCATGGCGAATACCTGGCCGAAGGTGACCGGTGCGTTGACCTGGGACACGCTGCTGGTGTTCTGGATGCGCACGTCGGTCACGACGCCATACACGGCGTACTCGCCCACCGGCGCGATGGATTCGGGCAGGGCTTCGTTCGTGGTGCCCGAGATCGGCGCGGTCGTCGGGCCGGCCGGCGTGGCGCTGTCCGGGGTGACGATCACGCCGGTGCCGCCGTCAGCCGGCGGGGTGCTGGGCGCCGCGGGCGCCGGCGCCGAAGCGCTGCTGCTGGCCAGGTTGTTGGTCGAACCCGAGCCGCCGCCGCCGCCGCAGGCCGCCAGGGTGCTGCCGAATACCGCGATTGCGGCAATTCGCATTGCATGAGTGTGGAATGGGAAAGTCATGGCAGGTCTTCAGGAAGTTACTGAGAGGCACAAATTATTGCCTCGTGGAATTCCCCGAAGGTTACGCCAAAGCAAAACTCAGGGACAGCAAAATCAAGCTGTCTGTTCAAAATTTCGCCCAAATACAACACAACATTATCGCTTTTCTCACGAACATTATTCAGTTTGAAAGCGTTTTTGGCTGTATTTATATTGCCGTTTTCGAAAGCACGGCAATAAAAAAACCGCCCCATGGGGCGGTTCGGAGGGGCGTTACCTGATCTGGCTCAGGCGCCCGGGCGGCAAATGCAGCCGCTGTGCTTGTAACTGGATGTCAGCTTTATAACGGCAGAGCCCGCTTAGCGGGCGGCGGCGACCATGAAGTCGACCGCTGCTTTCACGTCCGCATCCGGCGCGCTGGCGCCGCCCTTCGGCGGCATCATGCCGGTCTTGCCCTGGAAGCCCTTGATGGCGTGCTCGTAGAGCACGGCGGTGCCTTGCTGGATGCGCGGCGCCCAGGCTGCCTTGTCGGCCAGCTTCGGCGCGCCGGCAATGCCTGCGCCGTGGCAGGCCACGCAGGCGCTGTTGTAGAGGGTCTTGCCGGTGTCGGCGCTGGCAACCGCGGGGGGGGCGGCCGGAGCGGGAGCGGCGGCCGGCGCCGCGGCGGGAGCCGGCGTGGACGGGGTGCCGGCGATCGGCGAGGCGGTCGCCGCATTCTGGGCTGCCGGTGCGGCCGCCACTTCGGTCTGGGCGCCGGCGGCCGGCGCGGCTGCCGGCGCTGCGGGGGCGGCCGGTTCCTTGAACTTGGCGCCGCTCTGGTTGGCCATGTAGACGACGGCGCGTTCGACTTCCAGGTTGTCCAGGTCCGGGTTGCCGCCCTTGGCCGGCATCGCGCGGATGCCTTCGATGGCGTGTTTCACGAGCGTGTCGTAGCCCTGGGCCAGGCGCGCGGTCCAGTCGGCGGCGGCGCCGGTTTTCGGCGCGCCGGCGGCGCCGGTGCTGTGGCAGGCCGCGCACACGGCGGTGTAGACGGCGTCGCCTGCCTGCAGCACCTTCGGCGCGTTGGCGTCGACCAGGGTAAAGCCTTCCTCGGCCACCGGACGCAGGCGCGCGGCGACCGCTTCGTCGCTCAGGCTCTGGGTACCGGCGCCTTCGAGCTTGTCGGTCGTGACGAAGGCAACCAGCAGGATGATGCCGATGACGATGACCAGGAAGAAACCAGCGACCACCGCGATGAGTTGCTTGGGCGTCCGGATAAACGATTGTTCATTGTGTGCGTCGCTCATGATTTCCTTAATACGATTAAAAAAACCTGCTACCCGGCGCTTGCGCTTGCCCATCTTGCATGCATTTTTGCAAAGGCCGCCAATCGGCGATTATAGTCCCAAAAAATGCCCTATGGCACATCGTCCGCAAGCGCGCCCACACTTTCCATGGACGTCAAGCGCGAAAGACTGTATCCTTCGCATCGCTCAGGAGTTTCCCGTGCGGCTGTAGCTCAGTGGATAGAGTATTGGCCTCCGAAGCCAAGGGTCGCTGGTTCGATCCCAGCCAGCCGCACCATTTCATATCAATGACTTAGAAGAAATTCTAAGTGTCTAACAGTGTTTCTGTTCTACTGTCGTGCTACTGACGTGCTACTTAACGTCCAGTTGCGGTAGTTGGTTGAGCACCTACTCCCTAGTTGGCGCGTTCGTCCGAAATCCTACGATGACGGCTTGGCTAAAGCATAGCTTTGGCACGTACAGGCGTACGCTCGCGACCGATCACTGTGCTTTCACGATCGGCAGCGCAGCTCCAGAGGGACAATGCATCAGACTTTATTCCATGCAGCCAAGCGAGCCTCGCACTCGGCTTTGGGCAGACGCGCGCCTGCGGACAGCATAGTAGTAAGCCCAACTGCTGCGCGATTCGGTGGTACGAGGGCGGTTTCAACTAGCCGGTCCAGCAGCCAAAGCGCTCCATGCACTTTAAGCCCATCTTTCGCAGCTTGTTTTCGCAACTGGCCGTCACCTGTCAACAACGGACGTCCGGTCGACTTGGCTAAGTGATAACAAGAGACGTCTGCGAGCGAACTGTTGTTATGCTGAGACGTCAGGTCAAAGAGCTGAGAAATCGCGTTCTCGTCAAGCTCATCAACTTGTAAGCCCTTAGCTCGCAACGCGGCGTGGTCAAAATCATCTAGCTCGCTCAAAACAAAATCAGTGCAGCAGAGCGTAAATGGTAGGGAAAATAAAACATCTAGCAGCCCTGCGTTTCTGAAGTCAATCCAAATGTTCGTATCGCTAATGTAGACTAAATTCATTCATGCACCAGCGAACTAAACACCTTTGAGTCGAGGGAACTCAAGGGGAGCTGGAGGAACTCTGCCGCTCGCGATAACGTGAAGACATTCTCTGCTAATCCTCGAAACACCAGCGATTCAAAACGCCGAGGCCGCTCGCACGCAAGCGCGCCAGGCTCGTTCTTCCTCCAACCCTTCGAACTCATGAGAATGTACAGCGACTTGTAACCTGACTCAGAAAGCAATCCCAGATCTTTTAGGCGCCGAAGCACGACCTGCATCGAAACGCCGTACAGTTGTTTAGCGTTTAAGAGTTCCTGCGGAAGCACTCTAGAACGCTGGTGTTCGCCAAATTCAGCTCTGACTTGTACTGAAGGAAATAGAAAAGCGCCGGCAAAGCGGTGGCAGCATTGTTCTTTTACCTTCTCTGGCATGTCCGCGGGAAGGTCCATTATCCAATGGCCCAGTTCGTGTGCAGCAGTAAAGCGCATGCGCTCACCCGGCCGCGCGTCGTTGAGTGAGATAAGGACGTGTCCCTCGTCAGTGGTGCAGGCGCAAGCACCGTCAAAATCATCTGGTGCTTTCAGTAAGACAATCTTAAATCCATGAGCCTCCAGTAAATCGGTGAGGTTAGCTATAGCGTCACCGCCAATTTCCCAGTGCTGCCTGAGCTTATCAGCTGCGTTTTCTGCCTCTTCGGGTGACGTAACTTTAATCCAACGCGGTGCGAGTGCTTGAGAAGTAACGGAATCTGCCAAAGAATCTTCTAGCGATATATACCGCTCAAGGTGCTCTCGCATTTGCTCTTTAACCTGTTCTTGGCGATAGCCGGGCATTTTTGCCAACTTACGGAATTCAAGAGGTGCAAAGTTGACGCTTTGTGCTCTAAAGAAGTATTCCGGCTTTACGTCCAGTGCTTTCGCAAGTTTCAACAGGCGTGCCGAGTTCGGCATAGCTTGACCGTTCTCAAACTTGCTAACAGCTTGCTTGCTGACATCGCCCATCCTCTTGGCGACCTCGTCTAAGGTCAGGCCTCGTGCCACCCTTGCTCGCCGAATACGCTCATTTATCATCGTTTTTTCCATGGTTGACAAACTACGCAAATTGCATCTATCTGTCAACCAAACGTGCTTCTACAGTGCGCACGAGCGTAAGTAGTTGAACGATGTTTTGTTAGGCAGCGTTAAGGAATTGCGGTTGCAAGGAGCAACTCATGACATGAAAGCAATGCTCGGCCTAAGGGTGCAGACAAGGGAGTAGGATATTCGCGAGCGCCTCGTGCATGTGCTACCCGCCGCGGTACAGCACTGACGCCTGGGCGACGCTCGCGAGGAGGCTGACTACAGCCCACCTCTGCTGTGGCCCAACACAGCCTTTTCGGCAATATCGCCAAGCGCGCCTTGGGTTCTCATTGAGCCTACGTTATCGGTGGCGCCGACCCAAGAGTGCGCGACATCAGTTCACGGCCCCCCAACTGATCCCAGTGTCTACATCTCGTCGTCTGGAAAATACCTGTCGAAGGTGCCCTCTACCTAGGTCCCAATGCTAAGATGCAAGTAAATTTCGTCCCGTAAAATTGCCGGGCTAACACACCTCAGAATGTGTAGCTGTTCGGATAACTAAAGTGCACCATGAATGCAGTAGAGATCGAATCCGCAATATCAGAGTTAGCACTTCAGCCGTTTGACCAAGAAGAGTTTCCATTTGAATTTTTGCAAGCTTTTGGTAACAAGGAGACGGCCCTTAAACGCCTGCGTACGGGCAACAATAATGCATCGGATCTACCCGGGGCTGTGCTACAGCGCAACAATATCCACATTGCCGCATGTAAAGTTGGCACCGTGGGGGAGACCCTCAAGGCGCTGAGAGCAAGCCCCGCCACTGTGAAAGCTAAGGCCAAATTTGTTCTTGCCACTGATGGGCAAACCGTCGAGGCCGAGGAACTGGTTGGCGGCGAAACCATCGCTTGCTCTTACACGGATCTTCCCAACCACTTCGGCTTCTTTCTGCCGCTCGCGGGCATCTCCACCATCAAGGAGATCAAGGACAATCCTGTCGACGTACGTGCGACAGGCCGCCTGAACAAGTTGTATATCGAGCTGCTGCGCGAGAACCCGGACTGGGCCAAAGAGGAACGTCGGGCCGACATGAACCACTTCATGGCGCGGTTGATCTTCTGTTTCTTTGCCGAAGATACGGACATATTCAGCGGTGAGGGGCTGTTCAGCCGCACTGTCGAACAGATGAGCGACCGGGACGGCTCCAACACCGATGAAGTGCTCTCTCAAATCTTCCGCGCGATGAACATCAAGCCCTCGGAGCGCAGCGATGCTCAACCTCGGCTGCGTAGCTGGGCTGATCAGTTCCCCTACGTGAACGGTGGACTGTTCTCAGGAAGCACCGAAGTACCACGCTTCACTCGTATGGCACGCACCTACCTTTTACACGCGGGCGGTCTAAACTGGAAGCAGATCAACCCGGACATCTTCGGTAGCATGATCCAAGCTGTGGCTGACGATGACGAACGTGGTGCATTGGGCATGCACTACACTAGCGTGCCGAACATCTTGAAAGTGCTGAACCCACTGTTCCTGGATGACCTGCGCGCACAATTGGTTGAAGCAGGAGATAACAGGATCAAGCTACTGAACCTGCGCAAGCGTATGGCGCGCATCCGTGTATTCGACCCAGCATGCGGGTCCGGCAACTTCCTGGTCATTGCCTACAAGCAGATGCGTGAAATCGAGGCGGAAATCAACCGTCGACGAGGGGAAACGCATCTGGGAAGCGAGATACCGTTGACTAACTTCCGAGGCATCGAGTTGCGGGATTTCCCAGCAGAGATTGCCCGCCTCGCACTTATCATCGCTGAATTCCAATGTGATGTGCTGTATCGTGGTCAGAAGGATGCGGTGGCGGAATTTTTGCCACTGGATTCGCAGAACTGGATTATTTGTGGCAATGCGCTGCGGTTAGATTGGTTGAATATTTGCCCCCCTACGGGAACAGGGGTAAAGCTAGTGGCGGATGATTTGTTTGGCACGCCATTGAATCAGGTAGAAATCGACTTTGTGAACGAAGGCGGTGAGACGTATATCTGCGGTAATCCACCGTATGTCGGGTCAAATGTAAAACCGCCCAAAGGCTCGACCAAGGAACAAAAGGAAAAATTAAAACGGGAAGCAGAGCTGCGCAAAGCAGATATGAGCGCCGTCTTTGAAAACCGTGCTGGCACTTGGGGAACACTGGATTATGTTGCAGGCTGGTTTGTCAAAGCCGTTGAGTACGGGAATGCGACCGAATCTTCTGCAGCATTTGTCGCGACAAACTCTATTTGTCAAGGACAACAAGTACCCGTTTTATGGCCTTTAATTTTTGCGTCAGGGTATGAAATAGCCTTCGCACACACGTCGTTCAAGTGGAAAAATCTCGCGGCTAATAATGCAGGTGTAACTGTCGTAATTGTTGGTCTATCAAGGCGGCCTAGAAAAAACCGCAGACTGTATGTTTCAGAAAAGGGTGGAGCGCTTACGGTAAAGGACGTTGAAAATATTAACGCATATCTCGTTCCAGCAAAGAATGTCATCGTCGAGAAAAGCATGAGCGCAATTAGTGATGTTTCATCGATGGCATTCGGCAATATGCCGAATGATAGCGGAGGATTGATTCTCAAACGCGAGGAGTTGGAAGCAGCAGTACTTAACCACGACATTCCTCGCAAGTTTATACGGCCCTTCCTCGGATCAGACGAGGCAATTGACGGCAAGCTGCGCTATTGCATATGGGTTGACAGCTCGGAGTATGCCGAGGCATCAAGCTATCAATGGTTCGCTGAACGCTTTGCTCGGGTAGCCGCTCATCGGTCTGCAAGTGACCGTGGAGCCACGAAAAAACTTGCTCGCACGCCATATCGTTTCGGCGAGGTGCGGCAGGTCGGCAACGAGGTTCCAGTCGTGATTCCGCTTCACAGCTCAGAGAATCGTGAATATTTGCCATTTGCACTCGGGTCTAGCGGCGACATTGTTTCAAATAGCGCGTCAGCCTTGTATGACGCACCACTTTGGAATGTAGCTATTTTCTCATCACGTTTGCATCTTGCCTGGACTGCAACCATTTGCGGTGCGCTAGAGACGCGCTACCGATATTCCAGCACACTAGGTTGGAATACCTTTCCCGTGCCGTTGTTAACTGATCAGAACAAGGCCGACCTGATCCAGTGTGCCGAAGACATCTTATTAGCTCGTGAAGCGCACTTCCCGGCTACTATTGCCGATCTGTACGAACCAGAAGCAATGCCCGAAAACTTGCGGCGCGCGCACGAACGTAATGATGAAGTACTGGAACGAATTTATATTGGCCGCCGATTTAAGAATGACACCGAGCGGCTAGAAAAACTTTTTGAGCTGTATACAAAGATGACTGCCGATGCGGCTAGGATCACGCTTGCCATAAAAACCACAAAAGGAAAGAAAGCAGCATGAGCGAACAAGTCGGCAATCCGACCAATACCCACACCGTGCCATCGGTATCCATCGCCACGGCGCGCACCGGGGTATCTAGCAAGGCCAATGCACTAGGAATGCGTGCAATGCAGGAACGTGCCTATGCCAAGCGTGGTGAGCAGTATCTGCTAATCAAATCACCACCCGCATCAGGCAAGTCCCGCGCACTTATGTTCATCGCGCTGGACAAGCTCAACAATCAGGGCTTACGGCAGGCCCTTGTCGTTGTCCCTGAGCGTTCGATCGGGGGTAGTTTTGGCGATGAGCCACTGTCTCAGTATGGCTTTTACTGGGACTGGCAGGTCGTCCCGCAGTGGAACCTGTGCAACGCCCCTGGGATCGATGAGCCTCGTGTTGCTAAGTCCAAAGTAGACGCAGTGCGTAAGTTTCTGGAGAGCACCGACAAGGTTCTGGTTTGCACACATGCTACTTTCCGTTTTGCAGTGGAAGAGTTAGGCATCCAAGCATTCGATGACCGGTTGATTGCTGTCGACGAGTTTCATCATGTCTCTAGTAATCCTGACAACAAGTTAGGCAGCCAGTTAGGAGAGTTCATCGCCCGCGATAAGGTGCATCTGGTAGCAATGACAGGCTCCTATTTTCGTGGCGACAGCGAAGCAGTGTTGGGGCCGGCAGATGAGGCCAAATTCGAGACCGTCACTTACACGTATTACGAGCAGCTCAACGGTTACCGCTGGCTTAAGTCGCTGGACATTGGTTATTTCTTTTACACTGGTCCTTACGTCGACGCCATCGCTAAAGTGTTGGACCCGGCACTGAAAACTATAGTCCACATTCCCAATGTAAACGCCCGTGAAAGTCTCAAGGACAAACAACGCGAGGTGGATGAAATCATGCACGGCCTCGGAGAATGGAAGGGCGTTGATCCGGCCACTGGCTTCCATCTAATGAAGGCAGCGGATGGACGTACCCTAAAGGTGGCCGACCTGGTGGATGACAGCGATCCAGCCAAACGGTCCAAAGTGCTTACCGCCCTGAAAGACCCGGCGCATAAAAACAATCGAGAGCACGTGGACGTCATTATTGCGCTCGGTATGGCGAAGGAAGGCTTTGATTGGATTTGGTGCGAGCATGCCCTAACCATCGGCTACCGTAGTAGCCTGACCGAAATCGTGCAAATCATTGGCCGCGCTACCCGTGACGCCGAGGGGAAGGAAAGATCACGATTTACCAACTTGATCGCCGAACCGACCGCTGAACAAGCTGCCGTCGCCGAGGCTGTCAACGACATGCTCAAGGCAATTTCTGCCAGCTTACTAATGGAGCAAGTCTTGGCGCCTCGGTATGAGTTCACGCCAAAAAACACTGGCCCCAAAGAAGGCTTTGACTACGGCGAAGAGGGTTACAAGGAAGGTGGACGCAACGTCGGCGTAAATCAGGAAACCGGTCAGTATCATGTAGAGATTAACGGGTTGGTAACGCCCCACAGCCCTGAGGCCACTCGCGTTTGCAAAGAGGATCTCAACGAAGTTGTTACCAGCTTTTTGCAAGACAAGACCGTATTGGAGCGTGGCTTATTCGACAAAGACAACACGCTTCCCGAAGAGCTGACGCAGCTACGCATGGGCAAGATCGTACGTGAACGATACCCCGACTTGAGCGAAAACGATCAGGAAGCCATCCGTCAGCACGCGATTGCTGCCATGAACATCACACAGCAGGCGAAACTAGCATTGGTCGAGAGCGATTCCCGCGGTGCCGAAATCGCTCAGGGCAGTACAGCACTTCTGGACGGGGTGCGTAAGTTCGTCAATGTGCGCGACCTGGATATTGATCTAATCGACCGCATTAACCCATTTGATGCAGCCTATGCGGTACTGGCGAAAGCAATGGATGAAAAATCACTGCGCCAAGTCCAGGCCAGCATTGCGGCGAAGAAGGTGAGCATTCCGGAAGACGAAGCCCGCGATCTGGCAAGACGGGCGCTGCAGTTCAAGTATGAACGTGGTCGTCTCCCTGACATAAATTCTGCAGATGGATGGGAAAAGCGCATGGCTGAAGGCGTCGTTGCGCTGGCACGTTACCGCGCGCAGGCAAAGGTCGCGCAAGCAAAGGGAGAGTTCAGCAATGGCTAATATGGATGATGACGAACTCTTGGATGCTCTTGGCGTAGAAGTCGCTCCGCTTAAGACATCCAGCCGGACCCCACATGAAGAGCGCATTATTGCCGGGTTTGAAGACATACTTCGCTTCTATCACGATCACGGCCGCGCGCCACAACATGACGAAGGCAAGGACATCTTCGAGCGCCTGTACGCCGTGCGTCTAGACCAGATACGAAAATTGCCGGAAGCACAGGCTCTCTTGACTGGACTTGATAATGTAGGTCTGCTCTCAAGCACGGCTACGGTGCCTGCAAACGTCGATGAGATGGACGAGGACGCGTTGCTGGCCGAGCTGGGTATTGGCGACGTGCCAGTCGATACGGACGATATCACCGTACTACGCCATGTACGTTCCAGCACTGAAAAGCGCGCAGCGGAGGAAATAGGCAATCGCACAGCCTGCAAAGATTTCGATAAATTTAAATCTCTGTTCGAAGCGGTTAGGAGCGAGCTGAAGTCTGGTGAGCGTCAGACCCGATCCTTCAAGGTCCGAGCTTTGGATGAGATACAGCAAGGTACGTTCTTCATCATAGGTGGTCAGATCGCCTACGTTGCCGAAGTGGGCGACGAATTCACGACGCAATATGAGCGACGTGATAGTCGGCTGCGAGTCATTTACGACAATGAAACCGAAAGCGATGTGTTGCAGCGTTCCCTCCAGCGCGCTCTACACCGCGATGAAGCAGCACGACTAATCACCGATCCGAGTGCCGGTCCGTTATTTGGTGGAACATTGGAAGAGGATGATATTGAAAGCGGCACCATCTATGTGTTACGCAGCCTATCCAGCCATCCATTTATCGAAGAACATCGCGAGCTAATCCATAAGATTGGTGTAACGGGTGGAAAAGTCGAAACCCGCATCAATGGTGCAGAAAAAGATCCAACCTATCTACTAGCCGATGTCGAAGTTGTCGCCACCTACAATTTACATAACGTCAACCGCGCCAAACTAGAAAACATCTTTCATCGCTTGTTTGGGGCCGCACAGTTGGACCTAATGATCGAAGATCGATTTGGCCACCCAGTTAAGCCAAGAGAATGGTTTCTGGTGCCACTTCATGTGATTGATGAGGCGGTTGAACGTATAAAGGATGGTTCGATTATTGGCGCAATGTACGATCCAAAAACAGCGCGTCTGGTTAACGAAATGTAACGTAGAACAGGCAGCGTGAACGGTGCCATCGTTCCCGCTGCCACCTTTCCAAGTTTCGCGCTGCGCAAGCAAGCAAAAACCACCACAGACTAGGGCATTGCCGATGCCTAGAGCCGTTGCCCCCGGAAGCTAATGCTAATGGGCCGCGAGTGTCTAGCTCTTCACTGGTGCTGTTAGTGCCCTGCGCCGCTCGACGTAGATTAGTAGCGGGACGCCAAGTGCGTTCACTCCACCCAAGGCTACGAGTTGATCGGTGTCTAGCAGGTTGGCATACTTCATCACGGTCATTCCGATGGCTACCGCGCTTATGACGGTCACTGTCGACATGTAAGACCCGAGAAGAGACAGCGAGCGTAGGGTTGTATGTGCTCCGAAGCCCAAAAGGTACATTCCGATGAACTGCGTGAAGATATACAGAGACCAGATGAGTTGACGAGACTCAGCATATCCTTTCCCTAACGCCAAATACACAGCAAACGCGATGCTTGCGCAGAGCAATGCACCGCCTAGCCCCCGTACGAAAATGCGAATCGCCGCGAGGTTCTTCTCCGGAAGATCGTTTCGGTCCGCCAAGCGCTGCTCAAGCGCTGCTGTCTTTGCTCTGTTGTTTTCAAGCATTTTTCGAAGCTCAATAATCTGCTCTGATGACTCTTTCGCTGTTTTAACTAGCACATTATTTGATCGTTCTGTCTCAGCAAGCGCTATACGAAGCGATGCAACTGTCGCCTCTAAAGCCTTTTCTCGTCCGTCAAATATACCCACTCTGCGTCCTTCAAAGACCGATGTCTTTTGTTATGTGGAGCTGCCTAAATGTATGTCGCGCCGCGAGTAACCTGGGCGCAAATGTTCAACCGTGGTAGTTGCGCTTGAGCATTTTAGCAGTTCGCTTTGAATCGCCACGACTATCGTAGACACTCCTGAGCCATAATGTTGGGCACAAGGAGAAGGCATGAGCGGAAAGCGGTACACAGAGGAATTCAAGATTGCGGCGGTCAAGCAGGTGGCAGAGCGTGGTC